>NZ_BMWA01000018.1 GCF_014650995.1 Streptomyces viridiviolaceus
GGGCTCTGAAGGCTCTGGTGCTCACCGGCACCGATCCCGTCGCTCGAGACGTTGAAGTTCATCACTCTCAGCAGCTGGTCCACGTGTTTCCTCATCAGGTCCGGGCGCATCCTCGTTCGTCGGTGCGCTCACACCGGTACGTCGAACGGGACGCGGCCCGATCGACAGCGGCTCGTGAGTTTTTTTGACAGCGTGCCCGGCGTGAGCGTTCACGGGCGTCGACGCCGTGGTGCGTCGCGGAGCAGCACAGCCGGGCGGGGCGGGCTCCACCGCAGGCCCCTACTGCGGGCGGATTCCGCCCAGGAGGTTGTTCACCAGCGCGGCGACGAAGTCGTCGGTGACGGGCTCGTCGGGGATGAGCAGCCGGTGGTAGACGGCGCCCCAGAGCTGGTCGACGAGGACCTGCACGTCGATGTCGGCGCGGATCTGGCCGAGTTCCTGGGCCCGGTGAAGGCGTTCTCCGGCCAGCCGGCGCCGGTGTGATGAGTACAGCTTCCGGTAGGCGGTGGCCAGGTCCTCGTCCGTCTGCGACGCGCCGATCAGCTCGGCCAGTATGCGCCCGCCCGGGGTCCGGGTCATGACGTGCGCGAAGGCGCGGAGCTGGGTGAGCAGGTCGGCGCGGATGTCTCCGGTGTCGGGGAAGGCGAGCGTTTCCCGGACGGCGTGGAAGTAGCCGTCCAGGGCGAGCGCCCCTTTGGAGGGCCACCATTTGTAGAGGGTGGTCTTGCTGACGCCCGAGGCCCTGGCGACGCGTTCGAAGGTGAGGCCGGCGATGCCTTCGGCGAGCAGCAGGTCCCCCACGGTGCGCAGGACGTCCGCCCGGACCTCCTCGGCGGGCCTGCGCCCCCGCCCCCGGCCCTTGCCTTCCTGGGCAGCGGGACCGGCCGCCTTGTTCGCCACGTGTGCTCCTGCCTGGTGGTTGGGGGCGTGTCAGTCTAGGCGGGCGGCGCGGTCCGCCACCTGCCCGGCGTGCCGGGCCGCACCGGTGTCACGGCGTGATCCACAGGCCGGTGCCGTTGCGGGCTGTTGCCGCGGGTGCGGCAGGAGTCAGGCGAGGCCGCCGTTGGCGTAGAGGACCTGCCCGTTGACCCAGCGCGCGGGGCCGGCCAGGAACGAGACGACCTCGGCGATGTCCTCCGGCCGGCCCAGCCGCTCCAGCGGGGTCGCCCGGGCGAAGTCCGCGACGGCGGCGTCGTCCTTGCCGTCCAGGAACAGCGGGGTGGCGGTGGGGCCGGGCGCGACGGCGTTGACGGTGATGTCCCGGCCGCGCAGCTCGCGGGCCAGCACGAGGGTCAGCCCCTCCACCGCGGCCTTGCTGGCGACGTAGGCACCGTAGGCCGGCAGCTGGGTGCGGACCACCGAGGTCGAGAAGTTGACGATCGCACCGCCCGGGCGGAGGTTCCGCGCCGCCTGCTGGGCGACGACGAAGGTGCCGCGGATGTTCGTGCGGTGCATCCGGTCCAGGTCGTCGAGGTCGAACGTCGCGACCGGCGCCAGGATCATGATGCCGGCGGTGTTCACGACCACGTCGACGCCGCCGAAGGCCGACCCGACCGCGTCGAACGCCGCGCTCATCGCCGTCTCGTCGGCGACATCGCCTCCCACGGCGAGGGCCCTGCCGCCGGCCGCGGTGATCGCGGCCACGGTCTCCTCCGCCCTGGCCCTGTTCCCCGCGTACTGCACGGCGACCGCGAGACCGTCCCCGGCGAGCCGCTCGGCCACGACACGGCCGATGCCGCCCGAGCCGCCGGTGACCAGCGCGACGCGAGGGGTGGTGGTGCTCATGAGGGGTCTCCCTTCGACCGGCAACTTCAAATGAACGCCACGTCCATATAAGCATGAAAATGAACGGCGCGTCCATATGTGGCCCTGCCGGCTGCGCGGACCGCCCCCGCGTCCAGGACCGCAGCTGCTGCGCGGTGCCCTCCGGAGCGGCCGGCCGCTGCAGGGCCGGCAGCGGGGCGCCCGCGGCGCCCAGCGGAACGGCGCGTTCGTGCTCTCGTGCACGAACCGCCTGGCCCCGCTGCGCGGACAGGAGCCGGCCGCCGCCGGGTTCGCTGCGCCGCCGCGGCCGCGGACGAGCCGGGATCACGGCGGCCGGGGACTGCGCGGGGCATCGCGGGCGCGGGCCTGGCCGGCGGCGTGGCCGTGCGGCGGTCGCGGTCGGTGTGACCGGGTGCCTGCTCAGCCGGCCTCGGCCGCGAACGGCCCGCCGTCGCCGAACGCGAGCCGTGCGAAGTTCTCGCCGATGCGGCGGTGTCCTGCCGGGTCGGGGTGGACCTCGTCGGGCAGCGGGAATTCGGCGTAGTCCCGCTCGCCGTAGAGGTCGCGGCCGTCGAGGTAGTGCAGGTTCGGGTCGTCGGCCGCCCGCTGCTCGACGATCCGGGCGAGTTCGGCACGGATGACGTCGAGCGTCAGGCGCCCGGCGGCGCGTTCGGCGGGATCGCCCGTCGCCTTGAACCGCAGGGTGCCGCCGGCGAAGTCGGGCGCGAGCGGGCCGGGGGTGTCCTCCTGGATGGGGCACAGGAGGGGGGAGACGACCAGCAGCGGAGTGGCCGGATGCCCCTCGCGGATGGTGTCGAGGAAGCCGTGGACCGCGGGGGAGAAGGCGCGCAGGCGCATGACGTCGGCGTTGACGACATTGATGCCGACCTTGACGCTGATCAGGTCCGCGGGGGTGTCCCGCATCGCCCGGGCGGTAAACGGGTCGAGCAGCGCACTGCCGCCGAACCCCAGGTTGACCAGCTCCGCTCCGCCCCGGGCGGCTGCCAGGGCCGGCCAGACGGCGGTCGGATGCGCGGCGTTGGAGCCGTGGCTGATGGAACTGCCGTGGTGCAGCCACACCCTGCGCCCGCTGTGCGGCGCCTTCTCGACCGGGGCGTCGGTGCGCAGGGCGATCAGCTCGGTGATCTCCGTGTGCGGGAGCCAGATCTCGACGTCCTTGTCACCCGCCGGCAGGCCGGTGAACCGGGCCGTGCCGGCAGGCCCCTCCGTCAGTTCGAAGGACTGGGTGACCAGGTCGGTGATGGTGCGGACGTTGCCGCCGGGCACCGTGGCCTGGGCCGCCAGACGGCCGTCGACCAGCAGGTCGTACACGCCGTCCGCCGGGGCCGGCAATCCCCGGTGGACGCGCTTGGTGGGCAGCGTGTCCAGCTCGATCACGGTGGCCCGGGTGCGGAAGGCCAGCCGCACGCCGGAGGGCTGGGCCTCGGCCACGGCCAGCCGGCTGTCGGGGATCTGACGGCGCGCCCGGGCGGGCAGCCGGTGCGGCAGCAGACCGTGCGCGGTCGCTTCCACGTCGAGGTGCCCGCGCAGGATGTCCGCGGTGACCGGTGTGGTGATCGTGCCGTGCTCGGTGTTCATGGCCTCCGCCAGGTGGTCGGGGTTTGTCGGAAGGTTCGGCATCCGCGCAGGCGGCGCCGGGCCCCCGGGAGCTCGCGACCTCGACGCCCATGACCTGCCTCCACTCAACCGAAACAGATTAAGCATATGCCTAATACCTTTAGGCAAACTGCTTGCCGTTCATGGAAGTGGGGCGGCCGTGGACGCCCGGGTGCTCTCCAGCCTGCGCAGCGTCCGGGGGTGCGCTGCTGCTCTTCGCATCCGGGCAGCGCGGACTGGTCGTGCAGGCACTCGGCCGAGCACGGCGGCCCGAGCGTCACCGCAACCGGCACGGTCAGTGACGGGCGGGTGGTGAGGACGTACACGTGGACGACTGCCGCGAAGCGGACGCCGGCCCGATCGGCCGCCGTATCCGGCCCAGCACGGCCCGCCGGATACGGGCGCTCAGCCCCTCGAGCCGCCCGAGCGCGTCACCCGGCTGCACGGCAACGCCGCGTCGTTCCCGCAACCCCCGCCGGGCGGAGTGGAAGGACCCCGGGCCTTCGCCCGGCCCCGTGCCGCCGCCGGGCACGCCCGCGCCGCCTGCACGCCGCCGTCGCCGGCCCGCCCGCCTGCCGGCGCCTCGGTGCATCCCGCATTTCCCCGGCCCCGGCTGACACGCGTAACGCGACGGAGATGCGGACCTCTTGACTCCGTAACGCGGGGAGTGGATCGTACCCGGGCACCATCCGTACGTGTACACACCACTGAACCGGAGGCGCCCGTGTGCGACTTGCACGATCCCAACGAGCACAGCCATGAAGGCACCGTCACATCCGGGCTCAGCCGGCGTCAGATCGTGCAGTTGCTGGGCGCTGCGGGGATCGCCACCACGGCGGTGACCGCGACGGCCGACCCGGCGGTGGCGGCCACCGCCGACAGCACCGTCGGCGTCACCGAGGCGCAGGCCGCGGCGTACACACCCCCCGAGGGCCTCGCCGAGGACTCGGAGGCCAAGCGGACCGCGCTCGCCTGGATCGAGAAGAACGCCTCGCGGATCACGGGCCTCAACGACGAGATCTGGGAACACGCCGAACTGAGCCTGCGGGAGTGGAACTCCTCCCTCGCCCAGGCCGACTTCCTGCGCAAGGCCGGTTTCGACATCGAGTTCGGCACGGCCGGCTTCCCGACCGCGTTCACCGCCACCTTCCGGCGGGGCGAGGGCGGCCCGGTCATCGGGTTCAGCGGCGAGTACGACGCCCTGCCCGGCCTGTCGCAGAAGGCCGGCGCCGGGGAACACGACCCGAGGCAGTACGTCCACGACCCCTTCGCCCCGGGATACGGCCCCGGCCACGGCTGCGGCCACTGCGCGCTGGGGACCGCGGCCGCCGCCGCGGCCGCCGCCGTCGCGGAGGCGGCCCGGCGCCACCGCCTCGACGTGACCGTCAAGTTCTTCGGCTCCACCGCCGAGGAACAGCTCATCGGCAAGACGTACGCGGTCAGCCAGGGCGTGTACGACGGCCTGGACGCGTTCCTGGACTGGCACCCCTCGACCGGCAACGCGACCGGCTGGGGCACGTCCAACGCGATGACCGCCATCACCTTCACCTTCCTCGGTGTCGCGGGCCACGGCGGCACCCCGCTGGGCAACAAGAGCGCGCTGGACGCGGCCGTCATGATGGCGTCCATGTCGGAGTTCCTCCGCGAGGAGAGCATGGGCCCCTCCGCCCGGCTGCACTGGGTGATCAACAACGGCGGCGACATACCGAACGTCACCCCGGAGATCGCGCAGATCTCGTACTACGTCCGGGAGGGCAGCGTCCAGCGGGTCGACTCCCTGCTGGAGAAGGTGATCGCCGTCTCCGAGGCCGCCGCCAAGGCCAGCCGCACCTCCGTGCAGCACAAGATCACGTCCGCCTGCTGGAACCAGCTCCCCTCCAAGGCGTTCGCCGAGCTGATGTACGACAACATGCGGCAGATCGGCCCGCCGGAGTTCTCCGCCGAGGCCCAGCGGCTGGCCAGGGAGCTGCAGAAGTCGCTGGGGCTGCCGCAGTCGGGCCTGCACGACAAGATCAGCGAGCTGGCCCCGCCCAACCCGGTCTTCCTCGGCGGCGGATCCACCGATGTCGCCGACATCAGCTGGCAGGTGCCCACCGTCTCCATGGGCGCGGCCCTGGCTCCCATCGGCACCAAGATGCACACCTGGTCCACCGCCTCGTGCGCGGGTTCGGCACCCGGCCACGCCGCGGTGCGGGCGGCCGCCAAGTACCTGGCGGCGACGGCCGTCGACCTGCTGGTGAAGCCGGAGCTGCTGCGCGGCCTGAAGGAGGAGTTCGACAAGCGGCGCGAGGGCGTGCAGTGGCAAACGGCTCTCCCGGAGGGCTACGAGCCGCCGATGTACGAGCCGCCCGCCTGGTTCCTGAAGCGGACCGGTCAGAGCTGGCCGCCGAAGAACATCACGTGGCCGCCCCGGCGGATCGTCAGCAAGGAGACGTTCTCCTCACTCGGCCCCGCGCTCCAGCCCCAGACCTGACAGGAGACACACCCGGTCGAACGGCTGCGGCGAGCGTTCGACCGGGTGCCGGGCCCGGCCAGGCACAGCACGGGGCGGCGCCCCTGAGCCCCCCGGGCAGGGCGGCACCATGGCCGCCGGTCCCCAGCCACAACGCACCGGCAGCCGCGCTCGACCGGCCTGCCGGCCGGGCCGCCCGGGTCCAGGGCCTCACGGATCTGCGTGCGGTGCTGCCGTGAGGCCGTCATGGACTGCCGGCGCAGCCGGGCGGGCGTCCGTCCCGGCCGGACGGTGCGAGGCGAAGACGGCGGCGAGCTCGTCGAGCAGACCCGCCGCGGCGGGGTGAGGGTCACGGCGTGCTGTGAGCGTGTAGATGCCGCGGGTCGGCGGGTCGGCCAGAGCCACCGTGGTGACGTCGGCCCGCAGCGCGCACGTCAGCACCCCGGGTATCAGCGCGATGGCGTGACCGGTCGCGACCAGGGCCAGCTTGCCGAGCAGATCGGCCGCGCCGAGGCCGATGCGGGCGCTGACGCCGGCGCGGGCGGCGTGCTGGCGCAGGAGCGCCGCCGAGCCGTCGTTGTCCTCGACCCATGTCTCGTCGGCCAGCGCCTGCATGGGCACCGGGCCGCGCCCGGCCCGCGGATGACCGGCGGGCAGGACGACGACCATGTCGTCCAGCCCGAGGAACCGGCGTTCGACCCGCGGGTCTTGGGGCAGCCCCGGCGGTGCATCGGTGACGACGGCGACATCGAGATCGCCGGCCGTCACACGGGTGTGCAGTTGGGCGCTCAGCCCCGGCAGCAGGCTCCACCGGAGGGATCCGGACCGCTTCAACAGGCCCCGGATGGCCTCCGGGACGATCCCCGAGGCGAGCGAGGGCGTCGCACCCACGGCCAGCGGCCGGCCCAGCGCCCCCTCACGCGCTTCCCGCACGGCACGCACCGCACGGTCGGCCTCGTTGAGCGTGGCCAGGGCGTGGCGCCGGAACACCTCGCCGACAGCCGTCGGACGCACCCCGCGCGCATGGCGCTCCACCAGCGGCACGCCGAGCTGCCGCTCCAGGCCGGCGATCTGCCGGGAGACGGCCGACTGCGTGTGGTTCAGCTCGGCGGCCGCAGCCGACAGCGACCCCAGCCGGCACACGGTCACGAAGGTGCGCCACACCGTCAGTTCCATGGCGCCAGTATGCCCAGCCGGTATGCGGGCCCCGCAGGGCTGCCCTGCGAAATCTGCGCTTGTCGCAGCCTTCGCGGTGCACCACGCTGACCGGCATGACCACACCGCACACGATCGCCGTCCTCGGCTTGGGGCGCATGGGCAGCGCGATCGCGACCCGCCTCACCGCCCAGGACCTGGACGTCGTCGGCTGGACACGCTCGGGGCGCACCTCAAGCACCCACGAGACGGCCGGCGACGTACGGCAGGCAGTTGCGAAGGCCGGCCTCGTGCTCCTGGCGCTGTCCGACGGCCCGGCCTGCCGCCAGGTCCTCGACGACGTCCGTGACTCGCTGCGGACGGACACCATCGTGCTGAACACCAGCACCATCGCCCCCGCTGAAGCGGCCGGGCTGGCCCGCCGACTCGGCCCGTCCTACATCCACGCGCCCCTGCTCGGCTCCGTCCCCGCTGCCGCCGCCGGCGCCCTGCACATCCTCGCCGCCGCCGACCAGGACGTGCTCGAGCGAGTCCGGCCGGTGCTGGACACGCTGGGCACCGTGCGGAGCGTCGACGACGCCGCCACCGCCGCCGCGCTCAAGCTGATCGCCAACCACAGCCTCGCCGGCGCCGTCCTCGCCCTGCGCGACGCACTGCGGCACGCCGATGCCCTCGGCCTGCCCCGCGCCCAGGCGCTGGACGTCCTCGAACTCGGCGGGCTCGGCGGACTCGTGGCCCGCAAGCGGACCTTCCTCACCGGCCGGCCCGCCACTGCCACGGCCGAATTCACCATCGGTGCGCTGGCCAAGGACATGGCACTGCTGGCCGCCGCGTCCAACGCCCCCCTGCGCAGCACGGCCGGCCTGGCCGGCGCCGCTGCCGGCCCCGAGACCGACATCGCCGTCGCCGCCACGGTCCCCGCGGCCGACGACGCCGTACTCGAACCGCTCCGCGCCTACATCCGCGGTCACGCCACCGGCGACCCCGCCCACTTCCGCGACGCGTTCCTGCCCACCGCCCGCATCGAAGGAATCCGGGACGGCGCATTCGTCTCCTGGCCCCTGGACGAGTACTGCGCCCTCTTCCCCGGCCGGCCGGCCCCGGACGAGGCCACCCGCTCCCGCCGCATCGACACCCTCGGCGTCCACGGCACCGTCGCGACCGCGACCATGACGCTCTCGCACGGCGCGGACACCTTCACCGACACCTTCCTCCTGGTCCGTGCCGACGACAGCTGGCGCATCGCCAACAAGACCTATCACCGGCACCTCTGACACTCGCCGCAACCGCCTCTACAGCCCGTCCGCCACCCCCCGCACCACCCCCCACCCTGCACCCCGGAGCCGGCAGGCCAGGCTGCCCGCCGCTCCGGCTGGCCGAAGCCGCTGACGTGGGGTGGAGTGGAAAGGCGCAGTCGGCTCGCCTGACGGCGAGAGGGAAGGACAGACAGGTGACGGGAGAGGCGACCGGAAGAACCGACGGGGTCCTGGGCCGGATGCTGCGGGAAGTGCACCGCACAGCACCGGACGACCTTCCGGTGCTGCTGCGGCGCCACACCGCCGACCTGAACCTGAACAAGATCACTGTCTATGTGGCCGACGTGCAGCAACGCGTCCTGGTGGAAGTGGCCGAAACCCCGGGCGAGCCCCTGCGCCACCTGCTGATCGACGATTCGCTGGCCGGCTGGGCCTACCGCACGGTCTCTGCCCGCATCGAACCCCACGAATCCGGTGGGCTGATCCTCTGGCTGCCGATGCTCGACGGAGTCGAGCGCGTCGGCATGGTCGCCTTCCACGCCCCGGCCCTGGACGCCAGGACGCTGGAGGACTGCCACGCGCTGGCATCACTGATCACGCTGATCCTGCTGGACAAGAGCACCTACAGCGACACCCTCCGCCGCCTGCAACGCACCTCGGACATGCGGCTGCCGGCCGAGATGGTGTGGGCCTTCCTGCCGCCACGCACCATCGGCACCGACCTGATCACCTCCTCGGCGGTCCTGGAACCGGCCTACGACCTGGGAGGCGACTGCTTCGACCACGCCCTGTCCGGCGGGACCCTGCACGCCGCCGTCCTGGACGCCATGGGACACGACCTGGCCGCCGGCATCACCTCCTCGGTCGCACTGGCCGCCCTGCGCCACGCCCGCCACCACGCCACAGACCTGGCCGACACCGTCACGAACATCGACGCCACCCTCAGCGAGGTCTTCGCCGACCGGCACACCACCGGCATCCTCGCCCAGCTGGACACCACCACCGGCCACCTGACGTGGGCCAACTGCGGACACCCGCCGCCGCTGCTGATCAGGAACCGGGACCTCGTGCCCCACGCCCTGGAACGCGAACCCGAACCACCCCTGGGCATGGGAGCCCGCCTGCCCGGCATCAGGCGCACCATCCACCACGCCCAGCTCGAACCCGGTGACCGCGTCCTGCTGCACACCGACGGAGTGACCGAGGCCCGCTCCGCCGACGGCAGACTCTTCGGCGAGACCCGGTTCGCCGACTTCATCATCCGCGCCATCGCCGCCGGCGAACCCGCACCCGAAGCCCTGCGCCGCCTGGTCAACACCATCCTGGAACAGCAGGACAGCCGTCTGAGCGACGACGCCACCATCCTCATGCTCGAATGGCACCCGTTCCGCACCACCACCACCCGCCGCATCCTGCCCTGACCGGCGGGCCGGAGCCCCGTGCCGGACGAGGGCGGCGCCCGAAAACCGGTGGAACAGCGCCGCTGGGCGCCACTACCGTGCTGCCGGACCGAGTCGTCTGGCCAAGGACGTGCCGTTGTACACCCTGTGAGACCTCCCGAGCGCTGAATCGTCGCGCGTCGCACATGTGCGCCGCGCTCCTTCTTGCTGCGGACTTCTCACGGAAACCGGTGTACTTCTGTGCTCGAAAACTGGGTGGTCACGCCCACCTGCCTGCCGCTCGTTGTCCGCCGATGCCACGCGTGCGCGTCCGGGCGCTTTCGGACAGGCGGCAAATTCCGCGTCAACGCCAACCACAAGCTCATCGACGCCTGGCTCCTCGTGCTCTGCACCGCCTGCGGGCACACCGCCAGGCTCACGGTCCTGGAACGGGTCAACGTGCGCTCCGTACCACCTGAGCTGCTGGACCGGCTGCACGACAACGACCCCGCCCTGGCAGCGGAGCTGCTCCAGGATCCGCTCGTGCGGCGCCGTAACCGCATCGCCCTCGACTGGGCGGGCGCCTGGCGCCTGGACACCGGCGGACCGGACCACCCGGACCGCGAGGTCATCGACGTCTCCGTCCGCTTCGCGGCGCGGATCCCCGTCCGGCCGCTACGCCTGATCGCTGAAGGCTGCGGTCTTTCACGGGCCGAGACCGAGAAACTGATCACGGAGGGCAGACTCGTCTCGGCAGCCCGGCTGAACGGCACGCTCTCCGGCGACTTCACCTTCCTGCTCAAGCGCTGAACCCGCCCCGGGACGGGGCCTGTCCGGCGGACCGCCGGACAGGCCCCGTCCCGGGGCCGCAGCCCGGTCAATGGATCAGGGAGTTCGCAATGATGATCATCAGGCCGATCAGCATGTCCAGGCCTCCTGCCCGGCACGAGGACGGCCATCCGTGCCCGGCGCTGCGGGCGGCCGAGGTGCCCAGGCCGAACAAGGCGACGGTGTTGAACAGCAGGGCGGAGTCCACAGCCGTGGACTCCGCCCACCACCCGGCCACCGCGGCAAGCAGCATCCCCACCGTGGGCAGCACGGCGGCGACCAGCGGCCACTCGGCGAGCACCGACCGTAGTCTGCTGGTGGCCGCCCCGACGACGGACGCACGCTGGGCGATGACGTGGGCGTACCCATGCGCGGCACTCGACGCCAGCGCGGTGAGCACCACCCACAGCGCGTCCTGACCCGGATCGGCCTCCTCGCCCGACGGATCCAGCGCGGCCACCATGGCGCTGGCCAGCACCAGTCCGTAGATGCCGCTGAACATCCACTGCTCCGGCGGCCGGTGCCGCAAGACCCCCCTCGGCGCGGCGCCCTCGCGGCGGACGTGGTCGGCGTGGTCGGGCATCTGATCGCCTCGGTACGGAATGAGGGCAGGGTCCGCACATGCTCACCCGCGTGGCATGAAGGAACCCGACGCCACGCGGACGAGCACGACTCGCTGTGCCCTAAAAGAGGAGAAGGCAGGCCGAGTCGGCTGCCAACTCCGAGAGGTTGGCCGTCTGTGGCGGTGAATGGCCTGGTCCGGTCACACCGTGGTGCGTGCCGGTCGGCCGGACGGCGCAGCGGGCCGCACCACCGGACTGCGCCCGAAGGCACGCCGATGCGTGGGCGCAGGCCGGGGCGCGCCCGGCCGACGCGCCCCGACGGGCGGCGGGGCGGCGGGCCCGGCGGGCCGGCGAGGCGGGGGCACGGCCGGTGTCGTGCCTGGTGGCACGGGTGCCGAGGGCGCGGTGAGAGACGCCGGGGCAGGCCGCCGCCGGCCGTGCCCGGGCCGGCCGCGGGTGGTCCGGGCCGGATGCCCGGCCGGCGGCGTGACGCCACGTCAGGTTCCCGGCCCGGCCGCGGGGGTGCCGGAAGATGTTTATCCATCGCGGCTGAGGGGACAATGACCATAAGAGTTGGCCACCAACTTGGTCGAGTTGGCTGAAGTTGGTGCTCGGTTCTCCTGTCAGCCCAGGTGAACCACGCAGCCCGTAGCAGCGGGCTCGCTCCAGGGTCTGCGTCAGCAGGCCCTTCGGACCTGTGCGGCCCTGCGGGAAGTTGCCCGCAGGGCCGCAGTCGTACGGCCCGTACGCCCGTTGCGGCAGATGCGCCTGCTGCGCCTGCATGCTGTGTCCCTCACCCGCGTTCTGACGCCCTGCCAGCAGGGCATCTTCCGGGACACGGAACACGCAAGACGTGGCTGCTACCGCGTCGTTCCGCCGGTTCGACCCGTCTCACCTGGGCTGACACGAGAGGACACGACCATGAGGATGCGCCTGCCCGACGTACGGGGACCCGCCCCCGACCCGGCAACGCGGCACGACCGTGACGCGGTCGCCCGGCTGCCCGTGGCCAACGCCGTCGCTGCTGTCGTGATCACCATCGCTGCCCTGGCCGCGTCCATCACCGTGCTGCTGGTGATGCCGGGCCAGCTGGAAGCCCTGGGGACGGTGGTGGCCCTGGCCGGCTCGGGGTTCACCCTCGCGGCGAAGATCGCGGTCCCGCGGTCGGGCTGACAACCGGGGGGCCGGCCAGTTCGGCATCCCGGTCCGGCACCGGCGGCCGGGTCAGGCGCCTGGACGGGGGGCTCGCAGGTGCCGGCGCCGGGCCAGCTCTTCGTCGTCGACCAGGGTGAGCATGGGCCGGCCCGGTGCGCACAGCATGGTGACGAGGAAGCGGCTCCAGGAGTCCGTCCGGTTGTTCCCGTCCTGGTAGTGGATGACATCGCCGCCCGGCTCCCAGAACGTCTCCCCGGCCCGGATGATCCGCTCGGGCTCGCCTTCCAGCTCGAAGAGCATCTCGCCCTCCAGCATGTAGCCGAAAGCGGGTCCCGAGTGCCGGTGCGGAGGGGTGCCGGGGTCGCCGGGCGGATACTCGATGAGCACCGTCATCGCCTCCGCCCCCTCGGGCACGGACGGCGGTTTCGCCGACTGCAGCACGGTGAGCGCCGTCTTCCATGCTTCCGACCGCGGTCGGCTGCCCGCGCCGTCGGCGGCCGGCTCGTCGTTCGACATGGTGGTGCCTCCAGTGATGGGCCGGCCGGTTTCATCAGAGCCAGTCGGCGTAGCGGGTGGGAGCGATCCGGGCGCCGCCCTTGGCGGTGAGGACGTCACCGCGGACGGCGGCGAACATGCCGGCGTCGTCGTCGGTGACGACGGTGCGGCCGTCGCGACGCGCCTGCAGGGTGATCCGGCCGAGTTCGTCGAGGGGAAGACATCGGGCCCGGCAACGTTGAGAGTCCCGTTCAGCGGGGTGCCGGCAGCGACCTCGGCGACGATGTCGGAGATGTCCTGGGCGGCGATCGGCTGGACCGGGGTGGTGGGCAGGCGGACGGTGTCGCCCTCGGTGGTCCAGGACAGGACCGCGTCGATGAACTCCATGAACTGCGTGGCACGGACGATCGAGTAGGGGACCGGCCCGGCCTTGAGGATGTCTTCCTGGAGGACCTTGGCCCGGTAGTAGTCGAGGTCGGGCACCTGCTCCGCGCCGACGATCGAGAGGATGACGACGTGGCCCACCCCGCCCTTCCGGGCGGCGGCCAGGAGGTTGTCCATCGAGGTCTGGAAGAACGCCAGGGAGGCGTCGTCGAAGGTCGGGGAGTTCGTCAGGTTGACGACGACGTCGGCGCCGGCCACCGCCTCCGCCAGGCCCTGGCCGGTGATCACATCGACACCTGTCGACAGCGAGTGCGGCACGGCCTCGTGCCCCGCACCGTTCAGCTTCGTGACGACTTGCGACCCGATCAGGCCGGTACCGCCGAGGACTGCGAACTTCATGGGTCACCTTTCGCCGCGCACCACGTGGATCGTCACCCTGCACGGTCACCCGGCCCGCACCGCCGGCCACGGCGCATGACCGCGGGCGGGGCACCGGCCATGACCTCAGGGTGCTACCAAGCGGTGCGCGCCGCACGCCGCCCGCGGGGCAGGCGCACCCACGGGCGGCCTGCGCCGCGATGCTTACGGCACGTGCTTCGCCCCGCGACGCAGCCGGGTCACGGTCCCCGAGCCCGCGGCGCGGCCGCGGTGACGGACAGCGAAGGACTGGCCGACTTCCAGAGCGACGGGCCGTTCGAGAGTGACTGTCACCGCGGCCATGTGGAGCGGCTGCAGCGCGTCCGTCCCAGGAGGCAAGGTCACGACGCCGCGCACCGCTCCCGCGCGTACGCAGAAGTCGAGGCCCTCACCCGTGCGCACCTCCGAGCCGCCCTGATCCTCCGTCAGGAGTGCGACGTCCGCACCGAAGGCGACGTGGGCGCCGATCGAGCCCGGTGCTGCGAGCACCTGCCCCCGTACGACCGCTCCCGCCGCCGCACTGGGAAGCAGCAGCCCCACGTTCATGCCCGCCAACGCCTCCCCGGCGCGGGGACCGCACCCGTCGACACCGGTGACCCGGACGACCGCATCGCCGCCGAACCCGACGATCTCGACGCCGTCGCCGGTGCAGATGCGCCCGCGCTCGATCCGGCCGGTCGCCCGGACGATCCTGCCCCGGTTCGAAGAGAAGACATCCTCGACAGCCATCAGGAACGGCTTCTGCGCAGCATCCATCGATTCCCCGCCCCTTGGGCATCCGGCGTTCCCGGACACCCGAGCGAGACTAGCAACGGCCACACCTCCTCCCGGCTCACGCTGGGCAACCATCATGGGGCGCTGTGCCGGCGCAGGGCCCTTGGCCGGTCAGAGCGCCGACGGGGCGAACCGGCCGTCGCCGTGCTCGGTCAGGCGCCGCTCGCCTGACCGCGGGAAGGGTGACAGGCCCGACGGCGCCGGACGCGCGGGCGGGCCGGCTCACTCCTCCCGCTAGTGGCTCGTCAGGCAGCCTTGGCCGGGTGATCGACCTGCTGTTCGGCGGCCAGCAGACTGTCTCCAAGTCCTGATCTCGAAGGTGGTCGTGGGACGTCGACCCCTGTAGGAGTGCGCTGGTCGACGGATCAGGAAGGCGCAAGGGGCAGCAGAGCGTGGCCCTCGCAGCGCGGACGGGGTGCACTACCGCAGCGTGCTTCCAACATCAGCGGGAGGCACCAGTGGGCGCCCGGTTGAAGCTCGCGCGATAGGCCGTGGGAGTGAGTCCAACCCGGCCGACCATGTGCTTGCGCAGGGAGTCCGCGCTGCCCAGACCGCTCTTCCCGGCTACCTGATCCATGGGCAGCTCGGTGGTCTCCAGGAGCTCTCTGGCCCGGTCGATGCGCCGGTGCAGCAGCCATTGGAGCGGGCTCAGTCCAGTCTCTGCGTGGAAGCGCCGGGTGAGGGTGCGCACGCTCGTCTTGGCATGATTGGCCAAGTCGGTCAGGGTGAGCGGGCGATCAAGGTGTTCGAGCGCCCAGACGCGAGTGGGGGCGAGTGAAGTGCCGCGCTCCGGCGGCAGCGGGGTCTCGATGAACTGGGACTGGCCGCCCGGCCGTACGGGAGGGACGACCGCGAGCCGCGCGGCCGCGTTGGCGGCCGACGCGCCGTAGTCGACCCTGACCAGATGCAGGCACAGGTCGATGGCGGCCGCGGCGCCCGCCGAGGTGAAGATGCCACCGTCCTCGACGAAGAGGAGGTCGGGCTGTACATCGATGGACGGAAATCGGGTAGCGAGGTCGTCGGCCAGTCCCCAGTGGGTAGTGGCGCGGAGCCCGTCGAGCAGGCCGGCCTGGGCCAATACGAATGCACCCGTACACAGGGAGGCGATTCGTGCGCCGGTAGCTGCGGCCTTCCGTAGGGCGTCAAGGACCTCCGTGGGAGCCTGCTCGCCGCCGCTGCCGACGGCGAGCACCGTGTCGGCGCCCTCCATCGCGTCCAGGCCGTCCGGCACCACGATGTCGGGGCCGCCGACGGTCGGCGTGGGGCCGGGCCGCGCCGTACAGACATGCACGTCGTAGTGCTCGACGTTGTTGAACACCATGAGCGGGATCGAGACGTCGAAGCTCAGTACGGGCGGCACGATGACTGCGGCGACGCGATGCATGGCCAGATCCTCCGGATGCTTGGCATTGTGGCCACTATTCCACGAAGCCGTAGAGCGGCACCGTTGTCGGCATGAAATCTCATGTGATCGTGGGTCGTGGGGCCGCTGCGTCGAAGACCGCTCTTCTTCTTGCCGAAGACGGTGAGCGGGTGCGAATGATCAGCCGGACGGGCGGCGGGCCTGACCACCCGCTCATCGACAAGGTCGCTGCGGACGCGACCGACACCGATCGGCTCACCGAGCTGACAGAGGGGGCGGACACGCTGTTCACGACCGCCGCGCCGCCGTACCACCTCTGGCCCGAGCAGTTCCCGGTCTTGTCCGCGTCGCTCCTCAGCACGGCGAGGCGGACCGGGGTCGCGTACGTCATGCTCGGCAACCTTTACGCCTATGGGCCGGTGAGCGGGCCGATCACGCCGGACTTCCCCCTGACGGCGACCGGTCCCAAGGGGAAGACCAGAGCGCGGGTTTGGGAGGAGGCCGCCGCCTCAGGGGTGAACGTCACCGAGGTGCGGGCCGCCCAGTTCTACGGCGCCGGCGCTGTCTCGGTGTTCAGCCTCATGGTGCAGCGGCAGGTCATGGAAGGCAGGCTGGTCCTGGTGCCGCAAGAACTCGACGTGCCACACAGTTACTCGGCGATCGGCGACACCGCACGCACGCTGGTTGCCGCGAGCCGCAACGAGCAGGCGTACGGCCGTGCCTGGCACGTACCCACCTCGACCCTGTCGGTGCGGGAACTGGCCGGGCGACTCGCCGACCTCGCGGGTGCACCGAAACCGCGGATGGAAGAAATGACCGAACGCGACCTGACCATGCTGGCGTTCACCGAGCCGTTCTGGGCGGAAATGCACGAAGTACTTACCAAGCCCGGCCACCCGTTTGTCATCGACTACTCCGAGACCGAGAAGATCCTCGGCGTGAGCGTCACCCCGGTGAACGACGTGCTCGGGGAAGTGATCTAGCGGCTCGTCATGCGGCCTTGGCCGGATATTCGGTCCATGAACGGATCGGTGAGTCGGGTGCGAAGTTGGTCTTCGGCTTGGCGTGGGTGTTACGCCAGCGGACGTAGGCGGCGATGACGGCGTTCTGCTCGTCGTGTCTGCGGTGGTCGGTGCCGCTGAGTGCGAAGTAGCGCAGGGCTGCGAACTCGGCCTCGATCCAGTTCGGCCAGGATCCATAGGTCGGCAGGAAGACCAGCTCGATGTCGTTGTCGGCTGCCCAGGCGCGGACCTTGGCGTGCTTGTGGGGGGAGAAGTTGTCCAGCACCACGTACAGCTTCTGACCGGGCCAGCGGTCGCGCAGGGCCTTGAGGAGATCGAGGAGCTCCTGCCAGCGCTTGCGCGGGCGAATGCGGTAGTGGAGCTTGCCGGTGGCCAGGTCGAGGGCGGCGAGCACGTGCATCACGCCGTGGTGGCGGTTGCAGGTGGCCCGCAGCCTGCGCGGACGCCTCACCGGACCCCACGCCTTGCCCTTGCGCGGCCTCAGGTTCAGCGGCCCGAACTCGTCGACGCAGATCACCCGTCCTTCGGCGGGCGGGGTGTCGTACAGAGCAAGGATGCGGTGCATCTTGGCGATGAAGTCCGGGTCGGTGGACGCCTTCCACGTGGTGGTGGTCTTCCAGGAGACCCTGCCAGCCCGCAGGATCCGGCGCAGGGTCTCCCGGCTGATCGCCACAGTCACCTTCTGCTCGACCAGGTGCTCGGCGAGCTTGCTCAGGCTCCAGGTGGAGAACGTGGTGATCCTCCAGTCGGCGGGGGACGTCCGGGCGATCAGGCAGATGTGCTCACGCACCTCGTCACTGATCGTCCTGGGGCGTCCCCCGCTCCCTTTCGGGCCCAGAGCATCGAACCCCCGCTCGTTGAAGGCGCGGATGACATCGCGGACGTAGTCCTCGCCGACCTGCATCAGCGTGGTGATGTCCTTGACAGTCTGACCCTGCGCGGACATCAGCACCCCCGATCGCCCGGCGGAGTTTGACCGACGTCCTTCCCGGTCCGGCTGATCCGCTGCAGCTTCCGGCCTTCCTCCATGCTGACCGGCCGGACGAACACACTGGGCCGACGTCCCACGACCACCTCCAAGATCAGGTCTCGGAGACAGTCTGCTGCCCAACGACCAGCAGGCCGATTACCCGGCCAAGGCTGCCTGACGAGCCACTAGCAGAACCTGGCTATCGCGGCGTCCGCTCCCGCCTTGAAGCCCCTCTCGAAGTTGGGGTCCGGAGCGGTCGCGGCCTGCGGAAGCTGCGCCTGGCAGGTCTGCCTGGCGGCGGCGAAGCCCGCCTGGAAGCCTCTCGTGAACTGATCCTCACCTTGCTTCTGTTCGGCCTGCTTGACCGTGCCGCAGCGCAGCCTCGGACCGCCCTGCTCCTGCATGGTCACAGGCCCGCCCGAGGACCCGACCGAAAGGGAGCCCTGGAGTCCTCCGTCAGCGCCGGCCGTCTGCGTCACTGTCAGGCCGCCCTGCCGGATCGTCACGGACGCCCCTGGTGTGAGCCCCTGCCCGACGACATTGAACGAGGAACTGTTGGCGCTCTGCGTCACGTGGCAGGTGGCCGACGGTGCGACCGCCTGGGCGGAACCGGCCGTGAAGGGCACCGAGCCCAGTGCCAGCGACGACACCGCCAGGGGTGCCAATGCGGCGAGGCGAATACGTCCGTTCACTGTTCTGCCTTCCCTTCAAGGACATGAGGGGACCGCATGCAGGGCTGAGGGGTTTCGAACGCGCGGACAGGCACCCAGGCGCGGTTCGGCGGCCTGAGCGGCGCAGTCTCACGATGAAGCCGGGAGAGCCCCGGCGGCCTCCTGATACGGGCCCCGAATCCGATGACAGCCACCGCTCGACCAGGGGTGGCCTGACATGCCCCTCCATGCTCTCGCTGCCGTACCTGCCTGTCCACTTGGGGTGGATCAGGAAGAAGCCATGCCGACACCGTGGCCCGGACCGGGACCCCCTTGTCACCGCGCACCGCGGCGACTGCTCAGGCCCGGGCGAGCGGCGGCCTGCCGCGACGAGGGCCGGGCGCTCGGGGCGTTGTGTCAGCAGATCCGCGCGCGCCGGGCGTTCAGCACGGGTCTCACGTCCACGGGCGACGAAGAGCCCCGTGCCGGGGGGCGGCCGTGCGGGCGCAGGAGTTGCCGCGTACCTCGCACATCCACCCCCAGGACGGCCGGGCCGCCCACAGGCCGCCGCGGACCGCGGGCGCAGCCACCCTTGACGGTGGCCCGGGGGCCTCCCATACTGGCGGCCAAATCGATTTGGCCAAATCGATTTGGCTCTCCGTCCAGGGCCGGATCGCGGCTGAAATTCCGAGCGTGCCGTACGCCCGAACGGAGCCCGAACGTGTCCAGTCCCCGCCAGAGTCGCCCCAGCGCCGACCAGCCGCCCGTGCCCGGCCGCGGAGCGGCCACGCACCCGGCCGGCGAACCCGCCGCCGTTCCCACCGCATCCGCCGCCCCCCGCCCGGCGCAGACGGCCGGCCCGGAGGACGGCGTCCCGCCCGGATCCGGGGGCGGCGGCCGCCCCGGCGTCCATCCCGTGGACGAATCGCGTCCCCTGGGGCGGATCCTGCTCTTCGGGATCCAGCACGTCCTCGTCATGGCCGCCACGCCCATCTCGGCGATCTTCCTGATGAGCGCCACCCTCGGACTCGACGCCGGCCTCACCGTGGACCTGCTCTCCGCGGCCTTCGTGCTCTCCGGGGTGGGATCGCTGATCCAGTCGCTCGGGCCGTGGAAGTTCGGGCCGCGGCTGCCGTTCGTGATGCTGCCGGGCGGGGCGCCGCTCATCCTGTTCCTCGCGATCGCCGAACAGCACGGGCTGCGCACCGCCACCGGCGCGGTGGTGCTCACGGCGGTGTTCTGCTTCGTCGTGCTGCCGGTCTTCTCCCGGCTTCTCAGGTTCTTCCCCGCCCTCGTCATCGGCACCATGATCGTCATCGTCGACGTCAACCTGGTGAAGGTCGGCGCGGTCCTCGTCACCGGCCGCCCCGGCACGCCCGGCTTCGCCGAACCGCTCGACCTCGGCCTCGGCATGGCGACGATCGGGTTCACCGTCGTCTTCTACCTCTGATCTGGCGTAGTGCTCCGCTCTTCAGGGCGGGGGTGAAGCACCAAGTGGACATGCAGGTTGTACACAACATGACGGCCAGTGCGCACATCAGGATTTGGGTTCCATCCCTGATCTTGCGTGGGTATCCCCGGCTTCAGCCGGGGAGGGAAACGCATCCTCGGGGCGGAGGCGCGCAGCGCCGGAGTTCGCTGCGCTTCTTCGGCGACGGTCAGGTGGGCCGCTTCTGGCCCTCGATGTACTGGCGGACGATGCTGAGTGGTGCGCCACCGCACGATCCGGCGAAGTAGGAGCGGGACCAGAATACGGAGCCCAGCCCGATGCGGTTGATACGGCCGGTGTACTCGGCGCGCAGGTAGCGGGAGCTGACGCCCTTGAGGCTGTTGATCAGTTTCGACAGGGCGACCTTCGGCGGATAGTGCACGAGCAGGTGGACGTGATCGGTCTCACCGTTGAACTCCCGTAGTTCCGTCTCGAAGCTGCCGCACACCTCCCGCATGATCTCCTCGCACCGCTTCAGCATGGCGTCATCGAAGACGTCCTTGCGGTACCTGGTGACAAACACCAAGTGCGCGTGCAGGTTGTAGGTGACGTGGCGGCCAGTGCGAATATTGGGATTTGGTTCCCAGCGTGGTGACATACGCCAAGGGTATTATGATCAAGCGAACCGACTTGGAAGGGGGTGGGTCGGATGATCCGTTCGTACAAGTTCCTCATGCGGCCCACCGTGGGCCAGGCGGCAGCGCTCGGCGAGATGCTGCGCGATCACTGCTCCCTCTACAACGGGGCATTGCAGGAACGCCGGGACGCCTACCGGCACGCCTCCAGGACGAGCATCACGTACGGGCAACAGTCCGCCCAGCTCAAAGAGATCCGCGCCTTCGACCCCGAGCGGCAAGGACGCTGGTCGTTCTCGTCGCAGCAGGCCACGCTTCGCCGCCTAGACAAGGCGTTCGCCGCGTTCTTCCGGCGCGTGAAGGCCGGGGACAAGCCGGGATATCCCAGGTTCCGGGGCGCAACCTGGTTCGACACCGTCGAATTTCCCAAGGACGGCGATGGCTGCCGCTGGGACTCCACCCCGCACGATCCCGTCACCCGAGTCCGCCTGCAAGGTGTCGGGCACGTCAAGGTCAACCAGCACCGGCCGGTGGCCGGCAAGGTCAAGACTGTGTCCGTCAAGCGCGAAGGCCGACGCTGGTACGTCATCCTGACCGCTGAGCAGTCCGAGCCAGAGCCGATGCCCAAGACGGGCAGCGTGGTCGGTATCGACATGGGCATAGCCAACTTCCTCGCCGGCTCCAACGGTGAGTTCGTTCCCAACCCGCGCCACGGCCGCACGGCCGCTGTGAAGCTCGAAGCCGCACAGCAGGCCCTCGCCCGCTTCCCCCGCGTCTGCCGGGACAAGCGCACCAAGAACCACCAGCGGGCCGTCCAGCGCGTTGCCGACCTGCACCGAAAGGTGCGCCGCCAACGCCTCGACCACGCCCACAAGACCGCCCTCGACCTTGTCCGTGAGCACGATTTCATCGCGCACGAAGACCTCAAGATCCGCAACATGGTCAAGGCCCCCGCGCCCAAGCCCGACCCCGAACAGCCGGGCAGCTTCCTGCCCAACGGGGCGGCGGCGAAGGCCGGACTCAACCACTCGATCTCGGATGCCGGATGGGGGGTGTTCCTGACGATCCTGCACGCCAAGGCTGAAAGCGCCGGACGGGAAGTGATCGCCGTGGACCCCCGCAACACCTCCCGGACCTGCCCCGAATGCGGGCACGTCTCAGCGGAGAACCGGACCACCCAAGAGAAGTTCCACTGTCAGGCATGCGACCACCAGGCGCACGCCGACACGGTGGGCGCTCTGAACGTGCTACGGGCCGGGCTGGTCCGTCGCGGCGCCAGCCCGGCATAGCGAGAAGCCCCCGGCTTCAGCCGGGGGAGGAGTCACGTCAACGAGCACCTCGCCGGCGGCCGGCGTCGAACGCTCCCTGGTGCGGCACGGCCTGCGCCCCCTGGAACACCTGCACCTTGTCGGCGCGCTCGGCCCCCAGCTGCTCGCCGCCCACGCCACGCTCCTGACGCCGCACGAGCTGACCCTGCTCGCCGACACGGGAACCGCCGTCAGCTACAACCCCGTCGCCAGCGCGTGGAAGGGCAACGCGGTCGCGCCGGCGACCGCCATGGCCGAGCGCGGCATCCGCTTCGGGCTCGGCACCGACGGCACCCGGGGCGACGGCTTCCGGCTCGCGGAGGCCGCCGAGTTCGCCCAGCGACTGGCGTACGGGCTGGCCACCGGCGACTCCTCGTGCGGTGCCGGCTTCACCTGGCTGGAGCACGCCACCGGCCGCGGTGCGGACGCCGTCGGGCTCGGCGCCCGCACCGGCACCATCGCCCACGGCATGGCGGCCGACTTCCTCCTCGTCGACACCGGCACCCCGGAACTGGCGCTCAGCTGGGACGTGCCCTGGGAACTCGTACGGCGCGGCAACCGGGACCAGATCACGGCCGTCTTCGTCGCCGGGCGGCTGCGCATGTGGCGGGGCCGGCCGACCGGCTGGGACGGGCCCGCGCTGGTGCGGCGGGCGGCCGAACTGGCCCGCGCCGCCGTCGGCAGGGCGGACGTCACCCGGGTGCACCCCACGTCCACGGCGGCGCGGGCGCTGCACCGGGCACGGACGGGGAGCACGGCGCAGTGACGTTGCAGATGCTGGCGGTGCTCGCCGTCACGGTGGCCGTGGCCGCGTTCGTCCAGGGCAGCAGCGGGCTCGGCTTCGCGCTGATCGTGGCGCCGGTGGCCGGGATCCTCGACCCCCGTCTGGTGCCGGTCTTCGTCCTGGCGTCGATGATCCCGCTCAACCTGTACGTCGCCTGGCGGGAGCGGAGTTCACTGGACCTGCGCGGCGCGGGCTGGATCAGCGGGGCGCGGCTCGCCGCCACCCCGGCCGGGCTGGCGCTGCTCTGGCTGATCCCCGAACGCAGCCTCGGGGTGTTCGTGGGCCTCGCCACCGTGCTCGCGGCCGTCGTGAGCCTGGCCGCGCCCGCGTTCACGCCGGGCCGGGCCGCCTATGTCGGCGCGGGCGCGGTGACCGGGCTGACGGAGACCGCGACCGGTGTCGGCGGGCCTCCGCTCGCGCTGGTCTACCAGCACCGCCCGCCCGCCGAACTGCGTTCCACCGTCGCCGCCTGCTTCCTCATCGGGGAAGTCGCCTCCCTGGCACTGCTGTTCGCCGCGGGCAAGGCACAGGCCGCGGAGCTGGGCCAGGCGGCGCTGCTGCTGCCGGCGATCGCCGCCGGCGCGTGGCTGAGCCGCCTGGTGCACCAGCGCCTGGACGCCGGCCGGATGCGCCTGTTCGTGCTGGTCTTCGCGCTGGCCTCCGGGCTGGTTCTGATCCTGGGGGTGTGAACCGGGGGCTGCGACGCCGGGGTCGCCGTCCCGGCGTGTGCCGAAGGCGGCCCGGCTTCAGGTCCGGGCGGTCCGCAGCGACGACGCCCGGGCGATCACCTTCGGCTCCGGGGACAGGGCCACCGGCGGCGTGGCGGTGTCCCCGCGCAGCCGCCCCAGCAGCAGCTCCACCGCGTCCGACGCGGCCCGGTCCAGGTGCAGGTCGACGGCGGTCAGCGGCGGCTCGCAGGTGCGGGCGCGCAGCCCGTCGTAGCGGGTGACGACCATGACGTCGTCCGGTACGGACCGCCCGCGGTCCCGGATCGCCCGGACCGCGCCCACCGCGAAGGCGTCCACCAACGCGCACACGGCGTCCACGTCGGGATGCTCGGCCAGCAGGTCGGCGCACCGCTCGTACCCCGCCTGTTCACCGCCCGCCTCCGGGATCCTGACCACGATCGGCGTCCAGCCGTGCTCCTGCGCGAGGCGCTCGTAGGCGGCGAGCGCGTCGACGGAGGAGTGCCGCGAACCGGCCCCGACGATCAGCGCCGGCCGTACGGCGCCCTGCTCGTGCAGGTGCCTGAGCAGCAGTTCCGCGACCAGGCCGCCGCGCAGGTCGACGTACGGGGCGTCCTCGCCGGGCGAGACCGGCCGGCCCAGCGCCACGTACGGCAGTCCCCGCTCGCGCAGCTGGGCCGCCGCCGCGTCCTCGATGTCCGGCTCCACCACGATGGCCCCGTCGATGTCCACCGAGTACAGAGCCGAACCCGACTGCACGGGCGGTACGAGCACGAGCGCGTAGTCGTGCAGCAGGGCGCTCTCCGCGGCGGCCGCCGCGACCTCCATGTAGAACCCGAGCCGGGACGGCCCGCCCGCCACCGCGAACGGCATGGAGGAAGCGAGCGCGATGGCCTTCGCCTGCCCCCGCCGCAGCCGCTGTGCCCGCAGGTTGGGGCGGTAGCCGAGTTCCGCCGCGACCCGCCTGACACGCTCCCGCGTCCGGGGATCGACCTTGCCGAGCCCGTTGAGGGCATGCGACACGGTCGTGCGCGAAACCCCGGCGACGCGTGCGACGTCCGCGATCGTCGGCGGCCTCGGGCCGGGGGCGGAGGTAACCATGTGCGCGGACACTCCTCGCTGGCGGCAACGGCGTACGCGACCATCTTCGCCGACCTGCCGGCCGGCGGCGCGGCCCGGGGCCGCCCGTCCCGGCCGGGCAGTCACCGGCCGGGCACGCCCGCGGTGCCGGGCGGCCGGCCGAGAGCGCCGACTCGCTGCTGCACGGCACCGGCGTCCGGTGCGGCGAGTGGCCGCGCACCGTGCTGCGGCCGCTCCAGCTGCTCCCGGTGCCGGTCGCGGTGCCGCTGCCGGCTCGACTGCCGCGGCCCGCCCGGCGGTCCGGGCGGCTGGGCGCACCGGGGCGGGCGCCGGGGGGTGTGTCGCTGCCGGGCCGGGCGGTGCGGGACGTCGGCCGGGTGGCAGCCCGGGCCGTCGCGGTGGGTCCGGTCATCGTGGCGGCGTCCGGCCATGACGGCGGCAGGCAACGCCCGGCCGCGCCGCCCGCGGCGGGCCCGCACGCTCACGAGCCGGAGCGATCCTGGCGGCGACGCGCCCGCCGTACGGCCGGGAGCGGCGGGCGCCGGCCTGGCGTCCGCGCCGAGGCCGGCGGGCATCGAGGTGGCGTACGGGCCGGGCAGGAGGCGGCAGAGGCCGGGGATGCGTCTGCCGCTGAGGGCGGACCGGCGCGGGGCGGTCACGGGGGAGTGCCTTCCGTCCGGTGCGGGGCGGTTCAGTGCTGGAAGGCCAGGAGTTTGGCGATGCCGTTGCGCTGGATCTCGGAGGTTCCGGTCAGGACCCGGAACATGCGGATCTTGCGGAACAGGTACTCGATCTCGTTGCCCTGGGTGAGTCCTTCCTTGCCGTGGATCTGCACGGCCTCGTCGAGGATGCGGAAGGCGGACTCGGCGACGAACAGCTTGCACATGAACGCTTCGGCGTGGACCTCGCGGCCCTCGTCCAGGGCCGCGAGCGCGGCGTACGTCATGGAGCGTGCGGCGTACAGCTCGGTGGCCATGTCGGCGACCTTGTGCTGGATGGCCTGGAGCATGAGCAGCGGCCCGCCCGCGACCTGGCGGGTCCGGGTCCGGTCCAGGGTCAGCTTGACGGCTCGGCGGGCGGCGCCCAGGACGGTGGGGCAGTGCAGGAGGCGGTTGGTGGTCACGCGGCCGAGTGCGATGCGCATGCCCTTGCCCTCCTCGCCGAGGAGGTTGGCGGCGGGGACGTGGCAGTCGTCCAGGACGATGTCGCTCTCGATGTGCTCTCCGGACATCGGGGTCGCCCCGTCCTCGACCCGGCAGCCGGGGCTGTCGAGGTCCACGAGGAAGGCGGAGAACTGCGGCTTGTCGCCCTCCTGTTCGCCGGTGCCGGCCATCCGGGCGACGACGATCGCGAAGTCGGCGAACGGGCCGGCGGAGGAGAAGACCTTGTGCCCGGTGAGCCGGTAGCCGTCGCCGTCGCGTACGGCGACGGTGCGCATCGAGCGGACGTCGGAGCCGGCGTCGGTCTCGGTGAGCGAGAAGCAGCAGGCGCGCTTGCCGCGGACCAGCGGCAGCAGGTATGTGTCCAACTGGTGTGCGGTGGCGTGCTTGAGGATGTCGCCCGCGCGCAGCGGGCCGCCCATGTCGCCCAGGACGCAGTGCGACAGCACCCGTCCGCTGGCCCCCGCCTCCTCCTTCAGGGCGGCGAGCTGCCGGTGGGTGAGGTTCTGGCCGCCGTACTCCTCGGGCAGGTGGATGCCGTAGAAGCCGAGTTCGCGGCTACGGCGCCAGACCGGTTCGAGGTCGGCGCGGGTGAGACGGCCGGCGGGCGTGATGCCGCGCTCGCGTTCGTAGTCGGCGAGCTCGCCGTCGAGGTAGTCACGCAGGCGCTCGACCAGTTCGGCGGTGCGCGGGTCGTCGTAGGTGGGGTGCAGGGAGAAGGTCACTGCGATAACTCCGTGAGGTCAAAGGGGTCAGTTGACGCGGCGGGCCGTGCCGGCCCAGTACGGTTCGCGTACGGCCTTGCGGTCGAGCTTGCCGTTGCGGTTGTGAGGGAGTTCGGTCACGAAGTCGACCGAGCGCGGCTTCTTGAAGCGGTCCAGGCGGCCGGCGCAGAAGGTGATCAGCTCGTCCGCGGTGACCGCCGCCCCGGCGTGCGGGACGACGACGGCCTTGACGGCCTCGCCCCACTGTTCGTCGGGGACGCCGACGACACAGGCTTCCTGGACGGCGGGATGCTCGTAGAGGGCGGCCTCGACCTCGGTGCAGTAGATGTTGAAGCCGCCCGAGATGATCATGTCCTTCTTGCGGTCGACGAGGAAGAGGTAGCCGTCCTCCCGCATCCACGCCAGGTCGCCGGTGTGCACCCAGCCGTCGCGGAACGTCTCGGCCGACAGCTCCGGCTCCTGCCAGTACTCACGTACGCAGTCGGGTCCGCGCACGATGATCTCGCCGACCTCGCGCGGGGCGAGTTCCCGGCCCGCCTCGTCGACGACGCGTATCTCGGTGTCGTACGTGGCCCTCCCGCACGACTGGAGCAGTTCGGCGTCCTCCTTCACCGCGTGGGCGATCTCCTCGCTGCTCAGGCCCGCGACCACGCTGGTGGTCTCGCCGAGGCCGTAGCCCTGGGCGACCACGGGGCCGAAGAACTCGACCGCGTCGCGCAGGCGCCGGGGCGAGATCGGCGCGCCGCCGACGCGCACGCTGGTCAGGGAGGACAGGTCGTGGCCGGCGCCCCCGGGGTGGGCGAGCACCATGTTCACCATGGCGGGCACGAGGAAGGTGGCCGTGATGCGTTCCCTCTCGACCGTCTCCAGGAACCCCTGCGGGCTCCAGGCGGGCAGCACGTACGTGGTCGAGCCGCCGAACACGCCCGCCAGCAGGCCCATTCCGGTGGCGTGGGTGATGGGACCGCAGGCGAGGTAGCGGGTGCCCGGGCGGGGCCGGGACTCGTCGGACATCAGCAGCTTGCGCATGTTGGCGAGCCGGTTGCCGACGGTCTGCACCGCGGCCTTCAGCGCCCCGGTGGAGCCGGACGTGAAGTTGAGGACGCAGGGCTCCGTCTCGTCGACCTCGACCAGGAACGGCGTCTCGCCGCCCTCGGCCAGCAGCGCGGCGTAGGCGATCTCGCGCGCATCCGGCTCCTGCGGTACGTCGAGCGGGACGGGCAGGCAGTCCGTGCCGGCGGCGGCGATCGCGGCCAGGGCGTCCTCGCGGTGGGCCGCGTCGAAGACCAGGGCGCGTACGGGGGCGTAGCGCAGGATGTGCTCGATCTCTCCGCGCCCGAGCCGGGCGTTGATCGGGGCGCGCGTCAACCCTGCCTTGTACAGGGCGAATTCCACCTCCACCAGCTCGCCGCGGTTCCAGGCGAGCGAGGCCACCGCATCCCCGGGGCGCAGGCCCCGGGCGGACAGGGCGGAGGCCAGACGGTCGGTCGCGCGGTCCAGCTCGGCGAAGGTCCAGGAACGGTCACCGCACACGAGGGCCGGGGCCTGGGGCCAGTAGCGGGCGCTGCGCGACAGGTAGGTGCCGAGATTCATGAGGCTACTTCCGAAAGGAGAAGAGAAAATTAACACTGAGGCCAGTTACAGACAGACTGTTCATTAGCCAGCTGGGTGTCAAGGGTCTTCTAGACTGGGCGCGCACCGGACGTGACGATCGAGGAGGGGTCCATGGCGGAGGACAGACGGACGAGACGGTCACGCCGTGCCCTGGGAGCGGCCCTGGTCGAACTGGTCCTGGAGCGTGGCTTCACCGCGCTGACCGTGGAGGACATCACCGAGCGGGCGGACGTGGCGCGGGCCACCTTCTACGCCCACTTCCGGGACAAGGAGGACCTGTTCGCCCGCGTGACGGCAGACCTCCTGGCCGGGCTCGCCGAGCGGTTGGCCCCCGTGGTCGCCGACAGTGCGATCGGCTTCACGGGCAAGCCGGTCCTCGAGATGCTGCGGCACGCGCGCGAGGAGCGTGACCTGTACCGGATCGTCCTGCGCGGCGAGGGCGACGGCAAGCCTCTCCAGATGTTCGTGGACGCCTGCGCGCGGGCGACGGCGGAGGAGTTCCGGGCCCGCGCCGAACGCAACGCGGTGCAGCCGCGCATCGACCCCGAGCTGCTCGCGCGGGTCTGGGTGGGGGAGCAGATCGCCGTACTGCGCTGGTGGGTGGAACAGGAGACCCTGTCCCTGCCCGCCGAGGAGGTCGTGCGCATGCTGCTCGACCTGGCGATGCACGGCCGCTACTGGGCCAGCGGCTTCGAACCGCCTGCCTGAGCAGCCGGGCTCGGCCCTCGCGCGTCCCGCTCCGGCCGGACGGCGGCCAGGGCGGCCGGCCCGCAGACCGGCATGACGGGCGGCGCCGGCAGGCGCGTGGGTGCGAGCGCCCGACGTGCCGGCCTCGCCCGTGGGGGCCGTCATGTCCCACCTTCCACGGCTCCCGCCGTCGATGGCTGTCGCACTACGTGAACAGGCTGTACGGTAATGATGGGTCTGTTCATGTCGTGGGACAGTGCAAGGTGGCCGCGCTGTTCACGCACACGATCCGTGCCGCCGGACCGCGCTCAGTCCTCAGGAACGGTGGTTGGTCAGATAGCCGCCCATGGAGGTGAAGTACGCGGCCGCGGGCAGCTCCCGGCCGTCCTCGGTCCGTACGCGCGTGATGGCCAGGCCGTGGTTGCGGCCGGAGCGGGCGTCGGCGCCGGCGACGATCACCACGCCGTCCCGCTCGCGGTAGAAGATGCGGCCGGGTGTGCCGCCGTACCGCCCCTCGGAGACGACGGCCGCGAGGACCTCCAGTCGCCGGCCCTTGTGGAAGGTGAAGGCGCTGGGGTACGGCTCGGACTGCGCGCGGACCAGGCGCTCCAGGTCCTGTGCCGGCCACGTCCAGTCGATGCGGCTGTCCTCGACGGACCGCTTGTGGAAGAAGCTCGCCCGGGAGCGGTCCTGCTGGGTGAACTCCGTCTGCCCGGAGGCGATGAGGCCGAGTGCGCCGATGGTGACCGGGGCGATGAGGGCGACGGTCTTGTGGAAGAGGTCGGTGGCCGTGTCCGTCGGCCCGACCGGCACCGCGTCCTGCCGGACGATGTCTCCGGCGTCGAGCTCGTCGTTCATCAGGTGCGCGGTGACGCCCACTTCGGGCTCACCGTTGATCAGGGCCCAGATGAGCGGGGAGAAGCCGGCGTACTTCGGCAGCAGCGAGTCGTGCACGTTCAGCGCGCCGTGGCGCGGCAGGCTGAAGATGCGCGGGGGGATCCAGGTGCGCCAGTTGTTGGCCACGATGATGTCCGCGTCGGCCTCCTTCAGGCGCGCGAACAGCTCTTCGTCGTCAGGGCGGTTGCGGATCACGACCGGTACGCCGTTCTCCGCGGCGAGGTCGGCGACCGAGTCGCTCCAGATCTTCTCGTAGGCGTGCTCGCTCCTGGGGTGGGTCACGACCAGGACCACGTTGTGCTCGGAGTCCAGAAGGGCTTGCAGGGTGCGGTGCCCCCAGGTCTGGTAACCGAACATGACGACCCGCATGGGGTTCCTCCTCGGGGCAGGAATCGGCCGCGGCCAGTAAAGCAAGCCTTACCTAAGTGGTCAACGGCGCGTGTGTAAGGGCCAGTTGGCCTTCAGCTGCTCCCGTCCTGCCCGTTTCGCCCATGGACAGTTCCACACTATGAGCTTAGCCTTACCTAAGTTTTGGGCCGTGGTTCTTCGGCGTGCCCGACGTCCGTACTTCCCGACGAACGGCTGCCTGCCCCCGTACGGCAGCCGCCCGCACGATGGGAGTGACATGGCACAGGCTCGTCCCGGCGACGCCCCTTTGATCCACGACCTCATCGGCATCGGCTTCGGGCCGTCCAACGTGGCCATGGCGATCGCGCTCAGCGAGCACAACGCACGCGCCGGCCGGGGGGAAGTGATCACGGCTCACTTCTTCGAGCAGCAGCCCCGCTTCGGCTGGCACCGGGGCATGCTCATCGACGACGCGACCATGCAGGTGTCCTTCCTCAAAGACCTGGTGACGCTCCGGAACCCCGCCAGCGAGTACAGCTTCCTCTGCTACCTCCAGAGCAAGGGGCGGCTGATCGACTTCATCAACCACAAGAACCTCTTCCCGCTGCGGGTGGAGTTCCACGACTACTTCGAGTGGGCCGCCGACAAGGTCGACGACCTGGTCTCCTACGGCCACGAGGTCGTCGGTGTCATGCCTGTCGTTCGCGACGGTGCCGTGGAGCATCTGGACGTGACGGTCCGGTCGGGGGAGGGGCTCGCGGTCCACCGGGCGCGCAACCTCGTCATCGGCACCGGTCTGCGTCCCCTCATGCCGGAGGGCGTGGAGCGCACCGACCGTGTCTGGCACAACTCCGAACTGCTGGCGAAGGTCGACGGGTTGAGCTCCGGGGCGCCGTCCCGGTTCATCGTCGTGGGCGCGGGACAGAGCGCCGCGGAGAACGTCGCCTACCTCCACAGGCGCTTCCCGCGGGCCGAGGTCTGCGCCGTCTTCTCCCGTTACGGCTACAGCCCCGCCGACGACAGCAGCTTCGCCAACCGGATCTTCGATCCCGAGGCCGTCGGCGAGTTCTTCACCGCGCCGGAGGACGTCAAGCGCAGGCTGATGGACTACCACGGCAACACCAACTACTCCGTGGTGGACATCGACCTGATCGACGACCTGTACCGGCAGATGTACCAGGAGAAGGTCCTCGGCACCGAGCGCCTGCGCTTCCTCAACGTCTCCCGGCTCACCGGCGTCAAGGAAACGCCGGACAAGGTCCGGGCCGCCGTCACGTCCCTCGTCACCGGCGAGGAGACCCTCCTGGACGCCGACGTCGTGGTCTTCGCCACCGGCTACAGCCCCGCCGACCCGACCGGTCTGCTCGGCGAGGTCGCGGACCGCTGCCTGCGCGACGACGAGGGCCGCGTCCGCGTCGAGCGCGACTACCGCATCGCGACGGACTCCCATCTGCGCTGCGGCATCTACCTGCAGGGCGGCACGGAGCACACGCACGGCATCACGTCGTCCCTGCTGTCCAACACCGCCATCAGGGTCGGCGAGATCCTGGACTCGCTGCTCGACCGGGGCCTGAAGCCCGCCTCCGACGAGGCCCGGACGGTCGCGGACGGAACCGGCAGCACTGCCCGTTAGGCCCGCCCACCGTCTCGGCCCCCGCTCCATGACCGCGCCCGCCTGGTGAACTCCACCGGGCAGGCGCGTCGGCACTGATCAAAGGGATGGCGTACGTCCACATGGGCACGACTGCAGTTGAGCGTCCCGCGGCCACGGCCACAACACCGCTGCGCCGACGGCGGGTTGGGGGTCTGGTCGCGCTGGTGGTGATCCTGGTGATCACGGCGGCGGTGTCGTTGGCCGTCGGTGCGCGCGCTCTGAGTCCCGCCGAGGTGTGGCACGGGTTGTTCGCGGCTGCGGACTCCGACCAGCGGCTGACCGAGATCAGGCTCATCGTGCAGACCGTACGGGTGCCCCGGACGGTGCTCGCGATCGTGGCGGGCATCGCTCTGGGGGTCGGCGGGGCGCTGATCCAGGGGTACACGCGCAATCCGGTCGCCGACACGGGCTTGCTGGGGGTGAACTCCGGCGCCTCGTTCACCGTGGTGTCGGTGATCGCCCTGTTCGGGCTCTCCAACCCCTTCCAGTACGTCTGGTTCGCCTTCCTGGGGGCAGGGGCCGCCGGCGTCGTCGTGTTCGGGCTGGCGAGCATCGGGCGGGGCGCCGGCAACCCGTTGACGCTCGCACTGGCCGGGCAAGGGGTCACGGTGTTCCTCGCGGCCATGACCACGGCGGTCGCGCTGTCGGACCGGAAGTCGCTGAACGCGCTGCGGTTCTGGAACGCGGGCTCCTTGGCAGGTGTCGGCTTCGACGTCATCTGGCCGGTGACCGCGTTCATCGCGGTCGGGCTGGTGCTGGCGCTGGCCACGCTGCCCGCCGTCAATCTGCTGAACCTGGGTGAGGACGTGGCGCGAGGGCTGGGCGTGAACATCGCGTGGAGCCGGACCGTCGGCATCGCCGCCATCACCCTGCTGGCGGGCGCGGCGACGGCGGCGTGCGGCCCCATCGCGTTCCTCGGGCTGATGGTGGCCCACGTGGCCCGGTATCTGACCGGGCCGGACTACCGCTGGCTGGTGCCGTACGCGGGTCTGCTCGGCGCCGTCGTCCTGCTGGTCTGCGACATCGTGGGGCGCTTGGTGGTGCGGCCGGGCGAGTTGGACGCGGGTGTCCTCGTCGCCCTCCTCGGAGCCCCGTTCTTCGCGGCTCTGGTCTGGCGCGGAAAGTTCAAGAACGCATGATCGGGACGGACGTGAAGCCATCGGTGGCGCCGGGCGTGCGGCTCGGCGGCGTGTCGTTCGTGTGGCGGCCCTGGCTCGCGTTCGTCACGTGCCTGCTGGCGGCGGCGGCCTTCCTGGTGTTCTGCCTGTCCATCGGCGTCGGCGACTTCCCCATCGGCCTGCCCCGGGTGATCGCCACGATCCTCGGCCGGGGCGAGCACGTCGACGAGTTCGTCGTCATGGACCTGCGGATGCCGCGTGCCCTGGCCGGACTCGTCGTGGGCATCGCGCTGGGGGTGTCGGGGGCGATCACGCAGTCCATCGCGCGCAATCCGCTGGCCAGCCCGGACACTCTGGGCATCACGTGGGGCGCCGGCGCGGTCGCGGTGTTCGGGGTGACGGTGTCGGGAGGCGCCGCCGCGGCGGCCGTCGACTCCGTGGGCCTGTCCGCGGCGGCGCTCGCGGGCGGTCTCTGCACGGGTCTGCTGGTGTACTTCCTGGCCTGGCGGCGCGGGATCGACGGCTTCCGGCTCATTCTCATCGGCATCTCGGTGAGCGCCGTGATGGAGGCGATCACGACCTGGCTGCTGGCCACAGCCGACATCCGGGACGTGGCCCAGGCCCAGGCATGGCTGGTCGGTTCGCTGGACAACCGGTCCTGGGACGAGGTCCGGGTGGCGCTGTGGGGCACGCTCGTCCTCCTGGCCGTCGTCACGTGTGTCGCGTTCCAGTTCAAGCCCATGCACCTCGGCGACGACATCGCCGCGGGCCTGGGCGTCCGCTACTCGGCCGTGCGGGCGGTCCTTCTCCTGTGCGCCGTCCTGCTGGCCGGCCTGGCGGTGAGCGCGGCGGGCCCGGTCGCGTTCGTCGCGCTGGTGGCGCCGCAGGTGGCGATGCGTCTGGCGCGCTGCCCGACACCACCGATGACGGCCTCCGGCCTGGTGGGTGCCCTGCTGCTCACCGGCTCGGACCTGGTCGCACGTACGGCACTGCCGGTCAGCGTCCCGGTCGGCGTGGTCACCGCGGCGATCGGCGGCCCCTTCCTCGTCCATCTGCTGGTGCGGGCGAACCGCAGATAGCTGCTACAGCGTCGGAAAAGCCTAGACAAGGGGGGCCTCGTGGTCGCTCACTCCATCACCGGGATCAAGACCGAGGCCGGTGACGCCTCACGGCTGGCAGCCAGAGGTGTCACGGTCGGCTACGGCGCCCGGACCGTCATCGACGATCTCCACGTGGCGATACCGCCAGGGGTGATCACCACGATCATCGGCCCCAACGGCTGTGGGAAGTCGACCCTGTTGCGCACCCTGTCGCGGCTGCTCAAACCGGCCAAGGGGACGGTCGTCCTCGACGGCGAGGACATCGCCGGGCTCAGGACCAGGGACGTGGCGAAGAAGCTCGGCCTGCTGCCGCAGTCGCCGGTGGCGCCGGAGGGGCTGACGGTGTCGGACCTGGTCGCCAGGGGCCGCCATCCGCACCAGAGCTGGCTGCGGCAGTGGTCCTCGGACGACGCCGCCGTCGTGGAGCGGGCGCTGGCCATGACGGGGGTGTCCGACCTGGCCGAGCGTCCGGTCGACACGTTGTCCGGCGGGCAGCGTCAGCGCGTGTGGATCTCGCTGACCCTGGCCCAGGGGACCGACCTGCTGCTGCTGGACGAGCCGACCACCTTCCTGGACCTGGCGCACGCGATCGACGTGCTCGATCTGGTGAACGACCTGCACGAGTCGGGCTGCACGGTGGTCATGGTGCTCCACGACCTCAATCTGGCGACGCGCTACAGCGACAACCTCGTCGTGATGAGGCAGGGGTCGGTCCTGGCGCAGGGCCACCCGCGCGACGTGATCACCACCGAGCTGCTGCACGAGGCTTTCGGACTGCGCGCCAAGGTGATCGACGACCCGGTGGGTGACCGGCCGCTGGTCGTGCCGATCGGCCGGACGCACGTCCAACTGGCCCAGCCCGCAACGAAGTCATAAAAGTTAGGCTAGGCTTGCCTTATCTCCCTGCGATACGGTTTGCCTGCCCTCGGACGGGGCGCTCACGGCGCGAAGAGCAAGGAGACTTCGAATGCTCCTCCACAGAACGACGCGTACGAGGACATGGCGGCGGCCGGCGGCGGTACTGTCCGCCGCAACGCTCGGCGCCGGCCTCCTCGCAGGATGCGGTTCCGACTCGGACCCGGCGGACAAGGCGAGCGACACCACCTCGACCACCGCGGCCGGCGCCTTCCCGGTCACTGTGGAGCACGCATTCGGAACCACGAAGATCACCAAGGCCCCGGAGCGGGTCGTCACCGTCGGCTACACGGACGACCAGTCCGTCCTGGCGTTCGGTGTCAAGCCGGTCGGCATGACCGACCAGTACCCCAACCCCGCAGGCCGGAGCCCCGACATCAACACCCAGTGGCCCTGGGTCAAGGACAAGTGGGGCGACACCAAGCCCGAGGTCGTCATGAAGAACGGTGACAACGGCCCCAACTACGAGAAGATCGCCGCCCTGCGCCCGGACCTCATCATCGCCGTCTACTCCGAGATCGACCAGGCCGGCTACGACAAGCTCTCCAAGATCGCTCCGACGGTGGGCCGTACCAAGACCGAGAAGGAGCCCTTCAGCGCGCCCTGGCAGGACAACGCGCTGCACATCGCCAAAGCACTCGGCAAGGCCGAGGAGGGCGAGAAGATGGTGACGGACATCCAGGACAAGCTCGACGCGGCCAAGAAGGAGCACCCGGAGTTCGCCGACCAGACCGCCGTCGCGCTGTCCTGGTACGAGAACTCGGTGGCGCCGTTCACCTCGACCGACGTGCGTGGACGGCTGGTGTCGGGCATCGGCTTCACGTACCAGACCGGGATCGACAAGATCGCGGGCGGCAGTTTCTACACCAAGCTCTCCCCCGAGCGCATCGACCTGGTCGACGTCGACCGCATCTTCGTCATCAACGACGAGGCGGACACGCAAGCGCTGAAGAAGTTCAAGCTGTTCGCCAACCTGGACGCCGTGAAGAAGGGGAAGGTGTCCTACCTGCTGGACAGCGAGGGCCCGGCGGTCGGCGCGGCCATCTCCCAGGGCACGCTGCTGTCCATGCCGTACGCGGTCGACGAACTCGTCAAGTCGGCGGCGGGCTGACGATGTCGGTCGACACGTCCCGTCCCCGGCCCGCCGAGGTCGCGGTGTGAGCACGACCGACACCCGGGCCGCCCCGGCCGCCCTGCGCACGGCGACCGGCCGCGAGGCCACCCGATGGGTCGCGGCGCACTGCCGCGAGGTGCCCTGGCTGACGACCGCCACCGTGCTCACCACGGTGGCCGGGGCGGCGCTCCAGGTGCTCCCCGTACTCCTGCTCGGCAGGGTGGTCGACGCCGTGGCCGAGGGCGATGCGCGTTCGGTCCTGGTCACGATCGGGGTGCTGACGGGGGCCGCCGCACTGCTCGGCGCGGCGGCCACCGCGGTGTCGACGTACCTGATCGGGAGGCTGGGCGCGGATCTGCTCGCGAGGCTGCGCGAAGGCGCCGTCCGGGCGGTCCTCGGGATGCCGAGCGCACGGATCGAGCAGGTCGGCCGGGGAGACGTGCTCTCGCGGGTCGGAGACGACGTGGCCGTCATCTCCAAGGGCATCCGTACGGCCATCCCCACCGTGTTCTCGGCGGGAGTGCTGGTCGCCATCGCCACGTTCGGCATGTTCGGACTGGACTGGCGGCTCGGCCTGGCGGGCGCCGGTGCGCTGCCCGCGTACGCGCTGGCCCTGCGCTGGTACCTCCCGCGCTCCGCCCCGCTCTACCGCAAGCAGCGGGTGGCCCAGGCGGACCGTGCGCAGGCGTTGATCAGTGGTCTGAACGGGATCGACACGGTCCGGGCGTACCGCCTCGAAGGCGCCTTTCGCGAGAAGGTCACCGAAGAGTCGTGGCGGGTGCGCAATCTCGGCATCGAGGTGTTCCGGTCCTTCGGCCGGTTCGTCGGCCGGGAGAACCGCGCCGAGTTCATCGGGCTGGTGCTGATCCTTCTGGTGGGGTACGCCCTGCTCGAGACCGGTGCCGCCAGCCTGGGCGAGGTGTCGGCGGCCCCGCTGCTCTTCCACCGGCTGTTCACCCCGCTGGGCCTGATCATGTTCACCTTCGACGAGGCGCAGAAGTCGGGCGCGAGCCTGACCCGGCTGGTCGGCGTTCTGGGGGAGGCCGCACAAGGACGACTGGTGGGCGACCCGGACGTTGCACCGGCGCGATCCGTGCCGCTGCCGGTGACGGTGGAAGGGCTGACGTTCAGTTACCCCGGCACCGAGGCGCCGGTCCTCAGCAACGTCAGCCTGACGATCCCGGCGGGCGGTTCGCTGGCGCTGGTGGGGGCGACGGGTGCGGGCAAGACGACCCTGGCCGCGCTGATCGCGGGCATCGGCACCCCGCAGGCCGGGTCGGTGCGCATCGGGCCGACCGACCTCGCCGCTCTGGACGAGGCCGGGGCGCGGGCCCTGGTGAGCATCCTGACGCAGGAGACGCACGTGTTCTCCGGTCCGCTCGCCGACGACCTGCGGCTGGCCGCACCGGCGGCGACGGACGCCGAGCTGATGGACGCGCTGCGCACGGTCGGCGCCGGCGAATGGGCCGAGGCACTGCCCGACGGGCTGGACACCCTGGTCGGCGAGGGCGGCGAACGCCTGGACGTCACCAAGGTCGCCCAGATCGCGCTGGCCCGACTGGCGCTGCGCCGGTCGCCGGTGGTGGTGCTCGACGAGTCCACCGCGGAGGCGGGCAGTGAGGGCGCCGCCGAGCTGGAGCGGGCCGTGTCGGCCGCCTGCTCGGGCCGGACCGCCCTGTTCGTGGCGCACCGGCTGACCCAGGCGATGGCGGCGGACCGGATCGCCGTACTGGACGCGGGACGCATCGTGGAGCAGGGAACGCACGAGGAACTGGTCGCCCTGGGCGGCCGGTACGCGCGACTGTGGCGCGCCTGGCGAGAAGGCAGTGAGGAAACCCTGAGTTAGCTCCGGTCAACTTTCATGTTCGGAAGGGGCGTTGAGTCGTCGATGGAACCGAACGCTCGTCTCATACAGCTTTCTCCCGCGCGCCTGGCCGGCGTACGCCGCCGCATCGGCGACCACTCCGACAGGACCGTCGTCGAAGCGTGCGCCATCGGGCTGTCGTACTGGGCGACGGGCCTGAGCCCCGACGGCATCGACCTCACCCCGGGCACGCTGTTCGCCGACGTCCTCGGATGGGTCGACAACGGCGGTGCAGCGCACGGAGGTTGGGAGATCGGCGCGGACGGCCGGAGCATCACCGTCCCGGAAGGCGTCGTGCCGGCCGACGCCCAGCTCGCGCTGGACGACCTGGCCGACTTCCCCGACCGGCCCATCGGCACCATCGGCCCGTCCGGCATGGCGGCAAGGCTCCAGACCCTGGCCGAGTGGAACGACACCAGGGCCGACCGGGCCCGCCCGACCATCGTGGAGATGTTCCGCGAGCAGGCGCGGACCAGGCCGGACGCCGTCGCCGTCACCGACGAGAACCGCTCGCTGACCTACCGTCAGGCAGCCCGGCTGTCCAGCCAGTTGGCACACCATCTGATCGCACGTGGACTCGGCCCCGAACAGGTCGTCGGCATCTCACTGGACCGCAGCGCCGACATGGTGATCGCACTGCTCGCCGTGCTCCAGGCGGGGGGCGCGTTCGTCCCGCTCGATCCGCAGTGGCCGGCCGAGCGGCGAGCCGTCGTCATCGAAGACGCCCGGGTCGTGGTGCAGCTCAACGGCTCGGGCGAGCACGACCCGAGTGAACCGCAAGCCGTGGCGGTCGACCTCGGAGACTGGCGGTACGGCTCCTGCTCCGCCGAGGGGACCGGGGTCACCGTCCTCGGCGACGCCCTCGCCTACGTGATCTTCACGTCCGGTTCGACCGGGCGGCCCAAGGGCGCGATGATCCGGCACGAGGCGATCAGCGAGCGCCTGCTGTGGCAGGTCGATGAGATCCTCAGCTTCGGGCACGACGACGCGTCGCTGTTCAAGGCCCCGCTGTCCTTCGACATCTCCATCAACGAGATATTCCTGCCACTGGTGTCCGGCGCCAGGCTGGTGGTCCTGCGGCCCGGCGGCGAACGCGACCCGCACCACCTGCTGAGCGTGATCGCCGGGCAGCGCGTCACCTTCACCTACCTGGTGTCGTCCATGCTGGACGTGCTGCTGGAGATCGCGGGCGACTCCGGACGGCTGGACAGCCTGCGGCACGTGTGGTGCGGCGGCGAGGTCCTGACCCCGGAACTGTACGAGCGGTTCCGCACCAAACTCGACATCCCCATGTACCACGGCTACGGCCCGGCCGAGACGACGATCGGTGTCTCGCACGTCATCTACCAAAGCGCCGCGGAACGCCTGTCGACGTCGATCGGCAAGGCCAACCCCAACACCCAGCTGTACGTGCTGGACGACGAACTGCGCCCGGTCCCGGCCGGGGTCGGCGGTGAACTGTACGTGGGCGGATTCCTCCTGGGGCGCGGGTACGTCAACGCGCCCGGACTGACGGCGTCCCGGTTCGTCGCCAACCCCTTCGCGAACGACGGCTCCCGGCTGTACCGGACCGGTGACCTCGCACGGTTCGCCCCGGACGGATCGCTGGACTTCCTCGGCCGCGCCGACAACCAGATCAAGATCCGCGGCATGCGGCTGGAGATCGAGGACGTCGAGGCCGGCCTCGCGGAGCACCCCGGCGTACGGCACACCTGCGTCGTCGCGAAGAAGAACGCGGCGGGCGGCACCTACCTGGTGGGGTACGTGATCCCGGCCGCCGGGAGCGAGGACCTGCACGCGGACGAGGTCAAGGCGTGGGCCACCAAGCACATGGTGGAGTACATGGTGCCCGCCCATGTCGTCGTGATGACGAAGTTCCCGCTCACCGCGAACGGCAAGCTCGACCGGAACGCGTTGCCGGAGCCCGCCGTCGGGACGGGCGCGATCGTCGCGCCCACCACCGACAACGAGCGCGCGGTGTGCGCGGCGGTCGCCGCCGTGCTGCGGCTCGACGAAGTCGGTGTCGACCAGGACTTCTTCCAGCTCGGCGGAGACAGCATCCTGGCGATCTCGCTGCTGAGCGCGCTGCGCGACGCGGGCCTCCACGTCACGGCACGGCAGATCTTCACCAACGCCACCGTGGGGGCGCTGGCGGCGGTGGCAAGCCGCGAAGTCGTCTCCACGGTGGACCACCGCGATGTCGCGACCGGTCCCATCGTGGGATCGCCGATCGTGCAGTGGCTCGGCGAGACCACGGACGCGATCGACGGATTCGTGCAGTCGGTGGTGCTGAACACTCCGGCTGACCTGACCGCCGACGCGCTCGAGGTGATCCTCACCGCCGTGGTCCGGCGGCACGCCATGCTGCGCGCCACGCTGGTGCGCGGCGACCGCTGGAGCTTCGACATCCCGGAGGCGGACCAGGCAGCCGCTGTGGGGTGGCAGGAGAGCGACCGGCCGCTCGACGAGTGTGTCGCGCTCGCCACCGAAGGGCTGGACCCGGCGGACGGCGTGATGCTGCGTGCCGTCTGGCGGCGCGAGGCACGCCAGCTGGTCCTGGTCGCCCACCACGTGGTGATCGACGGCGTGTCCTGGCGGATCCTGATGGACGACCTGGCCACGGCCTGGCGGCAGTTCGCCTCCGGCGAGCCCGTCGCGCTGCCCGAGGTGGGCACGTCGTTCCGGCGCTGGACGCAGATGCTGGAGCGCGCGGCGTTCGACGCCGACAGTTCCTACTACCGGCGTCCCCTGCCGGGAGCGGACCAACCGGTGGGCAGGCGCGAGCTGTCCGAAGCCGACACCGTCGCCGGCGAGCGACTGCGGACCGTATCGGTCGGCCCCGACGTCACGGCCGCGCTGCTCGGCGACATACCCGCGAAGTTCCACGCGGGCGTCAACGACGTACTGATCACCGCTCTCGCCGTCACCCTCGCCCGGTGGCGCCGCCACCTCGGGCAGGACCAGACGTTCGCGCACATCGAACTCGAGGGTCACGGCCGCGAAGGAGAGTTCGTCGCGGGCTCCGCCGGTCTCGAGCCCGAACTCTCCCGGACCGTGGGCTGGTTCACCACCCTCTTCCCGGTGACCGTCGACCCCGGCGCGGCACCCGACTTCACCGCACCCGCATACCTGGCCGCCGCACTCAAGGCGGTCAAGGAAGACCTCGCCCAGGTGCCGGACAACGGCGTCTCCTACGGTGCCCTGCGCTACCTGACCCACACCGGGTTCGACGCGCCCGCACCTCAGGTCCTGTTCAACTACCTGGGCCGCTTCGACACGGGCGGGTCCGGGGACTGGCAACTCACGGGCACCACCACTGGCCGGCTGGGCGAGAAGCGCGACCCGAGCATGAGCCTGCCGCGCCCCCTGGAGTTCAACGCGATCGCCGAACCCGCCGCCCAGACCGGCGGGTACCAGCTGGTCACCACGATCTCCTGGCCCGACGGGATGTTCACCGACGAGGACATCGCGACCCTCGGCGAGTACTTCCGGGCGGCCCTGGCCGGGCTTGCCGCGCTCGACCAGGGCGGCCACTCTCCCAGCGACTTCAACCTGGTGCCGCTCACGCAAGCCGACGTCGACACCCTGGACGGTCCCGCGCTGCGAGACGTCCTGCCGCTGACCCCGTTGCAAGAGGGCCTGTACTTCCACTCGGTCTTCGACGACGATTCGGCGGCAACCTACGTCGAACAGCAGCTGCTGACGCTGGACGGAGAGGTGGACGCCGGCCGGCTCGCGGCGGCGGCCACCCGGCTGCTCACGCTGTTCCCGAACCTGGCCGCGCGGTTCGTGGCCCTCGCGGACGGCCGTGTGGTCTCGGTGCTGGAGAGCGGTACGGAAGCACCCTTCACCACGCTGGACCGCCCCGGCATCACCGACGACGAGATACGCGACCACGCCGAGCGGGACCGCCGTGCCGGGTTCGACCTGGCCACCGGCCCGCTCATGCGGTACACACTCATCCGCGCGGGCTCCGGACGGAGCGTCCTGGTGCAGACCGTGCACCACATCATCGCCGACGGCTGGTCGGTGCCGCCGATGCTCCGCGCGCTGCTGGCCGAGTACCACGCGCCGGGGACCGTGTACCCGATCGGCGGCTTCCCCGACTACGTACGCCGGCTCGCCGGACGCGACGACGACGAGAGCGACCGGGTGTGGCGCGAGGAACTCGCCGAGCTGCCCGGCCCCTCGCTGGTCGCCGAGGGACACACCCCGTCCGGCCGGTTCGCCGACACCGCCGTGGAGCCGGGCGACGACATCGACGCGGCCGCCCGGTCGGCCGGCGTGCCGCTGAGCGTGGCCGTGCACAGCGCCTGGGCGGTGACACTGGGCGGCATCCTGCACAGCAGGGACGTGGTGTTCGGCTCCACGGTGTCCGGACGCGACGCCGACGTGCCCGGCATCGAGGACATGGTGGGGCTGTTCATCAACACGATCCCCGTGCGCGCCCGTTGGACCGGCACGACCACCGCGCAAGGCCTCCTCGCCTCGGTGCGGGCACACCACAGCGCGGTGCTGCCGCACCAGCATGTCTCGCTGGCGAGGACCGGCCGCCAGGCCGGCGCCGGCCCCCTGTTCGACACCCTGGTGGTCTTCGACGTCGCGACCGATACGGACGCTCTGCGAGGGCCCGGCCATACGCTGGTCATCACCGACATCGTGAACGAGGGCGCCCCGCACTACCCGCTGACCCTGGTCGTCGAACGCTCACTCGACGGCCGTCCCCGCTTCGACCTGATCTACGACGGCGAGCTGCTGCGGGAGGCGAGCGCCCGGGCGATCCTGCACACCTTCACCACGACTCTCACCGGCCTGCTCACCCGGCCCGACGCCCTGGTCGACTCCCTGGCACCCGAGCGCACCCGGAAACCCGCGCCGATCACCCCGACGACCCTGGGCGGACTGTTCGACGCCGCCGCGCACCGCGCCCCGGCCGCCACCGCCGTCACCCAGTGCGGTCTCGACGGCGGTACCCGGTCACTGACGTACGGCGAACTGGCGCACACCAAGGACGCGTTGGCCTCGTCCCTGCGCGCGGCCGGTGTCGGGCCGGGCGAGCGGGTCGCCGTCGCCGTCCCGCGCTCCGTCGAGCAGGTCGTCGCCCTGGTCGCGATCGTCAGCGCGGGCGGCGCGTACGTGCCGCTGGACCTGGCGTACCCGGACGAACGGCTGCAGTACATCCTCACCGACGCCGCTCCGCAGGTCGTCCTCGTGGACCGTGAGCAGCGGGACCGCTTCACGCGGCTGCTGGCCCGGGCGGGCGTGCCGGCCCGCCTGCTCGTCCAGGGCGACGAACTGCCGATGGCCACCACCGGGCCCGAGCGTGAGGCCGGCCGGCACGATCCCGCGTACGTGATCTACACGTCCGGATCGACCGGCCGGCCCAAGGGGGTCGTCGTCCCGCACTCCAGCGTGGTCGCGCTGCTCGCGAACACCCAGCCCGACATGGGCTTCGGCCCGCACGACGTGTGGGTCCAGTTCCACTCCTTCTCCTTCGACTTCGCGGTCTGGGAGCTGTGGGGCGCCCTGGCGTACGGCGGTGAGCTGCTGGTGCCGGAGTACGGGCTGACCCGCTCCCCGGTCGACTTCCACCGGCTGGTCCGCGAGCACGCAGTGACCGTGCTCAACCAGACGCCGTCGGCGTTCTACCAGTTCATCGAGGCCGACCGGCATGCCGGCGAGCCGCTGCCCGCACTGCGCCGGATCATCCTCGGAGGCGAGACGCTGGACCTCGGGCGGCTGAGCGGCTGGGTCGAACGGCACGGCACCGCCTCGCCCGAGCTGGTCAACATGTACGGCATCACCGAGACCACCGTCCACGTCACCCACCGGGTGCTGACCGACGAGGACTTCGCCCTCGGCGACGACGCCAGCCCGATCGGTGGTCCGATACCCGGCCTGGTCACCTACCTGCTCGACGACCGGCTCCGACCGGTGCCGCCGGGCCGGGTGGGCGCCATCTACGTCGCAGGCGACCAGGTGTCGCTCGGCTACCTGGGCAGGCCGGGGCTCACCTCAAGCCGGTTCGTGGCGGACCCGTTCGCGGGCGGCGGCTCACGCATGTACCACACGGGCGACCTCGCCCGCCGCACCCTCGACGGCGAGCTGGAGTTCACCGGCCGCGCCGACGACCAGATCCAGCTCAAGGGATTCCGGGTCGAGTTGGGCGAGGTCGAGTCCGCGATCAGGGAACTCGACGGTGTGGTCGACGTCGCCGTCACCGTGGCGGACAGCGGCGACCACCTGGTCGCGCACGTCGTGGGCCGGGTGCCCGGCGACTGCGCCGACCTCCTGGCCGCCAAGCTGCCCGTGCACATGGTGCCGGGCCGGGTGCTGCCGGTCGACGCCCTGCCACTGACGGTCAACGGCAAGCTGGACCGCAAGGCCCTGATCGAGCGGGCCGCACAGGACGACACTCCGGTGGCCGGCACCCCGGGCAGCAGTGACTCCGCCCTCGCCGCGCTGATCGGCATCTTCGCCGAGACACTGCCCGGCCGCGACGTGCACGGTGACACCGACTTCTTCAGGGCCGGGGGCGACAGCATCGTCGCCATCACCGTGATCAACCGGGCCCGGGCGCTCGGCCTGCGGATCGCGCCCCGGGACGTGTTCCTGCTCCGGACCCCCCGCGCGCTCGCCGAGCATGTGGGTGCGAGTACACCACAGGCCGCGGCAGCGCCGGCTCCCGCCCGCGGCGAGGACGGCCCGCTGACGCCGACACCGATCATCCTGCGCCAGCGGGAACTGGGCGGATCGCTCGCCCGGTTCGCCCAGGCCAGGACGCTGGTGGCCCCCGGGGGCGCCGGGATCGCCGACGTCGAGCGCGCCGCGAACGCCGTTGTGGCCGCGCATCCGGCCCTCCGGTTGCGGCTGCGTGCCGAGCACGGCGTGTGGGCACTGCGCACCGAACCCGCCCGCGCGGTCACCGTCGTCCGGCCGGAGACGACCGATGCGACAGCGGCGGCGAACGAGGCCGCCGGACGGCTCGATCCCGAGTCCGGGGACGTCATCGCGTTCTCGTGGCTGGAGGCGAGCCGGACCCTGGTGGTCACCGTGCACCACCTCGCCGTCGACTCGGTCTCCTGGCTGGTCCTGCTGGACGATCTGGCCGCCGCCCTGCGCGGGCAGACCCTGACACCGCCGACCACCTCGTACGCCGAGTACGCCGAAGCCCTGACGCTCCAGGCAGCCCGGGCGGTCGACGACCTCGGGCACTGGATCACCACGCTCCGGGCGCCCGCGCTGCTGCCCGCGGTCGAAGAGCTGCGCGAGACCACGGTCGCGCTCGCGCCCGACGTGAGCGACCGCGTGACGCGCACCGCGCCCGCCGCACTCCGCGTCGGTCCCACCGAGTTGCTGTGCGGCGCGCTGCGCACCGCGCTGACACACATCCAGCCGTCGCCCACCGATCTCGCGATCGACCTGGAGCGGCACGGCCGGGCCCCGGTCCTGGAACACCACGACTACACGCGCACGGTCGGCTGGTTCACCTCCATCGCGCCCGTGCGACTCACGGCCCACACCGACCCCGTCGCGGCGGCGCACGAGATCGCCGAACGCCAGCCGGACGAGCGCGGGCACGTCGCCTACGGCCGGCTCCGGTACCTCAACCCGCAGACGACCCCGCTGCTGAACGCCCGCCCGCAGGTGCTGTTCAACTACCTCGGCCGGGGCAGCGAGTCCCAGGCGCTGCACATCACCGGCGGCGATCAGGGCAGCCCGTACGCCGTCGAGGTCAACGCGTGGCTCGACGAGGCCACCGGGAGCCTGCACGCCGCGTTCACCCTCGCCGAGGGCATCCCCGACGAGCTCACCGAGCACTGGCTGAGCGCACTGGAACGCATCGCGGACGCCGCCGCGACGGCCGAGCGCACGGCGCCGGTCACTCCGCTCCAGCGGGGCCTGTTCTTCCAGGCCCAGATGGCCGGTCCGGCCGGACACTACGTCGCGCAGAGCTGGTTCACCTTCGACCGGCGCCTGGACACCGGCGCGCTGGCCGAGGCGATGGCGTACGTGATCGCGCGGCACCCGGTCGTGGGCGCCGGCTTCACCACGGACGACGACGGAAACCCGGTCCAGGTCCTCAAGGCGGGCCGGCGGGTCGACGTCCGTACGGTCGCTGCGTCGGCGGAGGCGGACGTCGACGCCCTGCGCGCCCAGGACCGCGAGACGGGATTCGACCCGGGCGAGCCGCCGCTGATCCGGCTGACCGTGGTACGTCTGCCCGACGACCGCGACGGCCTGCTGCTGAGCTACCACCTGCTGCTGTGGGACGGCTGGTCGCGCGAGATCGTGCTGCGGGACCTGTTCGACGCCTATCAGGCAGTCGTGGCGGGCGAGGCACGGCAAGCCGCCCCCGCCACACCGAGCTTCGAGGACTACGCCCGGGCGCTCGACGCCAAGGACCCCGCCGCATCGGAACGCTTCTGGGCGCAGCACTTGGCCGGCGTACCCGGCCCGACCCTGCTCGCCGGACCGGCGCCGGCCCTCTCGGACGGCCTGCCGCGTGCCCTCGTGGACACGCTGTCCGCCGAACGATCGGACCTGCTGCGAGAAGCGGCCAGGGCGCACGGCGTCACGCTGAACACCGTGCTGACCGGCGCGTTCGGCCTCCTGCTGGCCGCCCGCACGGGCCGGAGCGACGCCGTGTTCGGCGTGACCGTCTCCGGCCGCGAGGGCGAGGGACTGTCCGGCATCGTCGGCGTACTGCTCAACACCGTGCCCATGTGGACGCGGGCACGGCCGGGCGACACCGTTCGCGGGTACCTGTCGGCAGTGCAGGCGGCCAGGGTCGAGGCGATGGAGCACGAGCACCTGGGCCTCGGCGAGATCCAGCGGGCCGGCGGCCACGACACCCTGTTCGACAACCTGTTCGTGCTCCAGAACTTCCTGGACAGGGACGCGTTCGCCGAGATGAACGCCCGGCACGGCATCACCTCGGTGAAGGCCGACGACTCCACCCACTACCCGTTCACGTGGGTCGTCACGCCCGGCGACCGGTTCACGGTCAAGCTGGAGTACCGCGACGGCGACACCGACAACGCCCGCCGTCTCCTCGACGACTACCTGCGCATGCTCGAAGACCTGGCCCGGTCGACCGGGCCGGTGGGCGCGCTGCGGGGCCTGGGACCGGAGCCCGAGCCCGCCGGGCGCACGGACGTGGGCACGGACACCGTGGTCGACCGGTTCGACCGGGCGGCGGACCGGGAACCGCAGCGGGTGGCGCTCGTCGCCCGTGGCTCCACCATGACCTTCGCCCGGCTGCGGGACCGCAGCCGCGCGGTGGCGGGCGTGCTCGCCCGGCGCGGCATCGGCCCCGAGACGACCGTGGGTCTGGCGATCCCGCGCTCTGTCGACTCGATCGTCGCGTTGTTCGCCGTGCTGCGCGTCGGCGCCGCGTACGTGCCACTGGAACTGGACCACCCGGACGAGCGGCTCGCCTCGATCGTCGACGACGCCCACCCGGACGTGATCCTCACCGTGAGCGCCGTCTCCCCGCGGCTGGCCTCGCTGACCGGCGACCTGATCGAACTCGACCGCCCGCTGCCCGAGGCCGAGCCGTATCCGACGTTCGCGCCGGACGACCCGAACCGCCTGCGGCATCCCGCGTACACGATCTACACCTCCGGATCGACCGGGAAACCCAAGGGGGTGGTGACCGAATACGCCGGGCTCACCAACATGCTGATCAACCATCAGCGCCGGATCTTCGAGCCGGTGCTGGCCGAGCACGGCCACCGGATGTTCCGGATCGCGCACACCGTGTCGTTCGCGTTCGACATGTCGTGGGAGGAACTGCTGTGGCTCGCCGACGGCCACCAGGTGCACATCTGCGACGAGGAATTGCGCCGCGACGCGCCCCGCCTGGTCGAGTACTGCCTCGAGCACGCGATCGACGTCGTCAACGTGACCCCGACCTACGCCCAGCAACTCGTGGCCGAGGGCCTGCTCGACAACCCGGCACGGCGGCCGGCCCTGGTGCTGCTGGGCGGCGAGGCCGTGACCCCGGCGCTGTGGCAGCGGCTCGCCGAGACCGAGGGGACGGTGGGCTACAACCTGTACGGGCCCACCGAGTACACCATCAACACCCTCGGCGTCGGCACCTTCGAGTGCCAGGACCCGGTGGTGGGTGTGCCGATCGACAACACCGACGTGTACGTGCTGGATCCGTGGCTGAGGCCGCTGCCGGACGGAGTTCCCGGCGAGCTGTACGTGTCCGGCATCGGCATCGCGCGCGGCTATCTCGGGCAGCCCGCGCAGACCGCGCACCGGTTCGTGGCGTGTCCGTTCGGCGAACCGGGCGAGCGCATGTACCGCACCGGGGACCTGGTGGTCCGTCGCCCTGACGGGAACCTGATGTACCTGGGCCGCACGGACCAGCAGGTGAAGATCCGGGGGCACCGGGTCGAACCGGGCGAGGTCGAGGCCGTGTTCGCGGCGCACCCGGCGGTGCGGTTCGCCGCCGCCGTCGCCCAACCGGACCCGCAGGTCGACGGGGCCTACCGGCTGGCCGCCTATCTGGTCCTGGACGGGGCGGACCTGGCCACGGTCGCCGCCGAAGTGGGCGCCGGGCTCCCGGACTTCCTGCGCCCCACGCACTACGCCCAGGTCGACAGCATCCCGCTGACCGTGAACGGGAAGGCCGACACGAAGGCGTTGCCGGAGGCCAAGCCGCTGGGCGCGCTGACCACGGCGGGGGAGCGCGGCCCTCGGACCGGGACCGAGACCGTGGTGTGCGAGTTGTACGCCGAGGCACTGGACCTGGACGACGACGAGGTGAGCGCGGTGAGCGACTTCGTGTCCCTCGGAGGACACTCCATGCTGGCGGTGCGGCTGGTCGGCCTGCTCCGCCGTGAGTACGGCCCTGTGATCACCATCCGAGACCTGTTCACCCTGCGAACCCCCGAAGCGATTGCCCGCCACCTCGATGACAACTCCTGACACGCAGCGGCCCCGTCCGGGGTCCGGCATCCTTGGGACCGCACTGCGCCGCAACATCGGCGCCATGGTCTGGGGCACCGTCCTCATGGGCCTGTACCAGGCGGGGGAGACCGCCTTCCCCATCGCGCTCGGCCTGATCGTCGAGCACACGATGCGCGACCGGAGCCTCGGCGCGCTCGGCCTGTCCATCGCCGCGCTGGCCGTGATCGTCACGACCGTGTCGCTGTCCTGGCGGTTCGGGATGAGGATCCTGCAGAAGGCCAACACCACCGAGGCACACCGCTGGCGGGTGCGGGTGGCGGCCTGCGGACTCCAGCCGGTGGCCAGGGACGCCGACCTCAGGTCCGGCGAGGTGCTGGCCATCGCCACCGAGGACGCCGACCAGACCGCCGACATCATCGAGGTGGTGCCGCTGCTGATCAGCTCGCTGGTCGCGGTGGTGGTCGCGGCGGCCGCCCTGGGCCTGGCCGACGTCCGGCTCGGCCTGCTGGTGATCGCGGGAACTGTCGCGATCCTCTCGATCCTGAGCGTGCTGTCCGGGCGGATCGGCACCAGTACCCAGGAACACCAGGCCCGGGTGGCGCGGGCGGGCGCGAAGGTCGCCGACCTCATCACCGGCCTGCGCCCGCTGCACGGGTTCGGCGGCAACCACGCGGCGTTCCGCTCCTACCGGAAGGTCAGTACGGAGGCGAAGCTCCAGGCGATCACCGTCGCCAAGGTGAACGGCGCCTATGCGGGCACCGCGCTGGCCCTCAACGCGGTCCTCGCCGGCGCCGTGACCCTGATGGCGGGCTGGCTGGCGTTCAACAGCCGGATCAGCATCGGGGAACTCGTCATGGCCGTCGGGCTGGCGCAGTTCATCATGGAACCGCTCAAGCTGTTCTCGGAGATGCCGAAGTACGTGATGATCGCGCGCGCGTCGGCCGCGCGGATGGCGCTGGTACTGGCCGCGCCGCCGGTGATGACCCCGGGCCCGCAGCGCCCGGCCGCGGGCCCGGACCTCGAGATCGACTGCGTCCGGTACGGGACGCTGCGCAAGCTGAGATTCCAGGTGAGCGCCGGCGAGTTCGTGGCCGTCACCGCCTACCAGCCGCGCGCGGCGGCCGACCTCGCGTCGATCCTGGCCGTGAACGTCCCGCCCGACGCGTACGAGGGCGTGGTGCGGCTCGGCGGGCAGGAACTCGCCGATCTGTCCATCGAGGCGGTGCGCGAGCACATGCTGGTGAACCCGTACGACGGGGAGATCTTCGCGGGCACCCTCCGCACCAACATCGACCCGCCGGGCACCAGCCGCATGGTCCCCGAGGCCGTCGAGGCGTCCATGCTGACCGACGTCGTCGCCCTCCACCGCGAAGGACTCGACTACGGCGTCCGCGACCGCGGCGCGAACCTTTCCGGAGGGCAGCGCCAACGGCTGTCCCTGGCCCGCGCCCTGGCCGCCGACACCGACGTCCTCGTCCTGCACGACCCGACGACAGCCGTCGACGCGGTCACCGAACAGCTCATCGCGCGCAACATCGCGGAGCTGCGCCGGGGCCGCACCACCCTCGTGATCACCAGCAGCCCGGCCCTCCTGGACGCCGCCGACCGTGTCCTCGTACTGGACGGGGGAGTCATCGCCGCCGAGGACACCCACCGCAACCTCCTCGCCACCGACGAGGACTACTGCCTGGCCGTGGCCCGGTGATGCGACTGCTGACCGAGGGCCCAGGCGACATCCCTGAGGAGGGCGTGCCGCCAGCCCGCCCGGTCGTGGCCCGACGCCGACCGCGAAACCCGCACGGTCGCACCGGCCCGTTCGGCCAGGCTCTCGGCGAGCTCGCAGTGGGGGAGCATCCGCGTCTCGTGTTCCCCCACATCGAAGGCGACCCGCAGACCGGACAGGCCGGCGGGCTCCCGCAGGCGCTCGGCGATCGCACCGCCGACCGGGCCGCCCAGCGGGTCCGCCAGGTCCATGGCTTCCGGTGTCCACCAGAACGCCCCCGACTGGCAGGCGACCCGGGACACCAGCTCCGGGAACTCCAGTGCCGCATACAGCGCGCTCAGCCCGCCGAGACTCTGCCCGGCGACCACCAGCCGGTCCTGGTCGGCGCGTACGCCGGATTCCGCCACCAGCGGCAGCAGTTCGTCCCGGACCGCCCTCCACAGGCCGGGCCTGCACGCGAACTCGGCCTGCCGGTCCTTGGCCGGAACGAAGACCAGTGTGACGGCGGGCATCTCGCCACTCGCCACGGCCGAGTCGAACGCGGTCATGGCCGGGTGCAGATACAGCCAGTCGTCCCCGTCGAGCAGCAGGACCACCGGTCCGCCGCCACCCGCCGGATGGACCCGGACGGTACGCCGCCCACCGAGCCGTTCACTGGCCCAGCGGATCCGGGTGCGCGGAAGGGGCAGGACGGCATCGGCGCCCAGGACGGGCCAGTGCGGCTGGGCCGGGGCGTCCGGGGTCGCGGCGATGGACCGGTCACCGCCCGCACCGACCGGGTTGAACGGGTCGGCGTACGCCGCGTCCCCGACGACGAACCGGTAGGTCACCCGCAGCCGTTCGGGCATGCGCACCTCGGCGTACCAGCAGTCCGTGCCGCCCCACCGGCGCAGGGACACGGGCTCCGACCAGCTCTCGAAGGCGATGCTCGCCTCGGACCCGCGCCACAGGAACAAGGTCACCCAACCGCCGTCGTCGGCAGGTATCGAGGCGGGTGTCCCCGCCGCCGCCCAGAACTCGTCGGTGCCGGGTGTGCCGGGCAGGCCGAACGCGGCGAAGGCGGTCTCCCCGTCGGCCGCAAGGCCCCGCATGAACGTCTCCTTGTGAGGGGGAAGGGGAAAAGCTAGGCTCATTCCAATTAGGCAAGGCTAACCTAATCTTGGCGTTCCCGGGAGGCACTCGACATGAGCACCAACCCCTTCGACGACGCCGAAGGCCGATTCCTGGTCCTGGTGAACGACGAGGGCCAGCACTCGCTGTGGCCGTCCTTCGCCGAGGTGCCCGGAGGGTGGACGATCGTCTTCGACGAGAACACCCGGCAGGCGTGCCTGGAGTACATCGAGGCCCACTGGACCGATCTGCGTCCCCGGTCCCTCGCGGCGTCCATGGACGCGTGATCCTCCACGGCGACTGGCCAGCGCCCGCTTCCCCACCATGGGCCCGGACCACCCGCTCGCCCACCACCTGGACATCCGGCACGGCCGGATCGCGGGCCCGGACGAGGCCGTGCCCCCCTGCCCGCCCGCCAGGTCACCGACCTTCACAGCGCCACCGTGCTGCCCGGGTTCATCGACGCCCACAGGCACCCGGCTCGGACGGGCGCAGAGCAGAACACCCCGAGCATCGCCGGCCGTACGCGGATCGACGACGTACTCGCCCGCCGGCGACGGGGACGTCCAGGGGGACCCAGGCCCATCGCGTGGCGACTGCGCGGACGACCGGCGGCGTCGTACTGTCCTGAGGTGCCCGCAAAACTCGTGCTGGAAGAAGGCGATGCCCTCGAACTGCTCGCCTACCTGGTGACGGCCGCGCGGACCCAACTGGACGAGGCGGCCGAATACGCGCCGATGCGTCTGCTCACCGCCGCCGGGCGGCTCGCCGAGATGACCGAGCCGCAGGCGAGCACGGGCCTGGGGCCGCTCCTGCGTGAGGTGCGGCGGGGGATCTCGGAGACGGCCGTGCAAGCCGGCGATCCGGAAGGCTACGCCGAGCACCTCGACGCTCTGTGCCGTGCCGTCGCCGAGCACCTGGTGGCCTCGCTCGACCTGGGCGGGGCGAGGCCGTGAACGACGCCGTGCTCCAGGCGATCCGCACGCGCCGCGTCGTGCGGGCCTTCACCCAGGACCCGGTCGGCAGGGACCAGCTCGAGGCCGTGCTCGACTGCGCCCGCCACGCCCCGCACGCCGGGAACCGGCGCCTGCACCGCTATGCCGCCGTCACCAGCCCGCCCCTGCTGCGCGCCCTGCGCATGGTCTCGCCCGGCATGCTCCAGCGCCCCATGGCCGCGATCGTGGTGTGCGTCGACTGGCCCCAGGTGCACGCCTACGGCATTTCACCCGGCAACCCGGGCCCCTACATCGACGTGGGTACCGCCTGCGCGACGCTGCTGCTCGCCGCGCACGGTGCCGGGCTGGGGGCCGGGCCCGTGACCTCCTTCAGCCGAACGGCGGTGGCCACGATCCTCGGCCTCCCGCAGGGGGTGGCCCCGGAGCTGATCGTGTGCCTCGGCCACCCGGCCGCCGAACAGCCGCCCGCGATGCGGCGCCGGGGCGGGCCCGCCTGGCAGGACGTCGTGCAGTGGGAGCGCGGCTGACTCCACCCCGCCACGGCAATTCCTCACGCCGGGGCGGCCGGGGTGCGGGCGCCACGGTGCGGGATCACGCGCAGAACCCGCCGTCGACGGTGAGGACCGTGCCGGTGATGAAGGACGCGGCCGGGCCGGCCAGGAAGACGACGGCCGCGGCCACCTCCTCCGGGCGGCCGTAGCGGCCGAGCGCCATCCGGGCCGTCAGCGCCGGGCCGAGCTCGCTGTCCGCCGGCATCATGTCGGTCTCCACGGGGCCGGCCTGGACGACGTTGACCGTGATGCGGCGCGGCGCCAAGTCCCACGCCGCGCCCCGGCTGTAGCCGGCGACGGCGGCCTTGGACGCGGCGTAGTCCGCGAAGCCGGGCAGCCCGACGTGCACGGCAGCGACCGAGCCCACACAGATGATCCGCCCGCCGTCCTCCATCACGGGGGCGGCCGCCCGGATACCGGCGATCACGCCCTGAGCGTTGACCGCGTGCATCCGTGCCACGGCCGCAGGGTCCGCGCCGGGGCCGCCGAGCGGCGCGCGCAGCGAGACACCCGCATTGTTGACGAGGATGTCGAGCCGGCCGAACTCCTCGGCCACGGCCCGCACCAACCCCTCCACCTGCTCCGGGTCGGCCTGGTCCGCCCCGAAGGAGCACGCGCGCACGCCCGTGCCGCGCATCTGGGCCACGACCTCCTGCGCCTTGCCGGCCGAGGTCACGTAGCTGATGGCCACGTCCGCGCCCGCGTCCGCGAGCGCCCGTGCCGTCGCCGCGCCGATGCCGCGCGACCCGCCCGTCACCAGGGCGGCCTTGCCCTTCAGGGGCTGACACATGGCTGCCGGTCCCGGCGGCTCAGCTGCCCGGCGGGCGGAAGTCGACCGTCCGCTTCACCGCCTCGTCGACTTCCTCGACCGTCAGCAGCGGGATCGCCCTGGAGCGCAGGGCGCCGCTGGCCCGCACCGTCATCGCGATGGCGGCCATCGACAGGTGGTCGGGGAAGTCGACGACGATGTACAGGTCGTCATCTCCGTAGGCGAAGTACATCGACTCCAGCGTGCCGCCGCACGATCCGACGACCCGCTGGACGGCCTCCTTGCGGCCGCTGCCGCCCTCGCCCAGCAGACCCTTGGCCCCCTCGGCGGTGTAACTGGCCTGCACCAGATACTTCGGCATCCCACACTCCCACTGCTCCACCCGGCCACGACGCCCCCCGCCCGACCACCATCGCCCACACCCCGCGCTCTGTCCGCCCGGGCACCGCCGAACGGCCGACTCGCCGGACGGACCGGTCCCGGAAGGCCAGGGCGTCGGCTGCTGCGGACACATCCGGGAAGGGTCTCCACGACGGAGTCGCCCGTCGCCTCGCAGGCAGAAACACGCAGGACAACTGCCACTGACTCCGAGACCATCAGCCAATGACCACAGATCCGCATCTGCTGTCCCTCCGCATCGTCGTGCCACCGCTGGGAAGCCGACACGGCACCGTGGAATGCCGACCGGTCATCAACGGACGAGACATCCTGGCCGACGTGTTCGATGAGGGACCGTCAGCAGACCCCCGGTATCTGTTGGGGCCGGACGCGCCGCTTCACGCGACGGACACCCCCCGGGAGGTTCGCCTTGCCGAGGCCGAGTGCACGGAAGGATGCTGCGGCGCTGTCTACGTGACCATCAGACGCGAAGGGCACTACGTGATCTGGAGCGGCTGGCGCAACCCGGACGAAGGCGATGTCGATCTTCCAGAGCTTCGCTTCGACGCCACCCGGTACGAAGCGGAGGTCCGCCAGGCTTCGACGGACCACAGCTGGGAGTGGCCGGCCCGAACAGTCGCCAGGTTTCTGGAGGAAAGGCTCCGGGAGCATGTCAGCCGGCTGGCGGCCTGGGAATGCGAACTGGGAGCCGTCTCAGCCTGGCACTGGGAACCCGACCAGATCAACGTCTTCCTGTTCCATCCATGCCGCTCCGCGATCAGGAAAGGCCGTCCCTGGCTTCAGTTCAGAATGACCCTTCCGATCTCCGCAGACGACCCGGCTGACCAAGTGGAGCGCCTCGAGGCGCGTCTGACGGCCGAGGACCCACGTGAGGTTGCCGAGGTTTGCGGCGGTTCGAAAGAGTTTGCTGATCAGCTCGGCTACCCGTGGCCGGGCCCCCCGAAGACGTGATCTTTGCCAGTGAACGACCAGGTCGCGGGCACGGGGGCAGATCGTCGTCCCCGGCCCCCGCGACTTGCTGCACATCCGGACGCGCTGGCGAACCCGGACCACGGGGTGAAGCTCTGGCCGGACGTGCTGCGGGTGGCCGGACGCTCTCGCCGTCGCCCCCGAGCACCCCCGGGCGAGAACCGCGGCCGGCTGCAGGTGTTCGCTGAGGCCGGTGGCAGGGCTAACAGGGATTCTGGCCGGCCATGTGGCGGCCACCGCTGCCCACCAGCTCCTCACCGAGACGTCCGGCGTGCGGAACCGCCGTGCGCCGTACGGCGAGGATGGCGGCGTCGTCGCGGAGAGCCCCGCCGGTGTGCGCAAGCAGGTCCCGCCGGACGTGTTCGACGAGCATCTCGGGACCGCACCGGGGCCAGCGGGCGAGCCGCCCTTCCAGCGGGTAGAACGTGCCGTGGGCGTCGCGCGCCTCCACCAGACCGTCGGTGTACAGCAGGAGCGTGTCACCGGGCTCGAACGAGAACGTGTGAGACGTGCGGATGCCCTGCTCCAGCCCGCACATGCCCAGAGGCGGTGCCGGGGGACTCGGAACACTTGTCACCTGCCCTCGGCTGATGAGCAGAGGCGGCGGGTGTCCGCAGTGCGTCAGCCGTGCCACGAGGTCATGGTCGGGGATCTCCAGCAACAGCGCGGTGATGAAGTGCTCCTGGATCTCGTCGTCCGTCCCCGGGAACTGGGCCAGGTAACGGCACAGACTGCGGTCCAGGGCGCCGGCGAGGGCCGGGAGCGTGGCGTGGTGGTGCGCAGCCTCCTGGAAGGCGCCCATCAGCGCTGCCGCTTCCCCGACCGCGGCCAGCCCTTTGCCTCTGACATCGCCGATGAGCACGCGCGTACGGTCGCCGGTGCGGGCCACGGCGTACAGGTCACCGCCGATGCGCGCTTCCTTCTCGGCAGCCAGGTACGTGCACGAGATGTGCAGGGGTCCGAGCCGGCGGGGCAGCGGGCGCAGCAGCGCCCGCTGCGCGGCCTCGGAAACGGACCGCACCTGGGCCAGTTCCGCCGTGCGCCGGTCACGCACCAAGCAGACGATCACGGCCATGATCGAGAGGGCTGCCAGCCCGATGATCTGCGACATGTGGTTGGGCGTTGCCAGGCCCCCGTGGAACGCGGCGACGACCACCTGAGCCGCCACCGCCAGTGCGCCGACCAGCCCGGTCAGCCATGCGGTCCCGAACGAAACGGTGAGGGCGGGAGCCACGACGAGCAGCGGACCGAGGTGGATCGATTCCGGAGTCTGTACGTCCACGACGGTGATCGCAACGATCAGCACAAGAGGGAGCAGCACCAACCCGTGGGTGGAGCGCCACCGCGGCCGTGTGAAGGCGAAGCTCTGCGCAAGGCGCATATGTCCACTGTGCCCCTTTCGCCTGCGAGGCGCCGCAGGAGGAGACGTGCGGCGCCTCGGCCCTGTCACGTCAGCTGTCGTGTCCACCCTCGCACGGTGAGTGACCGTGTCCGGTACGCACGGCACGCTCGACGGTGCCGCTCTTCCCCGCCGGATCAAAGACCCGGTCAGCGCAGGCTCTCGTTGCCGTGGGCGCAGCCGCTTCCACCGCGTCCGGGGCGGCCTTGATCATCCATGTCGGAGACCGACAGGGCGGATCCGACGGAGGTCAGCCGGCCGACCGGCGCCGAGGCTCGTAGACTCACGGCGTGAGATTCACGAGCACCCCGCACTACTGCTTCCTGTGACCGGAAGACATGGAGGGCGATGCCGCACGGCGTCGCCCTCCTCGGTGTGCCTGCTGCGTGAACCATGTCCCCGGCGCTGCTCGTTCCTTCCTGCGGCAGTGACCTTCTGAGCGCGCGTGCAGGCACGGTCTCTTCCCTCTCACCGTTGCCAGGAGTGCCTTGTGCCCGTGCTGCTTCCCCCTGCCCTCGAACTGTCCCTCGATCTGCTGCGCTGCCCGACGTGCCGCACGCCCCGCCTGCACCCCGACCGCGGCGCCCTGCGCTGCCCGGCGGGCCACACCTTCGACATCGCCCGTCACGGCTACGTGAGTCTCCTGACCGGCACCCGAGCCACCAGCGGCGACGATGCGGCCATGGTCCGGGCCCGGGAGCGGTTCCTGTCCACCGGCAGGTACGGGCCCATTCTCCGGGCCGTGGCCCACCTGGCGGCCGCCGCCGTGCCCGAGCAGGGAACGGCCGTGGACGTCGGGTGCGGCACGGGCCATTACCTGGCCGGCGTACTCGACCGGCTGCCCGGCGCCCGCGGCCTGGGGCTGGACACCTCGGTGCGCGCACTGCGCTCGGCAGCCCGACGCCATGCACGAGCCGCCACGGCGACCTGGGACGTCTTCCGTCCCTTCCCCCTGGCCGACGGGACGGCCGACGTCGTGCTGGACGTGTTCGCCCCGCGCAGCCCATCCGAGTTCCACCGGATACTGCGCCCGACGGGCCGGCTGATCGTGGTGCGTCCCACCGGTCGGCACCTGGCCGAGCTGCGCGCTCAGGTGCCCGCGATGGTCACCGTTGATCCGGCCAAGGAGCAGCGCCTGCACCAGGCACTGGCCCCCTTCTTCGAGGCCGCCGTCACCGAACGGATCGAGTACCCCGCACCCCTCACCAGGCCGGAGGCCCTGGACCTGGTGGGGATGACGCCGAGCGCACGACACCTGAGCCGTGCGGACCTGGACGACGGCCTCCTGCCCGACCAGGTCACCGTCTCCGTACTGGCCACGGCCTACCGGCCCCGGTGACCACAAGCGGGCGCACGCGCCTGCTGACCGGCGAGCAGGGGGCACGCCTGACGCCCTGTCTTCCCCGTGACACGGGGAAGACAGGGCGCCGTTCGCCGCTCACCGGCACGCCACGAATACGACCGGCGGTGTGCCGCCGCCGGCCCGGCGACTATCGCTCCGCGTGGTCCGGCGACGCGGTCAGCCTGAAGTGGACCACGCCCTCGTCGGCCTCGCAGGCAGCGTCGTACCGCTCGAAGCCGGCTTTCTCCAGGACACGCACGGAAGCCGGGTTCGACAGTTCCACGCCGGCCGCCACGGTGTGCACCCCCGGCGCGGTGAGGGCGAACGCGGCGAGCGCCCGGGTGGCCTCGGTGGCGTAACCCCGGCCGCGCCGGGAAGCGACCACGCCGTAGCCGAGCTCGACGGTTCCCTCGGAGGGCGGCCAGAACAGACCGGTCGAGCCCACGACGAGACCGCTGTCCCGTTCGACGATCAGCCGGTGCCCGTAAGCGCCGAGCCAGGCCGGGTTGTCGTCGAAGAGGCTCGCGATGACGCGGTCGCCGTCGGCGGGAAAGTCCTCGGCCCAGCCGGCCGGCCGAGGAACGCCCTCGGCGCGAACGGCCCCGGCCTCGGCCGTGGTCCAGCTGCGGAGCACGAGCCGCTCGGTGCCCAGCTCGCCGAGATCCTTGGAAGTAGCGGAATGCACGGATGTCTCCTGGTCATGCATGGTGGATGACCCGGACCGCACCGCGTCAGCGCGCGGACCGGAAAAGGGCATGCTGAGGAAGGCCGTTGACGGCCATATTCATCAACCTCCCTGATCGCTGTCCGCGTTGGCGCAGTACCCGCGCCGGCGTGACGGTAGCAGAAGCCGCCGGTGACCACCCGCTCATCTCCTGCGGGCGGCCACCAGGGCGAACGAGAGGAACTCCCCGCTCCGTCACAGGGCTCATGTCTCAGGTGTTGTCGGGGTCCGTGTCAGGACGGGGCGAGGACGCAGAACTCGTGGCCCTCCGGGTCGGTCAGGCACGTCCACGGGACATCGCCCTGGCCGAGGTCGAGGTCGGTGGCGCCGAGGGCCCGCAGCCGGGCCACCTCCGCCGCCTTGTCGTCACCGGGATACGGCAGCAGGTCGAGATGGACGCGGTCCGGCACGGTCTTCACGCCGGGCGTGCGGAGGAACTCGAGATACGGGCCGACCCCCTTGGCGGAGCGCAGCACCGCGCGCTCGTCGGTCACCTCATGCAGGGTCCAGTCCGTCGCCTCGCCCCAGAACCGGGCCATGGCCCGCGGATCCACGCAGTCGACCACCACCGCGGCGATGGGACCGGTGTCCCGGTATGTCTCCCGGGGCTCCAGCACGCAGAACTCGTTGCCCTCCGGGTCGGCGAGGACCGTCCACGGCACGTTGCCCTGGCCCACGTCGGCGGGCGTCGCGCCGAGAGCCCGGAGGCGCGCGACCAACTCCTCCTGATGGGCCGCGGAGGTGGTGGCGAGATCGAGGTGCACACGGTTCTTCGTCGTCGTCTTGGGTTCCGGGACGGCAACGACGTCGACGCAGACGGCGACCGGGTCCGGCCAGACGAAACCGCCGACGGGTTCCACGTTGGTCACGCCCGGCCCCTCGCTGGAAACACCCCAGCCGAGCGCCTCCGCCCAGAACCCGCCGACCGTTGAGTCGTCAACGGCCTTTATGTTCACCTGAACAGGTCGCAGTGCCATGCCGGCGATCCTATGCACCGCGCAACGACATCCGCAGGTACCGCCGCCCCAATAGAGATCAACTCGCGCACCGGCTCGCCGGCCAGGGGCTGCCCCGACGACAGGACGCGGCCTGGCCGGCCCGGCCCTGCCGAGAAGAGGCGTGGGGAAAGACCCCCAGCCGATCTCGGCTGGGGGGTCTTCGTCATCCGGATCTGGCGTCAACGGCGTCGGTCGGTTGCAGGAGCCGAAGAACCGGCCACGCCCAGGTCAGACGGCAAGCCGAGCAGTCGGGCTGCCGGTGGGGCTCGGCACGAGTATTCCCTGCGGGACCGTGACGGTGCCGTCTCCCTTCGGGAGCGGCTTGCCGTCGACACACAGTCCCGGGGCCCGCATCGGGTCGCTGCAGTAGCTCTCCGGGACCACACCGGAGTCGGGTGTCGTCCCGGTGTCCTCCGTGGGCTCGGGGCCCTCGTCCGTGCTGTCACGGTCCTCGTGATCCCGGTCGTCCCAGTCACGGTCCTCGTGATCCCGGTCGTCCCAGTCGTGGTCCTCACGGTCGTCCCAGCCGGCGGTGATGGTGGCTGCCGTGTGGGGCGTCGCCGGGGCGGCGAATGCGCCAGTGGGCACCAGTGCGCCTCCTGCTGCCAGGGCGGTCGAGGCCGCGAGCATCAGAACACGCCGCTTCCGAGTGGTGGGGGAGGTGGTAGTCATAGGCATTCTCCTTCGGCCTGAAGGGATCAAGGGCGTCGGCCCGATGAATCACAGGCCTTTGACGGTGGGGCGCCTGACCGGTGAAGGGGACCGCCGGAATTGTTCCGGGCGATGCAGTGGCCACCGGTTCTGCGTGACCCCATGTCTCAAGTAGGCCCCGGCAACGCGGGGTGCGTCATGCCGCTGCATCTCGGGACTTGACAGGTGGCAGCGGCCATGAGCGGAGGCATCGGGGTGTCCCCATCGTCCGGTCCATCAGCCTGGCCATCGCCTTCACGCTGTGAGAACACCTGTCGGGGTGAGTTCAGGCGTCACCGGCAGATCAGTGCGCACCCGAGCGTGAGGAAGGCTTCATGGACGTCGTGCGGGAGGACCGGTTCACCGGGACTGGGACGACGACGGCAGGACGGCATCCGTCGGCCTGTTTGACGCTGTCCGGGCACGGCCTTCTTCTGCCACGAGACGGAGCACGCGCTCCCGCTCCTGGCGGCCCCAGGTCTCCTTGGTCGCGAGGATGCCGACGAGACCGACCAAGGCCGCGCCGAGGTAGAGCAGCGCCGCGCCTGGCCAGCCGAAGGCGCCTACCAGGGCGGCGGCGAGCAGGGGGGCGAATCCGCCGATGGCCGCGGCGACTTGGTAGCCGAGCGAGGCTCCCGAGGTACGGGTCGCGGTGCGGAACTGCTCGGTGAGCAGGGAGCCCTGGGTTCCCGTGAGCGAGGCGTGGATGATGCCGATGCCGATGATGAACACCGCCACCACGAGCGCGGGTTGGGCGGAGTTGGTGAGCAGGTACATCGGGAAGGCGAAGAGGATCGCCGCCGTACAGGCCGTGATGTAGATGGGGCGCCGTCCGATGCGGTCGGTGAGTGCGCCGGCGAGGAAGGTGACCGCGATGGCGAGGACGCTGGCGGCGGTGATCGCACTGAGGGCGACGGGCCTGAGGTCGGGATGGCGTTCGGTGATGTAGTTGAGCAGGTAGGTCGCGGTGGAGTAGTAGGCGAAGGACTCCACCACGCGCAGGGCGATGACGCGCAGGATGCCGCGCCAGTCGCCGGTCAGGGTCGCGCGGAGCGGGTTCTTCTCCGTCCTGCCGCCGGCCTGGGCCTCCTGGAACTCGGGGGATTCGGAGAGACGGGAGCGCACGACCAGTGCGACGATCACCAGGACGGCGCTGAGCAGGAAGGGGGTCCGCCACTGCCAGCTGCCGTCGAGGGTGTCGCTCCATGCGAACACGCCGCTGGCCAGGGCAATGCCCAGAGGGTTGCCGGACTGGGGGATCGCGGCGAACATGCCGCGGCGGTGCCACGGCGCGTGTTCGTAGGCCATGGTGATCGCCCCGCCCCACTCGGCGCCGAAGGCGAGGCCCTGGATCATGCGGATGGTCACGAGCAGGATGGGTGCGAGCACACCGGCCTGCTCGTAGGTCGGCAGCAGGCCGATGAGGAAGGTGGCGGCTCCCATCACGATCATCGCCGTGACGAGGACGGGTTTGCGGCCGAGCTTGTCGGCGAAGTAGCCGCCGACGGCCCCTCCGAGGGGGCGCATGACGAAGCCGACGGCGAGGGTGGCGAAGGAGAGCAGGGTGCCGACGAACCGGTCGCTCGCAGGGAAGAAGACCGCTCCGAAGTAGAGCGCGGAGGCGGTGCCGTACGCGATGAAGTCGTAGTTCTCGACACTGGTGCCGAGGGCCGCGGCGACTGCTGTCTTGACGCGGTCCTTCGAGCCGAGCACGCTTCGCCGTCCGGCGGAGGCGCTTGTGGGCATGGGGGATCTCCTTGGTGGGTCGCCGGAGAGACGCCGGCGTCTGCGCGGTGAGGAGGACGGGGCCGCAGAGGGCAGGCCTGATCCTTGGGAGGGGTGCTTGTGGGCACGACTGGGAGGCGCCCGGCGCAGTCGTCCGTGGGCCGGGCACCGTTCGGGGAGTCAGGGAAAGAGCGAGCGCACCCGCTCGAGGGGGTGCGGGCGGCTTGTCAGGGGGCCGGGGTCAGGGCGTCGAGCGCATTGAGTTTCTGGACGCGGCGGCGGGTTTCCTCATCGTCGTCGAAGACAGCGTCGAGGAACTCCCGGATGATGTCGGGCACGAGCGCGTGGGGGACCAGCCAGGCCCCGATGGCGATGGCGTTGGCGTCGTCGTGCTCGACAGCCTGGTGGGCGGAGTACGGCTCGTGGGCGAGGCCGCAGCGGACACCGGGCAGCTTGTTGGCGGCCATGACGGCGCCCTGGCCGGTACCGCACACGAGCACGGCCCGATCGGCCGCGCCGGAGAGCACGACCTCGCAGGTGGCGCGGGTGATGTCAGGGAAGTCGACAGGGTCGCAGCTGTGCGTGCCGCAGTCGATCACCTCGTGTCCGAGCGCCTCGATGGCCTTGCGGACAGCGTCTTTGAGGGGGTATCCGGCGTGGTCCGCACCGAGGGCGACCTTCATCGGTTGTTGTTCCTTTCAAGGAGGGCGCACTGCTCTCCGCCGGGTCGGGGAGGGACGTCGCAGTGCTGGGTCTGGAGCGTCGGCGGCGGTGAAACGCGCAGGGCAGCCGCTGGCTGCCCGCCGCACGATCGGGTAAGCGCAGTCGGCGGCCGTGACGGGCCTGACACGTTCGGCGCCGGGCCGCATCACCGTGCGCGGTCACCCGGTCCGCAGCGGTGCTGTCGTGCTGGGCGGCTTCGCCGACGAAGGTGCCGGGACTGTGAGCCAGGAGATCGTGCGGGGTCACCCCACGGTCGGCATCGACGGTGCCGGGACTGTGCGCACCCGCAACGGTCCGCTCGCCGGCGCGATGAGCGCGCTCACCGACGACATGCGTCCTGCCGACGACATGTGTCCCACCGACGACATGTGTCTCGGCAACGGCATGTGCCTCGGCGCAGTGGCCCGCGGCTGCACCGCCGGGACGAGGCGCCCGGACGAGGAGAACGGCGTCTTCGGTGGCGGCGGCGCCGAGGGCGCCCCGGACACTCATGCCGTGCCCTGCACAGACCGGTCCGCGAAGGTGGTGGGGACACGTTGACCGGGTGCTTCACGGCCGGCGAGGAGGTCGACGAGCCCGCGCACACCGAGCCGGCCGATCGACGAGGCGTCGTTGCGGACCGCGCTGATGGGCGGCGAGGCGAACTCGAACCAGTCCAGGTCGTCGAAGGAGACGACTTCGATGCGGGCGGCCTGCTCTGCGCCGAGCCGTTGGCGCAGCGCGCGCACGGCTCCCAGAGTCGTCTGACCGTTCGCACCGAACACGGCCGTGAACGTGACACCGCGGTCGAGGATGCGGCACATGGCCTCGGCCGCTCCGCCGGCCAGGAAGTCACCGGCGTCGAGCAGCCTGTCATCGGTGCTGATTCCGTGCGCCCGGCGCCCGGCAAGGTAGGCGGCTCGGCGCTCGGCTCCGGTGGAGATCCCGTCGGGGCCGCCGATGAAGGCGACGTCGCGATGGCCCCTGCGCTGCAGCCAGGCGAGCACCTGCTGTACGCCCTGGGCGTTGTCCGTGCCGTACAGCGGGGCGTCGACGCCCTCGATCGTCCGGTTGAGGAACACCACCGGCAGCCCGGACGCGAGCGTGGCCGCGACCTGCGGCGAGACGGTGCCCTGCGGCGAGAACAGCAGGCCGTCGATGCGCTGAGCGGCGAAGGTCTTCAGGTAGGCGTCGGCCTGCTCGGCGTCCTCGTTGGCGTTGGCCAGCAGCACGGTGTAGCCGTGGCGGCGCGCCTCCTGTTCGGCTGCGTGAGCCAGCTCGGAGAAGAACGGGTTGCGGATGTCGGAGACGAGCAGCCCCAGCACATCGGTACGGGCACGCCGCAGGGAACGGGCGGGCCCGTTGGCGATGTATCCCAGCTCCGCCGCAGCGGCGAGTACGCGGGCCCGGGAGTCGGCCGAGGTCTGGCTGCTGCCGCTGAGCACCCGGGACGCGGTACCGAGCGCGACCCCGGCCCTCGCCGCGACGTCCTTGATCGTGGCCATCCGCTCCACCTCCTCGTGGAAACGTTTCCATGGTTGGAATGACATTAAGATCGCACATCACTCGTGAGATGGGCAAGGTCCGGGAGCCCTCTTCGTCGTTGCCGACGAACGCCTCATGCCCGACCCCGCTCGACGTGCTGCTCGTCCGCGGTGTCCGGGACGGTCGCGCGGAACGAAGCAGCAACGGGGCGGAGGCCGATCCGATTCCTCGCAGGCGGGCCCGTCCGGGTTCAGGGCCGATGCCGCACGAAACAGGCGTAGGCGAAACCCTCGTCCGCGCGCGGCGCCCGGGTCCAGGACCGGGTGGTGAAGGTGGGGAGCCTGCCGTGGGTCAGCGCGAAACGGGGCAGCGACAGCCCGAGTTCGGTCCGCAGCGCCTCCAGCGCACGCAGCTCGCCGTCCACTTCGCAATCCTGCGGACGGAACAGCCGTGCGGGATCCAGAGCCTCGGGTATCGCGCCGGAGCGCTGGATCTCCGTACCCCGCACGGTGAACGCGTAGAGCTCCTCGCCCCGTTCGGCCACCGACAGGTGGAACGCGGCCGGGTGGTCACCCGGAGACGAGCGCCTCGGGTCGCGCCACACCACCACCGCCCGGCCGGACAGGGAGGCGGCCGGAGCGGGGGACAGGAACAGCTTGTTCAGGTGGTGGTGGGAGTGGCCGTCGAAGGCGAAGGCCCACGCTTCGGCGGTGCGGCCGACGGCGACCACGGCCCGGTCCTCCCAGAGTTCCACGCCCTGCCGCTCATGAGGCCGGGGCGCCCGCCAGGACGCCTTGCGCGGATCCGCGGGCGCGCTCAGTACGGCGCCTTCCTCGCCGATCAGAGCGGGCAGGCGGGACGGGTCGGCCCCCTCGACCCAGACACAGCGGTAGCCGTCGTGCGGGCGCCGGTTCGCCGCAGGCTCCGTCAGCCAGGCCAGGCCCGGCGGGTCGAGATCGGGAACCGGCTGCGGAGCGGGCCCCCTCTCCCCGGCCCGCGGTGTCGCGAGGATCTCCTGCCCGCGCTCCGGGGTGACCAGGGGACCCAGCACCGGATCGGCGAGCAGGCCGATCGGGGCGATCAGCGAGGGCCCGGGGCTCTCCCACAACGGAAGCGCGTCCCGCAGCACCCGCCACGCGACGTCGGTCGCCCCCCAGCGGGCCGACTCCCGGGCCTCGGCGACGGCCCGGCCCCAGGGACCGGCGGGCGCGTAGCGATGGGTGCCGTCCCGCATCGCCCTCAGTACGGCCTCGGCGGTTTCCCGGGCGGCCCCGCGGGCGGCCATCATCCCCAGCCAGTGGTCGTCCCCTCCCAGCCGCCATTGGCCGCTTGCCGGCGCCATGGCCTCCACGGGCAGAATCTCCGGCAGGTAACGCGGGTCGGCCACCAGGCTGCCGTAACCCCGGGAGCTGTGCGGAGCCAGCAGATGCCTGAGCTGGTTCAGCAGGACGGCGCTCCGGGGCCGCCCGAAGGACAGCGCCTCCTCGAGCAGGGGCAGGGCCTCCTCGTACCGTCCGCGCAGGGCCAGCCGGCGGGCCTCCTCCACATGGGCGTCCTGGAGGCGCGTGGTCGCGTTCACGAAGTCGGGTCTCTCCACCCGGTCGGAGTGGAAGCCGCGGTACATGGCCTCCATGTACGCGCGGAACGACGAGTAACGGTGGGGCAGTTCACCGCCCCAGCCCTTGTAGACGTACAGCGCCCACTCACCGTCCTGGTCGCTGTCGCCCGGATCGAGCAGGGCGTGCGACATGTCGGAGTCCGTCTCCAGCCGTAGCGCCCGTCGCCACATCCCGGCCAGCAGGACGTCCTCCTCACGCGGGTCGTCGCCCAGGTTCTGCTCGTACAGCGGGGTCATGTCGTACGGATCCCGGAACCACTCGATGTCCGCGGCGCCGCCGAGCTGATAGACCCCGGCCGTCTCGTCCACGTGCCACCCGTCGCTCACGGCCAGGAACTCCCGGTACGAGGGCGGCAGCCGCCGCCCCAGCCGCTCCTCGGCTGCGGCGATCGCCGCCTCGTCCGCCCCGGGCCTGGCCGGGGAGACGACGGCCTGCTCGCCGTCGTCGTCCTCGTCCGCGCGCGGAACCCACTCCTCCTGCCAACGCCTCAGGAAATCATGCCAGTTGAAAGACTCGCTGCTCATGGCGGCATGGTGTCATCCGGCACCGACAACGGTGCCGGCTCCAGTTCTCGTACAGCTGCGGCCGAGTGACGGATGTCGCCATCCGCCCTGGGATCACGCGACGCCGCGTGAGCAGCCGGTCGGCCGTGCCCGTGAGCCGGCGCCCGGCGGTCCGGCCGGACGCCGACGCCGCCGGTTGTCGTTCTGGCCCTGCCGCTCGGCGACCTTACGCCCGCCTTCCAAGGGCCTGGAGACGGCTGCCGGCCCGGCCTCACGCTCACTGTCACGTCGACGGCGCTCGTCTTCGCATGCCTGCACCACCTGACCGGCTGCCGCGAAAGCGCCCGGTTCCGGTGGCAGCTCGCTGCTGGGGCCGGCCGCTGCGCCGCCGCCTGCTGCCTGCACCCCTACCGCCTCGCCCCTCGGGGAGGCGCGGGGCACTGGTTGTGCCGGCCGGGCACCTGGAGGTCGCCGGCCGGCGGGAGGGCGACGCGCTGCCCGGCCTGCTGTGAGGGAGCCCGCCGGAGTGACGCGGCCACAGGGCCCGTCCCGGGTCATCTGCAGTGCGGTGGCCCGCATGTCAAGCAGCGACCCGCCGTGTCTGGAGGTGAGCAGGCGTCAAAAGGTCACCTTGACGGAGTAATAGTCATTCAATCAGTCAAATCTGCCGTGGTTTTGACGTCTCATCAGTTCGCCGTGGAGCGGCTGAGAGGGCTCGGTATCCCCCGATCGGCCCACCGTTGCCACCACTTCCGTTCTGCCCGAAATGACAGCAATGGGAGGTGTAAGTACGTTCAATCGCGAGCCGACTGCCGCAGCCGGCCCTTCTCAGACAGGAGACAAGGCGACATGATCAAGACCCGTTCCCACGCGCTCACCGCAGCCGTCGCGGCCGCCGCGGCCCTGACCGCGACCGGCATCACCTACGCCGTCGCCGCGCCGCAGACGGCCCCGCCCGTCGCCCAGCACGCGCCCGCCGCTCCGGCCGCTGCCGCCCAGGCTCCTCTCGGCGGCGACACCGGTGGCACCGCGAGCAAGGACGACGACGACGACGACGATGACGACCGCGGCGACAAGAACCACGGTAAGAACCACGGCGGCAAGGACTACGACGAGGGCTGGATCCACGTCAACGAGCGCTCCTACACCGCCCGCCCCGGCGGTTGCATCACGGTGGTCAGCGGCCTGGGCTCCACGAGCCTCAACATCCGCAACGACAGCAAGAAGACCGTCGCGGTCTTCCGGGGCGCGACCTGCGACAACGGCGCCCCCGTCGCCACCGTCGGCCCCCGCAGCTCCAGCTACGGCGTCGACCCCGGCTTCACCCGCGGTGTGAAGGTCAAGAACGGAATCGTGGGCAGCTTCCGGGTCCTCGACGACCACAACGACCACAAGAACGGCCACTGAGCCGGAAACCGCATGAGGCGCCATGGAGAACCCGGCCCGCCGTAATCAGGCCGGGGCTCTCCAGCCAGGCGCATCACAGATAACCCCGGCCCGTCATGAGCGGGCCGGGGTTCTCATCCGGGCCACGGCCCGGGGCACCCTCGGAAACGCCCCCACCTGGCCCTGGCCCGACAGCTCACGCGCCTGTCCCGCCGTACGGGAGGCGAACAGCAGGCGCTGCGTGCCTGCCCGGACAGCCGTCCTCCTGCCTCACCGGCTCACCGACGGGCGACTCCCGCTCCAACACGCCCCGTCGAGGCTTTCCCCGAGCGACGGCCGCCGGCCCCGCGCCGGCCATCGGACACGGCCGGACGGGCTGACGAAACCACGAGCCGCACGCCCGGCGTGGCACCCCTGCCCGGACCCCTCACGGGTCACACACGCCCAGGGTCGGTGTGCCAAGGCGCACGCGACGGCACGGCACTTCCCCCCGACGGCACCCGGACGCCGAGTCGCCCTGGAGGCGATTCGGCTTTCCCTGCCCGCTCCGCAGAAGCTTCGTTTCCTCCCCGGCCGGAAGACCGGGGTATCCACGAAGGAGTCTTGATGAGCATTCGTCTGGTGGAGGACGCGAGCGACGACACCTACGTCCTGGACATCCTCGACATCACCCTGGTCCCCGCACTGCCACGCCTCGGTCACCGGCTCAGCTGGACGATGAACAGCCACCTCAAGGAAACGGTCGACCTGACCCGGGTCACCTGCAGAGTGACGATGAAGATCGGCCCGGTGAAGATGATGGACAGGACCTACCGGCTGCCCGAGCTGCTGGCAGGCATGGGCGCCCGCCTCTCGGGCGACCCCCGTCCGCCCGCGGGACCGTGGAATCAGACGTGGCATCTTCAGATCCCCAGGACCGTGCCGGTGGCCAAGCACCGGATCCAGCTGCACGCGCACACAGCAGACGGCAAGGACTTCTTCGCCCTGAACATCCCCCTCGACTTCAGCCACCGATTCCACCCCGCACCGGACAGACACCTCACCTGGTGGCCATGCCCGACCGTCTGAACCCATGGCGCCTCCGTCGGCGCACCCGAGATCTCTTCGAGGTGACCGGCCGTCGTAACGAGCGCCGGCCGGCCTCGGCTTCGGCTCGGGCCCGGGTGCCGGCGAGTCGGCGGGAGCCGACTGTCGGTTCTGATGTGAACCTCCCATGGCACCAGCTTCGACACGAACGGGACACGCCGCTCATCCCCACCTGGTGATGCACTGTCGGACTGCGCGCTGCCCGCCTGCCGTCACCGCCCGCCGACCCGTATGGCTACACCATGCGGGCCTCCGGCCCGCCGCCCGACCCCGGCAGGGCCGTTGTCACACGCGGCGGCTACGTTGCAGCCCGGCACGTAAGCGAGCGGGGAGCGGGGAGCGGACATGGTCGTCGAGGTGGGGTACGCGCAGGCGTGGGACCCGGATACCCGCGTGCCCTGGCGGCCGATATCCGTGGGGGAGGCCCGTGAGCGGGACGCCGCCGGGCTTCCGTACGTCGTGGTGTACCGGGCGGCGGGCCGGCAGGCTCCCCTGGAAGTCCGGCTCGTCTCCTGGCGGGACCACTATGTCGGGCTGTGGGTCTACGACTCCCACGGCCGCCGGACCTACGACCTGGACATGCGGCTGCTGGACGACCCGGCGCGGCTGCTGCGCCGGTACACCGTCGGCTGGAACTACACCGGCCCGGCGATGGCGGAATTCGACGAGGCCTGTCCGCGCATCACCGTGGAGCTGTTCCCGGACGGGACGGGCCGGCGGACGGAGGAGCCCCGGGGCAAGCGCGGGGGCTCGTACGTCACCGTGCCCAGGGTCCGCGACGACGAACGCTGGACGGACCGGCCGGACTTCGGCCAGTGGCCGCTGCTCTCGGCCCAGGTCCACGGGCTCACAAAGCCGCCGGTCTTCGAGCTCGCCGAGGTGGCCGCGGCAGCCGACGACGGCAGCGGGCCGGCGCCGGCCACCTGCTGGCGTCCGCCCCGCCCCGCGCAGCCAGGGCCGATCGGTGAGCTGTTCCGGCCCGGAGCGCGTGTCACCGACGGGTACCACCCCGAGATGACGGTTGTGCAGCCGCGCCGGATCGGAACCCTGCGCGTTCCCAGCGGGCTGCTGGCCGTCTCCGGCCCGGACAGCAACGACGGCGACGGACCGCACATCACGGTCCCCGTCCCGCCGGGGGAGCACGTACTGGAGGAGGCGCAGGCCCGCCACACCTACCACTGCGAGTGGAAGGGAAGCCAGGTCACGCGTACGGACACCATGGCCGTCCGCGTGCTCGTCAGCGAGATCCCCGCCGCGACCTGGGAGATGGCCCTCCGGCCCGACGACGACCCCCGACTGCTCCGGGAGAACGGGATCTTCGGCTTCGACACCGACGGTGCCACGGGCTGCTTCGCCGACGCCGGGGCCTGGGAGCCGCTCCTTGCGCTCTTCGAGAGAGGGCTGATCCAGGCAGACCCGGACCTGGGCCCGGACGAGTACGAGGGCATCAGCGACTCCATGTACCTGCTGCGCACCCGGGACCAGGCCTCCGGCGGCGAGCTGGCAGCCTTCGCGACGACGGGGGACGGCACCTATCCCGTCTGGGTCGGCCGCTCCGAGGCCGGCGAGGTGGTCGGCGTCGTGGTGCTGGTAGAGGGAATGCCCCAGCTGCTCCCGGAAGGCGGAGCCACCGTCGGTGCCTGACGTGACCGACGCGGAGTCCTGGAACCGGCGTCCGGCGCCGTGGGCCTGTGCGCCGGTGGAGGGCCGGGTCATCGGCAACCGGCCGACGCCCGAAAGCCAGTCGCACCGCTGAAGCCGGCGACGGGCGGTGTGTTCGCTCACCCCGGCCGCCGCCGCGAGGCCGGTGCAGCCGAGGCGTCCGTCGGCGCCGAGGGCCGCCGGCATCGCCACCAGGTACGAAGAGACCGCCACCTCCTGCGAGGCAGCGGTCTCACTGGCATCGTGCCTGCTCCGGGCAGGATCCGTTCGAAGACGGACCCCTGGTTCCGGTACCGGAACGGACCCTAGTTCCGGTACCGGAACACGATCCGGCCGCGCGTCAGGTCGTACGGCGGGAGCTCCACCAGCACCCGGTCCTCCAGCATGATCTTGATGTAGTTCTTGCGGATCTTCCCGCTGATGTGCGCGAGCACCTGGTGGCCGTTCTCGAGCTCCACGGTGAACATGGCGCTGCGCAGGCACTCGACGACCTTGCCCTCGACTTCGATGACGTTCTTGTTCTTCGTCATCGCACCAGCTCCAGGTTGCTGCTCACCGGCCGGGCGCCGATGCCCTCGAACAGCGCTGAGGCTGCTCGGTTGGACTCCTGGACTTCGGCCCAGGCCGTGGCGGACCCGGAGCGGTGCAGCGTCCCCAGCGCGTGGGACAGCAGCGCTCGCGCGATGCCGCGGCGCTGCTCGCCGGCCCGGACGGCGACCAGCCCGAGGCGCGGCCGGTTCACCGTCACCACCCGGATCAGACCCAGGTAGCGGTCCGGCGCCGCGGCCACCGCGTACTTCGACGGGTCGACGACGGTGTCGCCCTCGGGGCGGGGAATCACCTCCGCGGGCATCGACTGCCACCCCACGGTCGCCTCGACTTCGTCCCGGATCGCACGGTCCACCGCCCGCAGCAGACTCTCGTCCGCCTGACCGGCGGGCACGATCCTCACGCCCGAAGGCGGCAGGACTGCTTCGAGCCCTGTGACCCGCGGATCGGTCGGCACGACGTACTCCCACTCGCGGCGCCGGACCGTGAAACCGGCCCGCCGCCAGCCGGCCGTCAGCTCGACGTCGGCTTCGTCGACCACCGTGTACAGCGGCGTCGGCAGTTCCGCCAGCATTGCCTCGGCGAGCCGGTCGAAGGCGGCGTCGTGCCAGGCGTCGATGCTGACGAACAGACGTCCGTCGGGCCGATGCTCCGCATGTCCGCGGCCGACCACCAGGTCGTCATCCAGTGCGTGCCATTGCCTGTCCGCGACGCGCGTGACCATCACCGCGTTCTCGCTCGGGCCGGCTGTGAAAGGCTTCGTGTTCATCGGAGTCCCCTTCCGGGAGCGCCTCGATCTCAGGCGCTCCTGGCGACACCGAACGTCAGCCGCCGGACCGTGACGGGTTGAGGGAGCACCCACGGGTAACTGTGTTCACGGGGCTCACCTCCATACGACGACTTCACGGTCCACCGCGAAAGTAGCAGCGGGGCGCCGCCTGGCTCAATTCCTTTTCTACGAGCCCGTAATGCGGTCGACGGCCGCGCCACGACGCACACATGACGCGAGACCGGGCACCACAACGCATGGCCGCCCAGGACCTGCCGGCGGACGCCGTCATCCGCAGTTTCAGCCTGGCTCGGTGATGAACCGGCCGCTCGTGGGCCTGGCGGCGGCGAGGGGCGACGCGGTCATCGACCAGGTCATGGAGCAGGGCCGGCCGCCATGACCGACCTCATGGCCCGCCGACCTCGCTCACATTCGGCAAGAGCAAAGCGTCACGCCGGCGGGCGGGTGAGCTTGGCGGCCACGGCGTCGAGGACCCAGTCCAGGCCGGTCGCGAAGGATGTCCCGGCGTCCACGTCCGTGCCGTCGTACACGGCCTTGGCCAGCGCCGGGAAGCGGCCTGTGGCCAGCATCCTCGTCACATGCGGGCCGGAGGCGCGCTGCCAGTCGCGCTTGGACAGGCCCGTGGCGCGCTCGGCCCGCAGGTTCGCGATCTCGCGCCTGATCGCGCCGGTGAAGTAGGCGCTGACAGTCTCCACGGCGCGCATGACGGTGTCGATGTCGGCGAGGCCGTCGAGGGCGGCGAGCGTGGCCTCGGTCACGGCGAGGCCGTTCGGGCCCAGGGCCGGGCGGCCGCCGAGCAGGTCGGCCAGCCATTCGTGACGCAGAGCGGCCTGCCTGGTGCGGTGGGCGAGGACGCGCAGCGCCTCCCGCCAGTCACCGGGCTGCTCCTCGGGGACGATCTCGGCCTGGACCTCGTCCACCATGAGGTCGAACAGCTCCTCCTTGGTGGAGATGTATCCGTACAGCCGCATCGGGCCGGCGTTCAGCCGGGCGGCGACCTTGCGCAACGACACCGCCTCCAGCCCGCCCTCGTCGGCCAGCGCGATGGCGGCGGCGACGATCCGCTCCCGGTCGAGCGGCACGGGGCGAGCGGGCGGCTCCGGCCGGTCCCACACAGTCATGGTCATACCGTTCTGCTGCGATGCATCGTAGTGGAGGAATACAGTGTATCGACATGAGACATCGTATCGCCGTGGTCGGGAGCGGCCCTGCCGGCCTTGCCTTCGCCCGTGTCCTGCACCGCCATGGCTACCCCGTCACCGTCCTCGAACGCGATCCCGCCCCCGACGCGCGCCCCCCGGGCGGCACGCTGGACCTGCACGAAGGGCTGGGCCAGCTCGCGCTCGACAAGGCAGGGCTGCTGGCGGAGTTCCAGGCGCTGTCCCGTCCCGAGGGGCAGGCCATGCGCATCCTGGACACGGACGGGACCGTCCTGCGCGACTGGCGACCCCGTCCGGACGACCGGGCCAATCCCGAGATCGACCGCGGGCGACTCCGTGACCTGCTGCTCGGCCCTCTCGACGTCCAGTGGGGGCGGGGCGTGACGCAGGCGGTGCCGGGAACCGGGGATGGCGTACTGGTCCATTTCGCGGACGGGCGGCAGGAGACGTTCGACCTCGTGGTCGGCGCGGACGGCGCATGGTCCCGGATCCGCCCGGCAGTCTCGTCGGTGACGCCGCACTACACCGGCGTCACCCTGGTCGAGACATCCCTCGACGACGTCGACACCCGCCACCCCGGCCTCGCCCGGTTGATCGGCGACGGTTCCCTGGCTGTGTACGGCGTGAACCGGGCTCTCGTCGCCCAGCGCAACAGCGGCGGCCACGTCAAGGTGTACGCCCAGTTCCGCGCACCGCTGGACCGGCCCACGAACCCGGACCTCGATGTCGAGGCCGTGCGATCGGGCCTGCTGGCTCTGTTCGACGGCTGGGCTCCTCCCGTCCTCGACCTCCTCCGCCATGGCACCGCCTTCGCCCGCCGCCCCCTCTACGTCCTGCCCGTCTCCCACACCTGGACCCACGTCCCCGGGGTGACGCTGCTGGGCGACGCCGCCCACCTGATGCCCCCCTTGGGGGCGGGCGCGAACCTCGCGATGCTGGAAGGCGCCGAACTCGCCGAGTCCATCGCCACCGGCACGGAAGATCTGGACGAGACCGTCCGCGCCTTCGAGGAACGGATGTGGGCACGGGCCGGCAGGTGGGCGAAGATCACCGCGGCCGGTCTGGAACGCCTCGTGAGCCCGGACCCCGCCGAAGCCCTCGCCCTCTTCGACCAAGTCCAGCCCTCCTGACCACCAAGCGCGAGAGCACCGCCGCAGTCCCTTCCGGCAAAGCCACCGTTGTGCGCATTCGCTCCGGTGACCATTGCGCGGCATCGGCCTGCAGACGCGCATGCGGCGCGCGGCTGCAGGGGCGGTGCGCTCTGCATGGCCGAGGTCTACCAGGTCATGCCGAAGGCGGGCGCAACGCCCGCACCGAACCGAAGGCCACCTTCGCGCCCCACTCACCGATCCACAAGGGAAAAGTCATATACCCCGCCGGGGTAGGGCGGCTCGGCTCTACGATCTTCACATGACTGACCGGAACCCGGCGGCCGAGGAGCTGCAGACCGCACGGCTGACGCTGCGGCGCCCGGCCGAAGGCGATATCGATGCGATCTTCGCGATCCACCACGATCCCGATACCTGCCTGCACAATCCCTCCGACGCGCTCGCCCGGCTCGACGAGGCCGAGGCGCTGTACCGACGCTGGAACGACCAGTGGCAGCGGTGCGGATACGGGTACTGGGTTGTCCGGCGCCGCGACTCCGACCGGCAATTGGGCTTCTGCGGGATCAAGCCCATGGAACTGCGGGGCATGAAAGTCCTCAACCTCTTCTACCGCTTCGCCACCTCGGCCTGGGGCCGGGGCTACGCCGGCGAATCCGCCATGGCGGTCACCGCCTGGGCATCCCGCCATGTCCCCGGCCTGCCGCTGATCGCCCGCGTCCGGCCGGCCAACATCGCCTCCCAGCACGTGGCGATCCGTGCCGGCCTGACCCGGAAGGAGCACCTCGACGGAACCGGATACGACGGCTTCGACTGGATCTACGCGGCGAAGCTGCCGAACTGACCGGTCCCCGGGTACAGGTGGCCCTCATCGAGGGCAGGTTTCCTGGCTGTCCGACGCCGGTCGCGAGGGAACCCGCGCGCGGCGGGGGAGTGGTCACGCGTGCTGGACGCGCGGCGGAGCGGCCCCGTGTGCGGCGCCGACGCCGGCCGGGGGCATGCGCAGGGCGAGCAGGGCGACGTCGTCGCCGTCGGGGTCGATGCGTTCCAGCAGCTCGTCGCAGAAGTCCTCCACCCCGCGGTGAGCCAGGGCGGTGGCCTGCAGGCGGAGCCTGGCCATGCCGATGTCGATGGGACGGGCACGGTCTTCCACCAGGCCGTCGGTGTAGAGCAAGAGGGTGGATCCGGGTGGCAGGGGGTCGGTGCCGTCGTGCCGGTGCAACTCCATGCCCAGGGTGTCGCCCATGCCCAGCGGCGGGTCGGGGTCGTCCTGAAGGTAGTGGGCGCCGTCTTCGGTGATCAGCAGGGGCGGGGGATGTCCGGCGTTGGTCCAGCGCAGGCGCCACGGGCCGCCTTCGGAGCCCTCGACATGGGCGAGGAAAGCGGTGGCGATCGGCGCACCGCTGGTGTGCGTCATCGCGTCGTCGAGATGCTCCATGATCAGGCTGGGCGGTCCTCGGCGGTCCCAGGCCAGGGCGCGCAGCATGTTGCGTAGCTCGGCCATGTGGGCGGCCGCCGGCAGGTCATGACCGACCACGTCCCCGATGACCAGCGCGGTGACGCCGCCGGGCAGCACGAACGCGTCGTACCAGTCACCGCCGACCTCGGCGACGGCCTGGGCGGGCCGGTAGCGGGCGGCGATGCCCAGGGGATCGACGTGCGGCAGAGGGGTGAGGAGTTGTCGCTGCATGGCCTCGGCGACGTGCCGCTGCTGGGCGAACAGCTGGGCGTTGTCGACCACCAGCCCGGCGCGGCGGCCGATGTCGGCGAGCACCGTGACCTCGGCGTCGGTGTAGGGCGGGGAGCCTGCGGTGCGGCCCACCGTCAGCGAACCGAAGACCTTGCCGCGGCTGTACAAGGGCACCACGACGGCAGAGTGCCCGCCGAGCTGGTCGAACAGGTCCTGGTGGGTGGTTGCGAGCGGTGAGTCGGTCTCGCGGGCGAGGATGTCGGGGTCCAGCAGCACCGGCTGGATTCCGCGCAGGACACGGACCAGGTGGGAGCCGGACGGTTCCGGCAGCGGCGGCAAGGGCCCCTCCAGCCCCGCGGCGGCATCGGCATCGTCTCTGGTGTGGATGGCGACCCGCTCCAGCTCCTCGGTGTCCGCGCGGAACAGGTCCACCGCGGCCCAGTCGGCCAGCCCCGGCACCAGCAGGCGGCTGGTCCGCCGCAGCACCTCACCGGTCTCCAGGGTGGAGACGAGCACCTCGGAGATCTCGGCGATCAGGCTCAGCCGCGCGGTCAGCTCCTCCAGGGCCGCCAGGTAGGCCGCCGTCTCCTGCTGGGCGGCCCGGCGGGTGCTGAAGTCGCGGAAGACCAGCACCGCACCGGCCGTCTGCCCTTCCACGTGCAAGGCGGTCGCCGCCCAGAGGACCGGCACCAGGGTGCCGTCGTCCCGCAGGAAGAACTCCTCACTGCCCTCGGCCGGACGGCCGCTGGCGAGCACCGCACGGGTCGCCGTATGGATGCGGCACTGCTCGGCGGGCAGGACCGTGCCGTCCTCCGCCCGGCACAGCAGGTCGTGCAGGTCCTGGCCGAGCGCCTGCTCCGCTGGACGGCCTGTGATCTGGCCGGCGCGGGCATTGGCGGCAGTGATGCGACCGGATGTGTCCGTGGCGTACACCCCGGTCCCGAGGTGATCGAACACCGCCCGCAGCAGGACCAGCTCCGGCACCGGATCGACCGCAACCATCACTCTGCCCGCCCGTCACCGCTCCCCGGCTCGCGTTCTCGGACGCCGGGTGTCCGTGCCCTGCTCTCTCAATCGGCGATCGCGGGATTTCGGGCACGTGGCGCGGCGGGTCCGTCGCCTGAAGGGAAGCCGCTCACGTGATGACTGCATGCAGCCACCGTGGCCAGGCAGGCATGAGGGTGCGAGTGCCCGACAGGCGGAGCCGGACTGTGGGCGATGCACGGTGACGCCGCAGGGCGAACGACCGCCGGCCCCGGCGAGCACGGCTCGTCTCCCGCGACGGAGCCGCCGGCTCAGCCTCACCTCTTGAGCCGGACAGCCCTGGCCCACCCTGATCATCGTTTTGCGGATCGAAGAGAACGGCGGCTGGACGCCACAGGGCGCCGTCCGCAAGGGGGTTGGGACATGTTCCGCACGAGGGGGGCCGTGTGATGTCGGGGAGTCACCGTCGGACGGTCCTCGAACCTCGACACGGGCACGTACTTCTCCTTCAGCAAGGACGGACGGCCGCGCCCTGGCATCGAGTTCGACGGCGACCACGGCACGATCGCCGCGGCCGATGTGTAGCGCTGAGCAGCGCTCGACGCCCGTATGCTGGTCGACATGCTCATGCGCGTCGGGCAGAGCGACGTTCGTACCGGTCGCGGAGCCAGGGGCACGGCCGCTCCGCGGGCCACCTGTGGGGCGGGGCCGACGCACACGAGAGGGACGGGTCGTCGCCGGCCGGCCTGTCCAGGATGCGCGCATCCACCGCCGGACGATTCACAGCCCCCACCCCGTAGGACACGCTCCAAGGCACACACGGGGCGGGATCAGCGGAGGAAGTCCACCAGCCGGCTGTTGAGCTCTTCCGGTGCGGTGAGTGGCAGGGAGTGGTGGGTGGCCCCGGGGAGCACCGACACTTCGGCCCGGGGGAGTGCCCGGCGGGCCCGGTCGGCGATGTGGCGGGCGTTGTGGGCGCGGCTGTGCTCGGCGAGCAGGACCAGTGTCGGCATGCGGAGGTCGGCTGCCGGAGGCCGGCCGCCGGCGATGAGTCTGCGGCTGGGAACGGTGGTGGCCAGGGCGTAGAGGCGCTGCCAGGTCTCGTCGGGACGGGTGGGTGCGGTCTCCCAGGCCAGGAAGGAGCGGGCGCGGTCCTGGCTGGGGCGGATGAGCGTGGGCAGTGCCCGTAGCAGGTAGCTCGGTCGGAATCCGGCGAAGACCTGGGTGGGGTCGACGAGGGCGAGGCGAGTGACCCGTTGTGGTGCGTGCAGGGCGTATCTGACGGCCAGCCAGGCGCCGTAGGAGTGGCCGCACAGATGCGTGCGAGCGAGCCCCAGCCCGTCCAGCAGGGCGTCCAGCCAGGCGGTCAGGTCGCCGGCGTCCTTCAGGGGAGTGCCGCGGCGTTCGCTGCGGCCGGCGTCGCCCATGAGGTCGACCGCGTGGACCCGGTGGTGCTGACCGAGGGCCGGTGCGTTGGCGTACCAGACCAGGCCGGTGGCCAGGCCGCCGGGCAGCAGCACCAGCGGACTGCCGTCGACCGGCCCGTACACGTAGACCCGGGTGGGCCCGTAGGGGGTGTCGACGTCGCGATCCTCGGTCATCTCCGGCCAGCGGGCGCGGAGTTCGTCGTAGGCATGGTCGAACGCGGTCCGATGCACTGGGCATTCCTCTCGCTCAGCGATACTCTCGTTGAGCGAGATATTACGTCGGAGGCCCCTGGAGTGTGCATTGGACGATCAGAACCCGACGATGGAGCTGGTCCACCTGCTGCGTGCGGTCACCGTGGAGTTCGACCTGCTCGGTGCCGAGTTCGCTGCGCGCCACGGGCTGCACACCACGGACGTCCGCGCGCTGATCCACCTGCTGGACGCGGCACGGGACGGCACTCCTGCGACCCCGGGACGGCTCGGCCGGCAGCTGCGTCTGAACTCGGCCGGGACCACCGCACTGGTCGACCGACTGGAGCGGCTGGGCCTGGTCCGGCGCAGCAGGGACACCGCTGACAGGCGACGCGTACTGCTGGAGGTGGAGGAGAAGGCCACGGAACTGGGGTGGGCGTTCTTCGGTCCGGTGATCGGCGAGGTGGTGGCGGCCGCGGAAGACTTCCCGGCGGACGAGCTGGAGACGGTGCGGCGCTTCCTGGCAACGGTCTTGCAGTCCACCCGGCAGATGCGGGCCTGACAGACCCTCCGCAGTGCCCGGCCACGACACCTCCGGCGATGCGAGCAGGACACGGCACCCGGGGTGGGAACACGACCGATGCCCAACCCGAGAAGGAGACCGTGACATCTCGGGCGGTGACAGGGCTGGACGCCCGAGGCGGTGGCCGTCGACCCACTACGCCGAACCGGCATCGAGGCCGGCGGCGGGGACATCATCTCCCGCAGGCCGGCGTCGAGGCTGATCCGAGGCCGGTAGCCGAGGTCGGTGCGGGCGGCGGTGACGTCGTAGGAGCGGTCGCGGCCCATGGCGGCGACCAGCCAGTTGGTGACCGGGGGCGGGGTGCGCCTGCGGAGCAGGCGTGCGCTGCCGTCCACCAGGGCCGCGGTCCAGTGCCAGGCGCTCGCGCGGCACCGGCACAGTGCCGGACGCCCTCCTCAGCGACACGGCATCCGCCGGACGTGCTGCCGGCAGCGGGTCGCTGGTACGCACCGCCGTCCTTCAGGAGCGGCTTGAGCAGTTCGCGCAGGCGGTCGTGGGGAAGGCCGGGGGAGCGGTGGCCGTTCCGGCCGACCATGGTCTCGTTCGCGATGAGGGCGTTGAGCACGGCTCCCTCGATCGCCTGCACGGCCGCCGTGTAGAAGCGGTCCATCCGGCCCCACGGGATGAAGCGCAGCGTCTCGTACTCGTCGGCGGACGGCTCGGCCCGGGGGACCTCGCTGCTCAACGTTCCGGCGACTGGTCGGCTCCGCCACGCCGAAGAACCACTTCCTGCTGGCCCGCGGCGGCAGCGCGGTCAACACCGCGGTCAGCCTCGGGATAGCCCTGGCGGTGATCAACGCGGTCATCGCGATCATGCTGCAGCAGGGCCGGCTGCTGTACTCAACAGCCCGGGACGGCGCTTGGCCGGACCTGGTCGGCCGGCCGCTGGCGCGCGTGCACGCCCGGCTGAAGACCCCGGTGACGGCCACTCTCGCGGTGGGCGTGGTCTCCGCGCTGATCACCTGGCTGATCCCGCCGGACACCTTGCTGCTGGCCACCGGCGCCAATCTGCTCGTGGCTTTCCGCGCAAGGCGGAGAGCGCCACCAGCGCCTCCCGGAGCGGGGAAGGCGATCCTCCGTGAGCCTCCCGGCATCGGCGGTCAGTCGCCGGCGCGTTTCCCGCTGCGTAGAAGTGCCAGTTGCTGGTTCACGGCGGCGGTCACTCTGCTCTCGTCGCCGGTGGCGAGTAGGTCGAGCAGTGCACCGCGCAGTACGGCCAGCGTCAGGGTGCGGTGGACGGTCCCCTCTTCGGTGTCCCGTTCGGCTCGCGGCTGGCAGTCCGCGAGCACGTTGAGCCAGTCGTCCACGGTGCTCCTGGCGAACCCTGCCCAGGGACCGTCGGGCTCGACCAGGGAGCGGGCATACGCCTCGGCCCACAGGCGCAGCAGCGGACGGTGGTCGTCAGCGGCGAGCCACGCCCACACGCCCTCCGCGGCGGCGGCGAGCCCGATGGGCTGTTCGTGCCGGCGGAGGTTGTCCAGGAGTGCCAGCTCTTCTGTGCGGGCTCGCTGCAGCAAGGCCCGCAGGAGTCCGTCCTTGTTGCCGAACAGGAACATCAGCACGCGGGTGCTCGAACCGATGGCCTCGGCCAGCGGGCGCAGCGACATGTCGGCCAAGCCGTGCGTGAGGGCGTACTGGTAGGCGGCTTCGAGAAGCTCGGTCTGGCGGGCGGACGGGTTTGCGGTGCTCCGAGGCATGCGCCTACCCTACGGGTACTGACACGATCGTGTCAGTAGCGTCTGGTTGCGAGTCGAACTCAGGGAGTGCACATGTCGGCAGGAGCAGACCAGCGGAGCATCACGGTTCGCCGCGCCGACCAACCCGGTGACCTCGGCTGGATGGTGATGGCCCACGGCGAGCTGTACGACCAGCAGTTCAACTGGAACCGGGACTTCGAGGCTCTGGTGGCAAAGATCGTCGCCGACTACGCCACCGAACAGTCCTCGGCGGCGGAGGCCTGGATCGCCGAGGTCGACGGCGAACGAGCGGGCTGTGTGATGCTCGTCGCCGACGACCGGCCGGGAGCGGCCAAGCTGCGTGTCCTGCTCGTCACCCCGAGCGCCCGGGGTCTCGGGATGGGCACGCGCCTGGTCGGGGAGGCCCTGGCATTCGCCCGCGCGACCGGCTACCAGCACGTGACGCTGTGGACCACCGACAACCTCCGATCCGCGCGCAGGATCTACCAGCACTTCGGATTCACCCTCACCGACGAGAAGCCCTACCAGGGATTCGGCCACAACCTTGTCGGCCAGACCTGGAGCCTCGACCTCTACGACAGCCCAGCGGCATGAAGACGCACTAACCGGGGAGCTCTCGGCGCCTCTGCTACAGCCCCCGACGCATCAGCCACTGCGCGCCGTCCGTGTCGCCGGCCTGCTCGCGCAACTGTGCCAGCCACGCCCTGCCGTGGTCGGGTTCGCAGCCGACGGCCCGATGGCCATGGTCGGGCCAGAGGCCAAGAGGGCTTGGCGTCCTGGGCGAGCGCCCGGGAGACGGGGTGGCCGCCCTGCCACCGCACCTGCTGCGGACCGTGGATGTCCCCCCTGCGGCGCACCGCCACCGGCCGGCCGCCGCTCGCAGACGGCCGCTGTACGGCAACCGGCGCACCTGTCATGCGAGGTGTACTACTCGGTGGTCGGTTCTTCGACTGCGGGTTCCTGGGTGACCGGTGCTTCGGTGACCGGTTCTTCGACTGCGGGTTCCTGGGTGACCGGTGCTTCGGTGACCGGTTCTTCGACTGCGGGTTCCTCGGTGACCGGCGCTTCGGTGACCGGTTCTTCGGTCGTCGGCTGCTCGGCTTGGGGCTGTTGCAGCTCGGCTTGCGGCTGCGTGAAGTCCGGAGTGTTGGCAGTGAGCGGCGTGAGGGTGGCCTGGTCCTGCGGTTGCTGAGGTGGATTCGGGGTGTTGAGCGCGCTCGGGAGGGTGAGGAAGTCGGTGATTCCTTGTACGCCGCGCGGATCGTTCAGGACGGCGGGGGTGGGCGGGCCGCCCGCGGGGCCCAGGTTGAGTCGGCTGACGATTCCGGCCTGGGTGTTCGGGGTGCCGGGGCCCAGAGCGAGCTCACCCGGAGCAGGGAGATTCAGGGTGGGGACGTTCAGGACGGGGTCCAAAGTGGGGTTTCCCGGGGCCGGGGGGCCCACGAGGGCGTTCAGAAGGGGGTTGCCCGGGGCTTGAGCTGCTGGAGGAGCTCCGGTCAGAAGGGGACCCAGCGGGGCGGGGCTTACTGGAGCCGGGGGGCCGCTCGGCGGGAGGGTGTTGAAGAAGGGGTTGCCCGGGGCGAAGGCGTCCGGAGGGAGGGCCCTCAGAACGCTCGGCGGGAGAGCGGTCACAGTGCCCGGAGGAAGGGAGCTCAGAACGGGGCCGAAAGTGGGGCTCTCCAGAGCCGGGGCGCCCGGTGCGAAGGGAGTGAGGCACGCCGGGAACGGCTGGGTGCAGGGTTGGCCCGGTACCGCCGCCGACGCCTCATGAGGCACCGCTGCGGCCTTTGTTGCGCCTAGGCTCACGGCGAGAACCGCGGCGAGGCAAGAGGCGCTGATCAGGCCGGGAACTCGTCGTCGGATGCTTCCCCTCATGGCACTTTCTCCATCTCGCGAGAGAGGGCCGCACTGGCCCACCTGCGATCGTGTGATGCTGGGCGTTATCGCAGTGCGACGCCGACGTGACCAGCATGCTCATGACCCGCCGGCTCGACCTCCGTCACCGTTTGAGACCTTGCAGCCTGACCGTCGACAGCCCCCGGCCTTTGAGGGGAAGGCCAGGGGCCGCCTGCCATGACGGGACGGTCACCAGAACCATGAACTGCGCGGTGCCGGCCCCTGCGCCGGGAAGTCGCCGGTGACCGCGTGACACTCTGGTGCGCGCGTGCCACCGGGACCAACGTTCCTTCACCGAGACCGGTCACGGCCTCGTCAACGATTCACGTCAACGGGCTGAAGGCCCCCCCAGCCTGGGCACCTGCTCGCGGCGCTCTACTTTTCGCTGGTCACCGTGGCCGCCTTGGGCTGGGCGACTGCGCCGACCGCGGGCTGGCTGCGCATCGCTGGAGCAGGTCGAGCGTCTTCTCCCCGACCGTGCTGAAGTCCATCCGGGTGCTGATCGCCGCGTGATACGTGACGGCCGTACTGCTGTGTACCCGTCCTGCTACCGGAGTTCGGCGAGAAGTTCTTCCCTTGACGGCACCACGCTCACTCCATATATTTAGTTCGGCCGAACGAAATAAATCAGAGAGCGGGAGGAGCAGGGAACAGCATGGACTCCCGAGAAACCGAGATCCGCGAGCTCTTCGCGGAGTACTGCAAGACCTGGACTGAAGGGGACTCCGCCGGATTCGGGCGGCTGTTCACCAAAGACGCCGACTATGTGTCCTACGACGGCAGCTGGGCAGCCGGCGCCGCTCAGCTGCAGGACAACCACGACAAGCTGTTCCGCGGCGTGATCGCCGGATCGGCGATGGTCGGCGAGGTCGAGTCGCTGCGCTTCATCACCGATTCCGTGGCCGTGCTGGTGGGCAACGGATCGGTTCTCATGCCATGGCGAAGCAAGCTGCCGAAGCGACGGCTGTCGCGGCAGATCATCGTCTGCGTTCGTACGCCGGAGGGCTGGCGGATAGCGGCGATCCAGAACGGCCGGCAGCGACCTGTGACCATCCCCGAGCCGGACTCGATGCCGTCGAAAATGTCGCAGGCCATGACGCGGCTGGCGCAGCGCTTCGGCATTGGCCGGGCGCGCGAGGTCGCACTGCCGTGACCGTGTCGACCAGGACCGTCCTTGCGATCACGATCGGACCCGGATGAGGAGTGCGGCGGCGGTGACGGCGGCCAGGAAGACGTATCCGCGCTTGTCGTAGGGGACGGCGACGGACCTGAACTGCTTCAGTTGACGCCCCAGTCGATGTCACCCTCGGTGTCGGCGACGGCCCGCACATGCTGCAACAGCATCTCTCACGTGCCGTCCGCCGATCGCAGCAAGTGCCGCTCGTACCCGGTCTTCCACGGACCGAAGCGTTTCGGCACCTCACGCCGCTGCGCCCCGGTTCTCACCTGGTGCAGAAGCCCGATGAGCACATGGCGGTGATCCCGCCATCGACCACAACGGCCGATGCTCGCCGACAGGAACGATCGAGCCATTCCCCCCTCGTCAGGCAGGTCGCCCCGGCTCGACTGCTCCGGAGGGCAGCGGTGGTCAGTTGTCTCTGGTGTGGAATTGATGTACGCCGTGCAGAAAAGGGGGGCCCATGCCCGCTTACGGCATCGTCAACGTCGATGTGCTGGACGAGGAGGCCGGCCTGGCCTACGCGTCCGTGGCCCAGCGGTCCGTCCTCAGTCATGGGGGCCGTTGTCTGGCAGCCGGCCCCACACCTGAGCCTGTCGAAGGCACCTGGGACTCCTCCCGGGTTGTGGTCATCGAGTTTCCCGACATGGATCACATCCGGGAGTGGTACGACTCTCCCGACTACCGGCGGGCCCGGCGCATACGAGAGGGCAAGGTTCGGGTGGGGATGCTGTTCGTCGAGGGCGCCCCGCCCGAGGGCTTCGCTCTCCCTGCCTAGCAGTGCTGCCGGCGCGGTGGCCGGCACCGTGCTGCTCCTGGCCGGGTGCGGTCGACGCTGAGCCGAAGCCATGAGCCGGTCGTGGAGCCTCTCCTGCTCCATCGGGCAACCGTAGGGCAGTCGGCTTCAAGCAAGCGTGCATCATGGGTTCTGCTGAGCTGCTTCGTGACGCCGTCTGCGCGATTCCGCCATGCGTCGTCGCTGCGCCGGCTGCGACGGCGGATTCGGCCACGCACGACTGCAGGCCGCGCCCACCGGATTATCCGGCTTGGTGCAGTCCGAATCGACTCTCGGCGTGACCCGCGAGGTGCCCGCCGCTGCAAGCTCCCACCCACCGCACCAGCGTGCTCCGGTCGCCCTGGGACGGGTTGTTCAGACGAGCGCTGGTGTGGGAGCGGGCAGGTAGGGGGTGATGTTGCGCCAGGCGCGCTCGATGTATTCCTCCTTCTCGCCGACCGGGGCGACGTAGTGCAGTGCGCCTTCGGCGGCGTCGTTGCCCTCGAGGCGGGCGATGATCCAGGCGGCGAGGTAGTGCGAGGCGAGGCAGCCGCCGGCGGTGGCGATGTTGTCCTTGGCGTAGAAGGGCTGGTTGAGCACCTCGACGCCGGCGGCGATGACCCAGGGCTTGGTGGTCAGGTCGGTGCAGGCGGGGATGCCGTTGAGCAGGCCGAGCTTGGCCAGCACGAGCGCGCCGGAGCACTGCGCGGCGATGAGCTGGCGCGAGGGGTCCAGGCCGCGCAGGACATTCATGATCGCCGGGTCTTCGACGACCTCGCGGGTGGCGATGCCACTGCCGACGATGACGGCGTCAGCGGCGCACGCCTCCTCAAGAGTGGACATCTGCTCGATGACCACCCCGTTCATCGATGTCACCTTGGGGCTGGGGGCGGCGATGGTGACACGCCAGTCGTCGGTCTTGATGCGGCTGAGCACACCGAGCGCGATCAAGGAGTCGAGCTCGTTGTAGCCCTCGAAGGTGAGGATGGCGATGTGCACGGCGGCTGTCCTTCCGGATGAGTGGGTCTTGACGGTAAGGACCCGCGAACAGGACAGTCAAAGAATTGTCATGGATACAATTCGGTGCATGGCAGCCCCGCGGTACAAAATCCTGGTCGACGCGCTCGCATCCGACATCCGGGCAGGCCGGCTCGCCGCAGGCGTGCGGCTGCCGACACACCGCGGGCTCGCCGCCCGCGAAGGCATCGCCGTGGTGACCGCGACTCGGGTGTACGCCGAACTGGAAGCGATGGGCTTGGTGAGCCGGGAACAGGGCCGCGGCACGTTCGTGCGTGAGATCGCGGTCCCCGCCGGTCACGGCATCGATCAGCAAGTCGTCGCCACGGATGCGGTCGACCTCACCTTCAACTATCCGTCGCTGCCCGGCCAAGCCGATCTCCTACGGCAGACCCTGCGGGAGGTGGCCACCTCCGGTGAACTCGACTCGCTGCTGCGCTACCAACCACATCGAGGGCGTCCCCAGGACAGAGCCTCGATCGCACAGCACCTGAGGCGTCGAGGAATCACTCCTGACGCGGATCAGATCCTCATCGTCAACGGTGCGCAGCACGGCCTGGCCGTCACCGTCATGGCCGCGCTCAACGCCGGCGACGTCGTCGCGGTCGACGCACTCACCTACCCGGGTTTCAAGGTGCTCGCGCATGCCTTTCATCTCGACCTGGAGCCCATCCCCACCACCACCGACGGGCCGGACCTCGATGCCCTCGAGGAGCTGTGCGCGACCCGCCCCGTGCGCGCGATCTACACCATGCCCACCTTGCACAACCCTCTGGGCTGGGTCATGCCGGCAGCCGACCGCACCCGTCTGATCGAGATCGCCCGACAGCACGGCCCGCTCATCGTCGAAGACGCCTCATACGCCTACCTGGTCGAGGACCCTCCACCGCCTCTGGCCGCAAGTGCACCGGACATCACCGTCTACGTCTCGGGACTGTCCAAGAGCGTCGCCACCGGCCTCCGGGTCGGCTTCGTCGTCGCCCCGCCGTCTTCGGTGCCGTCGCTCGAACGCGCGATTCGGGCGACCACCTGGAACACCCCGGCCCTGACCACCGCGATCGCCTGCCGCTGGCTCGAGGACGGCACGGTGGACCACTTGGAAGCACAGAAACGACACGACGCCACGGCCCGCCAAGCACTCGCCAGACAAGAACTGGCAGGCCTGCCACTCATCGGCCACCCCTCGTCCTACTTCACCTGGCTGCCGCTGCCCGACGACACACGCGCCGATCGCCTGACCGCCACCCTCGCGCGTCAGCACATCTCGGTGACCACGGCGGAGCCCTTCACCACCTCGAAGCACACACCGCAGGCGATCCGCCTAGCTCTCGGATCGACCGATATGGACAGTCTCCGGTCGACGCTGCGCACGGTGCGACGAGTCGTTGTCGAGGACGCCTACGCTTGAACCTCCCTCGATCAACCGATTCCCGCCCGCACTGCATTGCCACGCGGGTCCATCCCCGCGCCCGCGGAGATGGACCCGGCACCCCGGCGCAGGTGCGGAAGTCGGTGGTCTGCTCCCCGCCGGCGGGGCCGGGCCAGGCGGCGCAGTCGTCATTCCTGCGCGAGATCGTCGCGGTCATGGAGTGCAGGCGCTCGTGCGCGCGATCGGCGCGGGCGGTTCGACCTTTCACACCGCTTCCCACTACTGCAGTGTCTGCATCGTCGCTTGGTCGGCTGACGTGTCGGCAGGGGAGCTTGCACTCCACCGGCATGCGCAAGGTTCGAGGAGGCTGAACCCCTCTTCGTGAGGGGGCCCGCGTCTCCCAACCGGCACCGACGCTCACAGAGGGATGCTACGGTGTTTGAAGTGGCGATCATGCCACTCATGGAGATCGGAGGAGATGCGAGATGACGGTCGTGGTGACTACCGCTGCGCGCGGTGCCCGACTCGTTCGCGTCTCTCGGGTCTCGTCCTGACCTTTCCCCTGCCTGCCTCCCCTCCGCAGGAGTGGTTCCGGCACGTCTGCCGTCCGGCGAGACCCCCTCTCAAGGGTCTCTTCATTGTTTCCTCAACGCGCTTCACACCAAGCTGCTCTCTCCCTTCCTTCGCACGTCCTGACTCCGGCTGACTACGGCTGCGACGCGGAGCGTGAGCGCTCCTTCGCCCTGTCGAGAGCCGACGGCCTGGTTCCGGGCCGTGTGGTGCGGGCCGAGCGCGGTCTGTGCGACGTCGTCGCCGAGACCGGGCCCGTCCGCGCGGCGGTCGTGCCGTCCTCGGTCACCGGTGACCGGCTGACGCCGTGCACCGGTGACCGGGTGGCCGTCCGGCCCGCCACCGCGGCCGCATCCCTCACCGACGTGGAGGTGCTGGAGCGCCGGACCGCTGTGGTCCGCTCCACCTCCTCGCGCACCTCGCACGCCCAGGTACTGGCCGCGAACGTCGACACCGTGGCGGTGGCCGCCTCCCGTACCGACGCGCGGCTGCGTGGGGGGTCGGAGCGGCCGAAGAAGCACGGCGCGCGGCTTCGACGCGCCATCAAGCAGTTCCCGCACTTCAAGGCATGACGGAAAGGAATCTGGTCATGGACCTTCCCCGCATCTTCACCATCCGTGAGAGCAGTCACCGGATCCACAACCCGCTGACCGCGGACAAGTTCGCGGCCCTGGGCGAATCGCTCCGGCTCGCTCCGGGGACACGGGTGCTCGACCTGGCCAGCGGTTCTGGCGAGATGTTGTGCACCTGGGCGCGTGACCTGGGCTTCACGGGCACCGGGGTGGACATCAGTACGGTCTTCACCGAGCAGGCCCGGGCCCGCGCCGCTGAACTGGGCGTCGCCGACCGGGTCAAGTTCATCCACGGTGACGCCGCCGGCCATGTCGCGGACCAGCCCGTCGATCTGGCCGCCTGCGTCGGTGCCACGTGGATCGGCAACGGCGTGGCCGGAACGGCCGAGCTGCTCGATCGCAGCCTCCGCCCCGGAGGACTGATGCTGATCGGCGAGCCGTACTGGCGGCAGACCCCTCCGGACGAGGAGACCGCCAAGGCATGCCATGCCACCTCCATCGCCGACTTCCTGCTCCTTCCCGAACTGATCGAGCAGTTCCAGGACCTCGGGTACGACGTCGTGGAAATGATGCTGGCCGACCAGGACAGCTGGGACCGCTACGCCGCGGCCCAGTGGCTCAACATGCGCCGCTGGCTCGACCAGAACCCGGACGACGAACTCGCCCCCGAAGTACGAGAAGAACTCACCACCGAGCCCGCCAACTACGCGCGCTACGGGCGTGAGTTCCTCGGCTGGGGAGTCTTCGCCCTCATGAAGCGCTGACACCCCCGTCCCGTGCGGAACCCGGGCGTCATACCGTCCGGGCCCGCACGGGACACAGCTTCCCCAGCCATCGCGGCCTTCTGCCGTCGGAACGACTCCTCCATCTGTGTCGCATGGTCACGACCGTCAATCGGTCAGCGCAAACCTTGGCTGCAACACGCCCTCCATGCCGACCGACGCCCACGTAAGCCACTCGCGAGCCGTCTCCGCCTCGGTGTCCGAGCGGAGATGCCGATGCCGACCTCCTTGGCCGTGATGCTGTTCCTGTCCGCCGCCCAGCGCCTCGCGGGCCGCGAACTCGGCTCCGCCAGCGCCGTCGCGGACTCCAAGCAGACCCTGCTGGGCACCTACCTGTCCGCCGTGCCCCTGGCCGGGCTGGTCCTCACCGCCGCCCTCGGCTGGTCCTGGGCCGACCCCGCCGCCGCACTCGTCATCGCCGGCATCGCCGTCGAGGAAGGTCGCAACTCCTGGCAGGGAAAAGGCTGTTGCGCCCCCCGGCTGCCGCAGCCGCCCCGCAAGCCGTCGCGACGGACGGGTGCGCTGCCGACCGGGCTGCTCCTGCTGCGCGTGAACATCTCGTTGCCGGCCCGCCCCATCCCGCCCCAGCACCCTGATACTGGCCCGGCGATCGAGGAGCGGGGGCGGCCGTGGACGGAACGGTGCTGGGCGGGCTGGCGGCCGGACTTCTGATCGCCATGGTGACCGCCCCGGTGGGCGTGTCCGGAGCCGTGTTCCTGCTGCCCGTACAGCTGAGCCTGTTCTCCGTACCCAGCCCGGCCGTCACCCCGACGAACCTGCTGTTCAACGTCGTCGCTGGACCCGGCGCCCTGTGGCGCTACCGCCGAAACGGCATCCTGGGCGATCCCCTCGCACGGCGCCTGGTGACGGGCACGCTGCCCGGAGTCGTAGTCGGCGCCGTCATCCGTGTCTTCGCCGTTCCCGGACCGGCCGTCTTCCGGCTCCTGATCGCCCTATTCCTGCTGCCGCTCGGCCTGTGGCTGTGCGCCCGCACCCTGTTCCCTGCCCGCCGTCGACGCACTGCACCGGAGCCGCCCCCACACACCCTCACCCTCCTCGCCCTGGTCGTGGGCGCGGTCGGCGGCGTGTACGGCATTGGAGGAGGATCCCTGCTCGGCCCGATCCTCGTCGGACGCGGGCTGCCTGTCCAACGCGTCGCCCCGGCCGCGCTCGCCGCGACCTTCACCACCTCCGTCGTGGGTGCCGCCGCCTTCGCAGGGCTGTCCCTCATGAGTTCGGCAGACGTGGCCCCCGACTGGCCGCTAGGACTTGCCTGCGGGACCGGCGGACTGATCGGCGGCTACCTCGGCGCCCGCCTCCAGCCCCACCTCCCGGAAACTGCACTACGGCTCCTGCTCGGCACCCTCGCCGCCGCCCTCGGCACGCTGTACGCCGCCCAAACCCTGTGACCTGTAGGAGGACGCCACGCGATGCTGCGCGTCGGCACTCTGCGGCACCCCGCTCAGACATGGACAACGTAAAACCCTGTCCGCAACTTCGGCTCGGCCGCCCATCCCGGCCGCGGATCCGGCGTGGGTACGGGAGTACTCGGCATCGGCTCCGGCAGCGTCCACGTCACCCCGGATCCCTTCCACCAGGTGCTGCCCTGCCTCCGACGACCGGCCCTCGGTCAGCTGGCCGGCGGTGTTCTCGATCCAGAGCAGCATCCACTTGACTCATGCCTGCCATCCGGGATCGGCGCTGTCGTACCGGCCTTCCGAGTCGGTTTTTGGACGCGCCCCGGGCGTGCCCGGGCAGCGGTGCGTGGGGCAAGCGTTGCGCACCTCGCCGGGGCGCCGGATCGTGAATCCATGACGATCAACGACGAACCTGTGAACGGCGCAGTCGCATGAGCCGGGCGCCGTGGCAGGCACCCCGGCGCAGTGTCGCGCCACTGGAGCTGTTCTTCGACCTGGTCTTCGTCTTCGCGATCGGCCAGCTCGCGGAGCACCTGCACCACGAGCTCTCCTGGCGCGGCGCCGCCGAGACCGCGGTCATGCTGGTGGCGGTGCTCAGTGTCTGGGCGCTGACCAGCTTCGACGCCACCTTCCTGGATGTCGAACGCCCCCGGACCCGGTGGCTGGTCCTGGCCGTGATGGGCCTGGGACTGTTCATGAACGCCCAGATCCCCCACGCCTTCACGAACCGGCCGTGGGCCTTCGCCATCCCCCTGGTCGTCATTCTGCTCCTGGTCGACATCACCGCCGCCATGACCGCTCCGACCCCCGTCCTGCGCCACCATTACCGCCGCGTGTCGGCGTGGGCCGCTCCCTCGGTGCCGCTGTGGCTGATCGGTGCCGCCGTGGACGACGGGCCCCGGCTTGTCTGGTGGGCGGCGGCCGCCGCCGTCGACATGACCGGCGTCTGGCTGGCCCACCCTCTGCCCCGCGACCGGCTTTCCTCGCGGGACCTCGCCTTCGACGCCGAGCACATGGTGGAACGGATCCGCCTGTTCATCATCATCCAGCTCGGCGAGACCGTCCTGACCATCGGAACGGCCATCTCCGGCGCCCCGGCCGAAGCGGCCACCGTGGTGGCCGGCCTCGGTGTGTTTGTCGCGCTGGTGTGCCTGTGCGCCAGCTACTTCCAAGGCGGCGAGGACATCCTCGCCCGGCACGTCGCGGCAACTCCCGACAAGCTGCTGCCCGTCCGGCACGCCGTCAGCGGCCAGTACCCCACCTTGGCCGGTCTGGTCGCCCTCGCCGTCGGCGCCGAACTCGCCATCAGCCATCCCACCGGCCACGGCAGTGCCACTGTCGGTCTCCTGCTGTTCGGCGGCCCGGTCCTCTACGTGATCACCCAGGCCTGGTGGTACTACACCTCCACCGGACAGGCCTGGGGCGCCCGCCTCCTCGCCTGCCTGGCGTTCACGGTCGCCGGTATCACGGCTGTGTGGCTTCCCCCGCTTGTCTCGGTGCTGGTCCTCGACGCCGTCCTCCTCGCTCTGGTCGCCGTGCTGAAGCGGGTTCACCAGCGCGTCCTCGCGGCGATGCCCGCCGCAACGCGGCCCTGAGGAGCGCAGCCCGCGGGTCTGTCGCCGGGGCGAGGGGGCCGCTGCCGGTCAGAGCCGGCCGCGGGTGTACTCCCACAGCCGGCCGGCGGTGCCGTGGTCGAGTGCGTGGGCCGCGACGCCGTCACCCGTGCCGTCCTGGGTCACCGGCGCTTCCTGGTTGTCCTCGAAGTAGCGGCCCGTGACACCTTCCAGCAACGGGGAGGCGGCCAGGAGGACGGACGTGGCGGCTCCCTGCTCGGCGGTCTTGTAGAAGGGCTGTTCCACACGGTTGCCCGCCACGTCGGCGGCGCCCATGGCCCGCAGGGTCTCCCGGTCCAGGTGACGCTGGAGCCGTGTCGTGATCCACCCCGGCATGAGTTTGAGTTGGCGGTGATGCCGTCCGGCGCCCATCGCCGTGCGATGCCGACGGCGAGCAGGATCGCCGCACTCTTGGAGCGGCCGTGGGCGGCCCACCGGTCGTAGGGGGTGCGCTCGAACTGGGGGTCGGCGAGGTCGACGGGGTGCCGGCGGTGTGCACCGGAGCTGACGGTGACGACACGCGCGGAGCCCGCGGCACGCAGGGCGTCGCGAGGCCCAGGGCGAGCGCGAAGTGCCCCAGTCCCTGGCCGAGGCCGTCCGCGTCTCGCGCTCCACGCTTGCGGCGCGTTTCAAGAGATCCGTCGGGCAGAGCCCGGTGGAGTACCTCACCCGCTGGCGTCTGGAACTGGCCGCTCACCGCCTGATCACCACCGACCAGCCCCTCGCCTCCCTCGCACAGGCCGTCGGGTACGGATCCGAAACGGCGCTTGGCCTCGCGTTCAAGCGCGAGTTCGGCATCGCCCCCGGCGCCTACCGGCGAGCCGCCGCCACAAGGCGGTGAGCCCCTTTCTCCCCGGAGGCCGCCGCCACGCGGTTGCCGCAGGCAATCATCGTGGCCGCCTACGCCGGTGGGGAGGCGGCTGGTGCGCGGGGACGGCGTCGCCCTGGTGCCCGTGGGCGGCCTGCGTGCGTATGAGTGGTGCGCGGCCATGTACGGCACCCCGGTGGCGGGGGAACGCAGGCGGCCACGTCAGCCTGCGGAGTGCGGGCGGAGGCGGCCTCTTCTGTCAGTGGTCCACCGGGACCGCCGCCGGCTGCGTGTGGGGTCTCATGGGGGAGGGCCCGCGTTACCGGAGCAACTGCCCGTGTGTTGTGTCTGTCTGTCTTGCCCCTCTTCTTCCGAAAGGACAGGGCGGACGCTTCTTCTCACCGTGCCAGCAGGGTGCCGGGGTGCTGAGGCGTCGGGTTCATCGCCTCGACCGCCGCGACCATGGGGGCCAGTTCCGGATTCCTGGCAGCTTCGTCGAGCGCTTCCCGCAGGGCCGTGTCGTTGGTCGGCCGGGCTTCTTCCAGGAGTTTCAGGCCGGCTTCGGTGACGTCGGTGTAGATGCCGCGGCGATCGGTCGGGCACAGGTACCGGGAGAGCAGGCCGCGGCCCTCCAGACGGGCAACCAGACGGGTGGTGGCGCTCTGGCTGAGGACGACCGCGTCGGCGACCTGCTTCATCTGCAGATGCCCGCCCTCACCCTCGTGCTGGCGGCTGAGCACGTCGAGCAGCGAGTACTCCCGCACGCTCAGGTCGTGCTCGGACTGCAGGGCGCGCTCGATGTGCGCCTCGATCCTGCCGTGCAGGAGGAAGAGGGCTGCCCATCCGTTGGCGAGGGCGGTCAACGCGGGGTCCGTGGCTGTCATGGGTCTCCTTCCGGATGAGACTCAGGTCCAGGTTAACCCATAATCGAAAATACCCGCCATGTCCCGTATGTAGCCCATGCAAGTAAATGCAGCCGATGTGGGCGGGGACGTCGCCGAGGTGCGGGTTGCGCCGCCCTGCCGAAGAATCTTGCCTGTCACGGTTCCTCACGGACAGCCCTGCGCCCTCGAGCGTTTCGCTGGTGTGACGCGGCGCCCGGAGGGCGGGGGAGGCGCAGTCGGGCGCGGCCCGCTTCCGAGGAGGGCGCCGCCACTTCTGGAAAGGTGCTCGCCCGATGCAGATCGATCTCAGCGGACGTACCGCGCTGGTGACCGGGTCGACGGCGGGAATCGGCGAGGCGACCGCGCAGGCGCTGGCCGTCGCCGGGGCCGACGTCGTGGTCAACGGCCGCAACGCCGACCGCGTCGCCGAGACGGCGGAGCGGATCGGAGCACGCGGCGTCACGGCCGACGTCGGGACGGCCGAAGGGACGGCCGACCTGATCCGGCAGCTGCCCGACGTCGACGTCCTGGTCAACAACGCCGGCATCTTCGCAACCAGACCCGTCTTCGAGATCCCCGACGCGGACTGGCTGCGGTTCTACGAGGTCAATGTCCTCTCCGGAGTGCGCCTGGCGCGCCATTACGCACCACGGATGGCCCGGCGCGGATGGGGCCGGGTGATCTTCGTGAGCAGCGAGGCGGGCCTCCAGACGCCGACGGACATGGTCCACTACGGGATGACCAAGACGGCGCAGCTGGCGGTATCGCGCGGGATGGCCCAAGAACTCGCCGGCACCGGGGTCACCGTGAACTGCGTACTGCCCGGGCCGACGATGAGTGACGGTGTGCTGGCCATGTTCGACGAGCTCTACCCCGGGCTCGATCCGGTCGAGCAGGAGCGGCGCTATCTGGCGGAGAACCGTGCGGCCGCGTCCCTGCTCAAACGCCTGATCCGCCCCCACGAGGTGGCCAGCATGATCGCGTATGCCGCCTCGGAGCAGGCTTCGGCGACCACGGGCCGGGCACTCGGCGCCGACGGCGGCCTTGTCCCCACGATCGTCCCCTGACGGGCGCCCCGGCGGCCGTGCCGGACGGCTCGCATCCGCCGGGTCCGCAGGGCGGTGACCCCGGTGTGTCCGCCGAGCGGTGCCCGCCCCTTCGGAGCGGAAGGCGCAGCCACCCCCCTTGCGTTAGCCCGCGTCTGCAATTATTGTCTTCACCTGTAAGGTGCTTCTGCAGCAAAATGCGGTCGCTCCCTGTACGACCCAGGCGGGTGTCCTCTCACCCCCGCGCCCGGCTCCGTCGGACGAGCCGCCGCAACCGGGAGGCACCCGCTCCCCCCAGCCTCACCCCCACACCGAGGCATCGATCGAAAAGGCATCATTCATGTCCCTGAAGGAAATCCTCCCCGGCCGTCTCGGCTTCGGCACCGCCCCGCTGGGCAACATGTTCCGCGCGATCCCCGAGGAGGAAGCCACCGCCACCGTCGAGGCCGCCTGGGACCAGGGCATCCGCTACTACGACACCGCCCCCTTCTACGGCGCCGGCCTCGCCGAGGAGCGCCTGGGCCAGGTCCTGTCCACCAAGCCCCGCGACTCCTACGTGCTGTCCACCAAGGTCGGCCGGGTCATCCTCGACGAACCGGAGACCGACGTCCCCGACTTCGGCGAGAAGGGCGGCCTGTTCGAGTACGGCAACCCCAACAAGATCGTCCACGAGTGGACCGCCGACGCCACCGAGCGCTCCATCGAGGACAGCCTCAAGCGCCTCGGTGTCGACCGGCTCGACATCGTCTGGGTCCACGACATCGCGCAGGACTTCCACGGTGACGCCTGGGTCCAGAAGTTCGAAGAGGCCCGCACCGGAGCCTTCCGCGTCCTGTCCCGCCTGCGCGACGAGGGCGTCATCAGGGCCTGGGGCCTGGGCGTCAACAAGACCGAACCCATCGAGATGACCCTCGCCCTCGACGAGCCCAAGCCCGACGGGTTCCTCCTCGCCGGCCGCTACACCCTCCTCGACCACGCCCACGCCCTGCAGCGGCTGCTGCCGATGGCCCAGGAGCAGAACGTCGACATGGTCGTCGGCGGCCCCTACAGCTCCGGCATCCTCGCCGGCGGTACCCACTTCGAGTACCAGCAGGCCCCGCCGGAAATCATCGAGCGCGTCAACCGTCTCAAGGCACTCGCCGACAAGCACGGCATCAGCATCAAGGCCGCCGCCCTCCAGTTCTCCCTGGCCCACCCGGCAGCCGCCGCCGTCATCCCCGGCGCCACCCGCCCCAGCCGCATCGCCGAGGACATCGCCGCCCTGAGCGAGACCGTCCCGGCCGCCTTCTGGACGGACCTGCGCGCCGCGGGTCTGGTCAGCCCGGCCGCCCCGCTGCCCAACGGCGCCTGAACCCCACCATCCCCACCTTCGACCCCCCACGCCAGCACCACCATCCGGAGAAACACCATGGCCTCGACATCCGTCAGCCGCATCGTCCCCGCCTCGCCCGACAAGGTCTGGAGCCTCATCGGCGGCTTCGACGCCTTGCCCGACTGGCTCCCCTACATCCCTGAGAGCACCGCACTCGAAGGCGGCCGGGTCCGCCGGCTGAAGAACCCCGAGGGGGAGGTCATCATCGAGCGCCTCGTCGACTTCAACGAGACCGAACGCCACTACAGCTACGCCATCCTCCAGGCACCCTTCCCCGTCAACGGCTACGTCTCCACCATCCGCGTCCACACGGTCCCCGGACAGGAGAACGTCGCCGAGGTCCAGTGGTCCGGCCGCTTCAACCCCGAAGGCGCCACCGAGGAAGAGGTCGTCGACCTGTTCACCGGCATCTACCGCGACGGCCTCGACGCCCTCCACGAGACCCTCGCCGCCTGACACCGACACCGGCCCGCCGAACCACACGGCCCGAGTACGCACCCCGCGGACCCGGGCCGCGGCGTACCCGGGCCGCGGAGTCGCTCGTGAACCGGCCCATAGGAAGCCGAAGCAAGTCGGCAGCTGGCTCACACGCCTGCACTCCTGACTCGGGCAAGCCCCCACAGGGCGGCAGAGGCAGGCCCTGCTGCCGGCCTTGCCGCAACAGGGAGGACTTCCACAAGCCAGGTCCGCCACACGGCTTCTGGAACGCGCGATCAGCCACCTCCCCGTTGACCGCGGACACCATCGCTGACGTCAGCACCTGAGCGAGCGCAGCACGGAGCCCGGGCGAAAACCCAAGGCTCCGCTCCGAGTCGGTCTGGATTGTCCCGTACGAGTGACAAGCGGCTCAGGCGCCGCTCCACCGACTTCGGTACCGGCAGCGGGCCCTGGGCCAGCGCCCGCTCCAGCTCCCTGTAGTCGGGCGACAGGATGAGATGCATCTGCTCAGTGGTGGCCATCCGGTACTGCGCGAGCACCGCCAGGGCCGAACGGTCCCAGCTGACCGCATCGACATCCGTCATGACGGACTCCCTCGTGCAGCGGCACCAGTACTGCTCGGGCGCCGCGCGTACGACAGAGGCCATCAGCTGACCCTTACCACCTCGACGCCGTCACCCACTGGCGAGACGGCCAGTGCCGACGCCGGCCTTCCAGGCCGCCCACGACAGACAGATCGCTGCAGCGATCTCGGTGGTCCTGGACGCGGGCGGCTGAGGATTGGGGAGTTTCTGCAGATTGCCTGTACGAAGCGCGCACGCCCGGCATGATCCGGAGGGACGTGGGGCCGGGCGGAGCGAGGAGGCGTGGGTGGTGCGTGGCCATCTGCTGGGGGGCCGTTACCGGCTCGTGGAGCCGCTTGGCGAAGGCGGTATGGGGCAGGTGTGGGAGGCCCGGGACGAGAGGCTGGACCGGCCGGTCGCGGTCAAGGTCATTTCACTGCTCTCCGGCGGCGGCAGCCACGCCGCCGATGCCCGCGCCCGCTTCCTGCGCGAGGCGCGACTTACCGCCCGGCTCCAGCACCCCCATATCGTGACCCTGCATGATGTCGGCGAGGCGGACGTCGAGGGACGCACGACGCCTTTCCTCGTCATGGAGCGGCTACGGGGCCAAGGCCTGGACGCCCTGCTGCGCAACGGTGACGTAACCCCGAGGGACGCGGCGCGATGGGGCTCCCAAGTGGCCGACGCGCTGGCGGAAGCGCACGGAGCCGGGGTCATGCATCGAGACGTCAAGCCCTCGAACATCATGGTCACAAGCTCTGGCAACGCCAAGGTTCTCGACTTCGGCATCGCGCGGGCGGCCGACCCCCACGCCACCGCGGACCGGCTGACGCAGACCGGCTACATCGTCGGCACCCCACCGTATATGGCCCCCGAGCAGGCCCGTGGCCACCCCGAACCCCGCAGTGACCTCTATGCCTTGGGCTGTGTCCTCTTCGAACTCCTCACGGGCCGACTGCCTTTCGAGGCACCCGACACCATGGGCTATCTCAGCGCCCACCTCACCGACGATCCGCCCGCGCCCGGTTCGGTAGTGCCGGGCGTGTCGGCCGACTGGGACGCGCTGGTACTGCGGCTACTGGAGAAAGATCCCGGCCGACGGCACGACAGCGCGGTCGAACTCGCTGCAGATCTGCGGCGACTGGTCCACGCGGCGCCGACCACCTCCGCGACCGTGTCGACCGCACGCCGGCAGGCCGTCCGGCCGACCATCCGTGTCACGACCCATGCGCCGGGCGAGGCCGGCCTCGACGCGCGCCGGACCGCGACCGTCGCCATGGCGGCGGCGCTGACCTGCCTGCCGCTCCTGGTGTACCTGCTCTCCCAAACCGCCACCTACGTCACGGACAGTGGCGCGCCCACGGGGCTACTCATCGCGAACCTGCTGCTGGGCCTGGCTGAGGCAGCCGCGCTCGGCATTGGTGTGGGACTCCTGCTGCGCCGCAGATCGGCAGGCCGTCGGACGACAGCGGTGGCGGGCGTCCTAACAGCACTGCACGGGCTGAGTGCCAGTGTCCAGTACCAGGTGGCGCACGGGCCGCAGACCGTCGCTGTGATCGCCCACGTCGTCGGCCCGCTGATGGCCGTCGCCGCGGCGACGGCGGTGGTCGCGGCCCTCCGCCCGTCCACGGCCCGGTGGTGCCGCGAGACGCAGGTGTTCCCGGAACCGGTCGTGCGGGCCGGGACCGTCGCACCCGCGCTGCTGACCCTGCTCGTGGCGCCCGTGGTGCCTGTCGCCGCCGGCCAGGCCGTCGACGCGGGAGGGATCACGTACGCGGCGGGGGTGCTCCAGACGGTGCTCTTCTCCCTCCTGGCGGCGGTGCTCGCCGACGGCGTGGTCCTGGTCCTCGTCCGGAATCCGGCGGGCCGCATGCCCGTCGCCGCAGGCGGGCTCGGCTTCACCCTCGTCGCCCTGAACGGCCTGCTGCATGCGAACGTCCTCGGATTCACGTTCCGCATCGTGCTGGGCCTCCTGGCGATCGCGGCCGTCGTCACCACGGTCCGCGCTGCCCTTCCGCCCGGCCACGCCCGTCGCCGGCCGTCCACCTAGGCCACGCGTGTGGCACGAGCACATGGTGGAACGAACCGTTCCGCCCGGGGGAAGGGTCTTGAGCCCCGGACGTCACGAAGCGGAGAGGACCGATGGAGCCTTTGAGGGAGGCGGAGCGGCCCGTCGCCGGCGCGTTCCGGCTGGTGGCGGAGCTCGGCCGGGGCGGCATGGGGCGCGTGCTCCTCGGGGTGTCGCCGGACGGGCGGCTGGTGGCGGTCAAGCTGATCCACGAGGAGTTCACAGAGGACGGCGGGTTCCGGGCACGTTTCCGCCGTGAGGTCGAGGCGTCCCGTCGGGTCTCGGGCGCGTACACGGCCTCCGTGGTCGACGCGGACGCCGGGGCGGCGCAGCCGTGGCTGGCGTCGGTCTTCGTGCCGGGTCCCGCCCTCAGCGAGGTGGTAGAGCGGACCGGTCCGATGCCCGCCGGGGCGCTGGTGCGGCTGGCCTCCGGGCTCGCCGCCGCGCTGACGGAGATCCACCGTGCGGGGCTGGTTCACCGGGATCTCAAGCCGTCCAACGTCCTGCTCGCCGCCGACGGCCCCCGGGTCATCGACTTCGGCATCGCACGGGCCACCGACACCGGCGGCGGTACGGAGATCACCCGGACCGGTCTGGTCGTCGGCTCTCCCGCGTTCATGTCACCGGAGCAGGCAGAGGGCCGGCAGCTCACGCCCGCGAGCGATGTGTTCTCCCTTGGCGCGGTGCTGGTCCGGGCGGCCACCGGGCACAACCCGTTCGCGGGGACGTCGGCGCTGATGACCCTCTACAACGTGGTGCACGCAGAACCCGATCTGACGGGAGTGCCTGCTCCGCTGCGGGATCTCGCCGGCCGGTGCCTGGCCAAAGACCCGGCATCGCGGCCCGGTCCGGGCGAGCTCATGGACCTGCTCGGGCCAGTCCCGCCGTCCCCGCGACCGTGGCCTGATGCCGTACACACTCTGATCGACGCGCAGCATGCGGAGGTCGCCCGGGCGCTCGGACCGCCCGGAGCAGGACAGGTACGGATCGAGGACGGCGAGGCGACGATCACCGGCACGCTGCGGCTGCCGCCCGGTCCGCTGCCCGTACCGCGTCCGCGTCCGGGCCGGCGCACGCTGCTGCTCGGCGGGCTCGGGGGCGCCGGCGCGGTGCTGGCGACGGCGCTGGCCGTGGACCGGCTCACCGGCCCGTCATCGCCAAAAGGGTCGGGAGTGTCGCCGTCGCCGAGCACCGCCTCGCAGGGTCCCAGCGCGTCACCGTCCCCGACGGCCGTAGTCGAGACGCCTGCGTACACGTTGTCGGCAAGATTCCCGCACTATCCCACCGCCGTCCGGTTCAGCCGGGACGGCAGGCTGCTCGCCGTCGGAGACCGGAACGGCAGCGTGCTGCTCTACGACAGCACGACCCTCAAGGCCTCGCCCCCGCTCGCGGACGGGGAGTACGGCACTACCGGCGACGTGGCGTTCTCCCCGGACGGCAGACTGCTCGCCAGTGTCGACGAGTCCGTGACCATCACCCTGTGGGACGTGGCAGGGCGGAAGAAGACAGCCGAGCTCAAAGGACTTGAGGATCAGGAGAACGCCATCTCGTCGTACTCCCTCGCCTTCAGCGCAGATGGCGGGACCCTCGCCCTGGCCTCGAACCGGACCATCGTCCTGTGGAACGTCCGCACCCGTGCCAGGATCGCCGCTCTGCGGCAGCCCCTGGACGATCCCGACCCGGGATGGGGTGATCTCGACGGCGTGGTGCTTACCGACGGCGGCCGAACGGCCGTCACCGTGACCACGTCGGGCAACCTGCGCTTCTGGGACGTCGCAAGGGCCGAAATCACCGCGACGGTCCGCGCCTTCTCCGGCCTGGCTGCGCGCGATGTCGCAGTCAGCCCGGACCACAGGCTGCTGGCAGCCGGCGGTGCGGGGACGGTCAGACTCTGGCATGCCGGAAGCCGCCGGGAGGCTGGCACCCTAAACTTCGGCACCTCGGACGACGTCATCTCCCTGGCGTTCAGCCCGGACGGGAAACTGCTGGCCGCCGGGACCTTGTCCGGCGAGACACGAATCTGGTCCACCCGCACCCAAAAACCCGTCCGGACGTTCGACGCGGAAAGCGGTGGAGGCAAGACGCAGCTGCGCCAGGCCATCGGCGGTTCGGCCGCCGGATCACTCGACTTCAGTCCTGGCAACACCCGTCTGGCGGTGGTCCACGATCACTACCTCGTGCTCTGGAAGCTCGCCTGACGCCTGACACAGCCGCCAGGAGGCTGGGCCGAGGTCTGACCCTTGCTCTCACTCACGCAACCGTACTTTCGCGTACATTTCCCGTACGGCTGTTCACCGGCGTACGCCCGCCTCGGTGCCATGGTGGAAGACGAGCTCCTGCGGAAGCCCTTCCTCGGCCGACGCCTTCACCAGCGCGGTCTGCAGCGCCGCGAGCCGCGCCCCGCGCACCTGCTCCGACCGGCCCTCCGCGCCCAGAAGCCGCGCGGCTGCAGAAACATCTGCTGCCGAACGGCCCGGATCGTCTTCCATTGACGACACGGCGTACGCGGTCTCGCACGGTCCCGTTTCCTCGTAATCGAACATCGGGCTAATGCTCGGCGACGACTTCACAAGATCTGTGCCAGAACCTCGTTTTGACCTACGCAGCCAGCTCCCGACGATCCACCTGGACCCCCGACTGCCGGGCAGTCTCGATCCTCGTAAATCGAGGCATCATTCTTGGGACGCCATGTCGACAAACTTGGGGACAGCTCAGGGAGCCGACATGCCGCGGTTGCGACCCGCTGCCGGGGTGGAGCGGGCGGCGGCACTGGCTGCCAGGCCGAGCAGCAGGGCGATGATGCCCACAATGACGTTGTTGACAATGGTCCTTGTGGTGCTGACGTCACCTGAAACGACCCAGGGGGCAATGATGGTCCACACACCCAGGGCGCAGGCGGCCCACGCCATGCTGTGCGTGCGCTCGTAGGCGCGCCCGAAGCCACCGCTCATCAGGAGCGCGTAGGCGATGCCGACGATCAGGTTATTGACGGCGAGCGTTGAAAAGCCGTTGAACCCCGCTATCCACGGCGACGCCGCCAGGTAGAGGCCCGTGAGGAAGGCCAGGGTCTCCACGGCCTGTGCCCGGGGGGTGGTCGCTGCGCGCTCGGCCATTTCGTGGCGGGCGCGCATGTCGAGAATGTCGGGATGGGTTTCTATGGATGACCGGGGAGAGGTTGTCATTTCCTGTCACCTCCGGGGTGCCTGTTCTCCGATTGCGAGCGACGGGTACCCCTATCACGCGGCCGAACCACTGTCCTGCCCGGGGGGCGAAAGACCTCGCGGTGGAAGCCAACATGAGACTCGGCCTTTCCCGGCAGCGGGATTCAGGGGAGGCGGGCACCGGCGGCCATGCGCAGGTTCCGGGCGCGGCATGACACAGCGACTGCCAGGTGACGGCCGTAGTGCAGGGCGGCTGCCCGCATCGGGCTCAGGTTCCGGCGACGACTGCGGTCCGCAGGGGCCGACGTACCGGGTGAAGGGGGCCCGCAGCGGACGCCTCCTTGCTCAGCACCCGGCTGAGCCAGAACGAGGCCAGGGACGTCAGCACCACGTCCCATGGCTCAGGCCGCTCCGGCAGCGGGCGGCCAGGGAGCCGGACCACCGTGGCCCACCGCCGTGTGGGCGCCGAAACCTGCCATGGCGGCCAGATAGCCGTCCAGCGGCCGACCCTGCCCTGGGTGTGCCTACTTCTGTCCGGCGCGGATGCGGTCGGTCCCTCCCTCGCCCGGCGCCCGCTCGCCTCCGTCCTGGTGGCGCAGGCGTACCTCGACGTGACCGTCGACGATGCGGGTGTCGAAGGCGGGCTGGGGCGCGGTGGCGGGGCCGCGGACGTTCCAGCCGTCCGAGAGCCTGAAGACGCTGCCGTGCCAGGGGCACTGGACGCATCCGTCGGCAATGGTGCCCTCGGACAGCGGTCCCGCGAGGTGGCTGCACCGCTCGGCCAGGGCATGGATCGTCCCGCCGATTTCGCGCACGACCAGGACCGGTACGTCGTCCACGCTGCGCCGCACGGGCCGGCCGGCGGGGAACTCGTCCACGGCCCCGACCCGGTGCCAGCCTTCCGTGACGACGTGCGGGACCTCTTCGGCGTGGTTGGCGCCGCAAGCCTGCCGGTAGGCCAGGTGGCCGCCCAGCATGCCGCCGAGCCCGACGGCCGTCAGGCCCAGGAACCCGTACGCGCGGCCAAGACGCCAGCGGCCCTTGATGCGGCAGGTGAGCGAGGCGGCGTACAGGCCGACGGCCGCCGTGTTGGCCAGGGCGTGCACCAGCCCGACGCGCTGCTGCTGACGGTGCAGCTCCGCCCAGTCAACCGCGCCTGCCAGGGCCGCGGGCGCGGCAGCGGCCAGCCCCACGCCGACCAGCAGTCCCGCCTCGCGGGAGCGGCCGGGACGCGCATCGAGCACGGCCGCTGACAGCCAGCTCCCGATCGGCACCTGCACCATCAGCGGATGCACCGGGTGCCCAAGCCACCTGCCGTGCAGCACATCTCGGCCGCGCCCCAGCGGCAGCGACCGCATCCCCGTCCGCAGCGCGCCGATCACCGCATCGGCCCGCGGCTCCCGCTCCAGGCGGTCCAGCAGCCACAGAACCCGGCTCTGCCGCATCCGGCGGCGTGGCATGGTGCTCATGGACCGCCGGGTCCCCACCAGCACAGACGGCAAACGACACCGCTGTACCGGCGCGCCACGACTCAGCCGTCCGGCCGGATGACGGCGCGGACGCAGCCGTCCGCCTTCTGCTTGAACGTCTCGTATGCCCGAGGCGCCTTCCTCAGGGGCACCTCGTGGGTCGCCAGGTGCGACGTGAGGCCCGCAACGGACACCGAGTTCTCGTGTTGTGCCGCCCTCGGCCGGGGTACCCGCGCCTGGCCACGGGTGCCGGCGACGGTCGATGCCCGAGCCGGCCCCCTCATCGGCACACCGGGAGGAGCGGGCGATGCACGGGCACCGGACCATCGCGGACCAGACTCTTGATCAGCTGGGCGGCGAAAGCAGCGTCCTGGCACGACAACGCCGTGACCACGTCCAGCTGGAGCGGCTGATGGCTCAGTACCAGGACCTGGGAGACGGTGAGGACCGCGAACGGATCCTGAAGGAGACCGTCCAGCTCGTCTTCAGCCACGCCTTCGCGGAGGAGACCGTGCTGTGGCCGGCGGTGCGGCGCTGTGTTCCGGGCGGGGACGAGCTGACCGCCCGAGTGGAGGAAGAACACCAACAGATCAACGATCTCGTCACCGACATCGAACGCCTCGCTCCGGGCGATCCGGAGCGCGAACAGCGAGTACAGCAGGCATTCACCCTGATCCGACAGGACATCCGCGACGAGGAGGACCTTCTCCTGCCCCGGCTGCAGGACGCCGTGGACACCGCTGACCTGCGTCGACTCGGCAGATCCTGGGAACTGGTCCGGAAGACCGCACCCACCCACCCCCACCCCGTCGTCCCACGGCGCCCACCGGGCAACGCGGTCCTGGGCGTGCCGCTGAGTCTCTACGACCGGATACGCGACGCACTGGGCTTCGCCGCTTCCGCACCATCCCTGATCAAGAAGCTGTTCGGCGGACTGGCCGGGCTGCTCCTCTCCGCCGCTGCGGCCGTCACGACGGTGCGCAAACGGCGCTGAGCCACGCGCTCGCCGGCGCCGCGAGGGGGGGCCGGCACGGTTGCTCCGACGGCCGTGACATGGCCGTCGACCACGTGGGCCCGGTCAGTCGAAGACCGGTGCTCTGAGGGAGGGACCTCGCCGCCGTCCGGGCGTGTGCTGTAGCGGGCGTTGCCTGATGGCTGAAACATGGCAGGGTGCCCTGGCTCGCGGACTGCAGGACGGCGACGGGGTGCTTCGCCCGCCCGGACTTCCCACGAGAGAGTGCCCATGACGTTCAATCCTCTGGAGCAGCGGGGCATTCCGCTGGACCGCCAGGTGCGCAGCTGGCGCGAGCTGAATGTGGAGCCTGTCGACCCGGACCGCTGTGACCCGTACACCCGGTGCCGGATCATCACGATGAACGGCATCGAGGTGGAGGCGATCCTGTTCAGCCACCAGCTCGCCCGCAACACGGTCGACCCCGAGATCAAGCGGCAGCTGGCACGGGTCCGCTACATCGAGGCGCAGCAGCAGAAGGTGGTGAACTGGCTGCTGCCGGGTGTGTCGTCGGTGCTGGAGACGACGATTGCCTACGAGCAGGTCGCGGTCGACCTGACGGCGTGGGTGGCGCGGATGGAGCCGGATCCGTACCTGAAGCAGGCGTACCAGTTCGGTGTGCTGGAGGACTTCGACCACCTGTACCGGTACGCGAACCTGTACGAGATGATCGAGCACCGCAAGGCCGAGTCGATCGTCGACAACCTGACCGAGGTCATGCCTGGCCGGCCCACGAAGTTCCACCACCGCGATCCGGTGGACAACGTCCGCGACCCGTACGCCAAGGACGAGACCGACCCGCTGTCGAAGCTGCACGCACTGACGATCATGTCGGCGGAGCAGCAGACGATGAACTTCTACATGAACACCGGCCCCACCTACATGGAGCCGATCGCCCGCCAGCTGTACCAGGAGATCGGGCTGATCGAGGAGGAGCACGTCACCCACTACGAGTCGCTGGTCGACCCGGGTGAGACGTGGTGGGAGCAGTTGGTCAACCACGAGTACAACGAGTGCTATCTGTACTACTCCTTCATGGAGCAGGAGAGCGACCCCAAGGTGAAGGCGATCTGGGAGCTGCACCTGAACATGGAGCTGGAGCACCTTCACACGGCCTGCGACCTGATGCGCCGCCATGACGGCCGCGAGCCGCAGGAGATCCTGGCGCCGGAGCTGCCCAATGTGCTCACCTTCGAACCGAACAAGCAGTACCTGCGCGAGCTGCTGGACACCCAGATGGATCTGACCACGCTCGGTGCCGGCTACGTGCGTGAGGCGCACGAGCGGTTCGAGCAGATGCAGGAGCAGATCCACGGCGGCGAGGAGCCGCCGAGCGAGCGGGTCATGGCCGAGCACGACGAGATGTTCGGTCGCGAGTACCGGGTCCAGTCGGAGGGTGAGCACCCCGACCCGGCCATGCGTGAGAAGTAGGGGAGCCGAGATGTCCGAGCTGCACACCCCGCAGGCCGGGGACGACCAGGCCCAGGACACCGACGTGGTGGCGTTGCTGATGCGCCAGCACGGCGACATTCGCAACCTCTTCGACGAGGTCGAGGCCGCCACCGGTGAGGAGCGGCGCGACGCGTTCCGCCGCCTGGTGCGGCTGCTGGCCGTGCACGAGACCGCGGAGGAGGAAGTCGTCCATCCCTTCGCCCGACGCGGTTTCGAGGGCGGCGAGCAGGTCGTCGAAGACCGGCTCGCCGAAGAGCGCGCCGCGAAGGAGACCCTGGCCGCCCTGGACGAGATGGACACCGACGACCCCGAGTTCATGCCGCAGCTGATGCAGCTGCGCACGGACGTCCAGGAGCACGCCCGGGCGGAGGAACGCTACGAGTTCACCCACATCCGCCGCAGCACCGATGCCACCGCTCTCGCGGCCATGGCCAAGGCCGTCAAGGCCGCCGAAGCCATGGCTCCCACACGTCCCCACCCCGGCGTGGAGTCGGGTGCGGCGAACGTGGCGCTCGGCCCGGTTGCCGCACTGATGGACCGCACCAAGGACGCGGTACGCAAAGCCATGGGCAACAACGGCTGACCGGAAAGGGGCGGCCCGGCCCCTCGGGGCGGGCCGCAAGGCTCTGACGATTTTCGGCGACGGAGACTCCTCGTCTCACCGGTTCCCCTCTCGGGTCCGGCACCTCCTTGGTGCGGTCGCTTACCCACGCCGGGCACCTGACGGCTACCGCGGATCGGGTCGCCGGTGGCATCCGCGTTCGCTGGACAGATGGGCATTCCCGCTCGGCAGCACGTCGCCGCGGACGGCCGCGCCAAGCGATCCCGTATCGGTGGCCCTCGGCGCGCGGCGGCTTGCGCCCGGCTTGCGGGCGCCGGTCCGTCACTGACCAGCTGCCACAGATCCGGCCACCTGCTCACGGTCACCGACACGGTGGCCGAACGGCGACGCGCTTGGCCTCGCGGGCGGCGAACCCGCTGCAGCACTGCAACGGCCGCCCTGTTGCACCGCGTCTTGGTCGCCCGATCGCGCAAGCCACTCCGGCTGGAGACGGGCCTGACCCGGTGAGACCCATTTCGGTGCTCACCGGCCGAGGTCTTGGCCCGCACGTCACCTGGGGCGGTCAGCGGGGCAGCAGGCACGCCAGTGCGCTCAGGCCGGCAGCGCAAGCAAGGACGGCGCACGCCCCGGCAGCGTGCATGGTGAGGAGGCTGCGGCGCAACGTGGCGTACCGGTTTTCGTATTCCTGGCGGAGCTGTGTGGCTCGTTGGACGGTGTCGAGCAGCATCTGCCGGGTGAGGTCGATCCGGTGGCGGATGTAGTGGCGTGTGACGTCCTCGGCTTGGGCGGTGGTCAGCCAGGGCATCCGGGCGCAGAGGTCCTCGGCTTCGCGGCGTGCCTGGTCGTGGTGGGCGCGTGCGAGCAGGTAGCCCTCGACGTCGTCGGCCAGGGTGCGGTGCCCGTCGCCGTGCGAGGCGTCGGGTGCGCCGTGGCTCATGGCTGTGTGCCCTTGTGACTGTTGGCCTCCACGGCGTCGCGCCGGCCGAGGTTCTCGAGTTGTTCGATGTGGGAGATGTCGGGATGGTGGAGGTCGAAGGCGGGGGATTCGCTGCGGACGCGGGGCAGGGTGACGAAGTTGTGGCGGGGCGGTGGGCAGGACGTCGCCCATTCGAGGGAGCGTCCGTATCCCCAGGGGTCGTCGACCTCGACGCGTTTGCCGTGCTGAGCCGTCTTCCACACGTTGTAGAGGAAGGGCAGGGTGGACAGGCCGAGCAGGAAGGCGCCGATGGAGGAGACGGTGTTGAGGGCGGTGAAGCCGTCGGCGGCCAGGTAGTCCGCGTACCGTCGGGGCATGCCCTCGGCGCCGAGCCAGTGCTGCACCAGGAACGTGGTGTGGAAGCCGACGAACAGAGTCCAGAAGTGGATCTTCTCCAGGTGTGTGTCGAGCATGGTGCCGGTCATTTTGGGCCACCAGAAGCTAAAACCGCCGAACATCGCGAACACGATCGTGCCGAAGAGCACGTAGTGGAAGTGGGCGATCACGAAGTAGCTGTCGGTGACGTGGAAGTCCAGCGGCGGCGAGGCGAGGATGACTCCGGTCAGGCCGCCGAAGAGGAACGTGACCAGGAAGCCGGCCGCCCACAGCATCGGCGGCTCGAACGACAGGGAGCCCTTCCACATCGTGCCGATCCAGTTGAAGAATTTCACCCCGGTGGGCACGGCGATCAGGAAGCTCATGAAGGCGAAGAACGGCAGGAGCACGGCGCCGGTGGCGAACATGTGGTGCGCCCACACCGTCACGGACAGGCCGGTGATGGCGATGGTGGCGCCCACCAGGCCCATGTAGCCGAAGATCGGCTTGCGGGAGAAGACGGGGATGATCTCGCTGATCACTCCGAAGAACGGCAGGGCGAGGATGTACACCTCGGGATGGCCGAAGAACCAGAACAGGTGCTGCCACAGGATCGCGCCGCCGTTCTCGGCGTTGAACACCTGCGCTCCGAAGCGCCGGTCGGCCTCGAGCACCAGCAGTGCCGCCGCCAGGACGGGGAACGCCAGCAGGACGAGCACCGAGGTGAGCAGCACGTTCCAGGTGAAGATCGGCATCCGGAACATGGTCATGCCGGGGCCGCGCATGCACACGATGGTGGTCATGAAGTTGACCGCACCCAGGATCGTGCCGAACCCGGACAACGCCAGGCCCATGATCCACAAGTCACCGCCCACGTAGCCGGTACGGACGGGGCCGCTGAGCGGGGTGTAGGCGGTCCAGCCGAAGTCGGCCGCGCCCTGAGGGGTGAGGAAGCTGCCGAGCACGATCAGGCCGCCGAAGAGGAACAGCCAGTACGACAGCATGTTCAGCCGGGGGAACGCCACGTCCGGGGAACCGATCTGCAGGGGCATGATGGCGTTGGCGAAACCGGCGAAGGTCGGGGTGGCGAACAACAGCAGCATGAGAGTGCCGTGCATGGTGAACGCCTGGTTGTACTGCTCGTTGGACACGATCTGCAGCCCGGGCCGCGCCAGCTCCGCCCGGATCACCATCGCCAGCGCCCCGGCGATCAGGAAGAACACGAACGACGTGATCAGGTACAGGTGCCCGATCTTCTTGTGATCGGTCGTCGTCAGCCAGGAGACGATCACCTGCCCTCTGCCGCGACGCTCCGCCGCCGGGACTGGAGCAACAGGTTCGGTGTGTGTCGCCATCAATTCCTCAATCGGCAGCTTCAGGTGCAGACATCGGGCGGTAGGGCAACCAGGCAAGTTCCCGGCCGGCCGGCTCTCGTGCCGGGCAGCGGTAGCCAGGCAAGCGGGAAACTAGTCGTGGCGAGTCGTCAGCGCCGCCTGGAGAGGTCGTCTTGGGGACTGAATGGCCGACTGATCCATCCATCCGAGTGAGAGCCGGGTTCCGCTCACCTGGTGAGCCGCACGGGCTCTCCCGTCGCGGGACGGCCTGGTTCGCGGTACCCGGACGGTACGTGCGCCCGCGCGGTCCCCTCCCCTTGCGAAGGTGTCTCCGTGGCGCAACGCGACGACCGGCCCTCGGCTCCTGATCCGTCGCGGTGAAGCCTGCTGCTCGCCCTCTGCGGGACGGGGTCCGCTCACTCGACGGCCTCTACGGTGCGAACGCCCTGCGGTGTCCCGGGTGTGCTGGGAGTGCCCTGCCGTCCTTTGAGCGAGCGGTGTTCCCCGGAGCTCGTCGGAACCCGGTGCAGCAGCCCGTCGTCTCGTTCGCCGTACTGGGCGGTCCTCTCCGGCGGGGGTGAGTGAAGGTCTCGTCGAAGCAGAAACCCTCCCCGGCCGGCACCTGGCTGCCCACCGGCCGCCGTCCAAGGCGCAGATGCTCGTGCCGGGTCGCGCCGCGCGCACGTGATACAGCGCCGGCCGAGCGGTCGTGGTAGCCGGTGTCGTGGTCGTCGTTCATCCACTCAGCAGACGCCCAGCTACTCGTCGAGGAAGACCTCCGCATAGCCACGGTCGTTGGTGCGGTGCTGCAGCTGTTCCGCCCACAGCCCCTTGTCCTCGGCGACCACTCGGACGACCTTTTGCAGTTCCTTCCCGTCGAGCACTCGCCCGGGCGGGGAGAACGGCAAGTCCTCCCTCATCGTGCGTTACTTGCGGCGTTCATCGTGGTGGCTCCTGCCGGGGGCGGAGCGCAGCCAGGTGGTGATCCACCCGGTCTGCATCGCGGCGTCGAGGAGGTACGTGGGCCGGATTCGCCCCTTGGGTACGTAGATCAGGTCGATGGCCAGCAAGGTGAGTGAGGTGCCGAGACCGATGCGGCGGGCATGGGCCCAGCCCTGTGGGGCCGGAGCCGCCGCGAGTTGCGCGACGCCGGCGGAGACCAGCAGGCCGCCCGTCGTCATCTGCAGCCAGACGTCGGTCTTCGGGCCGAAGACCCACTCGAAGCTGCGCAGATGCAGCAGCGGCCAGAGCCCACCCACGACGTTGAATGCGCCGTGTGCCACCGCGACCGTGTTCGGCCGCTCGGGAACTCTCGCCTTGCCCATGGGCCGTCCCTTCGGATCCCTTGGCAGGGTCGGCCGGGTACCCTGCCGACCCTGTGGGAAACGAAGGCTCACGGGGCCGGCAAGATTCCCGGGGCCGCGCGGGGGCAGGTGGTGAAGCGCAGGCCGAGTGGGCCGGCGGTGACGGTCCAGGTGTCGTCCGCGATGCTCACGTCGGCCGTCACGACGCGCACTGTGTCAGACTGAACGGCCCGAACGGTGACCGGGGCCAGCGCCCGAGCACCAGGCGCGTCCCGGACGAGGTGCCCACGCCGGCGATCCAGCCGTCGAAGCGCGACCGCGACCCCACTGCCTCGGCGTGCCGCGGCGGCGGCTCATGGTGCTACCCCCCATACCGTCCTGGCGTCGGGACACACGGCCTGGACGCCCCGAGCCGCACGTGCCGCACTCCCTCCGAGAAGTGCACCAAGGGCTCGGCGGCGGGCGAGGGAAGGCTCGCCGCGGTGGTGAGCGTCTCGTCGAGCACCTCGACGACGGCCTCCGCCAGCGGCCAGGGCTCGTGCTCGACCGGCGTCTCCCAGAGCATGCCGAACCGGCGCGTGTACGCCCGCCAGCGCGAGGTCAGCCAGACGTCCTGCTCGTTGGGCGCTATCGGGGCGCCGGGCCGGACGACCAGGCGGTAGGAGGCGTCGCCGACCCATCTGGACCCCGTGTACGAAACGGCGTCCCCGGTCACGGAAACGCTCAGCGTGCCCGGGTTGTACGGCGTGCCCACGGCACGGGCCGCCAGCATCAGCGGGCACGCCACCTCGATGGACAGGAACCACAGCCCATCCCGCCCGTCCCTGTGACGGACGTAGGTCCGCAGGTTGGTCTCCGCGAACGCCGGAAGCCCGGGCAACCGGGCGGGCACGCCGGGCAGGCGCACGTCCGACATGACAAAGGGGGTCAGCCCGACCCACGCCGCCCCCTCGTACTCGTCCACCACCAGTTCCTCGGGCAGCAGCGCCTGGACCTCGTCCGACGGGAACGGCCAGTGGACGAACGTCTGCCTCAGCCAGCCGGCGTGAAGCGCGGGAAGGCGCACCCGCTGCTCCGCTCCATACGCGACCACACACGGCGAGTGTCCCCGCCCTGGCCGGAGCAAACGTGCAGGACAGGCGGGCGAACCGCTGCTCCATCGGGTCGGACCTGGATACTTGTTGTCGCCCACCCGCGCCGGCGGCGCGACGGGCACGCACCTTCGACCAGGCAGTGCCCGACCGGCGGCCGGCGACCACGGACCGCTGCCACGGGCACCGATGTCCCGCCGCGTCACAGAGGCGAGCGGCACGCCGCTCCACGCCCACCGCAGGCGGCTGTGAACGGGTTGACCAGGGCCACCGCAGCAGCGACGGCCGGCCACCTCTTCTTTGAACTCGCCGCAGGCGTCGGGATGCCCTTGGCGTCCGTTCTCGGACCGTTCACCGCAGCGACCGCGTGGACCGTCGGAACAGGAACGGCCTGGCGCACGGCCGGCACCCGACCCGCGTCCGCCGATTCCGCGTTCGCCGTGCTCAACAGCGTCAGCCTGGCCGCAGTGATCGCCCACCTGACGGCCTGGCCACGCCGGCGGACGCGGCTGGCGATCCCGTGGCTCGCGGACTGCGAAGGGCTCGGCCCGCGGCTCATGCCGTACTACAACCCGATCCTCTACGTCTCGGGTGCCGCGGCCGTCGCCGCTCTGGTGCTGGAAAACGACTCCGCTTCGCGGCGCCTGCCGCTGCTGACGTTTCCGCTCGTTCCCCTCCTCGTCGCTGCCCAGCGCGCGGAACACCGGCGACTGAAGGCGATCGCGGCAACACGCCCTGGCTGGTGGAACCGCCGCCTGGCTGGAACCGGACGATGCGCTGCACACCACGACTGATCAGTGCGTGTGGTGTCGGCCAGAGGCGACGACGGGCTGCTGCCCGGCCGCGCAGCTCGGGCAATCCGGGTCTGCCTGAGCGGTGCCGATGCTGATCAAGAGGAGACCGCCTCGCTCCGGCGACGCGCATGACGAGGTGGGGTGCGTACTTCGCTCTCGCCGTGCTCCAGCGCTGCCCGGCACGGCCGCGGCCCTTCATGAAGCCGAGTCACAGTTTGCGTGGCTCATCGTTTCTTGCCGGATCAGTGATCTCGATGCCCGCCGGGATGAAGCCGGTCTGCCCCTTGCCGGCCAGTTCTTTCAGGTGCTGCCGGTAGCGCTCCGGGGAGACGACCTTGACATTGAAGAGCATCCGGGCGTGGTCGACGCCGCAGAGCTCGGCGCACTTGCCCCGGAAGGTGCCCTCCCGGTTGGGCGTCACCTCGAAGGCGTTGACGTTGTGGCCGGGGAAGACGTCCTGCTTCATCAGGAACGGCAAGACCCAGAATGAATGGATGACGTCCCGGGAGGTGAGGATGAAGCGGACCTTCTCGCCCTTGGGCAGCCACAGTGTCGGGCCCGGGTTGCCGTTCTGCGGGTTGCGGGTGCCGGGGACCCCGACGTCGTAGACGCCCTCGGCGCCCGCGGGGAAGGCCCTGCCGTACTTGTCCGGAACGATCGCCATGTCCGGGTCGGCTTTGGCGTCACCTGTCTCGGCCCTGCCGTCCACGTTCTCGACGTAGTTGAAGCCCCAACTCCACTGGAAGCCGACCACACCGATGGTGTGAGCGGGCTTTTCGGAGAGTTTGAGGAGCTCGGACTCGTCCCGGGCGGTGAAGTAGAAAAGCACCGACACGATGAGCAGCGGGACCACGGTGTACAGCGCCTCGAGGGGCATGTTGTAGCGGGTCTGCGGGGGAACCTCGACCTTGGTCCTACTGCGGCGGTGAAAGATGACCGCCCACAGGATCAGCCCCCAGACCAGCGCGCCCACGGCGAGGGCCGCCGCCCAGGAACCCTGCCACAGGGAAAGGATCCGCGGCGCCTCTTCCGTGACCGGGGTGGGCATACCCAGGCGGGGGAAATCCTGCCATGTGTACTCGCAACCAGAAGCGGTCGCCAGGACCAGACCCGCAGACAGCGTCTGCAGCAGCCCCCGCCGCATCAGGCGCAGCGGCAAGCGGTCACAGCCGTTTCGACTCACGTAGCGCCTTCCCGAGAGTCCCGGCCCGCGGGTCGGAGCTCGGCTGCGGCCGCCTCACTGGTCGGTCACCGGCCCGACGCGGGCTACAGATGGATCTTTATGCGGACAAGACACTACTGAGGCTCGCGCCGAGAGAGTGCTCAACGCGCCGCCGGGCAGCCTCGGCGCGCGCAAAGTGTGCTCTTTCTGTCCGGACGTCACCAGCTGCCTCGGCCCCGTGTGCAATCGCCCAGGTCCGCGACCTCCGGCGGCACGGAACGCACGTGGTCCTCGAAGCCGTCGGCAACCCGCCTACGAGCAGGCCCTTGGCGTCGTCCGTCCCGGCGGCGTCATCAGCCGTGTCGGCGTCCCGCAGTACGAGGAGGCGCTGGGCCGACGCGCGCGGCCGCCCGGACCGCGAAGGTGCTCCGGCCACAGGGCGTCATCCCGATCGACCGGGGTACTCCGGATGGGTCCGGGTCAACCGGATGGCACAGTTCTCAGTCGACAGGCGGGCCTGTCCCCGTCGGGCAAGGACCAGCATGGCTGCCTTCGACGACGATGCCCTTGACGTGCAGTTCATCGGCACTGCGACGCTCCTTCTGCGGTATGGCGACCTGACCCTGCTCACCGACCCGAATTTCCTGCATCGCGGCGAGCGCGCCCACCTGGGGTACGGGTTGACGAGCCGGCGTCTGACCGAGCCGTTCCTGGGCGTGAAAGACCTCCCGCCGCTGGACGCCGTGGTCCTCTCCCACCTGCACGGCGACCACTGGGACCGCGCGGCCAGGCGACAGCTGGAACACTCGATTCCGATCGTCACCACCCCGCATGCGGCCCGCCACCTGCGCACCTGGCAGGGGTTCGACCAGGCCGGCGGCCTGCGGACCTGGGAGAGCTGCGTTTTCCGTCGGGGCGGCTCACAGGTCCGGGTGACGGCACTGCCCGGCCGCCACTCCCTGCAGCCCGTGCTGCGCCGGCTGCTGCCGCCGGTGATGGGCAGCATGCTGGAGTTCGGCCCCCGCGACGGGCCGGTCCGCCTGCGGCTGTATCTCTCGGGCGACACGCTCCTGTACGAGGGCCTCGACGAGATCGCCCGCCGCTTCCCCGACACCGAACTGGCCGTGCTCCACCTGGGCGGTACACAACTGCCCGGTGGCTTCGTCGTGACCATGGACGGCGCGCAGGGCGCCGAACTCGCCCGTCGGCTCGGCTGTCCCCGCGTCCTGCCGGTCCATTACGACGACTACTCCGTCTTCCGCTCGCCCCTCGAGGAGTTTCTCACCGCGGCCGACCGACTCGGGCTGGGGGAGCGACTGGTCCACTGCGCCCGCGGCCGGCATGCCCGCGTGGTGCCTGGCGGCGATGCGCCCACGGTCCGCTGACCGCTGCCGACCGCGCGACGGCGCCCGGACGCAGGTGCGCGCGCTGCGGCGGACCCGGCCGAAGCCCTGTTGGTGCGAGGTGCTGGTGGGCGGCCCTGGCGGGTACGGCTCCCGGACTCCCAGGACGTATTCGGCTACGGGCGCTGCGAGCACGTCCAGCAGAGCCGCCACAGGACGGAAGACCAGCAAGTGGCCCGGGGCCGGAGAGCGCGAAGACCCGGAGGCCGCGCCGGGGACGGCCGGGCGCAGGAACCCACAGAGCAAGGCCGAGCGGGTGGCCAGGACAAGCAACAGCGGAGCCTACGCCTACCCGGCCCTCGGCCGGAAGCGCCTCCCGGCGCAGCGCCCGGGTGAGACACCGCGCCAGGCCGCACCCAGCGGCCGCGGCCTGGCGTGGTGAACCCGCGGCACAGGGGTACTCGCCGTGCCATGGTCAAGCAGTCGCTGTGGCAGGGGCTGGTCGCGGGGACAGCCGGAGGCATCGTGATGACACTCGGTGAAAAGATCGAGCAGGCTCTCACCGGCCGGCCTGACTCCCATGTACCCGCACGAGTCCTCCAACGCCTGACCGGCCTGCCCGAACGCCCCGGCAAGCAGCCACTGCCGGTCAACTGGGCCATGCACCACGGCCAGGCCGCCCTCCTCGGCGTGTTGCGCTCGGTCATGGCCAACGCCGGTCTGCGCGGTCCGGTCGCCTCCGCCCAGTTCGCCGTCGTCCGCCTCACGAACGACCAGATCCTGGAGAACGCCACCGGCGTCGGCGCCCCGCCTCCCGGCTGGCCTCGCAAGGAGCTGGTCGTGGACCTGCTGCACAAGGCCGTCTACGCCTTCGTCACCGGCGCCGTGGCCGACGCCCTCGCCGCCCGCGGCGGGCCCGGACCCGGTCAACGTCATGCCGCCCTGCGCCCTGGCCGTCACCCCGACGTGAGCCCCCTGCCCCGCACGGACGCCCACGGACGGTGATCCCGGCCTCTCGGCAGTCTGTCGCTCCGTGTCCGCCGGCGACGGGGTGAACGTGATGCCGGCGCCCCGGGGGGTCTTTGCGGTGTCCATGATCTGCAACGCGGCCGGATCACGCGAGCGATCGGCAGGGCCGCCACGGGTTCTTCCCACCTGGTGGTGGGGGCAGGACAAACCAGACCGCATGCAGCATCGAGGCAGCACTTGACTGACTCGGCCGGGGCACTCGGTGACCGTCGACAGGTTCGAGACCCCTAAGGGAAATCATGAGCGCGACAGCACGAGGCGCCGGCGACGGTCAGACGCGGCAGAGAAGGCTGGACATCTTTCTCAATGATCACCTGGCCGGTGCGACGGCCGGTGCAGAGCTCGCCCGGCGCATGGCCCAGGAGCACGGAGGTTCGGCGTACGGCAACGACTTGAAGAACCTGGCGGCGGAGATCTCGCAGGACCGCCGGACCCTGCTGCGGCTGATGGCGGACCTCGACGTTCCCGTGAAGCACTACAAGGTCTACGGGGCATGGCTGGGCGAGAAGATCGGACGTGTGAAGCCCAACGGCCGCCTGCTGCGTCGCTCCGGCCTCACCGCGCTGGTCGAGCTCGAAGCACTGCGGCTGGGGGCGCAGGGCAAGGCGCTGCTCTGGCGCGCCCTGCTGTTGACGGCGGCACAGGACTCACGCCTGGTCTCCGACCGGCTGGAGCAGCTGCTGCAAAGGGTCGGGCAGCAGATCGAGACGTTGGATTCCCTGCACGACAGGGCCGCAACGGCACTGCTGTCCACCACCCCACCGCTGGAAGCGACATCAGAATCTGCCATCGGGGAGGACACACCCTCGTGATCACGCCTGAGCAGCATGGGCGTTGAGGTGCCGTCTTCTGCGTCGTGGGTCAGGGGCTCTGCGGTCGGTGAGGAAGAGCGGGCCGTGGGTGCGGTCGTCGATGAGCCAGGGCAGGAGCCGGGCGGTGCCGGACTGCAGATTCACGGGACATGGGTACGCCTTCGCATCGCTGAGCGGATCAGCCGCAACCGCGGCTCCGTGCCGGCCGGGCCGCGGTCGCTGCCCGGTAGCCTGCGGCAGCTGTACGGCCGAACAACGGCCGGACGTGCTCGGATGCCAGAACCACATCATGCCCCTGGCACGAAGTCCTCACCGATCCTCTGGGTGAGCTGCTGGTATTCGGTGTCGAGAACCAGGGAGGCTTCTACTGGGGCCTGCCATGGACCCTGGAGCAGCCGGAGGACGATCCGACCGTCTGGTTTTGCGAGTTCGACAAGAAGCCGGTGGCCGAGCAGGAGCCGCTCAGCGGCTCCCTCCTCCAGTTCTCCCTCTTCGAAGCCGCCATGAGCGCCCACTACGTGGGCCTCGCCACCCTCAGCGACCATCAAGTAGCGCAGCTCACCGTACCTCTGCAGCGGGTCCCGCTGCGGCCCTTCTGGCCTCGGGCCTCCATCCGCTTCTACGTCGCCCCAGGTCTCGTCCTGTACCTCGGCGACGCCGTGGAAGTGGGCAAGTTCGATCTGTGGGCCGGTGCCACACGCCGCAGCGCTCTGCAGGCCCTCGCGGAATCCGACGTCAAGTGGAGCCGCTTCGACGGCTGACAGCCGTCAGATGTCCGTCGTACCGGGCGAGGACCGCTCCACGAGTTCGTGGACAGCGCAGAGCCGACCTGCGAGACCAGCCGTCTGTCGGGACACCGCAACAGGTAGCCGGCTCACCGCCTGGGATCCGCGAAGCCCCGGGGGGAGAAATCTGCTGCCCAACGCCATTGCGGGTAGCACATAGTGGAGCCACACATCACCGATCAACCTGGAGCAAGCGGCCGTGACGACCGTGCACAGCGAACCTTCCACCGAGCGGATCCCCGGGCGGGCCTGGACCGTCCGCATCGTCGGCCACGGCCGAACCTCCGCCTCGGTCACCTGCAGCACCGCGGCGTGCCGGATGCCGCCCCGCTCCGAGGACCTCGCCGCGCTGCGCGCCTTCGCCGCCCGGCACGCCGCCGCCCACGCAAAGGCGGCCAACGTCCGCCCCAACGCCTGGTGCCACTGCGGCTCCCAGCACTGCGGCGCCCACCCCGACACCAAGACGCACTGCTCCGGCGCCGTACTGATGATCCTGCGCCACGACCCGGTCATGCGCCGCGTGTGGAGCGTCGAAGAAGTCTGCGAAACCTGCGCGCCGCTGATCCCGAACGCCACCGTCCTGGCCCGCGCCGAACGACCCCGCCGCACCCCCGACCGGCCCACCACGCAGGCGCCTGCCCCCGTGCGGCCGTCCATCGCGGGCGGCTTCTCCTCGCCCGTCGCCCCCGGCGAGCCCGCGCCCGTGCGACGCTCCCGGCGCAGCACCCAGCACCCAGCGCCCCCGGCCCCGGCGGCCCGGCCAGGGACGCTGAGGCACGAGACCCGCGCCGGTGACTGAGTCGCTGCCCCGCCTCGTCCAATCAGGCCTGCTGAAGGTAAGTGCTGGTGTACGCCTGGGTGTCGCGCACCAGCATGCGGGATCCCGGTCCGCTTCGCCTCGCGGGACGCTGCTGCTGACCGGCGCGGCCGCAATCCCGCTGGGCGGGACGTCGTCGACCGCCGCGGCGCCACCCCGTTCCCGGTACGGGCAGGCTGCTGTCAGCCGCCGTCCCCGGGCCGCGCGGCGCCCCCCGCCGCTCGAGCAGAAGGCCCCGTGGAGGTGAGGACTTCCGCCAGGCCCGCTTGTCCGGGACGGGCAGGAAGCGGTCGCTGTACTTCGGTGGGGGAGCTGACGAGCGGTGCGTCGACTGCTCCACCATCGAGCCGGCGAAGCGGTCGGCGCGGCGTTCTTGGGCAAGTCCGTGCAGACTCTGCTCGGCGACAACTAACCGATAGTGGGGGTTCGGTGAGCAAGAGAACGATCCTGGGGGCCGCGGTGCTGTTGGCTGCGGCCACCGGGTGCGGTGGGGAAGATGACTCGGCGGCGCAGGAGAGATCGCACCGGATCGCCGGCCGTGCCACAAAAAGTGGCCGATCGCCAGCGACGGGCGGCGGATCCATGCGGACCGCCGCCTCTGCATGACCGCCACCCCGCGCGTCTTTCGCCGCCCTTGAGCTGACCGAGTCCGCCGACCTGACCCGTCCGCGCCGCCGCCGTGGCGTGGCGGGGCCGGACGTGGACGTGTTCGCCAACTCCATGGACAACGAGCAGGTTTACGGAAGAACGCGCTCGCGCAGGCCGTGGCGCTTCGGCGTACGGGACACCGCTGAGGTCGTAGATCGCTGTGACCGTGGCGGGCAGGGCAAGCTGTCCGCTTGTGGAGGTGGCGGGCATCAGCTTCCGGATGCCGGCCGGGGCACCGGGGGAAAGCAGGGCTTGGGTGCAGCGGTGGCGGCGTCGCGTCTGGGCGATGCACTGGATCTCGTCCACCGGACGGGCGGCCAGGGAGCGCACGTACAGCAGCTGCACGATGGGGCGGGCCGGGCGGCAGACCGCTGAGGCTCCTTCCTGGGGTGCCGGGCGGTCCGGAGCAGCCGGGGGAGGGGAGAAGGCGCCGGCGTCGATCCGGCGGCGGTGTTCACCGCCAGAGCCCGGCGCAGTTCAGCCAGCTCGGGAGAGGTTGCCCGGGCCAGCAGGTTGAGAGCCGCACCGCAGTACTGGACCGCCTGGTCGCGCAGCAAGGGCTGTAGGGCGGTGCGCCGTTCGGTGGAGACGTCCATGTGGAGCGTCGGTTCCTGGGCCGGACGTCTGAGCGGGTGCTGTTGCCTGTGTCCAGGACGCGGCAACATCGGCCCGGTCACGGAGGGCCAGGATCATTCCGGTGCTCCGGGCAACGCTGTCACCACTCCTCGTCGCTGATCACCCGGAAGCTGCCCACGACGCCGTCGTCACCGAACAGGCTCCCCTGGGCGGTACCGGTCACAACGCCATGGGTGGAGCCGTGCGGACTCACGGTGGCAACCGGAGCGTCGTTGTCACAGGTGAAGCCGCGGAAGACTTCGACGGTCTTCCGGCTGTCATTGAAAATGCTGAAGCTGCTGGAGCCCAGTCCGCTGGCCGCAGTGATGCAGCCGTCGGCGGAGGCCGAGTACGTACGTTCGTTGAAGTGGATTCTTCCCTCTTCCTCATGGCTGTAGCCGCCTTCACCGCCCTCGCGGTCGCGGCCCTCGTCCTCCTTCTCGCTGCCTGAGTGGCCGTTGCCCTCGGAAACCCCAGTAGGGGCGGCTCGTTGGACAGGCTTGGTCACGCGTTGGACAGGCTGAGCCGGACGCTGGACAGGGGCGGCCGCGTGGTGCACAGAGGGTGACGCCGAGGTGGCGTCGGAGGGCGAGGCGTAAGTGATACCGGTGACTGCGAGGACCGCCGTGCCAACGCCGGCAGTGGCCAAAGCGAATGTATGCGTGGGCATGTCACGTCTCTCTGTCTCGCGAACATCGGCCGAGCGACCGACTTGCGATGAACGTAATGACTGCTCATGTAGCTGTCATTTCGGACATGTCCAAGGTGTGACACCACGAGCCCAGCCAGGGGAAAGCGGTGCATCGGGGGATTGCTGGGATCCGGGCTAGTGGCGCATGGCGGTGACGCGCGAGCAGGCTCGTGAAGCGTTTGCATCGGGAGCGCCGGTGTGCTCGAAATGCCGGCCGGATACGGCGCTTGGGCTTCTGGAGTGAGGCGGCCCCCGGCGGAGCATCGGAGTCCTCACCCCATCGGCCAAGCCCACGCGGCGCCTGGCCCTGCGCCGGCTGAGCAGGTCGCCCAGATCCTCAAGCACGCACCCGCCCAGACCGGGGCGGACAACGCCGGGCCAGGCCCGCAAGCCGGGGCGGCCGCGCGCCCCCGGTCGACGACACGGCCGGCACCTCGACGAAGCACACCCGCGGCGCCCAGCGGATCACCAGCTCGCACGACCGCCGGCCCCGCCCGGTCGACGTCCACCGGCAGACCCACAGCACGGCGGTCCGCCTCACAGCGTTGAAGGACCAGGCCCCCGCCCTCGGGCACACCTCGCTCGCGGACCAGATCGACAGCGTCAGCACCTCCCTACGCGACCTGATGACGGAGGCCGCCGCGGCCGCCGTGGCCACCACCTCCGACAGCGACTGACGGTCATCCCGGCCCGTCCCTGCAGGCCGAACGGACAGCGCGACGTCGCTGTGCAGCCCACCCAGCCCATCCCTCCAGCTGGACCTGCGGGACGGCCGGCCGTCGACACGACTCCGGCCGTCCCGCAGCCCACGGGATCCCGTCCAGGCGCCCCTCGCCCGGCCCCCGGACCCGAAACCCCGGATCGGCCATGGGCCCCGATCCGCACCTCCCAGACCCCTACCGGTCGACGACGTCGCCGGAAAACAAGCCCACCCTCCTCGGCCCCCGACTCGCGATCGCCCGATTGCGCTATGCAGCAGAAGAGCCTGAATTCGCAGGCCTGCCCGACGAAGATCACCTAGGGTGTGCGGCATGACGCTGCAACTTGTTCAGGTGAACATCAAGGCCCGGGACGACGCGGCGCTCGGCCAGTTCTGGGCGGAGGCGCTCGGCTGGGGTGTTTCCAGCGAAGGGCCCGGCGTCACCAACCTGGAACCCGTGGGCTTCGACTGGCCGGACCCGTCCGCCGTCTGCATCGACCTCGTCCGCGTCCCGAACCCGGAGACGGTGAAGTACCGCGTACACATCGAGCTCGCCACCACTTCCGACGCTCATCAGGCGGAGTTGGTCGCACGTCTGAAGGAACTCGGGGCGACGCCCGCCGATGTGGGCCAGGGCGACGCGCCGTGGACGGTGATGGCCGACCCGGAGGGCAACGTGTTCAGCGTCCTGGAGCCCCGGGAGCTCTACCGGGACACCGGGCCGATAGCCGCCGTAGTCGTCGACTGCGCCGACCCACGGGCCATGGTCCGGTTCTGGGGCGAGGCGATCGACTGGACCGTCCACGAACTGACCGACGACCGCGCTCTGCTGCGCTCCATCAAGGGCGTCGGGCCGTACCTGGAGTTCCGCCGCACGCCCGACGACGAGGTCGTGTGGAACCGCATCCATCTCGACGTGATGTCCGACCCCGTCGAGGACCAGGCGAGGGAGGTCGCCCGGCTCGAAGGCCTCGGCGCGATACGGACCGACGTGGGTCAGGGTGACGTCTCCTGGGTCGTCATGACCGACCCGGCGGGCAACGAGTTCTGCGTCCTCGGCCGGGGCTGACGCGGAACTCCGTCCGCTCCCTCAGCCGGTACGGCAGTGTGCGGGGCCAGGCCCCGTACTCCCCAGCCGCCGCATCCTGACCCACGCATAGGGCAGGAGAGACTGTGGAAGTCGGCAGCCTGGAGTGCTTCAAGTCCGCCTGCCGGGCAACTCGACCGGACCGCGAGAGCCGGCCGGGAGACCAGGCCGCCCGCGACCTCCTGATCCAACGCGACGACTACCGCAACCTGAAGGTCGATCGCCGGCTGGTGCAGGCACTCGCACTACGCCGACCCGGCCGCCTGTACGGCCGCCGTTGGCTCACTGCCCGTGCGCGCCCACGCCGCCCTTCCCGTCGCGCTCGCCCGGCGTCGGTGGGAAGGACGTGCCGAAGCCGAGCCCGGCCAGGGCGTGGAGTGGGGAGCGGACCACCCCCGCGTCGGCGGGGAGGACCCAAGCGCACAACTCCACTCTCCCGACCGAGCCGGAACTCCCCGTCGGTGAGGAGGACTTGGTCGGCAGGCGGCGATGTCGCGCTCCGGAATGCCCCCTGCGGGTGACGGCATGACGGCTGACGCATGCCTGGTGATCCGCTACGACGCCGAACGCCACGCCGAGACCGACGGCCGCTGCGGCTCTCAGGCCAGAACAGCTGGCCTGAGCACCTCTTCGCACCACTGACGGAAACCGGTCGGGGAGGGCTGCGCGGAGCGGTGCTCGGCGTCGTACGCGCCGTCGATCTGGGCCGCGGCCATGTCGACCAGGCCCTGTGCCCAGGCCTCGCTGGCCCCGCGGCTCAGAGCCGTCTCCTTGTACGCGTCGAGGGGGACCTGTTGGCAGCGGACCGGACGCTCCAGCACCTCGGACATGATCTGAGCCATGTCGTCGGGGGAGATACGGTCGGGGCTGACCAGCGGGACGCCGTCCTGCCCGCTCCAGGAGTCGTCGAGCAGCAGCCGCACGGCCGTCGCGGCGATGTCGCGGGTGGCGATCGTCGCGAGAACCCGGTCCGCCACGGACGGGAGGAAGAACGTGCCCTGGTTCCTGATCGCCTCGACCTGCCCGAGCAGGTTCTCCATGAAGGCCGCCGCCCGCAGCGCCCGGAAACCCACCCCCGTGGATTTGATCAGCTCGTCCTTGGCCACGGACGCCGTCAGGTGCCCGGCGTTCTTCTCGATCCCGGTGCCCAGGGTCGATACCGCGACGACGCGCTTGACGCCGTGACGGTTGATCGCCTCGCACGCGGGACGGGTCCAGTTCAGGTAGTGGCCTTCGACGCTGTCCGTCCGGGAGTCCGGCGGCACCAGCCAGAACACGCTGTCCGCGCCCGCGAACGCCTCCATGACGACATCGCGGTCGCCGTGTGAGCCGCGGACGATGTCGACCCGCTCGCGCGCCCGGGCGGAAAGCCGGGAAGGGTCACGGGCTATCACGCGGACCGGCCGCTCGCCGTCGAGCAGGGCGTCGAGGACCTGTCGGCCGATCCGGCCGGTAGGAGTGGTGATGACAATCATGGAAGAAGCATCTGATCCGGCCCGGCACTACGGAAGGATCGCAGGGATCCCGCTTGTTACCCTCAGGGACATACCAGATGGAGGTGCCAGGCCGTGGAGTCACGCCCGCTGCGCTATTTCGTCGCCGTCGCCGAAGAACTCAACTTCGCCCGCGCAGCAGAACGCCTCGGCATCTCCGCCCCGCCCCTGTCGCGCGCCATCCGCAACCTCGAAGCGGAGCTGGGCGTCACCCTCTTCGAACGCACCACGCACAGCGTCACGCTGACCCCGGCCGGCACCGTACTGCTCGCGGAGGCGCGGACCGCGCTGGACGCCCTGCAGGCGGCCGGGCGCCGGGCACAACGCGCGGCCGAGCCGAGGCTGGTTCTCGCCGTGAAGGCCGACGGCGACGGGGGCTTGCTGGAGTCCATCCTCGCCCGGTACGCCGCCGAACCCGCGGCTGAGCCGGTCACGATCCGCCTCTCCGGCTGGCGCGACCAGCCCAGCCTGCTGCGCCGGGGCGAAGCCGACGTGGCCCTGATCTACGAACCGTTCGACCGCACTGGCCTCGACACGGAGCCGGTGACTGTCGAACGCCGCCTGGCCGCTCTCCCGGCCAACCACCCGCTGGCCGCCAGGGACCGCATCGCTCTCGCCGACCTCGGTCTCCCGCGCACCGAGCACGACACTCAAGGATGCCTGGCCCGCCACCTCGACACGATCGTCGACCGGTACGCGATCCAGGACCTCGCCCAACTGCTCAAGCTCGTCGAACTCGGAGACATCGTCACCCTGCTCCCGGAGTCCGTGTGCACCCGATACCCGCGCCCGGGCATCAGGTACCGCGAGGTCCCGGACGCCCCGCCGGCCACCTTGTCGATCGCCTGGCCCCAACAGTCCCGCTCCAGGGCGACTGCGGCGCTGGTCCGCATAGCGACGTCGGTGGGCGGAGCGCACGGTTAGCGCTGCACGCCATCAAGGGCTGGCGTCGTTGCTGGGAGGACGGCACCGGGCGGTCGCACCCTCGGCCGCTGCCTGGATCAGTCTCCGCGAGAATCTGAAAGGCAGGGCCTTGCCATGAGATCACCGACGAACGTTCGCCAACGGCCGGGTATGTCGGGGTTCATGGCGATCGCGGTGCCGGCAATGGTGACCGTGCTCGCCTCGCTGCTGCTCGGCTCAGCAGGGCCGGCGCAGGCGGGGGAGCCACCGCGATCACCGTTGTCGCATGTCCCCCGGGTCGAGCCGGGCTGCGACACCGGCGAACTGGACGGAGAATACGTGGTTTGCTGCTGGGACGAAACGGGGCACGGGGACTGCACGGGCATCGTTTGAACCCATCGCTGCCCGCCAGGCAGGCGCGACGTCTGCCGCAACGGGGCCCCGGGTGCCGGTCCGCGTCGAGGCCGCGGGCGGCGGCGACGCGAGCCGCTGGGCGCGGACCAGTTCGGCGAGCGGGTCGAGCTCGCCTGGCACCCACAGTCCGCCCCCTCGGCGGTCAGTGCGGGCAGGTTGGCCAGACCGGCTGCGAGCATGATGCGGTCCCCTGTCTGCCGCAGGGAGTCGATGATGTGCAGCCGGACGTCGGGCCGGCAGTGGCCGCAGGCCTTCAGGCCCGAGGCGAGGAGCCGGCGAGCTTCGTCACGGTCGACGGCACGGTGCCGCTTGCCGGCCACGGAGCAGTCGCCGGCGTGGACCTGCAGGGGCGGGCGGCGGGTGCCGTTGCCGAGTTCGGCGATCCACTCCGGCGGCTGCGGCCGGCTGGTCCGGCCGTACTCCTCCTGCGCCTGCCGCTGAAGAATCGCGGCGATCTTCGCGTCGATGCGCTGCACCCACAGCACCTGCCGCATCCTCAGCGTCTGGAGACGTTTCAGCCCGCCGAGGCAGAAGCCGAGGCAGAAGTGGCGCACCGCGGTCGGCTGCCCGCCGTGGCGGCCCCGACGGGCGGATCCGGCGCGCAGCGGCCGGAACACCGTCGCGGTGCCGAACCGCGACGGTGACGGCACGCACCGGCTCCCGCGGACCGAGACCCAGCACCTGCTTGCCGCAGGGACTGCGGGTACCGCTGCACCCAGATCAGCAGCGGTCGGCCCGGCGAGCGGTACCCGGACTTCGATGACACGGCGTCCCACGGAAAGGACGCACCGGACAGTCACCGATCACCCGCACGACCATCAAGTCGCTCGATGCGCGTGGTCCTGCTGACCCATTCGGCCAGAGTGAGCTGTCTGGCCAGGGCTACGCGGGCTGAGCTGCTGCGACGCGGTGACACGTGGCGGTGCACGCTTCGGCCGTGGCCATGCATCTGCTGGTCCCGACCGGTGCCGTGGGCCAGGGCATCGCGGAGAAGAGACAGGTGGGGTGCCACGGCGGCAAGGCCGTCGTGCTCATTGCGCGCGTCGCAGGTCGTCACATGACGGGTCCACACCGTGCCCGTCCTGTGGGGACCGCCGGGGCTGCGCAACCCCGTCACGATGCCGGGGCGGACAGTGAAGGACAGATCCTCGACGGCTGCCTTGTCGGCGTGCGTCCTGGTCAGGCACTGGGCTTCTGTTCCGATCATGGCGAAACCTCCGTTCCGGGTTCCACCATCGCCCAGGAATGGCCCCTGGCGCGTCGTCCCCGCGCAGCGATTCACCGCTACCACGGCCGCGGTATGCAGCCCGCCGGCCTACCGCGGCGACAGAACCCGGTGCGCCTCCGCAGCTGCTAGCCGGACATGTGTGACTGACCCGGTTCCGTCGCCGGACTGACCAGTCCGCACTGGTAGGCGATGACCACGAGCTGGGCCCGGTCACGAGCGCCCAGCTTGGTCATGGCCCGGTTGACGTGGGTCTTGGCGGTCAGGGGGCTGATGAACAACTGTTCGGCGATCTCGTCGTTGGAGAGGCCCAGTGCGACGAGCCTCGTGATGTCGCTTTCTCGAGCCGTCAAGCACTTCAGCCGCTCGTGCACGGCTGCCGGACGCGGATCAGGCTGCGCCAGGAACCGGGTGATCAACGCTCGCGTCGCCGACGGGGACAACAGCGCCTCGCCGCCTGCGACCGTGCGGACGGCATTGAGGAGCTCTTCGGGCCGCGCGCCCTTGCCGAGAAAGCCGCTCGCACCCGCGCGCAGTGCCTCGGCGACATGCTCGTGATCCTCGAAGGTGGTCAGAATCAGCACCTTCACATGGGCGAGGTCCTCCGACTCGCTGATGAGCCGTGTCGCTTCGAGACCGTCCATCTCGGGCATGCGGATGTCCATCAGAACCACATCCGGGTGCTGCGCACTGGCCAGTTCCACCGCCTCCCGCCCGTCGGACGCCTCGCCCACGGTCTCCATGTCGTCCGTGGCGTCGAACAGCATCCTGAAGGTGCCCCGCAGCAGGGCCTGGTCATCGGCAAGCAGTACGCGAATTGTCATGCCCTTCTCTCCGATCCCGTGCCTGGCTGGGCCGCAGCGGCAGTTCGGCGGTCACGGTGAAACCGCCCTCAGGGCGCGGTCCCGCACACAGCCTGCCTCCGATCGTGACAGCCCGCTCACGCATCCCGATCAGCCCGTGGCCAGTCCCCGAGGAGACGTGATGCGGCCTGGCCGAGCCGTCGTCCTCGACGGTGATCGTCAGTCGTTCACGGTCGTAGTGCAGGAACAGCCGGGCGGTGTCCGTCCCGGCGTGCTTACGCACGTTGGTCAGGGACTCCTGCACGATGCGGTACGCAGCCAGGTCGACTGCTGGCTCAAGCGGTTGGGCCGCGCCGCACCGGGTGTGGCTCACCGCGAGCCCCGCGCGTTCGAACGACGCCAGAAGGGCCGGCACCTGCGCGAGACCTGGCATCGGGTCGCGTGGCTGCGCCGGATCGTCGGACTGCCGCAGCAGGCCCACGGTCACCCGTAGCTCGTCCAGCACGGACCGGCTGGTGTCCCTGATGTCCCTCAGAGCCGTGAGGATTTGTTCCGGCCGTTGCTCCACGAGATGGACGGCCACGCCTGCCTGCGCGTTGATCAAGGTGATGTGGTGCGCGACGATGTCGTGCAGCTCGCGTGCGATCCGGACGCGTTCGGCCTCCACGCGCTGCCGGGCCTCCTGCTCGCGGGTGCGTTCTGCATACTCCGCCCGCTCCTCGACGGCCGCCACATAGGCGCGGCGGGAGCGAACTCCGTCCCCGATAGCGGCGGGCAGAGCCGTCCACGCAACCGTCGCCACCATGTCCGGGTCCAGCAACGACTTGGAGGCGAGCACGGTGGCGGCCCCCACCAGAACGGCAGCCGAGGCAGTGGCCGCAGTCCAGGCGGTACGCCGGTCGGTCCGCACCGCAATGTTGTAGACGGACACCAGAACCGGGCTGATCACCAGCGGGCTGTCTCGGAACCCGAGCACCTGAAAGACGACGCCGCAGCCAACGGTGACGGCCAGTGCACCGAACGGGTGGCTACGCCGCCACACCAGCGCGGCGCAGCCGAAGGCCGCAAGCACCACGGCGGGCCACCGCAACAAGAACTGGTCCTGGTCCGGATCGATCGACGCAGCCACAACCGACAGTACGAACAACACAGCCGCGCCGATAGCGTCCACTGCGCGGATCCGGGCTCGCGTTGCCAGCCTCCAACCGTTGATCACCGCCATGCCACAACCGTAGGGTCGACGGCTGGATCAGGCATCGCCACGCCAACGGTCACCGGAGTATGACCCGGGCCCCGGGTGGTGCCCTCGGTTGCGTCCTGGAAAGCGAACACGGGGCATGACCCGGACACGCCGGAAACCCGCCACCGGATGATCTTCAGCACCTGGCGGTCGCCCATGGCGCCGAGACCGCAGTGGCGGCGTGCGCGTCGTGTTCGCGCAGCATCCGCATGACGGTGGCGGGTGAGGGGTGCAGGCCCAGTTTCCTGCCGGTGCGGACCACAAGCCGGGATGCGATCAACACCCGTAGGAGTTGCGGTTGCTCCGTAGATCGGGTCCACGGACAGGCGCGGCCCGTTGACGGGTTGCAGAGGCCTACGCCCATGAGGACGGTGTCGGTGGGCGTCTCCGCCGAGCGTTGGTCAGGCTGCCCGGTCAGCTTCTCGTGCAAGCGCCAACGTCAGGCACTGACCGCCTCGCGCACCTCGGCGAGGAACTCCTCCGTACGTGGGTGCGTGGGGTGGGCCGGACGGGCGACGTAGACCGTGGCGGCGGGCGCGTCGTCGACCGGGACCGGGTGCACTAGCCGGACCGGCCCACCGCCGGGAAGCGTTCGCGTTCGGCAGGCGTCACCCGGCAGTGCCTGCCGAACGCGAACCGTCGTCCGGCCAAGGCCACCCAGGCCCGCGCATCAGCCCTCCCGGGCCCGTCGTACACCTTCTCGGCCGTGAATCCCCAGACCCTCGACAGGCGCTCAGCCTTCGAATGAGAACCACTCGACTGGGGGGCCGCCAACCGGGCGGGGTGGCCGACGCCGACGTGCGTGCGGGGGCTGCGCTGCTCATAGACATCTCAGGGGGTCAAGACGTCGCTTCTTATGGATTGTCGGCCTGCGAATCGCTCAGCAGGGGGTGACTTCAGGGTTGACCGGGGGCAGCGCCCAGGGTTCCAACGTGCCGTCGCAGAGTTCGGCGAGGAACTGGACGGCGCCACCCTCGTAGTGCCACCAGCCGCCGTTGCGAGAGGCGATGGTGACGAGCCACTGCTGCGGGTTGTCCCCAGTCGTGCTCCATAGGAACTTGTCGCCCTCGTTGGACTCCGCCCATGGCAGTAGGCCGCCCGGCGCCGGATGCGGGCGCAGGCCGATGGACATATCGGCCTCCCGCCACGCGTGGATGACCCCTTCGAGGTCATAGCGGATACCGCGGAGCTGGTGGTGCTCTTCGCCTGGTTCAGGAAGGTAGACGAGGAGAAAGTCTCCGAGAGCAAAGGTGGGGTACCACTCAGCGAGGCGCTTGTAGTCGGCGGGTAGCGGGGTGCGCAGGCCGTCTTCGAGCAAGGCCCAGTCGAGGACGGCGGGCTCTGATCGGCGGTGCCCGGCCAGTCCAGGAACAGCGCGTTCCAGTGCCGCGATCGCCTCTTCCGGCTCTGTGATGCGGTACTTCGGCGCCTGTGTGCCGATCAGATCGTCAGTCATGGCGAGCAGCGTGCCAGACTCGGCTGACATCACCGCCCGCTGATGCCGCCTGGCCTGTTGCAGAGACCACCGTGCCCCTGTACCGCAGTTGTCATCCCCTCTCCCCCCTTCAGGGGGAGACGATGTCAATCAGCCACGACTGCTGGACACATCACCGAACTGACCGACCACTACCGGGCCGAGAGCGGCCGCTGGAAGATCGCGAAGCGTTCCGTTGACATGATCCTCGCCTCGGTCATCAGCTGTTCTACCGCGGTGTCGTCGCGGGAACGGCCACGACTGCTCGCGCGACGACACCGTGTGACCGTCGGCACAGGCAAGGACGCGTCAGCCGATGCAGACGTAGCCGGACGGGCAGTCGATCCCGGCCCGCACGGCACTGGGCTCGCTGGAGGCGGAGGGCTGAACGGCCATCGGACACAGGACGAGGGCGGCAACCGCCGGGGTACGCATCACGTTCTCGAACCGTACTGCCTGCTGCCGCCTGGCCGTACTCGCCCGCAGGTTCACTCCAGCAGCGGAGCGCAGCGCCGGTGCACGGCCAGCCGGATGTCTTGCGGACCCGGGGGTGGCAGCGCAGGTGTGCACGGGCCAGCGGGTCCTCCGGTGTGAACCGGTCTACGTGTAGGGCCGGACGGCCACCGTGACTTCCATGTCGAAGGCGTTCTCCCCTGCTGCCGACGGCAGGCCCAGGACCCGGTCGAGCGCGCGGCTCAGGGGGCCGCAGCCACTGGTGCCCGGGGCGGCGAACTCCGTGTCCTGGGCACCGAAGGTGGCGACCAGGGGGTCCATGGATATCACCCGGGTGGGGCCGGTGTCCTTGAGCACCAGGTGGACCGCGTGCTCGTCGCTGCCTACCGAGCAGCCCGTCGACGGCAGGGCCAGTAGCCCGTGCGCTGAGCCTATGGTGAACTTGATGTCGAACTTGCCGCGCCGGGTGTCGTCGGACAGGAAGTCCGAGTAGCCGCCGTACTGCGGAGTCAGGGTCAACGGAGTGCCTCCCACCCGGATTGGCGCAGCGGTCATCTCTCCGAAGACCTGGCGGAATTCACCGTCCACGCGGCCTTCCGCAAAGGTGATCTCCATAGGTTCGGTGAGCGGCTCGTCGACGGCGCCCATGCGCAGATGTCCCGTGGCGTGCATGACCTCGCAGCGCCAGGTCCCGGGGTCCGCACCTGCGGGCAGCTCATCCACGGTCGGGCAGGCGGAGAAGTCGAACTCGGGTAGATCCGCTGCCCGTTCAGCTCCATGCGCGGGTGCGGCGCCCAGGGCGAGTCCGGCAAGTAGTACCCCGGCAGCAGCACTTGTGAAGCGGCGGACTGTGCGGTTCAAGGTCACTCGGTTCGGCGTCATACGCCCAGCATTGCAGAGAAATCTCTGCAGAGGAATGTCTGCAGAGCTTTCTCTGCTGTCTGGATAGACTGCCGCCATGACGAAAGAGCGGAGAGCGGAAGCCGCAGGACGGCGCACGGTCGACAGCCCCGAGGTGCTCAAGGCCCTCTCGCACCCCCTGCGCCTGCGAATCCTGCGCCACCTCGGCGCGGCGGGCCCGGCCACCTCAACCACGCTCGCTGCCGCCCTCGGCGAGAACACCGGGACGCTCAGCTACCACCTGCGCATGCTGGAGCGCAGTGGCCTCATCGAGGACATCCCCGAGCGCTCCACCGGGCGTGAGCGCTGGTGGCGCGGGGTGCGCGGCCTCGACATCCGCAGACCGCCGCAGGGTGAGCTGACGGAGGCCGAGCGCGCCATGTCGGCCGAGCTGGACCGGATGAGGATGGAGGAGGACGTCGAGCTCGCCCGGCAGTTCACCGCCGGACACGCGGAGTCCGAAGGCTGGATGCGGGGTTCACGCAGCCTCATCCACCTCACGAAGGGTGAGCTGGACGCGTTCCATGACGACTACCTGGCCCTACTCGCGCGCTATGCCCGCGGGCCCGAGGAAGCCCCCGACGACGCACGCCCCATACTCCTCCGCTGGTTCGGCCTGCCCGCTGACTGACCGGCGGCCAGCCGGCGAACTGTTTGATCGGCCAAGCGCTCGAGCGGTATGCCCTCACTCGGGTGAGGGGCGCAGTGGTGTGCGGCGAGCTGGTGGTGGGCCTGGCTGCGCCGGGTCTGCTGCGCTGGGGTACCGGCGTATCCCCGGGTGCGGCCGGTGTCAGCCTGCGACCCGGTGCGCCCTCTCATCGCGCGCAAGCGCAGATCCGTCTGTGCCACGAAGCGACGGAGTTCGACCGTTCCGGCCTCCCCCCGAGCATCCGCACACCGACCTGATCCAATGAGCCCGGTTGTTCAGGCCCTGGTGCGAGCGGTGTTCGACCGACGGCATCACCGCGCGGTGGGCGCCGCCGGCGCCCTCCTCTCTTCACGCCTGGTCATCCCGCACCGTCGCGAGAAGGGTCAGGCCGAACTTCCGGCCTGACCCTGCAGGGTCACCGGCGCCGCCTCGCCGGGACCGAACGCCCGCGCATCAGGGCCTCGGCATCGACGGGCGCCTCACGGCCCGCGGCAGCCGAAGCGGTGCCCGTCAGTGACCAGGCGCCGACCGGACCGCCGTGGTGCACCTGCACCTCACGGCCTCCCTCGGCGACTCCGCTCACCATCTTGGCCAGCAGCTCCTGCTCACGTTCCCGGCGCCGCTCACGGGCCAGCTGCACGCACCTCCACTCGCGCACCCTGATCGCGACCATCGCGATCAGAGCGGCAATCACCCCCTCAGGCACCAGCATCTCCTGCACTCTTTCCACCGCCCCGGTCCTCGTCGAACTCGCCAGTCACCCCCACATCGCGCGAGCGGACCAGGGCGGGTACCGAACCCTTCGAGATTTTTTAGCCGGACTGTTCACCGGAGTCTTCGTCGGCATGACCGCGCCTCCTGACTGCCCCGTTACAGCTCGCAGGATGCGCATCGAGGTCTCCTCGAAGCCGACGGCCCCGTCTTGTCGCTGGGCGACGACGTCCGTGGAGTGCACCATTCGGGATGCCGGCCAGCTGGGGTGTGGCTGCGCTGTTACCTCGACATGCGCCAGCCCCCGCACTCGCCTGTTTACAGGTAGGACCTCCGGGGGGCACGGGCCGGACAGGTGAGGTGCGGACGGAGGGTCCGGAACCCTCTTCGGAATTGGATCGGCTCAGTCTTCAGCGCTGTCGCCGTCGGTCGGCCGCAGGCGACGTCGGGCCTCCTCCAGCCGCACGTCGTAGTCGGGGAAGAACAAGGCGGGAAGCATCTTGTCCAGCTGGCCGGCGATCCGGTGGATCGGTGCCCATGCCGCTGGATCGTCGACCGTGTTGCTGAGGTCGGTCATCTGCAACCGTTCCAACCAGTCCGACAGGATCGTCGCTTCGTCGCGGGTGAGCTTGATCGTGATCTCTGGATCGTCCATCCCGGCCCCACCCCTTCGAACGGGCGACTCAATGCTCGACGACACAACCTACCGATCCCCAGGCTCGTGAGATCGACCAGCCTTCATCGGGACGGGCACGTGCCGTCATCCCGCGTCGACAGTTCCGGACCGGTTGTGGAGGCCGCTGAGAGCGTCATCAGTGCGCCCAGGGCCTCGAAGCCATCACGGGCGGTATCCGGGACGTCGAGCGTCCCCGCCCGCGCGCGGTCACGCGGTCTTCGCCTTTTCGTCCGGATCCTGCGGTGTCCCGGTGGGCGGCCTCGGGTAGCGCCTGTCGGAGCGACCGGGAGGGGAAGGGCTTGGGTAAGGCGAGCCGGGAGAAGAAACAGCGCAGCCGCGGCACCTCGACAACGTGGAGTGTCGGCGTACTCGCTTATGTGCAGAGCCAGGTACGGATGAACGTGCAGGGCAAGCAGCCGCTTGAAGGGCCCGCGTCGTGGTTCGAGATGATGGGGCGGTGTCTCTTCGCTACTTCAATCAGACCGGTTGGACCGCAATCTTCAACGGCACTGACACCGAGATCGGCCGCATGGTGCCCGTAGAAGGCTGGGACCAGGCGACTGGGACTGCACTGGTCGTTGATCCCAAGCGTGGTGCCCTGCGCCTGGTGACGGACTACGAGGACTTCTCGCACCTGGAGCGGGCCGAGCAGGTCGTGGCCGCGGTGCCTGGTGGAGGGTGGCGAGTGCACTGGAACGACGAGGGTCCGGGAGGAACGCCGCTGACGGAACAGGTGCTGGCCTGGCTTATTACGTCGCAGGGGCGGGCAACGGCCATCACAGTCGACGCCCACGGGCACGTCGAGGATGCTGATGGCGCCGACGACTTCATCCCGCCGGGCGAGGAGCTGCGTAGCAACTGAAGCCGGGTCAGGCCACGTCGGTTTCTCGCTCGATGGCCTTGAGACGGTTCTTCAGCCGGTAGCTGGGGCCGTTGATGGAGATGACCTCGCAATGGTGGAGGAGGCGGTCGAGGATGGCTTCGTTCGCGAGAAAGGACAGCAGATGTTCACCACTTCGGGAGGCGCCACGACACACCGGGAATTCGCACACTGAGTGAGTTGCTTGCCGTAGTCAGAGGCGGCGGCTGGCAGTTGCCCGCGCTGCGTTGACACTCCACGGCGGTGCCAGGCGCCGTTCCCGCAACGGATGAGAAAACATGTTGGCTGGCTGCCAGCGAGCTGCGAAGATGCGCCTGTTTCCCAGCCGGAGGACATTTGTTCGTTTTCGTGTGTGCGGGATGTGGCGCCGAGTTGACCACCCCGCTATCCCAGGTCTCACTGCCAGTCCACACCCGTCAGAAGTACGGGAACGGGGCCCAGCTTCCGGTGCTCATGCAGTCAGGAACGTTTGGCGTGGACCCGGACCCCTGGGGAGGGCCGTGGCGGATGTGGGACGAGATCGATCCGGCCGAGGCGGAGGCACGCGGCATCTACGCGCCGGTCTACGCCCTGTCCGACAGCACGCCCGGGGCGAGTGTCATCGCGCCCGGTGACATCCGTGGAACCCGGCTGATTCCTGAGCGGCGCGGCGGTGCCTGCTGTGGCCTCGACGGGGCCGACGGGCCCAACATGGCGTGCGAGGCATGCGACCTCCCCGTGGCGACCAGGGTCGACGATTGCTCGCTCTGGCAGGCAGTGCGACTCAGCTCGGAGGCCGTGCACCGCGTCCCCGTTGACGGTATCCAGGCTGCGCCCCTCTCCTGGGCGGAGCTGGCAGAGAACGGGGAGAAAACGCCCCCGTTCGAGCCGATTGCCATGTGGGGAGGACGGTTGGGGCCGAACCGCTACTGGTCGTGGAGTCCGCAGCGGGAGGCGGCAGCCGGCCATGCGCTCGCCCACCTGCTGGTTGCCTCCCAAGGGCAGCCGGTGAAGGTCCCGGGCGGTCTGACCGCGGACGTGTTCCAACGCGCGCTCGACACCCTGCTGCCCGCAGGGACCCCTAAGCGGCGCGCCGTCCTGGCTGGTCCGGGACGGCCCGCCCCGGACGCGGGCGTCGACATCTTCCTCGTACCGGTCCATCCCCAGACGGGTCAGAGCTGGACCCCCGCCAGCCCGACTGCGCCGGCATACCGAGTGCCCCTGCCGCTGGGGGTGTGGCTATGGCTGGTCTCTCCCCAGCCGTACTTGCCGGTTCCCGCATCGGGCCGCATACCCCAAGACGTCCTCCGCGACGACCCGCTCCCGCTGCTCCCCAACCGCCTGTTCCGGGCCGACCGGGGAACGTTCCAGCACACCTTGGTCCGGCTACCGGCAGTTCGCAGCCCGTGGCTGCGCGCGGTCCTGGAGAACCTCACGCAGGGCACATCGGCCGACCTCTTCTAGCCGTCTGGCAATCGAACAGCGCCAGACCCCCGTGCCTCCCAATCTGCTGTCCAATCTCGTGAACAAAGCCAATCGCCCTTCTTTCCTCGCTGCTAGGAGCTGTCGTCAAAGTGTCAGGCCAACACCATGACCGAGGGGGGACGGCGGCCTGATCGAGAGCCTGTTCCTGGGCGGCCGTGCCGGCGGCCAGATGGTGCGGAAGATCGACACAATCAGGTGAAGAGGTCCAGGAACAGCACCACGGCGACGAAGGCCCCGGCGACCCCGCCCCCTAGGGATGCGAACAGGCCAGGTTCGCCGTAGCCCTGCAGACGGGCACGTCGGGGCTTGGCCGGGTCGTACCGGACGCGTATCCGCGTCGGATAGTCGACCGGATACAGCCGGCCGACCTTGGATTCGACCCTGACCTCATCGCTGTCCGGAGGGGTGAAGGCGACCTCGGGATAGAAGCGGGGGTCGCCGTCGCCGTCCGTGTCCTCCCGAACGTAGACGATCTCCGCCTCGATCCACTGCCCTCGGGTGAGGAGGCGGAAGTTGGTCCACGCCTTCACAAAGGCCCAACCCGAGAGCCCTGCCGACACAGGGATGAAAGGCGCCATGACGATCTGGTCCAAGTTCACGCCAGCAGGCTATAGCGCCCCTCGGACGCGACAGGTCGTACCGTCACTGCCGCCGGACGTATCGTCACGTGATTCGGGTGGTGGATCACGGCCGGGTGATACGTCGCCATGAACTGTCCGATGTGGAGTGGGAGTTCGGCAAGCAACGTGACCTGGACGGCGGGAGGAGCGGCGGCTCGGCTCTGCATTCAAGGGGTCCGGGCCCCGGGACCCACGACGAGTGCAATCCGTCCTTCCCGCCATCGATTGGAGTCACAACCATCGAGCCACTCTCGATTTCAGGGTTCATCGACCTGGGCCAGGACGAGGCTTCTCCGGCTCCAACTGCTGCCCATTGGATCAACGGCCGCAAACGACATATCACCGTGGACACGCTCGGCCTGCCCGTGATGATCACGGTGACGCCCGCCGACATCCAGGACCGCGACGCCGCCCGCGATGTCTTCTGGCGCCTGCGCCTCACTCAGCCGCAGATCACCCAGATCTGGGCCGACCGCGGCTACGCCGGCGACCTCGTGGACTGGGCCCGCGACCGCTTCTGTCTCACTCTGCGCATCGTCTCCCGGGCCAAGGGCACCAAGGGCTTCGTCGTCCTGCCCCGGCGGATGACCAGGCGTCTCACCCGTAAAGCCCCCGCACCGACAGTTGGACAAAGAAGCCCACCCGCTGACCTGGCCGTGCTGGTGTGTTTGGAAGCCGAGCAGCACCTGTGGGAGCCTGCTGCCACTCCTTTGAAAGGGATGACTCTGATGCTCGGCATGGTTGTCTGGGACGTCCGCTCTCGCGCTTCGACGCGAGAGCGGTAACGGCCACCTGCCTCAACGCACACGCCTGTCCGATGGACATGCGTGGGTTCAGCCTGCTCCCTGTCGAAGTGCTCTTCGTGCCCCTGCACGTTCGACCACGAGGAGTACGTGGTGCCCACCATCCACTGGACCACAGGCAACACTCGACAGTCCGCCCGCTGGCATTCCGAGAACCCCGCCCCCCTTCCACGGCGGACCGTCGTCGCCGACGACCGGATGAAGGCCGACGACGCCTATCGCCAGGCGTGTGAGGGAACGGCCCTGCTCTGGCAAGGCGACTTCCACAACGCCCGGCAACTGCTGCAGGCGATGGGCCGCCGCCTCGACCGCAAGACGCCCAGTTCCAGTACTTCCCTGAGCGAGTCCTTCCACCTGCACCGACGCAACAGCAGTCACCGCGCCCGTGTCCTCGGAAGGCTCCTGGTACTGCTGGACGACGACTACACCCTGGCGCTGCGCCGGGCTCCCGACGTCCGCCAGGCATGTCTGGAAGCCTACGGCCCCCCAAAGGGACCCATGTCGGTCTCTCTCCGGGAACTGCTGGGAGTGATCGGCGCTCACCAGTGGCGCCTGAAAGGGGTCGACGTGCCGGCGCTCGGCACTCGCATCCACCCCCACTACGGCGTGTTTGCCCCGGTCAGAGGTGAGTACGTCGACCTCGTCGCCCATGCGCCTCTGCCACCGGCGGCCCTGCACAGGCCCGCCACCAGTACGGCGTTCGATCTCGGCACGGGAACCGGTGTCCTTGCTGCGGTCCTGGCCCGCCGCGGAATCAACCGCGTCGTGGCCACCGACATCAGTCCACGCGCCCTGGCCTGCGCCAGGGAGAACGCCCACCGGCTCGCCCTGACCGACCGTATCGAGGTGTCGGGTCCCGGCCTGTTCCCTAAAGGCCGCGCCGACCTCATCGTGTGCAACCCTCCCTGGCTCCCCGCCCGTCCGACCAGCCCCATCGAGCAAGGCGTCTACGACCCGGACAGCACCATGCTCCACGGCTTCCTCACTGGACTGTCGGCCCACCTCCGGCCAGGTGGCGAGGGCTGGCTCATCCTGTCCGACCTGGCAGAGCACCTCGGCCTCCGGACACGTCAGCAACTGCTCGACGCCATCCGGGCAGCACGCCTCCGCGTCGTGGACAAGATCGACACCAAGCCCCGGCACCCACGCTCCAAGGACGACACCGACCCCCTCCACACAGCACGAAGCGCCGAGACCACGTCCCTCTGGCGTCTGACGGCATGACCGGCGCTCCGATCACGCAACGGCATCTCGCCTCCCAGTTCACCAGGTGAGCACATCCCGTGGGTGGCCTCGCCGCGCCCACGGGATGACCCGATTCCGCGCCAAGCCTGAGGAACAAAAACACCTACTGGTGCTCCTGCGGCAACCACCTCAGTGACGTCAAACTCGCAACTTGTGAACAAGGCCACCAGTGACCTGCCGTGGCCGGGTTCGCGAGTGGCAGTCCGTGCGGCCGTGGTCGGGCCAGTGGCCAAGGGCTTGCCGGCGTCCGGCTACGGGTGCCGGGGGGCGTCAAGCGCGTCACCGACGCGATGGAGGCCGACCCCGCCCACCCCTTCACCACGAACGAGCCCGCCCGCCTGTCCGGGGTGCCCTTGCGCTCCCTGCAGAACGCCTTCCGCGCCCATCACGGCGTGCCGATGACGCCCCACCTGCGTAACCTGCGCCTCGCGGCGCCCACCAGGACCTTCTGGCGGAGCAGCTCCCGGGTGTCACCGTGGCCGACATCGCCATGCGCTGGGGCTTCTTCCACCAGAGCTGCTTCGCCGCCTACTACCGGCAGCGCTGCGGCACCCTGCCCTCTCACGACCGAGGCCCCTGACCTCTCCGGCACCGGGGAGGCGCTTTCCGGAACCCGGCCGCGTATTGGCTCGGGCGAGGGCTGTGGGAGCGAGGCGGATGGTGTGCGGCTGAGGGAGGGACCGGATCCGGATGGCCCTGGATTCGACCGCGCTGCGCCGACGTCTGCCGGTCGGGCCGCCTGACCCGCGCGCCGCCGACAGCCGGTCGTGAGGTCCGGCTGCCGCGCCTGGAGCACTCGCTCAGGGCACTGGGCAGGCCGGGGAGGCGGGGCAGGCCCTCTCCCGCAGCGGTGGCCGCGGGGGAGGGCCGGCCGGTGTCCGCGTCCTGCCGGCGCAGCGCGGCGCAGACGTGGGGGGACCGCAGGCCGCCCCACTCCGGCACGCCCCCGCGCCTGCTCCAGTCCGCGGCGGAACTGACGGGCCGATGCCCGGCGCCGCCGTGCGGCTGCGCGAAGCGCTGATAGACGCCGGCGAGGTGGACGCCGTCAGGACCGTCCGGACAACGGCCGGGCCTCCGTCCGGCGTCCTCGCGGCTCTGGGGTGTCGCGGCCGATCCCGTCCCGCCGGCCTCGTGCCGCGCGCACCGGCCACCACATTCCCCGGCCCAGCAGTGCCGCGGCCGCCGGGACCAGCAGGAGTGACACGACGAAGGCGGACAGGAGGATGCCCAGGGCCGTGGCGAAGCCCAGCTGACGAGTGGCGGGATCCGCGTTCACCGCGAGGCTGCCGAAGGAGGCCGCGAGGACCACACCGGCCGTGGCGACGGCCGGCGCCGTGTGCCGTACCGCGCGGGCCACGGCGGCGCGGACGGGGCCCCCGTGGGCCATCTCCTCACGCAGACGGTCGCTGATCAGGATGTTGTAGTCGGTGCCCAACGCCACCACGAACAGGAACAGCACCAGCGGCAGGACGAAGGTCACGCCCGCCTCGCCGCCGATGTGCTGGAAGACCAGCGCGGAGGCGCCGAACGTCGCCGCGAAGCACAGTCCGACCGCGAGCATCAGCACCACGGGCGCCGCCAGGCTGCGCAACAGCACCACCAGGATCAGCGCGATCAGTGCCGCCGCCACCGGGAACACCGTCCGCAGGTCCCGGTCGACCGCCGTCGCCACATCGGCGAACACGGCGGCCGTGCCGCCCACGTGCGTGGTGAGTCCGGCGGGCGTCGCTTCCCGTACGGCCTGGCGCACCGGGCCCGCCACGAGATCCCGCGCGCGCTGCGACTGGGCGTCCACCGTCAAGTAGGCGTCCAGCCGGGCGGCGGTGCGGTCGGCGTCGAACACGGGGGCGGCCACCTTGCCCACTCCGGCCACCTCCGACAGCGCCCGGTGCACGACGCCCAGCTCTGCGGGGTCCAGGACCCGGCCGTCGTCGGCGGTGACGTACACCGTCGTCGGGTCGGACACTCCCGGCGGCAGAGCACCGGCGATTTCCCGCGCCGTCGCGGCGGCCGCCGTGTCGCGCGGGGTGCCGCCGGTGCCGAAGTCCATGCGGACGCCCGCCACACCCACCGCCAGCGCGCCGAGGAGGGCCACCGACGCCACGAGCACCAGCACCGGGCGGCGCGCCACCAACTCGCCGGTACGGCCCGCCGCGCCGGGCCGCGCGGCCTTCTCCGAGAGGATCCGCGACGGCCAGAACATCTTCCGCCCGGTCACCGCCAGCAGCGCCGGCATCAGGGTCAGACTCGCCACCAGCATCACCAGCACCGACACCGCCACCGACGGGCCGAGCACCCGGAACTGACCGAACGTCGCCACACCGAGCGTCGCGAAGGCCGCCACGATCGTCAGTGCCGCCGAGGTCACCGCCGTGCCCACCCGCCCGGCCACGTCCGCGGCCACCAGACGGTGATGCTCCTGCGGGCGCCGTCGCAGCTCCTCGCGGAAGCGGAACAACAGGAAGAGGAAGTAGTCGACGCCGATGCCGATCAGCACGGTGCCGATCATGCTCGGGGTGCCCGGGTCCAGTTCGAAACCGGTCAGGAGGGCAGCACCCACGACCGTGCCGACGGCGGCGCCCCCCACCACGGTCACCGCGAACAGCGGGACGAACGCGGCCAGGACGCTGCGGAACACGAGCACGTTGATCAGAACGATCAGCCCGACCACCAGCAGACCGACCACCGTCTGCGTGGTCTCCTCCGCGTCGGCGCGGTCCACCACGTCCGCCAGGCCGCCGGTGAACCCCGTGCGCAGCCCGGCCTCGCCGAACTCCTGCTGTGCGCGGTCGTGGAAGACCCGGTACAGGGAGTGCATGCTGGGGTCGGTGGAGTTGCCCCGCAGCCGCGCGTCGAGCAGCGCGAACGATTTGTCCGGGGCGGTCGTCATGAGTGCCACGCGGGGAACCTGGGAGTAGTCCTCGGAGAGCCCCCGTATCTGCTCGTCCGTCCACGGCATCTGCAGGCGCGTGGCGCTCAGTTCACGCGCCACGTCCTGTACGCGTTGCTCGTCCGCGTCCCGCAGCGGCTTGCCGTCGCGCCGCGCCACCAGCACCGTCACCGCATTGGCGTCCGGTTGGGCGCCGAACTCCTCCCGGGCGATCCGCAGCGCCGCGGCCGCGTCGTACTGCGGTGGCAGGAAGCCGGCGCTGTCGGTGTGCGTCACGCGGAAGACGAGCGCCTGACCCATGATCGTCACGAAGATGCCGACCACTGCCCACACGACGATGACCCGCCAAGGTCTGCGGGTCGAGAATCCGGTCAGGGAACGGATCACGGAAAGCCTCCGGGAAGGGTACGGGAGTACAGGTGCCACGGGACCGCGGACGTCCCAGGCGGCGCCTCTGCCGGGTCGTCCCGGCACTCGTCCAGCACATCAGCCACGCGCGGCCCGGAACTCGGAGCCAAGAACGAGAAACCCTCTGGGAGCACGGCCCCGAACCGTCGCGCCGCTGGGAGCCTGCTCCCGGTCCCTCTTGCTCCCGGTGGAGGCCACGGGCCCGGCGCACCGCAACCATGGGACACTCGGCGGAAGAACCGCAGGTCATCGGGCCGCTCCGACGGCCGCGGAGAAGCATGGACGCGCACAGGGGGCGGAGATGGGACCAAGCGTGAACGAAGGGTGCGCCGTCCGGGCACCGGGCGGGGCCGACGCGCCCGGTGCCGGGTTGCCGGGCCGTGCGAGCGGGACGCGTCCCGATAGGGCCGCGACGGCAAGCCGAACCGGAGGGCCGGGACTGTGGACCCAGCACGACGGACTCGTCGCCGCCGGCGCCGCAGCCATCGATCTCGTGGGCTTCACCGTCACCAGCCAGATGGACCAGGGCCATGTCCCGGTGGCCGGGTGCCTGGTCACGGTCGTCGCCTCGCTGTTCCTGCTGGCACGCCGCCGCGCGCCTGTGACAGTCCTCGCGTGCGTCCTCGCGGCGAACCTGGCGGTCAGCTGGTTCAGTTCCGTGGGCCAGCACTACGGGGCGGCCACGATCGTCGCCCTCTACACTGCCGTTCGTCACCACAGAGCCGCGGCCGGCGCGGCGGCCGTCGCCGGCTGCGTCGCGGTGCTCCAGTTCGTCCACCCCGGAAGACCCGCGCCGTCCCTGATCGAGCTCGCCCCCAACGCCGCGTCCGCGCTGTTCGTGGCCGGCGCCGCCGTCGCCGTCGGCCGCTGGCAGCGCAACGCCGAGGCCCAGCGGCGGCTGCTCGCCGAGCGGGCCGTCTCCGACGAACGGCGCCGTATCGCCCGGGAGCTGCACGACGTCGTCGCCCACCACCTGACCACGATGCAGCTGCTCGCCGGAGGCGCCCGGGCCAACCTGGACCGGTCCCCGGATGCCGCCCGCGAGGCACTCGTCGCCCTGGAGGGCTCTGGCCGCTCCGCCCTGCGCGAGATGCGTCACCTGCTCGACGTGCTGCGGGCCGGCGACGAGGGCGAGGAGGGGGACGAGGGCGGGACGATCGCACCGCAGCCCGGCATCGGCGACCTGGACCGCCTCGTCGAGGACAGCCGCCGCGCCGGCCTGCCCACCACGCTCACCACCGAGGGCGACCCCCACTCGCTCCCGCCCGGTGTCGCGCTCACCGTCTTCCGCATCGTCCAAGAAGCTCTCACCAACGCCCGCAAGCACGCGGGCGACGGCGCGCACGTCGACGTACGACTCACCTGCGCGGCCCGCGAGGTGCGGGTCGCCGTCACCGACGACGGCCCGCGTCCCGGCCGCTCCGTCGCACGCGGAACGGGCCACGGGCTCGTGGGGATGCGGGAGCGCGTCGCCCTCCACGGCGGCACCCTGCGGGCCGGACCGGAGGGCGGCGGGTTCGCCGTCCGGGCCAGCCTTCCCCTGCCCGCCGACCGCCAGGAGGCGTACACGTGAGCGCGATCGTGAAGGTGCTCATCGCCGACGACCAGCCCCTCGTCCGACGCGGCCTCGCCCTGATGCTGGCCCCCGAACCCGGTTTCCAGGTCGTGGCCGAGGCCGGGGACGGCGCCGAGGCGGTCCGCCTCGCCCACGCATACCGACCCAACGTGGTCATCATGGACATCCGCATGCCGGTCCTGGACGGTATCGCCGCCACCGAACGGTTGACCACCGAACTGCCTGGCTGCCGGGTCCTGGCCCTGAGCACCTTCGACATGGACGAGTACGTCGTGGACGCCCTCAGAGCGGGGGCGTGCGGCTTCCTGCCCAAGGACATCTCGCCCGAGGACCTCGTCGCCGCCCTGCACGTGGTCCACGAAGGCGAGGCGATCCTCGCCCCACGGCTCCTGACCCGCCTGATCTCCACGCACGTCAAGGCCCCTGCCCACCGGTCGCGGCACCCGGTTCCCCCCGGCACCGAGGGACTCACCCCGCGTGAGCGGGAGGTGTGGCGGCTGATCGCCGGCGGTCTGGACAACACGGAGATAGCCGACCGGCTCGGGGTGAGCGCCTCCACCGTGAAGAACCACATCACCGGCCTCTTCGCCAAGCTGCGGGTCCGTGACCGGGCCCAAGCGGTCATCGCCGCGTACGAGACCGGCCTGGTCACGGCGCGGCGGGAGGCGTAGACCTGGGCCGGGGCAGCCGGGCCCGGATGCCTCAAGGGAGGACCCGAGCCCGGCGTGTGACCTGCGGCGGTCAGTGCCGCGCGCCTGGAGCGCGAGGTGAGGAAGCGGTGGCAGCGGCAGGTAAGGGCCCGGGCCCGGCAGCGAGCGCGACGACCGGCGGCATCGTCATCGGCACCCGGGCCAGGATCGGCTACACCGCGCCCGTCGGTACGACGGACGACGCCCGCCTCCGGCACCTGACCGTCGCGCTGCCCCCGCAGTACGCCGCCCGCCTCTTCGAGGCCCAGCAGGCCGGCGCCCCCGACCGGAAACTGCAGCAGATCGCCGCCGAAGGACTCAAAGAGGTCTACTTCCAGGACAGCGGCCGCCGCGCCGGCTCCCTGGAAGAGGTCCGCTTCACCGGCATCGAGCACGTCGAGTCCGACCTGTAGCAGCAGCGCCTCCAACTGCGGGCGGTCCCTGGCCAGTTGATCCGGAGCGCTCGCGGCTCCTGCCGGCGGCGGGCGGGTCCCTGCTCACCCGCCTGGGAGCGCGGCACTGGCGCATGTACTGCTGATCCGGTGCGGCGAGCGGCGCACGGCGAGAACCGCCAGGTCGTCCTGCTGCGCGCCCTCGGTGAAGGCGTGGACATCGTCGACGAGTGAGTAAGGGAGCCGGCCCGCAGTGATGTCGACGCGGCCGGCAAGTCGTGCCTCAAGCGGATAGAAGGTGCCCGCGGGGGAGCGGGCCTCGGTGAGACCGTCGGTGCACAGCAGCAGCGTCGCCCCGGCGGGGAAAGGGAACCAGGACACCGTGCGCGGCTCGTCGACGAGGTCCGCCAGGCCGAGCGGCGCATGCTCCGTCCCGGCGCCCACGGCTGTGACGGCCCCGTCGTTCAGCAGGTAGGGCGGGATGTGGCCGCACGTGACGAGCTGGGCCTCGGTGCCGGTGTCCACCCCCAGGACGACGGCGGTGACGAATCGTTCCGGCTCACCACGCTGTTCGGCGTAGCCGTTGTGGCGGACCACCGCCGCCTCGAGCGAGTCCACGAGCGCGGTCACCGTTGGTTCGCGGTGAGCGGCCTCACGGAAGGCACCGACTACGTCGATGGCCATGCCGATGGCGGAGAGTCCCTTGCCCTGGACGTCGCCGATCAGTACCCGGGTGCCCCAGGGAGTGGCCGCCACGTCGTAGATGTCGCCCCCGACGAGTTTGTCCTGCTGTACCGGCTCGTACACGCCGTCCACGAGTACGTCATCGGTGAGCAGCGGCAGCGGACGCAGGATCTGCCGCTGCATCGCGGCAGCGGTCGACCGCAGACGTACCAGCTCCCCCTCGCGCGTGATGCGCAGCCAGGATCCGTAGACGGCCAGCGCGCCGAAGGCGAGGGCGAACAGGGCCAGGATCACCCGGTCGGCGAGCCGCTCTCCCGACAGAGCCACGGGCACGATGACGAGGACGCTCACCCAGGTGGAGACCAGCGCCGTCTGGCGCGGGGTGCACAGCGCGGCGGCGAACGCGGGCAGAAACACCAGCAGCCCCAGCAGGAGCACGGCGGTCCCGGTCACCGTGCCCAGGACGAGCGTCACCACCGTCGCCGCGATCGTCACCAGTACGACAGCACGCGTGGGGGGCGTGCGGATCGAGGTGCTGTCGTCCCGGCCCGCACGGCCCTCCGCGTGGACCAGCGCCGCACGCAAGGAACCGAACATGCGGGCATCCTCCAGTGGCGGTGAGATCGGACGGTGCGAATGCCGCATGCCGCGACAGACGGGCGTCCTCGATCATCCGATCTGCTTGAAATGCCGGAGGGAGGCTGGCCGTACCCGCGCCGAAGTGCGTCCGCCCGGGTGATTTTGGACGTCTACTGCCACGTGAGGTCTTCTGCGCGCCACTCCGTCGTGACAGAAGCGTGTTGCCGGCCGGATGGCCATCCCTTGCGGGAGACCGTCCTGCGAGCCGCAGAGGCCGCAGGCGCCGGGGGAGCGGCGACCGGCGCGCCCCCGCCTGGCGACACCGCGCCCGCCGGCCCGACACGCGCACCTGTTTGGCGGGTACGACGAGGACTCCGACACCAGTCAGCGTGCAGAGCTGCTGGCCGGAGACCCTGCAGCAGGTCAGCGGCCGCAAAGCCGACGACTGGCGGCCGGCCAACACCATCGAGTCCTTCGAGACCGTGCGCCGACGCCTGTGTGAAGAGCCCGACTGGGTTCGGGCCCGGCTGCCGCGGACCTACTGCCCGTACGTCTCGGCCGACTCGATCCAACCGGCGTCCTCCACGTACTTCCAGTCGACCGGGTGACAAGCCCGACGGGTTCGCGGATTCTCGGGGTGGAATCGCGGGGAACCGGAGTGGGACGTGGCGCCCGCTGGCGGAGTAGCCGACGGGTTGGGGTGTGACCGAGGTACGCGCCAAAGGGGCAACGAGATGATCTTGAAGCCCTGAGGGCCCGGCCCCGCATTTCATAGGGACACACACGCGCGCTGTTCTGCCAGCGGCAGAACACCGGCCGGGCCGGGCCCGACGATCACTACAGTCCAGTCTCATGACGGCGATTACGACGCGTACGGTCGAGTACCCGGCGGACGGTCTGACGATGATCGGGCACCTCGCGCTCCCGGCCGGTATCGACCGCCGGCCCGCGGTGTTGCTCGGACCAGAGGGCATGGGGCTCAGCGACGTCGAACGCCGCCGGGCCGATGCTCTCGCCGAACTGGGATATACAGCGCTGGCCTTCGACCTCCACGGCGGGCGCTATTTGGGCGACCCCGAGGAGATGCTGGCCCGTTGCCTGCCACTGCTCGCTGATCCCGACCGGATGCGGGGCATCGGCCATGCGGCGCTCGACGTGTTGCGCACCGAACCGCGGACCGACCCCGACCGGATCGCCGCCGTCGGCTACGGCACCGGGGGCGCCGTCGGGCTGGAACTCGGGCGCGACGGCGCCAACCTGCGCGCGATCGGGACAGTCAACGCACTGACCACGGGCCGACCGGGCGAGGCAGCGCGCATTCGCTGCCCGGTGTGGGCCGGGGTCGGGTCGGAAGACCCGATCATGCCGCCCGCGCAACGGAACGCGTTCACCGCCGAGATGCAGGCCGCGGGCGTCGACTGGCGCCTCTCGGTCTACGGCGGCGCCTTACACGCCTTCCACCACCCGCCGGTCGACCACCCCACGGTCCCCGGCGTCGGCTACCACCCACAGCACGCGCAGCGAGCCTGGCGCGACGTCGTCGACCTGCTCGCCGAGTGCCTGCCCGTGACGGAGGATCTGGGGCATGACCCAGGCAAACAGCCTGGCGCCAGGCCTGGTCCGCGTCGTGCACTGACGGTCCCCTCCCCTCAAGTCCGCACAGCGGAACCACATTCGAGCGGATGCTCGATCACGGAGAAGCGTTCGCAACTGCCGAAGTAAATACCGGATTACTGTCACTGTCCGATGCCGGAATCGGCGACAGAGCAGACAACAGGGCAACTTGCAACTAGAGTCCGTAAGGCACGGTCAGCGGAGCTGGCCGCGACGGGAATGGGTCCGACGTCCCTTTCGGGCGCGCGTGTGACACCAAGTTGACACCGCGTCAATCGCGACAATTTCAGACATGGCCTGTGCGTCGGCAGGGCCTCAGTTGATCACTCGTCTTCAGGGTGGTCGACCTGAGACACCTGCCACTCTGCATGCAGTTCTGCGCTCAGCTCGGCCGCCCTCCACTCGGAGGAGAGGCCCACGCATGGATGCGCAGATCGTCCTGGGGATTCTGGCAACGGCTGGCGCCGTGTCCATCTTCATGTTCGCCTTGAAGGGCCTGCTTGACCAGGTCCCCGATGTGATCCGGTCATGGCGCCGCATCATGGTTGAAGCCCGGCGCCCCCACTCGGACCACGCGCCCGAGCGAGAGGACCACCGCCCGCCTTCCGCAGGCGTCGATGGCTCGTGATGACAGGCCAGGCAGGGCCCACTCGCCTGGGATTCGGATGGTGGGCCCTGGAATGCCGTGACGGTGCCCCTGCAGGGCGAGGTCGGCCCGCAGCTGCCGTGCGCAGGCCGACGAGCCCAGGCCGCCGATCTGCTGAGATGCTCCACGATCTCGGATACGGACTCGACCGACCATCGAGCAGGTCATCGAGGACCTGAGCGCGTCGTGGCAATGCTGACGCTCGACACCCCAGCCGTGCGTACGCTGGCCATCGTGACAGCCCGCACATGAGCTGGCCGGCGACGATGACCAACTGCCCGGCAGGCAGCTTGCCTGCCCTGCCGCACGTGCGAGCCACCGGGAGAAGCGGTCCGGATATCTGACACAGGCCAGGGGTACCCGCCTCGCAGCACGGCACATGGCCGAGTCCGGTACGCGGCGACAGCAACGGAGGACCAGATGAAGGCCCGCCAATCAGCAACCCCTCCGACGCCCGCGCCGGGTCCTGCGGATGAGCAGTCCGCCGAAGTTCTCTCCGGCCGCTACCGGTTGGGCGCGCGAATCGGGTCCGGAGGCATGGCCGACGTCTACGAGGGCGTCGACACGCGCCTTCGGCGGCCCGTGGCCGTCAAGGTCTTCCGGCCGGGCCCCGACCCCCAGACCGAGGACCGTCTCACCGCGGAGGCTGTCCTTCTGGCCCGCCTGCAGCACCCGGGACTGGTCACCGTCTACGACGCCGGCCGCGACGACGACCGCACTTATCTGGTCATGCAACTGATCGAAGGCCCCACGCTGCGCAGCCTTTTGGCGTGTGGAGCGCTGCCTGAGCGGCGTGTGGTACATATGGGCGCCGCCCTCGCGCGGGCGCTGGCCCATGTCCACCGGGCCGGCGTCGTGCACCGGGACGTCAAACCGTCGAACGTCCTCCTCGATGCGGCCGACGATCCTCACCTGGCTGATTTCGGCATCGCACGCCTGGTCAATGCCACCCGCCATACGGCACCGGACGTGCTGATAGGCACCGCCGCCTACCTGGCACCGGAGCAGGTCGAGGGCAGGTGGATCGGGCCGGCCGCCGACGTCTACGCCCTCGGCCTGGTCCTGCTGGAGTGCCTGAAAGGCGAACTGGAGTACCAGGGCACCCCGTTGGAATCCTCAGTCGCCCGCCTCCACCGCCCACCCGAAGTCCCCACCTGGCTCCCCTCGGACCTCGCGACCCTGCTGCGGGCCATGACCGCCCAGGACCCCGAGGCCCGCCCGGACGCCGAACAGTGCGCGCAAGTCCTCGCCTCCCAGCACGCCGGACCCGACCCGTACCCCCTGCCGCTCTCGGCACCCACCGAGGCGCGCCTTCCGACGCCGCCGGCCGCTCACTCCGACGCGCAGGAGCACATACGGACTCAGCAGACGGCGGCCACCCGGCGCAACCTCGCCGACGACACCCGCCACAGCCGGCGCCTGGCAGCGGGCTCGGCCCTGGCCCTCTTGGCCCTGGGTACGACCCTCGCCGTCACATCGGGCACCAGCGGAAGCGACGACCGGGCAGCACCGACGCCCGCCGTAACGCACCCACCCTCCGGCACGGCGACGGCCAAGAGCGGGCCCGGTGCCCTCCCAGCACCACGATCGCACGGCGCTCAGCCCCCCTCTGGGACAGTGGGCACGTCCCACCCCGCGGCTGCGCCAACCGGATCTCATGCCCCGCCCGTCTCCGGAAAACTCGACGCTTCTCTTCCGGCGGCTGCCCCCAGCTCGAGCCGCAGCGCCTCTACATCGCCCGAGAGCTCGAGGCCGCCGGGATCGGCGTCACTGCCGCCACGATCCACGCCGACTGCAGCCGGGGCCACTGGCCCCAGCCGGACGACACCATCGGCGGCGCCAACCACTGGCACGGCGCCACCGTCACCAAGTCCCTCGAGTGGCGGCGCGGCTACCGGCGCACCGCCCAGCCCAAGCCCGACCCGTTAGATGCCGAGGGCCGAGCCCCACCGCGCCGTTACATGCTCGACCTCGTCGGGGGTGAGCCAGGAGACGGCTGTCGACTCGCTTGATGTGCGTTCGGTGCCGCCGGAGGGCTTGCAGCGCAAGGCCATACCTTGCCGCCCACACCGTGGAACCGGTGGGGCTCCGCCGTGCCGGACTGCGGAGGGCTGCCTGATGGCCAGCAAAAAGGGCAGGCGCCGGCGCTTCGGTGCGGTGCGGCAGTACCGGCCCGGACGGTGGACGGCTTCGTACCTGGGACCCGACGGTGAGCGCATCCGTGCGGAAGAGACCTTCGCGACCAGGAAGGATGCTGAGATCTGGCTGTCCCAGGTCGAGGCGGACCTCAGCGGCGAGCTGATGGTGCGGTTGTGGTGCGGCACACGCTCACCGGTCTGGCCCCCGGGTCGATGACCTTGGGGTTTCACATGGAGCGGGTGACGAGAGTCGAACTCGCGCTCTGGCTCGGCAAGCGACGGCCCGCAGGCGTCGGCGTAGTCGTTGACCTGTGCTTATGTGACTCGGTGGCGGCCCCGGGAGAGCGGGTGCGCACCGCTGGTGACCGTTGTTGCTCGCTCCCGGGTAGGTGGTCAGTGATCAATAAGCACGGCTGTCGTGTCTGTTCTGCCCGGCGTGTCCGGGCGGTAGCTTGGTGAAGAGGGCCCCGAAGGAGGGCGATTCGATGCCGTGGTACGTATGGCTGCTCGCCGCCGCGGCACTGGGTGCCGCGGAGTTCTTCACCCTGACACTGGTCTTCGGCTTGCTGGCCGGTGCCGCGCTGGTTGCCGCCGTAGTCGCCGGTGTGGGCATCGGCCTTCTCGGGCAGCTGTTGGCCCTGGGTGCGACAGCGGCAGCGGGCCTGCTCATCGTCCGTCCCATCATGCGGCATATGGCACAGCAGCCCCTCACACGCGAGGGCAGCGACGCGCTGATCGGCAAGCGGGCCGAGGTCATGCAGGAGGTCACCGCGACCCGTGGCTTGATCAAGCTCTCCGGTGAGGAGTGGTCCGCGCGCGCCCTCGACGAGAGCCTGGTCATCCCGGTGGGGGCGTTCGTGGACGTCATGGAGATCGAAGGGGCCACGGCCATCGTCCATCCCCGCGAACTCCTTCCTTGAACGGCTGAACACGCAGCAATGGAGGCACTGTGGATCCAGTTGTCATCCCCATTCTTGTGGCGGCCCTTGTGGTCGTCTTCCTCGTGGCCTCCAGTGTGCGGATCGTCCCGCAGGCGCGCCGCTACAACATCGAGCGGTTCGGCCGATACCGCCGGACGCTGCAACCCGGCCTGAACCTGGTCGTGCCGGTGGCTGACCGCATCAACACCAAACTCGACGTGCGCGAGCAGGTCTATTCCTCCGACCCCAGGCCGGTGATCACCGAGGACAACCTCGTGGTGAACATCGACACCGTGCTCTACTACCAGATCACGGACCCCCGGGCGGCGGCCTACGAGGTCGCCGACTACCTGCAGGCGATCGATCAGCTCACCGTGACCACGCTCCGGAATGTCATCGGCAGCATGGACCTGGAGGAGACGCTCACCTCGCGCGAGGAGATCAACTCCCGGCTGCGCGCCGTCCTCGACGACGCCACCGGCAAGTGGGGCATCCGGGTCAACCGCGTAGAGATAAAGGCCATCGATCCACCGCACACCATCAAGGAAGCGATGGAGAAGCAGATGCGGGCCGAGCGTGACAAGCGCGCGGCCATCCTGCACGCCGAAGGGGAGCGGCAAGCCAAGATCCTCACAGCGGAAGGCACGAAGCAGAAGGACATCCTGGAGGCGCAGGGCACGCAGCAAGCCATGATCCTGCGGGCGGACGGTGAGGCAAAGGCGGTGGAGCTCGTCTTCCAGGCCGTCCACCGCAACAATGCCGACCCCAAGATCCTGGCCTACAAGTATCTCGAGACGCTGCCGCACTTGGCGAGCAGCGACAACAACACGTTCTGGGTCATCCCCGGGGAGCTGACCGAGGCAGTCAGGACCGTCACCCGCGCGTTCGGTGATCAGTCGACGGTGCGTCCTCACACACCTGCGCAACCTGAGGCAACGGCCACCGCCGGCGCCGACCGCACGCCGGACGAAGGGCGCACTCCGGAGCTCGGTGCGGGTGGGACGGCTTCGCTCGATGCCGCCGCGGCTGCTGATGAGGCCGGGAAGCAGGCCGCCGCCGCGGTGAGCGACGCCAAGGCGGAGGCGGCGGAGGCTGCGAAGTCGCCCCAGACACCGCGCCGGGGGCAGCCGTCCGGCGGTTGAGTCCATCGTGGGCCATCGTCGGTGTCCGGCGAGTAACCGTCCTGCGTGTCGGGTGCAGGACGGCAGCGAAGCCTGACGTCGGTGCGTCTTGCCGCGTCGCGCGGCCCTCCACGGAGGCCATGGTGGCCAGGTGACAGAACAGCAGTGCCGGCACCGCGGTGAGCAGGTGGCGGCGCGGTGGCGACCAGGTCATGCGCCGCCCGCTTCGGTGCGCTGGTACATGTGGGGGATGCCGTCGGCGTCCGTGTCGAGGTTCTCCTTCTCGGACAGGCGCCGGTAGACAGCGTTCCTGCGGCGCAGGAGCAGGGAGGCGATCAGGGCTGCTTCACTCCGGGCCCATCCCGTCGTTGACGAATCCTGCCGCGGACATGGCTTGGCAGAGGGTGTCGCGGTGGGCGCGGGCGGACGGGCTGGTCTTCCCACAGCCGAGGGCGCAGGACCCACATCTGGGTGGGCAGGGGCGGCTCGCCTTTGAGCAGGATCGTCTGCTCGCGCGGCTGGACCATGGGGGAGGGGCCGCGGCCATTGAGGTCGGTGTGCAGAAGGGACAGGACGAGGGGCGCGCCGGGGAGCAGGACGTTACGGAGTGCCGGCAGCGCACGGTGCGGGTCGATGAATGCCAGGGAGCCGATGGCGTACGCGGCGTCGAACCCATCTCCGCCGGTGTGGTATTCGACCAGGTCGCCCCGTACGAAATGCACGCCGGGCACGCGGCCGTGGGTGGAGGTGGCACGCTCGTACTGGGTGGGCGAGAGTTCGATGCCGGTGACATGGGCGCCGTAACGCTGGGCGAGATGGACGGCATGGTGGCCGGCCCCGGAGCCAATGTCCAGGATTCTGCGGCCGGCGATATCGCCAAGGATCTCGGCCCCGGGGCCGACGCCTTCCCAGGGGGACCAGTTGATCCGCTGCGGGACGGGCGGCATGTAGGCGCGGACGAGCTGGCGGCGGCCGTAGAGGGTCCAGGCGCGCGCGTTGAGCTCTTCAGCGGTCACGGTCGCCCCCGGGTGTCCGGGCGTGGCTCAGGGGCCGGCCGCTGACGAGGTAGTGCGGTCCGTCGCCGGTGCGGGCACGTTCGGTGGCCTCCAGGCGGGCGAAGGGCACTTCGCCCATGAGGCGCTGCCACTCGGGTAGGTCGTGGACGGCCCACATGTCGTGCTCGGCCGGATCGAGGCGGATGCGGCGGAGTTGTTCGGTGGTGAGGTTACCGCCGTCGAAGATGAAGCCGATCTTGCCCATCGGCCAGTGCGGGCCGGGGTGGAGGTAGTGCGTGAGCAGCAGACGCGGCCGGCCCTGGCCGAGTTCGAGTCCGGTTTCCTCGGTCGCCTCGCGACGTGCGGTCTCCAGGGGGTCTTCGCCGGTGTCCGTGTTTCCGCCGGGAAACTGCCAGAGCCGGTTGCCGTAGACCGAGCGCAGTTGCACGGGACGGTCGTGCTCGTCACGGATGTACAGGCAGCCGTAGGCCGTGTGGTGCGGCACTGTCCTGACGTACTCGGCCGGCGTCATGGGAATCGGGCGCCCTTGGCGACCGGGCCGGTGGTCGAACTCGATTGCCAGGACGCCCAGGTTCTCCTTGGCCGGCGGGTAGATGTTCCGGAGGTTGGCGAGCAGCTCTTCGGGAGACCCGTCCGGGTTGATGCGCGTGGGGTTCTCCGAGCGGAGCAGATCCTCGAAGGAGGGGTATGGGGTGATCCGCTGCACGATGACGTCAAGTTCCCGGCCGGTTTCCCGGTCGTGGAAGACGACCGTGTCGCCGGCCGCGACGGCACGCTTCTGTGGGGTGGCCACCCTCACTTCGATCGTCTTGCGGCCTGCTTCCACTTGACGGTAGTACCGCGGGAGCAGGTGCATGTGGTGCTCTTGCGGTTCATCTCCTGTCGTCGGACTCGGGACGGCGGGGATCGCCTGCTGGGTGTCGTCGGGCACCTTTGCCTCCGATCGATGCTGTGGCTGAACCGTGGGGGGCTGCGGTCCGTGGAAGGGGAATCGGGGTTGCTTCGCTGCGGGGTTCTTCCGGGGGTCGTTCACTGGGGGTGGCCTTGGGGTCGCAGGCGCGCCAGGGTGCGGTGCCCCCGGTTCCTGCGTTTCCGCATCGCTGCGTGTGGCGCCGTACTGGATTCCGGACAGGGCGTCCAGAGTGGAGTCGATGACGAAGGATTCCTCTTCGGCTGGGGTGAGTCCGCGGCCGTAGCCGGACATGAAGGCGTCGTGGAGGCAAGGCTGCGTGGCCCAGGCGTCCGAGAGGCGGACAAGGTCGCGGATGGCCGGGCCGGGCTCACTGCGTCCGAAGTCGATGACCGAGAGGCTGCCGTCCTCGTCCAGCAGGAGATTGCGCAGCTGGAAGTCTCCGTGTGCTGGCACGCGGGCCAGGGACGGAACCTCTTCAGCGCGCGCCACGGTACTTCGGATGAACTCCTCGTCCTCCCGGTTCAGGTAGGGGCGTGCTGCTGCCAGGTGCCTCTCTACTTTCGCGAGCTCGGGCACTCCTTCAGTCGTGGGAATCGGCGTCGCTGCGCTGCGGTGAATGGTCGCGGCCAAGGAGCCGATCTCGTGGAAGAGGCGTCGTCGTTGCTCGGGTGGGTGTGCGAGACCGTGCAGGGGATGGCCGGGCACTGCGGTGACGACGACGGCGTGCAACGCGCTGTCGTGGGCCACGAGTGTGGGGGCAGATGCTCCGAGGCGCGGTACCCGGCTGCGGTACGCCTCCACCTCGCGGTGGTGGAAGCGAGCGTTCTGGTGGACCTTGACGTACCACTCGCCGTGGGCTCCGCGTGCCCGCCATACCCGGCTGCTTTCGCGGTCCCAGGAGGTGTCCGTCCAGGCGGCGATGTGCCCCACCGCCTGCTCGGTGAGCTGTCGCACTTCCTGGGGCGGGTCGGCCGGGTGCGTGGACATGGCCGTGCTCATGCCCATCCCGTTTCGGAGTAGAGGCGGCCGGCACGGATGCTCTCGAAGACCACACGGGTGCAGGGGACGAGATCGTCGGGGAGCGCGCCCGGATTCCAGAATTTCCACTGGGTGCACTTGCCCGGCTTGCGCAGCTCGGGCTCGCCGGCCCAGGTCTGGGCACGGAAGAACAGGCCCATACGGGGCTGGTCCCCGGCCCGGTCGATGAGATGGACGACGTGAACGAGTTCGACGTCCTGCGGCCGGATCCGCAGGCCCGCCTCCTCGTGGGCCTCCCTGATCAGGCACGTGATCGCGCTCTCCTGCTCGCAGTGGCCGGCCAGGACGTGCCACGTGGAGGGCGCGAACTGGGAGTCGGGGTGGCGCAGCCCGAGCAGCACCGTTCCGTCGGGACGCTCTAGGTAGAGGTGGACGCCGATGACGTTGGGGACCGTGCCGCGCGGGGAGGCCGGTCGGCGCTCATCGCTCGACGCGGCCGCATCTTGCGGGGCGCTGTGGGATGTGCCGGCCGTGAGGCTGGCGGCATGGCGCCGTACGAGGTCGCTGGTGGTGGGCGCGATACGCAGGCGGTGAAGGTCGGCAGGGGCGAACCAGGCCAGCATCACCCCTTCCGTCAGGTGGAGGTCTCGTGGATCGCCGTTCCAGCGGCCGGCGTAGATGGTGATGGACACGGTTGCGCCGGCGGCGTCGGTTGCTTCCTCGACGCCGAACGGGGTCAGGTCTGCGATGTGGAGGCCGGCTTCTTCGTCGAGTTCGCGCCGCACGGTGTGTTCCAGGGTGGCGTCCTGGGGTTCTCGGCCGCCGCCCAGCAGGGACCACATGCCGGGCTCCCAGATCTGGCCGGGGAAGTAGTCGCGCAGGTGGAGCAGGTACTCGCCGCGGTCGTTGTAGATCAGGGCTGAGGCGTTGGCGATTTCCGGTTCGACGGCGTGCGTGAGCTTGAGCAGCTTCTCGCGCAGGGTGGGGGAGGTCACCTTGTCCACGGACCGCCACTCGATGGCGCCGACTTCGTCCTTCTGCAACGTCACCGGCACCTTTGTCGCCGTGTGCAGGCGGAAGAGGAAGCGGAGGTCGAAGTGCTGGTGGCCCGGTTCGCCTTTGTCCGGGCGGGCGTCGATGTCGTGGATGTCGATGTCGAACGGCACGGTCTCGTAGCCGGACCATGGCATCACCGCTTGGGGTGGGATCCCGGTCTCCTCGTGCAGCTCCCGAAGGGCGGCCCCCGCCAGGGACTCGTCTTCGGGCTCGGTGTGTCCGCCGGGAGCGAGGACCTTCCCGCTCGCCAGGTGCAGCACGTGCAGGACGCGGCCGAGGGGGTCGACGACGATGGCGCTGCAGGTGATGTGTCCGGAGAAGGCGGAGCGGCTGGCGATGTCGGTGGGCCAGTCGAGGGCGTCCATGAGGCCGCCGAGCTGCTCGCGCTCGTGCGGGTGGCGAGCGACGTAGGTCTCGACGGTGGTGCGGATGTGGTCGTGCGACAGCGGCATAGGTGTACCTCCGAGGGAGCGGAGCGAGTCGAGGAGGGGCGGTCGTTTGTCAGCTCAGCCGCATCCCCTCCACAGGAACTTCCTCGATGGCGGTGGGGCGAGGGGTGGGCAGGCTCCAGCGCTCTTGGGCTGTCTCGGCGGCGAGTCGGGCTTGCCGCGCTCCTGGCGGGCCCCATCCCAGGAGGGCGGCTGCCTGGGCAGGGGGGGCGAGCAGGCGTGGGAAGGGGTGGCCGGTGTCGGGGTCGACGGCCGCCGGCCCGATGAAGGTGACCCGGGCGGCCAGACGGAGCCAGGCGTTGGCCCCCACTCCGCCGTAGACCTCGCCAGCCTGATCCAGCACCCAGCCCAGTCGCACCGGGTCGGTCAGGGTGAGCTGGGCTTCCTCGGCGGCTTCGCGGTAGAGGGCGTCCTCGGGCGTCCTGTCGGTCTTCTCCACGGTGCCGCCGGGCAGCGTCGGTGGTGCGCCCCGGGGGCCGGGGTCGGCAACGAGGACGATCCGGCCGTCGGAAACGAAGCACCACGCCCAGGCTTGCTGCACGGGGAGCCGCTCGGGCACAGGGGCACGGTTGAGGGGGCTGTCCCACAGGGGCCGGTAGCGGACGTGGACGTCATGGCGGTCCAGCGGCGGGACGTCGCGGATGTGCCGGCCGTCGGCGAGGTGGGCGGTGGCGGTGTTCCCGAGCCGGGCCCGGTAGGCGGCGAGCATGATCTGCCCGTCCACGGGGCGCAGCCGCTGTACCGCGTCCCGGCTTTCGAGGAAGGCGAACTCGGACAGCTCCTCGCGAGGCAGTCGGATCGCCTTCGCCTGGGCGGGGGTGAGGGTTCCGCCGTCAAAGACGTAACGGATCTCTCCTGGGCAGGGCATGCCCGGCTTGATGTCGGGGTGGTGCGGCGAGAGGGAGTGGACGGCGAGCACGCCCGCCAGGGGCAGGTCCGGCAGCCCCAGTTCCTCGGTGATCTCGCGTCGGCAGGCGACGTGCGGGTGTTCACCGGGTTCGACGACTCCTCCAGGCAGCAGCCACCGGTCGTCCTCGCGGTAGGTCGGGTGGACCAGCAGGACGCGGCCGACCTGGTCGGTGACGATCGCGGCGGCGCCGAGCCACATCGCGTGCCGGGACGCGGCGTATCGCGCTGCCGAGAGGGCAGCCCGCGGTGCAACCTGATCCGAAGGGGAGGCGGGAGAGGTCACGTGGCTTCGCCTTTCAGGACGTGGGTGTCTCGATTCCGTAGGGGGTCAGCGGTCCTTGGCCAGGGCGACGAGCTCGGCGAACTGGCCGCCGGCGCCCACCAGGTCGTCGTACGTGCCCTGCTCGATGACGCGGCCTTTGTCCATCACGAGGATGCGGTCGGCGAGCCGGGTGTTCTCCAGCTGGTGGGTGACGACGATCGTCACGCGCTGGGGTGCGAGGCGCTTGATCTGCGTGAAGATCGCGTGTTCGCCGCGGGCGTCCATCTGGGAGGTGGGTTCGTCCAGGATCATGAGTGGCGTCTGCCGGTACAGCGCGCGGCCACATACGAGCCGCTGCCATTGGCCGCCCGACAGTTCGGCGCCGCCGAACAGCTCTCGGGCCAGGAGGGTGTCGAGTTGGCGGGGCAGCTTCTCGATCTCCTCGCGCATGCCGACGGCGTCGATGGCGTCCCACACCGGCTTGTCGTCGTGGGCGCGGGGCTGGCCCAGGGTGATGTTCTCGCGGGCCCGCAACGGCCAGCACGCGAAGTTCTGCGGGACGAGTGAGGTGCGGCTCCACACGGAGCCGGGGTCTGCGTCGGCGAGATCGATGCCGTCCCACAGGACGCGTCCTTTGTCGGCGAGCACGATCCCGGTGATGAGTCTGGTCAGGGTGGACTTGCCGGAACCGTTCGCGCCGACGACGGCCAGGATCTCCCCGCGGCGCAGAGTCAAGGAGATTCCTGCGACGGCCGGATCCTCCTTGCCGGGGTAGTGGTAGACGGCCTCCTCGATACGGATCTCGTCGACCCGCTCCGGAATGGTCAGCTCACCCCGCTTCGGAGCGCGCTCGCGTGCGAGGTCGAGGAAGGCCCGCATGTCGGCGAGGTAGAGCGAGGTGTGGAACAGGGCGGCGCCGTTGATGACGACCTGGGCCAGCGCGGCGAGCGCGGTCTGGACAGCGACCACCGCGGTGGCCGCGACGGGCAGCGCGATACGACCGGTGAGGGCGAGGCCGGCCAGGGTGGCCCAGGTGCACATCAGGAAGAAGCCGCCCAGGGCGCTGGTGGACAACTGGATCCGCAGCATCTGCGGCGCCGCGTCGAGAGTGCGTCGGTCGATGCGGTCGGAGAGGGCTTGGTACCAGTAGATCTGGTAGCCGGTCATCCCGTTGGCGCGGACCTCGTCGCCGAAGCGGGCGTGGGTGGCCCAGCTGCGCATCATGGCCCGTACGTTGCGGTCACCGATGTTGAGGAAGTGCGTGCGGTAGTCGACGCGGGCCGACAGCACGGCTCCGACGCCGGCGGGCAGCACGGCCAGGAGCAGCACTGGCAGCATCAGCGGGTGCAGCGCGGTGATGACCCCGCCGGCGGCGATCATGCGGATCAGGGCGGACATGAACCGCTGCGCGTCCTGCACCATCAGGCGGGTGCGGGTGACGCCGATCTCGGCCGCCTCCTGCTGGTCGGCAAAACCGTCCCTCCCGTAGGCGGACGACTCCACACGCAGCACGGCGGAGACGAGCGCGACGTCGGCTTCGGTGGTCAGCAGGGGAGTGATGCGTCCGTCCGCGTACGACGACAGGAGGCTGCAGATACGGCCGGCGCCCGCGGCCAGGGTCACCACGATCAAGGCGGGGACCGCACCGTGCAGACGTTCGGAAACGGTGCCGCTGCCGAGGACGTGCGTCATGGCACGGGCGGTGGAGGCCAGGACGACAGCGGCGGCGACGCCGGTGAGCACCTGGCATACCAGGAGGAGAACGAAGCCAGCCCTGTCGACGGCCCACGCCTTGCGCGCGGTGTGGGCCAATACAGAGGGCAAGCGTCGGCACATCGCCCCAAAGCCGGCGTCCTCCAGCGGGTTCTTGCCGAACTTGCCCTCGAAGCTGATGGTGGCCGGCGGGGGAGGGGGAGGCGTCTCGGGAGTTCTCGTCGAGGCGGCAGTCACAGTCACCTGGTCCCTCCATGAGGTCGGCGCCGTACCTGGATGGCTCGGCAGTGCACGGCTTAACGACATGGACCGGGATTCGAACGCGCTCGATTCCGGACGGCTTGGACCCCTTGCGCCGCACGGTCTGTACGCCCCTCGGCCCGCTACCTCGCGGCTGCGCGGTGGCCCACAATGGCCGAATCGCCGACGCTTGCAACGCCTGTGGCGGATGAGATTTCGAGCTGTCCCGTCTCCGCACCCTGGAGACCTGGCTCGCCCTCGCCCTCGACGAGGTACGGCAGGCCATCGCCGTAGCCGAGCAGCGAGAACGCGAGCGGCAGCGCGGCATTCATGACCGGCCGGCGCCGCCCGACTGGCTGCTGGAGCAGGGGCTGAATCGAGACAGTCCGCCCGTGCAGGTGCACGTCGGCGGCTGCTGGAACGCGGGGAAACAGGTCAGGCATCAGCCGAAGCGAGGCTCGACGTACCCTCACCCGAGAAGGCGGCGGGGCGGCATAGCTCTCTTGCGCTGAATGGGTCCGTACATTGCGCGGCGGCCGTGGCAGCCGCCTTAGCTTCATAACAGGCACAGTCGGAAGGAAGGGCATGACCATGCCTGTCGTGGAGATCAAGGTCATCGAGGGCGCCTTCACTCACGAGGAGAAGCGCCAGATGGTGGAACGCCTTTCTGAAGCACTCATCGAGATCGCGGGCGAGCCGATGCGCCAGGCTACGCACGCGTTCATTACTGAGACCCCGAGTGCCGAGTGGGCGATTGGTGGCACGGCGAGGAAGGCCGAGGAAGTGAAGGCCATGCGAGGCCAGCCTCGAAGTTCATGATCGACGCTGAAGCCCGGACACGCGAAGAAGCCCCGCCGCCCGAGCGGCGGGGCGCGTCGAGTGCACCCGTCGAGGACCCTGCGACCGCCGCCGACGCCGTCGAGGAGGAGCCGGAGCCTTCGTTCGCCGAGGTCACCACCGACAGCTTCACCATGACGCCGCGCACCACGGAGCGAACAGTGCTTCGGATCGTCCGATCCAGCACCTTTGCATCAAGCAGCCGCACCGTCATGGGCCCTGGCCGGATACCGGGCACCGGTACCTCCGGCCCGTCGGCCTGGGCGTGCTCCAGACACGGCTTCAGGCGCCCGCATATCCACGTCGCGCAGCAGCCCGTCGGGCAGGGCTGTGCCTTTTGGGCACCGGCGCGCAGGGCAGAATCCTTACCGTGCATTCCTGGGCGACGGTCCGCTGCCGCATGGCCACGGAGCAGCGCAGGTGCTGGCCAAGGCGACCCGAATCCCGGGTGATGCGGTCCGCCTGCGAGACCGGTCGCCCAGAGGGCGGTGAACGACTCCTGAAACGCCGGCGTAGTGCGGTCGTCGGCAGCAGCGACGTCCACGACGATCAGCCCCGGCTGTGAGATATGGGTTCGGTCGGAAGACTCCACATGGCAGGACGGTGTCCCTTGCGAGGTATCGGCACCCTCGGTGAGTGCCTGCGACGCGAGTTCTCGGCGGCAGAGGTGCGCAGGCAGGCTTCAACTTCCTGCCCGCGGCGCGCCCGGGTGGTGGGTGGAGGCGACTGGGGAACGGTTCGGGCGGGCCTTAGAAACAGCACTGGACAATTGAACGGCGTCACACTCTTGCACTGGCACATGTGCGCGACCCCGCCATTCCTTTGTACGGTTTCAGTGCCCGGCTCGGACAGGACAGCAGGGCATGGGCGGTCCCGCGCCCCGATCGCACGCCGCGCGGGACTGCCGATACGGACTCCTTGCCCGGCAACAACAGCGGGAGCTTGATTGCTGGCAACGCTCCCTCGAGTACAGCTATGGCGCCTCGCCGCCCGCGGCGTTTGCGCCGCGGCCACGGCCCAGGCCGCCGTCGTCCGCGACACCCTACTGGCCGGACGACTCAGCTCGCCTTCTGCGAGGTCGACGCGGGGTGGTCGAAGCAGTCCGGGCGCCGCTGACCGATTCTTCACGATCGCCGCTGGCCGGCCGCGGCACTTGCGGGCTGGGTGTTGACGACTGGTCTGCGGTTGGCTTGCCACTGGCGCCCTGGCGGCTTCTCACCCATTGCCGGGCCGCTGCAGGCTGTGCGGGCCTGCGCCGGTGGGCGCGGCGTTCGGTGGCGCGGTGGACCAAGTCGGTGAGGTAGGCGGTGGGGCCGCGTTGCGCATCACCTCACGCGTGATCGCCGAGGTCGGACGGTCCAGGCGTCGGGCTCCGTCGGCGATCGTGGTGTTGCCGACGGCGGCCTTGGCGCCGGACTCCTCCCAGCCGCGGGAGTCGTGCCGGTTGCCCGGCAGAGGCCGGCCGACCACGACGACAAGACGCATGTGGCCCGACCAGTGAAACACCCCAACCTGACGCCCTTTCACTGACGCCTTTTCACTGACACCGAACCGGCACATCACACAGTGGGGGAGCGACGCTTGCGCGCAGGACGACCTCACCGCCCATCCTCAGCACCCGTGACCGGGGCCCGCGCGGCTCGCGCAGGGCGAGCGCCATCACCTCCTGCCCCATGGCGGTGAGCGGCAGGGCCACCGTCGTGAGCGGCGGGGAGAGTTCCCGCACGAGGGGGATGTCGTCGAAACCGGCCAGTGAGATGTCCTCCGGCACGCGTACGCCCTGTTCCCGGAAGGCGGCGAGCGCGCCCACGGCCATCACGTCGGTCACCGCGAAGACGCAGGTGGGCCGTTCGCCGCGGGCGAGCAGCGCTCGTGCCGCCGTGTACCCGCCTTCGCGGGTGAAGGGCCCGTGCACGATCCGTTCGGGCGGCAGTGTGACACCGGCCCGCGCCAGTTCGGCCCGGAAGCCGGCGAGCCGGTCGGAGACCGTGGTCAGCGAAGGCGGTCCGGTGAGTACCGCGAACTCCCGATGCCCCAGGTCGAGCAGCGCCCTGGCCAGGGCCGAGGCGCCGCCCCGGTTCTCCGGCAGTACGGCGTCGACCCGTAGGCTGCGGTGCCGGCTGACGACCGCGACGCGTCCGCCCGCCCGCACGTACGGCTCGAGTTCCGCGGCGAGCGCCCGCTCCCAGGTCCGGTCCTGGAAGCCGGAGCCGATCAGCAGGATGGCGCGGGCCCGCTGGGCGCGCAGTGTGGAGACGTAGGCGATCTCGCGGGCCGGTTCGCGGAAGGTGCTGGCCAGCATCACCAGCAGGTCCTTCTCCGCGGCGGCGCGCATCACGCCGTCGGCGATCGCGGCGAAGTAGGGGTCGCCCACGTCGTGGCAGATCAGGCCCACGGTGTTGTTCGACGCACTGGCGAGTGCTTGGGCGTGGGCGTTGGGGATGTAGCCCAGTTGGTCGGCGGCCGCGCGTACCCGGCAGCGCAGGTCCTCGCGGACGCGGGTGGTGCCGTTCAGGGCTCGTGACGCCGTTGCGAGGGACACGCCCGCTCTGCGGGCGACGGCGTCCAGCGTCGCATGAGCCTGTGATTCCAGTTCACTCACTTTACCCCCCGAAACTTGGGGACGACCTATTGACCGTGCGGACTGGCACTCAATAGCGTGGCCATACTGTATCAGAAAGCGCTTTCTGAAAGCGTTTTCCCTCAGAGGCAGAGAACTCGATGCACCCGGCCGATCCGGACAGCTCTTCCTGACTGCTCCGGAGACCCAGGAGTTGACCGTGAGTCAGAGCGCCATCAAGGCACCACCCGTGCAGGTAGCGGGAGTCGACAGGCGGAACAGCCCGAGCGCGGGGGAGCGGGCGTCGCGGCTGCTCGAGCAGAGCTGGCGTCCCGTCGCCCTTCTGCTCGCGTGCTTCGCCGCCTGGTGGGTGATCGCCGCCGCCGAGCTGGTCGAGCCCTACCTCGTCCCCTCGCCCGGAGAGACCTTCGACGTACTGACCGGGAAGCCCGACTACATCTGGCAGCACACATGGGTGACCACCTACGAGACGCTCCTCGGCTTCCTGATCGCCCTCGTCGTCGGGGTGTTCGCCGCCGTCGTGATGGTCTACTCGGCGACCGTTGAGAAGACCCTCTACCCGATCCTGCTGTTCGCCCAGGTCGTGCCGAAGATCGCCATCGCCCCGCTGTTCGTCGTGTGGCTGGGCTTCGGCATCGCACCGAAGATCCTCATCGCGGTGCTGATCGCCTTCTTCCCCGTCGTCATCTCCATGGTGACGGGACTCAAGGCGGTCGACCCGGAGATGCTCCAGCTCTCCTCGACCATGGGCGCGAGCCCCTGGCAGACTTTTGTCAAGATCCGCATGCCCGCCTCGCTGCCACATCTGTTCTCCGGCCTCAAGGTCGCGGTGACGCTCGCCGTGACGGGTGCGGTCGTCGGCGAGTTCGTCGGCGCCAACGAGGGGCTCGGCTATGTGATCCTCCAGGCCAACGGCAACCTTGACACCCCGATGCTCTTCGCCGGCCTGCTGGTGATGTCCCTGATCGGCGTCGTCCTCTTCGTCCTCGTCGAGGTCACCGAGAAGCTGCTGCTCCCGTGGCACGCCAGCCGCCGCGAGACCGGCGTCACCACCACGTACTGACCCGATGACCGGCCACATGTCCCAAGCTGACAAGAAGGACCAGCCATGACTGCGCGCAGACTGCTTCTGACCGGCCTCGTACCGCTGCTCTTGGTCGCCACGGCCTGCGGGGAGGACGGCTCGGACACCTCGACCAGCTCCTCCGGCAAGGAACTGGAGAAGGTGACGCTGACGCTCAACTGGTACCCGTACGGCGAACACGCGCCGTTCTACTACGGCAAGCAGCAGAAGATCTTCGAGAAGTACGGCATCGACATCGAGATCCGCGCCGGCCAGGGCTCCCAGAAGACGGTGCAGGCGACCGGTGCCGGACAGACCGACTTCGGCTGGGCCGACACGCCCGCCGTCCTGTCCGGTGTTGACGCGGGCGTCAAGGTCAAGAGCCTCGGCGTCTTCCTGCAGACCACTCCGGCGTCGGTGCAGTCCTTCGAGTCGCAGGGCATCACAAGCCCCGCCGATCTCAAGGGGAGGACCATCGCGGGCACCGCCGGCGACGCACTCTCCAAGACATTCCCGATCTTCCTGAAGAAGAACGGTCTTGCCGAGTCCGACGTCAAGGTCCAGAACACCGACCCAGCCGGCAAGATCGCCGCCGTGATCTCCGGCAAGACCGACGGACTGCTCGGTTACGCCAGCGACCAGGGCCCCACCATGCAAAACAAGGCCAAGAAGCCGGTCTCGTATCTGCGCTTCTCCGAGAACGGGCTGAACTTCTACTCCAACGGCCTCATCGCCGGCCAGAAGGTCATCACCGGCAATGAGGACCTCGCCGAGCGCATGGCGAAGGCGGTCAGCGAGTCGTTCGCTGCCGCGGAGAAGGCACCGGAGCCGGCCGTCGCCTCGATGGAGGGCGCGAGTGAGCAGCTCCCGCCGAAGCAGGTCCTGTCCGAGCAGTTCGCCACGACGCTCACTCTCCTGCACACCCAGTCGACGCAGGGAAAGGCGCCGGGAGTCAACACCGAGGCCGACTGGCAGCAGACCATCGACGTCTTCGCCGAGGCCGGACTAGTGGGCAGCCCCAAGGCCGTGGCCGAGTACTGGGACAGCGCCACCGCGATGAAGGGATGAGGATGCCCAGGAACACCACCGTGCGGGAGCCGGCAGTGACCAAGGACGGACGAAGCAGTGGGTCCGGCACCACAGCGGCGGTCGGCATCAAGGACGTTGCGGTCCGCTTCCGTACCAGGAACCGTGACGTGACCGCGCTGACGGACGTCGATCTCGATGTGCCCATGGGGCAGTTCGTCGCGATCGTCGGCCCGTCCGGATGCGGCAAGTCGACGCTGCTCAAGCTGGTCGCGGGGCTGCTGAAGCCGTCCACGGGCGATGTGCTGCTGAACGGCGAGCGGGTACAGGGTCCGCGGCACGACATCGGCTACGTCTTCCAGCGCGCGGCCCTGCTGGAGTGGCGCTCGGCGCGCCGCAACATCCTGCTGCAGGCGGAGATGCGGAAGATGCCAGCGGAGCTGGGTCGGCGACGCGCTGACGAGCTGATCGCGATGACTGGCCTGAGCGGCTTCGAGGACGCGCTGCCGCACGAACTGTCCGGCGGTATGCAGCAGCGTGTCGCCCTGTGCCGCGCCCTGCTGCACGAGCCGCCCGTCCTGCTCATGGACGAGCCGTTCGGCGCGCTCGACGCGCTCACCCGCGAGCAGATGAACACCGAACTCAACCGTATCTGGCGGGAGACCGGCACCACCGTGCTCCTGGTCACCCACTCCATCTCCGAGGCCTGCTACCTCGCCGACCGGGTGGTGGTGATGAGTCCCAGGCCCGGCACCATCACCGAGATCATCGACGTGGGTCTGCCCCCGGAGCGCGACTACACGGAGACGATGGGGCGGCCCGAGTTCCGGGAGGCCACCACCCACATCCGCGGCCTGCTCGGCGCGGTCTCCGCGCAGGACTGAGCTGTCCGGGGAGCGAAGGAGCCCCGCACCATCCATGGGGGTGGTGCGGGGATCCTTCGTGTCCATCGGCCGGTTCCTGAGGTCCGCCAGGTGACTGCAGCCGATCCGCGTGTCCCGGATTGGGCGGCCCCTGCGGACCCGGAGGAGCCCCGCACCATCCCAGGAGTGGTGCGGGGCTCCTTCGTACGGGCCGGTCAGTACCTCAGGTTCGCCAGGTACGTGTAGCCGTCCTGCGCGGTGGCGAACGGGTCGGTGGGTGAGTCGTGCTCCACCAGCCACTGCTTCACACCACCGCTGCGCGCCGTGTCGAACATCGCCGCGAAGTCCAGCACCCCGGAGCCGACATCGGCGAAGCCGCCGCTCGGGTCCATGTCCTTGACGTGCAGCGCCGGGAAGCGGCGACGGTGCTCCGCGAACAGGTCCTGCGGGTCGCTGCTGCCGCCCTTCGCCGCCCAGTAGACGTCCAGCTCGAAGCCGACCAGGTCGGGGTCCGTCTCCCGCAGCAGGATCTCGTACAGGTTCTCGCCGTCGACCACCTGGTGGTCCGCGCCGTGGTTGTGGAACAGCAGCGGGCCGAGCCCCGCCTCGCGGGCCGCGAGCCCCGCCTTGTTGAACTCCCTGGCCGCTTCCCGGAACCCGGCCGGCGTGTGCATCGCCCCGGGGAGGCTGGGCACGACGATCCATCGGGCGCCGAGGGTGCGGATGTCGTCGAGGGCCTGCGGCAGGCCGCTGCCCCGTACGGTGTCGTAGCCCACGTGCTCCAGGACCGCCCGCAGGTGCGTTTCGTCGAGCATGGCGCGGATCGCGGCGGCGCTGTTGCCGTGCCGGCCGCTGACGCCGACCGTCGCGTAACCGATCTCCGCGAGACGGGCGAGCGTCCCCTTGAAGTCCGCCGCCAGCGCGGAGCGCATGGTGAAGAGGTGCATACCGATTCCGGAGGGCGGGATGCGGCGGTGGCGCTGTGCGGCCGCGCCGTTCGCCTCGGCGGCGTGGGCGACTGGACCGGCAACGGTGAGAGCCACGCCCGCGGCGGCGACGCCGAGGGCCTTGCCGAGGAATGCGCGTCTGGTGCCGTTCATTCGGATCTCCTTCACGTCAGCCGACGTTGATGCGGACGGAGCCGGTGGTCGTGTCACCCTTGTCGTCGGTGACCGTGAGCCGGGCGGTGTACGTGCCCGGGCGGGCATAGGTGTGGGTGGCTTTCGAGGTCTCATCGCCCGCGGGCCGGGCGTTGTCGCCGAAGTCCCAGTGGTACGAGGCGGCGGTACGGCCCTCGGGCAGACGGACACCGCCGGACAACTGGACGGCGAGCGGTGCTTTCCCGGTGGCCGGCGTGGCTGTGACGGTCACCTTGGCGCCTTGGCGCTTCTCCACGCCGGGCCCGTTGAAGTGCAGCCAGTCCACGGCGAACAGGTCGGCCTTGTCCGCGGCCCACTTCGGGTTGGTGAAGACCGCGTACAGCTTGGACATGCCCCCCGGGTCCGCCAGTGCGGTCGTGGGGGAGACGACGTTGCCCCAGCCGCCGGTGGCCGGCACGGTCACCTTGCCGAGCAGCTTGCCGGTCGGTGATCCGGCACGGAACTCCACTGTGCCGCCGATACCGCCCGAACCGGCCCCCACGGTCACGGAGTCGATGCCCTTGAGGTTGACCGGGTCGAAGCTGATCCAGTCGCCGTGCTCGATCTCACTGAGCCGACTGCCGCCGGAGGCGTCGGTGCGGCTGCTCACGACCGCGCCGGCGTGCGCTCCGCCGGTCGATGTCATGTGCTCCGCCTCACGGAAGTTGGTGCGCAGCGTCAGCGAGGCCGACCCGGTCAGGGCGGGCACGCCAGGTGCCGCCTTGTCCTCGTACTGGGCGGTGATGCCGTAGTAGAGGTTCTGGCCGGGGCCGTGGCTGTCACCGGCGTCGGTCACGATCTCGCCCGCGCAGCCGGTGTAGTTGTCCAGCGGGTGGAGATGGGAGTCGTGTCCGAGCTGCGACTGCACGACGACACGGGAACAGTCGATCCGTTCGCCGTCCTCCTTGTCCTTGACCTTCACGGTGAAGGGGATGGTGTCGCCGAAGCTGAACATCCCACCGTTCGGCGGCTGCTGGATGGTGACCTCGGGCCGGGTGTTGCCGACGGTGATGTCCTGGACGGCGAGGCCCGTCAGGTCGCCGGGTCCGGTGACGGTGAGCCGGGCGGTGAAGCGGCCCTTCTCCTTGTACACATGGGTCGGGTTCGCCTCGGTCGAGTCGGTCGTCCCGTTGCCGTCGAAGTCCCAGGCGTACGTCACGGGCTTGTCGTCGGGCAGTCCGGAGCCGTCGCTGGAGAACTGGACGGTCAGCGGGACGGAACCGCTGTCGGGGGTGGCCGTCGCCTTGGCCGCGGGCAGCCGGTTGTGGGCCACGTAGTCGATGCGGTAGATGCCGGAGCCCTCGTTGCTGCCGCCCCGGCCCGTGCCGCTGCCGAGTCCGAAGTCGATGACGTACATCGCGCCGTCCGGCCCGAACTCGGCGTCGAAGGGCTGGTTCCACGTCATGTCACCGAAGACGCTGTTGATGGAGTGCAGGTCCCCGGCCTTCACCGGCTCGAAGCGTGGGTCGGTGAACGTCTGGTCCTGCTGCTGGATGGAGAAGGTCTTGAACCACTTGCGGGTCAGTTCGTAGTTGAACCACTTGCCCTCGAACGCCGCCGGGAACTTGCCCGGGTAGGTGTTGGCGGGGTCGTAGTCGTAGACCGGGCCGCCCATGGGGCCGCCGCCACCGGTGCCGAGTTCGGGGAACTCGGCGGAGGCCGAGTAGGCGTACCAGACCGTGGCCGGCTGAGCCGGCGGGAGATTCGTCAGACCCGTGTTGTTCGGCGAGTCGTTGACGGGGTTCGCGCAGTCGAACTTCGGTCCCGAGGTCCGCGTCTGGAAGTCGTAGTCATTGAACGGGGTGTTGTTGCCGACGCAGTACGGCCAGCCGAAGTTGCCCGCCTTCGTGATCCGCAGGTACTCGACGGTGCCCTCCGGCCCGCGGTCGGGCCTGGCTGCACGGGCGTCGGGGCCGTAGTCGCCGACCAGCAGCGCACCGCTGACGGGGTCGGTGGTGATCCGGAACGGGTTGCGCATGCCCATGGCGTAGATCTCGGCACGGGTCTTCTCGGTGCCGGGCGCGAAGAGGTTGCCCTCGGGCACGGTGTACGTGCCGTCGTCCTTCGGGGTGATGCGAAGGATCTTGCCCCGCAGGTCGTTGGTGTTGCCCGAGGTGCCCTGTGCGTCCCAGGCGCGACGCCCCTCGCCCTCGTCGATCGGCGTGAAGCCGTCGGACGCGAACGGGTCGGTGTTGTCGCCGGTGGCGACATACAGGCTGCCGTCCTTGTCGAAGGCGAGCGAGCCCGCCATGTGGGAGTTGGCCCGGCCCTCGCCGCGGAAAGTGGGGATGGTGAGCAGCCGCTTCTCGGACGCCGGGTCGATGGTGCTGCCGGAGACGGTGAAGCGGGAGACATTGAGCTGTTTCTCGGTCTTGTCGGAGTTCAGCAGGTACAGCCAGTTGTTCTCGCCGAAGTCCGGGTCGAGGGCGAGTCCCAGCAGGCCGTCCGACTGACTCGTCATCTCGGGCGTGTACTCGAAGTCCAGCGCGGTAGCGACCTTGAGGGTCGACTGGTCGATGACCTTCACCTTGCCGGTGCGCTCGATGAAGAAGACCCGGCGGTCGGGCGCCACGGCCAGCTCGAAGGGGTCGGCGAGGTCGCTGGTGGCCAGCGGGGTGCGCTGGAAGGCGCCGGTCTTGCTGGCCGTGCAGTCACCGGGCTTGTTGCCCGCCGCCCACTGGATGCCGCCCAGTAGGTGCTTCAGGAATTCCGGCTCCTGGAAGGCGGAATCGGCGTGGCCGCCGGCGGTGAACCAGGAGCGTCCGCCGTCGTAGTTCTGGCACCAGGAATACGGTTGGTCGACCCCCTCGTCGAGGCCGGTGACCCCGTCACGCACCTTGACCTGCGCGAGCGTGTGCACCTTGCCGGTCGGGTTGGTGCGCCAGTTGTACCACTCCTCCGTGCGCTCCCAGAGCTCGGGAAGGCTCTCGGTGGAGGGGTGCGAGCGGTCGAGCACCTTGATCCGGCCGGTCTGCACCGCCGGATGCTTGTCGAAGATGGCGCCGACCAGGCCCTCGTACCAGGCCCAGTCGCGCTCGCTCGCGGAGGCGGCGTGCAGGCCGACCCATCCGCCGCCGCCCCGGATGTACTTCTGCAGTGCGGCTCGCTGCGCGGTGTCGAGCAGATCGCCGCTCTCCGGGGTGGAGTTGGTGTTGTTGAAGACTATCGCCTGGAAGCGGGCAAGGTTCGCGTCCGTGAACGCCGAGGCGTCGTCGGTGGCCTCGACCTCGAAGCCGTTCTCGCTGCCGAGCTTCTTGACGGCCTCGATACCGGCGGGGATCGAGTCGTGGGTGAAGTTGGTGACCTTGGAGAAGACGAGTACGCGGTAGGGCGCTGCTTCGGCACGGTGTGACAGGGTCACCAGGAGGCCGAGGAGCAGCGCCAGCAGTGCGGTGATGACGGAGACGGGGGAGAGTGCGGTGCCAAGGGCTCTGGGCCGTTCATGCCGTCTGGGGTGGTGATCAGTCATGGCGCTCCCGGTGCTGGTAGGTCCTGCTACAGGGCGAGAAAGCGCTTTCTGAATACGCCGCACAGCGTAGGGTCCGGCGTTGCGGGGGGTCAATGGGTCGGAAGCGCGCAGTGTGGCACGGCAGCCGGGGCCTGTCGGTGGCGGGTCGTGCGGTTGCGCCATGGCCACTGCCGACGATGCGCGAAGGATCGCGCTCAGCCTGCCCGGAGCGATCGAAAGTCGCATGAGGCATGCCCACGTCCCGTCTGGAGGCGGGCGGACAGGGCGCCACCCGTGCACTGGCCGCACTCAACACCGTCCTCACCACAGCCGACCTGGCACGGCTCAACAAGCAGGTCGACAGCTGGCGGCGGCTGCCGGAGGACGTGGCGCGCGACTACCTGGAGTCCAGGAAGCTCCTGGCGCCCTCGGGGGAGTGAGGCGGCCGGGCCGGGTCCGGGGCGCCGTCGCTCAGCCGATGTCGTACACGTCGAGGCGGCCGCACATACCGAACCGGCCCCGGACGGTGGGCTGTTCGGTCCGTAGTCTCGCCTGCGCAAGATGGTCCGCGTCGCCGCGCTCGAGACGGTCGAGCTGTGCGCCGGTCGCCGCGGACGCGGCGGCCGCCCCGTCCTGCCAGCGTCCGCGCCACCGGCCGACCAGTGGCCGCACCAGCGCCGCGGCGGCCCGGTGGAACGCCGCCAGCGGCTCCAGATCCCCGGCCTCGGTCGCCTTGCGCAGTGCCGCAAAACCCTCAAGGGCCAGATCACGGCGGTGGCGGGCCGCCGCTTCCAACTCCTCCTCGGAGCCCGCCTCCGGCAGAGCGATGGCCGCACGGTAGGCGACGAGGTCGGCAAGCAGATGGGGCGGCAGCGTCAGGACCGCGTCGCCCGCCTCCGGCAGACCGCAGTTCTGCATCAGCACGACGATGGTCAGGCCTCCCTCGTTGACCAGCCGGTGGATCGTGCCCGGCGTGAACCACACCAGCGCGCCCGGCGTCAGCTCGGTCTGCTCGAACCCGGATGCCGTCAGGGTCTGCACCGCGCCCCGGCCGCCGGTCACGGCGTACCCCTCCGAACAGCTCAGATGAACATGGGGCGTGCCGCCGCGCAGGCCGTCGGCGGCCGGCCAGTCGTACACCCGCAGCCGGGAGACGCCGATCCCGCCGGGCAGGCCGTCGTACGCGACGGATGTGTCGGCCCTGCTCGCCATGGGAAACTCCTTCGGTCGCCCGGGGTGCAGGCCGGGAGGCGACGGCGTAAAACGGTACGGCAAGCGCTTTCTGTCTGGAAGCTAGGCCCTCTCGGCGAGACGGTCAAGAGCCCGTGCGTGAGCAGACACATGTCAGTTCGTCAGCCGCCCTGGCAGCCAGCGCAGTTGCGCGGCCTCCTGGAACACGCCGCCGCCCTCGCTGTCGTCGAAGCCGTAAGACCTCGATCTGCTTGTCCTCGTGGGCACAGGTGTTGAACGCGGCGATAACCGTCGACGGCGGGCACATCCGGTCCTCCAGCGCCACGGAGAACAGCGTGGGCGCGCGGCCCCGCGCCGCGAAGTGCACGCCGTCGAAAGGTCGTGATCAACGTCGCCTCCACGGAACCTGCGCCCGCACACAGCACGGATCGGCTCCCACCCAGCGCGTTGTACGCGGCGACGGCCCTCCGTGCGGGCTGTCATCTTCTACGTCGGTTCCCTGACCGTCCTGCTGTCCGTCCTCAGCTGGACCCACTACACCCCGGGTGCCAGCCCCTTCGTGCAGTTCTTCGCCCAGGTCGGCATCCCGATGGCATCCGGCATCATGAACTTCGTCGTGCTGACCGCCGCCCTCTCCTCCTGTAACTCGGGCATGTTCTCCACCGGCCGGATGCTGCGCGGACTCGCCCGCAACGGCGAGGCGCCGCGCGCGCTGGGCAAACTCAGCGCGCCAACTGCCGCTGCCCGCATGGGGGATGTCCACCCTGGTGATGGTGTCGGCGTGATCGTCAACAGGGTCTCGCCGGACAATGCGTTTGAACTCGAGCGATTTCTGCGAGGCCACGGTGGCGACCCGACGGCTACTGTAGCGGCAGTGTTTCGGCGGTCATCCCGGAAAACGGGGCAACGGGGCGCACCTCTTTTGGAGGGGCCGAAGCGTCTCGGGAAGAGCAGCCGGGGAGAAGCTGAAAAGCAGCATTGCCGCAGAGTCGGCGCCCAGGCCGCAGGACCGGACGGTGGTCCGCTGGGGCGGAATGTCGGTCACAGGGGTTAGCCTCGAGCTCTCCGACAACGGCTCCTGCTACTGAAGCTGAACTCGTGATGTCTCGCGGGGCGAAGCGGTACCGCTCAGCTCTCCTGCGGTGGACGCCATTCGTAGGTCATGGGGCCTCACTGGGCCAGGTCTGCCGGACCTGCTCCAGTCGGTCCTGGTGCTCGTCTATCCAGTTCTCCTGCGGCTGGATCCACAGCAGCGCAGTAAGGCGGTCAGGATCGAGGATTGTTATGGCAAGAGAGCGGTCCTCTTGCATGCGGAGAACCAGATTCAGCCCGCGATGGCCACCTATGCTCGCGCCCGTGCCCGGAGCGAGGCCAGTCAGCTCCTGCTGCCAAGCGTCGAGGTCCCGCTGGAAGAGATAGAGCTCTAGCCGGGCATCGACGAAGCTGGCGTGCGCCAAGACCTCAGCCTGGAGAACGTCGTTAGTCGTCAGCGCATCGTGCTTGTAGCGGCCGGTTACGCGAACGATGCAGCGGTCGCCATCCGCGTCCTCCAAGTGGATCAGGTCCACCGCGCCTGGTTCGGTCATCGCCGGCCTCGCTCTCTCTGGTGCTGATCGGGCGTGTGCATCCTGCCTCATCAGGGTTCGGGCGAACCTCACAGCCCCAGGCGGAGAAACGCCGTCACGTTGCGAAAGCCAGGCCGGTGCCCGAGAGCCAGCTGCCGTCAAGCGCTGGTCAGGCCGGGGTTGCGCGCCTAACCCCTGCATCAAGGACCCTGGCGTCGCCCTGTCCGGGACGCCTCCCGAGACGCAAGGGCTGAGGAGCGTCCGCGCTCCGCCATCCACTGCACGCGGATCCGCCGCGTGCCCGAACCCTGGGGGGAACCGCTCGTGTCCACGCTCGCTCTGCTCGTCGTGCTGCTCCTGCTCCTTGTCGGCCTGCTCTTCCTCGGGGCTCTCGGCTACCTCGTCCACCGCCACCCGGCGCTCGCCCGGCCGCTGACGGTGGTCCTGACCGGCGCCGGGGTCCTGGTCGCCCTCGTCGTCGGCGTCGCTCAGGCCGGGCCACGGTGACGGGTGCCGGCTACCCGGCGCAGGGCTCTGACCTGCGGCGGTCGGGCCCCTGGTTGGCTTCGTGCACGTCCAGCGGCGGCGTTTGTCATCTGCGTCTACTACAGTTCCGTGTGGGCCGTGACTGGCGCTGAGGTGGTGCACCACCGGGGAGCGGTCTGACGAGATGTCGTTGCCGGGCGCCTGGGCGAGTGGTCAGCAACGCCTGGAGGGCAACGATGTCCGCGACGCAGACGGCCCGGCTCATGGACGGCACCGGCCTCGCCAAACGCATCGTCGACGAGGCCGCTGCCAGGGCGGCGGAGATCTCACGACGCACGGGGACCAGTCCCTGTTTGGCGACGGTGCTGGTGGGAGAGGATCCCGCGTCGGCCACGTACGTCCGCATGAAACGGGCGCGGTGTGCGAAGGCAGGCATCCAGTCCCGGCATATCGGTCTGCCCGCCACGACCACGACCGCCGAACTGATTGACACCCTTGCCGGTCTGTCCGGCGATCCGGACATGCACGGCATCCTGCTCCAGCACCCGTGCGGCCGGCACATCGACGAGCGGGCGGCGTTCGAGGCCATCGCTCCGCAGAAGGATGTCGACGGCGTCACCATGCAGTCCTTCGCCGCGATGAGCTTCGGTCTGCCGGGCTTCGTCTCCTGCACTCCGGGCGGGATCATGCGGCTGCTGGAGGCGTACGACGTCGACCTCGCCGGCAAGCACGCCGTCGTGGTGGATCGCAGCGCCATCCTCGGCATCGGAGTCGGTGAGGTCCAGTCCGGTGAGGAGGGTTCGTTCGGGCGTGCCGCCGGGCTTCTCCGCACCTGGGTGGAGGTCTCGGACGGCCTGGACGCGGGCTTCGCAGCCGGGGTACCAGGCGGGGCGGGCCGGGGCGGTGGCGAGGGCACGGCGCAGCGCGGACTCACCCGTTCCTTGGTGGCAGGCCCCATCAGGCGCGGGTCCAGCGCTGGTTGCTGCCGTTCGAGCAGGAGTAGAGCTGGATCAGGGTGCCGTTGGCGGTGCCGCCTGCGACGGCGTCGAGGCAGCGGCCGGACTGGACGCCGACGATGGACCCGTCGGAGTTGAGGCGCCATTTCTGGTTGTCGCCGCCCCAGCAGCTGTAGATCTGGACCTTGGTGCCGTTGCCGGTGCCGGCAGCGTCCAGGCACTTGTTGCCGTAGACCCTGAGCTCGCCGGCGGCGGTGTACGTCCACTGCTGGTTGGTGCCGTTGTTGCAGTCCCACAGCTGGAGCTGGGTGCCATCGGTGGTGCTGGTGCCGGGCACGTCCAGGCAGCGGCCCGAACCGACGCCCTTGATCGGTCCGGAATCCCAAGGCGGTATGGTGGAACCGCCGTTGAGCGCGTCGAGGACGGCGGTGTAGGCGGGCTTCTTGCTGCCGTCACCGTTGAACAGCAGCGGCGTGTCCTGCGATCGCCAGGAGTCGGTGTCGCGCACACCCCAGACGGTGATGCCGAGGCAGCGCGGGACGGCCAGGCAGTCGTTGGTCACGTTGGCGTAGGTCGTGGCCGGGGCGCCCTGGATGTCAAGTTCGGTGATGGCCACGTCGACGCCGAGGGCGGCGAAGTTCTGCAGGGTGGTGCGGAAGTTGCTGTTGTAGGGGCTGCCGCTGTTGAAGTGCGCCTGGAAACCGACGCAATCGATCGGCACGCCGCGCTGCTTGAAGTCCCGGACCATGGCGTACATGGCCTGGGTCTTGGCCCAGGTCCAGTTCTCGACGTTGTAGTCGTTGTAGCAGAGCTTGGCGGCCGGGTCGGCGGCGCGCGCGGTGCGGAAGGCGACCTCGATCCAGTCGTTGCCGGTGCGCTGCAGGTTGGAGTCGCGCCGGGCGCCCGTGCTGCCGTCGGCGAAGGCCTCGTTCACGACGTCCCACTGGGCGATCTTGCCCTTGTAGTGGCCCATCACGCCGTTGATGTGGTCGATCATCGCCTGGCGCAGTGTGCTGCCGCTGAGGCTCTGCATCCAGGCGGGCTGCTGGGAGTGCCAGGCCAGGGTGTGACCGCGCACCTGCTTGCCGTTCTGAACGGCCCAGTTGTAGACGCGGTCAGCGGCGGTGAAGTTGAACTGGCCGCGCTGCGGTTCGGTGGCGTCGATCTTCATCTCATTCTCGGCCGTCACCGAATTGAACTCGCGGTTCGCGATCGTCGTGTACGCCGGGTCGCCCAGCCTGCCCGAGGCGATGGCGGTGCCGAAGTAGCGGCCGCTCTGCGCGGCCGCGGCGCCGAGCGTGCTCTCGGCGGCGTGTGCGGTCGGCGGCGCGACCAGTGCGGCGGCCGCACCGAGGACGCCGACGAGCAGCGCCAACAGCAGGCCGCGGATCTTCCGGCCGACAACGGGTCTGGGAAGGGCATACGAGCCCATGACTGTGCCTCCAGGGTAGAAATCACGGAAGGACTGAATCGCAGGGGATTGCGTCGTCCGCTCCCACGCGGCAGACGGACGGGGCGGGCCGGAGCCCGGGCAGCACGAATCACCGGACACCGCGGTCATGGGACCGGGACGATCTCAACGGGCACGGGCCGCACACGGTCGGCCCGTCGGGTGACGTACGGCGGGCGGCAGCGGGTGTTCCGACACAGGCATGCGGGTACTCCATCGCGGCTCAGCCGGGGGACCGCCACGCGGCGTCGCGTACCTCTCCAACTGCGCGAAGAGCAGCATGCGCTGGCGCGAACCTCACCGGAACGAAACGGGTGGCGCAGGTGCTGTGGTGCGCGGATCTGGCGTACAGCTGTGCGTGGATCTGCCGTGCAGCACGGATCGCCCAGGGCCGATGAAGTTCGAAAGCGCGAACCATGGCCCATTTCTAGACAGGGATGATTGAGGGATTGATGATGGATCGTCAATACTTCCCGCAGAAAAATTTCCGTTCCTCATTCGAAACTTTCGGAATCCCCGGTGAGCCGGACGGCGCCCTCGTCGGCCGTGTTGTAGGGCTGGGGTCGGGGCCGGAGTGAGTGTGCGGATGCCGCTTGGAGCGGCGGTCCGCCGAGAGCGTCGGCTTCCCCGCTCAGAATGTTTCGGCGTTGATGGCGATACATGCGAGAGGGATTGACGCCGTTCACCGGGTCCCTATCATTCAGGTTGCTCGACACTTCGACCTTTGTCCGATATCACGAACACGTCGAGTCGCTTCATTGCGCAGCAGAGCAACTCCGGGTCACGCCGTCCGGACGCAGAGCCGCAGGGAGTCGTGTCCTATGCGTATGTCATGGCCTTGTCAATCTCGTTCTCGCCGCCTTCTTCGATCGTGCCAACCCGGCGCTGGGCGGTTCGGTCCGCGTCAGGCGGTTCGCCGGCACGGACCGCCGCACACCGCACTACACCGCACCACCCCGACAGTCCGGACAACCTCTGACGAGGCCGACCGGAACCGCCTACTCAAGGTTGAGGAAGTCCCCATGCACAGAGCAAGTTTCAGCCGCAGGCATCCGTCTGTGGTGCTCGCCGCCGTGGTTGCGGCCCTGGCCGCGTTGGCGGCGATGCTCGTCGCCGCCCCAGCTCAGGCGGCCTCCAGCGGCGCCTTGCGCGGTGCTGGTTCCGGCCGGTGTCTCGATGTGCCGGGCGCCAGCCAGACCAACGGCACGTACCTGCAGATCTACGACTGCTGGGGCGGGACCAACCAGCAGTGGACGTTGACGGACGGCAACCAGCTCACCGTGTACGGCAACAAGTGCCTGGACGTTCCGGGCCACGCCACCACGGCCGGTACCCGGGTGCAGATCTGGACCTGTTCCGGCGGTGCGAACCAGCAGTGGCGCCTGAACTCCGACGGCACGGTCGTCGGCGTGGAGTCCGGGCTGTGCCTCGAGGCTGCGGGCGCCGGTACGGCCAATGGCACGGCGGTGCAGATCGGGACGTGCAACGGTGGCAGCAACCAGAAGTGGACCGGCCTGTCCGCGCCGGGGGGCGGCGCGTGTTCTCTTCCGTCGACGTACCGGTGGACGTCGACGGGTGTGCTGGCGCAGCCGGCGAACGGGTGGGCCGCGGTGAAGGACTTCACCACCGTGACGCACAACGGCAAGCACCTGGTCTACGCGTCCAACTTCTCGGGAACGTCGTACGGCTCGATGATGTTCAGTCCCTTCACGAACTGGTCGGACATGGCGTCGGCCGGCCAGACCGGGATGAGCCAGGCCGCGGTGGCGCCCACGCTGTTCTACTTCGAGCCGAAGAACATCTGGGTGCTGGCGTACCAGTGGGGTGCCTGGCCCTTCATCTACCGCACGTCGAGCGACCCGACCAACCCCAACGGCTGGTCCGCTCCGCAGCCGCTGTTCACCGGAAGCATCCCCGACTCCGACACTGGACCGATCGACCAGACCCTGATCGCCGACGGCCAGAACATGTACCTGTTCTTCGCCGGTGACAACGGCAAGATCTACCGAGCGAGCATGCCGATCGGGAACTTCCCGGGCAACTTCGGCTCGTCGTACACGACGATCATGAGCGACACGAAGGCCAACCTGTTCGAGGCGCCGCAGGTCTACAAGGTTCAGGGCCAGAACCAGTACCTGATGATCGTCGAGGCGATGGGCGCGAACGGGCGCTACTTCCGCTCGTTCACGGCCTCCAGCCTGAGCGGCTCGTGGACCCCGCAGGCCGCCACCGAGAGCAACCCCTTCGCGGGCAAGGCCAACAGCGGTGCCACCTGGACCAACGACATCAGCCACGGTGACCTGGTCCGCAACAACCCCGACCAGACCATGACCATCGACCCCTGCAACCTGCAGTTCCTCTACCAGGGAAAGTCCCCCACCGCGGGCGGTGACTACAACCGACTGCCGTGGCGGCCGGGTGTCCTCACCCTGCAACGCTGACCTTCCCGGTCCACAGTGACCGTGATGTGGTGCGGTCTGCGGGCGTGTGGGCGAGTTGTTCATGGCATGGGCGATTCCCCCTGCTGACCGACACTCACCGCCTTGAGGAACCCCAGCCGTCCTGCGGCAGGGGTTCCTCTCACCCCGGTGCCGTTGTCGCGCCCTGGTCCGTCTTCGAAGAGGTCCAGGCGCTTGGACCCCGCTACCGGATCCAGTCGGTTCGAAAGTTTCGATCATAGTTCACGTGCTTGCGATGAGTTCCCTCTCCATCTCATTCCATCCCTCGCGAAGGTTCGCGTCGGGCGTAGCTTGACCAGTGAAGATGTACTGGCCGAGATCTCTTCTGGTTCGGAAAACATTTCCGAAAGAGTGTCGAAAGTGTTGACTATGTCATGTGCCTTACAAAGACTGTGGCCACCGAACGACAGGAGACCGTCGTTCCCCTCGCGTCATGTGACCGGGGATGGCGGTCGGTCGTTGCGGCACGACGACGGGCGACCCCGCCGTGTTCCGTGCAAGGCCGCGGGCAGCAGAAGCCGCCCGCCCCCACCAGCCTTCATCGGGAGGACGCATGCAGCAGGACCAGATTCAGCAGAACTCCGCTCCCTCCAGCGGCTTGAGTCGACGAGGCTTCCTCGGCGGCGCCGGCACCGTCGCGCTCGCCACCGCGTCCGGACTGCTGCTGCCCGGCACCGCCCACGCCGCCACTACCATCACCACCAACCAGACCGGCTACGACGGCATGTACTACTCGTTCTGGACCGACGGCGGCGGCTCCGTCTCCATGACGCTCAAGGGCGGCGGCAGCTACAGCACCCGGTGGACCAACTGTGGCAACTTCGTCGCCGGCAAGGGCTGGAGCACCGGCGGGCGCAGGGCGGTCCGCTACACCGGCTACTTCAACCCGTCGGGCAACGGCTACGGCTGCCTCTACGGCTGGACGTCGAACCCGCTAGTGGAGTACTACATCGTCGACAACTGGGGCAGCTACCGACCCACCGGCGAGTACAGGGGCACCGTCCACAGCGACGGCGGCACGTACGACATCTACAAGACGACGCGGTACAACGCCCCCTCTGTCGAGGGCACCCGCACCTTCGACCAGTACTGGAGCGTCCGGCAGTCGAAGGTGACCAGCGGCTCCGGCACCATCACCACCGGCAACCACTTCGACGCCTGGGCGCGCGCGGGCATGAACATGGGTCAGTTCAGGTACTACATGATCATGGCCACCGAGGGTTACCAGAGCAGCGGAAGCTCTGACATCACGGTCAGCGGCTGACCTCTGTCCGCCGAGCAACCGGCTGCGGGCTCCGTCCTCGTGGCGGATGCCGCAGCCGTGGCGAACTCGCCACCGCCGAATGGGACGACCGATTCGACAAACAGCATCTCCACACAGCGAACGGCGTGGCACCGGCGGCTGGCCCCGAATGAAATCGCCTCGTCAGGGGACATCGACGGTGATGGATTCACTGGCCGCACCGCCCGGGGCACCTCCACGGAACTCTGGATGTACCACGGCCGCAGCAGTGGTGACGCTGACGGAGGCGGCACTTCCGGCACCGCTCCACGCCCTCGACCGCACCCTGGTCGTCATCTCCGTCGACCCCGAGATCGGCCAGCCGATCCCCGGCGACACCACCGGCCCCCAGCGGCGCCAGTACACCGACGACGTCGACCAGGCCCGCGTCCTCTACTTCGTCACCACCCTGCGCACCGTGGTCGTCGTCGCCTACATCGAGGTCTAGTCAGGGCCTGTTACCGGGACTCTTGCAGAAAGCCCCGGCGTTCACGCCGGGGATGAATGCATCTCAAGGCTGCTCTGACGTGCACGTCAGAGCGGACGTTGTTGCTGCTCGATGTACTGGCGGACAATCGCCAACGGTGCTCCGCCGCACGATGCGGAGAAGTATGAGGGCGACCACAGGTGCCCATGCATGATGGCGCGGTTGATCCGGCCGGTGAACTCCTGCCGTATCCGGCGGGCGGAGACGCCCTTGAGGCTGTTGACCAGCTTGGAGACCGCGACCTTGGGCGGGTAGTGCACCAACAGGTGGACGTGATCGCGTTCGCCGTTGAACTCCTTCAGCTCCGCATCGAAGTCCTCGCAGACCTTGCGCATGATCTCTTCGCAGCGTGTCAGCATCTCGTCGTTGAACACCCCGCGCCGGTACTTCGTCACGAAGACCAAGTGCACATGCATCGCCGAAACAACGTGTCTGCCCCGCCTGTAGTCGTTCTCCCCATCCATGAGACCAATAGTAGTAATGTCGTTGTCGTGCAGCTCCGCTGCAACTACCGGGCCTACCCGGACGCCACACAGCGCCGTGCGCTGGACAGTGCGTTCGGATGCGCACGCGTGGTGTGGA
>NZ_BMWA01000019.1:0-43701 GCF_014650995.1 Streptomyces viridiviolaceus
GGGCAGTCGTGCCGCCTGGGGCGGCACGGGTGGGCGCGGGCGGCAACCCGCAAGCGCCGGGCCGCGCGACCCACCCCCGGCCCGCACCCACGCCGGGCACCGAAGCAAACGCCGGACCAGGAGTGCCCGCAGCCACCCCACGGCACCGGTGGAACGCCGGTCAGTGGAGCCCCGTGAGCAGCGCCCGGGCCAGCCGGCGGGCGAAGTCGTCCACCGGAGGGACGACCCCGGTCGCGTCGTACGCGAACGCCCGCTGGGCACAGGCGCCCAGAAGGAGCGAGGCCGCCGCGAAGGTGTCGGCGCCGGGCCGGACCCGCCCCACCTCCTGCTCGGCCCGCAGGTACGCGTCGAGCCCCTCGATCGGCAGATGCGGCCCGGTGCCCAGCTCCCGCATCGCCTCGTCGTGCCGCCGCTTGAGCTGGGTCTCGGCGTACAGCGACGCGGCGATCGGGAAGCTCTGCTCGTAGAACAGCGCGGCCTGGCGGGCGATCTCGGTGAGGTTCTCCTCCAGGGGGCGGCCGCCCGGCTCGGCGGTCAGGCTGTGCAGCAGCGGGGTGAGGCGCGGCAGCCGCTCGGTGAGCACCCTGATGAACAGTTCCTCCTTGCTCGCGAAGTGCTTGTACAGCGCGGCCTCGGAGCAGCCGGCCCCCTTGGCGATCTCCTTGGTGGTGGCGCGGGCGAGGCCGACGGTCAGCATCAGGTCGTGGGCGGCGTCCAGGATGCGTTCGCGGGCCGACTTGCCGGACTGCATGGCTGCTCCAACCGGGCTTGACGAGCGGGTGAGTGCTTACTCACCCTAGAGGAGACCTGGGTGAGTGGGCACTCACCCACCTACTGGAGAACTCGGGGTACGCCATGAAGCTGACCGTTTTCGGAGCCACGGGCGGGGTGGGACAGGAGGTCGTCCGGCAGGCGCTGGGTGCGGGACACCAGGTCACGGCGGTCGTACGGGATCCCGCGCGGCTGCCGGTGACCGGCGAGGGTCTGGAGGTGTTCCGGGCGGACCTCACCGACCCGGCGGCGGTACGGCCCGCCGTGGCCGGCCGGGACGCCGTGCTGTCCGGGCTCGGCGCCCGCAGCCGCAAGGACGCCGGTGTCGCGACCCGGCTGACGCGTACGGTGCTGGACGCGATGGAGGCGGAGGGTGTGCGGCGCCTGGTCGTGGTCAGCGCGGCGCCCGTCGGTCCTGCCCCGCAGGGCGCGGGCCTGCTGGACCGGGGTGTCCTCGCCCTGATCTCCACGGTCTTCAAGGACGTCTACGCCGACCTGCGGCTGATGGAGGCCGAGCTGGCCGGCAGCGCCACCGACTGGACGGTCGTACGTCCGCCGCGGCTGCAGGACAAGCCGGTCACCGGCCGGTACCGGACCGTCGTCGGCGGATTCCCCACCAAGGGCCGCTACCTGGGCCGCGCCGATGCGGCTCACGCGATGCTCGCCCTCGCGCAGGACGCGGAGGCGGTGAAGCAGGGGGTGGGGGTCGCCTACTGAGCCCGGCCACTGCGGCCCGGTCGGGTGCTAGAGGCTGACTCCGACCGTCACCGGCTCGTTGACCAGCGTGATGCCGAACGCGCCGCGGACGCCGTCGACGACCTCGCGGGCCAGGGCGAGGAGGTCCTCCGTGGTCGCCTCGCCCCGGTTGGTGAGGGCCAAGGTGTGCTTGGTGGAGATGCGGGCGGGGCCGGTGCCGTAGCCCTTGGTGAAGCCGGCCTTGTCGATCAGCCAGGCCGCGGAGGTCTTGGTGCGGCCCGCTCCCGCCGGGTAGGCGGGCGGCTCGACGCCGTCGCCGAGGCGGTCGCGCACCCGGCTGCGGAAGGCGGCGAACTCCTCGTCGGTGAGGATCGGGTTGGTGAAGAACGACCCGGCCGACCAGGTGTCGTGGTCCTCGGGATCCAGCACCATGCCCTTCCCGGCGCGCAGCTTCAGCACGGTCTCTCGGGCGGCGGCCAGCGGCACCCGGTCGCCGGGCTCGACGCCGAGGGTGCGGGCCGTCTCCGCGTACTTGATGGGCCCGGAGAGCCCGTCGGCGTCCTCCAGCCGGAAGCGGACGCGCAGGACGACGTACCGCTCGGGGTCGGCCTTGAAGCGGCTGTGGCGGTAGGCGAAGGCGCAGTCGGCGTTGGTGAGGGCGACCGTCTCCTGGGAGCGGCGGTCGTACGCGATCACTTCCGTGATCGTGGAGGAGACCTCCTGGCCGTACGCCCCGACGTTCTGGATGGGGGTCGCGCCCGCCGAGCCGGGGATGCCGGCCAGGCACTCGACGCCGGCGAGTCCGGCCTCGACGGTGCGGGCCACGGCGTCGGTCCACACCTCGCCGGCCGCCAGCTCCAGCGTCGTGCCGTCCAGGGTGAAGCCGCGCGTGGCGATGTGCAGGGCGGTTCCGTCGAAGCCCTTGTCGCCGATGACCAGGTTCGACCCGCCGCCGATGAGCAGCAGGGGCGTGCCGGTGTCGTCGGCCTCGCGGACGGCGGCGATCACCTCGGCGTCGGTGGTGGCCGTGACCAGGCGGGTGGCGGGACCGCCCAGCCGGAAGGTGGTCAGCGGGGCGAGGGGGGCGTCATGGAGTTCCTGCACGCGCCCAAGACTACGAGACGGCACCGACGGCCCGGCGCCACGGGAAACGCCCCGGCCCGTCGGCCGGGGCGTCGCGGTCCACGGGGCCGCCGCGGTGCCGCAACACGTGCGGGCTCACGCCAGGCGCCGCCGCGCCTCCGCCCAGCTCACCGGGAGTTCGTCGCTCGACGCCGCCCAGGCGGTGAACTTGGCGTCCCGCATCTGCGGGGCGAGCCCCCGGGACGTCGGCGCGTGGGTGCCCGAGCGGGCGAAGGACTTCAGCGCCTCGGGCGACTCCCAGGCGGACAGCGTCCAGAAGGTCCGTTTGAGGGGCTCCGCCTTCAGGGAGGCCCCGTACGCGCCGGGGGCGTTGCTCACCTGCCGCCACACGCCCGGGGTCCGGGCCAGGAACTTCAGTGCTCCCCAGAGGGTGCGGGTCTCGAAGCGGGCCGCGAAGACGTGGACCTCGGTGGCCTGCGGGGGCCGGTTCGGCACGGTCCAGGGGAGGGTCGGCATGTCGGTCTCCTTTCGGGTGTCTTCGGCTTTCTGCCGTCCTGGGTTCTTGGGTGTCTTGGGCCCTTGGGTGGGCTTTCGCGTGTCTTCCTCGGCGATCGGCTGCCTGCGGTCGTGTCAGCGGGCTGCCGTCTGCGCGGTCGGGGCGAGCGCCGGTTCGCCGGTCGCCGGTACGGGCGGCTGCCCGGGTGTGTCCGCGGTCCCACCGCTCCGGCCGCGGGCCGGGATCAGCAGGGCCGCGACGCCGGCCAGGGCCACCACGCCTGCGCCCACCGCGACCGCGGGGCGGCTTCCGTCGACGAAGGACTGCGCGGACTCGTAGCCGCCCTGCGCCGCGAAGATCGACGCCATGACCGCGATGCCGAGCGCCCCGCCCACCTCGCGCAGCGCGTTGTTGGCACCGGAGGCGATGCCCTGCTCCTTCGGTACGACGCTGGACATCACCAGGGCGGAGGCCGGGGCGAAGAACAGGGCCATGCCGATCCCGCTGATGATCAGGCCGGGCAGCTGGGCGGCGTAGGAGGCGTCGGCCGTGATCACGGAGGCGAGGTAGCCGAGGCCGGCCGCCTGGAGGAAGAGGCCCGCGGCGACGACCGGGCGGCCGCCGACGCGGTCGGACAGGATGCCGGCGACCGGCGCGACGAGCATGGGCATGCCGGTCCAGGGCAGCATGCGCAGGCCCGCCTCGGTGGGCGAGTAGCCGAGCACGCCCTGCATGTACTGGCTCAGCAGGAAGATCGAGCCGAACATCCCCAGGAACATCAGCAGGCTCGCCGCGTTGATGCCGGCGAAGGCGCGGGAGCGGAACAGCCGCATCGGGAGCATGGGGTTCTTGGCACGGGTGCTGTAGAGGACGAAGCCTGCGAGCAGCGCGGCCCCGGCGAACAGGGCGCTCAGCACCACGGGGCCGGTCCAGCCGTCGACGGGCCCGCGCACCAGGCCGTAGACGACGCCGAAGAGGCCGCCGCTGGCGAGCAGGGTGCCGGGGATGTCGAGCGGGGCGCCGGTGCCGTGGGACTCGGCGAGGCGGAAGCGGGCGAGCGGGAGCAGGGCGAGGCCCAGCGGGACGTTCAGCCAGAAGATCCACTGCCAGGAGATGTGCTCGGTCAGGCTGCCGCCGACCAGCGGCCCGGAGGCCACGGCCAGCCCGTTGACGGCGCCCCAGATCCCGTACGCCATCCCTCGCCGCTCGGCGGGCACGGCGGCCGTCAGCAGGGTCAGCGTCAGCGGCATCATGACGGCCGCGCCGACGCCCTGTACCGCGCGGGCGGCGATGAGGGAGTCGATGCCGGGTGCCATGGCCGCGGCGGCGGAGGCGCCGGTGAAGACGGCGATCCCGGCGAGGAAGAGCCGGCGGCGGCCGAAGCGGTCGCCGAGGGCCGCGCCGAACATCAGCAGCACGGCGAAGGTGAGCGTGTAGGCGCTGACGGCCCATTCCAGGTCGTGCAGCGCGCCGCCGAGATCCTCGCGGATCGAGGGCAGGGCGGTGGTGACGACGAGATTGTCGAGGGCCGCCATGAAACCGGCGACGCTGGTGATGACGAGGGCCCAGGCGGCTCCCCCGCCCCGTGTGCTCTGCTGTGGCATCTCTCCCCCAGAGGTTGTGCACTGCTCGAGTACTGTGGTTAGTAATTGATGACTAACTTTCCGGGGCACACCACGACACCGAGCCGGCGGCGCGGCAGCGCCCGCCTACGCGTCTTCCGGACCCCGCTTGACCCGCGCCGAGATGTAGAGCCCGTCCCAGACCCGGTGTTCCGGCGGGAACCCCATTCCGGCCAGGGCGTTGATGAGCATGCCGTACGCCATGAAGGTCGTCGTCTCGCCCACGTCGCCGCCGAGAGGCCCGTGCACGGTGTCCCAGAGCTCCATCCAGCCCTTGCGCACCATCTCGCCGAACTCGTGGTCCCCCGCCGCCTCGGCCGCGGCCACCGTGACGTACGTCTGCAACTGCATCTGCAGCCGCTCGGGCTTCTCGGTGATCAGCCGGGTATAGGCGTCCGCCATGGCGTGCAGCGCCTCTTCGCCGTGCAGGCCGTCCGCCGCCTCCTCGAAGACCCGGCGGGTGTCCTGCAGGCAGCGCTCGGCCACCGCGAGGAACAGCGCCTTCTTGCCCGGGAAGAGCCGGAAGAGGTACGGCTGCGAGACGCCCACGCGCTTGGCGATCGCCTCCGTGGACGTGCCGTAGTAGCCACCGCGGGCGAACTCGGCCGTCGCCGCACGGATGACACTCTCGCGCCTCTCCTCTGCACTCATCCTGACCATGGAGAGAAAGTTAGTGCTCAATCACTAACTACGTCAAGGGGTGCCGCAGGAAGCCGTAAGGGGCGCCCCCAAGGGAGAGCGCCCCTCACTTGCTTCTAGCCGGCACACGGTCAGCCGAGCCGCACGACCGCCCGTGCCATCCCGAGGACCTTCTGACCACCGCTGGTCGCCGTCAGGTCGACGCGGACGGTGCCGTCGTCGAGCTTGGCCGCGACCTTGCCGGCGACCTCGATCAGGGCGCCCTTGTCGTCGTCCGGCACGACGACGGGCTTGGTGAAGCGGACGCCGTACTCGACGACCGCGCCCGGGTCGCCGACCCAGTCGGTGACCACGCGGATCGCCTCGGCCATGGTGAACATGCCGTGCGCGATGACGTCCGGCAGGCCGACCTCCTTGGCGAACCGCTCGTTCCAGTGGATCGGGTTGAAGTCGCCGGAGGCACCCGCGTACTGCACGAGAGTGGCGCGCGTCACAGAAAAGGTCTGAGCGGGCAGTTCGGTGCCGACCTCGACGTCGGAGTACGCAATCTTCGCCGTCATGGGGATGCTCACGCCTCCTCGGCCGCGCGGGCCACGAGCTTGGTCCAGGCCGTCACAACGTGCTCGCCCGCCTCGTCGTGAACCTCGCCACGGATGTCCAGGATGTCGTTGCCCGCCAGCGACTTGATCGCCTCGATGGTCGAGGTGACCGTGAGCCGGTCACCGGCGCGCACCGGGCGGACGTAGGCGAACTTCTGGTCGCCGTGCACCACCCGGCTGTAGTCCAGGCCGAGCTGCGGGTCCTCGATCACCTGGCCGGCCGCCTTGAATGTGATGGCAAACACAAAGGTCGGCGGCGCGATGACATCCGGGTGGCCGAGCGCCTTGGCGGCCTCCGCGTCCGTGTACGCCGGGTTGCCGTCCCCCACCGCCTCCGCGAACTCACGGATCTTCTCGCGGCCCACCTCGTAGGGCGCGGTGGGCGGGTAGGTCCGCCCCACGAAGGACTGGTCGAGCGCCATGGGCTCGGCACCTCCTGCTGATGTCTGCTGTTGCTACAGCTGCCTACTGCTGCCTATTGGGTCGAAACGACGTGAGGCCGCCCCCAGACCTCGGGGGCGGCCTCACGTACGAGCCTGATTTATCGCGTTTCGCGGTGCGCGGTGTGCGCGTTGCAACGCGGGCAGTGCTTCTTCATCTCCAGTCGGTCCGGGTTGTTACGCCGGTTCTTCTTGGTGATGTAGTTCCGCTCCTTGCACTCCACGCAGGCCAGCGTGATCTTCGGGCGGACGTCGGTGGCAGCCACGTGAGTGCTCCTTGACGAACGGATGGACTGAATTAACGCAAAGAAGAGTAGCCGATCGAAGGACCGACCCCGCAATCGGCTACTAAGAGTAGCGGTGACCGGACTTGAACCGGTGACACAGCGATTATGAGCCGCTTGCTCTACCGACTGAGCTACACCGCTGCGGTGCGGTCGGCTCCCACCTCGCGGTGGGAACCTCTTGCACCAGAGCCCCAAAACGGAATCGAACCGTTGACCTTCTCCTTACCATGGAGACGCTCTGCCGACTGAGCTATTGGGGCGAGCGATGAAGACATTACACGGTCCGCCGCCGTTCACCCAAATCCGTTTCCCCGCCCCCTCCCCCGCCCGTCCGCCGCGGGCATCGGGTGGACGGCGCCGGTACGACTATTGCGCTCCTCCGCGCCATGGGCAGAGCACCGTCCTAGGCTCGACTCACTCTGCGTGATCTTGCGTCCCCCACTGCGCAGCCCCGAGCCCAGAGGAGCGCGATGCCCGACAGCCAGCCGCAGCCGCCCCACTCGTCCTCGCCCTCGGGCCCGGCCGACCGCGGCGCGCTGCTGCTGTCCGGAGCCCGTCTCACCGACGGCCGGACCGTGGACGTACGGCTGTGCGCCGGACGCATCGAGGCGGTCGGCACGGCCGGCAGCCTCACGGCGGGCCGCGCGCCCGGCTCCGGCACGCGCCTGGACCTCACCGGCTACCTGCTCCTGCCCGCCCCCGTGGAACCCCACGCCCACGGCGACACCGCGCTCTCGGCCGACATCGGCGGACCCGTCTCCTACGAACCCCGGGACGTGCAGCGCCGGGCCACGGAGGCCGCCCTGCTTCAGCTGGGGCACGGGGCGACGGAGCAGCGGGCGCACGTGCGCGTGGGTGACGTTCAGGGGCTGGGCGCGCTGACCGCCGTGCTGCGGGCACGGCGCTCGCTGCGCGGGCTGGCCGAGGTGACGACGGTGGCGGTGCCGAGGGTGCTGACGGGGACGGCAGGGGCCGACGGGCTGGCGATGCTGCGCGACGCGCTGAAGATGGGCGCGGACGTGGTGGGCGGGTGTCCGGACCTGGACCCCGATCCGGCGGGGTACGTGGAGGCGGTCCTCGAGGTCGCCTCCGAGCACGGCTGCCCCGTCGACCTGCACACGGACGCCGCCGACCCGGCGCGGCTGGCCCGGCTGGCGGCCATGGCGGGCGGGCTGCGCCCGGGGGTCGCCGTCGGCCCCTGCGCGGGCCTCGGCCGGCTGCCCGCCGAGATGGCCTCGCGGGCCGCGGACCAGCTCGCGGCGGCCGGGGTGACGGTGGTGTGCCTGCCGCAGGGCGGCTGCGGCAGCGTCGACCGTCGGGGCACGGCTCCGGTACGGCTGCTGCGGGCGGCCGGCGTACGGGTCACCGCGGGGAGCGGCGCCCTGCGGGACGTCTCCAACCCCGTGGGGCGCGGGGACCCCCTGGAGGCGGCGTATCTGCTGTCCTCACGCCACGGGCTGCGCCCCGAGGACGCCTACGAGGCGGTGAGCGCCACGGCACGGGCGGCGCTCGGACTGCCCGAGGTGCGGGTGGAGGCGGGTTTCCCGGCCGAGCTCCTCGCGGTGCGCGGGGAGCGGCTGGCGGGAGCGCTGTCACTGGCGTACAGCCGGATCGTGGTGCACCGGGGGCGCGTGGTGGCTCGGACCAGCGCGGTACGGGAGTACGGCGACTCCACGACCGCGGCGGACCTGGGGCTGCCCCGGCAGGCGCGGGGGGACGCGCCCTGACCGACGACCAGAGCGCTCCGCGAAGACCGGCCGGATGCGGCCGAACTCGTGCGGCGGCGGCGGCCGTCGGGGCGTACGGTCGGAAACATGCGCATTGTCATCGCTGGTGGTCATGGTCAGATCGCGCTGCGACTGGAACGGCTGCTCGCCGCGCGCGGGGACGAGGTCGCGGGCATCATCCGCAAGGCCGAACAGGCCGACGATCTGCGTGAGGCCGGCGCCGAACCGGTCGTGCTCGACCTGGAGTCGGCCTCGGTGGAGGAGGTGGCGGAGCGGCTGCGGGGCGCGGACGCGGCGGTCTTCGCGGCGGGCGCGGGCCCGGGCAGCGGGGCGGCCCGCAAGGACACTGTGGACAAGGCGGCGGCCATCCTGTTCGCCGACGCGGCGGTCCGGGCGGGCGTACGGCGTTTCCTCATCGTGTCGTCCATGGGCGCCGACGCCGGACACCAGGGGAACGAAATCTTCGACGTCTACCTGCGCGCCAAGGGCGAGGCCGACGACTACGTGCGTTCGCTGGACGCGCTGGACTGGACGATCCTGCGGCCCGGCGCCCTGACGGACGACGCGGGCAAGGGCCTCGTACGCCTGGAGGCGCACACCGGCCGCGGCCCCGTCCCGCGCGACGACGTGGCCGCCGTCCTGGCGGAGTTGGTCGACACCCCGGCGACGAGCGGGCTGACCCTGGAGCTGATCGCCGGTTCGGCACCGGTGTCCGTGGCGGTGAAGTCGGTCGCCGGGAACTGAGGGCGCCGGGCCGGGTCGCGGGGGTCAGAACAAGGGCAGCTGTCCGGGGAAGTCGGGGACCACGTACCCGTCCAAGGACGGCTGCACCGCACCGAGTTGCGCCGGACGCCGGGAACCGGGGCAGGAGACCAGGTCGCCGTTCTCCCGCGCGCCGGGCGGGTCGTGTCGCGCATACCGTCCGGCGACGACGGCGATCTCGCGACGGCACTCGGGGCAGGTTCTGCGACGGGACGACATGGGCCCAGTGTGCCTGCACAACCCAGGAGCAGCGCCGCCCGATCATCGCCTGACCAGAGCCGTTCAAGGCAACGACAAAGAGCCCGCGATCTGCGTTTCCACAGATCACGGGCTCTCTGTTTCCCGTGTGGCGGCGCCAGGATTCGAACCTGGGAAGGCTGAGCCACACCGCCGGGGTCGCTGCCTGTCGAACCGCCTTTCGGCGGTGCTCCGTGGCAACGACGTAAACAATACCCGATGCGGAGGGGTGCTTCGCCACCCGATTGATCACCACCCGGGGGGCGGGGGGTGGCTAGGCTTGTCCGGATGCGGCCGAGGTCCCTTGTCGGGCTCGGCGGCCGCACACGTATGCCGGACGGACCCATACGCGGCCCGACACGCACCGAATACAAGGAGCCACAGGACATGGCCGACTCCAGTTTCGACATCGTCTCGAAGGTCGAGCGGCAGGAGGTCGACAACGCCCTCAACCAGGCCGCCAAGGAGATCTCCCAGCGCTACGACTTCAAGGGCGTGGGCGCCTCGATCTCGTGGTCCGGTGACAAGATCCTCATGGAGGCCAACTCCGAGGACCGGGTCAATGCTGTCCTCGACGTCTTCCAGTCCAAGCTGATCAAGCGGGGTATCTCGCTGAAGGCCCTGGACGCGGGCGAGCCCCAGCTCTCCGGCAAGGAGTACAAGATCTTCGCCTCCATCGAGGAGGGCATCTCGCAGGAGAACGCGAAGAAGGTGGCGAAGATCATCCGTGACGAGGGCCCGAAGGGCGTGAAGGCCCAGGTGCAGGGCGACGAACTGCGCGTCAGCTCCAAGAGCCGGGACGACCTGCAGGCCGTCATCTCCCTGCTGAAGGGCAAGGACTTCGACTTCGCCCTGCAGTTCGTGAACTACCGGTGATCCACGGCCGTCGGTGAGCCACGATCACCGGGGTCTCCGCCGGGCCGGGCGGCCCGGCCACGGCAGGCACGCACGGAGAAGGGTGGGCACCCGGCGGTGCCCACCCTTCTCGCCTGCCGGCCGCGGTCCGGGGCGCGGTCAGTCGCGTGAGTTGCCGAACAGGATGCGGTAGGCGATCAGGAGGACGAGTGAGCCGCCGATCGCCGCGGCCCAGGTCGCGCCGTCGTAGAAGTCCTTGCTGATCGGATGGTCCAGCCAGCGGGCCGAGATCCAGCCACCGACGAACGCGCCCGCGACTCCGATGAGGGTCGTGCCGACGAGGCCCCCCGGGTCACGGCCGGGCAGCAGGAATTTGGCGATGGCTCCGGCCAACAGTCCCAGAATGATCCAGCTGATGACGGTCATGCCCCAACCCTGCCCTTTCCCGCTGTGCCCGCGCTGTCCCGGCTCTGTGGGTCGTTCTTCCGCGCGTGTTCTTGTCCTCGTGGTGAAGAGGACGTACTGACGGCATGCGTCGGTTGCACTGGTCAGTAGGGTGCGAGGCATGACACCTGCGGGTTCTCAGCTACGCCGCACCTTGGGCGTGGGCGACGCGGTAGTGGTGGGGCTCGGTTCCATGGTGGGAGCCGGGATCTTCGCCGCGCCGGCGCCCGCGGCGCACGCGGCCGGGTCCGGACTGCTGCTCGGGCTGGCCGTGGCCGCCGTGGTCGCCTACTGCAACGCCATGTCGTCGGCACGGCTGGCCGCCCTGTACCCGGCCTCCGGCGGCACGTACGTCTACGGGCGCGAGCGGCTCGGGGAGTTCTGGGGATACCTCGCGGGCTGGTCGTTCGTCGTCGGCAAGACGGCTTCCTGCGCCGCCATGGCGCTCACCGTGGGCGCGTACGTCTGGCCGGGTCAGGCGCATGCGGTGGCGGTCGCCGCCGTGGTGGCACTGACCGCGGTGAACTACGCCGGCATCCAGAAGTCCGCCTGGCTGACGCGGGCGATCGTGACGGTGGTCCTGGCTGTCCTCGCTTCCGTGGTCGTGGTGTGTCTGGGGTCCGGACGGTCCGACGTGGGACGGCTGGACATCGGGCTGTCGGGCGGCGTCGGCGGCGTGCTGCAGGCGGCCGGTCTGCTGTTCTTCGCGTTCGCGGGGTACGCGCGCATCGCGACCCTCGGCGAGGAGGTGCGGGACCCGGCGCGCACGATTCCCCGCGCGATCCCGCTGGCCCTGGGCATCGCACTGGCGGTGTACGGATGTGTGATGCTGGCTGTCCTTTCCGTACTGGGGTCGGGTGGCCTCGGCGAGGCGACCGCGCCGCTGGCCGACGCGGTGCGTGCGGCCGGCGTGCCCGGACTGGCTCCGGTCGTGCGGGTGGGCGCCGCCGTGGCCGCGCTGGGTTCCCTCCTTGCCTTGATCCTGGGCGTGTCGCGGACGACTCTGGCCATGGCCAGGGACCGTCACCTGCCCGGCGCGCTGGCGGCGGTGCACCCGCGTTCCCAGGTGCCGCACCGGGCGGAGCTGGCCGTGGGTGCGGTGGTCGCGGTCCTCGCCGCCACGGTGGACGTGCGGGACGCGATCGGCTTCTCCTCCTTCGGTGTGCTGGCGTACTACGCGGTGGCAAACGCCTCGGCCTGGACGCTGCACCCGTCGCCGACGGCGCGGGTCGTGCCGGCCGTGGGCCTGGCCGGGTGCGCGGTACTGGCGTTCTCACTTCCGGTGGGGTCGGTGGTGGCGGGCGCGGGTGTGCTGACGCTGGGCGTGGCGGCGTACGCGGTGCGGCGGCGGGCCGTGACGCGGTAGGTCGGGGGCCGCGGTGGCCAGTGGCTTCGGGGCGGTGACGGCGAGCGGGGCGGTGTTGCGAGCGGGGCTCGCTGCGTGCCGGTCAGTGCTTCCGGTGGCGATGGCGGGCGCCGGGCTCGCGGCGTGCCGGTCAGGTGTGGCGGGACACCGTGGGAGGCCGCGTTCGGAACACCGGCCGGGGGTGACCCGGGCGCGGTAGGCGGTAGGCGGTAGGCCTTCACGCTGTGTTCTGCTCCCCGACCGCCTCCTGGGAGCCGCCGGCTGTACGGTTCGCTGCCGACCGTCGCCCGGTGGGCCTGGTGGCCGCCCTCTCAGGACGCCTGCGCGGGCGGTAGACCGGTCGCCGTGAAGTCACTCGCCGTCCGTATGCGGAAGTCGGCCCAAGGGGCCATATCGCCTCCCTCGTTCACCTCCTCGTACCAGCCGGTGCCGTCGACCCAGGCGCGCAGCCAGTCCTCGAGGGCCGGGGCGTCGACGAACCAGGCGTGGTCGGCGTCCCCGGGGTTCGGCTCGAAGAGCAGGACCGTGGCCTGTGGGGAGCGACAGTCCACGCACGCGTACATCGCGCAGCCCCAGTGGGATATCGGCAGGACGCCCTCGGGCCAGGGCCAGTCGGGGTCCTGGAGGCCGCTCTCGCGGTTGGCCAGGTACTGTGCGACGGCGGCGGGCTCTCCGGCGGGCGAGCTGTCGAGCAGGGGCAACAGGCCGTACTCCGGGCCGAATCCGCCGTCCCCTATCCGGCGGTAGAGCTCGGCCAGCAGAGGAGGCAGGGGGAAGCCCAGCGCGGCCTCGGCGCGGGCCTGCGTGGCGGCGTCGACGGGCTCGGGGAGGGAAGCCCAGCCCCACGGACGGTTGTTGCGGGCCTTGGCCGCCACCCGTGCCAGCAACTGCTCGATCTCGGTCATGAGTTCATCATGCGGGCCACCACTGACATCCGGGCGAGCCTGTGGACAACCCGGCGGTTGTGGAAACAGAGCCGCCCGCCTGCCGCTACCAGCCGTTTTGCTGAGTGCTGCCCGTGGCCGTGAACGGCTGGTCCGTCCGTACGATCTCGCGCCCGAGCGGCAGCAGCGACACCGGGATCAGCTTGAAGTTGGCGATGCCGAGCGGGATGCCGATGATCGTGACGCACAGCGCGATGCCGGTGACGATGTGGCCGATGGCCAGCCACCAGCCGGCGAGGACGAGCCACAGCACGTTGCCGATGCAGGAGGGCGCGCCCGCGCCCCGGCGCTCGACCGTCGTGTACCCGAAGGGCCACAGGGCGTAGACGCCGATACGGAAGGCGGCGATGCCGAACGGGATACCAATGATCGTGATGCACAGCAGCAGCCCCGCGACCAGGTAACCGAGGAACAGCCAGAAGCCGCTGAGTAGGAGCCATATGACATTGAGGATGGTCTTCACTGCTGGTGACCTGCCATCTTCTCGAGTCGGGCGATCCGCTCCGCCATCGGCGGATGGGTGGAGAACATCTTCGAGAGGCCCTGTCCCGGGCGGAACGGGTTCGCGATCATCATGTGACTGGCGGTCTCGATACGGGGCTCCGGCGGCAGCGGAAGCTGCTTGGTGCCCATCTCGAGCTTGCGCAGGGCGCTGGCGAGGGCGATCGGGTCGCCGGTGAGCTGAGCGCCGGAGGCGTCGGCCTCGTACTCCCTGGAGCGGCTGATGGCCAGTTGGATGAGGGTGGCGGCGAGCGGGCCGAGGATCATGATCAGGAGCATGCCCAGCAGACCGGGGCCGTCGTCGTCGTTGGACCGGCCGATGGGGATCAGCCAGGCGAAGTTGACCAGGAACATGATCACGGAGGCGAGGGCGCCGGCGACCGACGAGATCAGGATGTCGCGGTTGTAGACGTGACTGAGCTCGTGGCCGATGACACCGCGCAGCTCACGCTCGTCGAGCAGGCGCAGGATGCCTTCGGTGCAGCACACGGCGGCATTGCGTGGGTTGCGTCCGGTCGCGAAGGCGTTGGGTGCCTCCGTCGGGGAGATGTAGAGGCGGGGCATGGGCTGGCGGGCCTGGGTGGAGAGGTCGCGGACCATGCGGTACAACGCCGGGGCCTCGAACTCGCTCACCGGGCGGGCGCGCATCGCGCGCAGCGCGAGCTTGTCGCTGTTCCAGTACGCGTACGCGTTCGTGCCCAGGGCGACGAGGACGGCGACGACGAGCCCGGCTCGGCCGAAGAAGCTGCCGATGACGATGATGAGCGCGGACAGTCCCCCGAGGAGTACTGCGGTCCTGAGCCCGTTGTGCCGGCGGTGCACGGTACGCCCTCCAAGTCGTGCAGCAGGGGAACCCTTTGCTTGCTGATCTCGCTCGCTGTGGTTGCTTCCTGGTCTCCGATGCCACTGGTGCCGTGGCGTCACATCCAGTGGACCCTTCCGTACTGGTCAACGCCAGGCGACGGCCGCCAGTTCCCTGGTGGGTACGGCGGGCACGCGTGGGCCGTCCGGGTGACGTGCCCGGCGTACGGCACGCGCGCGTGGGAGCCGGGTGCCCCACGCGCGCGTGGTGAAAGGCGGCGAGTGTCAGAAGAGGCTGGTGTCGGCGAAGTGCAGGACCAGCTGCGGCGCCCCGGAGAGGGCGACGGCGAGGACCGCGGTCAGGGCGATCGCGGCCGTCAGGGGGGCGGGCACGCGGTGCCTGACGGCTTCACCCTCCGGAGCGCGGAACAGCAGAGCCGTCCATTGGAGGTAGTAGAACAGCGCGATGACGACGTTGACGGCCATCACGACGGCCAGCCATCCGAGTCCCGCGTCGACGGCCGCGGAGAAGACGGTGACCTTTGCGAACAGGCCGATGATGCCGGGCGGCAGTCCGGCGAGGCAGAGCAGGAAGAACGCCAGGAGCAGGGCGGTCACGGGGTTGGACGCGTACAGGCCGCGGTAGTCGGAGACCCGGTTGAGGGACTTCGTACGGCCCACGAGCGCCGCCACCGCGAAGGCGCCGAGGTTCACGGCGGCGTACATGAGGGCGTAGGCGACGGTGGAGCCGATGGACCGTTCGGCGTGGTCGGAGTACCCGGCTGCGGCGATCGGCACCAGGAGGTAGCCGGCCTGGCCGACGGAGGACCAGGCGAGGAGGCGTACCGCGCTGTACGCGCGCGTGGCCTGCTGGCGCAGGGCTCCGACGTTGCCGACGGTCATGGTGAGCGCGGCCAGCGCCGCGAGCGCCGGGCCCCAGGCGTCGGCGTAGGACGGCAGGGCGATGACCGTGACGAGGATCAGGCCGGAGAAACCGACCGCCTTGCCGACGACCGACAGGTAGGCGGCGACCGGCAGGGGCGCGCCCACGTAGGTGTCGGGCACCCAGAAGTGGAAGGGCACGGCGGCCGTCTTGAAGGCGAAGCCGACGAGGGTGAGGACGACGCCCGTCTGGGCGAGTGCGGTGAGCTGCCCGTCGATGCCCTGGATGCGGTCGGCCACCTGGGTGAGGTACAGCGTGCCGGTGGAGGCGTAGACGAAGCTGATGCCCATGAGGCTGACGGCGGTGGCGGTGACCGAGGACAGGAAGAACTTCAGGGCCGCTTCGGAGGAGCGTCGGTCGCCGTGGCGGAGGCCGACGAGGGCGAAGGCGGGCAGGGAGGCGACTTCCAGGGCGACGATCAGGGTCGCGAGGTCGCGGGAGGCGGGCAGCAGCGCCGCGCCGGCCGCCGAGGAGAGCAGCAGGAACCAGAACTCGCCCTCGGGGAGGCCCCGGTCGGCGTCCTTCAGCGCGGTGACCGACAGCAGGGCGGCGAGCAAGGCGCCACCGAGGACCAGGAACTGGATGGCGAGGGTGAAGGTGTCCGCCGTGTAGCTGCACACGTCGGCGTCGCCGGTCAGGCAGAACGTCGAGCGGTCGCCGTCCAGGAGCGGCAGCAGCATGATCACGGAGGCGGCGAGTCCGGCGACCGAGACCCAGCCGAGCAGAGCTTTCCGGTTGTCGCCTACGAACAGGTCGGCGACGAGGACGGCGAGTCCGACGACCGCCGCGATGGTGGGCGGCGCGATGGCGAGCCAGTCGACGGACTGGACGAGGTTCTGGGCCAGCGGCTGGGCGAGGGAGCTCATCGGGTGCCTCCTGCGAGGAGCTGCTGCACGGCCGGGTCGGTCAGCCCGAGGAGAGCCTTGGGCCACAGCCCGGCGATGACAGTGAGGACGACGAGCGGGGTCCAGGCGGCGAACTCGTACCGGCGTACGTCGGTGAGCCTCGGGGCTTCCTGCGGGTGGGCGCCCATGCAGACGCGGCGGACCACGATCAGCATGTACGCGGCGGTCAGCAGCGTGCCGAACGCGGCGATCGCCATGAAGGTGAGGAAGGCGGGACGGCTGAGGTCGTCATGGGGGTCGAAGGCGCCGAACAGTGCCAGCATCTCGCCCCAGAACCCGGCCAGGCCCGGCAGGCCGAGCGAGGCGACCGCCGCGAAGGCGAGCAGCCCGCCCAGGCGCGGCGCCTTGCCGTAGAGCGCGGCGCCGGTCTCCTCGGCGAGGGTGTCGAGGTCGGTGGTGCCGGTGCGGTCCTTCAGGGCGCCGACCAGGAAGAAGAGCAGGCCGGTGATGAGGCCGTGGGCGATGTTGGCGAACAGGGCGCCGTTCACGCCGGTCGGGGTCGTGCTCGCGATGCCGAGCAGGACGAAGCCCATGTGGCCGACGGAGGAGTACGCGATCAGGCGTTTGAGGTCGCCCTTCGCTCCCCGCTTGGCGAGGGCGAGGCAGGCCAGGGATCCGTAGATGATCCCGACGACGGCGAAGGCGGCGAGGTAGGGCGCGAAGGTGCGGAAGCCGTCCGGCGCGACCGGGAGGAGGATGCGGACGAAACCGTACGTACCCATCTTGAGCAGGACCCCGGCCAGCAGGACCGACCCCACGGTCGGCGCCGCGGTGTGGGCGTCGGGCAGCCAGCTGTGCAGGGGCCACATCGGCGTTTTGACCGCAAGCCCGATCCCGATCGCCAGAACCGCGATGACCTGCACCGATGTGGTCAGCGACCGGCCGTTGTCAGTGGCGAGTGCCACCATGTCGAATGTGCCCGCGCTGAGTCCGATCAGCAGCAGGCCGAGCAGCATGACCACGGAGCCGAGCAGTGTGAAGAGGATGAACTTCCAGGCGGCCTCGGCCCGGCCCTCGCCGCCCCAGCGGGCGATGAGGAAGTACATCGGAATGAGGACCATCTCGAAGGCGAGGAAGAACAGCAGCAGGTCGAGGACGGCGAAGGTGGCGAGGGTGCCGGACTCCAGGACGAGCAGCAGTGCGACGAAGGCCTTCGGGGTCGGGCCCGCGGGCATCTTGAAGTACGAGTAGAGCGCGCAGAGGAAGGTCAGCAGCGCGGTCAGGACCAGAAGGGGGAGGGAGATGCCGTCGATGCCCAGGTGGATCCGCACGTCGAGTGCGGGGATCCAGCTGATGTCCGTGGTGGCCTGCATCTTCGACGGGTGGTCGTGGTCGAAGCCCAGCACGAGGACGATCGCGGCGGCCAGGACGGCACCCGTGACGGTGACGCCGTGCCGGAGCACGGCCTGGTCGGGTGACTTCCCCTTCAGTCCGGGCGGAGCCGGCAGGAGAGCGGCGACGGCGCCGAGAAGCGGGCCGACGACGACGAACGCGAGAAGGAACTGCATCACGGACTCGTTGATATCGATCACGCCTGCTCACGCTCCCGTGGCGACGAGGACGGCGGCGACCGCGAGGACGACGGTGCCGGCGAGCAGCGCGCTCACATAGGTCTGCACGTTGCCGGTCTGGGCGCGGCGCACGGCGGCCCCCAGCCAGCGGGGCAGGGTGCCCGCCCCGCGTACGTAGGTGTCGACGACCTCGCGGTCGAGGAACCGGACGAGGCTCGCACCGGCCTGGACCGGGCGGACGAAGAGGGCCGAGTACACGGCGTCCAGGTGGAACCCGACGGCCGCGTGCCGGTGGAGCGGGCCGAGCAGGAGCCGTCCCGGGTCCGACGGGTCGGGGGCGTAGGCCACGTTCCCGTAGGCGGGCTCGTGGCTGGCGATGGCCTCGGCCTCCACCAGCGCGGCGTCGCCCTCGGGGTGGGCCGCGACCGCACCCAGCGGGACGCGGGCGCCGACGGCCGTGGTGTGCCGCCAGGCGGCGTAGGTGACGATTCCGCCGACGAGGGCGACGCCCGTGCCGAGCACGGAGGTGGTGAGGGTCGGGGCCAGGTCGCCGCCGTCGAACCAGTCGGGCAGCAGGCGGAAGGCGAGCCCGCCGAGGGCGAGTGACGGGATGGCGAGAACCCAGAGCACGGCGTTCATGACCAGCGGCTGCCTGCCGTGGTCGGGGGCCTCGGCGCCCCGCCCGCGGAAGGTCAGCAGCCACAGGCGCATCGCGTAGGCGGCGGTGAGCAGGGCCGTGAGCAGGCCGGCGACGAGGACGGTCCATCCCGCGGCGCCGGGGGCGTGCTCGGTGTGGCCGGTGGCGACGTGCTCGGCGGCGCCGAGGACGGACTCCTTGGAGAAGAAGCCGCTGAACGGCGGGATGGCGGCCAGCGCGAGCAAGGCGACCGTCATCGTCCAGTAGGCGTCGGGGACGCGGTCGCGCAGGTTCCGCATGCGGGACATGGCGGCCAGCGAGTTGGTGCCGGCAGCGTGGATGATCACACCGGCGGCGAGGAACAGCAGCGCCTTGAAGGCGCCGTGCGTGAGGAGGTGGAAGACGGCGGCCCCGCGGTCGCCGGCGGCGAGGGCACCGGTCATGTAGCCGAGCTGGCCGATCGTCGAGTAGGCGAGGACGCGCTTGATGTCGTCCTGGGCGAGCGCGGCGAGCGCCGAGCCGATCATCGTCACCGCGGCCATGACGGCGAGGACGATCATCGCGGCCTGGGAGGCCTCGAAGAGCGGGAGGAGCCGGGCGATGAAGTAGACGCCGGCGGCGACCATCGTCGCGGCGTGGATCAGCGCGGACACGGGCGTGGGGCCCGCCATCGCGTCGGGGAGCCAGGTGTGCAGCGGGAACTGGGCCGACTTGCCCGCCACGCCGGCCAGAAGCAGCAGCGCGATCAGGGTGGGGTGGTCCACTCCGCCGCTCGCGACCGCGCCGAGGACCTTGGTGATGCGGAAGGAACCGGCGTCGGTGGCCAGCGCGAAGAGGCCGATCAGGAAGGGGATGTCACCGAGCTTGGTGACCAGGAAGGCCTTGAGGGAGGCGGCGCGGGCCTCCGGGGTCTCCCAGTAGTGACCGACCAGGAAGTACGAGCAGATGCCCATGATCTCCCAGCCGACCAGCAGCACCATCAGGTCGCCCGAGTAGACGACGAGGAGCATCGCGGAGGTGAAGAGGGAGACGAGAGCGGCGTACGAGGGGTAGCGCGGGTCGTCGCGCAGGTATCCCGTCGAGTAGATCTGTACGCAGGTGGCGACGCAGCCGACCAGGACGGCGACGAGCGCGGCGAAGCCGTCGATGTGCAGGGCCAGCTCGATGGGGACCGAGCCGGTGGGCGTCAGTTCCGTGGCCGCGTCGATGGCCCGGCCTCCGCCCTGGCGGGCGGCGACCAGCGTGGCGAGCACGAAGGCCGCGAGGGTCGGCAGGACGGCGAGCGGGCGGGCGAATCCGGGTGCCGTACGGCCCAGGAGCAGTCCGGCGGCGGCTCCGAGGAAGGGGAGGAGGGGGACGAGTACGGCGAGGGTGGTCGTGGTCACGCGGTGGCCTCAGCCTTCTCGGCGGCCGTCCCGGTCGCGGGGGCATCGGTGTCGGGGCCGCCCGTCTCGTGGCCCTCGGCGGTGTCGCGGAGCCGGTCGATGTCCGAGGTGCCGCGGTTGCGGTGGACGGCGAGCACGATCGCCAGACCGATGCCGATCTCGGCGGCGGCGATGGCGATGGTGAACAGGGTCAGGGCCTGACCGGAGTGCAGGGTCTCCTCGGCGGCCTTGCTGAGCCAGACGTCGAAGGCGACCAGGTTGAGGTTGACGGCGTTGAGCATCAGCTCGACGGACATCAGGACCAGGATCGCGTTGCGGCGGGCGAGGACGCCGTACAGGCCCGTGCAGAACAGGAGGGCGGAGAGGACGGCGGGATAGGCGAGGTGCATCAGCGGGCCCCTTCCGTGTCGCTCCGGGTGTCCGGCTCGGCGAGGGCAGCAGGGGTGTCGCGCTCGGCGGAGGTCGCCCGGGCGGTGCGTGCCGAGTCCGCCTTGGCCTTGCGGGACAGGACGATCGCGCCGACCAGCGCGGCGAGGAGGAGGACGGAAAGGGCCTCGAAGGGCAGGACCCAGTTCTGGAAGAGGCTCGCTCCGGTCACCCGGGTGGAGCCGGCGGCCGGGCCGTCCAGGTCGATCCAGGTGGTGCGGAAGGCGTCGACGACGACCCAGACCAGAGCGGCCGCGGCGGCGACGGCCACGGTGAGCGCGGCCCAGCGGTTGCCGGAGTCGGCGTCCGGGGAGCGGCCGATGGGAGCCCTGGTGAGCATCAGCCCGAACAGGAGGAGGACGACGACGGACCCGACGTAGATGAGGACCTGCACCCAGGCGATGAACTCGGCGGTGAGCAGGAGGTACTCGACGGCGAGGCCGCCGAGGGCCACCACCAGCCACAGCGCGGCGTGCACGAGTTGCCGGGTGGTGACGGTGACGACGGCGGCACCGAAGGTGACCAGGCCGACGAGCAGGAAGGCGATCTCGACGCCGGTCGGGGAGAGGAAGCCGGGGGATCCGGCCGCCGTGCTCATGGGATCCGCGGCAAGGCGGCCGACGGTCGCTGCGAGGGTCATTCCCGGCCCTCCTGCTCCGGCCTCGGCTGGTCCGTCTGCTGCTTGGAGTCCCCCGCCGGGCGGGTGGGCTGTTCGGCGGCGCGGGCCTGCTCGTCGGCGTGCGGTTCGGTCGCCCGGTCCGCCTCCTGCTGGGCGGCCAGTTTGTCGGCGGTCTTGCGCGCGGCGGCGAGTTCCTTCGGCTCCTCGGCACCGGGGTCGAGGGCGGGCGGAGCCGGGACCGTCCACATCCACTCGCGGAGCTTGTCGCGCTCATGGGTCAGGTCGCGGATGTCGGTCTCGGAGTACTCGAACTCCGGGGACCAGAACAGGGCGTCGAAAGGACACACCTCGATGCAGATACCGCAGTACATGCACAGGGAGAAGTCGATGGCGAAGCGGTCGAGGACGTTGCGGCTGCGGTCGCGCCCGCCGGGGGTCGCCGCCGGGACCGTCTCCTTGTGGGAGTCGATGTAGATGCACCAGTCGGGGCACTCGCGGGCGCACAGCATGCAGACCGTGCAGTTCTCCTCGAACAGGCCGATCACGCCGCGGGTGCGGGGCGGAAGTTCCGGCTGGGCGTCGGGGTACTGCTCGGTGACGGTCTTCCTCGTCATCGTGCGGAGGGTGACGGCCAGGCCCTTGGCGAGGCCGCTGCCGGGGATGCGGGGCCGGGTGGGCGGGAGAGGCTCGGCCATGGTTACTGGATCACCACCTTGACGATGCCGGTGAGGGCGATCTGGGCGAGGGAGAGGGGGACGAGGAGCGTCCAGGACAGCTTCTGGAGCTGGTCCTCACGCAGACGCGGGTAGGTCACGCGCAGCCAGATCACGATGAAGGCGAGGACGGCCGTCTTCAGCAGGGTCCACACCCAGCCGAGGCCGTCGGCGCCCCAGGGGCCGTGCCAGCCGCCGAGGAAGAGGACGGTGGTCAGACCGCACAGGACGACGATTCCCGCGTACTCGGCGAGGAGGAACAGGGCGAAGCGCAGGCCGGTGTACTCGGTGTAGGCGCCGAAGATGATCTCCGAGTCGGCGACGGGCATGTCGAACGGGGGCCGCTGCAGTTCGGCCAGTCCGGCGACGAAGAAGACGATCGCGCCGACGATCTGCCAGGGCAGCCACCACCACTCGAAGGCGTCGAGGATGCCGATGAGGGAGACCGTGCCGGCCGCCATGGCCACGGAGGCGGCCGTGAGCAGCATCGGCAGTTCGTAGGCGAGGAGCTGGGCGGCGGTGCGCAGGCCGCCGAGGAGGGAGAACTTGTTGGCGGAGGCCCAGCCGGCCATGAGTGAACCGAGGACGCCCACGCCCATGACGGCGAGGACGAAGAAGATCCCCGCGTCGACGACCTGCCCGGCGGCTCCTTCGCCGGGGCCGATCGGGATGGCGAGGAGGACCAGGAGGTACGGCAGGAGGGCCACGGCGGGCGCGAGCTGGAAGATGCGGCGGTCCGCGCCCGCGGGCACCACGTCCTCCTTCTGCGCGAACTTCACGCCGTCCGCGACGAGCTGTGCCCAGCCGTGGAAGCCGCCGGCGTACATGGGGCCGAGGCGGCCCTGCATGTGGGCCATGACCTTGTGCTCGGTCTGGCCGACGATCAGGGGGAAGGAGAGGAAGACGACGAAGACGATCAGGAGTCGCAGGGTGACGTCGAGTGCGTCGTTCACTGCGGGCCTCCTGGAGGGTTCTGGCGGTCCTGGGGATCCTGCCGGTCTTCGGTGTCCTGGGCGGTCGGGTCATCTTGGCCATGGCGGCCGTCCTGGCCGTCACGGTCCTCTTGAGCGTCACCGCCGTCCTGGCCGTCACGGTCCTCTTGAGCGTCACGGCCGTCCTGGCCGTCGCGGCTCTCTCGGCCCTGTTGTCCGCCACGGGCTTCGGGCTGCGCCTCGTCCGCCCGGCGCGGTTCCGGCTCGCGCTGTGTCTCGGCTGCGGGCTCGTCGAAGGCAGGGCGGGCGTGGTGCCACGGGGCGTCCGGGCTGCGGGGCGCGGTGGGTGCGGGCTTCGGCGCCTTGGGAGCTGCCGGGCTCACGTCCGTCTCTCCCCCGTCACCGGACGGCCCCTCGTCGGAGGCGGTCCGCCGGCTCACGGAGTTCTCCGCAGCACTCCGGGCACCGGCGGCCCCGCCGGATCCGGCCCGTTGTGAGGCCGAGCCCTCGGCGGCGCTCCGGGCGCGGCGAGCAGCCGGGGCGCCCGAGGGGGCGGTGTCCTGCCCGGTCGGGCCCTGCTCCCCGGTGTCCTGGGCAGCTGCCGCGGCGCCGCCGGTGCGCTGGGACGCCGAGCCCTCGCTCGCACTCCGCGCACGTCGAGTGGCCGAAGGCGTCGACGACGGCGGCTGGGCGTCCGGCGCCGCCTGGCTGACGGAGCCCTCCGCCGCCGTACGGGAACGACGCGCAGTCGCCGGGGCCTCGGCGTCCGGCGTGGCCTGGGCGGCCGTGCGCGTGCGGCGGACCGGGCGTTCGCCGGCCGCGCGTGCCGGACGGTCGCCCGCCGCGCGGGCGGCACCCCGGGCCGGGCGGGCCGGGGCAGGCGGGAGCTGGCCCTTCAGCGGGCCCCATTCGTTGGGGTCGGGCACGCCCGGAGGCAGCATCTGGCGGCGCCGGGGGCCGCCGTGGTCGGACTCGCCGGGCTCCTTCGCTCCCGGCCAGGCCTTGGCGACGCGGGCCGCGAGGACGAAGTCCTTGCGCAGGGGGTGGCCCTCGAAGCCCTCCGGCAGGAGCAGGTGGTCCAGCGCCGGATGCCCCTCGAAGACGACCCCGAACATCTCGTGGGTCTCGCGCTCGTGCCAGGCCGCGCCCGCGTACACCGCGACGGCGGTGGGCAGGACCGGGGACTCGTGCGGGACGGTCGTACGCAGCAGCAACCGGCGTACCGGCGACAGGGCGGCGACGTGCGCCGCGACGCGGAAACCCGTCCCCGGTTCGTCGACCGCGCTCAGCCAGTCGAAGTACGTGCAGCCGAGGCGGTCGCGCGCGGTCTCCAGGGCGGAGATCCAGGCCGCCGGCGGTACGTCCACGGTCAGGACGTCGTACGACTCCTCGGCCGTGGCGTCCGTACCGAAGAGTTCCTCGGCGTCTGCGGGGAGCCAGCCGACCGCGGTCATCGGCCCTCCCCCGGATCGGGCGCACCGGCCGGCGGCTTCACGAGGCCGCTCTGCAGGGCGGCCGCGGACGGCCGGGGCGACGTGCCGTACCTGTCCCCCAGCGACTCCCGCGCGATCTTCTCCTGGAGCTTGAGGATGCCCTGGAGCAGCGCCTCGGGGCGCGGCGGGCAGCCGGGGACGTAGACGTCGACGGGGATGATCTGGTCGACGCCCTTGGTCACGGAGTACGAGTCCCAGTACGGGCCGCCGCAGTTGGAGCAGGCGCCGAAGGAGATGACGTACTTGGGTTCCGGCATCTGCTCGTACAGGCGCTTGACGGCCGGTGCCATCTTGTCGGTCACCGTGCCGGACACCACCATCAGGTCGGCCTGGCGCGGTCCCGGTGCGAACGGGATGACGCCGAGGCGGATGAAGTCGTGGCGGGCCATCGACGCGGCGATGAACTCGATCGCGCAGCAGGCGAGGCCGAAGTTGAAGACCCACAGGGAGTAGCGCCGGCCCCAGTTCAGGACGACCTTCATCGGCTCGGGGGCCAGACGCGCGAGCGCGCCGAGCCTCCTGGGTTCGGGCAGCGGCACCGGCTCCGGGACGGAGGGAACGGAGGAGCCGGACGGGTTCACGTCCATGACAGGACGCCCTTCTTGTATGCGTACAGCAGGCCGACGGCCAGGAAGCCCAGGAAGATGAACATCTCCACGAGGGTCGTCGCGCCGTAGCCGGGGTCGGCGAAGACCGTCGCCCACGGGAACAGGAAGATGGAGTCGACCGCGAAAATCACGTACAGAAAAGCGTAGACGTAGTAGCGGACCTGGGTGTGGGCCCAGCCCTCACCGACGGGGTCGACTCCGCACTCGTACGTCAGGAGCTTCTCGGGGGTGGGCACCACCGGCCGCAGCAGACGCCCGGCCCCGAAGGCGACGGCGACGAAGAGCACGCCGATGACGGCGAGCAGTCCGACGACCGAGTAGGACTGGAAGTAGTCCGCCGCGACGACGGTGGCATCGCCGGCGGACGCATCGACGACGGTCGGTTCCGGCATGTCCGTCCCTCGCTCCCTGTCCTGAACACTGCTGTTCGACGATGTGTACGCACGGGAGTCTAGGGCCTCGTAAAGAGACGGTAAGCAGCCCGTCACGGCTTGAGACGCCGGGGTGGGGTTTTCCTCAGGGGATCTGGGCGGTCCGCCTCATGGCGCCGCGCCGCGGCGCGCGGCACGCTGACCCGTATGACCGAACGCCTCTCGTCACCGACCCGCGCCGGGAGCCCCGGCGAGGCGGACAGCGACCGTCTCCCGCCGGCCCGTTTCGCCTACGACCGGCACACCTGGAAGGAGATCGCCCATCTGCTGGCGAACCTGCCGATGGCCCTGTTCGGGTTCGTCTATGTCGTGACGATGCTGTTCGCCGGCCTCGCGCTGACGGTCACGGTCATCGGGTTCCCGCTGCTGGCCGTGGGGCTCGCGGGCGCGCGGCAGGTCGGCAAGCTGGAGCGGGCGCGGGCACGTGCGCTGCTCGGGGTGCGGGTGGACGAACCGAGCCGGCTGCCGCTGCGCGGCAGGGGCGGGTTCTTCGCCCAGCTGTGGATGGCGCTGAAGGACCCGGTGGGCTGGCGCACGGTCCTGTACGACCTGATACGGCTGCCCTGGGGCATCCTCACCTTCGTCGTCACGCTGACGTCGCTGTTCGTGCTGTGGCCGGTGCTGCCGTTCGTCGCGCGGGCGCTGGCCAACGCCGACCGGGCGATGGTGCGGGGGCTGCTCTCGCCCGACGACGAGCTGGAGCGGCGGATCGCCGAGCTGGAGTCGGACCGGGGCGTCGTGGTGGACACGGCCGCGGCCGACCTGCGGCGGATCGAGCGCGACCTGCACGACGGGGCGCAGGCCCGCCTGGTCAACCTGGCCATGGGACTGGGCCTGGCCAAGGAGAAGCTGCTGGAGGACCCCGACGCGGCGGCGGCGATGGTCGAGGAGGCGCACGGCGAGGTGAAGCTGGCGTTGCAGGAGCTGCGGGATCTGGCCCGCGGCATCCACCCCGCCGTGCTGACCGACCGCGGCCTGGACGCGGCGCTCTCCTCGGTCGCCTCGCGCTGCACCGTTCCCGTGAAGGTGACGGTCGACCTGGCGGCGAGGCCGGCGGCGGCCATCGAGGGCATCGCCTACTTCACCGTCTCGGAGCTCCTGCAGAACGTCAGCAAGCACAGCCGGGCGAAGTCCGCCTCCGTGGAGGTGTGGCGGTCGGCGGACCGGCTGCTCATCCAGGTGTGGGACGACGGCCGCGGGGGCGCGCGCCTCGACGGCGGCACGGGGATGAAGGGCCTCGCGGACCGGCTGAACGCCGTCGACGGCCTGTTCGTCGTCGAGTCGCCGGAGGGCGGCCCGACGACGGTCACGGCCGAGCTGCCGTGGCGCGACCGCACGGCCGCCGACGGCGCCCCGGGCACGAAGTAGACCCACCTCCGGCACCGGAACAGCGACAGGGCGGCCCTCTGCGAGCGGAGGCTGCGCGCCCGCACCCCTCCGCGCCCGCACCCCGGCGCGCGACCGGGCCCGCCCGCACCGCCGCGCCACGGGTGCCGGGGGTAGGGAAAACCCCCCGTCCCGAACGCCGACGGGCTCCATGGTCCCGGAGCCCGCGGCCGAGGAGGGTGGAGGTACGACAGCACAGCCGTAGGACGAGGAGAAGGACGGCACCGATGGCCACGGAGTACGGACAGGGTTACGGGCTGGACGCTGAGTCCGGCTTTCCCGGGGACGCCGGTGCGCGAGAGCACCGGTTGCCGGCGGGGCTGCGGGCGCCGTTCGAGGCGCGCAGCTGGCGGGAGTTCGGTTACGTGCTGCTGAGCCTGCCGATCAGCATCGTGCTCTTCACGTACGCCGTCACGATGATGTCGCTGGGAGCGGGCCTGCTGGTGACGTTCCTGGGCGTTCCCGTGCTGGCTGCGGCGCTCGCCGGCTGCCGGGGGCTGGGGGCGCTGGAGCGGGTGCGGGCGCGTGCGCTGCTGGGGCTCCAGGTGACCGATCCGGAGCCGCTGCGGATGAAGAAGCAGGGCGTGATGGCCTGGATCGGCGCCGTGCTGAAGAGCGGCACTTCCTGGCGGAGCCTGCTGTACGCGGTGCTGCAGTTCCCGTGGTCGGTGTTCTCGTTCGTCGTCGCCGTGACCGTCTGGACGACCGGCTGGGCGATGCTGACGTATCCGCTGTGGTTCTGGGTCTTCCCGGCGTACGCCGGTCAGGACGGGCTCCAGCTGTACGGCGACGAGACGCACCGGATCTACCTGGACAACCCCTTCGAGGTGACCGTGACGGCGCTGGTCGGGCTGCTGTTCACGCTGGCGACGCCGTGGATCGTCCGGGCCCTGACGATGGTGGACCGGGTGCTGGTGCACGGGCTGCTCGGACCGTCGCCGCTGGCGACGCGTGTGGTGGAGCTGGAGGAGGACCGGGGGGTCGTGGTGGACACGGCCGCGGCCGACCTGCGGCGGATCGAGCGCGACCTGCACGACGGGGCGCAGGCCCGCCTGGTCAACCTGGCGATGGATCTGGGGCTGGCGAAGGAGAAGCTGAGGGAGGACCCGCAGTCGGCGGCGCGGATGGTGGACGAGGCGCACGGTGAGGTGAAGACGGCACTCCAGGAACTGCGGGACCTGGCCCGCGGCATCCACCCCGCCGTGCTGACCGACCGCGGCCTGGACGCGGCACTGTCGGCGGTCGCCTCGCGCTGCACCGTGCCGGTGCGCGTGGAGGTGGACCTCGCGGAGCGGCCGGCGCCGGCGATCGAGGGGATCGCCTACTTCACGGTGTCGGAGCTGCTGCAGAACGTCAGCAAGCACTCGCGGGCCACGTCGGCGACCGTGGAGGTGTGGCGGGCGGAGAACCGGCTGATGCTGCAGGTCGTGGACAACGGTGTGGGCGGCGCCGACGTGACGGCCGGGTCGGGCCTGGCGGGACTGGCCGACCGGCTCGACGCGGTGGACGGGATCCTCGTGGTGGACTCGCCGGCCGGAGGACCCACGCGGGTGACGGCGGAGCTTCCGTGGCGGGAGGACCGCGTGGCGCGGTGAACCGCCGAGCCGCAGAGCGCGCCGTACCGCCGCGCGAGCGGACACTCGGCCGCCGGGCCGCCCGCCGAAGGGCGGCCCGGCGGGCCACCGGCGTGAAGCGCGGCCGGACGGGCCGCCGACGCCCGGTCGGCCGCTGGTGACCGGGCCCTTCTTCCCCCCAGGGCCCGGACACCCCGGACGCTCCGGTCGCCGTGATCGAGAACCGGCCACCGGGCGTCCGAACCCGGACTACGTCCCCCCTCCCCCGCTCACTTCCCGCTGCTCGAGCCCATCCGGCCTCCGATGCTGGGATGCTGGACTCGTCACACGGACGGTTCGTGGACGCGGCACGGGGCCGCGCGGGCCGTGGGTGGACGGAGTCTGGCTGTGGGGGGCCGAGAAACGTGGAGGACAGGGTGCGGGTGGTCATCGCCGAGGATTCAGTGCTGCTCAGGGAGGGCCTGACCCGGCTGCTGACCGACCGCGGGCACGAGGTCGTGGCCGGTGTCGGCGACGGCGAGGCGCTGATCAAGACCATCACCGAGCTGGACGCCCAGGGCGAGCTGCCGGACGTCGTCGTGGCCGACGTACGCATGCCGCCCACGCACACCGACGAGGGGGTGCGGGCCGCGGTGCAGCTCCGCAAGGCGCACCCCGACCTCGGGGTCCTGGTGCTGTCGCAGTACGTGGAGGAGCGCTACGCCACGGAGCTGCTGGCCGCCTCCAGCCGGGGCGTCGGATACCTGCTCAAGGACCGGGTGGCCGAGGTGCGGGAGTTCGTGGACGCGGTGGTGCGTGTCGCGCAGGGCGGTACGGCACTCGACCCCGAGGTCGTCGCGCAGCTGCTCGGGCGCAGCCGCAAGCAGGACGTGCTGGCGGGGCTCACCCCGCGTGAGCGCGAGGTCCTGGGGCTCATGGCCGAGGGGCGGACGAACTCCGCGATCGCCCGGCAGCTCGTCGTGAGCGACGGGGCCGTCGAGAAGCACGTCAGCAACATCTTCCTCAAGCTCGGGCTCTCCCAGAGCGACGGCGATCACCGGCGGGTGCTCGCCGTGCTCACGTACCTCAACTCCTGAGGCCGTCAGCCGGGGAACTCATCCGAACGAATGACGAACCGAAGGACGAGCCGGGGGCGTCTTCACCAGCGCCGGGGGGCGAGGAAGTCATGGCACAGCGGCGCGGTGGGTGACCCCGGCGTCGTGTTCATCATGCGAATGTCCACGGGAACACGACGCCCGCGGACGTAGGGTTGATCCTGGGATGGTCCTTGGGAGACCACTCCCCGGACAGCCGCCTCAAGGGAGGTCCAGTTCAGTGACCAGCCAGGTCAGCAGCCCAGCGGAGCAGGCCGACGGAGCCGTCGTAGGAGAGCAGCGCAAACCGGCGGGGGCGAAGGACGTCCGTCGGCTGGACCGGGTGATCATCAGGTTCGCGGGCGACTCGGGTGACGGGATGCAGCTCACCGGTGACCGTTTCACCTCGGAGACCGCGTCCTTCGGCAACGACCTGTCGACGCTGCCGAACTTCCCGGCCGAGATCCGCGCGCCCGCCGGCACGCTCCCGGGCGTCTCCTCCTTCCAGCTGCACTTCGCCGACCACGACATCCTCACCCCCGGCGACGCGCCGAACGTGCTGGTCGCGATGAACCCGGCCGCGCTGAAGGCGAACATCGACGACATGCCGCGCGGGGCGGAGATCATCGTCAACACCGACGAGTTCACCAAACGGGCCATGCAGAAGGTCGGCTACGCCACCTCCCCGCTGGAGGACGGCTCGCTGGACGGCTACAACCTCCACCCGGTGCCGCTGACCACGATGACGGTCGAGGCGCTCAAGGAGTTCGACCTGTCCCGCAAGGAGGCCGAGCGCAGCAAGAACATGTTCGCGCTGGGGCTGCTGTCGTGGATGTACCACCGGCCGACCGAGGGGACGGAGAAGTTCCTGACGTCGAAGTTCGCGAAGAAGCCGGACATCGCGGCGGCGAACATCGCGGCGTTCCGGGCGGGCTGGAATTTCGGTGAGACGACGGAGGACTTCGCGGTCTCCTATGAGGTGGCGCCGGCGACGACGGCGTTCCCGCCGGGTGTCTACCGCAACATCTCCGGGAACCTGGCCCTGGCCTACGGGCTGATCGCCGCTTCACGGCAGGCGGACCTGCCGCTCTTCCTCGGCTCGTACCCGATCACCCCGGCGTCCGACATCCTGCACGAGCTGAGCAAGCACAAGAACTTCGGTGTGCGCACCTTCCAGGCCGAGGACGAGATCGCCGGGATCGGGGCGGCGCTGGGTGCGGCGTTCGGCGGCTCGCTGGCCGTGACGACGACGTCCGGGCCGGGCGTGGCGCTCAAGAGCGAGACGATCGGACTCGCGGTCTCCCTGGAGCTGCCGCTGCTGATCGTGGACATCCAGCGTGGCGGCCCCTCCACCGGCCTGCCGACCAAGACGGAGCAGGCGGACCTGCTGCAGGCGATGTACGGGCGCAACGGTGAGGCACCGGTCCCGGTCGTCGCGCCGCGCACTCCGGCGGACTGTTTCGACGCGGCGCTGGAGGCGGCGCGGATCGCGCTGGCGTACCGCACCCCGGTGTTCCTGCTGTCCGACGGCTATCTGGCCAACGGCTCCGAGCCGTGGCGGATCCCGGAGCTGGACGAGCTGCCGGACCTGGCGGTGCAGTTCGCGCAGGGCCCCAACCACACCCTGGGCGACGGCACCGAGGTGTTCTGGCCCTACAAGCGCGACCCGCACACGCTCGCCCGGCCCTGGGCGCTGCCCGGCACCCCGGGTCTGGAGCACCGGATCGGCGGCATCGAGAAGCAGGACGGGACCGGGAACATCTCCTACGACCCGGCCAACCACGACTTCATGGTCCGCACCCGGCAGGCCAAGGTCGACGGCATCACCGTCCCCGACGTCGAGGTCGACGACCCGGACGGCGCGAAGACCCTCGTGCTCGGCTGGGGGTCCACCTACGGCCCGATCACCGCTGCGGTGCGCCGGCTGCGCGCGGCGGGCCAGGCGATCGCGCAGGCGCACCTGCGGCACCTCAACCCCTTCCCGCACAACCTCGGTGCGGTCCTGAAGCAGTACGACAAGGTGGTGATCCCCGAGATGAACCTCGGCCAGCTCGCCACCCTGGTCCGGGCGAAGTACCTGGTCGACGCCCAAAGCCACAACCAGGTCAACGGCATGCCGTTCAAGGCGGAACAGCTCGCCACGGTCCTGAAGGAGGCCATCGATGACTGAGGCACTGAAGCTGGTCCCCAAGGCCGAGGGCCGGCAGTCCATGAAGGACTTCAAGTCCGACCAGGAAGTGCGCTGGTGCCCCGGCTGCGGTGACTACGCCGTCCTCGCCGCCGTGCAGGGCTTCATGCCCGAACTCGGCCTGGCACGCGAGAACATCGTCTTCGTCTCCGGCATCGGCTGCTCCTCCCGCTTCCCGTACTACATGAACACCTACGGGATGCACTCCATCCACGGCCGCGCCCCCGCCATCGCCACCGGCCTGGCCTCCTCCCGCCGCGACCTGTCCGTCTGGGTCGTCACCGGCGACGGCGACGCCCTGTCCATCGGCGGCAACCACCTCATCCACGCCCTGCGCCGCAACGTCAACCTCAAGATCCTGCTGTTCAACAACCGGATCTACGGCCTGACGAAGGGCCAGTACTCCCCCACTTCCGAGGTCGGCAAGATCACCAAGTCGACGCCGATGGGCTCCCTGGACGCCCCCTTCAACCCCGTCTCCCTCGCCCTCGGCGCCGAGGCGTCCTTCGTCGCCCGGACCGTCGACTCCGACCGCAAGCACCTCACCGAGGTGCTGCGCCAGGCCGCCGCCCACCCCGGCACCGCCCTGATCGAGATCTACCAGAACTGCAACATCTTCAACGACGGCGCCTTCGAGGTCCTCAAGGACGCGCAGCAGGCCGAGAACGCCGTGATCCGGCTCGAACACGGACAGCCGATCCGCTTCGGCACCGACGGATCGAAGGGCGTCGTCCGCGACCCGGCCACCGGCGACCTGAAGGTGGTCCCCGTCACCCCGGACAACGAGACGGACATCCTCGTCCACGACGCCCGGGCCGCGTCCCCGACCACCGCCTTCGCCCTCTCCCGCCTCGCCGACCCCGACACCCTGCACCACACCCCCATCGGCGTCTTCCGCTCCGTCGACCGACCCATCTACGACGTCCAGATGAGCGACCAGCTCGACACCGCCATCGAGCAGAACGGCAAGGGCGACCTCGCCGCACTGCTGGCCGGCGGCGACACCTGGACGGTCGTCGGCTGAGACCGGCGGTGCGGCAGTTCCGACGGTGACCACGGGGCCCGGGCCGAACGCCCGGGCCCCGTCCTATGCCTGCCGGGCCTCGTCGTACGCCAGGCGGGCCTTCTCGACGTCGCCCATCCGGTCCCGGGTCCACTCGGCCAGGGCCCGCACCTGTTGCGCGGCCTCACGGCCGAGGACGGTCAGGGAGTAGTCGACGCGGGGCGGGATGACCGGCTTGGCGTCGCGGTGGACCAGGCCGTCGCGTTCGAGGGTCTGGAGGGTCTGGGTGAGCATCTTCTCGCTGACGCCCCGGCCGACCCGGCCGATCGCACGGCGCAGCTCGCTGAACCGGTGAGGGCCGTCGAGGAGCTGGATCAGCACCAGGACGCCCCAGCGACTGGTGACGTGTTCGAGGACGAGCCGGTAGGGGCACATGGCCTCACCGGCCCGAGGATCACTTACCGCCATGTGGGTACCTTACTTCAAAGTGGGTACTTTCTTTTGGTTAGCGCCACTCCTAGGGTTAGTGACATCGCACCCTCACAAGGAGTTCTGAAACCATGAGCATCGTCGTCACCGGAGCCACCGGACACCTGGGTCGCCACGTCGTGCGGCAACTGCTGGAGAAGGTCCCGGCCGATCAGGTCACCGCCGTCGTGCGCGACCGCGACAAGGCCGCCGACCTGGCCGCCCGCGGAGTGCGCCTCGCGGTCGCCGACTACAACTCCCCCGAGACGTTCGACGGCCTGTTCTCGGCAGGCGACCGGGTACTGCTGATCTCGGGCAACGAGGTCGACAAGGGCCGCGTCCAGCAGCACAAGGCCGTGATCGACGCGGCCGGGGCCGCCGGCGTCGCCCTGCTCGCCTACACCAGCGCCCCCGGCAGCCTGACCGCCGCTCTCGCCGACGACCACCGCGCCACCGAGGAGGTGCTCGTGGCCTCCGGCGTGCCGTACGTGCTGCTGCGCAACGGCTGGTACCACGAGAACTACACCGAGCAGCTCGCCCCGGTCCTGGAGCACGGCGCCGTCGTGCAGGCGGCCGGCGAGGGCCGGGTCTCCTCCGCCTCCCGCGCCGACTACGCGGCCGCCGCCGTGGCCGTACTGACCGGCGAGGGCCACGAGAACACCGTGTACGAGCTGGGCGGGGACGAGGCCTGGAGCTTCGCCGAGTTCGCCGCCGAGCTGAGCCGGCAGACCGGCAAGGAGATCGTCTACAGCCCCGTCTCCGTCGAGGAGTACACCGGTGTCCTCACCGGCGCCGGGCTGCCCGAGCCGCTCGCCGCCGTCTTCGCGGGCGTGGACGCGGCCATCGAGAAGGGCGAGCTGGTCGTCTCCACCGGAGACCTGTCCCGCCTGGCGGGCCGTCCGACCACCCCGCTCGCCGAGGCGATCGCGGCCGCACTCAAGGACTGAGACCGCACCGCCCGCACTGCGGACACCCGGGCGCCTGTCATGACCGTATGGCGATACGGGCATGACAGGCGCCCGGGTGCGGCGCTACCTTCGTCCTGGCATGCCTGCGTCCCGGCATGCCAGAACGCGAGAAGGAGGTGCCCGTGGCCGGGTCGTCGAGGAGTGAGCAGCGAATAGGACTGCTGAACGGCTTCGCGGCGTACGGGATGTGGGGGCTCGTGCCGCTGTTCTGGCCCCTGCTCAAGCCCGCCGGCGCCGGGGAGATCCTCGCCCACCGGATGACGTGGTCCCTCGTCTTCGTCGCCGCCGCCCTGCTCGTCGTACGGCGCTGGGCCTGGGCCGGGGAGCTGCTGCGACAGCCGCGGAAGCTCGGGCTGGTCACCGTGGCCGCCGCGGTCATCACCGTCAACTGGGGCGTCTACATCTGGGCCGTGAACAGCGGCCATGTCGTCGAGGCCTCGCTCGGGTACTTCATCAACCCGCTGGTCACCATCGCGATGGGCGTGCTGCTGCTGAAGGAGCGGCTGCGGCCCGTGCAGTGGGCGGCGGTCGGGACCGGCTTCGCGGCCGTCGTCGTGCTCACCGTCGGCTACGGCCGTCCGCCGTGGATCTCCCTCTGCCTCGCCTTCTCCTTCGCCACGTACGGCCTGGTGAAGAAGAAGGTCAACCTCGGCGGCGTCGAGTCGCTGGCCGCCGAGACCGCGATCCAGTTCCTGCCCGCGCTCGGCTACCTGCTGTGGCTGAGCGCGCACGGCGACTCCACCTTCACCACCGAGGGCGCGGGGCACGCGGCCCTGCTCGCCGCGACCGGCGTGGTCACCGCGCTCCCCCTGGTCTGCTTCGGCGCGGCGGCGATCCGCGTGCCGCTCTCCACGCTGGGGCTGCTGCAGTACCTGGCCCCGGTCTTCCAGTTCCTGCTCGGCATCTTCTACTTCGGCGAGGCCATGCCGCCCGAGCGCTGGGCCGGTTTCGCCCTGGTCTGGCTGGCACTCACGCTGCTCACCTGGGACGCCCTGCGCACCGCCCACCGGACCGCCCGGACCCTCAGGGCACAGGCGGACCGGGCGGCCGGCGCGGGAGTGGCGACGGGCACGGGGAGTGCCGCGCGGGAGGCGGGCATCGTGGCCTCCGGCATCCCGGCCCCCGCCGCCTCCGAGGCGGGAGCGCTGGACGCTCGGGCCAGCAAGCCGTAGATCCGCGCCGTCAGCTGTTCCCGGGCGCCCGCCGGGCGCGGTGCGCGCGCGCCTTCTCCCGGTTGCCGCAGTGTTCCATCGCGCACCAGCGGCGGCGGCCGGGCCGCGAGGTGTCGACGAAGAGCAGACGGCAGCGGTGGGCTCCGCACTCGCGGATGCGGTCGGCGTACGGGCCGGTGAACAGCTCGATCGCGTCCCGGGCCACCGTCGACAGCAGCCGTGTGCCGGTGGCGCCCGGAGCCCAGCCGCGGGTGCCGTCCGGTTCGATACGGGTCACGAGAGGCGGTTCGGCCGCCGCGGCGTTGACGGCGTCCAGGTGGTCGGGGCGGAGCGGACGCCGGTGCGCGCGGTCCGCGGTGAGCAGGAAGAGGGCGTCACGCAGGGCCCGGGCCCGCTGCACGTCGGTCCGGTCCACGGCCAGGTCCAGTCCGTCCGGGAGTCGGCTGCGGCCGGCCCAGGCCACCAGGTCAGCGGGCTCGTGCAGCACCTCCCAGCGCGCGAAGTCCCCCGGCCCGCCCGTCGTCAGCAACTCCAGGCAGAGTGCGCCCGGGTCGAAGCGGTACGGCTTGCCCTCGTGCGACACCAGTGTCAGACCGGGGGACGGTTTCGGCGATTCCATTGCCCGCTCACTCACGTAACCACTATAAGTGGTTACATGACATCGACCCCAGGTCCCGCGCCCATGCACTTCAAGATCGTCATCGACGCCCTCGACCCGCACGCGCAGGCAGACTTCTGGGCCGGCGCCCTCCACTACGAGGTGGAGGACAACAGCGAACTGATCGGGAAACTGCTGGGCTTCGGTGCCGTGCCGGCCGACCTGACCGTCGAGTCCCACGGCCGGCTCGCCTGGAGGGACCTGATCGCGGTCCGGCACCCCGACGACCCGTACCAGGAGGAGAGCGGTACGGGACTGGGCCGGCGCCTGCTGTTCCAGCGCGTGCCGGAGGCCAAGGCCGGCAAGAACCGGCTCCACCTCGACCTGCACCCCGGCGAGGGGCGGCGCGAGGAGGAGGTCGCGCGCCTGGAGGGGCTGGGCGCGAGCGTGCTGCGCCGGGTGAAGGAGCTGGGCGGGGAGTGGGTCCTGATGGCCGACCCGGAAGGGAACGAGTTCTGCGTGCACTAGGCGCGCCCCGGCCGGGCGCGGGGCTTCGGTCACCGACCTCCGCTATGCGCACATCGGTGGCCGAATAGCGGTCTTGACGGGGAGTCAGAATCGACCGCACCATCCAGGCACCCCATTCACTGTGGAAACCCCGGGCATCCCCGGGGCATTCCCGAGGAATTCGGAGCCCCCCACATGAAGCTCCCCGTTTCCGGGCGCGCGACGGCGGCCGGTGCCGTCGCGGTCGCCGCGCTGATGGTCGGTGGATCCATGGCCGGCGCCGCACCCGCCGCCGAGCCCGCGGCAGCGGTCGCCGCGCCCGACATACCGATCGCCAACGTCAAGGCCCATCTGACACAGCTGCAGTCGATCGCCGGGGCGAACGGCGGCAACCGCGCCCACGGCCGCGCCGGTTACCTCGCCTCACTGAACTATGTGAAGGGCAAGCTGGACGCGGCCGGATTCACCACCACCGTCCAGCAGTTCACCGCGTCCGGCCGCACCGGGTACAACCTGATCGCGGACTGGCCCGGTGGCGACGCGAACCAGGTTGTCATGGCCGGGTCACACCTGGACAGCGTCTCCTCCGGCCCCGGCATCAACGACAACGGATCCGGCTCGGCGGCCGTCCTGGAGACCGCGCTCGCCGTGGCCCGGTCCGGTCACCAGCCCGCCAAGCACCTGCGGTTCGCCTGGTGGGGCGCGGAGGAACTGGGCCTCGTCGGCTCCCGCCACTACGTCAACAGCCTCGGCTCCGCGGGCCGCGCGAAGATCAGCGGCTACCTGAACTTCGACATGATCGGCTCGCCCAACCCCGGCTACTTCGTCTACGACGACGACCCGGTCATCGAGAAGACCTTCAAGGACTACTTCGCCGGCCTCGGCGTCCCCACCGAGATCGAGACCGAGGGCGACGGCCGTTCCGACCACGCGCCCTTCAAGAACGCGGGCGTCCCCGTCGGCGGCCTGTTCAGCGGCGCCGACTACCGCAAGACGTCCGCCCAGGCGGCGAAGTGGGGCGGCACGGTGGGCCAGCCGTTCGACCGCTGCTACCACTCGTCCTGCGACACCACCGCCAACATCAACGACACGGCGCTGAACCGCAACAGCGACGCGATCGCCTACGCGATGTGGGAGTTGTCGCAGTAGCGGCCGAGGGCCGGGTCAGCCGCTCTGCGCTCGGGCGCGTTCGGTGAGGCGCCCCATGCGGGCGCGCGCCGACTCCAGCTGCTCGGCGTCGTCGGCTGCCGGGCCCTCCTCCGCGGCGAGTTCGGCCCACAGGCCGAGCAGGTCCCGCCCCAGTTCAAGACCCCGTGCCGGGTCGCGCACGGCGCGCCAGGCGGTGGCCGCGCTCTGGACGTTGCCGTACGCGGCCTCCGCCTCGCCGGCGCGGCGGTGGATCCGGGCCAGGTCCAGGGAGAGCCGGAAGGCACGGCCCGGGTCGCCCGACAGGTAGGCGATGTACGCGGTGAGTTCGCGGAGCCTGAGCACCTCCGGGTGCTCGGGCCCCAGCGTCCCCGTGGCCTCCGCCACGGCCTCCTCGGCCAACCGGGCCGCCGCCTCCGTGCGCCCCGCCTTGACGGCGTCGTTGATGCGCGCCGTCGGCTCCGCGAGGAGGGCGGGGGCGGTGCCGTCACCGGGCGCGGTGAGCGGCCCGTCACCGAGTACGGCCTCCGCGACGGCGTCGAACCCGCGGGCGGGGGTGGGCTTCGGGTCGGGGTCGAGGAACGGCTCGGGAGTCGGGGTGACCGCGGCCGGCCGGGGGATCGGGGCGGGCGCCGGCCCGGGGATCGGGCCGGGCGTCCCACCGGACACGGGCCCGGGCGTCGACTCGGAGGCCCTGCCCGCGACCTGCCCGTGAGACGGGCCCGAGACCAGCCCAGAAGTCGTCCCACACTCCGGCCCCGAGAGCGACCCGGGCGCGGACCGGTATTCCTGGTCGGGCGTTTCACCGGACACGGGCCCGGGCGTCGGCTCGGAGGCCCTGCCCGAGACCTGCCCGTGAGACGGGCCCGAGACCAGCCCAGGGGTCCTCCCACACGCCGGCCCCGAGAGCGACCCGGGCGCGGACCGGCGTTCCGGGTCGGGCGTTTCACCGGACACGGGCCCAGGCGTCGACTCGGAGGCACTGCCCGAGACCTGACCGTGAGACGCGTCCGAGACCGGTCCGGGGGTCGTCCCGTGGGCCGGGGCGGAGAGTGGTCCGCGGGCCGGGGCGGGGCCGGAGGCCGTGCCGGGGAAGGGTGCCGGGGCTATCGGCGTCGGTCCTGCGGCGGGGCCGGTCGCGGGGGCCGTGTTCATCGACGGGGGCGGTCCGAAGACCCCCGTCGGCGGCGCCACCGTACCGGGCTTCGGGTCCTCGGCAGGCGTCGGCAGGGCCCGCAGCGCGAACGTCGGCGCGGATCCGCCGGCGGGCGACCGCGGCGGCTCGGGCACGGCCGGCAGGCGGAACGTCGGGGCGCTCTCGCGCTCGGGTTCCACCGGCCGCAGGAGATGCGCGGGCTGGTCCCGCCCGGAACCCGGTGCGGGCAGTTCCGGTTCCGGCGTGTCGGTGAGGGGCGGTGCGGCAGCCGCCGGCGGGGCCGTCGGCGTCGGCTCCGCGGCGAGGTGACTGGAGCCGTCCGGGTCGACGCGGAGCGGAACGACGTAGCCGATGCGTTCGTCATGGACCGTGGCGAGGACCGGCCGACCGGCGGCGAGGGCGATGCGGTGGAGGTGGTCCAGGACGGCGTGCTGGATCTCCTCGCCGGGAGCCGCGGAGACCGGGACCCCGTCGACCGAGGCCCCGTCGGCCATCGCGCCCGCCTGCGCCCCGCCGCCACCGGCGGACCCGGAGCCGACGGACCCGGCGGCGGCCGACCCCGTGCCGGCCGGACGGGCCCCCGATACGCGGACGTCGATCGCCGTCGCCGCGGGGGCGGCCGAATGCTCGGCGCGCTCCTGGTTCCGCTGCTTGTCGCGGCTGAGTCGAGACATCGTCCCCCCACTCATCGGCGGCTTCCGTCGGCGGTTTCCGTTCCCGTACCGCAAGAGCCTGTCGTACATCTACTGTCGAGTCTCTCCGCTCGCTCGCGGTTCTCACGTCACCGCGGTGTCACAGGCTCGTTCCAGGAGGTCACGCCCGTATGGCGGTGTCGTCCCGGGCCGTGCGGACCGGTGCGTGAAGGCCGCCGGGAGCGGGCAGGCGGACCGGCATGCGACAGGGACCGGAGATCTGGATCCGCGGACCGGTGGCCGGGGCGGTCACCGCCCCGGCACCGCCACCACAGCACCCCGCCGCCGGCACGGCGCGGCGCTTCTCCTGGGTCGGCGCCCACGGCGGAGCCGGGGTCACCACGCTCGCCGCGGTCTACGGCGGGCACGACTGCGGGCGCGAGTGGCCCGGCCCCGCGGCTCCCCCGTCCGTGCTGCTCGTCGCCCGTACGCACGCCGCCGGGCTGGAGGCCGTCGCCCGCGCCGTGGAGGCGTGCCGGCGCGGGCAGGTTCCGCCGGGGACGGCCCTCGACGCCGTGGTCCTCGTCGCGGACGCGCCGGGACGGCTGCCGCGGCCGCTCGCCCAGCGCGTGAGGCTGCTCGGATCGGCGGTCGACGTCCACCGCGTCCCGTGGGTGCCGGCCTGGCGCCTGGGCGACACGGGAGGGAACCCGCCGCGCGGAACCGCAGCACTGGCCCGTCTGACGGGTGCGCCGATGCGCTGACGACCCAGGCCCTCCCTCCCGCGCCTCACCGGGCGGACCCTGGACAAGTAAATGCATATGCATATACTGCAGGTGCGTGCAAGCAGCGCACGCGGCATCCGCCTCGCCCATCCGCGCCGACCGTCCCGGGGGACACCATGACCCGTCGATTCCTCTTCCTGCTGGGCAGCAGCCGTCCCGACGGCAACACCGAACTGCTCGCCCGCCGCGCCGCCGAACAGCTGCCCGAGGACGTCGAGCAGCGGTGGATCAGCCTGGCCGAGCACCCGCTGCCCGAGTTCGAGGACCTGCGGCACGACAGCGACCACGTGCGCCCCACGGACGGCAACGCGGCCCTGCTGCTCGACGCCACCCTCGACGCGACGGACATCGTGATCGCCTCGCCGCTGTACTGGTACTCGCTGTCCACCCCGACCAAGCGCTACCTCGACCACTGGTCCGGCTGGCTGCGCACCCCCGGCCTCGACTTCAAGGCGACCCTGGCCGGCCGCACCCTGTGGGGCGTCACCGCGCTGGCCCACGAGGAGCAGGTGGTCGCCGATCCGCTGATCGGCAGCCTGCGGAATTCGGCCGCGTACATGGGGATGCGCTTCGGCGGGGTGCTGCTCGGCAACGGCAGCAGGCCCGGTGACGTGCTGAGGGACACCGACGCGCTGGCCCGCGCCAAGACGTTCTTCGGCCAGGAGCCGGTGCAGGCCCGTTTCCCCTACGAGGAGGAGGCCGCCGCCCGGCTCACGCGGTGATGTCCTTCGCCGTGAACCGCGCCCAGGCCGCCGAGCCGAAAACGGCCGCGTACAGGGCCTGCAGGCCGAGGTTCCTGACGAGGTCGTCCCAGTAGACCGGCTCGCGCATCAGATCGGCGAACGACAGCCAGTAGTGGGAGAAGAAGTACGGCTGGAGCGCGTCCAGCTGGGGGATCTGGTCGAGGATCTGAACGGTGATCAGCAGTCCCACCGTGGTCGCCATGGCCGCGATGCCGCTGCCCGTCAGCGTCGAGACGAACAGGCCGAGCGCCGCGACGCCGACGAGGGACGCGGCGACGACCAGGGCGATCAGCAGGGCCCGGCCGAGGCCCTCGGCGTACGTGATCCGGGTGCCGGAGATGGTCGTCAGATCGCCGACCGGGAACAGCAGCGCCCCGACCGCGAGCGCCGAGACGGCGACCACCAGGGTGGCGGCCAGGCAGAAGGCGATCACGGTCGCGTACTTGGTGAGCAACAGGCGGGTGCGGCCGGCCGGGGCGACCAGGAGGTAGCGCAGCGTGCCCGCGCTCGCCTCGCCCGCGACGGCGTCGCCGGCGACGACGCCGACGGCCATCGGCAGGAAGAACGGGAGGGTCGCGGCCAGCGCGGTGAAGACCAGGAACAGGCCGTTGTTGCTGATCTGTGAGATGAACGCCGGTCCCGCGCCGCCCCCGCCGCCTCCGCCGCCGAGCGACCCGCCGTCGTCCGTCTCGATCCTGACCGCGATCCCGACCAGGACCGGTACGGCGGCCAGCACGCCCAGCAGGGCGAGCGTGCGCCAGCGCCGGAAGGTGGTCAGCAGCTCGCTGCGCAGCAGCCCGAAGGTCCACAGCGGGCTCGGCGTGCGTACGGCCTCCAGTGGTTCAGCCCGCGACATCGAACCCCTCTCCCGTCAGCGCCACGAACGCGTCCTCCAGGGAGGCACGTTCCACGGAGAAGCCCCGGACCCGGACGCCGGCGGTGACCAGCGCGGCGTTCAGGTCGGCGAGGTCACCATCCGGTGGCTCCGCCGTCACCCGGTCCTCGGCGGCCACGACGTCCCCGGCACCCCGCTCCTTCAGGACCCTGGCCGCCTCCCCCGCGTCCGGCGTGGTCACCACCAGCCGCCCGCGCGCCCCGGCCGCCAGGTCGGCGACCGCGCCCTGGGCGATCAGCCGGCCCTGCGCCATCACGGCGGCGTGCGTGCACACCTGCTCGATCTCGTCCAGCAGGTGGGAGGAGAGGAAGACGGTCGTGCCGTCGGAGGCCAACTCGCGCACCAGCGCGCGGATCTCGCGCATGCCCTGGGGGTCGAGTCCGTTGGTGGGCTCGTCCAGCACGAGCAGACGGCGCGGCTGGAGCAGCGCCGCCGCGAGGCCGAGCCGCTGCTTCATGCCCAGCGAGTAGGCCTTGGCCTTCTTGCCGGCGGCGGCCCCGAGGCCCACCCGGTCCAGTGCCGCCGCGACGCGGTCGCGCCGGGTGCGCGGGTCGGCGGTCGGGTCGGCGGCGTCGTAGCGCAGCAGGTTGTCCCGGCCGGAGAGGAAGCCGTACAGGGCCGGGCCCTCGATGAGGGCGCCGACCCGGGGCAGTACGGCGCGCGCGGCGCGCGGCACGGGCCGGCCCAGGACCCGGGCGCTGCCCGAGGTGGGTTCGATCAGGCCCATCAGCATGCGGATGGTGGTGGTCTTGCCGGAGCCGTTGGGGCCGAGGAAGCCGAAGACGCTGCCCGCCGGGACGACCAGGTCCAGGCCGTCGACGGCGAGCTGTCCGCCGCGGTAGCGCTTGGTGAGCGCACGGGTCGCGATGACGGCGTCCTCCGCGCCCTCCCCGCTCGCCCGGTCCGGCTCCACGGCGGACGGTTCGCCCATCGGCTCCCTCACTTCGTCGTACGGTCGAATCCGGCCGCTGGACCGCTCACTTCGCGGCGTCGGCCGCCTTCACCAGCGCGTCCTCGGTGACGGCGCCGACGTAGAGCTCGCCGTCCTGCGTGATCAGGGCGTTGACCAGACGGGTCTTGAACACCGTGCCCGAGCCGAAGTCGCCCTTGACCTGGTCGCCGAAGGAGCCGAGGAAGCCGCCGAGGTCACCGCCGGCGGAGGCCGTCGGCAGGCCGCCCCGGTCGCCGGTGTCGAAGGTGGCGACCGAGTTCCAGCCCTCGCCGATGACCTTCAGGCCGTCGAGTTCCTTGGCCAGGTCCTGCTCGGACTTCTGCCCGCGCTCGGGCCCCTTGGCCGCGGTCTCGTCCGCCTCGGTGACCTTGGCGCCCTCGGGCGGGGTGAAGTCGAAGGTCGACGCGGCCGGCTTCGCGAAGCTGACCTGGGTGAATCCCGCGTCCACGACGGCGGCGCCGCCGCTCGCCGGGGTCAGCGTGAACTTCAGGGGCATCCCGGTCTTCGCGTCCACGGCGACGCTGATGGCGCCGACGGTGGAACCGGACTGCTTGGGCTTGATGACCAGCCGGTACGCGTCCCGGCCGGCCACCTGGGCGGTGCCGTCGACGGTCACGGAGGTGGTGTCGTCGACCGCCTTCAGGGCCTGGTCGGTGAGGTCCTTCGGGGTGGCCGGCACCTCCTTGGCCGGCTGGTCCGCGCCCTCGGACGCGGTGGCGTGGTAGACCTCGTTCGACCGGCTGTCGTAGCCCCAGACGTCCTTGCCGTCGTGGATCAGGCTGTACTCGGCCGCGTCCTCCAGCAGCGACAGCTTCTGCCGGTCGGGGCCGTCGGCCGCGACCCGCAGCGTGTGCGTGCCGGATACCAGTTCGGTGAGCTTGGCCGACGGGTCGGCGGAGGAGCCCGCGTCCTCGTCGCCCGCGGCGGGGCCGCCGGACAGCAGACCGCTCTCCAGACCGCCGAGGTCCGGCAGTCCGAGGTCGGTGCTGATCCGGACCGTGCCGGACAGCTGCTGGACGTCCGACTCGGCGATCTTCTCGATGAGTTGCTGCGCGGTGATCTCCGGGAGGTCGGGGTCTCCGGAGTCGGCGAGCGCGGGAACGAGCCCGATCGTGGCGGCCGCCACGCCCATCACCGTCACCGGGACGACGTACCGCGCGGCCCTGCGCCGTCGGCTCGCCCGCAGGTCCTCGCCCTCCCCGGCGGTCTTGTTGTCGTCGGCTTCGTACGGTGCCATGTGTGCCCTCCGTGTCGGCGGCGGCTGTCTCGCGACCTCGCACTTGTCCACCCGTGAGCCGCCATTCTCACCCGAATCGGTGAGGAGTGGTGTTGTCCGTGGTCTCCATCTGACCAAATCGGCCGGACGGAAGCGTCAGACCGCGGGCTCAACTCGGCGTACTTCTGCGGGATGACACGGAGGGGTGACTCCTCCCCCGACCCGTAGGGGGTGAGGGGGTCGCACAGGCCGCGGGGAGGCGGCGGGCGTGACGGACGTCACTCGGTCGGGGACGTCGGGCGGGTCGCTCACGCGGAGTCAGGGGCGGGCGGGGTGGCGAGGGCGGGGACCGAGGCGCGGCACGCA
>NZ_BMWA01000019.1:43797-179232 GCF_014650995.1 Streptomyces viridiviolaceus
CGCACTCCGCCGGGCGGGGACCGAGGCGCGGCACGCACTCCGCCGGGCGGGGACCGAGGCGCGGCACGCACTCCGCCGGGCGGGGACCGAGGCGCGGCACGCACTCCGCCGGCCGGGGACCGAGGCGCGGCACGCACTCCGCCGGCCGGGGACCGAGGCGCGGCACGCACTCCGCCGGGCGGGGACCGGCCGGCGTCTCAGCCGGCCCGGTGGACCACCGCGTCGCACAGCTCGACCAGCGCGGTCTTCGCGTCGCACTCCGGCAGCGGGGCCAGCGCCGCGCGCGCCTCCTCGGCATAGCGGACGGTGTCCCGTCGCGCCTGCTCCAGTGCGGGGTGGGCGCGCAGTCCGTGCAGCGCCCGGGCGTGCCGGTCGTCGTCGCTCAGGTCGGAGTCCAGCAGCTCGCACAGCGCGATGTCCTCGGCCAGCCCCAGCCGGGCCGCCCGCTCGCGCAGCCGCAGCACCGGGAGGGTCGCGATGCCCTCGCGCAGGTCCGTGCCCGGGGTCTTGCCCGACTCGTGCGAGTCGGAGGCGATGTCCAGGACGTCGTCCGCGAGCTGGAAGGCGACGCCGAGCCGCTCGCCGTACTGGGTCAGCACGTCCACGACCGTCTCGTCGGCCCCGGACATCATCGCGCCGAACCGGCAGGAGACCGCCACCAGCGATCCCGTCTTGCCGCCCAGCACGTCCAGGTAGTGGTCGACCGGGTCCCGTCCGTCCTGCGGCCCCGCGGTCTCCAGGATCTGGCCGGTGACCAGCCGCTCGAACGCCAGTGCCTGCACCCGGACCGCCTCGGGCCCGAGGTCGGCGAGGATCTGCGAGGCACGGGCGAACAGGAAGTCGCCGGTGAGGACGGCGACCGAGTTGCCCCAGCGGGTGTTCGCGCTGGGCACGCCGCGCCGCACCTCGGCCTCGTCCATCACGTCGTCGTGGTAGAGCGTGGCGAGGTGGGTCAGCTCCACGACGACGGCCGAGGGCACGATGCCGGGGGCGTACGGGTCGCCGAACTGCGCCGCGAGCATCACGAGCAGCGGCCGGAACCTCTTGCCGCCCGCCCGCACCAGGTGCTGGGCGGCTTCCGTGATGAAGGGCACCTCGCTCTTGGTTGCCTCAAGCAACCCTTCCTCGACAGCCGCCAATCCGGCCTGGACATCGGCTTCCAGAGCCTGGTCCCGCACGCTCAGCCCGAACGGCCCGACGACGGTCACGAGGGGTCTCCTGTCTGCTGGTGTCTACTGGCGGTTACACGGTTTGTCGATAGGTCGCTGCCACCACTCAAGTCAGCGTATCCGGTCACGTTTCGATCACCGATAGCGCCCACCGTTACAGGCCGGTCGGTATCGGATCATGCACGGTATGTTTTTGATCAGGTGATATGAGCAGATATTGATCGACATCGCCAGGAGGACACGACGCGGGACGCGCCACTGGATGCAGCACGGAGTGCGCACGGAGCGCGGCACGCCGGGAACCGCCACCCAAGATCCCACCACTCCTCCCAACGCCCCGCACCCCGAGAACGTCACCCGCGCGCGGCACCCACTCCTCCCGCGCTTCCCCCTCCCGAACGGGTGCCCCCGCCGCGCGACGGAACACCGGGCGGCACCGGCCGGACACCGGGCGGCACCGGGGGACACCGGCCGGCGGAACACCGAGCGACACCGCCGACCGGCCGTCGGCCGGGACCGCCGGCGGCGACCGCGGAGACACCGGCACGCCACCGGCACCCAACCCAGGGCCGGTTGGCACCTAGTTAGCCCTAATGCCCGATTTGCCGCCCTTGTTGACGCAAGTGAGTTGGGTCACTCCGGCCACCCCGCCGACCCCACGCCACACAGCCGCCCCACAGACCGCCACCCCTTTGCCTCAAAGGCCAGTTGAGCCTTGGCAACCGCAAAGGATCAAGTACCCCAAACGCCCCAGACCAAGGTCAACATGCGTGTTGGGTGATTCCTGCACTTGTTCCGGACATGTGCTCTCGCATACGTTCCCGGCCTGTCAGGCGGACGCCGAATCCTGCCACCGCCTAGACAACAGTCATCCACTCGACAAACTCGCGGGCAGGAGCGGGGGACCCAGGTAAGTCGCCGCACCGGGCACCACACCGGAGCGGCTTGGGGTGAAGCCGTGCCCGTCAGGGCACGGCCGGGCACCTCCCCGCCCGAACCCGACAGCTCACCTCGCAGGCGTAGGAGAGGAACCCACATGTCTGCGAACGGTCAGCAGCGCTCCACCCGAACCGCCCGCCTCGCCCGCAAGCTCACTGTGGCCGGCACCGGCGCAGCCGTGCTCGCCCTGCCGCTCATCGGCGCGACCAGCGCCTCCGCCGCCACCCCGGCCGCCCCGACGACCGCCACCACGGTCGCGAAGGCGGCGACGTACCCGGACAACCTCGACGGCTGGATCCGCGAGTCGCTCGCCATCCTGAAGCAGAACGGCATCCCCGGGACGTACCACGGCATTCACCGCAACATCATGCGGGAGTCGTCGGGCAACCCGCTCGCCATCAACAACTGGGACATCAACGCCCGCAAGGGCACCCCGTCCAAGGGCCTGCTCCAGGTGATCGACCCGACCTTCCGGGCGTACCACGTGGCGGGCACCTCCTGGGACCCGTACGACCCGGTCGCCAACATCACCGCGGCCTGCAACTACGCGGCCGACCGGTACGGCTCCATCGACAACGTCTTCGGGGCGTACTGAGCCTGAGGAACAAGGCGGGCCCTAGTCCCCGCCGAACAGTCGCTCGAGGACGACGGCGATGCCGTCGTCCTCGTTCGACAGGGTGACCTCGTCGGCCACCGCCTTGAGCTCGTGATGGGCGTTGGCCATGGCGACGCCACGGGCGGCCCAGTGGAACATGGGGATGTCGTTGGGCATGTCCCCGAAGGCGATCGCCTGCCCCGGGCTCAGCCCCAGGTGCTCGGCGGCCAGCGCCAGACCGGTCGCCTTGGTGATGCCGCACGGCTGGAGCTCGACGGTCCCCGGCCCCGACATCGTGACCGTCGCGAGGGAACCGACCACCGCGCGCGCGGTCGCCGCCAACTCGTCGTCCGTCAGGTCGGGGTGGCGCAGCAGCACCTTGCTGATGGGCTCGCTCCACAGTTCCCCGCGCCTCCCCACCCGCACGGCGGGCAGGGTCGGGTGGGGCATCAGGTACCCCGGCTCGATGAGCGTCAGCCCGTCGACGCCGTCCTGGTCGACCGCGGCGTACACCTCGCCCACCTCGGCCTCGATCTTGCCGAGCGCGGTCTCCGCCAACTCCCGGTCGAGGGTGACCGACCACAGCAGCCGGTCGGCGCCGGCGTCGTACACCTGCGCTCCCTGCCCGCACACGGCGAGTCCCGTGCAGCCGAGCCCGTCGAGCAGCGGCCGCACCCGCGGCGCCGGCCGCCCCGTCACCACCAGGTGCCGCGCACCTGCCTCAGCCACCCGTGCGAGCGCGGCCAGCGACCGGTCGGAGACGGTGTCGTCCCCGCGGAGCAACGTTCCGTCGAGGTCGGTGGCGACGAGTGAGTACGCGGTGCGGTGCATGATCAGAGAATACGGACACGGCGACCGTCCGACTCACCCGCGGAAGCCACACGCACGGGGCCTACGTGTCCGAAAGCTGACTCATCATCGGCTAAAGGCAGTTAAAGCCCTGTGCACCGGTTGGCAACAACATGCTCCGCTACCTACCCTCCGGACGGCCCCGGGGGTACCTTCCTTCTGTTCAGGGGGACTTGATCGGGGGGTCGGGTTGAACAGCGGACGTATCCGTGTGCTGATGCCGGAGGAACTGGGCGAGGGGGAACGGGAGCACTGGCGGGAGCTGCGCGCCAAGTCGGGAACGCCGCGCAATCCGTTCATGGAACCGGAGTTCACCGACGTCGTGGGCCGAGTACGGCCGCGGGCGCGGGTGGCGGTCCTGTACGACGGGCGCGAGGCGGCCGGTTTCCTGCCGCACGAACGCGGACCGCTGGGCCAGGGGCGCGCCATCGGGCTCGGGGTCTCGGACTGCCAGGGCGCGGTGCTGCGCCAGGGCCTCGCGCCGGACACCCGTGCGCTGCTGCGGGCCTGTTCGCTGTCGAGCTTCGCCTTCGACAACCTGGAGGCCGAGCAGGGGCTGTTCGTGCCGTACGCCGCCGAGGAGCACACCACCTACGTCATCGACGTGGAGAAGGGGTACGAGGCCTACGAGAGCGTCCTGCGCGCCCAGTCGCCGAAGTTCCTGAAGACCACCCTCGCCAAGGAGCGCAAGCTCGGCCGCCAGGTCGGGGACGTGCGGTTCGTGTTCGACGAACGCGACCCGGCGGCGCTGCGCACGCTCATGGAGTGGAAGTCGGCGCAGTACCGCAGGACCGGGCGCCGGGACCGGTTCGCGCAGGAGTGGATCACCCGGCTCGTCGGCCGGCTCGCCGAGACCCGGGCGCAGGAGTGCACGGGCACGCTGTCCGTGCTGTACGCCGGCGGCCGGCCGATCGCCGCCCACTTCGGGCTGCGCTCGACGACGGTCCTGGCCTGCTGGTTCCCTGCGTACGACCCGGACTTCGCGAAGTACTCCCCGGGGCTGGTGCTGCATCTGCGGATGGCCGAGGCCGCCGCGGCCGAGGGCATCGGCATGCTCGACATGGGGCGGGGCGCGGCCGAGTACAAGGACTCGCTGAAGACCGGCGAACTGCCCGTTTACGAGGGGGCGGTGACGCGTCCGGGGGCGGGCGCGGCGCTGCACTGGCTGAGCCGCGAGCCGGCCCGCCGCGCGCACAGCTTCGTGCGCCAACGGCCGCGGCTGGCATCGGTGGCGGCACGGACGCTGAGGGGCGCGGCCCGACTGCGCCGTTCGTGACGGGTCTGTCATGACGGGCCTTTCATGGCTCAGGTGCGACAAGTGAGGGGGGCGGGCGCATGTCCCGTACAGCACGTGCGCGGCAGGAGACACGGCAGGAGATCGAGCGGTTTCTGAGCATCGATCCGGTGCAGGTCGCCGAGCTGGATCTCAGCGAGGGGGAGGTGGTCCTCAGACCGGGGCCGGGCAGCGCACCGGTGACGTCCGGGCCGGTGTTCGCCCTGGTCAGGAGGGAGGGCCTGCCCGTCGGCACCGTGCTCGGGCACGTACCGGAGGGCGCGGACGCCACGGAGGTGCTGGCCGGGCTCGCCCGGGAGCTGCCCCGGGGGGCGCCGCCGGAGCCGCTGCCCGAGCCGCCGTCCGCCAGTGTCGTCGTCGCCACCCGGGAACGCGCCGATCAGCTCGCCCGCGCGCTCGACTCCCTGCTGGCGCAGGACCACCCGGACTTCGAGATCGTGGTCGTCGACAACGCGCCGGTCACGCAGGAGACCCGGGAGCTGGTCGAGCGGAAGTACGGCGAGCGCGTGCGGTACGTGTGCGAACCGGTCCCCGGGCTCGCGATCGCGCACAACCGGGGGCTCACGGCCGTCCAGGGGGAAGTGGTCGCCTTCACCGACGACGACGTGGTCGCCGATCCGCGCTGGCTCACCGAACTGACGGCGCCGTTCGCCGCGGACCCGCGTCTGGGCTGCGCCACCGGCCTGATCCTGCCCGCGCGGCTGCGCACCCCGGCGCAGGTGCTGCTGGAGAGCCACGGCGGCTTCGCCAAGGGCTTCACACCTCGGACGTACGACCCGGAGCACCCGCCCGCCGACGAGCCGCTGTTCCCCTTCACCGCCGGGCGGTTCGGCTCCGGCGCCAACATGGCCTTCCGTACGGCGGCGCTGCGTGCCGTCGACGGCTTCGACCCGGCCACCGGCGCGGGCACGCGGGCGCGGGGCGGCGACGACCTCTACGGCTTCGTCCGCGTCCTCGCCCAGGGGCACCGGCTGCGGTACACCCCGCGGGCCCTGGTGTGGCACCACCACCGGGAGACGTGGCGGGACCTGGAGACCCAGGCGTACGGCTACGGCGCGGGCCTCACCGCCTACCTCACGGCGATCCTGGTCAACCGCCCCGCGCTGTTCCCGGCGTTCCTCGCCCGGCTGCCGCGCGGCCTGGCGCACGCGCGTGCGCTGACCGCCGTCCGGGACACCGGCGAGGGGGACGCCGCGGCGGGCGTACCGGGCGAGCACGACGCCCGCACGCACCCCTGGCCGCGACGCCTGTCACGCCTGCAACGCCGGGGCATGCTGTACGGCCCCGTCGGCTACCTGCGCGCCCGCCGGGCGCTGCGCAAGGTCGGACTGGAGGCACGATGAGCGAGGGCACTAGAGAGGCCGGGACGGGAGAGGGCGCGAGAGCGGGGGACCCGACGACCGGAGGCACCACCCCACGCGGCGCGAGGACCGGGGACCCGGAAGCGGGAAGCACCAAGGCCCGGGCCGCCTCGGCGGGCAACCCGAAAACGGCGAGCACGCCGGTCCGAGCCGCCTCGGCGGGAAACACGAAGGCGCGAGGCGGGAAGGCCAGGGTCCCCGGAGGCAGCCGCACGACAACCGAGGACGCCGAGGCCGGAGACGCGAAGGCCAAGGTCTCCCGAGGCAGCGGCACGACAACCGAGGACGCCGAGGCCGGAGACGCGAAGGCCAAGGTCTCCCGAGGCAGCGGCACGACAACCGAGGACGCCGAGGCCGCAGGCGGGAGGGCCGGAGGTGTCTCGGTGGGGCGGGGGCACATTCCCGTGTTCCTCTATCACGCCGTGATGGACGATCCGCCCTCCTGGATCGCCGAGTTCACCGTCACGCCCAAGGAGTTCGCCGCGCATCTGGACGCGATCGCCGACAGCGGCCTGACGCCCGTCACGATCAGCGCCCTCGCCGACCACCTCGCGGGACGGGCGCCCCTGCCGGCCAGGCCGGTGCTGCTCACCTTCGACGACGGCTTCGCCGACCTGCCGGGTCCCACGGCCGAGACCCTGGCCGGGCGGGGGATGCCGGCCACCGCCTACCTCACCACCGGTGCCATCGCCCCGGGCGGCCGCAGTCTGCTGCCGCCCGCCCCGATGATGACCCTGGCCCGGGCGGCCGACCTGGAGAGCGCCGGCATGGAGATCGGCAGCCACACCGTCACCCACGCCCAGCTGGACACCCTGTCCGCCAGGGACCTGGCGTACGAACTGCGCGACTCCAAGGCCGTCCTGGAGGACGCCCTCGGCCACCCGGTCCGCCATCTCGCCTACCCGCACGGCTACAACAGCGCCAAGGTGCGGTCGCTGTCGGCCCGCGCCGGGTACGAGACGGCGACGGCCGTGCGGCACGCGCTCAGCTCGGACCGCGACGAGCGGTACCGCATCGCCCGGCTCATCGTGCGGCGGAGCCACACGGTCGCCGACGTCCGGGCCTGGCTGGCCGGAGAGGGCGCCCGGATCGCCCCCTACCGCGACGGACCGAAGACCGTCGCGTGGCGGTGGTACCGGCGGGGCCGTGCCATGCTCCGGGGGCCCGAATTCGCCGGGTGACCGGCTCCGGTCACTTCAGCGGCTGGTTGAGATAGGGGTCGGCGGCCACCTTGCGCAGGCTGGCCCACGCCTGGTCGTTGGCCACCGCCAGATTGCAGTGCGGCCCCGGGTCACGGTAGTTCCACTGGAGGGCGGCCTTGACCCCCTCCAGTCCCTTGAGCACCCGGGGCACCTGCGCGTACCAGTCCGCCTGCCGGTCCGGCCGGTTCGCGTCGGAGGCGCTGCCGAACTCCGAGAGCATCAGCGGCTTGTCGTCGGACAGATGCGTGCGGATCCACTCGTGCGTGGCGGTCTGGGTCTGGGCGAAGGACAGCCAGTCCGCCTTGTGGCAGCGGTAGTAGTTGTACTGGTTGTAGCCGATCCAGTCGACGTACTCGTCCCCGGGATACATCCGCTCGAACAGGTCGGCGTGGTCGAGGTAACCGGTGATGATCCAGGTCCACACGACGTTGTCCACGCCCAGCTCGCGGAAGCGGTCGTGGATGTGCCGGTAGGCCCGGACGTACTCCGCGGGGGTGCCGGCCTCGGGCGTGCGGGTGTCCATCTCCAGGTCGAAGGAGAGGAACACCTTCTTCCCGGTGCGCTCCCCGTACTCCTTCACGCGCTGCGCCTGGACGTCGATCACGGAGGCGTCCAGGTCTCCGTCGGCGATCTGCTTCCAGGTGGGCTGCTGTTTCTTCGTGCCGCCCCACCACTTGCTCTCCCAGGACAGCAGCAGCATGCGGTCCTCGCCGACGCGCTGCTCCTGTTCGGTCAGCAGCTGGCCCTCCAGACGGGTGCCCTCGACCGCGGACATGTCGTGGTACGTGTACACGATGTCGAGCTTGCGGCCCACGTTCTTCTCGTAGCCGTGGACCTTCTCCGCGAGGTTCGCCTTGTCGTGCGGCACGAAGGCACCGAACCAGGCACCGCAGGGCGGTTCGAGGAGCGCGGTCGGCCGGCACTTGGCGTCGGCGGCCGATCCGCTCGCGCCGTTCGGCCCTGAGGCGTCGCGCAGGGCGAGCACGGCCAGCAGGACCGCGCAGGTGGCCGTGGCGGATGTGACGAGCAGGCGGCGGCGCCGGTTCGGGACCTTCGGTCTGCGGTGCTGTCCGGTCGTCGACGAGTCGGCTGAGGTACTGCGGAACGGGCCGGATCGAAACCGGCTACGGCGATCGGGACGGGCGAACCTCACAGAGTGGAACCCTTCCGTGTCCTCGGCGCCGCCCCCGGCGCCGTCCTCGGCGCCGGGGAAGCGCGCAGGCGCGGGCAGAACGCGGCGAGCGTGGTCAGCAGCGTGAGCGTCAGCAGCACGCGCTCCCCGCTGAAGGCGTGCGCGGCGATCAGCACGGTCGAGACGAGCATTGCGGCGCTCACGCTCAGGAAGACGGCCAGCATCAGCCGTTCCAGTTGGTCGGAGTGGCGTTCGAAGTCCGCGTCCCGGCTCTCGACGGGGCCTTCGGCCCGCCGCGACCGCAGCGCGGGGCCGCAGATCCTGACCAGGGCGGCGCCCGGACCGGCGGCCAGGAAGACGGCGACCGCCGCGCCGCGCAGCGGGGAGCCGCCGGGCAGGGCGAGCGCGGCGAGCGCCAGCCAGCCGCCGAACGGGGGCAGCATGCGGATCACAAGGTCCTGAGGTGTCATGGCTGTGCCTCGCTCCCCTTCTCAGCTCGCCGTTTTCAGGACGTAGAGCACGCCGGCGCTGTTCTCCGCCACGCGCTCGAAGCGCGGCGATCCAGCGACGGACTCGCGGATGCGTCTCAGCTGGGCCTGGTCGAGCTGGCCGTTCATCTCCGAGTTCGCCACCTGCCCCTGGGTGAGCAGGAAGTAGGCCCGGGCCGGCCGCTCCACGGCGGCCATGTCGCGGGCGAGCGTGGTGGCCGGGTTGCGCACGATCTCGTCGACGTGGCGCCGGTCGTCGTCGAGGAACCAGTAGTGGTCGACGCGCCAGTACGAGTCGTAGGCGAGCGGATAGTTGCGGTTCGCGGCGACCACGAGGGAGCCGTCGGGCGCCTGGTCGAAGAGCTGCTGGACGAGGGCCACTTCCCGGGGTGGGAAGTAGTTGATCCGGTCCTTGCCGGAGTAGCTCGGCACGAACGCGAGCGTCCCCGTGAGCAGCGCGAGCAGCGGCACCCACGCACCGTACCGCAGCCGGGGCAGCGGGAACCCGCGGCGCCCGGCGGTGCCGGCGGGCTCCCGCCCGCCCCTCTCGCGCGCGGCGGCGTCGGCGGCCAGCGTACGCACCTTGGGCAGCAGCGCGGCGGCGGCGAAGAAGGCCGCGCCGGGCAGCATGAACATCAGCACCCGGAAGATCATCTCGCTGCCGTAGCTGCTCGCCACGAACATCGGCAGCGGGGCCGCCGCGATCAGCAGCAGCGGCAGCGCCCGGTGCCTGAGCACCCGCTGGCGCAGTACGCCCACCAGCGCCAGCAGCAGCACCGAACCCGACAGCAGCCGGGCGGCCCAGGACGTCGCCACCGCTCCGGCGCCGGTCGGGGTGGCCCCGTAACCGGTCTCGACGTTGGCGCCCACGTCACCGACGGAGCGGATCATGTCCGGCATCGCGGCGGACAGGAAGGGCAGCGCGGCCGTCAGGCACCAGGCCAGGAAGATCACGACCGTCGTGACCGTCGGGACCCAGTCGCGGTAGCGGCGCGTGAGGCACAGCGCCAGCAGCGAGACGACCAGCATGCCGGGCGTCAGCTGGTGCGAGACGACGATGGCGGTGACCAGCACGGTGATCAGCACCGTCCACATGGCCTGCCCCTGCCGCCCGCGCCGCCCGCCGGAACGGCCGTACCGGCGCAGCACGACCGCCAGGACGCCCACGTGCAGGGCGAAGGCGACGGACTGGGGCGAGAAGTAGTCCTGGCCCACCCAGTTGGCGACGAAGAACAGCCATACGGCGGTCCAGATCAGCCGCCGGTCCTGGGTGAAGGTGCGGTAGATCAGCAGCAGCGGGAGCAGCAGCATCAGGCTGGAGACCAGCGGCCACCACGCCATGTACATCGCGGTGTTGTCCACGCCGAGCAACCGCACCAGCGCGGCCTGGGCGGCGAAGAAGCCGGGCCACTGGTCGTACACGGCCATGTCGCCGAGCTGGTCCTCGGTCTGGAGTCCGCCGGCCGTCAGCAGGTGGTCGATGACCGCGTCGTGCTTCCACGCCCAGGCGTACAGCGGGGTCGGGTACAGCACGGCCTGGGTGGCCCGCTCCATCACCAGCAGGCCCAGGACGTACGCCAGCGACCAGCCGTTGCCGCGCCGCGGGTTGCGGACCGTGAACCAGAAGCCCGTGGTGAGCACGACGAGGCCGGCCCAGAAGGTGGGATGCAGCGCGGTGACGAGTCCGTAGTCGTCCAGGGCGGACACGTCGGTGTGCCGCATCGCGTAGACCCACAGGGCGAGCGCGGCGAGCAGGGGCAGGGCCGGCCAGGCGGCGGCAGCGCGCCCGGGCCAGGCAGCAGGGGAAAGGTCGGAGAGATCCGTCACGGGCGGCTCGGCGGCGGAGCCGGGTGACTCCTGGGTAGGGGGACGGGTGCCCGAGGCGCCCGGCCGGCTCGGGGTGCGCGAGGCGCGGGACGGACGCGGGGACCGGACGGCCACGTCCTGACCGGGCCGGACGGCCGCTTCCTCACCGGGCCGGACGGCAGGCTCCCGCGCGGGCACCAGGACGGACTCCTCCTCGGAGAGGAGGGAAGGCTCGTCGGCGGACTGCAGGGATGCCTTCTCGGGTGGACGCAGGGAGGCCTCGCCGCTCGGCCTCAGGGACGCCTCGCCCGTGGGCCGGGCGGCCGCGTCGCGCGGTGGGCGGGGGGACGCCTCTTCCGAGGTCCCCGCGGCGGACTCCTGCGAGGCGCGGGGAGCCGCGTCCAGCCGGGCGGCGGCGTCGGCCGCCTGCTCGTGATCGGACTCCGGCTCACGCCCCGAGCGGGTGTCGGAGGCGGCTTCGGTTCCCGGTGCACGCTGGGCCCCGGACTCGCCCGGCGCTTCCGGCTCGGCCGGCGTTTCCGGCGTGTCGGAGGCCGGCACGTCCGGGGTTTCCTGCCCGGGCACGGGCTCTGGTGCGGATCTCTCCCGTGGAGTTGCTGGCGGACGCACGACGGTTCCCCCCTGGCGGTTCGGCTCTGTGCTTGATCAGTCCCTGGATCTGCCGTTCGATCTGGTGCGTTGCGGGGGCTCCGCCGGAAACGCCGGGCGGCGCGGTGACAGGAGCAGGACGACGAGGACGAGCAGCAGGAGGAGAGGCGGCGCGACCGGCGCGAGCGCCTGCCGCCAGACCCAGCCCCCCACCGCGGCGAGATACAGAACCCCCCAGCGTCCCGTCCACGGCAGCCGCCCGCCCACGTGCGCGAGCAGCAGCCACAGCGGTACGAGACACAGCAACTGCAGGACGAGCGGCGCCCAGCGCAGCAGTGGCCCTGGCCCGTCGAGCCCCACTGCCTCCGCGAGAAAGCCGGCCGTCTCCGCATACAACGCCCCATCGACCGGCCGCGGTTCCCGGCCCAGCGCGACGGGCGCCGCGTACAGGGCGAGTACGGCGGCTCCCAGCGCGGCACCGGGGAGCCACGGGTCGGGCCGGGTGCACAGTGTCACCGAGGCCACGAACACCACGAGCAGTGCGGCCCCCGCGAGAAGCGCGGGCAGCGGCAGGCCGTCCAGCAGCTCCCGTCCGGTGAGTTCGGCCGTGGATCCCGACGCCCCGCTCAGCCACGGCAGTTCGCTCAGCGCCGCCCAGAAGACCACGGTGGCGACACCGAGCAGCCCCCACAGGACGAACCGGATCCGCCTCTCCTGGGTCTCGTGCGGGTCGCCCTGCCCCGACGCCTCATCGCGCTCGTACGTGTCGTACGGCCCGTGCCGTCCGTATCCGCCGCCGTCCGCGCCGCCGGCCTCGGCCTCGTCCCGCGCGTCGGTTTCGTCCCGCGCGTCGGCACCGGCCTGTGCCCCCGGGCCGGCCTCCGCCCCGGAACCGGGCTGCTGGGGCCGGACGATGACCGCGAGGGCGTCCGCCTCCAGGGCCTCCCGTTCGTATCCGGGACGCCCGATGAACAGCGTGACCGTGTCCTCCCGCTGCGCCGCGTCGGACTGGCCGCGCTCCTCGTAGGCCGCCCGGCGCGCCCAGCCCGTGCCGTACCCGGCGGTGGCGTTCAGCCGTGCCCAGCGCGTGCCGTAGGCGGGGCTGCCGGAAGCCGGGTCCCGGTCGCCGCGCCGCCCGGTGCCGCCGGAGGCGTCGATGCCGCGCAGGGCGGCACGCAGGCCGGGGACGCAGCCGACGGCGACCACCGTCATGCTCAGCAGCACCGCCCAGCCCGCGCCCGCGATCCCGGCCGGGGTGAACAGCACGGCCGCGCTGCCGAGTACGAGGGTGCACATGGCGCCCTGCACGGCGGCGAGCACGCCGGTACGCCCCTGGACGCGCAGCACGCCGATGTACAGCTCGACGACGATCCTCGGCAGCGCCCCGATGGCGAGGAGCCGCAGCACCGTGGAGCCGTGCTCGGCGTAGTCCGCGTCGAAGGGCGCGAGGATCTGCGGGGCGAAGACGACCAGCACCAGCACCACCGGCACCAGCAGCAGCGTCATGCGGCGCAGCGCGCCGCGGACGCCGTCGGCGAGGCGGCGGGGGTCGTGCGAGGCGTGGGCGGTGAGGGAGGAGGCCATGTTGATGGCCATGAACTCCATGGTGCCGCCGACGGTGTAGGCCACGTAGAAGTAGCCGTTCTCCGCTGCGCTGAAGCGGACCGCGACCATCACCGGCAGCAGGTTGATCATCGCCAGGCTGAACAGCGCGCCCAGTGAGTCCCCGGCGAGGAAGCGGCCCATCTCCCGGACCTTGGGCGGCTCCACGTCGCGGTCGGCGGCTGCCTGGCGCGGAATGAGCCTGCGGAAGATCAGCCAGCCGAGCGGCAGGGTGGAGAAGGCGATGGCCACGGCCCAGGACACGAAGATGCCGAGCACCGGCAGCGCCGAGGCGAAGACGGCCAGCAGGATCAGCTTCCCGACCGAGAACACCGCGTTCCCGGCCGGCACCCACTCGGCCTTGCGCAGCCCGGTCAGCACCCCGTCCTGGAGGGTGAGCAGAGCCCAGGCCACGCAGGCGGCGACGAACAGCGTCCCCGCCTCCAGGGTGCCGAGCGGCGCGTACGACGCCCCCCACAGGTCGAGGGTGAGCAGGAAGACCACGGCGGCCAGGGCGACGACCACCGAACTGGCCGCGTACGTACGCCACACCAGCGGCCCGGTCGCGCGGCCGGCGCGCGGCACGAAGCGGACGACGGCGCCGATCATCGTGGTCGCCGTGATGCTGGCGAGCAGCCGCATCGCGGCGATCGCGGCGGATCCCTGGCCGACGGCCTCCTCCGAGTAGTAGCGGGCGGCCACGAGCCAGAAGCCCAGGCCGAGCACGGCGGAGACGCCGGTGCTGAGCATGAGGAAGTAGGCGTTCTTGAACAGCGAGTCGGCGCCCCGCCCGCTGTCGGGCAGCTTCGAGTCGCCGTCCGCCGGTGCCTCGGCGGCTTCGTGCACCCGAGTCTCAGCCACCGAACGGACCCAGCCCTTCCGGTGCCTCCGCCGGCCGCGCCCCGGACTCCTCCAGCGCCTCCACGACCGTACGGGCGCGCAGCGGATCGACGGGCAGCGCGTGCCGCGCGAACCAGCGCGCCCCCTCGGGCGAGGGCGACGGGTCGGTGAAGTCCGCGCCCGCGTAGTCGTCCAGAGGCGGGTCGTAGAGGTAGCCGACGACGACGCCCCGCCGGGCCAGCGCTGCCGTCGCCGCGTCCCGGTCAGCCACGAACAGCGGCACCCGGAACAGGGGCTGGGCTCTGCCCGACGGCCCGGCACCCCGTCCCGTCCGCCCGGCGGGTCCCGCCCAGGGTGTCGACAGAAGCAGTTCCGTGCCCGCCCGGCACCGCGCCAGCACGTCGTCCAACCGGTCGAGCTTCCGGCCGATGCGCGTGAGCCGGAACCGGCCGGACCGGAGGCGGTAGTCGTGCATGTCGACGCGGACCCAGGGGTCGTGCGCCCCGAGGTCCGGGGCCGAGGCGACCGCGCGGGCCAGCTCCTCCGGACGCAGCGGCATCCGGATCTCCTCGCGCTCCATCAGGCCCAGCATCCGCATCGTGGCCCAGGCGGCCCGCCGCAGCCGCAGCCCGCGCACGGCTGCCTCGGCGTACGGCCGTACGGCATAGGCGACTTCGGCCGTCGTCCGGCGCGGCAGCAGCAGGTCGTCGCAGGTCTTCTCCAGCGCTTCCCGCAGCCCCGCGTCGGCGACCGAGAGGATCCCTCCGGCCTTGGCGCCGACGTGTTTGGACAGGCTGAAAACGGAGGCGTCGCCCCAGGCACCGACGGGGCGTCCGCCCACCTCGCTGCCGATGGCGTGCGCCGCGTCCTCGAACAGCGGGATGCCCAACGCGTCACAGCGGGCCCGCAGTTCGGGCGCCGAGTCCGGGTTGCCGTACAGATTGGTCGTCAGCACGGCGGACAGCGAGCCCCACACCTCCTCGGGCACGGCATCGACGTCGATGGACGCGTCCGCCGGGTTCAGCGGCGCCTGCACGGGCCGCAGCCCGGCCGCGAGCACGACGAAGAAGATGACGTCGTCGTTGACCGGCGACATGAGCACCCGGCCGCCCGGCGGGCACCAGTGACGCAGTGCCGCGTAGAGCCCGAAACGGCACGACGGTACGTACACGCTTTCCCGGCCGAGTCGGCTGCGCATGGTCTCTTCGAGCCGCTCTCTCGGCTGCGAAGTCGACCGCGCCTGACCCGGACCGGCCTCCCCTGTGGCCATCCGCCCCCCTGATGTGCCATGGGAACGCCCCCTCCCCGAGGCCTTCCGGCACCCGCCCAGAGTCGCCCCGTTCGCACCGCTCCGTCAAGATTGCGTTCCGGCCTGTGGACAACTTCCCGCACACAAACGGAAGCGGAGCGCCACGCCCCGGCTCGTCCCCCGACGGTCGGCGAGCCGTCCCACCGGCCACTTTCCCCTCCCTCCGTACCGTCCCCCGGGTCACTCCGCGCACGCCGGCCCGCCCCGTCGAAAACACCACCCGCAGCGCGCCGCCACCTCCCTGCGCTCTGCACAAGACCGCCACGTCACCCGTAACGTGTGGCGCGGCCACGGATCACGTGGCGCACGGCGAGCACGAAAGCGAGGCAGCACCCGATGCCCCCCTTCGATGTCCCCGAGGGCGACCCCTTCGGCCCGCACAACCTTCCGTACGGCGTGTTCTCGATCCCCGGCACGCGGGAGCGGACGGTGGGCGTCCGGCTCGGCGACCACGTCCTCGACGCCGGCGCGGCGGCCCACGCGCTCGGATCGCCGTACGCCTCCCTGCTCGCGCGCCCGACTCTGAACCCGCTGCTGGCGGCCGGCCGCACCACCTGGTCGGACGTACGGCGCGCGCTGACGGCCTGGGTCACGGTCCCGTCCCACCGGGAAACCCTCGAACCCCTCTTCCACCCGCTGTCGTCGGTGACCCTGCACCTGCCCTTCGAGGTCGCGGACTACGTCGACTTCTACGCCTCCGAGAACCACGCCCGGAACGTGGGCCAGATCTTCCGCCCCGACGCCGCGGACTCCCTCACCCCGAACTGGAAGCACCTCCCGATCGGCTACCACGGCCGCTCCGGCACGGTCGTCGTCTCGGGCACGGACGTCGTACGGCCGTCGGGGCAGCGCAAGGCACCGGCCGACCCCGTTCCCGTCTTCGGCCCGTCCGTCCGGCTCGACATCGAGGCCGAGGTCGGCTTCGTGGTGGGCACGCCGTCCAACCTCGGCAAGCCGGTCGCGCTCGGCGACTTCCGCGACCACGTCTTCGGGCTGTGCCTGCTCAACGACTGGTCCGCGCGGGACGTCCAGGCCTGGGAGTACGTCCCCCTCGGCCCGTTCCTCGGCAAGTCCTTCGCCACGTCGGTGTCGGCCTGGATCACGCCCCTGGACGCGCTGGAGGAGGCGCGGGTGGCCCCGCCGGAGCGGACGCACGAACTGCTGCCGTACCTGGACGACGCGGACGAGGAACCCGGCGGTTACGACCTGCGGATCTCCGTCGCCATCAACGGCCACACGGTCTCCGAGCCGCCCTTCTCCACGATGTACTGGACGGCCGCCCAGCAGCTGGCCCACATGACCGTCAACGGGGCCTCGCTGCGCACCGGCGACCTGTACGGCTCGGGAACGGTGAGCGGACCGGCCGAGCGGCAGCGCGGGTCCCTGCTGGAACTGACCTGGAACGGGCGCGACCCGCTGGAACTCCCCGACGGCAAGCGGACGTTCCTGGAGGACGGCGACGTGGTGACCATGTCCGCCTGGGCGCCGGGGCCGGACGGCACCCGGGTGGGGCTGGGCGAGGTGACCGGGCGGGTGGTCGCCGGCTGACCCACGCGCGCCCGGATCCGATGGTCCTCGGCACCTGACTCGCGACGCCCGTCACCGTCATACTGGCGACGGGCGGTGCGCGCTCGGCACGCCTGCCCTCCCGCACGAGCCAGAGCCGCACCATCGCCGAACCACCGCACCACCACAGCCAGAGCCGCCTTTCCGACCAGGATCCGGAGCCCGTGGCATGACCGTCTGCCTGCTCCTGCTGTTCGTCGTCGCCGTCACCGCCGCCGTGCCGGTGCCGCGCGCCCTCACCCGGTCCGCGTGGCCGGAGCGGGATCCCGTGGTCGCGCTGTGGGTGTGGCAGTGCCTGGTCGCCACCGTCCTGCTCTGCTGTCTGACGGCCCTCGCCCTGGGCGCCGCCGCCGTGTTCGGCACCGTCCGCGCCCAGCTCTTCGCCCCGGCGCCGCCGGCGGTGACGGCGGCGTACGACCTCTCCGCGGGCCCGGCCTGGGCAGCCGCCGTGACCCTGCTGCTGGCCTGCGGCGCCGCCTGGACGACCGCCATGCTCGCCCGCGAGCTCGTCGAGGCCCGCCGACGCCACGCCCAGGCCCGCGCCCACCTGCGCGAACGTGCCCCCGACCTGCCCGCCGGGCTGCCCGCCGCCCGCGGTCCCCTGCTGGTGCTGGAGGACGAGTACCCGGACGCCTGGTGGATGCCCGGCAGCCCGCCCCAGCTGATCGTCACCACCGGTGCCCTGCACCGGCTCACCGACCACCAGCTCGACGCCGTCCTCACCCATGAGCGCGGCCACGCCCGCGCCCGCCACGACTGGCTGCTGCACCTGTCCACCGCCCTGGCGACCGGCTTCCCGCGCATCCCGCTCTTCGCCCACTTCTGCGACCAGACCCACCGCCTGGTCGAACTCGCCGCCGACGACACCGCCTCCCGCCGCTGCGGGCACCTGACCACCGCCCTGGCCCTGATCGAGCTGAACCAGCACCGCGGCGTCCTGTCCTGCGCCTCCAGCCACCGCCTCCTCGGCGAACGCGTCGACCGCCTCCTGGAACCCCAGCCGCGCCTGGACCGCCGCCACCGAGCCCTGACCACGGCGACGGCCGCCCTGGTGCCCCTGATCCCCGTGCTGATCACCTTCGCGCCGGGCCTGACGGCCTTGTCGTGAGCAGCGGAGCCACCCGGCGCGGACCCACGCCGCGCCGGTTGCGTCCACCCCGCTCCCACCCCACGGCAACCGGGCGGCACCGGTGGCAGATCTCGCCCTCGTCCCAGAGAAACCGCAGCTCAACGGTGCCCCTGACGGAGCCCGCAGTGGCGCAACAATCCAGCAACACCACCAACCCGACCGGATAGGTATGGTTCCGGCCATGCCACCCACCGACCGCATCCGGGACCACGCCGGTCAGGGCGCGACCACCGTCGCCGCCCACCGCACGCGGCGTCGGCTGCGCGCCGACCGGGCCCGGCAACTCGCCGATCTGCTCCGCCGCCAACTGCTCACCGACGCCTACCCCGACGGCACACTGCCCCACGAGGACGCCCTGGCCACCGACTACGGTGCCTCCCGCAACACCGTCCGCGAGGCACTGGACCTGCTCCGCGCCGAAGGGCTCGTGGCGCGCCAGCCCGGCGTCGGCACCGTGGTCGTGGCCCGCAAGTACCCTCACGGGCTCGACCGGCTGATGGGCCTCGCGGAAACCCTCCACGAACACGGCCGGGTCACCAACGAGGTCCGCACCATGGGCCCGGTCCCGGCACCCGCCCCGGTCGCCGAGCGCCTCCAGGTCGCGCCCGCTTCCGACGTCCTCTACATCGAACGCCTGCGCCGCCTCAACGCCATCCCCCTCTCACTCGACCTCACCTACCTCCCTCTCGACATCGGCTCCGCCCTGCTCGGCGCCGACCTGGAGAACACCGACGTCTTCCGCCTCCTGGAGTCCGTCACCGGCCGGTCCCTCGGGCACGCCGAGATCACCCTGGAGGCGGTCACCGCGGACGCGCATTCCGCCGCGGTGCTCGAGGCCCCGCGCGGCGCGGCGGTCCTCATGCTGGAACGGCTGACCCACCTCGCGGACGGCCGCCCCGTGGACCTCGAGTTCATCCGCTTCCGCGGCGACCGCATCGCGATGAGCGGCCTGCTGCGCCGGTCACTCTGAACGCCTCGCCCACCACCTCTCCCGCGCACCTTCCTGGAGACAGCCATGCCCTTGGCGCCCCAGCGGGCCGACGTGCCCGTGACCATCGACGAGTCGAAGTGCATCGAAGGCTGCACCCTCTGCGTGGACATGTGCCCGCTGGACTCCCTCGCCATCGACGAGAGCAACGGCAAGGCGTACATGCACGTCGACGAGTGCTGGTACTGCGGCCCGTGCGCCGCCCGCTGCCCCACCGGGGCCGTCACGGTCAACATGCCCTACCTGCTCCGGTGAGAGGCCCGAACTCCCATGAAACCCCAACGCTCCGCGATCCCCGCGACGGCAGCCGTCACCGCCCTGCTCCTTCCCCTCACCGCCTGCGGCGGCGACGCGTCGGCCGGCGGTGACGGTTCCACGGTCACCGTGACCGTCGGCTACCAGTCCAGGACGATCAACACGGTCACGGCCGGCACCCTGCTGCGCTCCCTCGGCTACTTCGAGAAACAGCTGAACTCCCTGGGCGACGGCGTCACCTACAAGGTGAACTGGCAGGACTACGCGACCGGCGCCCCCATCACTGCCCAGATGACCGCCGGGAAGATCGACATCGGCTCGATGGGCGACTTCCCGCTGCTCATCAACGCAGCCCGTGGCAAGCAGCTCAACCGCCCGACCCGCCTCGTCTCGGTCACCGGCTACAACCTCCGCGGCGGCCTCAACACCATCGTCACCGCACCCGGCTCCTCGCTCAGCTCCCTGAAGGACCTCAAGGGCAAGAAGGTCTCGACGAGCGTCGGCTCGGCCGCCGACGGCACCCTCGTACGCGCCCTGCAGCGCGCCGGACTCGACCCCGGTAAGGACATCGAGAAGCTCAACCAGCAGCCGGCCGTGGGCGCTTCGGCGCTCGCCGCGGGCAGCGCGGACGCCCTGTCGCAGTTCGTCGCCTGGCCCGGCCTGCTCGCCCACCAGGGCAAGGCCGAGGCCCTGTACGACGGCGCGCAGCTGAACCTGCCCACCTTTCACGGCGTCACGGCCCGCGAGGACTTCGCGAAGAAGCGCCCGGCGGTGCTGGAGGCGTTCCTGAAGGCCCAGACGCAGGCGACCGAGTACCTGGACGACCACCCGGTGGCAGCCGCCGAGAAGGTCGCGAAGGCCACGGGCCTGCCCGCCGAGGCCGTCTACCTCTACAACGGCGCCCAGGGCATCGCCACCTTCGACCCGGCGATCAAGCCGCAGCTCGTCTCGGCCCTGAAGCAGGACGTGGCGATCCTGAAGGCCGCGAAACTGACCGGCGACGTGGACGTGGACGCCTTCGTCGACGACCGGTACGTGAAGAAGGCGCTCGGACCGACGGCGTACGCCGAACGTCTCTCCTCCACACCGCCGCCTCCGGCCGGCGAGGTCTGGCCCGAGGGCGCGCGCGAGACCCTCCGCTTCACCTCGCCCACCGCGCTGCTGCGGCACGTGGCCGAGCACCGCGACACCGTCCGGGCCGCCTACGTCCCCGACGCCACCACCGGCACCCTGTGGTTCGCCGACCGGGCGGTGTGGGTGGCCGACGGCGACGAGCTGCTGCCCTTCGTCGCACCGGCGACCGCGCGGGCGTACGTCGCCGGGCACGGCGGCGCCCGCGTCGTCACGTACGCCGAGGCGCTGGAGCGTGCGTCGTGACCCGGTACGCGCTGCGCGTCGCCTCCCTGGCCCTCGCCCTCGGCCTCTGGCAACTGCTGACCAGCCGGGACGTCGACCTGTGGCTGCGCTTCTCGCAGTTCCCCACCGTCACGGACGTGGGCCGTGCCTTCGCCGACCGGCTGTCCGGGCCCGACTACTGGACGGACCTCACCGACAGCCTCACCCGCATCCTCACCGGTTTCCTGCTCGCCGCCGTCCTGGGCGTGGCCACCGGCGTGCTCGTGGCGCGCTCGCGGCTCGCCGAGGACCTGCTCGGCCCGGTGCTGGAAGTGATCCGCCCGATCCCGGCCATCGCTCTCGTGCCCGTGGCGATCCTCCTGTTCCCCTCCAACGAGCAGGGCATCGTCTTCATCACCTGCACCGCTGCCTTCTTCCCCGTCCTGGTCTCCACCCGGCACGCGGTCCGTGCGCTGGCCCCTGTGTGGGAGGAGGCGGTCCGCACCATGGGCGGCGGCCGTCGGCGGGTCCTCGGCTCGGTGGTCCTTCCGGGCGCGCTGCCCGGCGTCTTCGGCGGCCTGTCGGTCGGCATCGGCGTCTCGTGGATCTGTGTGATCTCCGCCGAGATGATCTCCGGCCAGTACGGCGTCGGTTACCGCACCTGGCAGGACTACACCGTCGTCGACTACCCGGGCGTGTTCGTCGGCATGGTCACCATCGGGGTGCTCGGCTGGGTCACCTCCACGGCCGTGGAACTGCTGGGCCGCCGCCTGACCCGCTGGCTGCCGCGCACGTCGTACGTCCCCGGCACCGCACGCCCGAAGGCCGCCCGGACGACCGCGACCACGTCCCCCGCCCCCGTCCCCGCCGTACGCACCGGGCCCGAAGCCGAGGAGGCACGCGATGAGCACCTCGTCCGAGACTGAGACCCGCCCGAAGACCCGCGCGCGGACGTCGTCCCCGCGCGGCGCCCGGCTCGCCCTCCGCGACGCCACCCTCGGCCGCCCGGACTCCCCCGCACTGACCGGCGTGGACGTCGACGTCTCCCCCGGCGAGGTCCTCACCGTGGTCGGCCCGTCGGGCTGCGGCAAGTCGACGCTGCTGCGCACCCTGGCCGGGCTGCTGCCCCCGCTGGCCGGGGCGGCCGAGCAGGACGGGCACCCGATCGACGGGCCGGGGGCGGACCGTGCCCTGGTCTTCCAGGAGGACGCCCTCCTGCCCTGGCGCACCCTGCGCGCCAACGTCGAACTACCCCTCGCGATCCGGGGCCTGGCGCGTACCGAACGCCGGCAACAGGCGACGTCCTGGCTGGAGCGCGTCGGACTCGCCGCGCAGATCCGGCAGTTGCCGCACCGCGTCTCCGGCGGCCAGCGCCAGCGCGCCCAGCTGGCCCGCGCCCTGGCCGGCCGTCCCCGCGCCGTGCTGATGGACGAGCCGTTCGGCGCGCTGGACGCCCAGACCCGCGCGGGCATGCAGGACGTGCTGGTGGAGGTGCTGCACGGCACGGGCGCGACCGTCGTCTTCGTCACCCACGACGTGGACGAGGCCCTGTTCCTCGGCGACCGCGTCGCCCTGCTCGGCTCCGGCCGCCTGACCGCCGTACGCGACGTGCCCAGCCCCCGGGACCGTACGGCGCACGACGACCCGGCCCGCGTGGCGCTGCGGCGCGACGTCCTGTCCTCCCTCGGTACCTGAAAGGCCCTCTGGTGGAGATCCCCGCCCTCACCGACGCCGAAGAGCTCTCCTGCGACGTCCTCGTCATCGGCGGCGGCACCGCCGGCACCATGGCCGCGCTGACCGCCGCCGAGCACGGCGCGAACGTGCTGCTCCTGGAGAAGGCCCACGTCCGGCACTCCGGCGCCCTCGCCATGGGCATGGACGGCGTCAACAACGCGGTCGTCCCCGGCCGCGCCGAACCCGACGACTACGTCGCCGAGATCACCCGGGCCAACGACGGCATCGTCGACCAGTCCACCGTCCGCCAGACCGCGACCCGCGGCTTCGCCATGGTCCAGCGGCTGGAGTCCTACGGCGTGAAGTTCGAGAAGGACGAGCACGGCGAGTACGCGGTCCGCCAGGTGCACCGCTCCGGCTCCTATGTGCTGCCGATGCCGGAGGGCAAGGACGTCAAGAAGGTCCTGTACCGGCAGCTGCGGCGGCGCGAGATGCGGGAGCGGATCCGCATCGAGAACCGCGTGATGCCGGTGCGGGTGCTGACGGCGGAGGGCCGGGCCGTGGGCGCGGCGGGCTTCAACACGCGCACCGGGCGGTTCGTGGCCGTCCGCGCCGGCGCGGTGATCCTGGCGACCGGTGCCTGCGGCCGGCTCGGCCTGCCCGCGTCCGGCTACCTCTACGGCACCTACGAGAACCCCACCAACGCGGGCGACGGCTACGCCATGGCCTACCACGCGGGCGCCGAGCTGACCGGCATCGAGTGCTTCCAGATCAACCCGCTGATCAAGGACTACAACGGCCCGGCCTGCGCCTACGTCGCCAACCCCTTCGGCGGCTACCAGGTCAACCGGCACGGCGAGCGCTTCGTCGACTCGGACTACTGGTCGGGCCAGATGATGGCCGAGTTCGCCGCGGAGGTCGCCGGCGACCGCGGCCCGGTGTACCTGAAGCTCAGCCACCTCCCCGAGGAGTCGGTCTCCGCCCTGGAGAGCATCCTGCACTCCACCGAGCGCCCGACCCGCGGCACCTTCCACGCGGGCCGCGGGCACGACTACCGCACCCACGACATCGAGATGCACATCTCCGAGATCGGCCTGTGCGGCGGGCACTCCGCCTCGGGCGTACGGGTCGACGACCACGCCCGCACCACCGTCCCCCGGCTGTACGCCGCCGGCGACCTGGCCTGCGTGCCGCACAACTACATGATCGGCGCGTTCGTCTTCGGCGACCTGGCGGGCGCGGACGCCGCCCGGTACCGGCCGTACGCGGGCGAGTTGCCGACCGAACAGCTGCGCGCCGCGCACGAACTGATCTACCGACCGCTGCGCAACCCCGACGGCCCGCCGCAGCCCCAGGTCGAGTACAAGCTGCGCCGCTTCGTGAACGACTACGTGGCCCCGCCGAAGTCCGGCGCCCGGCTGTCGCTCGCCCTGGAGGCCTTCGAGCGGATGCGCGCGGACATCGCGGCGATGGGCGCCCGCACCCCGCACGAGCTGATGCGCTGCGCCGAGGTCACCTTCATCCGCGACTGCGCGGAGATGGCCGCCCGGGCCTCCCTGGCCCGCACGGAGTCCCGCTGGGGCCTCTACCACGACCGTCTCGACCACCCGAGCCGGGACGACGCGTCCTGGTTCCACCATCTCGATCTGCACAAGTCCCCCTCCGGTGCGATGGAGTTCACGGCACGTCCCGTGGCTCCCTATCTGGTTCCGGTCGACGAGTTCACCCCTGTCGGCGGCCCCTCCCGGCACCTCGGCGAGGTACACCCCGAGCAGGTCGCCACGGCCGGCGCCCGCGACGTCGCGCCGATCGCCGCGGGACTCCAGCCTCCGGTCACCGAGGCGGGCGGCGACCACGCCGGCGTGGAGCCGACGGCGACGGCCTCCCCCCGGCTGCTGGAACTCCTGGCCCTTGCCGAGAGCGAACCCGAACTCTCCGCCCTCCGGTCGTACCTGACGGACCCCGAGCCCGCCGTCCGGCGTACGGCGGTCACCGTCCTCACCGAGACGGTCCCTGCCGGCACCGGTCCGGCCCTCGCCACTGCCCTGTCCGACTCCGACGGCGAGGTACGCGGCGCCGCGGCGGCCTCCCTGCGCGAACTCGTCGAGACGCTGACGCCCGAACCCGCGCTGGGCGAGCCTCTCGATCAGGCGCTGTCCCAGTCCGACCCGGTCGTCCGCGCCACCGCACTGGACCTGCTGCGCATACTGCGGCTGGGCAACGCCGACACGTTCACCACGGCCCTCGCCGACCCGGACACCGCCGTGCGCATCGAGGCGGTGCGCGGGCTCGTCTCCCTGGACGCCCCGGAGTCGCTGTCCCCGGCCGCCGCCGACCCGTCCCGCGAGGTCCGGGTCACCGTGGCCAAGGCGCTGGGGACGCTCAAGGCCGACCCTTCGGCCGACGGCTCCCTCCGTCGGCTCACGGAGGACTCCGACGCCCTGGTCCGCGGCGCGGCTTTCACGGCCCTGGCGGAGACCGGCTGCCCCGCCCCGCTGGCGGCACGGGCGGTCTCCGCGCTGGCGGACCCCTCCTGGCAGGTCCGCGCCGGCGCGGCCACCGCGCTGTCCGCCGCCGCTCCCGAGACCGCGGTCCCGGCCCTCGCCAAGGCGCTCGCCGATCCGAACGCCGACGTCCGCAAGGCCGCGGTCCTGGCCCTCACCCGGCACACCGGCACCACGCAGGACGCCCGGTCGGCGCTCGCCACCGCCACGAGCGACACGGACGCGGACGTCAGGGCGTACGCGGCCCGGGCCCTGTGAGGCCGGCGCCGCCTATATCCAGTCCTCCGGCTCCGGCTCCGGCTCGGGCCACTCGTCCGCGTCCGGACCGGCACCGCTCACCGGCGCCGGGGCCGGGGCCGTCTCGCCGGCCGGTGCGCCCAGCCCGGCCAGCACCGCCAGCACTCCCTCCCCGTAGGTCGCCAGCTTCTTCTCGCCGACGCCGCTGATGCCGCCGAGCTGCCCGATCGACGTGGGCCACACCGTGGCGATCTCCCGGAGCGTGGCGTCGTGGAAGATGACGTACGCGGGCACGCCCTGTTCGCGGGCCTGCTCCGCGCGCCAGGCGCGCAGCGCCTCGAAGGCGGGGAGCAGTTCCTCGGGCAGGTCGGCCGCGGCGGCTTTGGGCTTGCGGTCCCCTCGGGTGCCCGCCGCCCGCGCGGCGGCCTGCTTCTTGGGCTCCTTGCGCAGCGGCACCTCCCGCTCGCGCCGCAGCACCGCTCCGCTGGCCTCGGTCAGCACGAGCGTGCCGTACTCCCCCTCGACCGCGAGCAGGCCCTGGGCGAGCAGCTGCCGTGCGACGCCCCGCCACTCACCCTCGGTCAGCTCCTCGCCGATGCCGAACACGGAGAGCTGGTCGTGGTCGAACTGGATCACCTTGGCGGTGCGCTTGCCCAGCAGGATGTCGATGATCTGCCCGGCGCCGAACTTCTGTCCGCGCTCCCGCTTCAGCCGCACCACCGTGGACAGCACCTTCTGCGCCGCGATCGTGCCGTCCCAGGTCTCGGGCGGGGTCAGGCAGGTGTCGCAGTTGCCGCAGCCGGACGGGTCCGCTTCCTGTCCGAAGTAGGCGAGGAGCTGCCCGCGGCGGCACTGGGCGGTCTCGCACAGGGCGAGCATCGCGTCCAGGTGGGACTGGGCCCGCCGGCGGAACGCCTCGTCACCCTCGCCGGACTGGATGAGCTTGCGCTGCTGTATGACGTCGTTGAGTCCGTACGCCATCCAGGCCGTCGAGGGCAGTCCGTCCCGTCCGGCTCGGCCGGTCTCCTGGTAGTAGCCCTCGACCGACTTGGGCAGGTCGAGGTGGGCGACGAACCGCACGTCCGGCTTGTCGATGCCCATCCCGAAGGCGATGGTCGCCACCACGACCAGGCCCTCCTCCCGCAGGAACCGGGACTGGTGCGCCGCGCGGGTGCCCGCGTCCAGACCCGCGTGGTACGGCACCGCCTCGACACCGTTGCGCGTGAGGAACTCGGCCGTCTTCTCGACCGAATTGCGCGAGAGGCAGTACACGATGCCCGCGTCCCCGGGGTGCTCCTCGCGCAGGAAGCTCAGCAGCTGCTTCTTGGGGTCCGTCTTCGGCACGATCCGGTACTGGATGTTGGGCCGGTCGAAGCTCGCCACGAAGTGCCGCGCCCTCGGCATGTTCAGCCGCTCGGTGAGCTCCTGGTGCGTCGCGCGCGTCGCCGTGGCCGTGAGCGCGAGCCGGGGCACGTCCGGCCAGCGCTCGCCGAGCAGGGACAGGGCGAGATAGTCGGGCCGGAAGTCGTGGCCCCACTGCGAGACGCAGTGCGCCTCGTCGATCGCGAAGACGGAGATCTTCCCCCGGGTGAGCAGGTCGAGGGTGCCCTCCAGCCGCAGCCTCTCGGGCGCCAGGTAGAGCAGGTCCAGCTCGCCGGCGAGGAACTCGGCCTCCACCACGCGCCGCTCGTCGAAGTCCTGCGTGGAGTTGATGAACCCGGCGCGCACCCCGAGTGCCCGCAGCGCGTCCACCTGGTCCTGCATCAGCGCGATGAGCGGTGAGATCACGATGCCCGTGCCGGGCCGCACCAGGGCCGGGATCTGGTAGCACAGCGACTTCCCGCCGCCGGTGGGCATGAGGACGACGGCGTCCCCGCCCGCCACCACGTGCTCGACGACCGCTTCCTGCTCGCCGCGGAAGGCCTCGAACCCGAAGACCCGGTGCAGCGTGGCCAGCGCCTCGCTGTCCGTCGACCCTGCCATCTCGCCGATCACGCCCGTCCCGCCCATCGTCCTGTCCCCCGTACGTCCTGCCTCGTCCGTCCTGCCTCGGCCACTGCATCCACGATAGGGGTCCGCGCCGACAGCCCCCGGAGTTATCCACAGGCTCCCGGCCCCGAGCAGCGCGACGGCCCGGTTCCCCGCGTGCGGAACGCGGGGAACCGGGCCGCTGCCGTGCAGGGACGCGCGCCGCTGCGTCAGCGCACGAAGACTCCCGCCTGACCCGCCAGGTCCAGGAAGTACTGCGGCGCCACACCGAGCACCACCGTGACCGCCACACCGACGCCGATCGCCGTCATGGTCAGCGGGGACGGCACGGCGACGGTCGGGCCCTCGGGCCGTGGCTCGCTGAAGAACATCAGCACGATCACGCGGATGTAGAAGAACGCCGCGACCGCCGACGAGATCACACCGATCACGACCAGCGGGGCCGCACCGCCCTCCGCCGCCGCCTTGAACACGGCGAACTTGCCCGCGAACCCGGAGGTCAGCGGAATGCCCGCGAAGGCCAGCAGGAACACCGCGAACACGGCGGCCACCAGTGGCGACCTGCGTCCGAGCCCCGCCCACTTCGACAGGTGCGTCGCCTCGCCCCCCGCGTCGCGCACCAGCGTGACCACCGCGAACGCGCCGATGGTCACGAACGAGTACGCGGCCAGGTAGAAGAGGACGGACGAGACACCGTCCGGCGAGGTCGCGATGACACCCGCGAGGATGAAGCCCGCGTGCGCGATCGACGAGTACGCCAGCAGTCGCTTGATGTCGGTCTGCGTGATCGCGACGATGGCGCCGCCCAGCATGGTGACGATCGCCACGCCCCACATCACCGGCCGCCAGTCCCAGCGCAGGCCCGGCAGGACGACGTACAGGATCCGCAGCAGCGCGCCGAAGGCCGCCACCTTGGTCGCCGCCGCCATGAAGCCGGTCACCGGCGTCGGCGCGCCCTGGTACACGTCCGGTGTCCACATGTGGAACGGCACCGCGCCCACCTTGAACAGCAGGCCCATGACGAGCAGCGCGGCGCCGACGAGCAGCAGTGCGTCGTTGCCCATGGTGTCGGCGAGCGCCGGGGTGACGTTCTGCACCGTGCCGTCGACGACCTGCGCGATCGTCCCGTACGACATCGAGCCCGCGTAGCCGTACAGCAGGGCGATGCCGAACAGTGTGAACGCCGAGGCGAACGCGCCGAGCAGGAAGTACTTGACCGCCGCCTCCTGCGACATCAGCCGCTTGCGGCGGGCCAGCGCGCACAGCAGGTACAGCGGCAGGGAGAAGACCTCCAGGGCCACGAAGAGCGTCAGCAGGTCGTTGGCCGCCGGGAAGATGAGCATGCCGGCCACCGCGAAGAGCAGCAGCGGGAACACCTCGGTGGTGGTGAAGCCGGCCTTGACCGCCTTCTGCTCGCCCTCGCTGCCCGGTACGGCCGCGGCCTGCGCGGCGAAGGAGTCGACACGGTTGCCGTGCGCCGCGGGGTCGAGCCGCCGCTCGGCGAAGGTGAACAGGCCGATCAGTGCCGCCAGCAGGATGGTGCCCTGGAGGAAGAGGGCCGGTCCGTCGACGGCGATCGCGCCCATCGCGGCGATGCGCGCCTTGGTCGTGCCGTATCCGTCCGCCGCCAGCGCGACGACCGCGGCGAAGGCGGCCGTGAGCGCGACGACGGACACGAACGTCTGTGCGTAGTAGCGGGACCTGCGCGGGACGAACGCCTCGATCAGCACGCCGACGATCGCCGCGCCGACCACGATCAGGGTGGGCGACAGCTGCCCGTACTCGATCTTCGGTGCGTCGATCTTCGAGAGCGGTTCGGCCGCCGTCGCCGCTGTTGTCCACAGGCTGTGGACGGCTGTTGTGCTCACTTGGCCGCCTCCACCTCGGGCCGGGGGTCCTTCTGTTGTACGTCGGACATGGTCTGCTTCACCGCCGGGTTGACGATGTCCGTGACGGGCTTCGGATAGACGCCCAGGAAGATCAGCAGCGCCACCAGCGGCGCGACCACCACCAGCTCACGCACCCGCAGGTCGGGCATCGCCGACACCTCGGGCTTGACCGGGCCGGTCATCGTCCGCTGGTAGAGGACCAGGGTGTAGAGCGCGGCGAGGACGATGCCGAAGGTGGCGATGATGCCGATCACCGGGTACCGCGTGAACGTGCCGACCAGGACCAGGAACTCGCTGACGAAGGGCGCCAGGCCCGGCAGCGACAGGGTCGCCAGACCGCCGATCAGGAAGGTGCCGGCGAGTACCGGGGCGACCTTCTGCACACCGCCGTAGTCGGCGATGAGCCGCGAGCCGCGCCGGGAGATCAGGAAGCCCGCCACCAGCATCAGCGCGGCGGTCGAGATCCCGTGGTTGACCATGTACAGCGTCGCGCCGGACTGGCCCTGGCTGGTCATCGCGAAGATGCCCATGATGATGAAGCCGAAGTGGGAGATCGACGCGTAGGCGATCAGACGCTTGATGTCGCGCTGGCCCACCGCCAGCAGCGCCCCGTAGATGATGCTGATCAGGGCCAGTACGAGGATGACGGGCGTCGCCCACTTGCTCGCCTCCGGGAACAGCTGGAGGCAGAAGCGGAGCATGGCGAAGGTGCCGACCTTGTCGACGACCGCCGTGATGAGCACGGCGACCGGCGCCGTGGACTCCTGCATGGCGTTGGGCAGCCAGGTGTGCAGTGGCCACAGCGGCGCCTTCACCGCGAACGCGAAGAAGAAGCCGAGGAACAGCCACCGCTCGGTGCCGGTCGCCATGGTCAGCTCGCCGCTCGCCCGGGCCTCGGCGATCTCGGTGAGCGAGAAGTTGCCCGCGACCACGTAGAGCCCGATCACCGCGGCCAGCATGATCAGACCGCCGGCCAGGTTGTAGAGGAGGAACTTCACCGCGGCGTAGGACCGCTGGGTGGAGGCCGCCTTCTCTCCGTGCTCGTGGGCCCGGTCCCCGAAGCCGCCGATGAGGAAGTACATCGGGATCAGCATGGCTTCGAAGAAGATGTAGAAGAGGAAGACGTCGGTGGCCTCGAAGGAGAGGATCACCATCGCCTCGACGGTCAGGATCAGGGCGAAGAAGCCCTGCGTCGGCCGCCACCGGCTGCTGCCGGTCTCCAGCGGGTCGGCGTCGTGCCAGCCCGCGAGGATGATGAACGGGATCAGTACGGCGGTCAGGGCGATCAGCGCAACGGCGATGCCGTCCACGCCCAGCTCGTACCGGACGCCGAAGTCCGCGATCCACGCGTGGGACTCGGTCAGCTGGTAGCGGTCGCCGCCGGGGTCGAAGCGGATCAGGACCGCGATCGCCAGCGCGAGCGTGGCCAGCGAGAACAGCAGCGCCAGCCACTTGGCCACGGTGCGCTTCGCGGCCGGCACGGCGGCCGTGGCGATGGCCCCGACGGCCGGGAGCACCGCCGTCGCTGTCAGCAGGGGAAAGGACATCGGTATCAGACCGCCCTCATCAGCAGGGTCGCGGCGACGAGGATCGCCGCGCCGCCGAACATCGAGACCGCGTAACTGCGCGCGAAGCCGTTCTGCAGCCGGCGCATCCGCCCGGACAGGCCGCCGACCGACGCCGCCGTGCCGTTGACGACCCCGTCGACCAGGGTGTGGTCGACGTAGACCAGCGAGCGCGTGAGGTGCTCGCCGCCGCGGACCAGGACGACGTGGTTGAAGTCGTCCTGGAGCAGGTCGCGCCGGGCGGCCCGGGTGAGCAGCGAACCGCGCGGGGCGACGGCCGGAACCGGGCGGCGGCCGTACTGCGCCCAGGCGGCCGCCACGCCGATGACCATCACGGCCACCGTGGACACCGTGACCGTCATGGCGCTGATCGGCGCGTCACCGTGGTCGTGCCCGGTGATGGGCTCCAGCCAGTGCAGGAAGCGGTCGCCGATGCTGAAGAACGCGCCGCCGAACACCGATCCGACCGCCAGCAGGATCATCGGGACCGTCATGACCCTCGGCGACTCGTGCGGGTGCGGCGGGGTGTACTCGCCGCGGGTCTCGGCCGCGGGTTCCACGTCCGGCTCGGCCGGGGACGGCGTCGGGGCGTTCCGCCAGCGCTCCTCGCCGAAGAACGTCATCAGCATCACGCGCGTCATGTAGTACGCCGTGATGGCGGCGCCCAGCAGGGCCGCGCCGCCGAGGATCCAGCCCTCGGTGCCGCCCTTGGCGAACGCCGCCTCGATGATCTTGTCCTTGGAGAAGAAGCCGGACAGGCCCGGGAAGCCGATGATGGCCAGGTAGCCGAGGCCGAAGGTGATGAACGTGATCGGCATGTACTTGCGCAGTCCGCCGTAGCGGCGCATGTCGACCTCGTCGTTCATGCCGTGCATGACCGAACCGGCGCCGAGGAACAGCCCGGCCTTGAAGAAGCCGTGCGTCACCAGGTGCATGATCGCGAAGATGTAGCCGATGGGGCCGAGGCCCGCGGCCAGCACCATGTAGCCGATCTGCGACATGGTCGACCCGGCCAGTGCTTTCTTGATGTCGTCCTTGGCGCAACCGACGATCGCACCGAACAGCAGCGTGACCGCGCCGACGATGGTGACCACCAGTTGGGCGTCCGGCGCGCCGTTGAAGATCGCCCCGGAGCGGACGATCAGGTACACGCCCGCGGTCACCATGGTCGCGGCGTGGATCAGGGCCGAGACCGGGGTCGGGCCCTCCATCGCGTCCCCGAGCCAGGACTGCAGCGGCACCTGGGCGGACTTGCCGCAGGCGGCGAGCAGCAGCATCAGGGCGATCGCGGTGAGCTTCCCCTCGCCCGCCTCGCCCGCGAGCCCGGCCTCCCCGTGGCCGCCGAGCACCGGCCCGAAGGCGAAGGTGCCGAACCACAGGAACATCAGCATGATCGCGATCGACAGGCCCATGTCGCCGACGCGGTTGACCAGGAACGCCTTCTTGGCCGCCGTGGCGGCGCTGGGCTTGTGCTGCCAGAAGCCGATCAGCAGGTAGGAGGCGAGACCGACGCCCTCCCAGCCAACGTACAGCAGCAGGTAGTTGTCGGCGAGGACGAGCAGCAGCATCGCCGCGAGGAACAGGTTCAGGTAGCCGAAGAAGCGGCGGCGGCGCTCGTCGTGCTCCATGTACCCGACCGAGTACAGGTGGATCAGCGAGCCGACGCCGGTGATCAGCAGGACGAACGTCATCGACAGCTGGTCGAGCCGGAAGGCGACGTCGGCCTGGAATCCCTCCACCGGGATCCAGCTGAACAGGTGCTGCGTCAGGGTGCGGTCGTCGGCGCCGCTGCCGAGCATGTCGGTGAAGAGGACGACACCGATCACGAAGGACGCGGCGGCCAGCAGCGTGCCGATCCAGTGGCCGACGGCGTCCAGCCGGCGTCCGCCGCACAGCAGGACCGCCGCTCCGAGCAGGGGCGCCGCCACCAGCAGCGCAATCAGATTCTCCACGATTCAGCGACCCCTCACAGCTTCATCAGGCTGGCGTCGTCGACCGAGGCCGAGTGGCGGGAACGGAACAGGGACACGATGATCGCCAGCCCGACCACGACCTCCGCGGCGGCGACGACCATCGTGAAGAAGGCGATGATCTGGCCGTCGAGGTTGCCGTGCATCCGGGAGAAGGCGACGAACGCGAGGTTGCAGGCGTTGAGCATCAGCTCGACGCACATGAACACGACGATCGCGTTGCGCCTGATCAGCACCCCGGTGGCACCGATCGTGAACAACAGGGCCGCGAGATAGAGGTAGTTGACGGGATTCACTTCGACGCCTCCTCGGCCCGCTTGAAGTTCGCCGGTTCGATCGCGCCGCGTTCCAGCCGCTCCTCGGCACGCTGCTCCAGGGCCTTGAGGTCGTTGAGCGCCTCCGTCGACACGTCGCGGATCTGGCCCCGTTCGCGCAGCGTCTTGCTGACGGTGAGCTCGGACGGGGTGCCGTCGGGCAGCAGTCCCGCGATGTCGACGGCGTTGTGCCGGGCGTACACACCGGGGGCAGGCAGCGGCGGCAGGTACTTGCCGTCCCGGACGCGCTGCTCGGCCAGCTCGCGCTGGGTCTTGGCGCGCTCGGTGCGCTCGCGGTGGGTGAGCACCATGGCGCCCACCGCGGCCGTGATGAGCAGGGCGCCGGTGATCTCGAAGGCGAAGACGTACTTGGTGAAGATCAGGGACGCGATGCCCTCGACGTTGCCGTTCGCGTTCGCCTGGCCGATTCCGCTGAACTCCTTCAGGGAGGCGTTGCCGATGCCGGCGATCAGCAGGATGCCGAAGCCGAGCCCGCACAGCAGGGCCAGCCAGCGCTGGCCCTTGATCGTCTCCTTCAGGGAGTCCGCCGCGGTGACACCGACCAGCATCACCACGAACAGGAACAGCATCATGATCGCGCCGGTGTAGACGACGATCTGCACGACGCCGAGGAAGTAGGCGCCGTTGGCGAGGTAGAACACCGCCAGGATGATCATGGTGCCGGCGAGGCAGAGCGCGCTGTGCACGGCCTTCTTCATGAAGACGGTGCACAGGGCGCCGATCACCGCGATCGTGCCGAGGATCCAGAACTGGACGGCCTCTCCGGTGGAGGTGGAGTAGGCGGCGAGCTGCGCGGTCATCGGCGGATCACCTTCTCCGACGCCGGTTCCTCCTCGCCGAACGTGGAGGCGGCCTCCTGGACGACCTCGCCCTTGGAGTGGGCGACCTGGCGGACCGTGCCGGGCGCGGCCTCGGTCACCAGGCCCCGGTAGTAGTCCTGCTCGTCCGTCCCCGGGTAGATGGCGTGCGGGGTGTCGACCATGCCCTCGTCCAGACCGGCGAGCAGCTGCTCCTTGGTGTAGATGAGGTCGGCGCGACTGGAGTCGGCCAGCTCGAACTCGTTGGTCATCGTCAACGCGCGCGTGGGGCACGCCTCGATGCACAGGCCGCACAGGATGCAGCGGGCGTAGTTGATCTGGTAGACGCGGCCGTAGCGCTCACCGGGCGAGTAGCGTTCCTCGTCGGTGTTGTCAGCGCCCTCCACGTAGATCGCGTCGGCGGGGCAGGCCCACGCGCACAGCTCGCAGCCGACGCACTTCTCCAGACCGTCCGGATGGCGGTTGAGCTGGTGCCGTCCGTGGAAGCGCGGAGCGGTGGTCTTCTGCTGCTCCGGGTACTGCTCGGTCAGCCGCTTCTTGAACATGGCCTTGAAGGTCACGCCGAAGCCGGCCACGGGGTTCTGGAAACCGGGCTTGGTCTCCTTGGGCTCCTCAGCCATCGGACGCCTCCTTTCCATCCGTAGATCCACCCAGAGGTCCGTCACTCTGAGTATCGGGCCCGCCACTGACAATCAGCTCCCGCTCGCGGCGCGGGCGGCGTCGCGGCACCGGCGGCAGTTCCTGCCCCGGCAGCGGCGGCACGGGGAACCCGCCGGCCATCGGGTCGAAGGCGACCGGCTCCTCGACGGGCCGGTCGGCCTGCTTGGCCTTGTCGCGGTACATGTCGACGACGAAGGACAACAGCAGCAGGACCAGCACGCCGCCGCCGATGTAGAGGGCGATGTCGGCGAAGTCGTAGTTCTCGTTCCTGAGGGCCCGGACGGTGGCGACGAGCATCAGCCAGACCAGGGAGACCGGGATGAGGACCTTCCAGCCGAGCTTCATCAGCTGGTCGTAGCGGACCCGTGGGAGCGTGCCGCGCAGCCAGATGAAGAAGAACAGCAGCAACTGGACCTTGACGACGAACCAGAGCAACGGCCACCAGCCGTGGTTCGCGCCCTCCCAGAAGGTGCTGACCGGCCACGGGGCCCGCCAGCCGCCGAGGAACAAGGTGGTGGCCACGGCCGCGACCGTCACCATGTTCACGTACTCGGCGAGCATGAACATCGCGAACTTGATCGACGAGTACTCGGTGTTGAACCCGCCGACCAGGTCGCCCTCGGACTCCGGCATGTCGAAGGGGGCGCGGTTGGTCTCGCCGACCATCGTCACGATGTAGAGGAGGAACGAGACCGGCAGCAGCAGGATGTACCAGCGGTCGCCCTGCTGCTCGACGATCGCCGAGGTCGACATCGATCCCGAGTACAGGAAGACGGAGGCGAACGCGGCGCCCATCGCGATCTCGTAGGAGATCATCTGCGCGCAGGACCGCAACCCGCCGAGCAGCGGGTACGTCGATCCGGAGCTCCAGCCGGCCAGCACGATGCCGTAGATGCCGACCGAGGCGACCGCGAGGATGTACAGCATCGCGATCGGCAGGTCGGTGAGCTGCATGGTGGTGCGGTGACCGAAGATCGAGACCTCGTTGCCGGCCGGCCCGAAGGGGATCACCGCGATCGCCATGAAGGCCGGAATGGCCGCGACGATCGGCGCGAGGATGTAGACCGCCTTGTCCGCGCGCTTGACGACGACGTCTTCCTTCAGCATCAGCTTCACGCCGTCGGCGAGCGACTGGAGCATGCCCCAGGGGCCGTGCCGGTTCGGGCCGATGCGCAGCTGCATCCAGGCGACGACCTTGCGCTCCCAGACGATGGAGAACAGCACGGTCACCATCAGGAAGGCGAAGCAGAAGACCGCCTTGACGACGACCAGCCACCAGGGGTCGGTGCCGAACATCGAGAGGTCTTCAGCGGCGAGGTACGGGCTCATGCCTCCACCTCCTTGGGGGCTACGCCTGCGGGCGTCGCCGGGCCGATGCGGACGAGGGATCCGGGCAGCACCCCGGCGTCGGAGGCGACGCCGGTACCGGCCGAGTTCAGCGGGAGCCAGACCACCCGGTCGGGCATGTCGGTGATCTGCAGCGGGAGTTCCACGACCCCCGCGGGACCGGTCACGGCGAGTACGTCGCCGTCCTTGACGCCCGCCTCGGCGGCCGTGGCGGGCGACACGCGTGCGCGTGCGGCGTGCCGGGTGCCGGCGAGCGCCTCGTCGCCCTGCTGGAGGAGACCGAGGTCCAGCAGCAGCCGGTGCCCGGCCAGTACGGCCTCCCCGGCGGCCGGCCGCGGCAGCGCGCTCGCGGTGTGCAGCGGCTCGGTGGCCCGCGGACCGTCCCAGGCGCCGAGCCGGTCGATCTCCGCGCGCGTGGTGCGCAGATCCGGCAGTCCCAGGTGTACGTCCATGGCGTCGGCCAGCATCTGCAGCACCCGTCCGTCGGAGGGCGCGAGGCGGCGGGTCATCTGGTCGGGCTTGAGCGCAGAGTCGAAGGAACGCACCCGGCCTTCCCAGTTGAGGAAGGTCCCGGCCTTCTCGGCGACCGCTGCGACCGGCAGGACGACGTCGGCGAGTTCGGTGACCTCGCTGGGCCGCAGCTCCAGCGACACCAGGAAGCCGACCTCGGCGAGTGCCTCACGCGCGCGCGCCGGGTCGGGCAGGTCGGCGACCTCCACGCCCGCGACCAGCAGGGCCTGGAGTTCGCCCCCGGCGGCGGCCTCGACGATCTGACCGGTGTCGCGTCCGTAGCGGTGCGGCAGCTCGGCCAGGCCCCAGACCGCGGCGACCTCCTGACGCGCCCGAGGGTCGGTGGCCGGACGCCCGCCGGGCAGCAGCGTGGGCAGCGCACCGGCCTCGATCGCGCCGCGCTCCCCGGCCCGGCGCGGGATCCACACCAGCCGGGCGCCGGTCGCGGAGGCGATCCGTACGGCGGAGGTGAGACCGCCGGCCACGGACGCCAGGCGCTCGCCGACGACGATCACGGCACCCTCGGCGCGCAGCGCTTCGGCGGCCCGGGCACCGTCGCCCTCCAGGCCGACGCCGCTCGCGAGCGCGTCGAGCCATTCGGTCTCGGTGCCGGGAGCGGCCGGCAGCAGCGTGCCGCCGGCCTTGTCCAGGCCGCGGGTGGCGTGCGTGGCGAGGGCGAAGACCCGCTGACCGTGCTTGCGCCACGCCTTGCGCAGCCGGAGGAAGACGCCGGGCGCCTCCTCCTCGGCCTCGAACCCGACCAGGAGAACCGCGGGCGCCTTCTCCAGGGAGGTGTACGTGACGCCCGTGCCGTCGAGGTCGTGGCCGCGGCCGGCGACCCGCGAGGCCAGGAAGTCGGCTTCCTCGAAGCTGTGCACGCGCGCGCGGAAGTCGATGTCGTTGGTGTCGAGCGCCACGCGCGCGAACTTGCTGTACGCGTAGGCGTCCTCGACGGTGAGCCGCCCGCCGGTCAGGACACCGGTCCGGCCCCGCGAGGCGAGCAGACCCTGCGCGGCGATCTGCAGGGCCTCCGGCCACGAGGCCGGCTGCAGCTCCCCTTCGGCGTTGCGCACCAGCGGGGTCTGCAGCCGGTCCCGCATCTGCGCGTACCGGAAGGCGAACCGTCCCTTGTCGCAGATCCACTCCTCGTTGACCTCGGGGTCGTCGGCCGCGAGCCGCCGCATGACCTTGCCGCGCCGGTGGTCGGTGCGGGTGGCGCAGCCGCCGGAGCAGTGCTCGCAGACGGACGGGGAGGAAACCAGGTCGAAGGGGCGGGAGCGGAAGCGGTACGCCGCCGAGGTGAGCGCGCCCACCGGGCAGATCTGGATGGTGTTGCCGGAGAAGTACGACTCGAACGGGTCGCCCTCGCCGGTACCGACCTGCTGGAGCGCGCCGCGCTCGATCAGCTCGATCATCGGGTCGCCCGCGACCTGGTTGGAGAAGCGGGTGCAGCGGGCGCACAGTACGCACCGCTCGCGGTCGAGCAGCACCTGGGTGGAGATCGGCACGGGCTTCTCGTAGGTCCGCTTCTTTCCCTCGAAGCGGGACTCGGCGTTGCCGTGCGACATCGCCTGGTTCTGCAGCGGGCACTCGCCGCCCTTGTCGCAGACCGGGCAGTCCAGCGGGTGGTTGATGAGCAGCAGCTCCATCACGCCGTGCTGGGCCTTCTCGGCGACGGGCGAGGTGAGGTGGGTCTTCACCACCATCCCGTCGGTGCAGGTGATGGTGCAGGACGCCATGGGCTTGCGCTGGCCCTCGACCTCGACGATGCACTGGCGGCAGGCGCCGGCCGGGTCGAGGAGAGGGTGGTCGCAGAACCGGGGGATCTCGATGCCGAGCTGCTCGGCGGCGCGGATGACCAGGGTGCCCTTGGGCACGCTGATCTCGATGCCGTCGATCGTCAGCGTGACGAGGTCCTCCGGCGGGACCGCCGCCTCTCCTCCGCCGGAGGGAGCGCTTGTGGTCACAGTCATGCGTTCACCTCCGTACGGTGATCGGCCCAGGCCGTCGACTTGGCCGGGTCGAAGGGGCAGCCGCGGCCCGTGATGTGCTGCTCGTACTCCTCGCGGAAGTACTTCAGCGAGGAGAAGATCGGCGAGGCGGCACCGTCGCCGAGGGCGCAGAAGGATTTGCCGTTGATGTTGTCGGCGATGTCGTTCAGCTTGTCGAGGTCGGCCATGACGCCCTTGCCGGCCTCGATGTCGCGCAGCAATTGCACGAGCCAGTACGTCCCTTCGCGGCAGGGCGTGCACTTGCCGCAGGACTCGTGGGCGTAGAACTCGGTCCAGCGGGTGACGGCGCGGACGACGCAGGTCGTCTCGTCGAAGCACTGCAGGGCCTTGGTGCCGAGCATGGAACCCGCGGCGCCCACTCCTTCGTAGTCAAGAGGGACGTCCAGGTGCTCGGCGGTGAACATCGGCGTCGAGGAGCCGCCCGGCGTCCAGAACTTCAGCCGGTGGCCGGGGCGCATGCCGCCGCTCATGTCGAGCAGCTGGCGCAGCGTGATGCCGAGCGGGGCCTCGTACTGACCGGGGCTGGCGACGTGGCCGCTGAGCGAGTAGAGCGTGAAGCCCGGGGACTTCTCGCTGCCCATCGACCTGAACCACTCCTTGCCCTTGTTCAGGATCGCGGGAACCGACGCGATGGACTCGACGTTGTTCACCACAGTCGGGCACGCATAGAGGCCCGCGACGGCAGGGAAGGGGGGACGGAGCCGCGGTTGACCACGGCGGCCTTCGAGCGAGTCGAGCAGCGCGGTCTCCTCACCGCAGATGTACGCGCCCGCGCCCGCGTGCACGGTGAGTTCGAGGTCGAGTCCGCTGCCCAGGATGTTCTCGCCGAGGAAGCCCGCCGCGTAGGCCTCGCGCACGGCCGAGTGCAGCCGCCGCAACACGGGGACGACTTCACCACGCAGATAAATGAAGGCATGCGACGACCTGATGGCGTAACACGCGATGACGATGCCCTCGATGAGGCTGTGCGGGTTCGCGAAGAGGAGCGGGATGTCCTTGCAGGTGCCCGGCTCCGACTCGTCGGCGTTGACAACAAGATAGTGAGGCTTGCCGTCCCCCTGGGGAATGAACTGCCACTTCATCCCCGTCGGGAACCCCGCGCCGCCGCGGCCGCGCAGACCGGAGTCCTTGACGTACGCGATCAGGTCGTCCGGCGACATCGCCAGCGCCTTGCGGAGCCCCTCGTACCCCTCGTGCCTCCGGTAGACGTCCAGAGTCCAGGACTCGTCCTCGTCCCAGAAGGCCGACAGCACGGGTGCGAGCAGCTTCTCCGGGCTGGTGTCCTTGATCTCGGTTGCCAAGGTCATCACTCCCCCTCCTCGGCGGTAGGCCCGGCCGGGTGGGACGGGTCGGATGCCGATGTGTCCTGCGGCGCGTCGTGCGAGCTCAGGTGCTCCGTGGGGGACGGCTCGTGCACGACCCGGTCCTGCGGCGCGTCGTGCGGCCCGCCGTCCCGCGGGTGCACCACGCGCGCGGGTGCGGTCTCTCCCTTGGCCAGGCGGAGACCCACCAGCGAGGCGGGACCCGCGCTGCCGCCGGCCGCGACGGCGCCGTCCCGCTCGTCGGGGAAGCCGGCGAGGATCCGGGCGGTCTCCTTGAAGGTGCACAGCGGCGCCCCGCGCGTGGGCGTCACCGGCCGTCCCGCGCGCAGGTCGTCGACGAGGCGCCTGACGCTCGTCGGGGTCTGGTTGTCGAAGAACTCCCAGTTGACCATCACGACCGGCGCGTAGTCGCAGGCCGCGTTGCACTCGATGTGCTCCAGGGTGACCTTGCCGTCCTCGGTGGTCTCGCCGTTGCCGACGCCCAGGTGCTCCTGGAGGGACTCGAAGATGGCGTCGCCGCCCATTACCGCGCACAGCGTGTTGGTGCACACGCCGACCTGGTAGTCGCCGCTCGGCCTGCGCCGGTACATGGTGTAGAAGGTGGCGACGGCGGTGACCTCGGCCGTGGTGAGGCCCAGCATGTCCGCGCAGAACTGCATCCCGGTGCGCGTGACGTGCCCCTCTTCCGACTGCACGAGGTGCAGCAGCGGCAGAAGGGCGGACCGGGAGTCCGGGTAGCGGGCGATGACCTCGCGCGCGTCGGTCTCCAGCCGCGCTCGGACGTCGTCCGGGTAGGCGGGCGCGGGCAGCTCGGGCATGCCCAGGCTGACGCCGCGCTCCGAAGAACTGGTGGTCACCGGTCGACGCCTCCCATCACGGGGTCGATGGACGCGACGGCGACGATGACGTCGGCGACCTGGCCGCCCTCGCACATCGCCGCCATGGCCTGCAGGTTGGTGAAGGACGGGTCGCGGAAGTGGACCCGGTAGGGACGGGTGCCGCCGTCGGACACGACGTGCACCCCGAGCTCGCCCTTGGGCGACTCGACCGCGGCGTACGCCTGTCCCGGCGGGACGCGGAAGCCCTCGGTGACCAGCTTGAAGTGGTGGATCAGGGCCTCCATGGAGGTGCCCATGATCTTCTTGATGTGGTCGAGGGAGTTGCCCAGTCCGTCCGGTCCCAGGGCGAGCTGGGCGGGCCAGGCGATCTTCTTGTCGGCGACCATGACCGGGCCGGGCTGGAGCCGGTCCAGGCACTGTTCGACGATCCTGAGCGACTGGCGCATCTCCTCCAGCCGGATCAGGAAGCGGCCGTAGGAGTCGCAGGTGTCGGCGGTCGGGATGTCGAAGTCGTACGTCTCGTAGCCGCAGTAGGGCTGCGTCTTGCGCAGGTCGTGGGGCAGGCCGGTGGAGCGCAGGATCGGACCGGTGGCGCCGAGGGCCATGCAGCCTGCCAGGTCCAGGTAGCCGACGTCCTGCATGCGGGCCTTGAAGATGGGGTTCCCGGTGGCGAGCTTGTCGTACTCCGGGAGGTTCTTCTTCATCTTCTTCACGAACTCGCGGATCTGGTCCACCGCGCCGGGCGGCAGGTCCTGGGCGAGTCCGCCGGGGCGGATGTACGCGTGGTTCATCCGCAGGCCGGTGATCAGCTCGTAGATGTCGAGAATCAGTTCACGATCACGGAAGCCGTAGATCATGATCGTGGTGGCGCCGAGCTCCATGCCGCCGGTGGCGATGCACACCAGGTGGGAGGAGAGCCGGTTCAGCTCCATCAGGAGCACTCGGATGACCGAGGCCCGGTCCGGGATCTCGTCCTCGATGCCGAGGAGCTTCTCGACGCCCAGGCAGTACGCCGTCTCGTTGAAGAACGGCGTCAGGTAGTCCATGCGCGTCACGAAGGTGGTGCCCTGCGTCCACGTCCGGTACTCGAGGTTCTTCTCGATGCCGGTGTGCAGGTAGCCGATGCCGCACCGGGCCTCGGTGACGGTCTCTCCGTCGATCTCCAGGATCAGACGGAGCACGCCGTGCGTGGACGGGTGCTGCGGTCCCATGTTGACGACGATGCGCTCGTCGTCGGCGCGGGTGGCGGACTGGACGACCTCGTCCCAGTCGCCTCCGGTGACCGTGTAGACGGTGCCTTCCGTGGTCTCGCGCGCCGAGGCTGCGGACGCCGCGGATGCGTTCGAGGTGCTCATGAGTACGACCTCCGCTGGTCCGGAGCCGGGATCTGGGCGCCCTTGTACTCGACGGGGATGCCGCCGAGGGGGTAGTCCTTGCGCTGCGGGTGGCCCTGCCAGTCGTCCGGCATCATGATCCGCGTCAGGGCCGGGTGACCGTCGAAGACGATGCCGAAGAAGTCGTACGTCTCGCGCTCGTGCCAGTCGTTCGTCGGATAGATGGAGAACAGCGACGGGATGTGCGGGTCGCTGTCGGGCGCGCTGACTTCGAGACGGATCACCCGGTTGTGGGTGATCGAGCGCAGGTGGTAGACGGCGTGCAGCTCGCGGCCCTTGTCGTTCGGGTAGTGGACACCGCTGACGCCGGTGCACAGCTCGAAGCGCAGGGCCGGGTCGTCGCGCAGGGTGCGGGCGACGAGGACGAGGTGCTCACGTTCGATGTGGAAGGTCAGCTCGTCGCGGTCGACGACCGTCTTCTCGATGGCGTTGGCGGGCAGGAGCCCCTGCTCCTCCAGGGCGCCCTCCAGTTCGTCGGCGACCTCGTCGAACCAGCCGCCGTAGGGCCTGCTCGCCGGTCCCGGGAGGCGGACCGAGCGGACCAGCCCGCCGTAACCGGAGGTGTCGCCGCCGTTGTTGGCGCCGAACATCCCGCGCTGGACGCGGATCTCCTCACCGCCCTGGCCGCGCTGGCCGGGCAGGTTGGAGGCGGAGAGGTCCTTCTCGGGGTTGACCCCGTTGCCGTTCGCGTCGCTCACCGCAGCAGCCCCTTCATCTCGATGGTGGGCAGGGCCTTGAGCGCCGCCTCCTCCGCCTCGCGGGCCGCCTCCTCGGCGTTCACTCCGAGCTTGGAGTTCTGGATCTTGTGGTGGAGCTTGAGGATGGCGTCCATCAGCATCTCGGGCCGCGGCGGGCAGCCGGGGAGGTAGATGTCGACCGGGACGATGTGGTCGACGCCCTGGACGATCGCGTAGTTGTTGAACATGCCGCCGGAGGAGGCGCAGACCCCCATGGAGATCACCCACTTGGGGTTCGGCATCTGGTCGTAGACCTGCCGCAGCACCGGCGCCATCTTCTGGCTGACCCGGCCCGCGACGATCATCAGGTCCGCCTGTCGCGGCGAGCCGCGGAAGACCTCCATGCCGAAGCGCGCCAGGTCGTAGCGGCCGGCACCGGTGGTCATCATCTCGATGGCGCAGCAGGCGAGGCCGAAGGTGGCGGGGAAGACCGACGCCTTGCGCACCCAGCCCGCGGCCTGCTCGACGGTGGTGAGCAGGAAGCCGCTCGGCAGCTTTTCTTCGAGTCCCATGACTAAAGGCCCCTCAGTCCCATTCCAGGCCGCCGCGCCGCCATACGTACGCGTACGCGACGAAGACGGTGAGCACGAAGAGCAGCATCTCCACGAGCCCGAAAATCCCCAGGGCGTCGAAGGTGACGGCCCAGGGGTAGAGGAAGACGATCTCGATGTCGAAGACGATGAAGAGCATCGCCGTCAGGTAGTACTTGATGGGGAAACGCCCGCCGCCGGCCGGCGTGGGGGTCGGCTCGATGCCGCACTCGTAGGCCTCGAGCCTGGCCCGGTTGTACCGCTTCGGACCGATCAGCGTGGCCATGACCACGGAGAAGATCGCAAAGCCTGCCCCGAGGGCTCCCAGTACGAGGATGGGCGCATACGCGTTCACCGCTCCTCGCTCCTCTCAGTCGGCACTGACTGCTGGCGGTTTGCCTGGACTCACGGCCGCCCCAGCAGTCCCACGAGCCCCGCTCGTCCCGGCGAAGATCGCGAACATGTGAAGCAGGTCACAAGCCCGACTGCCACGCATCTTATGCCCGCCGCTCTGTGATCTGCGACACGGGGTATTGCACAAGCTTTGTGATCTCCACCACCTGACGAAGGATCATGAAGTCGGATGAGCAGTGATCTTCATACAAGAAGCGTTCGACTGGTCACCAGAGGTGACAATTTTACGTGTCATCGCTGATCAGGAGGGGCGTCTCCATATCAAGATGCTTCCCTTGCATGCAAATTGGTGCTGGACGCGATCTCTTGGTAGAGGCGCCCGTTCACACATCAGAGGGAGGGGCGGGGTGCGATGTGGACGCGTGCACGCGTTCACGAGCGCCGCGGGGCCGAATCCGCCCGGGGACGCGACCGCCCCGGTAACCGTTCCGTGACCTCCGCCACATCCATGAGAGGCGCCTGAGAACCGGGCTTGGCCAACTGCCTCAACAAGTGGTAGGCGCGGGGCAATTCGGGCGTAACGATCAAAGTCCGTGATCACAGGCCGATTACGGTGCGCCCGCAATGTCCGTTACGGCGTCAATAAAGGGCGACACGCCCGGGATTCAAGTGCCCCATTGAACAATTGTGGCGCAGGACACGTTTCTTGAAGGTATGGAGGAGCTCCTGATACCGGTTGTACTCATGTCCCACACCGCTCACATACGCAGCCACCGGAAGCCCCGCCGCAGCGCGTCCACTCTCGCGATGCGGGCCGGAGTTGCCGGTGGCGTCCTCAGCACCCTGGCAGTCGCCGGGGCGTCCGGCTCGGCGAACGCGGCCGAGCCGGTGACGCAGACCCTCGAACTGCCCACCCTGACGGCCGACCTGGCCGCTCAGGTCGCCCAGTCCGCGGACGCCACGCAGCAGGCCGCCGCGAGCTACGAGCTGCGGGCCGAGCGCGACGCGGCCGCCGCCAAGGCGGCCAAGGAGGCCAAGGCGGACCTCGCCGAGGCCAAGAAGAAGGCCGCGGAGGCCAAGAAGAAGGCCGAGGAGGCCGCCCGCAAGGAGGCCGCCGAGCGCGCCGCCCGCGCCACCGAGCGCGCCACGCTCAGCGCCTCCGTGGACACCGGCTCCTCCGCGAGCACGGGCAGCAGCGCCGGCTCAAGCACCAGCACCAGCACGTCCACGGCCACCGGTTCGGCCGCCGCGGTCGTCTCCTTCGTCCAGTCGCAGGTCGGCGACGCCTACGTCTCCGGCGGCACCGGTCCCAACTCCTGGGACTGCTCCGGCCTCGTCCAGGCCGCCTTCAAGCAGGTCGGCATCGACCTGCCGCGCGTCTCCCAGGCCCAGTCGACCGCCGGCACCCAGGTGTCGCTGAGCAACCTCCAGCCGGGCGACATCCTCTACTGGGGTGGTGCGGGCAGCGCCTACCACGTGGGCGTGTACGTCGGCGACGGCATGTTCGTCGGCGCGCAGAACCCGTCCACCGGCGTCGCGCTGAAGCCGCTGTCGTACGACCCGCCGAGCGGCGCGGTGCGCGTGCTCTGACGCTCGCACCGGGCACAACCGTACGAAGGGCCGCAGCCGCTCGGGGGCTGCGGCCCTTCGGGCTCTCCCCGCTCTCCCCGCTCTCCCCGCTCTCCGGGCGCTCCTGGCATGCTCGGCGCGGGCCGGCTCTCCACCGGCCCGTCCACGAGACGAAGGAGAGAACGTCATGCCGAGCGTGTTCGTACAGGGGCGGCCCGTCGCCTCCTACCCGCCACTCGCGCCGGAGGCGCTGCGCGGTTCGGTCCGGCGTGTCACCGAGGTCGGCGAAGAGGTGCTGCACAAGCCGTGCCGGGACGTCACCGAGTTCGGTCCCGACCTCGCCGCGCTGATCGACGACATGTTCCGGACGATGTACGTCGCCGAGGGAGCCGGACTGGCGGCCAATCAGGTCGGTGTCGGCCTGCGCCTTTTCGTCTACGACTGCCCCGACGACGACGGTGTCCGACATGTCGGGCACATCGTCAATCCGGTGCTGGAACCGCTCGACCCCGCCGGACGGCGCCTGCTCGACGAGGGCGAGGGATGCCTCTCGGTGCCGGGCGCCGTCATGGACGTACCGCGGCCCGACCGCGCCGTCGTGCGGGGTCTCGACAAGGACGGCGGTCCGCTCCTCGTGGCAGGCACCGGCTACTTCGCACGCTGCCTCGCCCACGAGACCGACCACGTGAACGGTCACGTCTACCTGGACCGGCTCTCCAAGCGTGACCGGCGGGCGGCGCTGCGGCAGTCGGCGGACCGGCGCGAGGAGGTGTTCGCCCGCCGGGCCGCCAACGCCGCCGCTCTCAGCGGGGGCTGATCACGCCTTCGGGGCCACCTTGCTCAGCCCGTTGATGATGCGGTCCATCGCGTCGCCGCCCGTCGGGTCCGTCAGGTTGGCGAGCATCTTCAAGGTGAACTTCATCAGCAGCGGATGGGTCAGGCCGCGCTGGGCCGCGATCTGCATGACCTTCGGGTTGCCGATGAGCTTCACGAAGGCGCGGCCCAGCGTGTAGTAGCCGCCGTAGGTGTCCTTCAGGACGCGCGGGTAGCGCTGCAGGGCCGTCTCGCGCTGGGCCGGCGTCGCCCGCGCGTGGGCCTGCACGATGACGTCGGCGGCGATCTGGCCGGACTCCATGGCGTAGGCGATGCCCTCGCCGTTGAAGGGGTTCACCAGGCCGCCGGCGTCGCCGACCAGCAGCAGCCCGCGCGTGTAGTGGGGCTGGCGGTTGAAGGCCATCGGCAGCGCGGCACCGCGGATGGGCCCGGTCATGTTGTCGGGGGTGTAGCCCCAGTCCTCCGGCATGGACGCGCACCAGGCCTTGAGGACCTCGCGCCAGTCCAGTTCCTTGAAGGAGTCGGAGGTGTTCAGCACGCCCAGGCCGACGTTGCTCGTCCCGTCGCCCATGCCGAAGATCCAGCCGTAGCCCGGCAGGAGGCGGTCCTGCGGGCCCCGGCGGTCCCACAGCTCCAGCCAGGACTCCAGGTAGTCGTCGTCGTGGCGCGGGCTGGTGAAGTACGTGCGGACCGCCACACCCATCGGACGGTCCTCGCGGCGGTGCAGGCCCATCGCCAGGGACAGGCGCGTGGAGTTGCCGTCCGCGGCGACCACGAGCGGCGCGTGGAACGTCACCTCGCGCTTGTCCTCACCGAGCTTGGCGTGCACGCCGGTGATGCGGCCGGTGCGGTCGTCCACGACGGGGGCACCGACGTTGCAGCGTTCGTACAGGCGCGCGCCGGCCTTCTGGGCCTGCCGGGCCAGTTGCTCGTCGAAGTCGTCGCGCTTGCGGACGAGTCCGTAGTCCGGGAAGGAGGCGAGTTCCGGCCAGTCCAGCTGCAGCCGCACGCCGCCGCCGATGATCCTGAGGCCCTTGTTGCGCAGCCAGCCGGCCTCCTCGGAGACGTCGATGCCCATCGCCACGAGCTGCTTGGTCGCGCGCGGGGTCAGGCCGTCGCCGCAGACCTTCTCCCGGGGGAAGGCGGTCTTCTCCAGCAGGAGCACATCGAGCCCAGCCTTGGCCAGGTAGTACGCGGTCGTGGAGCCGGCTGGCCCCGCGCCCACGACGATCACATCGGCGGTGTTGTCGGAGAGGGGCTCGGTCACGGCGGGATCTCCCCAAGGTTCGAAATCTGCGTGCCGACGGGCACTGGACATGGGCAGTCTATTCAGCGTCACCGATCACCCGGCTGAAGGGCTGCCCCGTGAACCGAGCTCTCCCCGCTGTACGGCTGCGCGTCCCCACCGACGAGGACGCCGTCGCCTGGCACCGGATCTTCGACGATCCGGACGTCATGGAATTCCACGGCGGGAGGTCCGCGGAGCTGTCCGTCTACGAGGAACTCACCGCCCGCCAGCGCCGGCACGACGCCGAGCACGGTTTCTGCCTGTGGACGGTGCTCGACGAGTCCGGTCAGGCGATCGGCTTCACCGGCGCCCAGCCGTGGCCGCAGGACTGGGGCCCCAAGGGCGAGATCGAGATCGGCTGGCGGCTCGGCCGGGCGCACTGGGGCAAGGGGTACGTCACCGCCGCGGCCCGGCAGACGCTGGAGCGGGTGCGCGCGGCCGGCGTGGCCGAGGTGGTCGCGATGGTCAACGCCCGCAACACCCGGTCCATCGCGGTCACCCGGCGGCTGGGCATGCGCCTCGCCGAGGTCTTCACGACCCCGGTCTCCCAGCAGCAGGGCCACTGCTACCGGCTGGGCCTGGTGACCCCGACGGTCGAGTGACCCGACACCGAAGAGTGACACACCGTAATCCTCTGTTACGGAACGCCACTTGATGCTTCCGGCCGGTGCGCGGCGGGGCTACTCTGCCCGTACCGCTGGGGGTGACGACTGTGCGCAGAACACCCAAGACACCCGAAGTGCGCGTACCCCGCCTGATCGGACTGATGGCGACGGACGCGCGCGAAGCCGCCGAGGCGTACGGCGTCCTGCTCGCCGCGCCGGACCGGCCCGACTTCGCCCGCACCGTCGTCGACCACGTCGTACGGCAGTACCCGCTGCCCGGCGTCGAGGTGCCGCGGGGCGCCGTGGTCACCGTGTGGTTCGACTTCGGAGAGGGCGAGGGCGGCGGAGGCGCCGGGGTCCGCGAGCCACGGGTGCCGGAACCGCCCGGGGGCGGGCTGCGCCGGGAGCTGGACGAGCCGGCGGCCCCGTACCCGGTCCTCAGCTACCGCTAGCGGTCCTTGAACCCGCGGTGCAGCGCCACCACGCCGCCCGTGAGGTTGCGCCACGCCACCTTCGACCAGCCGGCCTTCTGCAGCCGCCCGGCCAGGGCGGGCTGGTCGGGCCAGGCGCGGATGGACTCGGCGAGGTAGACGTACGCGTCCGGGTTGGACGACACCGCGCGGGCCACCGGCGGCAGCGCGCGCATCAGGTACTCGGTGTAGACGGTGCGGAAGGGCGCCCAGGTCGGGTGCGAGAACTCGCAGATCACGACCCGGCCGCCGGGCTTCGTCACCCGGTACATCTCCCGCAGCGCCGCGTCGGTGTCCTGCACGTTGCGCAGCCCGAAGGAGATGGTGACCGCGTCGAAGACGTCGTCCCTGAACGGCAGCCGCGTCGCGTCGCCCGCGGTGAACGGCAGCCAGGAGTGCCGCTGCTTGCCCACCTGGAGCATGCCGAGGGAGAAGTCGCAGGGCACGACGTACGCACCGGTGCGGGCGAAGGGCAGCGAGGACGTGGCCGTGCCGGCGGCCAGGTCGAGGACCTTCTGCGCCGGGCGGGCGTCGACGGCTCTGGCCACCTCCTTGCGCCACACCCGGTCCTGGCCGAGCGACAGCACGTCGTTCGTGAGGTCGTACCGTTCCGCGACGTGGTCGAACATCGAGGCGACTTCGTGCGGCTGCTTGTTCAGGGAAGCGCGGGTCACGGCCCCATTGTTGCAGTACGGGTTCACGGCAGCAGGCGCGGCCTCTTCCGCGCGGCGACGTCCTCCACCCATCCGGCCAGCACCACGAACACGGCGATCAGGACCCAGCCGACGCCGAGCAGGAACCACTGGCTCGCCAGCGGCAGGTACGCCTCGAACGCGGGCACCTGCCAGCACAGGTCGATCAGCGGCACGGCCAGGACCAGCGCGATCTCGTGCCACAGGTAGATCGTCACCGCCCGCGCGTTGAAGACGGTCACGAGCCGGTGCAGCCACCGCATCCGGGACAGCCCGGCGAAGTCGGTGCCGAGCCGGGCCTTGGCGTACATCAGCAGCGTCACGAACCCGGCCGACCAGAAGGCCTGCGCGAGGGGGTTCTCGTCGAGGTCGTAGGTGCCGTACTCGGCCCGGTGCGCGAAGGCGTACCAGGCGCCGAAGGCGAGGGCGGCCGACGACAGCGGGACGACCGCGGCCGGCTTCAGACGGCGCAGCACACCGTCGCGGTGGGCGAAGCCGAGGATCCAGCAGAAGAGGTAGGTCGCCAGGTCCAGCAGTGCGGTGCCGAGACGGTCGTCCGGTGGTTGCCGGACGAACTGGAAGACGACGATCGGGGTGAGGGACAGGAGCAGCACCGGGACGGGGGCGAGGCGGAACAGGCGCAGCAGCAGCGGGGAGAGGAGGACGAACCACAGGTACGTCCGCAGGTACCAGAGGATCTCCCAGGCCTGCTCGCCCCAGGCGCTGCCCGGCGGGTCGCCGAGGGGGACGACCCAGTAGACGATCCGCCACCCCGGCATCCAGCCGTGCACCAGCATCGCGACGACCACGAAGAGGCCCCAGAACCAGAACGGCGGCAGCAGCCGGCGCAGCCGGCTCCTCACCACCTTCAGCGCGGGGCGTGCCAGGGACTTCGCCATCAGGGTGCCGGCCAGGGCGAACATGATCCCCATGGAGGGGAAGACCAGGCCGGCCCACGGCCAGCCGAGGGCGTGGTACGCGACGACCCGGACGAGGGCGAGGGCGCGGAGGGTGTCGAAGTACCGGTCCCGCCCCGGGGCCTGGCCCGGCGCGGTGGCGGTGTCCGGCGCCGGGCCCCCCTTGCGGTGCGTGCCCATCACCCGGTCCCCGCCGGCGTCCCCACCTCGCCGGTCCGCTTCAGCTTCTGCCAGCGCAGCCGGCCGCCGGTGAGGGCGGTGATGCAGGAGTGGATCAGGACGAGGTACATCATCTGGCGGTACGCGAGCTGCTGCAGCGGCATCATCAGCAGGTACCGGTACTTCTCCCGGTCCAGGCGGAAGGCGTAGGCCGCGCACAGCAGCTGGACGCCCAGCACCGCCAGCCACGCCAGCAGCGCCGCCGTGAAGTCGACGAAGACCATGGAGTAGACGGTGAACACGTCGATGAGCGGGGCGAAGACGGGCGTGACGATCTGGAAGACGACCACCAGCGGCATGCCGACGCGCCCGAAGCGGCCCGAGGGGCCCTTGTCCGTCAGGGACCCGCGGTGCTTCCACAGCGCCTGCATGGTGCCGTACGACCAGCGGTAGCGCTGGGACCAGAGCTGCTTGAGGGAACCCGGTGCCTCGGTCCAGGCCCGGGCGTGCTCCTGGTAGACGACCCGCCAGCCCGCGCGGTGCAGGGCGATGGTGATGTCGGTGTCCTCGGCGAGGGTGTCCTCGCTCATGCCTCCGACCTGGAGGACCGCCTCTCGGCGGAAGGCGCCGATCGCGCCGGGAATGGTCGGCATGCACCGCAGCAGGTCGTACATGCGCCGGTCGAGGTTGAAGCCCATCACGTACTCGATGTGCTGCCAGGCGCCGATGATCGTGTTGCGGTTGCCCACCTTGGCGTTGCCCGCCACCGCGCCGACCTCCGGGTCGGCGAAGGGCTGCACCAGCTGCCGCACGGTGTCCGGCTCGAAGACGGTGTCGCCGTCCATCATCACGACGATGTCGTGACTGGCGTGCCGCACCCCGTTGTTCAGCGCCGCCGGCTTGCCCGCGTTCTCCTGGTGGACGACCCGGACGTTGGACATGCCGAGCGAGGCGGCCGCCTCGCGGGCGATCTCCGAGGTGCCGTCCGTGGAACCGTCGTCCACGACGATGATCTCGATCGGGTGGGTGCTCCGGGCCAGTGAGCCGAGGGTGTTGGCGATGCACTCCTTCTCGTTGTACGCCGGGACGATCACGCTCACCGGCCGGGTGACCGGCTGTCCCCAGCTGAACCGGCGTCTGTTGCGCTGTCTGTGGTGGCGGCGGGCGAGCAGCAGCATCATCCCGAAGCGGCCCAGGACGGCCACGCCCACGACCGTGAGCCCGACCGACAGCGCCGGCACGGCCCACTCGGCGACGGCGACCGCCGCGATGAGGGCCTTGCCCTCGTAGAGGGTCGCCCCGGTGGCCTCGTGGTGGGCGGCCTGGAGAGCGTCGCCCGAACCGGCCCTTCCGGCGGAGCCCGGCCCGGCCGCGGGCTGCTGTTGTTGCTGCTGTTCGGCCATGACGCCGCTGACGGTGGTGAAGGTGTACCCCTTCGCCTTCATCTTCTCGATGTACTTCGGCAGCGCCTCGATGGTCTGCGACCGTTCGCCGCCGGCGTCGTGGAAGAGGACGGAGGCGCCCTCGTCGTCCTCCGGGGTGGCCCACTTGACGATGTTCGACACGCCGGGCCGCTTCCAGTCGTCGCTGTCGGTGTCGATGAAGACGCTGGTGTAGCCGTCCTGGCCGAGCTTCTCGTAGACGGGCCAGCTGTAGTTGTCGATGGCGTCCGTCTCCGAGGAGTACGGCGCCCGGAACAGCGTGGTGGTGATGCCGGCCGCGCCCGCGAGCGCGAGCTGCGTCTGCTCGATCTCGCGGGTGACACGGGCGTCGCTCTGGTACGACAGGTCGACGTGGGTGAAGGTGTGGATGCCGACCTCGTTGCCCTGGTCCACCAGGTCCTTCACGATGTCCGGGTAGCGCGAGACCATCGAGCCGACCACGAAGAACGTGCCCGGGACGTCGTACTCCTCGAGGATGTCGAGGACCTTCGGTGTCCAGGTGGGGTTCGGGCCGTCGTCGAAGGTGAGCGCGATCGTCTTGTCCGGCACGGAGACCGTGGTGGCCTGGCCGCCCCGGAAGGTGAGGATCGGTCCTCCGTCCAGCACCTCGTCCGGTACGTCGCTCGCGCTGGCGCCCGTGCGTACGCGCTGGTCACCGCCGACCTCGGCGCGGAGGTAGCCGTCCAGCAGCATCACGCAGGTGAGCGCCAGCAGGAGGAGCAGGGCGAGGATGACGCGCGGCTTCTGCAGCGCGGCGGCCTTTCCGGCGGCGCGTTCCATCCGGGTGGGCGCGCGTCGGCGGCCGCGTGAGGGTGTCGTCGTGGTCATGGAAGAGGGCGCTCCGGTCAGTCGGCGGAGGCGGCGGAGGCCGTGGTGGAGGCGGAAGCGGTTGCCGTCGGTGCGCCGCTGGGCGCGGTGCCGAGGGAGGGAGCGCCGGTGGGCGCGCCCGTCGGGGCGGTGCCGTCCGGCAGGGTGCCGCCCTGCGGCCGCATGCCTCCGCCGGGGGCCGAGCCGTCGGGGCCGCCGGCGAACGGCAACAGCGAGGACGGGTTGATCGAGGTGCCGATGCCCATGAAGGCCATGCCGAGGACGAACGCGTAACCGACGCAGAGAGTCCCCAGAAGGAGGCCGACCCGGCGCAACAGCTTCGAGCGGCGTCCGGAGTTGTCGACGAACACGGGTCCTTCGACGGACCCACTGCCGGGTTTACGGCGGCGACCGCGCGCGGCGGCGCGGCTTTCGATGACAGGCTCGGAATGCATTCCCCGAACATTAGAGAGCTTTTGTGTGCCGCAAACTCTGACTTCCTTGTGAGGCGCCCATGAGAAACCGCGCAACCTGTCTTTTCCCTGAGAGATACCTGGAAAGACCAAACGGCCCGCCCCGGGTCGGCCGAGACCAGGCGGGGTCAAATGCCCCACTCCTCCGCCCTTTCCGCCCCTTTTGTCCCGCTATGGCCATACACAGCCTGTGCACCGGCCGCCCCGCCGAACCCCAGCCCCGTATGAGACATTTCCATTCCGGAAACGCACTTTGTTTCCGTCCTGGGACAGAAATCACGAGAGCGGGTGCTTACGCAATGAGGAGTTTCCTGAAGCCGCTGGCCGGGCTCACCTGCCTGTTCGCCCTGGCCGCGGTGGGGTGCTCCGCGGGCTCGGGCGCCACCTCGGACGCGGGAGCCGCGGCGCCGCCGCAGCCGTCCCCTTCGCAGTCCCCTTCCTCCACCGCCTCGTCGGCCACCTCCTACGCCCCCTATGTCAGCGCCACCACGGCGTCCGACAACGACTCGGCGGGCTCCCCGACGACGTACAACCTGGCGTTCGTGCTGTCCTCCGGCAGCGGCTGCACGCCGAAGTGGAACGGCACCCACGCGATCGGCGACTCGGCCGTGAAGGCCCGTATCGCGCAACTGGAGGAGGACGGCGCCACGGTCCGTGTCTCCTTCGGCGGGGCCTCCGGCAAGGAGCTCGCGGCGGCCTGCGACAGCGCGTCGGAGCTGGCGGAGGCGTACGGAGAGGCGCTGGACGCGGCCGGCTCCACCCAGGCCGACTTCGACATCGAGGGCGACGAGCTGACCGACTCCGACTCGGTCGACCTGCGCTCCGAAGCGCTCGCGCTGCTCCAGGAGGAGCGCGACGGCCTGGAGGTCTCCTTCACCCTCCCGGTCATGCCCTCCGGGCTCGACGACGACGGCCTGGCCCTGCTGGAGTCCGCCAACAACCACGGCGTGGCGGTCTCCGCGGTCAACCTCATGACCATGAACTACGGCGAGTCCTACACCGACGACATGGGCGACTACGCCCTCACCTCGGCCGCCGCCGCGCACACCCAGCTGAAGTCGGTCTTCGGTCTGTCCGACGCTGCGGCCTGGCGCGGCATGGCCCTTACTTCGATGGTCGGCGTCAACGACGTGGACGGCGAGACGTTCACCCTCTCGGACGCGGCACAGGTCCGCTCCTTCGCCGAGGAGAAGGAGATCGCCTGGGTGTCGATGTGGTCGACGTTCCGGGACCGGCAGTGCGGCGACGACTCCTCTTCGGACGACGCGCTGACCGACTGCAGCGGGGTGGACCAGGAGGACGGCGCCTTCGCAGAGGCGTTCACGGGGTGAGCGCGGTCGCTCCCGCGGCACGCAGCAGCGTTCACACGACGAGCCACGCCACACCCGCGGCACGCAGCGGCGTTCACACGACGAGCCACGCCACACCCGAGGTGCGCGCGTTGCGAGCCGTGGTCGCCCGCGCCCACGGGGTGAAGCCGCGTACGCGCGCGCTCAGCGGCGCCGGTGCACCAGCCGGCCCGCGCAGACCGTCGCGATGCACGCGCCGGTCTCGTCGAGGACGGCGAGGTCGGCACGGCCGTTCCGGCGGATGGCGGGCTCCCAGGACGGCGACGGCACCCCGGGCCACACCGCCACGCCGTTGCGCTCGGCGGCCGCGCGGAGTTCGGGTGTGCCGACGTGCTCCTCCAGAACCACCACGGCACCCAGCTTCAGCACCGCGTGGATGCGTTCGCGAGGCGTCGGCGCGTCCGGCAGCGGGCCCTCGTGGACGCGCGCGGGGCCGAGGACGCCCGGCCATCTGCGTACGCGCGCCCCCGGGAACCGCTCACGCAGTTCCTCGAACGTCCCGACGTCCCCGATCCGGTCCCGCCCCACCACGACGGCACCGTCCCTGATCGGCTCCGAGCTCCAGCTGACCCGGACCTCGTCCGCCGTGTGAATGGTCTCCAACTAGGTCCGCCACCGGGTCAGTTGGAGGCCAGCAGCTTCAGCTCGGGGTGAGCCGTCCCGCCCTCGATCGCCGTGGACGAGATGTGGGAGACGACCCGCTCGTCGACGGGGTCGTTCGCCGGGTCGTCGTGCACGACGAGGTGCTCGTACGTCGTGGAGCGCTGGGCCGGGACGCGTCCCGCCTTGCGGATCAGGTCGATGATCTCCAGCCGGTTGGAGCGGTGCTTGGCCCCGGCGGAGGAGACGACGTTCTCCTCCAGCATGATCGAACCGAGGTCGTCGGCGCCGTAGTGCAGGGAGAGCTGGCCGATCTCCTTGCCCGTGGTCAGCCACGAGCCCTGGATGTGGGCCACGTTGTCGAGGAAGACACGGGCGATGGCGATCATCCGCAGGTACTCGAAGATGGTCGCCTGCGTCCGGCCCTTCAGGTGGTTGTTCTCGGGCTGGTAGGTGTACGGGATGAAGGCGCGGAAGCCGCCGGTGCGGTCCTGCACGTCCCGGATCATCCGCAGGTGCTCGATGCGCTCGGCGTTGGTCTCGCCGGTGCCCATGAGCATCGTGGACGTCGACTCGACACCGAGGTTGTGGGCGGCCTCCATGATCTCCAGCCAACGCTCGCCGGACTCCTTCAGCGGCGCGATGGCCTTGCGGGGACGGGCGGGGAGGAGTTCCGCGCCGGCACCCGCGAAGGAGTCGAGGCCGGCCTCGTGGATACGGGTGATGGCCTCCTCGACCGACACGCCGGAGATCCGGGCCATGTGCTCGACCTCGCTCGCCCCCAGGCTGTGGATGACGAGCTGCGGGAACTCCTTCTTGATGGCGGAGAAGTGCTTCTCGTAGTACTCGACGCCGTAGTCCGGGTGGTGACCGCCCTGGAACATGATCTGCGTGCCGCCCAGCTCGACGGTCTCCGCGCAGCGGCGCAGGATGTCGTCGAGGTCGCGGGTCCAGCCCTTGGCGGTGTCCTTGGGCGCGGCGTAGAAGGCGCAGAACTTGCACGCCGTGACGCACACGTTCGTGTAGTTGATGTTGCGCTCGATGATGTACGTCGCGATGTGCTCGGTGCCGGCGTACTTCCGCCTGCGCACGGCGTCGGCCGCCGCGCCCAGCGCGTGCAGCGGGGCGTCGCGGTAGAGGACGAGGGCCTCTTCGGGGGTGATCCGCCCACCGGCGGCTGCACGGTCGAGGATGGGCTGAAGGTCGGCCTTCTCGGTCACCGGCGTCCCTTTCGTAAGGGTTGTGGACGGACCCGACCAGCCTACGCCAGCGGGTTTTCGCGGTCGCCGTCAGGCCGTGTACGCGCCGACCAGCAGCCCGAGGAACGCACCCGTGATCAGGAACGGCCCGAACGCGAGGGCGGTCTTGCGCCCCGCCCTGCCCGCGACGACGAGCACACCGCCGTACAGCGCCCCGAGCAGGAAAGCGGCGAAGGTGCCGAGCATCAGCGTCGGCCAGCCGTACCAGCCGAGGACGGCGCCCGCCCCGAGTGCCAGCTTGACGTCGCCGAAGCCCATGCCGGCGGGGTTGATGAACCACAGCACGAAGTAGCCGGCGCCGAGCGCGAGGGCGCCCAGCAGGGCGGTCGTCCACTCCCCGGCGTGCTCGGGGACGAGGGCGGTGAGGCCGAGGAGGGCGAGTGCGGCACCGGCGAGCGGCAGGGTGAGGGGGTCGGGCAACCGTCGTACCCGCAGGTCGACGACGGCCAGCAGCACGCCGACGGGCGCGATCAGCAGCCAGACGGCCAGTTCGGGACGGGTTCCGGTGGCGGCGGCGAGGGCGGCGCAGACGAGTGCGGTGACGGTGACGAGGACGGCCGCACCGGCGCCGTACACCGGGCTGCCCGGCGCACTGTTCGCCGCACCGCGCGTCGCGCCGTCGGCTGAACTGCTCACCACCCCGTCCGCGGCAGTGCGCGTCGCGCTGGCCCTCCCGCACTGGCCGCACCGTGCCCGTCCGAGCCAGCCCCGGACGGGATGCCCGTCCGGGCACCGGTCCCGCCAGGGCTCCCCGGCCGGGGCGGAGAACCGGTAGGCGGCCCGCGGGAGCACCGCCCCCGTCACCGCGCCCCACAGCGCGGCGACGGCGACGACCAGCAGGTCGGTGCTCATCCGCCGCTGCTCATCCCGCGGCCGCGACGCCGTCGCGCCACGTCGGCAGCAGCTCGTCGAGGAGCGCCTCGGTGCGCGGCGGCAGACCGCGCGCCCCGCTGCGGCCGATGAGGTCGGCGGCGAGCGCGCGAAGCCGGTCGGTGTCGCCGGTGGCGTGCGTGGCGCGCAGCAGCTCGTTCCACAGGCGCTCGTCGGAGGGAGCCGTGCGCAGGGCCGCGGTCAGCGCCTCGATGGCCTTCTCCGCGCGGTCCTTCTCCAGGTGGAACTCGGACAGTGCCAGCCCGGTGTCCGCGACGAGCAGCGGGAGCTGGGCGTCGATGATCTCGTGGGTGAGCCAGCGGTAACGGCCCTCGGGCCGGTCGGCGAGCAGCGGCCCGCGCACCAGCACCAGCGCGTCGGTGAGCAGCCGGCCGCGCACCTGGCGGCTGTCGACACCCCGGCCCTGCGTGGCCTCGTAGTAGAGGGAGCGCAGCACGTCCAGGTCGGAGACGACGGACTTGGCGAGGGTGAGCCGCCCGGTGGCGTCGGTGCCCAGCCTCGGCGTGCCGTCGGGGTCGGTACCGAGCCAGGCGCGCAGCCGCTCGACCAGCGCGTCGCGCACGTCCTCGGTCACGCCCCGCGGCCACAGCGCGGAGGCCAGGACGCGCGGGTGGACGCCCTCGCGGTGCAGCAGGAGCAGCGCGAGCGCCTCGTGGAGCTGGGCGCTGCGGTCGTCGTCGGGGGCGTCGAGGCCGATGATCTCGTACGACCCGACGAGGCGCGCGTACACCGCGGGCCGCCCCTGCTCGCTGATGTCGACGAGGAACGGCGGGGTGTTGGTCGGTCCGTCGGGCCCCTGGTCGGGATCGGCGTCGGTGAACAGCTCGACGACGGCACGCTGCTGGGCGGACGGCAGGAGCTGGGCGTCGAGTTCCAGCCCGAGCAGCGGGGCGAGCAGCTTGCCCTCGCCGGTGATCTCCATCTCCCAGGCGGCGCCGGGCAGGTCGGCGCTGTCGGTGCCGACTAGGTATCCGATGCCGAGACGGCCGGCGTCGGCGGCGAGTTCGGCGAGCCGCAGGGCGTCCTCGTCGGACGGCTGGGCGGCGAGCAGCACGAGGTGCGGTCCCCAACGGGTGTGCTGGGCGGGGCCGGTGCGTCCGGTCAGCACGGAGTCGTGCCCGGCGGCCCCCAGGGCACCGCGCCGCTGGCGGGTCTCGGCCGCCATGGTCTCGAAGAGGTCGTCGATGCCGTCGAGGTGGCGGATCCGGTTGGGCGCGAGGGGGGTCAGGTCGTCGCCGAAGCCGACGAGGGTGATGGTCATGCGGTCCGACCAGCCGTTGGTGGCCAGTTCGGCGGCGACGGACGCGAACACGGCGGCCCGGTCGGCCTCGCGGCCGCTGAGCGACACGATGCCGGGCACGGACTCCAGGTTGAGCAGCAGCCGTGACTCGTCCATGGTGCCGAGGCTGACGAGGCCGGGGTACGGGGCGGCGGTGTCGACGTCCTCGTACCGGGCGGCGTCGTCCTTCGCGAGCATCCAGAACGTCTGGTCCTGCCCGAGCTGCCAGGGGGCGGGCGGCTTGCCGGCGGGCTGGGCGAGCTGCAGATGCAGGTCGCCGTTGCTCAGCCAGGCCGCGTAGACGACGGGCAAGGGCCGCGACTCGGCGGTGAGGGACGCGGCGAGCCCGCGCAACGACCGGTCCAGCAGGCGTACGCCCTCCGGGTCGGCGCCCACGAGCAGCGCGTCCTGCACGTCCTGGGCGTCGCCGGTCGGCGTGGGCGGCTCCATGCCGCGCCGCCCGCCGACACCGCCGAGCGCCGACTGCCACAGGGCCTGCCGGCGACGGCGGCCGAGGGCGCCGAGGAGACCGGCGGCGAGGAGGGGGGCGGTGAGGAGGGCTTCGGGCAGCCCGAAGGAGTGACCGCCGGACTCGGCGCCGGTGGTGTGCTCCTGCCCGGTGCTCGGGGCCGCGGGGGCGGGCCGCTGCTCGGGGAGGGAGACGCGGGAGTCGCCGCCGCCCTGGGCGCCGCCGCCCCCTTGCGCGTGGTCACCGGTGCGGGCGTAGTCGTGGATCTGCTGCTGGACCTGCTCGGAGACGTTCGGCGCTTCGTCGGGCATCTCGACGAGATCGCCGCCGCGCGCGTCACCGGGCATCTCCATGATCCAGCCGGGCCGGATGAGGCTCGCCTCGGACAGCTTGGACCCGTCCGGCTGCACGCGGTCCTTGTTGAGCTCGAAGATCTCCTTGTACCGGCGCCCGTCGCCGAGGTGCCGCTCGGCGATCTCCCAGAGGGAGTCGTGGTGCCGCCCTTCCGGGGGCTGGATCCGGTAGTACTTCGTGTCGCCGTCCTTGGCGCTGGGGCTGTCCGCGTGTGCCGCCGCCTGGGAGGCCTGCTCGGCGAGGGCGGCGGCTGCATCGGCGGCCTGCTCCTGCTGCTGGCCGAAGAGCCCGGGGGTCTGCTGGGCGGCCGCGACGGCCGGCTTCTGGTTCCCCTCCAGGTTCTGCCCGAGCTGCGACAGTCCCGGCGTGAGGCTCGCCGCGGTGGCTCCGACGAGCAGCAGGGCGGCGACGAGCTGCCGGGCCAGCAACTGACTGGGCCCGGATCCCGGCACCCGTCCCGGCACCCCGACGCCGGACAGCGCGGCCTTGACCTCGACGAGTACGCAGGCGGTGAACTGGGCCCAGGCGAACCAGACGACGACGGTCAGGATGTTCAGGAACGTCTGGACGGTGATTTCCCGCTGCAACCAGTCGAGGCTCGGCGCCCCGCTCGGCAGCGGCCACCCCACCTGCGAGGCCAGCGCGAGAGGCACACCGACGACGAGACCGACCAGCACGACGAAGGCGAGGAACGCCTTGACGATGTCCCCGAACGAACGCCGCCGCACCCGCACGGGCTGCGGCGTCCGGTTCCTGGGGGCCGTCGAGGGAGCCGTCGAGCTTGTCGAGCTTGAACTGCGGCGTCGCGGCATGGGGGATGTCCTGGGTCGTGGGTGGAGGGAAGGTGGTGTGAGGGCTGTGGACTGTCTGGTATGAGGGGTGTGCTGAGCCTACAGAGATCTTATGGACTGGTACTGACAGCGTCGAAGGCCGCCCGGCAGCCGGGGCGGCAACTTCCGTCCGATTGCTCGCCTTTGTCCTGCGGGGCCAAGGTCCGGGGAGAGTGCGCGACAACACTTCTCACATTCCCCACACAGTCCCCCAACGCCACCCGATGCCGCCCTGCCGACCACTGATAGCTTCGCTCTCTGTAGCACACACGCCGAACTCCGGGGGGACCAACCGTGGCCCGCAGCGCCCTGACGACCACCGCAGCCGCGTTCACCGCGACGGCGACCCTGCTGCTGACCGCCTGCGGCGGAGGCGGCGACGACTCGTCGCCGGACGACATCAAGGGGGCGGACAAGGGAGCGAACAGCTCCACGCCTTCGGCGTCGGCGGCGGGGGCGTCCGACGTCCAGCGCCCGGAGATCACCATCCCGAACAGTTTCCAGCTGACCTTCGAGAGCTGGACGAGCGGCGACCCCGACGAACAAGCGGTCCTCACTGATGGCAAGGAACAACTGCGCGCGGGCTACGCGGCGATCATCGCCAACGACCCGGACAGCGAGGCCCTCGCCTTCTACGACACCGAATCCGGGCTCTCGCAGGACCGCAAGTGGGTCCAGTCGTACACGGACAAGAACCTGACCGTCATCGGCAAGCTGCCCGTGTCCGACCCCGAGGCAACACTCTTCGCGAAGAAGACGAAGGCTCAGCTCAGGTACTGCACCGACGAGAGCGAAGCGCGCACCAAGAACCGCAAGACCGGCAAGGTCGAGGCCAACCCCCCGGGCACCGACCCGAAGGTCGCCTACACCGTGACCATGCAGAAGAACGCCCAGGGCGTGTGGCAGGCCGTGTCCACCTCCTCCAAGAGGGGCGGGTGCTCCTGATGGCGCGGCGGATGCGACTGCCGACGAGACTGCTGGCCGGCACACTCGCGCCGGCCCTGTCGATCGTTCTCACCAGCACGTCGGCACAGGCCTTCGGCGGCGGAGGCACCAAGGACGACACCAAGGGGAACTCGGACGGCAAAGGCTCGCTGTCGTCCTCCGTCTCCAGCATCCGTATCACCTATGTGAGCGGTGGCGACGGCGGCGGCGAGCAGGGCAACCTCAGCTCCATCGACCCCAATTGGGAGCCGCCGGCCTGCTGGTACGAGCCTGCCTTCACACCCGAGCAGCTCAAGGAGTTCGTGGACACGGACGGAGGGGGTGACGTCGGCATCCACGAGTCGTGGTTCGGCAAGGAGCTGTGGACCGACCACTACCGGGACGGCAAGCCGGCGGACAACTTCGATCTGCACTCCCCTACGAACAGCGTCGCCGAGGGCTACAAGGACTACAACCTGGGCAAGGACGGCTACTTCTGGCGTGGAGTGGCACCCGACGACTCAGACCCGCAATCCTGGGACTGCGGCCGCATCATGTTCTGGGTCGACGCGAACGAGGTCCCTGACGACCCGCACGCACCAACACCGGAAATGCTCGCCGAGTACGCCTACAACGAGGTCAAGATCCCCAAGACCGAGGTCGAGCTGAAGCCCCAGGCCAAGTCCACGGTGAACCTGCCGACGTGGGTCTGGCTGGACAAGGGCACCTTCAAGGAGGTCAAGGTCCGCGCCGAGCTGCCCAACACGGGCCTGTGGGCGGAGACGACGGCGAAACCGGTCTCCCTCCACCTGGAGCCGGGCACGGAAGACGCCGAGACCTACCCCGCCTCCGGCGAATGCGAGATCAACGCCGACGGCTCCATCGGCACGCCGTACACGAAGGGCGACGCCGACAGGACCCCGCCGTGCGGCATCAGGTACCTCCGCGCTTCGAACGGCGAGCCGTACCAGCTGAAGGCATCGGTCACCTGGGAGATCTCCTGGGAGGGCACGGGCGGCGCCAAGGGCGACCTGCCGGACGGCACCTTCGAGACGACGCAGGACATGGAGGTCCAGGAGATCCAGGCCATCAACCGCTGAGAGGCTCTCGGCCCCCGAGCCTCTCAGCGATCGCCTCGAGCCGTGTCGTCGGCGAACAGCTCACGCGCGTCGCCGGCACGGACAGCCCGCTGCGCCCAGATCTCGAGCTGCGCCAGATCCGTGCAGGCGAGCACACGATCCCGGACGGCATCGGGGACCGGAATGTCACGCCACTCCAGGATGCGAAGGATCATCTCGGCACGATCCGCGACCCGGCCCTCCTCCCGGCCCTCCTCGCGCACCTTCTCGGCCACCGGATGCCGGAAGAAGTAGTGCATCTCCGCCATCAGTTCTCCTTCGCCTGGGAATCGGCCAGGCACGATTCGACGAACTGCCCGAAAACCGCCGCGCTCTCGGCGTCGATGGTCCGCAGGGTGAAAGCCACTGGCTCCGCACGACGCGGTCAACGCGCTACGCCGCGACAAGGTCACACCACACGTACTTACCCCGGTTGCCGCCCCTGGCCAGCGGCTGCCACCCCCACAGATCCGCGCAGGCCCGAACCAGGGCGAGCCCCCGCCCCTCCTCCGCCCGGACAAGCCGCTCCAGCTTTCCCGGCGGCTCGGGCGGTTCCGGGTCGGCGTCCCACGCCCCGATCCGCAGCACACCGGCCGACCACCGCACGCGCAGCGCGGCGGGGCCCTTCGTGTGGCGTACGGAGTTCGAGATCAGCTCGGTCGCGAGCAACTCGGCCGTGTCCACGAGGCGGATCAGGCCGTGCATGGTCAGGATCAGCCGGAGGGTACGGCGGCAGATGGTGACGGCGCGCAGGTCGTTCGGGATGTACAGGGTGTACTCCCAGGGCTCATCGGAATCGCTGGCGGTGCTTTCAGGCATGCGTGATCTCCTGTCGGGCGTAGGAAGGAAGTCCGGGAGGCGCGGCGATGGCGGGCGGTGGCAGTGCCGCAGCCGTCATGGCAGGACGGAGCGGTGCGCTTCCGGAGCCCCGGCAATTCGCAGCGTGTGCGCCGCATCACCGACGGTAGGGCACTAATTTCTCCCCCTGCAACCCGCTGAGTAACCTGGCACCCGAACGTGGCACGAGTTCAAGGCTGTTGAGAACAGGAGGGCGTATGGCGCCGAGGAGCCACCCCACCGCCCGGCAGATCCGCCTGGGAGCCGAACTGCGCAGGCTGCGTGAGGCCGCGGGACTGAAGGCTCGCGATGTGGCAGCGTTCTTGAACTCGACGTCAGGACAGATGAGTCACGTCGAAGCGGGTATCGCGGCTGTCAGCGCCAAGCGCATCCGCAGCCTGGCGGCGTATTACGGCTGCGCGGATGAGGCGCTGATCGACGCCTTGGTGGAAATGGCGGGCGACCGCACGCGCGGCTGGTGGGATGAGTACCGAGGAGTCCTGTCCCCCGTGCACTTGGACGTCGCCGAGGCGGAGCACCACGCCACATTCCTCCGCGAAGTCGTCACCACCTATGTTCCTGGGCTCCTTCAGACACCGGACTATGCCCGTGCAGTCTTCCGCTACATGAATCCAGAGCTTCTCGAGAGCGAGCTGGAGCTTCGAGTGGACCACCGGATGAGACGACGGGCTGTCATCACGGGTGACGAGCCGACTCCGTACACGACGCTCGTGCATGAGATGGCGCTGCGGATCCGCGTGTCCGACCGTCACGGCTCCCGCGAACAACTCCGGAAGATCCTGGACGAGATCGAGGAGGGTCACGTCACCGTACGCGTCATCCCAACCGACCAGGACGGGTTCGCCGGCGCCGGGGCTTCGATGATGTACCTGGGAGGCCCGGTGCCCCAGTTGGACACCGGGCTCCGTGATGCCCCCACCGGCGTCGTCTTCCTCGATGCAGAAGCCCAGCTGAAGCGGCTTCGAACACTGCTTCGCGAAGTTGGGAAGGCGTCGCTGGACCCCATCGCTTCGCGAGACTTCATCCACCATTTGACAAAGGAAATGTGAGGAGATCCATGACCGAGGCCCTGTGTTGGCGTAAGTCCACCTACTCCGGTGGCGGCGAGGGGGATACCTGCGTCGAAGTCGCAACCCTGCCCAGCCGCATAGCCATACGCGACTCGAAAGCCCCTACGCAGGCCGCCCTCTCCTTTCCGACCGAAACCTTCGCCAACTTCATCGCGGCTCTCAAAGCGGACACACCACGCTCAACCACCTGACCGCCCGTAGGACCGCCACACCGCCGTGCGATACCTTCACACACACGTTCTGATACAGGCGTTGCAGGTGTTATGAGGGGGAACACAGGTGCCGCACAGGCCGACGGACTGGCACATACTCGACCTGGACAAGGACCCGGCCCCGGGCGACCCGCACCGCATCCGCAAACTCGCCGGCACCCTGCACGACTTCGCCGACGACGTGGCCGACGTCCTGCGCGACCTCAAGGGCATCGCCAAGGAGGACGAGATCCTCTCCTGGGCGGGCAAGACGGCGGACGTGTTCGCCGAGGAGTTCGAGGACGCCCCCAAGAAGCTGCGCAAGCTGAAGAAGTCGTACGACCTGGCAGGCGACGCGCTGGCCACCTTCTGGCCCGATCTCCAGGACGCCCAGGAGAAGGCCGACAAGGCGCTCCGCGACGGCCGCAAGGCACGCGAGGAACTCACCACCGCACAGACGGCGTTGAGCGGCGCCAACGACTGGGTCCGTACGGCGACCGAGAAGGTGGACTCGTACGACCCCGCCAAGAACGGCGGCAAGGAAGTCCCCAAGCCGGACGAGGCCGACGTCCGCCGCGCCACCCGCGACGCCCAGCACGCGAAGGCCCGCCAGGCCGCGGCCGAGCGCAACGTCGAGAGCGCGCAGAGCGCCCTCGACGCGGCCAAGAAACTGGCCGATCAGGCGAAGGGCCTGCGCGAGGACGCCGCCCGCCGGACGGTGACCAAGCTCAAGGAAGCGTCCGACGCCGGCATCCCGAACCGGCACTGGTGGGAGGAGATCGGCGACTGGGTCTCCGACCACTGGGACGAGATCGTCACCGTCTGCAAGTGGGTCGTGGCCGTCGTCGGCATCATCGTGATGATCGTGGGCGGGCCGCTGGGGTGGCTGGTCTTCGCGGCGGCCCTGGTCGTGATGGCCGACACGATAAGAAAAGTCATCAAGGGCCAGGCCGGCTGGGGGGACCTCCTATGGGCAGCCCTGGACTGTATACCTGCCACGAAGGGATTCACGAGCCTTGCCAAGCTCGGGAAGCTCTGGAAGGCGGGCGGACTGCGCGCCCTCGGTACCGGGTTGATGAACGGCATCGGCGGCGGACTGAAGAACATAGCCGAGTCACTTCGAGGAATGCGCCAGGGCTTGACAGGCCTCAGACAGGTCGACCGATGGCTACAGACCGGGGGAGCGCTGCGCCGCGCACGTAGTGACCTCGACTTCGTCACCGAGTGGGCGGATGAAGCTTATGACGCCATCCGCTCCGCCGACGACATCGATAATGTCGCCAAAACCGCCGCGGAACACGGATTTTCCCGATCCGACATCGAACAGATCAAAAATCATCTCTTCCACGAGGAGCACCTCCTCGATAGTTACGGCGACGCTTATATGGCACGGTTCGACGCAAATCCGCGCATCGCGGAAGCATGGCAGAGACTCAGCAACGGCAACCCGCACCCTGCCGACATCGATCTGCTTCGACACGAACTGCATGAGTCCAACTACATGAAGACCACAGGAAACAAGAGCTACAGCACGGCTCATGGGGCGACGATCGACGCTGGATACACTTGGGACCAAGCTGCCGCAGCTCGCGACGGGCACGGTCGACCGGTCACCGCAGAGGAATAAGAATGGCTCACTCCTTTCTGTTGAAACTGACATCCAGCGGAGGGTCCCCCTATCTCTATCGAGCTCTTGTAGACGGAACCCGGGAAGCGTTCCTACTACTGGACGAAGAATCAGCATCCATTCACCTGGCGGACGCGCTCGGCAATCCACTGGGCGGCCTGCGAATGACTTTGCCCGAGGGAAACATCGAGGTACGAGAACACGAAGCAGATTCTGATTTCCAACTCGAAGCCGAGGATTTTAAGTTGATTGCCGCCCATCTCGGCGCTCAATGGAGAAGGAAGGGTGAGGCACCAACCGAAGTCCGTAAATTCTTTGCCTGACCCTAAGACCCGACTCAGATAAAACAGGAGGCCTCATGACCTCGACGGATGTCATACCGGCTGGCTTGTCCCTTTCAGTCCCGGATTCATGGTGGGAGTTTGACATCCGTCCCGAGGGCCGTGAGGCGACCATCCGGAGTCTGGTTGACGAGCGGGCGCGGGCCTTCCCTGAGCTGGCTCCTTACAGATCCGACCTGACCGCAATGCTCCGCAAAATGGCCAACGACGCCTACGAGTCGGGCGCCCTCTACATGGGCTGTATGGCAGAGAACTTCGACGGTGTACCGCTGTCTGCAACCGTCACCGTCTCCGCCCTGGGGGCACAGAACAAACAAGGCGCCACCCTGTCCACCGATCCCAGAGCCATCGCCGGAAGCCTGCGCACGATCAACCCTCGCCGAGAGGGCGACGCCTGGCGCAAGGTCACGACCGTCGACATCCCTGACGTCGGTACGGCCGCACGGACGTACGGGGTCGAGGACGTGCCCGTCGCTCAGGGCGACAGTCGTACCCTGCGCATGGTGCTGACCCAGACGTACATCCCCGTCCCGGGAACCACCGACCAGGTCGTCCTCGTCTCCGGGGCCAGCCCTGTGCTGGACCTGGCCGAGGCGTTCCACGACATCTTTGACGCTGTGACCAGCACTTTCCGTTTCGTCTGACTTGTTGAGTGGGGGCTTCAGGCCATGGGCAAGGGCAAGAGCGACCTCGCGCTGCCGCTGACCGAGCTGGAGGACTACGGGCGTCGGCTGCGGTCCCTCAAGACGCGGCTGAACCACACCAAGAAGCTCTTCGAGTCCTACAAGGACGACATCGGCGACGGCAGCGTCAACGACGCCCTCGGCGACTTCGAGTCCAACTGGGAGGACGGCCGCGAGGACATCACCCAGCAGCTCGACGCACTCGCCTCCATGTCGGACGCCGTCGTCCGCGAATTCAAGAAGCTCGACGACGAACTCACCAAGCAGGTCAACGATGCCGTGAAGACGGAGGACAAGCGGGGCGGGAAGGGTGGCAAGGGCGGCGGTGACAAATGACGCGGCCGACGGCCCACGAGCCGGTGGACGCCGTGCGGCCTCCACCGGCGCCCGGGGCCGTGCGGCCCGGTCCGTCGGTGCGCGTCAGCGGTTCACCGACTGGATCTCCTGCACCGTCACGTCCTGTGTCGCGCCGAACGTGCCGTCGGGCAGGTCGCCGCCCTCGCCCGTCGTGCTCGTCCAGGAGATCTTCCAGGTGACGGTGGCCTTCAGCGGGTAGGAGTTCCCGGAGCCGGACGCCCGCAGGTAGGTGACGCCGCAGGGTGGCGTGTCGTTCGCCCTGCCCTTCTCGTACGGCTCGCCGATGCTGCCGTCGGCGTTGATCTCGCAGTCGCCGGAGGCGGGGTACGTCCGGGCGTCGCGCGTGCCGGGTTCGATGTGCAGGGAGACGGGCTCGGCGGTGGTGGTCGCCGACAGGCCCGTGCCGGGGAGGCTGGCGGTGACCGAGATCTTCTTGAACTTCGCCTTGTCCAGCCAGATCCAGGTCGGCAGATTCACCTTCGTCGTCTCCGCCGGCGCCATCTTGATCTCCGTGTCCGGGACGGGGAGTTCGTCGTAGGCGTACTCGGCGAGGACCTGCGGAGTGAGGGCGAGGGGTTCGTCGGGGGTGTCGCCGTTGTCCACCCAGAAGGGGGGCTTGTCGCAGGCGCTGGCCTCGGGGTCGTCCTTGCGGTTCGGGTTGACAACGGCTGCCCAGAACATGCCCTCGCCTTGTTTGTCGAGGTTGTAGTCCTTGTAGGGGTGTCCGTCCTTGTAACGGTGGTCCAGAGTGTCGCCCACGAAATCCCCGACACCGCCCAGGAACGGCAGACCGTCGATGCTCCGCCACAACTTGACGGTCGCCTCGATCTCCTTCGGGGAGAAGGCGGGCTCGTACCAGCACGCTGGCGGCGTCCAGTTGGCGTCGGTGGACGAGAGCGACCCGGTCTTGGCAGTGGTGCTGTTGCCGCTGACCGTTGTCTGCACCTTGGTCTGAACGTACATGGTGCGGCCGTTTCGACCGCCGTTCGCATCCTTGCTCGTGCCACTAGTCGTGGTTCGATCTGCCCACGCGGCCGGCGTGGCCTGCAATGTGATCAACAGGGCCACGGCAGTGCCCAGCGCCGCGTGCCTGACTACGCGCTTCACGGCTGGCAGACCTCGCTTCCGCGCTCCGAGGTGCTCTTGGTCGTCTGCCAGACCCCCTTGTCGTTCTTCCTCAAGCGGTCGTTGTAGAGGACATACGAGTCCTTGGTCGCCTCGGTCACGTTGACCTTGTCGGTCTTGACGTCCTTCGTGTAGCCCTTCGACTCGTCGGCGCAGTAGGTGAGCCCGGCGGACCCGTCCTTGCTGAAGGTGACCTTGCGGTCGAAGTAGCGGACCGTCCCTGTCACCGTGACCCCGTCTTTGACGAAGCCGCTGATCCACTCCACGGACCCGATGTAGGCCGAGTCCTTGCTGTAGAAGGCCACGGACTTGGACTTGGGGTCCTGCTTGCCGATCGCCTCGTCGATGGAGCGCAGGTATTCCGCATTGTCCTTCAGTACGGCATCCGCCTTGGCGTCACCCGTGGTCTCGGGAGTGAAGACCAGGTTGTCGCCCTCTGGCAGGCTGACCGCCGGGCGGTCGACGGCTTCATCGATCGCCGTCGGCGAGGGTGACGCTGACGCCGAGGAGCCCGCGTCCGCCCCCGCGATCTCATCCTCCCCCGAGTCCCCGCCGTCGGATCCGCCACAGCCGGTCAGCAGCAGCGCCACCGCCGCCGTCAGGGCAGCCGCGGCTGCCGTCGTCGAGCGCGTGCGCATGAGAGTCGTACCTCCATGGGTGGGGGATGAGTAACCGGGAGAAGGGAAAGCAGGGCGACGTCGGCTCAGCCCACCTCGTTCTCCGCCACCGCCTGTCCGTGGACCGTCACGTCGCCCCCGTAGAACATCCCCGTGAAGACCGGGGAGTAGGTGAGCTGGACCTCGACCTCCACCTGCTCGGCGTCGGCCGCCACGCAGTGGGTCGCGGCGATGTCCGGGCCGGTCATGTCCATCTCGCGGGCGAAGGCCTTGACCCTCGCGTCGCAGTTCTCGTAGTTGATCGGCGCGGGGCCGCCCACGTCGTCGTAGAGGGCCTCGCGGTCGATGTCCTGGGCGGCGTAGCGGGCCGCCTGTTCCGCGATGTCCGCCGCGCGCTCGCGCTTGGAGATGGACATGCCGCCGTCGATGACGAAGGCCGAGAGGGAGAGGAAGACCAGGGCGAAGACGATGACCGCGCCGGCACCCGACCCGCGGTCGTCCATCCGCGCGCGCCGGTCCGCGAGCCACGTGCGTACGAGGGCCCTCACGCCGTCCTCCGGTACGGGTCCAGCGGGGAGCTGAAGCTCGCCGACAGCGTCGTGGGGATGTCCAGGCCGATCATGGCGAGGCCGCGTACCTCGCAGCTCACCTCGACCGTGAAGAGCGTGTCGGGTTCGAAGCCCGCGCTCTTCTGGACGACCGAGACAGGGCCCGAGCAGACGTCCTCCAGGTTGGCCTCGGCAGCCTTGCGCGCCTCGGCCATCGCCGTGCCGTGGTCCTTCTGGATCGAGCCGGCGCGGGCCGCGTCCCGGGCCGCGCCGTCGAGCGCGCCGCGGCCGTCCACCAGCTGCCCGAAGGCGACGAGGACCAGGATGAAGAGGATCATCACCGGGGCGAGGATGACCACCTCGACGGTGGACAGGCCCCGGTCGTCGGCTCGGCACAGTCGGGCCCTGATACGGGCGGGGACCATCTAGTTCTCCCCCTCCTGCACGAACCGTTCCACCGGCCCCACCGACTGCGCGTGCACCGTCAGGTCCAGGCCCGGGAACACCGTCGGGATCCGGGCCGTGATCTCCACGCCCACCGTGTCCTGCTCCGGCTGGAGCATGGTCACGTCCGGCGACAGGACCAGCTGCGGGCCGAGCTGCTGGATGTAGCTGTCGACCACGTCCCGTGCCTCGCCCCGCCAGCCGCCGGGCTGGTCGTGGGCCGTCGCACGTGCCTTGCGCGCGCCCGCCTGGGCCGCCGCCTGGGCCACGTGGTCGGCGAAGAAGTACAGCGCGAACTGCACGGTCGCGAAGATCATGAAGAACAGGACCGGGGTGAGCAGCACGAACTCGATCGCGGTCATGCCGGAATCGCCGCGCGTGGCCGCCGCCTTCCGCGCGGCCTCCACCCTGCGGCGCACTCGTCCGAGCACGCGTGCCGGCATCCCCGTCATCCCCGTCAACGCCGTACGTACGGTCAGCAGGTCTTGCCCGCGTCCGCGCCCTTGATGCAGTCGCCGACCTTGTTGGCGCCCTCGCTCAGCGCGGCGTTGATGATGGCCGCGACCACGCCGACGATCGCCACGACGACCGCGGAGATGATGACCCACTCGACCGCGGACGCGCCTCGGTCCAGTTCGCCGGAGCGGGCGCGCTCCACGCGGGCCTGCAGGAAGGTGACCAGGAAGTCCACGGCCGGGATGCCGGTGCGGAAGTTCCGTCCGTTCATGGTGGGTTGTCGTCCTCTCGGATTGGTTCTGGGAGCGTTCGTAGCTGGGGCAGCCGGTGACCGGGTCACACCTGGAACACCCGCATCGCCGCCGGATAGATCAGGAACACCAGGAACCCCGCGCACAGCAGCAGCTGGGCCACGAGCATCGACTGGGACTTCTCACCCGCGCTGCCCTCGATCTCGGCGAGTTCGCGGTGTCGCATGGTCTCGGCGCGGGAGGCGAGGGACTCGCGGACCTTCGCGCCGTCGTCCGCGACCAGGGCCAGGGATGCGGAGAGGTCCTTGAGTTCCTCGACGCCGAGCTCCTCGCCGAGCTGGCCGAGCGCCTGCCACTGGCTGAGGCCGGTGATGCGGGCGTCGGACAGGGCGTTGCGGATGCGCTGGGTCGCCCAGCCGTCGGAGACCTCCGCCGCCGCCATCAGGGCCTCCGGGAGACCCCGGCCGCCGGCCAGGCTCATCGAGACCAGGTCCAGGTAGGCGCCGATCACGCGCCGCAGGTCACGGCGCTTCTCGGCCGCGTCCCGCCGTACCTCCAGGTCGGGGAGGAAGAAGAAGACGACCGCGCAGAGCAGCGCGAGCCAGACCGGGATGATCGGGCTGCGCCCGACGCCCAGGGTCCAGACGATCGCGAACAGGAACGGGCCGAAGAACAGGCCGGCCACGCCCAGCAGGGCCTTCGTCGCCAGGAACTTCTCCCAGCTGCGGTCGAGCACCGCCAGGTCCGCGCGCAGCGAGCGCTGTTCCCAGCCCTGCTGCAGGTAGAACTCGGCGACGCGCGTACCGACCTGGGCGCGCAGTGAGCCGAACCGGCCCGTGTCCTTCGCGGTGCGGGCGGACTCGTACGCCGCCCCGCGCGCCCGCATCGCGTCGATCCGGGCGACCTGCTGGATCGCGCTCCGCCTGCTCGGCATCAGGGCGCGGACGAGGGCGTAGACGCCCAGGCCGATGACCGCGCCGACCAGCACCGGCATCGTCAGGTTCATCGCCGTGCCCCCTCTTCCTGCGACGGCAGCTGCTGTGCCTGTGGCGACTGCTGCGCGGACGGCGTACGGGGACGTACGAACTGCACCCCGGCCTCGTCCCGCACCAGGAAGCGTTCGGGCGTCTCGATGGTGGACAGCTTGCGCAGCCACCAGAAGCCCAGCGCGAACAGGCCGCAGACGCAGGCCAGGACGAGCTGGCCGACGGGTGAGCCGTACGGTTCGACGAAGTCCCGGTTGAAGATGGACAGGCCGAGGACGAACAGGACCGACACCGCCACGACGATCTGCACGGAGCGACGGGTCGAGGCTCGCTGCGCCATCACGCGCTGGCGCATGTCGACCTCCTCGCGCGCCGACTTGGCGAGCGCCCCGAGGACCTGGCGCAGACCCGGGCCGCGCAGCCGCGCGTTGAGGATCAGCGCGGCGACGATGATGTCGGCGGAGGCGTCGTCGATCTCGTCGGCGAGGTGCTGGAGCGCGTCGGGCAGCGGGGTGCGGGCGCGCAGCCGGTCGACCAGGGCGTCCAGGTGCGGGCGGAGGACGGGGGCGGCGGCGCGGGCCGAGGCCGGGATGGCCTGCTCCAGGCCGACCGCGCCGGCGATGGTGTCGCGCAGCGACTCCGTCCAGGAGGCGAGGGCCTCCACGCGGCGCATGGCGGCGCGTTCCTCGGCGGCGCCGCCGAAGAGGCGGTCCCAGAAGAAGACGAGGACGCCGGCCGCGATGCCCGCCACCGCCCAGCGTGTGAGGAGCAGTACGACGAGGCCGACGATGGCGGCCAGGGAGCCGCGCTGCCCTGCGAAGCGGATCAGTTCGTTGGCCCGCTCGCTGGCCTTCTGCTTCTCGTGCTCGGGCTTGGCGGGCAGACCGCGTACGGCGACGAGGAGCAGCGCGAGGCCGCCGCCGACGGCGACGCCGCTGGCGATCGAGTACAGGACCGTGGTGGAGAACAGGCCGCCCATGGAGCCGAGCGAGTCGAGTGCCGCGAGCGGCACGGCCGAGGTGTGCGTGGTCACTGTGTCACCCCCACGTTCCGTTGGGCCGGTAGCCGTGCGCGATCAGGTCCTCCAGGCAGGAGATGGGGGCGTGCGGCACGATCCGGCCGTCGGGGGCCTCGGCGAACACCTCGCTGGAGAGCACGCGCCCGTCGACTCCGTTGACCTCCCGGACGGAGGTGACCATGCGCTGGAGCCGGCCTCCGGTCTGGTAGTTGTTGCGCCGCTGGATGAAGACGACGAAGTTGACCGCGCCCGCCACCAGCATCTGGCTGGCCTCGATGGGCAGCCGCTCCGATGCCTGCAGCGCGTAGGTGGAGATGCGGTTGAAGACTTCGCTGGAGCTGTTGGCGTGGATCGTGGACAGCGAGCCGTCGTTGCCCTGGGACATCGCGTTCAGCATGGTCACGATCTCGTCGCCGAGCACCTCGCCGACGATGACGCGGGAGGGGTTCATGCGCAGGGAGCGGCGGACCAGCTCCGCCATGCTGATGGCGCCCTGCCCCTCGGAGTTCGGCAGCCTCTCCTCGAACGCCACGACGTTGGGGTGGAGTTCGGGGAAGGTGTCGAGCCCGAGCTCCAGTGCGCGCTCGACGGTGATGAGCCGCTCGTGCGGCGGGATCTCGTTGGCGAGGGCCCGCAGCAGGGTCGTCTTGCCGGCGTTGGTCGCCCCCGCGATCATGATGTTCTTCCGGGCGCGGACCGCGCAGGCCAGGAAGTGGCCCAGCTCGGGGGTGAGCGTGCCGTTGCCGACCAGGTCGGAGATGAAGACCTTGCCCATGCGGGCGCGGCGGATGGACAGCGCCGGGCGCCGGGCCACGTCCATGACCGCCGACAGACGCGAACCGTCCGGCAGCCTGAGGTCCAGCTGCGGGTTGGCGGAGTCGAAGGGGCGGGACGACAGACCCGAGTACGCGCCGAGCACCTGGATCAGCTCGATGAGCTCCTCGTCGGTGTCGGCGACCGCGTCGCCGCGCACCTCGCGTCCGTCGGAGTAGCCGACGAAGACGTGGTCGCAGCCGTTGATGTCGATGTTCTCGACCTCGGGGTCGTCGAGGAGCGGCTGCAGCCGTCCCACGCCGAACAGCGCGGCGTGCACGGCGGCGGCGTACTGCTCCTCGGTCTCCGCGTCGAGCGGCGTACGGCCGGCGTTGATCTCCGCCCGGGCGTACTCCTCCAGGATCTGGGCGATGACGGCACGCGCGTACTGCCGCTCGTCCTCCGTCGACATCGGGGTGACGCCGCTGGCCTGGTCGAGCCGGCGCTGCTCGGCGATGCGGTCGCCGGCCTCCTGCCGGAACCGCTTGACCAACGAGTGGTCGACAGCGGTCATCGGCCGGCCCCCGCATGGCCGTTCAGGTGCGGGTCGGCGGGTACGGACCAGGCGGCGCCGAACTGCTGGTAGAGGTCGGCGGTGACCTTGCGGGCGGACCGGATCAGCAGCGACTTCTCCAGTCGGCCGCGCTTGCGGCCCGCCAGCTGGTCGGCGCCGGCCGGGTCGTCGGCGAGCGTGCCGACGACGCGGGCGCCGGTCTGGGCGTGCACGAGCATGTCGTTGACCTGGCTCGCGAGCTTGCCGGCGTTGTTCGGGTCGGCGACCAGGACGACGCCGATCAGCGGGGTGGCGAGGCTAGCGGCACCGCGCGGGCCTCCGTGCAGCTTGGCGGACAGCGCGGCGGCCCGGTCCCGGACGCGGGCGATGGCCTCGGGCTCGGTACGGGAGACGAGCAGCACCAGGGCGGCGTGCGGGAACAGCTCCACGGCCGGGGTGTCCCCGCTGATGCGGCCGCAGTCGGCGATGACGTCGGCGGGCGCGTTCGGGGAGTCGGCGAGCGAGGAGAAGGCCCGGCCGAGGGTGGGCCACAGGCCCGCGAGGCCGGCGGCCTGCTCGGCGATGCCGAGTCCGACGAGGACCTCGAGCCCGCCGCTCAACGGCTGGACGTGGTCCCAGAGCTGGTCGGGCACGAGTCCGCGCCGCGCGGTGGCGGCGATGGACAGCATGCCGGTGTTGGGGTTGAGCGGCCCGCCGTGCGCCGCGGCGGACCGGTACACCAGGTCGCCGCCGGCCGGGTCGGTCTCGGCGAGCAGGACGCGGCGCGGCCAGACCGCCGCGAGGGCGACGGCCGCGGTGGTGACGCCGGGGGAACCCTTGTCGGCGGCGATAGCGATGAGCGCCATGGCTTCTGCGGTCGCCTTCTACTTGCCGGGGACGCGCACGACGGCGACCTCGCCGGCGGAGGCCGCGGAGGCGAGGGCTGCCGCGTCGGCCGCGTCGACGAGGAGCGTGAGCGACTTGCTGCCGGTGCTCACGGTGGAGTCGCTGTCGTTCGCGACCTTCTCGACCCGGGCGTCGTCGACGATGGCGCCGCCGGAGGAAGAGGACGAGGAGGCGTCGTTGTCGGAGTCGGAGGAGGAGCTGGAGCCGCTGGTGCCGACGCGGTAGGCGGCGACGACGTCACCGGACTTGATGCCCTCGGGGTACTGGCCCTCCTTGAGGGCGAGACCGACGGTGGCCTTGCCGGCGGGGAGCTGCTCCTCCTTGGCGAACATCTCGCCGACGGCGAGGGAGCCCCCGTAGATCGTGGACTTGGCCTTGTAGGTCTTGATGGTGTCCAGCTGCGACCACTCGACGTAGTTGATGCCGGAGTCGGCGGCGACCATCACCGAGGTCACGTTGTTGTCCGTGATCGCCTCGCCGGCCTGGATGTCCTCCGTCACCTTGACGACCTCGATCCGGTCCCCGGCGCGCAGCACGAGCATGGTCGCGCCCAGCGCGCCCACCAGGATCAGCAGCACCGCCAGCGCGGCCAGTGCGGGTTTGCGCTCGCGAGGAGGCGTGGGAAGCCGGTCACCGACCGACGGCTGAGCCGGAGTCGCGGAACGGCCCGCGCCCGCCCCCGTACGCTCTTGGATCTTCACGCAACCGCTCCCCGTACACCCAAGAAATGTCTGCCAAGTGCGCAGAATCATCTGCAAATTCGGACACTCCGCCCGAGCCTGTCCGACCTGGGCGAATAGGCTGCGTAGAGGCGAGTGTCAAGCCCTCGCACCGTATCAGCCGCACATAAGCCCCTCAAGGCACGGCCGTTGCCCCGAACCTCGGCCTGCTCACAGTTATCCATCTGCAATTCCACGACCCTGCCGCCCTGTTGGGCAGGGCGCCACAGCAGCGCCGGCCGACTGTGCGCATGCGAAGCCACGGTCGATGCGAACGGACGCCGTCCGCACGCTGTTCGTCACGGACTGGCCATCAGGCCTGCACGATTCACTCACGAAGCGCCGAACGGGGCGTGCCATGATCTTCGCTCGGATCGGTGACGGGGACGTACGGGGAAAGCACGGGGGCTCGTGGAACTTCTCCTGGTGAGTGGGACGGTGCCGGCCTCCCGTCCGGCTCGGTGCGCCGGCCCTCGCGGTGGGCGTTGTCCGGCCGTTTCGGGCCTCCGGCATGCCCGCGTCGGCCAGGAAGTCGATGTCGTCCTGCGCCTCCGCGGGTCTGCTCCTGGTCGTAGCCCTGGCGTATGCCAGGTGGGCGGCGCAGGCGGTGGGGAGAGCCCAGGTGCCGGAACTGGCACCCGTTCCCAGGAAGTCGCTCGACGAAAACGGCTGATCTACGCCCCCACCCCTCCACCGCACGACGCAGCACCCAAGGAGCCCTCTCCATGAAGCAAGCCCGCTCGGCCGCCGCCTCCGCCCTCGCCCTGCTGTCCCTCGCAGCGCTCACCGCGTGCGGTGGAGAGGCGGACTCGGACGCGACGGCCGACAGGCCGCAGGCGTCCGCCTCCACGGCGAAGGAGGTCACTCCGGCGCAGCGCCTTGCCGGGCTCATGGTCACGGCCGCCGACGTCGAGGGGTTCACGGTGCAGGAGCCGGACGACGAGTTCCTCTTCGCCGAGTCCGTGGAGGAGGTGAAGGTCGACGAGCAGCTTTGCGCGCCGCTGGCCCACGCCATGAACCAACTGCCCCTCGGTGACCCGGTGGCCGACCTCACCCGGGTGCTGTCGGAGGACGCGAAGGGGCCCGACAGCGCGCACACGTACGTCACGATCACCGCCTACGCGTCCGACGGCGAGGCGCAGTCCGCCGTGGCGGACGTCGAGAAGGCCGTGCGGTCCTGCGGCAGCGGCTTCACGGCGGAGGCGAGCGGCGGCACCAGCACGTACGACTCCGTGACGGCGGAGAAGGTCGCGCCGGCAGGCGACGAGTCGCTGGGCTTCTCGGCGACGATGACCTTCCGGAGTGCCTCGCACACCCTGCACACCGAGGTCGTGCGCAGCGGTGACGTCGTCGGCGTGTACTTCTCGGTCAACGGCATGGCCATCGCCAACGCGCGCCCCAGTGACGCGGAGTTGCCGGTCGCGGTGGTCGAGGCGCAGAACGCGAAGCTGAGGTGAGCCGTACGTCTGCCACCCGCTTGGAGGCGGACGCCGCGGCCTCCCGGGACAAGGCCCTGCGGATCGCGGCGGGCATCACCGGGATGGTGGGGTCACTCGCCCTCACCATCGCGCTGGTCACGTCACCGGAACGGTTCGGGCTGTCCTCCTCGTCGGCCCTCTTCGAACGCGTCCGGGAAACGGGCCGTGGTGGCGAGGCGTTCATCGTCACCTGGTTCCTCGTCGCCATGCCTCTGTCCGGCCTGCTGCAGACCCCGGTGGCGTGGCTGCGGCGGTTGAGGATCCGTGCGGGTTGGGTGTTGCTGGCCTCCCAGTGGCTGATCACCGTGCTGCTGGCGGCGGCCGCTTGGAGTGTCGAAGGTCTCTTCCCGGCTGCCGACAGCCCCGGAAAGAGTGATGGCCTGTTCGGCGCGGCTCTGCTCGTGGTGCTGGGCACTCCCCTCTTCGCCGTCTGCTCGGGCTCCGTCTTCCCGAGGGAGTCCGGTGCCGACGGCCTCACCGTCGCCGAGCGGATCCGCGCCCAGCTGGCCGGTACGGCCGTCCTCGTCTGCGGCTTCGGCGGAGCGTGCGCGGGCCTGCTGTGCGGCATGTCCTTCGGTTTCCCGGCGGCGGGCGCACCGGCGATGTTCTTGCCCGGCGGCCTGCTCTGGGGCTTCTGCGCGGGCATCACGCTGGGCACCCTGATCAGCGCGGCGCTCCAGCGGGCGCCGGAGAGCCGTCACGCGACGCTGACGGTCGCGGCCTCCTTCGCCCGCCTGGCGACGGCCCTGCTGGCCGCCTGCCTGTGCACCGCCCAACTGGGCTGGTTCCTACCCACAGGGATCATGGTGCCGGTGGGCTTGGTGGTGCCGTATCTCCTGTTGTGGCTGGCGGGCCGCTATGAACGCCTCGGCCACTGGGTGGAGTGGAGGACCGTCGAAGTGCCCAAGGGAGCGTTTACTTGACCAGGGGCCGACGTCCCAACGGCCCCTGGCTACTTCCCGATCGGCCCCCAGTCCCGCCGGGGCCGCGGCGGCTCGACCGGCTGCGGCACAGGCGCCTGCGCCACGCGCCGCATCCCCACACCGACGAGCAGACCGAGAGCGGACGGCACACCGAACACCAGCGCGAACCCGAGACTGAACCACCCGCTGCTGTCGCCTCGGGCCAGCGCCCGTACGCCCGTGACGACGAGCGCCACTCCGATCAGCACCCCCGGCAGGCACCACGGCCACGCATCGGGCTCCTCGACAGGGGTGTCACGCCGCCCCTCACAGAAGGCGGCGTACCAGAAACGGGCAGACCACCACACGAGGAGACACGAAGAGACGGCGCCCGCCGCGAGCCCGACCTTCCCCAGCAGGTCGACGCCGCGCAGGCCGATGGCCGCGCAGGTCAGGGACACGCTCAGAAGGAGCCAGGTGAGGAACAGGACAACACCAACAGCCAGCCGGTTACCGCGGCTTCCTCGGAGGGCACGAGGGGAGATGTAGACCATGCGATGACCCTATCGGCGCATCCGTCGGCACGGCGGAACGGAACTACCGCTGCCGAGCAGCGCGGCTCTTTCCCTTCCCCCTTCTTGCGCGGCTTCCGCAGCCTCTCCCGCTCCCGCGCCTGCCGCTCCGCGACGGCGCGCACGACGCCACCGATGGCAGAGCCGGCCGACCAGCCCCGTCCAGACGGCGTACGCGAGGAACGCGGTTCCGGTCCCGGGAATGTGCTCACCCGGGTGCGGTTCGTGAACCCGTACCCCGCGACCCCGACCCACCTCTGCACGCTGACCAGCCCCAGCACGCCCCCGTCCGCCCAGGACCCTCCAGGCAGCTCGAACAGCACCGGCGCGGACTCCCGCGCGAACCACCGCCCGACTCCGGCGACCGACAGGACCAGCACCCCGAAGCCGACAACGGCCGACAAGGGCTCGAGCCCGTCCCGCACTCCCGGACATGTCGCCTGCCACGGGGCCCCTCGGCTGTCAGTCGCACCTCGCGTATCCGGGGGCACCCTGACGAGCGCGACATCGCCGTAACCGTCCGAGGGGACACGGGCGTCAGCCGGATGTCCCGGGGCCACTCCCGCTTGAACACGATCAGGACACAGAGAGCCGCCGCGAGCGCCAATACACCCAAAATTGCCCTGATTCTTCAAGTAGTTCACTCTGGCGAAGCCGGGAACCCCACAGATACCGTCAGTACCCTCGACTGCATTTCTGTCTCACGGGGAGTTCACTGTGAAGCGCCGCACTTTGCCCGTTGCTGTCGCGCTGGCGGCATCCGCAGCACTGTTGCTGACCGCGTGCGGCGACGGGGAGGACAAGTCCGATGCGAACGACGCGATCGCAGGGGCGGAGACAGGCGGGGCGAAGCCGTCGGCCTCCTCCGAGACGGAGGGAGTAGTTGGCCGTCCCCGGATCACGCTTCCGGACGACCTCAAGGACACGTTCCAGGAGTGGAGGGCCGCGGACGACACCCAGGACGCGGTCCTCAAGGATGTCGCCCAACGCATTGACGCCACCAACTACGCCATCACCCAAGGGAACCCCGAGTTCTCGGCGCTGAGCTTCTACTACACCGGCACCGCCCTCGGCGAAGCGCAGGACTGGGTTCAGTCCATCGTCGGCGACGGCTACACGATCACGGGCGAGAACCGCTACTACAACGCCAAGGTCGACGTCTTCGACTCGGCCTCCGCGGGCGTCGTCTACTGCGAGGATCAGGGCAAGGCCTACGCCAAGGACCGCAAGTCGGGGAAGGTCTTCAAGACCGAGGTGACCGACAAGTCGTACGTCCTTTACACCACGCGCCTGGAGAAGAACGGGCAAGGCGTCTGGCAGACGACGAAGCTCACGTCGCAGAGGGGGCACGAATCATGCACTCCGTGACCATGCGCGGCCGATTCGCCGTGACCGGCCTGCTCGCCGGAGCTCTCGCTCTCGCCGTGCCCGGAACGGCATCCGCGGACTGGCCCCCCAGCAAGGGCACCCAGGGCGACACCCAACAGAGCGGCAGCTCCAGCGGCGGCACCCTCATCTCCAGGGTGACGTACTCGGGTTCTGTACGCCCCAGCGGCGGTGGCAATGCCGTGCAGCCCGTGTCCGACTGGACCCCGCCCGCCTGCTGGTACGAACCGCGTTCCGTCGCCGAGTTCAGTCGGCACGTCGAGACGATGTACAAGGAGACCGTCAACACTCCCGGCCAGCACAGCTACGCCAAGACCGCGGTCGGCCAGTACCGAGACATGTACAAGGACGGCGAGTACAAGGACTACAACAAGGAGAAGGCGGACGAAGGGGCTTGGTGGGTCGCCGTCCAGAACCCTGACCGCCTGGACGATCCCGCCAGCATGGAATGCGACAAGCTCCCCTTCTGGGTGGACAACAACGACGACCCCGGTGTGGAGCAGGCGGTTACACCCGAGATCCTCGCCGAAGCGGCCTACAACGCCATCCAGTTGCCCGAGACCCGCGTCACGCTCGCTCCGGAGAACGCCACCAAGGTCAACCTTCCCACTTGGGCCTGGCTGGACAAGTCCGAGTTCAAGGAGACGTCGGTCACGGCCTCCCTCAACGTTGCCGGCCTGAACATCCAGGCCACCACCACCGCCAAGCCCGTGTCCCTCAAACTGGAGCCCGGTACGCCGGACGCGGAGACGTACCCCGGGTCGGGTGAGTGCACGTTCGGCGAGGACGGGTCGATCGGGGAGCCGTACGCCAAGGGCAAGGCCGAGCGGACGCCGCCGTGCGGGCTCAAGTACCTGCGTTCCTCCAGCGGCGGAAGCTTCAAGCTGCAGGCGACCGTCACCTGGGAGATCACCTGGACAGGGACCGGCGGTGCCGGCGGGAAGCTGCCCGACGGAACCTTTGGGAACGACCAGGATGTGACTGTTCAGGAAATCCAGGCCGTCAACCGGTGATGAGACACGGGATCATGACCAAGGTCGCGCGGGATCGCCTCGGCCTTCAGGCAGAGTGTGCCGCCTGGTGCAGGATCACCAAGGCTCCCGAGCCGCCCGCCAGGGTTGCAGAGGGTCGCCGGTGGCGGACCATTGCAGCCTGCGTTCGTCCGGGTCGTGGCTGACGGTCATCACCGACGAGAAACGCAGCGAGATCCACGAGTACCTGATGCGACTGCCCCTCCTCCACAGCACCGACGCCCAACGCTCGCCAGTCCTCCCCGGTGACTGAGCGACGGCGACTGGACAGTACAGCGTTCTGAACCGTTGCCGATCGACACGGACAGGACACGACCAAACCGCCGAACACCGTACGTCCCACTTTGCCAGCACTCTCGGAGAAGTTCGCTTTGGCGAAACCGATAACCCCACCACTATCGTCAGCCGTCTTGGCCGACACTTTGTCCCACGGCGCACGCCTTAGCGTGATCAAACACGGGGGAAGGAAACTGCATGGGTGAGCCGGACCTGACGGTCGACTTCGACTTCCTCGCAGACTGCGAGCGCAAGCTCGGTCAGCTCAAGAAGACCTTCGAGGACATCGAGAACCGCCGGGACGACATGAAGGAGCACTGGGGCTCCAGTGCCGTCGCCGGGGCCATGGAGGACTTCGTCGACAACTGGGACGACTACCGCACCAGACTCATCGAGTCCATCGAATCGGTCGGGCAGCTGGTGGCCGGCAGCAAGAAGGCGTTCGAGGACCTCGACGACGAGCTGGCCAAGGCGAACAAGAAGAAGCAGAAGAAGTGACGCCATGACCCCGACATCCAAGCGCCGTCCGGTGGACTGGCAGCCGCTGTGCGAATCCGATCCCGTTCCCGGCGATCCGGAGGAGATCCGTGCCGAGGTCAAGCACATGATCTCGGTCGCCGAGAAACTCCGGGACCAGGCCAAGAACCTCAAGGCGATCAGCGACGAGGACACGCTCAAGGGCAAGTACGTCAAACGCCTGCGTGAGGAGTCCGGCACGCTGGAGAAGCACATGCGGGAGGTGGCCGGACGGTACGAGCGCGTGCACGGCCATCTGACCAAGTGGTCCAACGAGCTGGAGGACTTCCAGAGCGACGCCGACAAACTCCTGCGCCAGGCCAAGGAGAAGCAGGAGGAGGTCGAGGCCGACAAGGCCAAGAAGGCCGCCTCGGAGGACAAGGACGTCCCGCACGCGTCCCCCAGCGGTACCAGTCCCGCCGACGACCCCCTCCAGCCGTACCGAACCCGCCTGCACACCCTCACTGGCAACCGGAGCACTCGCGCCAACCACTACGCCGGGAAGATCCGCGACGAGATCGACGACGTGATCGAAGACTCATGGTGGGACGACGTCAAGGGCTGGGCCCATGACTATGCGGACGAGATCAAGGCTTTCATCGATGGTCTCGGCTGGGTCGCGACGGTGGCAGGCTTCCTGGCGCTCGCCATTCCCGGCTTGAACTTGCTCGTCCTCGGCATCGCGGCGCTCACGATCGGGCTCAGACTCCTGCTGGTGGCGTCCGGCGACGCCTCCTGGACGGATGTCATCTTCGACGTCGTGGGTGGACTGCTCGTCGTGGGTGGCCTCGGAGCCGCCGCGAAGCTCGCCAGCGGCGCCAAGGCCACCGTGGGTGCCGCCCAGGCCGCCCGGACCGCCGGCCTGAAGCAAGGACTCAGGGGCGTCAAGGGCATCCTGGACGACACGGGGCGGATGATGACCAAATTGCCGGAAGGCCCGGGGCGGCAGGCCCTCGGAGCGGCCCGTAACGCGATACGCAAGTCCATCTCCCAGAACGTCGGCTTGGTTACTAAGGGGCCGCTCAGGGTCAGCCCGTTGTCGACGCTGGTACACCTCGGCGACAAGGAGATGGCCGGCATGGCGAAGATGCTGCAGGCCAACAAGGCTGCCTTCCCGGCGGCCGCAGGAGCCGCGGCGGACAAGGCGTACAAGTCCTATCAGGTGGGCCTCGGCATCGCCTGGACCGGCATGGGGATGGACGTCATGGACAAGTCGCTGGGCAAGAGCGACCTGACAAGCTGGACGAAGGAAGAGTTCGGTACCGGCGAGAAGCCGTACAACGCGGCCTACTCGGACTGGAAGGACAACACCCTGAAGCCCGCCCCCGACACCCACTGGTGAGGATGACCATGGATCTGAACTCGGCACATCGCATCGTCGAGGCCGAAGCCGGCCGCACCGGGCTCGGCACCGGCCCCAACCGGCGGCTCCGGTTGACGCTGATCATCGGGATGCCGCTGTTCCTGCCGGTGTTGGGAATCATGATCCTGGTACCGAAGTCACTGATGAACGACGTGCTCTACGTCTATGAGGCCGGGATCATCGGCTGCCTCCTGCACTACGTCTGGGTCTTCGCGAAGTACCCCCGGTACGCGGGCCGTCCGCCCTACCTCACCCGGGATCTGGCCATGGGCGGCGGCTTCTTCCTGCCCTCGCTGTTCTTCGGTTTCTGGCCGGGCATGATCGCCGCCCCGGCGTGGGCCCTCTTCGTAGGCGCTGCCTATGCCGTGGAAGTGACCCGGGGGCGCAATGACCACCGCTGAGCACCGCCGGCCCCCGAACGGTTTCAACCTGGTGCCGCCGCCCGGCTGGGACGTGATTCCGCTACGCGCGGGCACCAAGGAGGCGATGGACCGCATCGTCCGCAAGGCCGTCGCACAGTTGCCCGCCGGCTTCCCCAAGGACGACATTCCGCAGGCCCGGCTGAAGCTCACCCAGGAGATGAAGAAGGTCGTCCGCCGAGCCGGCGCCAAGGGGGGCATGACCCTCTACCTCCCCACCGAACGTCTTCACGGCGTCGCGCTGCCCGTGTCCATCGTGGCTTCGGAGCCGATCGAGATTCCGCGGGTGAGACCCGACAGCGGCCCGGAAGCTGTCTTGGCCGCCCTCGCCTCAGTTACCCCCGGAGCCGAGACGCGGGAACTCGACGACACGGCGGCCCTGCGCTCGGAGCGAGACGTACCCGCCGATGCCGCCCAAGGCGTCGACGTCGCCCACCGCCGGGTCGAGTACTTCGTTCCGGTACCGGACAGCGACCCCGACCAGTACCTCACCTTCTCCTTCAGCGCCCTGATCGCGCCCGGCTCGGACCCTGCCTTCTACGACACCCTGGTGGAGTTGTTCGATGCCGTGATGGGCACCTTCCGCTGGAGCTACGCCTGAAGGCTCCCTTCCGCCGTGCCCCCGAAGAAAGAGACAGCTCGTGACCGAAGGCACCCTGTGGAGCACCGACCTCGGCGCCCCGCTCCACATCGACACGGATGCCAACCCAGACCTCTGGGGCTATCTCCACCTGCAGATCGACAAGAAGACCTTCAAGGAATGGCTGGACCTGCACCTGACCGGCCTGGCCGCCATCCATGACGTCGAGCTCACCCGTAAGCTCCGCCGATTCCACAAGAGCTTCTACGAGCAGACGATCGTCACCCTCCGGGACAAGCTCCAGGCCGACGAGGCGTTCATCTACCACCCCGTTCCGCTGACCTACATGCCGCTGGTGATGCACGCCACCCGCCTCCACTGCGAGGCCCGTGACGCGTCCTCCTGCGAGGGAATCACCGCGCTCACGGTGCCGCACCCGGAGATCCCCGAGTGGCAGCAGCGAACCGGCAGCATTCCGTTCGCCTCTCCGCACCTGGGCGCGGACGGGGTCCGGGTCACCCGCTCCTACCCCGCGGACAGCACCATCATGATGACCTCGGTGACGTACCACTGGCACACCCAGCCCGGCCTCCCCGACGTCCTGCTCCGCGGGCACCACGACGATCCGGAAGTGATCGCCGCGGCAATGGAGCCACTGGACGACTTCGCGCGGACGCTCCGGCTTCCTGTGACGGCTCATTGAGCGGCACCGGGGGCGGATTCGAGGCGGTGAGCCGATCTCGCCCCCCGGGGGTCTCGGAGGGGCAGTCCACGCTCCCGATGCCGGCTGTGAGGGCCGGCCGACCCGTCATGTACGACGGGTTGACCGCGGACGACACCGGCCCCGCTAAGACGCCCCGCTGGAGGCGTCCTCGACGCGGTCGATCCGACGGCGAGGCCACCGGCGTGGTCACCGCACAGGTCCTCTTTCCGACGGGTGCCTTCACCGCGGTCTTCACGCTGCTCACGACCTATGTGAACCATTGGCCCGCAGTCCTGCGACATGCGCCCACGGTGTTCCTGGCGGCCTGGGTCACCGGCACCTGACCGGGAGTCTTCGTCGCGCCCTTGATCCCACTGCCCGAACTCGCGGCGTGGGCCACGGAGAAGCTTCGCCCGCGGCCGTCATCGGGCCCTCCCATTTCCCCCACACAGCAGTGAGGCGGGGCGGCACTCATCGCTGCCCGCCCCACCTCAGTCGCCGTGCCGACGCAAGCGCTACTTGCTCCGCGCCTGCTTCGCCAGCTCCTCGTCGATCTGCTCGAACTTGTCGGCAGCCGTGGTGAGGTAGTCGCCCATGCCGTCCAGGCCGTCCAGCGTGGTCTTCGTGCCGTTGACGAACTCGTCGAAGTTCTCGTCGAAGGCCTTGGAGGAGCTCTTCGTGACGTAGCCCGACTGGACGAGGTTGTTGATGTACTTGCGGAGGCCGTCGAGCTTCTCCTGGAGCTTCTCCTTCTCCTTCACGACATGCTTGGCCGCTTCCCGCATGTCCTGATATGTGATGTCAAGGTCCTTGGCCATGAAGCCGCTCCCTCTCAACACGCCGCAGGGCCAACCCCCGTGGCTCCCTGTTTGCGGACCGGACAGCCGGCCGTCGGCATGCGAAAACCGGTGTGATCGTCCGCTCTTGAGCAAGCAGCTTACGGGTGTGACTTGTGGTGTCACATCCCCGCTTTGTGAACAAGCCGTCGTGAGGCCGTGTACGACGTTGCCATCGGGAACATCTCGTCGCCTCCCCGTTGCCCCACCGCGACGCCCAGCGGATATCGTCGCCTGAACTGTGACCCGCGTTGTGGAAGCGGCCGCAGGGGTGTCTGGGGAGGACAAGCGTGCGACTGACTCTGACCGTCGTCGACCCGTTCGGTGGAGGCACCGCCGACGTCGTGCTCGATGCCGATCCTGAGTCCACCGTGGGGGACATCGCACAGGAGTTGGCCAAGCAGGTCGGTGTCAGCGGGGCACAGGTGATCCCCATCGGGCACCAGCGCCAGGCCGCCCCGGCCGGCAACGCGCCCCTCGTCTACGTCGACGGGTACGCCGTCGACCCCTCGGCCACGGTCATCGGGTCGCCGCTGCGCGAGGGTGCCGTCGTCAGCCTCCAGGATCCGTCCGGGTGTCTGCCCGGAGAGCCCAGCGGGCTCGTCGAGTTGCGCGTCGTCGGCGGTCCCGCCGCCGGGTTCGTGCACCGGCTCGGAGTCGGGAAGTACGACATCGGCAGCGGGCCGGCGGCGTACGTCCGGATCGACGACCCCGAGCTCGACGCCCGCGCGCTCACCCTCTCCGTCGCCACCGACGGCACCTGCAAGGTCGCCGTGCACGCCGACAAGGAGGGCGTCACCCTCGACGGCGAGTCCATGAAGGACCGCGAGGGGGACGACTGGCCGCTCGGCGGGCAGATCGCCTTGGGGAACTCGCTCGTCGAACTCGCCCGGTACTCCCCGCCCGATGCCGCCCTCAAGTGGTCCGACGACGGCATCGGGCTCGACTACAACCGCCCGCCTCGGCTGCGTCCGCCGGAGCGGCAGACGACGTTCCGACTGCCGTCGCCGCCCCGGGAGTTCGAGGCCCGGCCGCTGCCCTGGCTGATGGCGCTGACGCCACTGGTCGGGGCGGTCGTCTCGGTGATGATCTTCCAGCGCTGGTACTACCTGATCATGGCGGCGCTCAGCCCGTTCATCCTGTTCGCCCAGTACTTCAACGACAAGAAGCACGGGCGCAAGTCCCACGCCAAGCAGGTCAAGGAGTACAAGGAGCAGAAGGAGCGGATCGAGAAGGACGCCCAGGACGCGCTGGTCGTCGAGCGCAACGACCGGCGGCACGCCATTCCCGATCCGGCGACCGTGCTGTCCGTCGGGACCGGGCCGCGGACCCGGCTGTGGGAGCGCCGGCGTAACGACCGCGACCATCTGCTCGTGCGCTTCGGGACCGGCCGGCTGCCCTCCGAGGTGGTCCTCGACGACCCCGAGCAGGACGACCACCGCCGTCAGGTCACCTGGAAGATCGAGGACGCTCCCGTAGCCCTGTCCCTGCGTTCCCTCGGCGTCATCGGCGTCGCCGGGCCCGGGGACTCCGCCCGTGCCCTCGGACGCTGGGCCGTCGCGCAGACCGCCGCGCTGCACAGTCCCATGGACGTGCAGTTCTACGTGCTGAGCGAGAACTCCGCGCAGAGCGAGTGGGACTGGGTGCGGTGGCTGCCGCATGCCCGGCCCTCGGGCGGTCAGGACGTGAACGTCCTCATCGGCACCGACGCCGAGACCGTCGGTGCCCGCATCGGCGAGCTGACGCAGATCCTCGACGCGCGCAAGAAGGCCGCCGAGCAGAACCGCGGACAGGGGACGACGTTCGGCGATCCGGACATCGTCGTCGTCTGGGACGGCTCGCGTCGGCTGCGGTCCCTGCCCGGGGTGGTGCGGCTGCTGCGCGAGGGGCCGTCCGTGTCCATGTACGCCCTCTGCCTCGACGCCGAGGAGCGGTTCCTGCCCGGCGAGTGCCAGGCGTTCGTCGTCGCCGAGCCCAAGGCCGAGGAGACCGACCCGGCGCGGCAGGAGCAGCAGCCGCAGCAGGTGGTCGGCGGGTTCCCCTCCTTCCAGGCCTGGCACACCGGGGCCGCGTCCCAGCCGGAACAGCAGGCCCGTGTCGAGAAGTTGCGGCTCCGGGTCGAGGAGGCGGGTGCGGAGCGCATCCCGAACGTCCGGCCCGACTTCGTCACCGCCGCCTGGTGTCTGCGGCTCGCCCGGTCGCTGTCCCCGCTGCGGGACATCAGCGGCGAGACCGAGGACTCGGCGCTGCCCGGCTCCAGCCGGCTCCTCGACGTGCTCCAGCTGGAGCCGCCGACGCCGGACGCGATCAGTGCGCGCTGGCGGATGGGCGGGCAGTCGACGCTCGCCGTCATCGGTGAGTCGTACGACGGTCCCTTCGGCATCGACATCCGCAAGGACGGGCCCCACGGCCTGATCGCCGGTACGACCGGTTCCGGTAAGTCGGAGCTGCTCCAGACGATCGTCGCCGCGCTGGCCGTCGCCAACACCCCCGAGAACATGACCTTCGTCCTCGTCGACTACAAGGGCGGGTCCGCGTTCAAGGACTGTGTGAAGCTGCCGCACACCGTCGGCATGGTCACCGACCTCGACGCCCACCTCGTCGAGCGTGCGCTGGAGTCGCTGGGTGCCGAGCTGAAGCGGCGCGAGCACATCCTCGCCGCCGCCGACGCCAAGGACATCGAGGACTACCAGGACCTGGTCCGGCGGGACCCCTCGCACGCTCCGGTGCCCCGGCTCCTCATCGTCATCGACGAGTTCGCGTCCATGGTGCGGGACCTGCCCGACTTCGTGACCGGCCTGGTCAACATCGCCCAGCGAGGCCGTTCCCTCGGCATCCACCTGCTGCTCGCCACGCAGCGGCCCAGCGGTGTCGTCTCCCCCGAGATCAGGGCCAACACCAACCTCCGCATCGCGCTGCGCGTGACGGACGCCGGTGAGTCGACCGACGTCATCGACTCGCCCGAGGCCGGGCAGATCGCGAAGAGCACGCCCGGCCGCGCCTACGCCCGGCTGGGCCACGCCTCCCTGGTCCCCTTCCAGTCCGGCCGGGTCGGAGGCCGTCGGCCCGGTGCCGCCGACCCGGCCGCCCTCGCGCCCTGGGTGAGCCCGCTGAGCTGGGAGGACCTGGGCCGGGCGGCGCTGAGCAAGCCGAAGGCCGAGGCCCGCGAGGACGACGAGATCACCGACCTCAAGGTGCTCGTCGACGCGGTGCGGGACGCCAACAGCGCCCTCGGTATTCCGGCGCAGCACAGCCCCTGGCTGCCGGCGCTCGACGAGACGCTGCTGCTGGACGAGATCGAGATGCCGGCCGCGGCCCTCGCTGCGGCCCCGGGGAAGCTGCCGCCCGCCCCGTACGGCATCGAGGACCTGCCGTCCGACCAGGCCCGCCGCCCGGTCGTGATCGACTTCGCCTCCTTCGGGCACCTGATGATCGGCGGCGCCCCGCGCAGCGGCCGTTCCCAGGTGCTGCGCACGATCGCGGGCTCGCTGGCCCGCACCCACTCCACCGCGGACGTCCACCTGTACGGCATCGACTGCGGCAACGGGGCGCTCAACGCGCTGACCCGGCTGCCGCACTGCGGCGCGGTCGTCGGCCGCAACCAGACCGAGCGCGTGGTCCGGCTGGTCAACCGGCTCAAGGGCGAACTGTCCCGTCGGCAGGACCTGTTGGCGGACAAGGGCTTCGCCGACATCGGCGAGCAGCGGGCCGCGGTCGCCGCGGACGAGCGGCTGCCGCACATCGTGGTGCTGCTGGACCGCTGGGAGGGCTGGGTGCCCACCCTCGGCGAGATCGACCACGGCTCGCTGACCGACGAGCTGCAGACGATGATGCGCGAGGGCGCGAGCGTCGGCATCCACCTGGTCCTCACCGGCGACCGGACCCTCCTCGTCGGCCGTATCGCGACCCTCACCGAGGACAAGTACGGTCTGCGTCTGGCCGACCGCAGCGACTTCTCGTCGCTCGGCATCCCCGCCCGCAAGGTGCCCGAGGAGATCCCGCCGGGCCGCGCCTTCCGCAACGAGGCCGGTACGGAGACGCAGTTCGCGCTGCTCGCCGAGGACACCACCGGCCAGGGCCAGGCCGCGGCGCTGACCGCGATCGGCGAGGCCGCCGCGGCCCGTGACGCCGATGTGCCGCGTGCCCGGCGCCCGTTCCGCGTCGACAGCCTGCCCAGCCGCCTGTCCTTCGCCGAGGCGTGGGAGATGCGCGACCCCGAGGCGTCCCGGTCGAAGCTGTGGGCGCTGGCCGGCATCGGCGGCGACGAGATCGTGGGCTTCGGTCCCGACCTCACCGACGGCGTACCGGCGTTCGTCATCGGCGGGCCCGCCAAGTCCGGCCGCTCGACGGTGCTGATGAACTTCGCGCACTCGTTCCTGGCCCAGGGCACCCGACTGGTGATCGCGGCGCCCCGCCAGTCGCCGTTGCGTCAACTGGACGGCACCGACGGCGTGCTGAAGGTCTTCACCGGCGACGACATCGACGAGGACGACCTCGAGGAACTGATCGACGAGGCCACGCCGGAGGAGCCGATCGCGGTGCTCGTCGACGACGCGGAGATCCTGGAGGACTGCGACGCCGCGAGCCAGATGAAGAAGATCGTCTCCCGGGGCGCCGAACGCGGTCTCGCGCTCGTCATCGCCGGTGACGAGGAGGACGTCTGCAGCGGCTTCTCAGGCTGGCAGGTCGACGCCAAGAAGGCCCGCCGCGGCATCCTGCTCTCCCCGCAGGAGTCCTCCAGCGGCGACCTCATCGGCCTGCGCCTGTCCCGCAGCATGGTCGGCGGTCAGGTGGCGCCGGGCAAGGGCATGCTGCACCTCGGGGACGGGGAGCTGCGGACGGTCGTGGTGCCGGGGTAGACGCGGCACCGCCGTCCCGGATGGACCGGGCGCGTTCGCCGGCGTGGGCCGTGGCGGCCCCGCCCCGACCGGCCTCCGGGTACGTGGTCGTGGTCGCCGGGCTGGTCGGCGCGGCCGCCTTCGGGCCCGGGCGGCGCAGCGGCTGGGACCGAGACTGCCGACGCAAGGGCGGGTGCACGAGCCCGTTCCCGTTCCTGTGGGCGGCCAGTTCCCGTTCCTGTGGGCGGCCGGGAAGTACCCGGCGCCCAAGGTGGCCTTCGGCCGGCGCGGAGGCGCCGGGCACCCGTCGACTACTCGATCTTCGACATCCGTGCCTCCGGCCGCCCCGACTCCTTGCTGTCCGACTCGTACCGCAGGTCGTCGCCGACGGGGGTGAGGCGGACCGTGTGGAGCGCCTGGTTGCAGACGCTGCGGTTGCCGTCGGCTCCGACGGCGCTCGCGACGACCTGCTTGTCCGTCACCTGCTTCAGGGTCAGCACGTCGTCGCACGTGCCGCCGAAGATGTCCGTGTGGCGCAGGGTGCCCAGCTTCGCGCCCGCTTCGGCCTCGCGGACGGTCAGGCGGAAGGTGCCCAGCGGCAGCTTGCCGTCACGCGCGACGGCCTGACCCTCCCAGGTGCCGAGGTAGGCGGCGGGAACGGCGCTCTTCTGACCGCCGCCCGCCCCGGGGCCGGAGGGGGCGCTCGCCGACGGGGAGCCGTCGGCATCGCTCGCGGTGTCCCGGTGGCCGCCCGGCAGCAGGTCGAAGACGAACACCGAGCCGACGGTCACCGCCGCCAGCGCCCCGGCGACCGCGAGGGCCACCGTGCAGCTCAGCCTGCGGCCCCGGCGTCCGTCGCCGTGGGGTGTGGCGGTGGCCGCCACGGAGAGCGACAGCCTGCCGGGAGACGGGCCGCCGCCGTCCCGGGGCCCGGGAACCGCTCCGGCCGACGGCGACGGCGACGGCGACGGCGACGGCATCACTGTGGGCGTGGGCACCACCGTCGGCGTGGGCATCACCGGCGCCGGTCCGAACACCCCGGACGGCTCCGGCCCGGCGTCCGTCCGCGGCGCGCCCACCGAGGGGCTGCTGAACCCCACCGGCCCGGACGGCGGGTCCTCCCCCGCCGCCTCCAGGTTCAGCAGCTGTACGGCACTCCGGCTGACCCGCTCCACCAGCGCCCCCGGCAGCCAGCCGCCCGTGACGAGGTGGGCCGCGCCCCGGGGGGCCAGGCGCCGGGCGACCTCCGCGGGCGCGGGGCGGGAGCCGGGGTCCTTGGCCAGGCACGCGCCCACCAGTTCCCGCAGGTCCCCGTCCAGTCCGTCCAGCTCCGGCTCCTCGTGGACGACCTTGTACAGCAGCGCGGCCGAGGAATCGCCGGGGAAGGGCGGCTCTCCGCTCGCGGCGAAGGCGAGGACGGCGCCCAGCGAGAACACGTCGGCCGCGCCCGTCACGCCCTTGCCGAGGATCTGCTCGGGCGACATGTAGCCGGGCGAGCCGATCGACACGCCCGTGGAGGTCAGGGAGGCGGTGCCTCCCCCAGACTCCGTCCGGGAGGTGCCCCCAGTGGCGCGGGCGATGCCGAAGTCGATCAGGAGGGGGCCGTCGAGGGTCAGCAGCACGTTGGAGGGCTTGACGTCCCGGTGCACCAGGCCCAGGTCGTGCACGGCCGCCAGCGCCTCGCCCAGGCCCGCGCCCAGTGCCCGTACCGTGTGCGCCGGCAGCGGGCCGCCGTCCGCGACCGCCGACGTCAGGGAGGGGCCGGCCGCGTACGCCGTGGCGACCCACGGCACACGCGCCTCGGGGTCGGCGTCCAGCACGGGGGCGGTCCAGGCCCCGCCGACCCGGCGGGCGGCCGCGACCTCGCGGCGGAACCGGGCCCGGAACTCCTCGTCCAGCGCGAAGTGCGGATGCACGATCTTCACGGCGACCGTGCGACCGCCGGCGCTGCGCCCCAGGTAGACCCGTCCCATGCCGCCGGAGCCCAGCCGGCCGAGCAGCCGGTAGGGCCCCACGACGGTGGGTTCGTCGACTTCGAGCGGCCGCATGGCGTCCACCCCTCCCCCGTACGCCGGCCAGTGCCTGCCAGCAGGGTAGTGGGCCGCCCGCGAAAGGCCCCCCGTACGACCTCGTACCGTCTCGTACGGATCAGGGCTGCAGCAGGTCCACCTTCACGTCCGCCGGGAAGCCCGTGGTCGGGCCGACACGGCGGGCGAACTCGGTGACCGCCTCCAGCTGCGGGGCCCCGAAGCGGAAGTCGAGGGTCGTGAAGTACTGCTCCAGCGTCCTCTCGTCGAACGCCTCCCAGCGGGCCGCCTGTTCGGCGACCTTGCCGACCTCCTCCAGGGAGAGGTTGCGCGAGGCGAGGAACGCCTCGTGGACCTTGCGGGTGATGACCGGCTCGCGCTCCAGGTAGTCGCGCCGGGCCGCCCAGACCGCGAAGACGAACGGCAGGCCCGTCCACTCCTTCCACAGCGCGCCCAGGTCGTGCACGTCGAGGCCGTAGCGCGGCCCGTCGAGCATGTTGGCGCGCAGCGCCGCGTCGCCGATGAGGACGGCCGCGTCGGCCTCCTGCATCATCAGGCTCAGGTCCGGAGGGCAGGTGTAGTAGTCGGGCTGGACGCCGAAGCGCTCGGCGAGCAGCAGCTGGGCGAGGCGGACGGAGGTGCGCGAGGTCGACCCGAGGGCGACCCGGGCGCCGTCCAGCCGCTCCAGCGGGACCTGCGAGACGATCACGCAGCTCATCACCGGGCCGTCGCAGCCGACGGCGATGTCGGGGAAGGCGACCAGTCGGTCGGCGTGCTTGAGGAACTCGACCAGGGTGACCGGCCCGATGTCGAGGTCTCCCTGCACCAGCTGCTCGCTGAGCTTCTCAGGGGTGTCCTTCGTCAGCTCGAAGTCGAGGAGCGTGCCCGTTCTCGCGAGCCCCCAGTACAGGGGCAGGCAGTTCAGGAACTGGATGTGGCCGACGCGCGGCCGGGTGCGAGAATTGTCCACATCGTGAGGCTAGCCCTCACCCGGACCCCGCCCGGCGGCGGCCCCCGCCATCGGCCGAACGGCACATGCGTTCAAACATTCGGGTGAAGTGATCTTGACCTCTGTTGCTTTCGGGTGCCCGCGTGCTAGGCTCACAGCAAGTTGCAGTTTGGTTTCCCTTGCAGTACAGAGCCTGCGGAGCATGTGACCGCGGGCTCTCGTCATTCTCAGACATATGCAGTTGTGCGGAATTGGTCTTCACACTTGCTGGTTCTGGAGCAGGGCAACCCTTTGAGCCCAAGGAGGGCTTATGGCTACCGGAACCGTGAAGTGGTTCAACGCCGAAAAGGGCTTTGGTTTCATCGCCCAGGAAGGCGGCGGCCCCGACGTCTTCGTCCACTACTCCGCGATCAACGCGACCGGCTTCCGGTCCCTCGAGGAGAACCAGCAGGTGTCCTTCGACGTCACGCAGGGCCCGAAGGGCCCGCAGGCGGAGAATGTCACTCCTGTCTGATTGACAGCAGTACCCAAGGAGCCCCGCGCCGTTTCGGCGACGGGGCTCCTGCCCTTTTCGGCCACCCGGTATCGACGGGTTCCTGAATTCTCGATGAATTCCTCTCACACGTGCTGCATGATCAGCACGAATGCCGTGCCCGGCACGAGCGCCTCGTACGCGTGCGGCACGTCGCCGCGATACGTCAGGTAGTCGCCGGGATGCAGCTCGACGCTTTCTCCGCGCGGCCCCGCCTTCAGGCGTCCGGCGCTGACGATCAGGTGCTCGACCGTTCCCGGGATATGCGGTTCCGACTCGCGGGCCGCGCCCGGCTCGGCCCGCAGACGGTAGATGTCCCGCCGCGCGCCGGGCGGGCTGGCGGACAGCAGGGTGGCCACGTAGTTGGCCTGCTCGGAGGCGACCTGGGGCCCTTCACCCGCCCGGATCACCCGCACCGCGGGCGCCGGCGGCTCCACCAGCGCGCTGAACGGCACGCCCAGGGCCACCGCCAGCGCCCAGAGCGTCTCCACGCTCGGATTGCCGCCCGCCCCCTCCAGCTGCGACAGCGTGGACTTGGCGATGCCGGCCCGCTTGGCCAGCTCGGACAGGGACAGTCCGGCCCGGGTGCGCTCACGGCGCAGGGAAGCGGCGATCCAGTCGAGGGGCAGACGGGCGGGCTGTTCCGGCCGGTCGGACATTGGCGTTCGCTCCACAGGTACGATCGTTCGGCTTGACGAACACGGCGTGCTGTGTTCATTGTAGAAAACATGCGTTCGACAGAGCGGACCGAGCCAACCCCTTCCACTCCCCTGGGCCGGCAGTTCCGGGACCCCGGACTGCTCAGAGACGTGGGCCTCGTCTCCGTCGCCGGCGGCATCGTCGGCGTGTCGTTCGGGGCGATCGCCGTGGCCGGTGGCCTGCCGGTGTGGGTGCCGGTGCTGATGTCGCTGGTCGTGTACGCGGGCTCCGCCCAGTTCAGCGCGGTCGGCGTGCTCCTCGCCGGGGGCGGGCCGGTGGCCGCCGCGGTCACGGGCCTGCTGCTGAACACCCGCACGGCGGCCTTCAGCCTGGCGGTCGCGGAGACCATCGGCCGGGGACGGGTGGCCCGTCTGCTCGGCGCCCATCTGGTCACCGACGAGACCGTGGCCTTCGCGCTCGCCCAGCCGGACCCCGCACGGCGGCGGGCGGCGTTCTGGCTGTCGGGCGTCGGGCTGTTCGCCGTGTGGAACACGGGCGTGCTGCTGGGGGCGCTGGCCGGCAGCGCGCTCGGCGACACGGCGACGTACGGCCTGGACGCGGCCTTCCCCGCCGTGCTCGTCGCCCTGGTCCTGCCCGCCCTGCGGGGGGACGCCGGTCTGCGCCGGGCGGCCCTGCCCGGTGCCGCGCTGGCCCTGGCGGTCACGCCCGCCGTCCCACCGGGGGTGCCGGTGCTGCTGGCGCTGACCGGCCTGTTCCTGTACGGCACGCGGGGACGGAGGCGGTCGGCATGAGCGCGACGCTCGCCGTGATCCTGGTGCTGGCGGTCGGGACGTACGCCTTCCGTCTGGTCGGCCCGGTGCTGCACGGACGGGTCACCCTCCCGGCCCGGGCCCAGGAGCTGCTGTCCGCCGGCGCGGTGGTCCTGCTGGTCGCGCTGCTGGCCACGGGCGCGCTGACGGAGGGCGGGGGCTTCGCCGGGTGGGCGCGCCCGGCGGGGGTGCTGGCGGGTGGCGTACTGGCCTGGCGCCGGGCGCCGTTCGTGGTGGTGGTGCTCGGGGCGGCGGCGGTGACGGCGGCGCTGCGGGCGGCGGGGCTGGAATGAGGCGCTGCTGTCGGTGGGTGCCGTTAGGGTCCGCGCCATGACCGACGACACCGGCTTCCTGAACACCACGCGGACCTTCTACGACGCCATCGCCGAGGACTACGCCGACCGCTTCCGCACCGCGCTCGCCGACGCCCCGCTGGACCGCGCGCTGCTGGCCGCCTTCGCCGAACTGGTGGGACCGGAGGGGGAGGTGGCCGACCTCGGCTGCGGGCCCGGGCGGGTCACCGCCCACCTCGCCTCGCTCGGCCTGCGGATCTTCGGCCTCGACCTGTCCGCCGCGATGCTCACGATCGCGCGCCGCGAGAACCCGGGCCTGCGGTTCGAACAGGGCTCCATGCTGGAGCTCGACCTGCCCGACGGCGCGCTCGCGGGCGCCGTCTCCTATTACTCGTCGATCCACACGCCGTGGGAGCGGATGCCGGACCTCTTCGGGGAGTTGTGGCGCGTGCTGGCTCCGGGCGGCCACCTGCTACTCGCCTTCCAGGTCGGCGACGAACCCCTCCGCCACGACCGGCCCTTCGGCCACCCGGTCGCCCTGGACTTCGAGCGGCGGCGGCCGGAGCGGATGGCGGAGCTGCTGGAGCAGGCCGGCTTCACCGTGCTGTCGCGGACGGTGCGCGTGCAGGAGGAGGACACCTCCTCGAAGGTCCCGCAGGCGTGCCTGATCGCCCGCCGCTGAGGCCGGCGCCGGCTACCCCTCGTACAGTCCCTCCACCGCCGCCGCGAAGTCCCGCTCGATCGCCTCGCGCCGGAGTTTCATCGACGGGGTCAGGTGGCCGTCCACCTCCGTGAAGTCCCGCGGGAGGACGGCGAAGCGGCGGATGGACTCCGGGCGGGAGACCAGCTTGTTGGCCTCGTCGACCGCCCGTTGCAGCACCGCCCTGACCTCCTCGTCGTCGGTCAGCAGCTCCGGCGGCACCGGGTGCTTGCCGTTCATGCGGCGCCAGTGGGTGATGCCGTCGGGGTCGAGGGTGAACAGGGCCGTGACGTAGGGGCGGCGGTCGCCGAGGATCATGCACTGGGAGATCAGGGGATGGGAGCGCAGCCAGTTCTCCAGCGGGGCCGGGGCCACGCTCTTGCCGCCCGCCGTGATCAGCAGTTCCTTCTTCCGGCCGGTGATCGTCAGGTAGCCCTCGTCGTCCAGGCTGCCGATGTCGCCGGTGGGGAACCAGCCGTCGGGGGCGGCAGGGACCACTCCGCCCGCCTGCGGGTCCCAGTAGCCGTGCAGGACCTGTTCTCCGGCGACCAGGATCTCGCCGTCCGCGGCGATCCGTATGCGGGTGCCCGGGAGCGGCCAGCCCACCGTTCCCAGGCGCGGCTTGAGCGGGGGCGTCACCGTGGCCGCCGCCGTGGTCTCCGTCAGGCCGTACCCCTCGAAGATGTCGATGCCCGCCCCGGCGTAGAAGGCGGCCAGGCGGCGGCCGAGCGGGGAGCCGCCGCAGATGGCGTAGCGGACCCGGCCGCCCATGGCGTTGCGGATCTTGCGGTAGACCAGGGGGTCGTAGAAGGCGCGTTGGGTCTTCAGCGCGCGGCCGGGGCCGCTGCCGTTCCCCGCGTGGCGGTCCTCCTGCGCCTCCCCGTACCGCACGGCCACGGAGACCGCTCGGTCGAAGACCGGGCCCCGGCCGCCCGACTCTGCCTTGGCGCGGGCGGCGTTGAAGACCTTCTCCAGCATGTACGGGATGGTCAGCAGACAGGTCGGCCGGAAGGCCGCCAGGTCCGGGAGCAGGTCGTCCGCCTTCAGGCTCGGGGCGTGGCCGAGACGGACCCGGGCGCGGACGCAGGCGATGGCGACCATGCGGCCGAAGACGTGGGACATCGGCAGGAAGAGCAGGATCGAGGGCTCCTCGCCGGTCGTCGCCTTGAAGACCGGGTAGAGCAGCTCGATGGCGTTGTCCACCTCGGCGAAGAAGTTGCCGTGGGTCAGCGCGCAGCCCTTGGGGCGGCCCGTCGTGCCGGAGGTGTAGATGAGGGTGGCGAGCGTGCTGGGGCTCAGCATGCCGCGGCGTACGGCCACTTCGGCGTCCGGCACCTGCGCGCCCAGCTCCGCCAGCCGGTCCACGTGGCCCTTCTCCATCACCCACAGGTTCCGCAGGTCGGGGAGGTGTTCGAGTTCGGGGCCGAGGGCGGCTGCCTGGGCGGAGGTCTCGGTGACCAGGGTGACGGCGCCGGAGTCCTGGAGGATCCAGCGGGTCTGGTAGACGGAGGACGTCGGGTAGACGGGGACGGTCACCAGACCGGCGGCCCAGGCGGCGAAGTCGAGGAGCGTCCACTCGTAGGTCGTACGGGCCATGATCGCCACCCGGTCGCCCGGCATCAGGCCCTCGCCGATCATTCCCTTGGCCACGGCCAGCACCTGGTCGGCGAACTCCGCCGCCGTCTCGTCCGTCCAGGTGCCGTCCGGCAGCTTGCGGCTGAGCACCACGCGGTCCGGGACCGCCTGCGCGTTGTCGAACGGCAGGTCCGCGAGGGAGCCGTGGCGCACCGGTGGGGCGAACGGCGGTACGTACGCCTCCCGTACGGTCCCGTCCAGCCGCCGCGTCTCGGGCTCCACGAGGGTGGGGGCGGGAGCGTCGGCGAACGCGGCGGAGGCGGCGAACGAGGGAAGCGGGGTGGACACGGGCGGCTCCTGGGACGTGCAGCGGCGACACTGCTCTGCTGCATGACGTACGTGCCTCGCGCGCCGAGGCGTTCAGCGCCGGCCCCGCGGACAGGGGGGCACCGGCGGTCAGGAACGGGATCGTACGGGGCTGGCGTGGGGAGTTCGTGCGGGTTCGGGGATGGTCCGGCGCCGGGGGTGTGCAGTCTCGGGGGTTACCTGCGGGTAGGTCACGTTCTTTCCAGAATGGCCGTGACGCCCTGGCCGCCGGCCGCGCAGACGGAGATCAGGCCGCGCCCGGGACCGTCCCGCTCCGCGAGCAGTGCGGCCAGCGTCGCCACGATCCGGGCGCCCGTCGCCGCGAAGGGGTGGCCGGTGGCCAGGGAGGAGCCGGCCACGTTCAGGCGGGCGCGGTCCACCGGGGCCAGGCCCCGCTTCTCCCAGGCCGCCAGCGTGGCCAGCACCTGGGACGCGAACGCCTCGTGGATCTCGACGAGGTCGAAGTCCTCCATGCCGAGTCCGGCGCGCTCCAGCATCCGCGGGACCGCGTACGCCGGCGCCATCAGCAGGCCGTCCTCGCCGCCCGCGACATCGCCCCCGACGAAGTCCACGGCCGCGGTCTCGTACGCCGTCAGATATGCCAGCGGTTCCAGGCCGCGGGCCTTCGCCCACTCCTCGCTCGCGAGCAGGACCGTCGCCGCGCCGTCCGTCAGCGGGGTCGAATTGCCCGCCGTCATGGTCGGGTCGGGCGCGTCCAGGCCGAACACCGGCTTCAGCGCGGCCAGTTTCTCCACCGTCGAGCCCGGACGCAGGTTCTGGTCACGGGCCAGTCCCCGGAAGGGGACGACCAGGTCCCGGAAGAGGCCGCGTTCGTAGGCCGCCGCCAGTCGCCGGTGGCTCGTCGCCGCCAGTTCGTCCTGGGCCTCGCGCGTGATGCCCCAGGCGCGGGCGGTGACGGCGGCGTGCTCCCCCATCGACAGGCCGGTGCGCGGCTCGGCGTTGCGCGGGACGTCGGGGACGAGGTGGGCCGGGCGGAGCCCGGCGAGGGCCTTGAGGCGGGCGCCGGCGGACTTCGCCCTACGGGCCTCCAGCAGGATCCTGCGCAGGGCGTCGTTGACACCCAGGGGCGCGTCGCTCGCCGTGTCGGCGCCGCCCGCGACCGCCGACTCGGTCTGGCCGAGGGCGATCTTGTTGGCGGCGGCGATCACGGCCTGGAGCCCGGTGCCGCACGCCTGCTGGACGTCGTACGCGGGAGTGCGCGCGTCCAGCGCCGAGCCGAGGACCGTCTCGCGGGCGAGGTTGAAGTCCCGGCTGTGCTTGAGGACCGCCCCGGCGACGAACTCGCCCACCGCGCCCGGCCCCCGTAGCCCGAACCGCTCGACCAGGCCGTCGAGGGCGGCGGTGAGCATCTCCTGGTTGGAGGCGGTGGCGTAGGGCCCGTCGGAGCGGGCGAACGGGATGCGCGCGCCGCCGACGACCGCGACCCGGCGGGCGCGCGGCGGCTCAAGGGGACTCATCTCGACCTGCTCCTCATCCGTGACACGCACTCCTGATTACCTCCGGTAACATTACTCCAGAGTAAGCACGTGTGAGCACAGGTGGGCAAGACTCGACCGTCGGGAGACAGGACATGGCGGACCGCTATCTCGGCTTCACCGGCACCGCGCCCGGCCGGTTCCTGACCCGCCGCCTCGGGCTGCCGCAGCCGGCGGCCCTGATCCGCCGCACCGGGGGGCGCCCGCGTTTCGACGGCGGACTGCTGCACCTGACGGCCGGCACGTCCGACCTCGACCTCGCACCCGTGCTGGCCCGCACGGGCCTCACCCCGGGCGCCGGGCACGACCCCACCGCCGTCGTCCTCGACGCCACCGGCGTCCGGGACGTCGACACGCTCGCCGAGGTGCACGCGGCCCTCCACCCCGTGCTGCGGTCGGTCGCCGTGAGCGGCCGGGTGGTGGTGCTCGGCGCGGCACCGGATCCCGCCGACCACCACCAGGCCGCCGTACAGCAGGCGTTGGAGGGCTTCACACGCTCGCTCGGCAAGGAGATCGGGCGGGGCAGGACCGTGAACCTCGTCCGGCTCGCCGACGTCACCGCCGCCGAGTCCACCCTCCGTTTCCTGCTCTCCCCCGCCTCCGCCTACGTCAGCGGCCAGGTGATCGAGGTCGGGGACGAGGAGGTCACCGCCCCCGACGACTGGGAGCAGCCCCTGACCGGACGCACCGCCCTGGTCACCGGAGCCGCGCGCGGCATCGGCGCCGCGGTCGCCGAGACGCTGGCCGGACAGGGGGCCCGGGTCGTCGTCCTCGACGTGCCGGGGGCCGAGGCCGAGGCGCGGGCGCTCGCCGACCGGCTCGACGGCACCGCCCTCGCCCTCGACGTCACGGCCGCCGACGCCGGCGAGCGGATCGCGGCCGCGCTGCCCGACGGCCTGGACGTGCTGATCCACAACGCGGGCGTCACGCGTGACCGGCGCCTGGTCAACATGCCCGCCGAACGCTGGAGTTCGGTCCTCGACGTCAATCTGGCGAGCGTGCTGCGCACCACGGACGCCCTGCTCTCGTCGGGCGCTCTGAAGCGGGGCGGCCGGATCGTGGCGACGGCCTCGATCGCCGGACTCGCGGGCAACTCGGGCCAGACCAACTACGGCGCGAGCAAGGCCGGGATCGTCGGCCTGGTCCGTTCCCTCGCGCCTCGCGCGCTCGCCGAGCACCGAGTCACGGTGAACGCGGTCGCGCCGGGGTTCATCGAGACGAGGATGACCGCGGCGGTCCCCCTGCTCATCCGCGAGGCCGGACGGCGGATGAACTCCCTCGGCCAGGGCGGCCTGCCGGTCGACGTCGCCGAGACGACCGCCTGGCTCGCCCACCCGGCCTCCGGCGCGGTCAACGGCCAGGTCGTGCGGGTCTGCGGCCAGAGCCTGCTGGGGGCGTGATGACCGAGCGCACCGGCACCGGGGCCACGCGCACCACGACCACGCTGACGGGCTCCCCCGCCCTGGCGCCGCTCCTCGCGCGCGGGGCCCTGCTGTCCCCCTTCAAACGGCCCCGCCCGGACGCCGGCTTCCCCCGCACCCGGCTGCTGCTGCCCGGCCTGCGCGTGGACGCCGCCCGGCTGGCCGCGTACGAGCGGGTGTGCGGGTTCCCGGCCGGAGCGGACACGCTGCCGGTGACCCATCCGCATGTGCTGGGCTTCCCGGCGGCCATGCGCCTGATGAGCGCCCGGGGCTTCCCGCTGCCGCTGCTCGGCCTCGTCCACACCTCGATCGACATCACCCGGCGGGCGGCCATGTCCGCGAGCGCGGAGTACGACCTCGCCGTGTACGTCGACCGGCTGGTGCCGCACCGGCGCGGCACCGAGGCCGCGGTGGTGACGGAGATGCGGACCGGCGGGGACGTCGTGTGGGAGTCGCGGAGCACCTATCTCGCGCGGCACCGCCCGGACGGGCGGGCCGACGGCGACGCCCCCCGGCTGGAGCGGGCGCCGCTGCCCGCCCGGGCCGAGTGGCGGCTCGACGGCGGCCTCGGACGGCGGTACGCAGCCGCCTCCGGTGACCGCAACCCGATCCACCTGCACCCGCTCACCGCCCGCCTGTTCGGCTTCCCCCGGGCCATCGCGCACGGCATGTGGACCGTGGCGCGGTGCCTCGCCGAGCACGGGACGCCGGAGGCGGTCACGGTGCGGGCGGAGTTCCGGGCGCCGGTGCTGCTGCCGGGGGCGGTGACGTACGGGGCGGACGGCGGGCTGTTCGAGCTGCGGGACGCGCGTGAGCGGGTCCATCTGACGGGGAGCGTCTACCCGGCCTGAGCGACCGGCTCCTCCTCGGCCCCCTCCGGCGCCGACCAGGGGCGGCCCGCCATGAGGTCGCCCAGGCCCGCCCAGGCGAAGTTCATCAGGGTCGCCGCCGCCTGCTTCGCCGAGGCACCGGGCGTCGCGTTGGCCCAGTCGGCCAGCGACTCGGCGGCGCCGACCAGGGCCTCGGCCAGTCCGGCGACCTCGCGCTCGGGCAGGTCGGGGTCACGGTGCGCCTCGCGGGCGGCGGCGGCGATCAGCTGCGTCACGAACGCGACGATCTCCTCGCGCATCGCCGCGACCTCGGCGGCGAACCGCTCGCCGTGGGTGCGGGCCTGCAGGTGGAGCACCGCCCAGCCGTCCGGGTTGCGGGCGGTGTGCGTGAAGAAGGCCCGCAGTCCGGACCAGAGTTGTCCGTCGGCGGGCAGACCGGGGCGGACACCGGCGCGGACGGCCTCGGTCAGGGCCCGCGCCTCACGGCGGATGCAGGCCGTGAAGAGGTCTTCCTTCGAGTTCAGGTACAGGTACACCAGCGGCTTGGACACGCCCGCGAGTTCCGCGATCTCGTCCATCGACGCCGCCATGTACCCGCGCTGACCGAAGGTGCGCACCGCGGCGTCCAGCATCTGCTGCTCACGGACCGCGCGCGGCATCCGCTTGGTCTTCCCAACACCCATGCGAATCAGCGTACGGTCCGTGCGGCCGTGGTCAGGACGTTCGCGTCCCGGCGGTGTCGGCCGCACACGGCGAACCCCGCTCACCGGCCTCGGTGAGCGGGGTTCGGGACGGTCCGGAGAACGGCGCCTACGCGGCGACCGGCACCGGCTCGGGCTCCCGCTCCACCTCGTCGATCGGCGAGCTGTGGGCCTCGTCGTACGCCTTGCGGTCGAGCAGGCCCTCGCGGGCCGAGACGAGGACCGGCACCAGGGCCTGGCCGGCGACGTTGGTCGCGGTGCGCATCATGTCCAGGATCGGGTCGATCGCGAGGAGCAGACCGACACCCTCCATCGGCAGGCCCAGCGTGGACAGGGTCAGCGTCAGCATGACCGTGGCGCCGGTGAGGCCGGCCGTGGCGGCGGAGCCGACCACCGAGACGAAGGCGATCAGCAGGTAGTCGCCGACGTTCAGCTGGATGTCGAAGATCTGGGCGACGAAGATCGCGGCGATCGCCGGGTAGATGGCGGCGCAGCCGTCCATCTTGGTCGTCGCGCCGAACGGCACCGCGAAGGACGCGTACTCCTTCGGCACGCCGAGGCGCTCGGTCACCTTCTGCGTCAGCGGCATGGTGCCCACCGACGAACGGGAGACGAAGGCCAGCTGGATCGCCGGCCAGGCGCCCTTGAAGAACTGCAGCGGGTTGGCCTTGGCGACGGTCGCCAGCAGCGCCGGGTAGACCACGAACAGCACGATCGCGCAGCCGACGTAGATGTCGGCGGTGAAGGTGGCGTACTTGCCGATCAGGTCCCAGCCGTAGGTGGCGATGGCGTTGCCGATGAGGCCGACGGTGCCGAGCGGGGCCAGGCGGATGACCCACCACAGGGCCTTCTGCAGGAGTTCGAGGACGGACTCGCTCAGGTTCAGGATCGGCTGGGCCTTCTCGCCCAGCTGGAGGGCGGCGATACCGGCGACGGCGGCCATGAAGACGATCTGGAGCACGTTCAGCTCGGTGAACGGCGTGATCACGTCGGTCGGCACGATGCCGGTGAGGAAGTCGATCCAGGAGCCGGTGTGCTCGGGCTTCGCACCGTCCGCCGGCGTGAGGCCGGTGCCGGCGCCGGGGTTGGTGACCAGGCCGATGACGAGGCCGATGGCCACCGCGATCAGCGACGTGATCATGAACCAGAGAAGGGTGCGGGACGCCAGGCGGGCCGCGTTGTTGACCTTCCGCAGGTTGGTGATCGAGACGAGGATCGCGAAGAAGACGAGGGGGGCGACGGCCAGCTTCAGCAGGCCGATGAAGGTGCCGCCGACCTTCTCCAGGGTGGTCACGAGCCAGGACAGGTCCTGGCTGCGGGCCAGCCAGCCGAGCAGGACGCCCAGCACGAGACCGGCGATTATTTGGGCCCAGAAGGGGACCTTCGGCAGCTTGGAGGACGCCTTGACGGGCGTCGCGGACTTCGTGTTCGCGGACACGGACAGACTCCGTAGGGGACGGGACGCGGGGACGGACGCGCAGGGGCTGACGTGGAGGACGGTGGGGTGAGGGACGTCAGGGGCGACAGGTCGCGGACGCGCACCGGCAGAGGTCCACGTGCAGGCGCGCCACGAGCGCGAGGCTCGGCGGTGTGGCGGGCGCGGCTGCGGGCATCATGCACACGACTTTAACACCATTGCTTTGAGACTCCCATAGCCTGCCTTTGAGAGGTCGGACACCGCTTTCTCCCGTAAAACGCAAAGTGCCCCGGTTTCCGGGGTGTCCGGAAACCGGGGCGGTCACGTGTGTGAGGAAGCTTACGAGGTCTGGCCCTGCGCCCGGGCGGCGTCGTCGACCACGTCCTCCTGGCTGCGGCTGGCCTCGAGGTTGGACTTCATGCGGTCCACGCGCTGCACGACCTGCACCGAGGCCCGGTCCCGCTCCTTGCGCAGCGCCACGAAGCTGATCGGGGCCGAGATCAGCAGGGCGAGCAGGATGATCCACATGCCGTTGGAGTCGCCGAGACCGCGGGGGAACACACCGGCGTAGACGAGACCCCAGACGACCACGAGGCAGCCCACGAAGATCCCGAGGCGCATCAGCGTGTAGCGGAGCATCGCAATCCACTCTTCCGTTTCGGGGAGGCCAGAACGTACCCAAAGGGGCACCGTCCAGTGAAGCACGCCGGGGCTCGGCTCCCGCAGGCGGGGGTGCGGGGTGCCTCAGAGCAGCGGCAACAGCATCATGATGTCGTCCCGGTCGTCGCCCGGCGCCACCCGGATCGCACCGGGCACCCGTCCGACCTCCTTGTAGCCGCAGGAGGCGTAGAACCGCTCCAGGCCGAGGCCGCCCCGGCAGGTGAGCCGTATCGCCTCGATGCCGTCGAGCTCGCGGGCCGCGTCCGCGGCGGCGGCCATGAGGTCCCGGCCGTAACCCCGGCCCTGGTGGCGGGGGTGCACCATCACCGTGTACAGCCACAGCCAGTGGGTCATCAGGCGGTGCGTGTTGCGGGCGAGGAACGCCGTGGCGGCCACCCGGCCCTCCTCGTCGTGCCCGACCAGCAGGCGGGTGCGCCCCTCTGCCATGGCCACCATGTGTCTGACCAGCTCGGGGCGGATGTCCTCCCGTGCCACGGGCGGCACGAAGCCCACGGAACCGCCCGCGTTGGAGACGTCGGTCCACAGGTCGAGGATGCCGTCGCGCAGGTCGCGGGAGACGGCGGGGTCGAACGTGAAAGTAAGGGACACGACCCCATCGTATCTATTACTAAAGTGCCTGCGCCGCCGTCTTGAGATCCGAGACCAGGCCCCGGTACGCCCCCTCCCGGTCCTCCGCCCGCAGCACCGCCGACGGATGCACCGTGGGCACCAGCCGCTCCGGACGGCCGTGGATCTCCCTCTCCAGCACCGTGCCACGCACCTCGGTGACCCGGAACGACGACCCCAGCAGCGCCTTGCCCGCCGTGGCGCCGAGCACCACGATCAGCTCGGGCTCCACCAGGGCCAGCTCGGCGGCCAGCCACGGTCCGCACGCCGTCATCTCGCGCAGCGTGGGTGCCTTGTGGATCCGGCGCTTGCGCGGCTCGGCCTGCGTGAACTTGAAGTGCTTGACCGCGTTGGTCACGTACGTGTCCGCCGGGTCCATGCCGGCCTCGGCCAGCGCCCGGTCGAGCAGTTTCCCGGCGGGGCCGACGAAGGGCCTGCCCTGGCGGTCCTCCTGGTCGCCGGGCTGCTCGCCGACGAGCATGACGCGGGCGGTCGCCTTGCCGGCCCCGAACACGGTCTGGGTGGCGTTCCGGTGCAGGGGGCAGCCGCGGCAGCCGGCCGCGGCCTCCCGCAGGGCGGCCAGACCGCCGTGGTCCGGAACGAAGGGTTGTGCGGTGTAGTCGTCCTCGGTGGCCATGGACTACGGGTACCCGCCGTGGGGGCTCGGACCCGGGCCGGGTACGGGTGGTCCGTGGCTGGTCGCGCAGTGCACCGGGCCTCTGAAAAGGGGCGTCCGCCGCACGTCCCTCAGGGGCGCGGGGAACTGCGCGACCAGCCCCCACGCACCCGCACCCGATGACGAGACCGGAGCGATCTCACACCCTCATCGGCTGAGGAGATTCACGACGCGCGGCGTCGGGACCCTCGTACTCGCGGATGATCTCGTACCGCGTGTTGCGCTCGACGGGCCGGAAGCCCGCGTCGCGGATCAGCTCCAGCAGGTCCTCACGGGTGAGCTTGTTCGGCGTGCCGTAGTTGTCGGCGTCGTGCGTGATCTTGTACTCGACGACCGAGCCGTCCATGTCGTCGGCGCCGTGCTGCAGGGCCAGCTGGGCCGTCTGCACGCCGTGCATGACCCAGAAGACCTTGACGTGCGGGACGTTGTCGAACAGCAGCCGCGAGACCGCGAAGGTCTTCAGGGCCTCGGCGCCGGTCGCCATCTGGGTACGCGCCTGAAGGCGGTTCCTGACCTTGCCGTCCTTCATGTCCACGAAGTCGTGCTGGTAGCGCAGCGGGATGAAGACCTGGAAGCCGTTCGTCTCGTCCTGCAGCTCACGCAGCCGCAGCACGTGGTCCACGCGGTGGCGGGGTTCCTCGATGTGGCCGTAGAGCATGGTGCACGGGGTCTTCAGGCCCTTCTCGTGCGCAAGCCGGTGGATCCGCGACCAGTCCTCCCAGTGGGTGCGGTGGTCCACGATGTGCTGCCGGACCTCCCAGTCGAAGATCTCGGCACCGCCGCCGGTCAGGGACTCCAGACCGGCGTCGATCAGCTCGTCGAGGATCTCGGAGGCGGACAGCCCGGAGATGGTCTCGAAGTGGTGGATCTCGGTGGCGGTGAACGCCTTCAGCGAGACGTTCGGCAGCGCGGCCTTCAGCTCCCGCAGCGAGCGCGGGTAGTACCGCCACGGCAGGTTCGGGTGCAGCCCGTTGACGATGTGCAGCTCGGTGAGGTTCTCGCCCTCCATCGCCTTGGCGAGCTTGACGGCCTCCTCGATGCGCATCGTGTACGCGTCCTTCTCACCCGGCTTGCGCTGGAAGGAGCAGTAGGCGCAGGACGCGGTGCACACGTTCGTCATGTTGAGGTGGCGGTTGACGTTGAAGTGGACGACGTCGCCGTTCTTCCGCGTCCGCACCTCGTGCGCGAGGCCGCCGAGCCAGGCCAGGTCGTCCGACTCGTACAGCGCGATGCCGTCCTCGCGGGTCAGCCGCTCACCGGAGCGGACCTTCTCCTCCAGCTCGCGCTTGAGCCCGACGTCCATGCCGATACCTCTTTCTGAGACAGACTTTGTCAACCGTACGCCCTGCGGCTCAGACCTCCTCCGGCAGCTCTCCCACCCGGTTCTCCCACTTGGTGGAGAGCACGATCGTGGTGCGGGTCCGGGAGACGCCCTTCGTGCCGGACAGCCGCCGGATGATCCGCTCCAGGCCGTCCACGTCGGTCGCGCGCACCTTGAGCATGAAGGAGTCGTCGCCGGCGATGAACCAGCAGTCCTCGATCTCCCGCAGGTCCTTCAGCCGCTGGGCCACGTCCTCGTGGTCGGCGGCGTCGGAGAGCGAGATGCCGATCAGGGCGGTGACACCGAGTCCGAGCGAGGCGGCGTCGACGGTGGCCCGGTAGCCGGTGATGACACCGGCCGCCTCCAGCCGGTTGATGCGATCGGTGACGCTCGGTCCCGACAGTCCGACGAGGCGTCCCAGCTCCGCGTAGGAGGCCCGGCCGTTCTCCCTCAGGGCCTGGATGAGCTGCCTGTCCACCGCGTCCATGCGATCGAAGCCTTCCACTGAAGTGTGCTGAAGAGGTCTGGAGAGTTCCTGAAACGTGTGGGGGGAGGTGGTGCTCGGGTGGTGCGTCAGTCGGGGCGGGACCCGCCGCCGAGTTCGCCGCGCCAGCGGCGGTAGAGGTGGTGCTCGACACCCGCCGCGTCGAGTACGCGTCCGGCGACGAAGTCCACCAGGTCCTGGATGTGTGTCGCCCCCGCGTAGAAGGCCGGCGAGGCGGGCACCACGGTCGCGCCCGCGTCGTCCAGTGTCACCAGGTGCCGCAGCGTCCGGCCGTCCAGCGGGGTCTCCCGTACGGCCACGACCAGCTTGCGCCCCTCCTTCAGGGTCACGCTCGCCGACCGCTGCAACAGGTCCTTCGACAGCCCGAGCGCGACACCGGCCACGCAGGCCGTGGACGCGGGCACGATCAGCATGCCCTTGGCCGGGTACGACCCCGAGGACGGCCCGGCCGCGAGGTCGCCCGCGCTCCAGTGCCGTACGCCGGAGATGTCGACGTCGAACGTCCCCGGCTTCCCGTCGGCCCCGCGCGCGAGCCATGCGCGCAGGTCGTCCTGCCAGTGGGCGTCGCGGAAGGAGATGCCGGTCTCGTCGAGCAGGGTCAGCCGCGAGGCCCGGCTGACCACCAGGTCGACGTCCTCGCCGGCCGCGAGCAGCGCCCGCAGCACGGCCGCCGCGTACGGCGTACCGGATGCTCCCGACACCCCCACGATCCAAGGCGCGCGCTGCGTCTGTCCTGGCTTCATGATGCCGAGCCTATCCGTCGGCTCAGGGTTTTCAGACCGTGAGGCCCCGAACAAGCAGGTCGAGCAGCGCGCACACGAACAGGGCGATGCCGATGAAGCCGTTGACGCTGAAGAACGCCCGGTTCAGCCGGGACAGGTCGTTCGGGCGCACGATGGTGTGCTCGTACACGAACGCGCCCGCCACGATCAGCAGGCCGAGCCAGAAGAAGGCACCGGCGTCGGTGACGACGGCGTACCAGACGAACAGGGCCGTGGTCACCGTGTGGCACGCCCGGGCGCCCCAGATCGCCGCCGGGATGCCGAACCGGGCCGGCACCGACATGACGCCGACCTTCCGGTCCGTCTCGACGTCCTGGCAGGCGTAGATCAGGTCGAAGCCGCCGATCCAGACGCCGACCGCGAGGCCGAGGATCACCGCGTCCCAGGACCAGCTGCCGCTGATCGCCAGCCAGCCGCCGACCGGGCCCATCGCCTGGGCGAGACCCAGGATGGCCTGCGGGAAGTTCGTGAACCGCTTGCCGTACGGATACACCACCATCGGGATCACCGCGATGGGCGCGAGGGCGAGGCACAGCGGGTTGAGCAGGGCCGCCGCGCCGAGGAAGACGACGAGGGCGATCAGCGCGCCGGTCCAGGCGTGCTTGACCGACATCGCGCCGGTGACCAGCTCCCGGTGGGCGGTGCGCGGGTTGCGGGCGTCGATCTCGCGGTCGATGATCCGGTTGACCGCCATGGCGAAGGTGCGCAGGCCGACCATGGCGACGGTGACCAGCAGCAGCCGGCCCCAGTGGATGTTCTTGTCCCACTGGAACATCGCGGTGAGGGAGGCGATGTAGGCGAAGGGGAGGGCGAAGACCGAGTGCTCGATCATCACCAGGCGGAGGAACGCCTTCGTGCGCCCCGGCTGCTGCGGCAGCGCGGCGGAAGCCGACGTCACAGTCCGTACTCCTTCCAGCGGCGGTCGACCTTCGCCGCCGTCTCCGGGTCGGACAGCACCATGTCCGGCCAGCCACCGTCTCGCGTGTACCCCTCCTCGGGCCACTTCTTCGTGGCGTCGATGCCGGCCTTGCCGCCCCAGAACTGCTGGTAGGAGGCGTGGTCGAGGTGGTCGACGGGCCCCTCGACGACCGTGAGGTCGCGGGCGTAGTCGGTGTTGCCGAGCGCGCGCCAGGCGACCTCGTGCAGATCGTGCACGTCGCAGTCGGAGTCGACGACCACGATCAGCTTGGTCAGGGACATCATGTGCGCGCCCCAGATGGCGTGCATCACCTTCTGGGCGTGTTTGGGGTACTTCTTGTCGATCGACACGATCGCACAGTTGTGGAAGCCGCCCGCCTCCGGCAGGTGGTAGTCCACGATGTCCGGAACGATGATCTTCAGCAGCGGAAGGAAGAAGCGCTCGGTCGCGCGGCCCAGCGGCCCGTCCTCCGTCGGCGGACGCCCGACGACGATCGACTGGAGCAGCGGGCGCTTCCGCATCGTCACGCAGTCGATCTTCAGGGCCGGGAAGGGCTCCTGGGGCGTGTAGAAGCCGGTGTGGTCGCCGAACGGACCCTCCGGCAGCATCTCGCCGGGCTCCAGCCAGCCCTCCAGTACCACCTCGGCGTTGGCGGGCACCTGGAGCGGCACGGTCTTGCAGTCGACCATCTCGATCCGCTTGCCCTGCACGAACCCGGCGAACAGGTACTCGTCGATGTCACCGGGGAGCGGCGCGGTGGAGGCGTACGTCACGGCCGGCGGGCAGCCGAAGGCGATGGCGACGGGCAGCCGTTCGCCGCGCCGGGCCGCCACCTGGTAGTGGTTGCGGCTGTCCTTGTGGATCTGCCAGTGCATGCCGATGGTGCGCTTGTCGTGGCGCTGGAGCCGGTACAGACCCAGGTTGCGGATGCCCGTCTCCGGGTCCTTGGTGTGGGTGAGGCCCAGGTTGAAGAAGGAGCCGCCGTCCTTGGGCCAGGTGAAGAGCGCGGGGAGCCGGTCGAGGTCGACGTCGTCGCCGTGCAGGACGACCTCCTGCACGGGCGCGTTGTCGGACTTCACCTTCTTCGGCGGTACGTGCGTCATCGCGCCGAGCTTGCCGAAGGCCTCCCGCATCCCGACGAACCCGTGCGGCAGCTCCGGCTTCAGCAGCCCGCCGATCTTGTCGGAGATGTCGCCGTACGACTTCAGGCCGAGGGCCTTCAGCAGACGCCGGTCGGTCCCGAAGACGTTCATCGCGAGGGGCATGGAGGAGCCCTTCACGTTCTCGAAGAGCAGGGCGGGGCCGCCGGCCTTGTTCACCCGGTCGACGATCTCCCCGACCTCCAGGTACGGGTCCACCTCGGCCTTGATGCGCTTCAGGTCGCCCTCGCGCTCCAGCGCCCTGAGCAGGGAGCGAAGATCGTCGTAAGCCATGCGGTCCAGTATCCCCGAGCGGTTACGCTGGCCCCGTACCGACCCTGTATCGACCTGTATCGCCCACCGCTTCCGTTGGAGAGGGCCCATGCTCCGGGTGCTGATGTTCCTCGTGCCACTGGCGTTGAGCGTCTACGCGTTCATCGACTGCATCAGCACGAAGGACGAGGACATCCGCCACATGCCCAAGCCGCTGTGGGCGATCCTCGTGCTGCTCTTCCCGCTGGTCGGCTCGATCTCGTGGATCATCGCCGGGAAGAAGCGGCAGCCGGTGACCGGCTCGCCGTGGCAGGGCGGCGGACGGCGCCAGTGGGTCGCGCCGGACGACAATCCCGAGTTCCTGAAGTCCCTGGACGACGACAAGGACGACAAGCCCAAGCGGGACGGCGACGGCTGAGACCGGGTCAAGGGGCCCGACTAGGACCTCGCCCACTGCTGGGACGCCGCCCCCGACTGGCACGTGTGGGTCGCCACGCCGCCGCCGAAGGCCAGGTCGAGGCAGCCGCCGTAGCCCGAGAGGGTGCCGCCGGAGCCGGTGCGCCAGCGCAGACCGGCGCTGTCCTGACTGCAGTTGGCCACGAAGGTGGCCTGGCCGTTCCCGTTCGAGCTCAGGCAGGCGCCGCTCGAACGGTTGATCACCTTGACGGTGCCGCCGGAGGCGCTCTTGAAGGTCCAGGAGGCGGTCGCGTCCGTGCAGGCACCGAGGCTCGCGGAGCCGTAGACCTGGGTGAGGCACTTCCCGTTCTCGCCGTTGCGCAGGGTGAACCAGCCGGAGGGCGGGGTGCCGGGCGAGGTCCCCGGCCCACCGGATCCCGACCCGGCCCCGGACCCTCCGGAGTCGCCGGAACCGCTCGATCCGTCGGACCCGGTGGATCCCGCCGAGCCGCCGGCCCCGGCGTCTTCGGAACCGCCGTCCGAGTCGCCGGTGCCGCCCGCGCCCGCACCTGTGCCGTTCCCCAGGCCCGGGGTGCCGTCCTCGCCGTCCTTCCCGTCGTCTCCGTCCTTGCCGTTGTCTCCGTCCTTGCCGTTGTCCCCGTCCTCGCCCTTCTCGCCGTCCGGGGACACCGACGGGGACGCGCTCCCGGTCGCCGAGTCCGTCGACTTCACGCCCGGCGAGGACGTGGCCGGGGCGGTGGCCGCGGATGGCGTGGCACGGGCCTCGTCCTCGGGTGACGTCGAGTACGGCAGCAGGCGGACCGCCAGCGTCGTGCCCGTGGCGACCACCACGACGGGGAGGACGGCGACCAGGACCCGGGTCCGGCGGCTCCGCTCCTTCCGCAACGGCCGGGACTGCGGCTCCGTCCTCCGCCGTTCGACCTCGGGCTCCGGCTCCGTGGAGGGCAGGGGCACCGGCAGGTCGTCCTCGTCCGGAGTGCGTGCCGCGAAGGCGGCCCGTTCCGTCAGCAGCTCGGTGATGTCCTCGGGCCACAGCGGCGCGGCGGTCGGTGCGTGCTGCGTGGCGAGTTCGAGGAGTTCGGCGGCGCCGGGCCGGCCCTCATGGTCCTTGTCGAGGCAGGACGCGACGACGTCGGCGAGTCCGGGGTCCAGCTCGCGCAGCGGCTCGAGATCGGGCTCCTCGTGCACGATGCGGTAGAGCACGGCGTGCCCGGACTCGTCGCCGAAGGGCGGTCGTCCGGAGGCCGCGTAGGCGATCACCGAACCCAGCGCGAACACGTCGACGACGCCGCTCGACGCCCGTTTGCCCGCGGCTTGTTCCGGTGACATGTAGGCGGGCGTGCCCACCACCATGCCGGTCCGTGTCAGCTGACTCTGCTCGGCCGCCCGGGCGACACCGAAGTCGATGACGGTGAGACCGTCCAGGGTCAGCATGACGTTGGACGGCTTCAGGTCCCGGTGCACCATGTCCAGCGCGTGCACCGCCGCCAGCCCCGAGGCCGCGTCCCTCAGCAACAGCCACAAGGCGTCGGCGGGCAGGGGCCCGTGCAGCTCGACGGCCTCGCGCAGGGTGATGCCGGGCACGTACGCGGTGGCGAACCACGGCGGCCGTGCCTCACGGTCACCGGCGAGCAGCGGGGCGGTGGCCTCCGCGGGAAGCCGGGAGAGGTTGTCCAGCTCGTGGCCGAAACGGCGCAGGAAGTCCTTGTCCTCGCCGACGACCGAGGGCAGCACCTGCTTGACGGCGACGTAACGCCCCTCGTGGACGCCGAGATAGACCCGCCCCATTCCGCCGGCGCCGAGGCGTCCGACCAGCGGGATCGTCCCGATCCGTCGAGGGTCGCCGTCCTCCAGCGGTTCGGCCCCGCTGCCCGCGAGGTCGAATCCGGTTTCCCCGTTCACTCTCTCCCCGTTCACCGACCGGCCCGGCCGGACCCGTGGCGGCCGTACATTCCCCCCAGTCCGTACGGACGGACACGGGTCCGGACAGGGCATCAGTCTGCATCATCGCGACCCGGGATTGAAAGATCCTTCTAGAAAATCATTCTATTTCCGCGCGTAGGAACCGAGACGGCGGCGGAGGTGTGCTCGCGGAGGCGTCCTCGGTGTACGGGTCGTCGGTGTACGGCTCCTGGGGCGTGGGCGCAGGGCGCTCCGGTCGGCCGGACAACTGGAGTAGATTTCTAGAAAACGACTCTAGAAGCCCATCTCGCCAGCACGACGTTCGAGGACGGTCGCCCCATGAGCCCCAAGCAACAACGTGGCGAGGCCACCGTCGAACTGCTCCTGGACGCGGCGCTGCGCGTCTACGCCGAGGCGGGCGAGCCGGGGCTGACGGTGAACGCCGTGACCAGGGCCAGCGGGGTCAGCCTGGGCAGCCTCTACCACCACTTCGGCAGCATCGACGGCCTCGTCGACGCCCTGCTGATGCGCTGGCTGGGACGGCTGCTGGGCGAGATGGTCACGGCCCTGGAGCACTCCCGCACGGCCCGCACCGGCGTCCGCGCCCTGACGCGCACTTATTTGTCCTTCGTCCGGGAACACCGGGAGGCGGGCATGCTGCTGCACTCCTCACGGGCCGACCGTCTCGGGATGACCCAGGCGGCACAGCTCCGCGACGCCCAGGAGGCCAGGCTGACCCCCATGGCCGCATGGGTGGCGCACCACGTCGAGAAGGGCGAGATCGCGCCGTTGCCCCTGCCGCTGATCGAGTCCCTCGTCCTCGGCCCGGTCGTCGGCGCCGCCCGCCGCTGGCTGACCTTCGGCGACATCGACCTCGACGAGGCGGCACGGGTCCTGCCGGAGCGGATCTGGCGGTCGATCAGCGCGGAGGCGGTGTGAGGCGGGGCCGGGTCACTCGTCGCCGAAGATCTCTTCGGCGGTGGGTGCGGTGACGGCGCGGGCGAGCCAGCGGCGCAGGATGCCGGGGTCGTCGCAGTCCGTGATGCGCCTGCGGACGTCGTCGGCGACGTCGAGGCCGCGCTGCTCCAGGACGAGCAGGACGTCTTGGGCGCCCTGCTGGGCGCCCCCCTGTTCGCGGCCCTGTTCGCGGCCTTCGTCCCGGATCTCTTCGGCGATGTACGACTTGTAGAAGGAGAGGTCCACGGCCACCAGGTTCCTCCAGAGGTGCTTCGCCGGGCGGTTGCCCAGGCCCTGTGCGGTGAATTCGACGATGGGGTCCGCGATGTCTTCCGGTGCGTCCCGCAATGCTGTGGACAGGGCCTTCAGGGGGTCAGGGATGGCCGGCGGCTGCCCGGCAGTCGCGGCAGCGTCCTCCGGGCTCCGGTGCGCGGAAGCTGCGGTCGCAGCCGTCGCAGTTCTGGAGCGGGTGCCGGACGGGTGGCGGTGCGGCCGGGGCGCGGAAGGGCGGCGGCGGGGGCAACTGGGCCGTGAGGCGGTGGGCCAGGAGGGCGGCCGGGCGGCGGACGCCCTCCGGCGGCAGGTCGGTGGTCAGGGCGTGGCGTACGGCCGCGGGGGCCACGTCCCGTTCCAGCCATACCGCCACGCCGGGCGCCAGGTGGGCCGTGTCGCAGGCCGAGAGGAGCAGGCTTGGGGCGTGGCGGCGCAGGTTGGCCAGGAGATCGGTGGCCTGCTGGAGGAGCGCCGGGGACTTGCAGCTCGGCTGCGGTACGGCGGGCAGGGCACGCTTCTTGCGGGGCGGGCGCTGCTCGGCGTGCGGTTTCCTGGCGGGCTCTGGGCGGTGCCGCGTCGCACCCGGCTGGTTGCAGGAGACCGTACGGGTGACGATGCGCCCGGCGGGGGTGCGTACGCGTTCCCGGCGCAGGTAGCCGTGTGCCTCCAGCTCGCGCAGGCCGGCGGCGATCCGGGCCGTGCCCTCCTTGAAGCGTGCGGCGAGGGTCTTGATGTCGCAGAGCCTGCCCTCCGGCAGCGACTGGATGTGCAGGCCCAGCCCGATCGCGAGCAGCGACAGCTCCGGGTGCTGGGCGAGGTGGTTGCCGACCACGGTGAAGTTCGTGGTGTGGCGGACGTTGTCGTGGATCACGCCGGAGGATTGGCAGTGACGGTCCCCGGATCGGGGGTGTTTGTCGCCAACGGCGGACTGGGCGTGCGAGGGCACGCTAAGGTCGGGGGTACCCATCAGGAAGGTCTCTCTCTTCCTTGGTGGTCAGGCCCTCGCGGGGATCGCTAGTCCCCGACGGGGGCCGACATATGTCAGCGGTTGTTGCGCTGAGCGTAAGGGAGTTGGGGGATCCGAAATCCAGCCCAACCGATGATGTTCACCCACCTGAGTGAGACCGCGCCACGGGCGGGAGGGGTGGGGCTTGGTGGGTTCTTTCTTCCCCAGTGGTCCTTTACGGGGTAGCCGCCCGCAGCACCGGAGCGCGAGAAACCGGGTTCCGGTGTCAGCGCAGGGCCGACGTGAACGCGGCCCAGGCCGCGCGGCTTACCAACAGGACGGGACCGTCAGGGTTCTTGCCGTCGCGGACGGGGACGGTGGCGGGGAATCCGGGGGCCACTTCGACGCAATTGCCGCCGTTGTCGCCGCTGTAGCTGCTCTTGACCCAAGTCACCGCGCTGAACTCGTGGCTGTCCATCCTGTTGGTACCTCTCCAACGCGTCACTGATCAGAGCGGCGGACTCAGGAGCTGACGGCGCGTCCGCCCGGAGCACATCATAGGTCTGGCTATGGCGCCGGAAGAGAGTTGGATCGTCGTTGAAGTGCCCGCGGTCCAGCGACTCCGAGTACACCCACCGATGCCCGCCGAGCAGTTCGATCAATGACATGGAGGCGTTGGGGCGGATCAGTCCCGGGAGGCTTGCGGGGGCGACCTGGATCCGGATGTTGGGGCGGCGACCCAGCTCCAGCAGGTGGGCACACTGACCGCTCATCACCGCCGGACCACCGATGACGGTTCGTAGGCAGCTCTCGTCCAGCACGACGTGGTACAGCGGACCGTCATCGTCCAAGAAACGCTGCTGCCGGCTCATGCGGGCGCGCACGCGCTCCTCGGCCTCGACGTGGCCGGTCACTCGCGAGAACAGTGCCCATGCATACTCCTCTGTCTGCAACAACCCTGGTACGACTCGCTCTTGGTACTCCCGCAGCGCCACCGCCTTCGCGTCCATCTCGGCCCTCCGCCGGAACCAATCCGGATGCTCCACCTGCGGATACCAGTCGATCCGCCCCCACAACCGCACCAACACCCCACCCGTGCCCAGCAACTCGTCGCACGTCTTCGCGAACGTGTCCTGCGGCACCCGCGTCCCCGCCTCCACGCGCGCGACGTGTGAGCGGTCGCACGGGATGCGGGCCGCCAGGCCCTCCTGCGTCAGCCCCGCGGCCTCACGGAAGTGCTTCAGCACCTCGCCGAACACCGCGGCCGTGCTGACCCCCGAGGCCCCCTCGGCGTTGCGTCGGCTCACAGCCGCCCCTCCCCTCCGTGACAGTGGTCGACTGTCACGCGTCGAGCGTTGATACGGACGGTTCCCCTGGGCAACCCTCGTTACACCCAGAGTGACGGAGGTCGGAGCATGGAACCGGGATCGCTCGTGTACGACCCGCGGACGCGGAAGGTCGGCGAGTACCAGGGCCGGTCGGGCCCGTACGTGATGCTGCGCCCGGTCGGCGGCGGCCGGGAGTGGCAGGCGGACCCGGCGCTGGTCCGGGCGGCGACGACGGAGGAGCGGCTGAGCGCGGGGGTCCGGGCCGTCAACGACCGGTCGCTCACGGGGCTGCTGACGGCGCGTCCGCTGGTCGAGGTCGGCCCGCCGCCCGAGCCGGTCACCGGCTGCGCCACGTGTACCGGACTGGCCGAGCGGCGCGACCGTGCGCGGGCCACCGGCGACGGCAGCGCGGAGACCGACGCCGACGTGCTGCTGGCCCGGCACCAACGGCTCCAGCACGGCGGGGCCGGACGCCGGACCTTCCGGTACGTGCCGTTCGCGATCGTCCAGGACCCGTCGGCACTGCCCGAGTACGAGGCCCGCTGCGTCTCCGGCGACGACGCGGACTGCGGGGCCGGCTCCGGGCCGTGCGGCGACCCGGCGGAGGCCGAGGAGTGGCAGCGCAGGCACACCCAGGAGACCCGGCACACCCGCTACCGCCGCAGCTTCGCCGACTACGCGGTGCTGGAGTGCCGGTCATAGGCTGCGAGCCGATGACGAACGACCGTCGGCTCCGATCCGTCGACCTGGCCCGGCTGGCCGGTGTGTCGACGCAGCAGATCCGCAACTACGAGGGCGCGGGCGTACTGCCGCCCGCCGAGCGGACCGCGTCCGGCTACCGCGTCTTCGGCGAGGTGCACCGGCGTGCGCTGTTGACGTACCGGGCGCTGAAGCAGGGGTACGGGCCGGTGACGGCCACGCAGGTGGTGCGGGCCGTGCACGACGGGGACGTGCCGGGCGCGCTCGCGCTCGTGGACGCCGCGCACGCCGCCCTGCACGAGGAGCGGGTCTCGCTGCGGGCCGCGAGCGAGGCCCTGGAGGCGCTGGCCGGCGAGGAGCCCGGGCCGCTTCCCGGAGCGGGCGGCCTGCGCATCGGAGAGGTCGCCGCGCTGATCGGCGTACGGACGTCCGCGCTGCGGGTGTGGGAGGCCGCCGGGCTGCTCACGCCCCGGCGGGAGCGCGGCACGAAGTACCGCCTGTACGACCCCGCCGACGTGCGCGACGCCCGGCTGGTGAGCACCCTGCGCCGCAGCCACCACTTGTTCGACCAGATCCGCCCGGTGCTGGACGGCCTGCGGCGGGAGGGCAGCAGCGAGGCCCTGCGGGCGGCGATCACGGCGCGGGGAGAGGCGCTCACCGCGCGTACGCGGGCGATGCTCGCCGGAGCGGGAGCCCTGCACGCGTACGTCGGGTACGTCGAAGGCGTCGCGGACCCCGGCGCATAGCCCGGCCGGCGGTCAGGTGCCGCCCTCCAGCAGGCCGATCAGCCGCTCGAACCGCGCCCGCCAGCGCTGTTCGGTCTCCTGCTCGCCCCGGAACTCGTGGGTGAAGCGCAGGGTGGTGCCCCGGTCACCGTCCCGTTCCAGATGGAAGCGGATGCGGCCGCCGCCCTCCACCGTGTACTCAGCGACCCTCTCCACGTCCCAGGCGGTGACCCGTCCCGCACCCACGCCACGCAGGGTGACCGCCCCTTCCAGACGGTGTTCGAGAACGTCGGCCGGGGTGTACCAGGCCGCGAGGCCGACCTCGGTGGCCAGTGCGGGCCAGACCTTCTCCACGGGCCGGGGAAGCCGCACCAGGAAGTGGAGGAGGTGGGCGGTCCCCCGGGTCTCGCTGGTGCCCTGTTCGATGGAACCGGTCATGACACCAGCGTGACTCCGCACGGAGGGTTGTGCACGGCCGGAGGGCAGGTCCTCGACGGCCACCTCCCGCTCGCCGGAAGGCGTGGTTGCAGACGGAGCGTGCGTAGGCGTCGAAGAGGTCGCCGAACGCGTCGTGGTCCCCCGCGCGGATGCGTTTCCGCAGATAAGTGTCCACATCACCTTGCCTGTCCGCACGACGAAGGCCGGTTCCCGTGACGTGGGTCACGGGAACCGGCCTGACGGGAGTTCGGTCAGACGCCCGAGTAGGAGTGCTTGCCGCCGACGAAGATGTTCACGCCGTAGTAGTTGAACAGCCAGCAGCCGAAGGCGACCAGGGCCAGGTAGGCGGCCTTGCGGCCCTTCCAGCCGGCGGTGGCCCGGGCATGCAGGAAGCCGGCGTAGGCGACCCAGGTGATGAAGGACCAGACCTCCTTGGGGTCCCAGCCCCAGTAGCGGCCCCAGGCGTCGCCGGCCCAGATCGCGCCCGCGATGATCGTGAACGTCCACAGCGGGAAGACGGCGGCGTTGACGCGGTAGGCGAACTTGTCCAGGGACGCCGCGGCGGGCAGGCGGTCCAGGACCGAGTTCGCGAAGCGGCCGGGGGTGCCGCCGCCGGCGAGCTTGTTCTCGAACGAGTCCTTGAACAGGTACAGGATCGCGGCGACCGCGCCGACGTAGAAGACCGCGCCGCAGAAGATCGCCGTGGAGACGTGGATGTACAGCCAGTACGAGTGGAGGGCGGGAACCAACTGGTCGCTGGCGGTGTACAAGACAGTGACGGCGAGACCGAGGTCGAGGAGGACCGTGGTGGTCAGGGGAAGGCCGAGCCAGCGGACGTTCTTCTTCAGGGCGAGCAGCGCGAGGTACACGCCGACGGCGACCGTGGTGAAGGTGATGTTGAACTCGTACATGTTGCCCCACGGCGCCCGCTCCACCGACAGGGCCCGCGTGAGCACGCCGCCGAACTCGACGGCGAAGGCGAGCACGGTGAGCGAGATGGCGATACGCCCGTAGAGGTCGCCCTTCTCCGTCCCGCCGTGGGCACCCGGCCCGTCGGGTACGTCACGGGAGCCGGCCGCGGCGCGCACGACGACCTGGGGCCGCTCCAGCACGGCGGTGCCACCGGCCTTCTTCACGGTGACGGCCGGGCCGGTCTTCGCCTTCGCCTCGCTCGTGGCGGTGAGCGCGGCGGCGGTGCGGCCGACCTTGCTGCGGCTGCCGAAGAGCCACTCGGCGATGTACGCGAAGAAGGCCAGGGTGTACACGGCCATCGCGGAGTAGATCAGCGTGTTGCTGATGTTCGCGAGGTTCTCGTTGGTCGCGGCGGCCAGCTCTGTTGCGGCGGCGAGAGTCACTTCTCAGCCCCTTCGGCAGGTACGACTCGGGAGTCGGGGGATTCGGGGGTGTCGTCATCGGGGGCGCCGGGCGCCTGTTCGTACAGGATCCCGGCGAGGTCGCCGAGCTCCTCGGGGACCTTGGCGGACTCGCTGCGGCCGAGGCCCGCCATCTCGACGACCGTGACGCCGTCGGCACCCTTGACGGCCCGCACCCACATGCGGCGGCGCTGGACGAAGAGGGAGGCGGCGAGGCCGAGGATGGCGGCGACGGAACCGGCGAGCGCCCAGCCGCTGGCCGGCTGCTGGGTGACCTGGAAGCCGGCCCACTCCTGGACGCCGTCGAAGGTGACGGAGCCGGCGCCGTTCGGGAGCGTCATGGTCTCGCCGATCTTGAGCTGCTTCTTGAACAGCTCGCCGTCGGCGTCCTTGAACTCCTTCATCTTGGTCTTGTCGAGCTGGTACACGCTCTGCGGGATGCCGGCGTCCACGCCGAGGTCGCCGTGGTAGGCGTTCAGCGCGAGCATCGGGTTGATCAGCGCCGGGAACATGGACACCATCGTGCTGCCCTTGCCGCCGTAGGTCGGCAGGAAGAAGGCCTGGAAGCCGAGCTGTTCCTTCTTTCCCTCGGCGTCGCGGTAGCCGTCCATGACCTTGATGGCGCCGGAGGAGGTGACGTTGGCGTCCAGCGGGAGCAGGGCCACGGCCTCCTTGTCCATCACGACGTTGCCCTTGCCGTCCTTGACGGTGACGATGGGGGCGTAGCCGTGGGAGACGAGGTAGACCTTCGAGCCGTCGATCTCCAGCGGCTTGTTGACCTTGATGGTGGCCGTCTCGTCCTTGCCGTAGGCGCCGACGCTGTAGGTGACGTCCGCCTCGTAGGTGCGCGGCGTGCCGCGGTTGGGGCCGGTCGGCTCGTAGGTGCCCTTGAAGTCCTTCAGGCTGAAGCTGAACGGGTCCAGGTCGTCCTGGCCGAACAGGTTGCCCGACTTGAAGTCGTCGTACTGGGTGAGCGTGTTGGAGAAGCCGTCGCCCTCCAGGATCAGCTTGTTGCCCTCGTACTTGAACAGCTGGCCCCAGGCGAAGGCGATCAGCATCACGATCAGCGCGATGTGGAAGGCCAGGTTGCCGACCTCGCGCAGATAGCCCTTCTCGGCGGCGACGGCGTCACCGACGGCGTGGGCGCGGAAGCGGCGCTTCTTCAGCAGCGCCAGCGCGGCCTCGCGGACCTGCTCGGGTTCGGCCTCGGTGCGCCAGGTGGTGTAGGCGGGCAGCCGGGTCAGGCGCCGGGGAGCGCCGGGCGGTCGGCCGCGCAGCTGGCCCACGAACTGCCAGGTGCGCGGGACGATGCAGCCGATGAGGGAGACGAACAGCAGGATGTAGATCGCGGAGAACCACACCGAGCTGTAGACGTGGAAGAGGCCGAGCTTGTCGTAGACCGGCGCGAGGACCTCGTGCCGGTCGCGGAAGTCCTCGACCGCCAGGGCGTCGATGCCGGTCTGCGGGATCAGCGAGCCGGGGATCGCGCCCAGCGACAGCAGCAGGAGCAGCAGCAGCGCCACCCGCATCGAGGTGAGCTGCCGCCAGAACCAGCGGATCCAGCCGACGACGCCGAGGGCGGGGAGGTTCGGGGCCTCGTCCTTGGGCGCCGTGGACAGCTGGGCGCCGGCGGCGCCCAGGTCCTGGTCGTCACCGGCCTTCGGGGTCTTGTCTGCAGTGGTGTTGCTCATGGATCAGATCCCCACAGTGAAGCCGTTGGACCAGGTCTGCATGTCCTGCACGATGCTGTCCCACGCGCCGGTCAGCAGCAGCAGACCGGTCGCGATCATCATGGTGCCGCCGATGCGCATCACCCAGGTGTAGTGGCGCTTGACCCAGCCGAAGGCGCCGAGCGCCTTGCGGAAGGCGACCGCGGCGAGCACGAAGGGCAGGCCGAGGCCGAGGCAGTAGGCGACGGTCAGTATCGCGCCGCGGCCGGCGGTGCCCTGGTCGGAGGAGAGCGCCAGCACGGACGCGAGGGTCGGGCCGATGCACGGCGTCCAGCCGATGCCGAACAGCGCGCCCAGCAGCGGGGCGCCGACCAGCCCGGTCACCGGCCGCCTGTGGAAGCGGAACTCGCGCTGGGTCAGCCAGGGCATCAGCCCCATGAAGAAGACGCCCATGAGGATCATGAGGACGCCGAGCACCTTGGACAGCACGCCCCGCTGTTCCTGCAGGGTCGAACCGAAGTAGCCGAACAGGGCCCCGCTGGAGACGAACACGGCGGTGAAGCCGAGGACGAAGAGGGAGGCGCCGGCGACCATCCGTCCGCGCCGGGCCTCCGCCAGGTCGGTGCCGGTGACGCCGGTGACGTAGGACAGGTAGCCGGGGACGAGCGGCAGGACGCAGGGCGAGAAGAAGGAGACGAGGCCGCCGAGCAGCGCGATGGGGAGGGCCATCAGCAGGGCGCCGTTGAGCACCGTGCCGTTGTAGCCCTCCGCTGCGAGCGTGGTGACTGCGGTCACGTCACTTCTCCGCGAGGACCGGGTCGAGCATCTTGCGCAGCTTCTCCTCGCTGAGCGCCTGGAGGGTGCGCGCGGCGACCTTGCCCTCCCGGTCGATGACGAGCGTGGAGGGGATGGCCTGCGGGTTGAGCGTGCCCTTCTCGAAGCGGAGCATCAGCTTGCCGGTCGGGTCGTACAGGCTCGGGTAGGTGACCCCGTACTCCTTCTCGAAGGCGCGGGCCGGACCGGTGGAGGTGTCGCGGGTGTTGATGCCGACGAACTGGACGCCCTGGTCCTTGACGTCCTGGTAGACCTTCTCGAAGTTCTTGGCCTCGGCGCGGCAGGGCGGGCACCAGGAGCCCCACACGTTGAGGACGACGACCTTCCCCTTGTAGGCGTCGACGTCGAGCCGGCCGCCGTCGACGGTCTCGCCGGACAGGTCGGGGGCGTCCGCGCGGTCACCCTTCTTGACGGTGGCGATGCCGTCCGAGCCGGTGATGAAGCCCGTCTGGCCGCCACCGCCCGAGGTGCCCCCGGAGCTGCACGCGGACACGAGCAGCGCGGCCACGGCGGCGCCGGTGGTCAGGGCGGCACGGCGACGGACGCGGGCGTTGGTGCGGTTCGAGCGCAGGGGGGCGCGGCTGGCGGCACTCATGTGAAAAGTTTCGCATGTCCGTTCCGGGGATCTTGCGCACCCCCCTCACGGGTGGAAACCCGCATTTCAGGCGGCGTTTGCGGAGCCCGTCCCGGTGCCCGCGCCGGGGTTCCCGGTGTCCTTGAGGAAGGTGTTCCAGCCGCCGGCCGGCCGCTGCCCCACCTCGACGGTGCGGAGCTTGGCCAGCACCTCCGGCCGCTGGACGTCCAGCCAGTCGGTGAACTGGCGGAAGGAGACCAGCCGGATGTCCCCGCCCTTCTCCCTCTCCCGCACGATGTGCTTGAGGGCTTCCTCGACGGCGTCCATGTAGATGCCGCCGTTCCACTGCTCGAAGTGGTTGCCGACGAAGAAGGGTGCCCGGTTCGTCTCATATGCCCGCTTGAAGCCGGATATGTACGCCCCCGCGGACTGCTCCCGCCAGCCCGGGTAGTTGTGGGCGGGCGCCTTCGTCGAGTTGATCGACTGGTTCGCGAGCATGTTGTAGTCCATGGACAGCACCTCGAAGGAACGCCCGGGGAAAGGTATCTGCTGCAACGGCAGGTCCCAGATCCCCTGCCTCTTCACCGGCCAGACCTGACGGCCGCCGGGCGAGGAGGCGTCGTAGCGCCAGCCGAGCTCGCGGGCGGTGGGCAGCAGGTTGTCCTGGCCGAGCAGACAGGGAGTGCGGCCGCCGACGAGTTCCTTGTCGTAGTCGAACGGCAGGGACGGCAGGTCGGTCCAGCCGGTGTTGGTCCGCCACTGCTTGACGAAGGACTTGGCCTGGTCGATCTCGCTGCGCCACTGCCGTGGCGTCCAGTTGGCGACGCTGCCGTGGCCGCCGCAGAAGTGCCCGTTGAAGTGGGTGCCGATCTCGTGGCCCTCCAGCCAGGCCCGGCGGACGTTCTGCAGCGTGGCCTTGACGTGGTCGTCGGTCAGGTAGCCGATGTCGGAGGCGCCACGCGGGTTGTTCGGCGGGTCGTACAGGCGCTTCTTCGACTCGGGCAGCAGATACAGCCCGGAGAGGAAGAAGGTCATGTGCGCGCCGTGTTCCTCGGCGAGGTCGAGGAAGCGCGGGAAGAGCCCGTTGCCGACCTCCCCGGCCCCGTCCCAGGAGAAGACGACGAACTGCGGCGGGGTCTGACCGGGCTCCAGCGGAACGGGCTCGTCCGGCTGGTGCGGCTGCTTGCCCGTGTACGACGTGGATCCGTCGCCGATGGGGCGGGCGGGCGGCGGGGTGCTGCCCGACGGGGACGGCCGGCCCCCGGAACCGCCGGCCTGGTGCGAGCCGTCCGACGGTGTGTGGGAGCCGCAGCCCGCGAGCCCGGCGGCGGCCGCGGCGCCCGCGCCGAGTCCGAGCATCCCCCTGCGGGTGAGAGTGCGGGTGGAAGTGCGCATCGCAACCTCGTTCGTCACGTCCTCTGGTGGTCACCCAGTCAGAGGACGCGACGAACGGACAGGTTCCGAAAATTCGTGCGGATTCCGTGACGAACGACACGAATCACCGCCACCGCGCGGGAGGGACGGCAGGAGCCGACGAGGCGTCAGGCCCCGAACGCCTTGGTCTTCCCCTTCGCCGGCTTGGCCCCCGCCAGCAGATGCGCCGGGACGAGGTCACGGGCGGGCTCGGTGTACCCGACGGACACGATCCGGTCGCCCTGGTACGTGAACGTCGTCAGGGACGCCAGGGTGCACTGCCGCTTGCGCGGGTCGTGCCACAGGCGCCGGCGCTCGACGTAGGAGCGCACGATCCAGATCGGCAGCTGGTGGCTGACCAGCACCGCCTCGTGCCCCCGGGCGCGGTCCTTGGCCGCGTTCAGAGCGCCCATCATCCGCACCACCTGGTCGACGTACGGCTCGCCCCAGGACGGCTTGAACGGGTTGACCACGTGCTTCCAGTTGGCGGGCCGGCGCAGCGCGCCGTCGCCGATGCCGAAGGTCTTGCCCTGGAAGACGTTGCCGGCCTCGATCAGCCGCTCGTCGGTGTCGACGTCCACCCCGTGCGCCTTGGCGATCGGCGTCGCCGTCTCCTGCGCCCGCTCCAGCGGGGAGGCGACGACGTACGTGATGTCGCGGGGCGCGAGGTGCTCGGCGACCCGGTCGGCCATCCGCCGGCCCAGCGCCGAGAGGTGGTAGCCGGGCAGGCGGCCGTAGAGGACGCCGGTGGGGTTCTCGACCTCGCCGTGCCGCATCAGGTGGACGACGGTGATGTCGTTGCCGCTGTCGCTCACGCCGTCGCCTCCGCAGCCGCCCGGGCCGCCGCCGGCAGGGCGTCGGCGATCCGCTGCACCGCCCGCTCGTCGTGCGCGGTGGACACGAACCACGACTCGAAGGACGACGGCGGCAGGTAGACGCCGCCGGCCAGCAGCGAGTGGAAGAAGGCGGTGAACCGGAAGGACTCCTGCGCCTTGGCGTCCTCGTAGTTGCGGACGGGCCGGTCCGTGAAGAAGACGGAGAACATGTTGGAGGCGGTCTGCAGCCGGTGCGCGACGCCCTCCTTGGCCAGCGCCTCGGTGACGAGCGCCTGGATCTGCGCGGAGACGGCATCGACCTTCTCGTACGCGGCGTCGTCCAGCAGCCGCAGCTGCGCGAGGCCGGCGGCGGTGGCGACCGGGTTCCCTGAGAGGGTGCCGGCCTGGTAGACGGGGCCGGCGGGGGCGAGGTGCGCCATGACGTCGGCGCGCCCGCCGAACGCGGCGGCGGGGAACCCACCGCCCATGACCTTGCCGAAGGTCATCAGGTCGGGGACGACGCCCTCGACGCCGTACCAGCCGGCCTTGCTGGTGCGGAAGCCCGTCATGACCTCGTCGGAGATGAACAGCGCGCCGTTCGCGGCGCACGCGTCCTTCAGCCCCTGGTTGAAGCCGGGCAGCGGCGGTACGACGCCCATGTTGCCGGGCGACGCCTCGGTGATCACGCAGGCGATCTCGCCGGGGTGGGCGGCGAAGGCGGCGTGCACGGCCTCGAGGTCGTTGTACGGCAGCACGATCGTGTCGCCGGCCTGCGCGCCGGTGACGCCGGGGGTGTCGGGCAGTGCGAAGGTGGCGACGCCGGAGCCGGCGGCGGCCAGCAGGGAGTCGACGTGGCCGTGGTAGCAGCCGGCGAACTTGATGACCTTGGCGCGCTGCGTGAACCCGCGGGCGAGCCGGATGGCGGACATGGTGGCCTCGGTGCCGCTGGACACCAGCCGCACCTCCTCCAGCGGAGCGACCCGGGCGACCATCTCCTCGGCGAGCGCGACCTCGCCCTCGGCGGGCGTGCCGAAGGAGGTCCCGCGGGCGACGGCCTCCTGCACGGCGGCGATCACCTCGGGGTGCGCGTGCCCGAGGATCATCGGTCCCCAGGAACACACGAGGTCGACGTACTCCCGCCCGTCGGCGTCCGTCAGGTACGGCCCGGTGCCGGACACCATGAACCGGGGCGTTCCGCCCACGGCGCGGAAGGCGCGCACCGGGGAGTTCACGCCGCCGGGCGTGACGGCAGCCGCGCGGTCGAACAGAGCCTGCGAGGCCGGTGCTTCGTATGGGTATGCCAGTTCGCTCATGACCTGCGACTTCTCCGACCTTCTCGACCTTCTCCGACGTCTCGGACTCTGCTTGCCCGGGTGACCTCATCAGGGTAGACAACCCACCCGGGCGCCGTGCCGTCTGCCAGACTGGAGCCCGAACACGCAGTTCACCGGGGGGTAAGCGGACAAGGACTGCGGGCGACCCACGGACAGATGTCTCAGCGCACGTTTCGGCTTGCGGCCGTGGGGGAGGTCACTGACACGATGATCGGGTTGCGCGGCGGGGGCCACGCGTCCTAGAAAAGCAGTCGGGTGGAGATATGCATCGCGGTGGCGGACTGGGCGAGGGGACCGGCGATCTGGGTCCTCGACGCGCCCGGCGGGGAAGGCACCGGCGCGACGCGGAGGAAGCGACCGAAGCACGTCAGGGATACGGTGCGTCGAGTGAGCCGGACCGGTTCGACCGACGGGTCGAACGGCTGGGGGCGGGGAGCAGGAATGGTGGCCGGGTGGGGGTGACGTACAAGTACTTCGGCGCGCCCGACGGCGCGACCGCGGCCCGCGTCCCGATCTCGATGCGCCCCGAGGAACTCGGCGGCGACGAACTCGGCATGAACGGCATGTTCACCAAGATCAAGCCGGAGACCATGGCGGCCATGGTCCTCACCGGCATCGAGGGCGTGCCCCTGCACAAGGTCCCGCCCCTGGAACTGGTCGTCCTGCACCCCGACTACGCGGTCGTGAAGCTCCCGATGACGGTCGTCGACCCCCTGCGCGGCATCGGCGAGGAGGCGGTCGGCGCGGCCGCCTTCATCTGGTCGACGGTGCCGGACCGGGGCGGGCCGAGGGACGCGTTCAACGTGTACCAGTTGCTGCACGAGTGGCAGGACTTCAGCCACCGGCTGCACGAGGCGGGGCATCAGCCGTATTGCCTGGTGTGGCCCTGAGTCGGGGTTTCGTGGGTGCGGGCGGGGCTTTCGGGTCCCGCCCTCGTCATGTGCCGGCCGGGGCGGCCGGGGCGGTCGAGGAAGGTACGGGGCGAAGGAGGACGGCCGGGCCCGCGGGCGGGCCCGGCAGGTGCGCGGCCCTCTTCAGGCCGTGCGGCCGGTGAGCTCGTAGCCGGCGTCGTCGACGACCTTGGCCAGCAGCGCGTCATCGGGCTCGTCCGCCGTGGTGACGGCGACCTGGCCGGCCTCGAGGTCGACGTCGACCGCCAGCACGCCGTCCAGTGCGCCGATCTCCTTGGTGAGCGTGGCCTTGCAGTGCCCGCAGGTCATCCCGGACACGTCGTAGACGGTGGTGGTGCCCTTGGTGGCCGTGGCCGTGGCGGTGCCGGTCGAGCAGGTGCCGTCAGGGGTGCAGCAGGACATGGGTTTTCTCCTAAGCTAGACGGTACCCCTGGGGGGTAACTCATTCCGTCGCCATATATACCCCCCAGGGGTATTGCTGACAACCCCCCTGGACGCACGGATGCACGAGTTCGCGGGCGCCACCGCCCGAGTGGGACCGCTCGTGTGAGGTCGCCCGGGCCCTGGGTCCGGCCCTTCTCCCTCGTACGGCCCAGATCCGGCAGTCCGGACCCGATACCGGGGTGAGAGCGGCAGAAGGCCGCGCGCGTCGTCGCGTCACCGGCTCGCGCACGCCGGTTCCCGATGCTTCTGCTGGCCTGCATGCCGGGCCTCGCCGAGGTGTTCGGCCTCGACGTACTGCTGGGCGCCTTCGCCGCCGGCGTACTCACCCGTCTGGTCCTGCACCGTGCCGCGCCCGCGAGCAGCGAGCAGGTCCTCGGCAAGGTGGAGGCCATGGGATCCGGCTTCCTGGTGCCGCTGTTCTACGTGGTCACCGGCATCGAGTTCGACCTGGACACGCTGGTCCACGACCCGGGGGCCCTGCGGCTGGTGCCGGTCTTCCTGCTGCTGTTCCTGCTGGTGCGCGGCGGGCCGGTGTACGCGCTCGCCCCCAGGGATCTCGCCCGGCCGGACCGCGCCACCCTGGCCCTCTTCGCCTCGACGTGCCTTCCGCTCGTCGTCGCGATCACCACCATCGGCGTGGACCAGGGACTCCTCGGCTCGGGCGAGGCCGCGGCGCTGGTGGGTGCGGCGATGATCTCCGCACTCGTACTGCCCCTGCCGGCGATGCGGTTGCGTTCGGGGGCCGACGGAGCGGGCCGGGCGGAGAGCGCCGCGGGCGCGGCGAAGGACGCGGAGACGCGGTGACGGTCGGCAGCGCGCCCCGCCTACTGGTTCGACGTGTGTCAACATAGACGTATGTCGAACGCGAAGGCGCTGCCGGAGGCCGGCGGTCAGGGTGTGGCGCCGTGCTGCCCGCCGCTGGCCGAGCGCCCGATGACCGCCGAGGAGGCCGAGACGGCCGCGCGGATGTTCAAGGCGCTCGGCGACCCGGTCCGCCTGCGGCTGTTCTCCGCGGTGGCCTCCCACGAGGGCGGCGAGGCGTGCGTGTGCGACATCTCCGATGTCGGCGTCTCCCAGCCCACGGTGTCCCACCACCTGAAGAAGCTGAAGGAGGCCGGTCTGCTGACCTCGGAGCGGCGCGGCACCTGGGTGTACTACCGCGTCGAGCCGTCCGTGCTCGCGGCCATGGGCAGACTGCTCGCCCTGCCGTCCGCGGTCTGACGCACTTCCCGCGGGGGAGGACGGGCGCAAGCGGCTCGCTCGACGACACCTCCCAGCACTCGGCGCAGTCGATGACCTGGAAGATCGAGCGCCACTCGGACGACGAGCTGCGCCGGCGCTTCATCGGCATCCGCGTCCGCTTCAGGTCCGGTCGGGAGGGCGAGGCCGAGGAACCCGTCCTGCTGGACCCCCGCGGAGCACCGCGGCACCGCCGCCTTCGGTCACCGTCACCTGCCGCTCCGCCGACGGACCGTACGATGAGCTGGTGACCAGGAGCACGCGATCAGGCAGCCGCCCCGCCGGGCGGCTGTTCGTGCTGCTGGTGATGGCGGTTCTGGCCGGTGTGCTGGGCATGCACGGCCTGGCTCCCGGGGGGATGCCGGCGGCGCACGCGGGTGCCGGTCACGAGATGGCGACGACCGCGGCGGACGGCGTGCCGCACGCGGTCCGGGCATGCGGGCACACGGACGGCGGATCGAGTCACCTCGAGCACGCGGACGGGACCTGCGCGGCCGCCGGAACCGGTTCGGCGTACACACCGCCCGCGCTGACCGGCGCCCTGCTGGACACGCGTCCGGCCGCTGCGCCCGCCGCGGCCGCCACGGGGACGCCCCATGACGACCGGGCGCCACCCGACCTCTCCGAGCTGCAACTCCTGCGGATATAGAGCGGCCCGCTCGGCACCCCCGCGCCCGGTGATCTCCGGTGCCGGGTGCCGTGCTTTCGCACGCCCTGACATCCCTTCACACCGCGCGCCGTGACCGGCGTGCGCCAAGGAGTTGCACCACCATGTCTCACAAGCGTTCATTCGTCCGCCGTACCGCCGCCGTCGTCGCCGCGGGTGCGGCAGCGTTCGTCCTGGCCGCCTGCGGCGGCGACGGCAACGGCGACGGCTCGGCCGGACACGGCGGCCACAACGCCACCGCTTCCCCCTCCGCGTCGGCGTCGGCGTCGCAGGGGCAGCACAACGCCGCCGACGTGGCCTTCGCGAAGGGGATGATCCCCCACCACCGCCAGGCCGTCGAGATGGCCGGCCTCGCGCCCGGCCGGGCTCAGTCGGCCGAGGTGAAGAAGCTCGCCGCAGACATCAAGAAGGCCCAGGACCCGGAGATCAGGACGCTGTCCGGCTGGCTGACCTCGTGGGGCGAGGAAGTGCCCGCCGAGGGCGCCATGGACCACTCCGTGCACGGCATGGGCGGCATGATGACGGACGAGGAGATGACCGAGCTGGAGAACGCCTCGGGCAAGGCGTTCGACACCGCCTTCATGGAGCTGATGATCAAGCATCACGAAGGCGCGGTCGAGATGGCGAAGACCGAGCAGGCCGACGGCGCGCACGGCCCGGCCACGAAGCTGGCCGGAGAGATCATCACCTCGCAGAGCGCGGAGATCGAGCGGATGAACGAGCTGCTCGGCAAGGACTGACCGCATCACGTCAGCACGGGGCGGGCACCGCCGGTGCCCGCCCCGCACCGGCCTGCGCGAAACCCTGGCGGAATACCCCCTGGGGGTATATCGTTCCTGACTGTGGGGCCGCCAGGGTCCTCGCGGGACGTCGAATGGGGATGAAGGTCATGGACCACAGCACGCACCACTCCGGTACCGCACACGACCACGCCACCCCTGCCGGCGGCCACGACCACGGCGGACACGATGGGCACGGTGGGCACGATGGGCACGGTGGGCACCACGGCGGCCACGCGCAGGGCGCGTCCTGGTCCATGGCCGTGAAGGCGACGTTGCACTGCCTCACCGGATGCGCCATGGGCGAGATCCTCGGCATGGTCATCGGCACCGCCCTGATGTGGGGCAACGCGCCGACCATGATCCTCGCGATCACCCTGGCCTTCGTCTTCGGCTACTCCTTCACCCTCTTCGCGGTGGTGCGCGCCGGGGTGTCCCTGAAGGCCGCGATCAAGGTCGCGCTTGCCGCCGACACCGTCTCCATCGCGGTGATGGAACTGGTCGACAACACCATCATCGCGCTGACGCCCGGAGCGATGGACGCGCACCTGTCGGACGGACTGTTCTGGTACGCGCTGCTCGGCGGCTTCGCCGTGGCGTTCGTGATCACCACGCCGGTCAACAAGTGGATGATCGGCCGGGGCAAGGGCCACGCCGTCGTCCACGCCTACCACTGACCCGCGCCGCACCACGCCGCCGGGCGGCCCCGACCACCCCGGGGTCCGCCCGGCGGCGTGTTCCGGTCCGCCCGACGAGGCGGTCGCACCGGGCACGGCGGACGCCCCCGGTGCGTGCACGTCACTTCGTGCCGACCGTCCGCAGCGCCGTCACCACCAGCGTCCGTGTCACCGCCACCACCTCCCGCAGCGACACGTGCTCCCGCTCGCTGTGCGCCACCTGGATGTCCCCCGGTCCGAACTGCAGCGTCGGTATCCCCGCTCCCGCGTACAGGCGCAGGTCGCTGCCGTACGGCGCCCCGCGCTCCCGCAGCACCGGCCCGCCCGCCGTGTCGGACCACGCGGTGCGGATCACGTCCGGCAGCGGGTGGCCCTCCGGCAGGCGGCCGCTCGCGAACTGGCCGCCGGGCCAGGTCACGGTGGCCGGACGGTCACGCAGCCACGGGTCGGCGGCGCACGCCTCGGCCACGCACCGTTCCAGTTCGGCGCGGGCCCGCGCCGGGTCCTCGCCGAGACGGACGCCGAGCCGCCCCTCGGCCACCAGCAGGTCCGGCACACTGCTCGCCCAGTCACCCGAGCGCAGGGTGCCGACGGACAGGGCGTAGGGGATGGGGTACTCCGCCATCAGGGGCGCGGGATCGGTGTTCCGTTCCGCCTCCAGCGACGCCAGCGCCCGGTGCAGCGGCAGGTACGCGTCGATCGCGCTGACGCCCTGGTCCCGCGCACTGCCGTGGGCCGCCCTGCCGGGTACGGCGACACGGAACGTCAGCGCGCCCGCGTTGGCGGTGATGAGCGTCCCCGCCGTCGGCTCCGCTATGAGGCAGGCCTCACCGCCGTACCCGCGTCGCAGGGTGCCGAAGGCGCCGAGCCCGCCGTCCTCCTCGCCGACGACGAAGTGCGCGGCGATGCGGCCGCGCAGGCGCAGGCCCGCCGCTCGGACGGCCGCGAGCGCGGCGAGGTGGGCCGCCAGGCCGGCCTTCATGTCGCAGGCCCCGCGCCCGTGCACGACGTCGTCCCCCGTCACCCGCGGCACGAACGGGTCGCCCGCCCAGGCCGAGAGGTCACCGGGCGGTACGACGTCCACGTGGCCCTGGAGGATCAGGGTCGGCCCGTCGCCGCCGTCCCGGGTGGTGCCCACCAGTCCCCACGCCTCGTCCCTCGGGGCCTCCGCTCCGGGGAAGCCGGGGTCCGCCCGGAGTGCGGGCAGGTCCATCGGCCACAGGTCGACGTCCAGGTCCAGCCGCTCCAGGCGGCGGGCCAGGTCGTGCTGGAGTTCCGACTCCGCCGGGCTGCCGGTCACGCTGGGCACGGCGATCAGCTCCATCAGCGTCCGGGCCAGGGCCGTCTCGTCGATCGCCGCCAGCGCGGCGGCCTCCTCGTCACTGAGCACGCTGCCGGTCCTCCCCTGCCCCGGGCGCGTCCCGGTGACGGCCCCCGTCCGGATGCCTGCTCAGCCGGGACCGCCGGTATGCGGCTCGTCCTTCGCGAGTCCTCCGCCCACCGTGAACCCGATCACCGACCCGCCCCCGTCCCGCCGGTGCGCGAACGGCGTCCCGCCGTGCGCCAGGGCCACCTCCCGCACGATGGACAGGCCGAGGCCCGAGCCGGGCTGGGAGCGGGCGTCGGCGGCGCGGTAGAAGCGGTCGAAGACGCGGATCAGGTCGCCGTCGGCGATGCCGGGGCCGCGGTCGAGGACCTCGACGCGGACCGTGCCGGGGCGGGCGGGCCCGGCGACGGCGACCTCGACCGGGCCGGTGCCCTCGCGGTCGAACTTGGTGGCGTTCTCGACCAGGTTGGAGATGGCGCGGGTCAGCATGGCCGGGCGGCCGTCCGTGGTCGTGTCGCCGCAGGCGCGGACGCTGATCTCGCGCCCGGTGCGGCGCCGGGCCAGGGTCGCGACGTCCTGCGCGATCTCGGCGAGGTCGACCCGCTGCGGGGGCTCGGTGTCGGACTGGCCGGCCGCCAGGTCGACCAGCTCGTTGACCAGGTCGGTCAGTTCGCGGGCCTCCTGGCCGAGATCCGCGACCAGTTCCTCGCGCGCCGCGGGCGGGAGTTCGTCGATCCTGCGCAGCAGCGAGATGTTCGTGCGCAACGACGTCAGCGGCGTACGCAGTTCGTGGCCCGCGTCCTGGACCAGACGGCGCTGGTCCTCCTCCGACTGGGCGAGGCGGCCCAGCATCCGGTCGAAGGCCCGGCCGAGGCGGCCCACCTCGTCGAGGCCGGTGACCGGGACCTGGATGCCGAGCCGGCGGGTGCGGGCGACGTCCTCGGCGGCGGCCGTGAGCGCCACCAGGCGCCGGGTGATGCGCCGGGCCAGCCACCAGCCGAACAGGCCGGCGGCGGTCACGACCGCCGCCATCAGGATCCACGTCCGCTGCTGCAGGGACCGCAGCAGGTCCTCGGTGTCGCTGAACTCCTGCGCCACCTGCACCGCGCCCCGGCCGCCGCCGAGGGAGACGGTCGCGACGCGGTAGACGTCGGGGCCGATGCCGACGTCCTTGTGCTGGACCAAGCGCCCGGAGGCGGCGGCGCCCGCGGTCTCGCGGTCGGCGCCGGTGACCGGCAGCCGGGGGTCGGAGGGGTCGGTGACCGTCCCGTCCGGCCCGAGCACCTGCACGTCCGTGCGGACGGGCCGCACGATGTCGTGGCCGGGCGCGGAGAAGGAGAAGTCGCCGGGCGCCATCCGCCGCTGCCGCACCTCGCCACGCAGATCCTGCACGACCTGGTCGAAGACCGACTCGTGGTCCACCCGCACCAGCCGGGCGGCGGCGTTGTACGACAGCACGCCCACGAGCACCGTCACCACGGCGGTGATCGTCGCGAACGACACCGCGAACGTGGTCCGCAGCGACAGCAGCCGGGGCCGCCGCGACAGGCCCGGCAGGCCCGAGGCGCCGCCCACTCAGTCCTCCCGCAGCACGTAACCCACGCCGCGCACGGTCTGGATCAGCTGCGGTGCTCCCGGCTCGTCCAGCTTGCGGCGCAGATAGCCGACGTAGACGGCCAGGTTCTTCGAGCCCGGCCCGAAGTCGTAACCCCAGATGCGGTCGTAGATGGTGGAGTGGTCGAGGACGACGCCCGCGTTGCGGACCAGCAGCTCCAGCAGCTCGAACTCGGTCCGGGTCAGCTCCAGCTCACGGCTCCCCCGCCAGGCGCGGCGGGCCTGCGGGTCCATGCGCAGCCCGGCGGCCTCGACGTACCGGCCCGGGCTCCCGGGAACCTCGGGCGCCTCGGGGGCGGGGGCCGGCTTCGGCAGGTCGCCCGGCCCGGCCCCGCCGGTGCGGCGCAGCAGGGCGCGCAGCCGGGCGAAGACCTCCTCGACGTCGAAGGGCTTGAGGACGTAGTCGTCGGCGCCGGCGTCCAGGCCCGCGATGCGGTCGGCGGTCTCCACCAGCGCCGTCAGCATCAGGATCGGGGTGCGGTCGCCCTCGGCGCGCAGCACCCGGCAGACCTGGAGGCCGTCGATGCCCGGCATCATCACGTCCAGCACGAGCACGTCGGGCCGGCCCCGGTGGGCCTGCGCCAGCGCCTCGACGCCGTCGGCGACCGCGGTGACCTCGTAGCCCTCGAGGGTGAGGGCACGCTCCAGGGCGTGCCGGATGGCACGGTCGTCTTCGGCGAGCAGAACAGTCCGGGGCACCCGTCCAGTCTGCCAAGGCCACGGGCACGGCGGCCCGACGGCCGTGCTTCTTACCGAGATCTCACCCCGCGGGCCGCAGCGCGGCGAGCTGCTGCTCGAACGGCACCACCTCGGGCTCCCGGCCGGCCGGCTTCGTCGCCGTCGACAGGCCCCGCATCAGCGCCGTCAGCTCCCCGGCCGCCCGCTGGATCCGCCCGTCCAGGCCCTCGGCGCCCCAGTCCTCGGAGGCGGCGTACACACCGGTCGGGACGACGACCGCCTTCAGGTAGGAGAAGAGCGGGCGCAGCGCGTGGTCCAGGACGAGCGAGTGCCGTGCGGTGCCGCCGGTGGCGGCGATCAGTACGGGCTTGCCCGCGAGGGCGTCGGGATCGCTCACGCTGAGGGTGTCGAAGAACGACTTGAACAGTCCGCTGTACGAGGCGGAGAACACCGGCGTGACGACGATCAGGCCGTCGGCCTGCGTCACGGCGTCGAAGGCGGCGGACAGCGCCCGCCCCGGGAACCCGTTGGTGAAGTTGTGCGCGATCTCCACGGCGAGGTCGCGCAGCTCCACCACCTGGACCTCGGCCGAGGCCGGGCCGCCGGTGGCCGCGGCCAGCCGGTCGGCCAGGAGCCGGGTGGAGGACGGGACGCTCAGCCCCGCGGAGACGACGACGAGCTTCATGCGCGGACTCCTTCCTGGGCGGTGTCCTTGGTGTTGCCGCTGTTCTTCGTGGCCAGCAGGGAGGCGTGGGTGGGCGCGTCCGGCACGTTCGCGGGCCGGTTCTTGGCGAACTCCTTGCGCAGCACCGGCACGACCTCCTCGCCGAGCAGGTC
>NZ_BMWA01000020.1 GCF_014650995.1 Streptomyces viridiviolaceus
CTGTCTCTTCCCCACGATCAGAGCAACGAGCGGACAAGCTGACAGTCACATGATCAATAGCTTTTGTTAGGGCCAGTAAGGCCTCTCCGGCGGATCCTGCCGCAGACTCACCCGCGCTGATCAGGCGCCGTCCCATTCCTGTGCTCTGATCCGCCGGACAGGCTCAGGGCCCCGGATCCACACCCGCGTTCCGCCACCCACGTTCAGGAGTGGCGCGGACGCCGTCCCCGAGGCGGGCATGCCCCGGCCCGCGCCGAGAGCGGACGTCGGCACCGACGCCTGCCGCCTCGCCCGAAAGGTCACCATGGACCACACCCCGACCACGGACACCTGCACGGCACTGCGCGCGCAGGTAAGGGAACTGACCGACGCCTGGCGCGCGGCCGGCCGCTACACACCGCGCAGCGACTCCTGGCTGCGCTCCTTCGACCTGGACTTCAGCAAGGAACTGGCGGCACGCGGGCTCGTCGCCATGACCTACCCGAAGGAACTGGGCGGCGCCGGGCGCACCCATGTGGAACGCCTCGCCGTGACGGAGGAGCTGCTGCGCGCCGGCGCGCCCGTCGCCGCCCACTGGATCGGCGACCGGCAGATCGGCCCCGCGATCCTGCGCCACGGCACCCCTGAGCTCCAGCGGGAGATCGTGCCGCGGATCGCCACCGGCGACGCCGTCTTCTGCCTCGGCATGAGCGAGCCGGAAGCGGGCTCGGACCTCGCGGCCGTGCGCACGTCCGCCGTGCGCAGCGGCGACGGGTGGCGCATCAACGGCCACAAGATCTGGACCAGCCAGGCCCACCGCGCCACGCACATCTACCTGCTCGCCCGCAGCGAGCAGACCGGCAACCGACACGAGGGACTCACCGAGTTCATCGTCGACATGGACGCGCCGGGCGTCACCGTCACCCCGATCCATGACCTCAGCGGCGAACACCACTTCAACGAGGTCCACTTCGAGGACGTCGCCGTGTCCGACGGCCGGGTGCTCGGCACCGTGGGTGGCGCCTGGCGGCAGGTCGTGGAGCAGTTGTCCTTCGAGCGCGGCGGCGCCGAGCGCGTGCTCTCCAGCTACCCCGCGCTGATCGCCCTGCTCGACCAGGCGGCACAGTACGAGAACGACCGGGAACTGCTGGCCGTGCTCGGCGCGCTGGTCGCGCGTCTGGCGGTGCTGCGCCGGCTCTGCTTCGACGTCGCCACCGCCATGGACACCGGACAGGCCCCGGTGCAGCAGGCCGCCGCGCTGAAGTACCTGGGCAACACCTTCGAGCGTGATGTCATCGAGGCGCTGCGCCGTACGGAGCTGTACCGGGAACCCGCTCCTGACTCGGTCCTCGGCCAGGCTCTGCTCGCCTCCCCGGGCTTCGGCCTCCGCGGCGGCTCGGCCGAAGTCCTGTTGTCCCTCATCGCCAGGCAGGAGACCCGTTCATGAGCCAACTCGCCACGGAATTGAGTGACCTGGTCGACGACCTGGTCCGCGGACACGCCGCCACCGACGCGGCGGACGAGCGCCGGGCCCTGTGGGAACAGGCCCGTGAACTCGGCCTGCACCGGGTCGGGATCGCCGAGGAACGGGGTGGTTCCGGGGGAGCGTTCGAGGACCTGCTGACCATCGTCGGGGCCCTGGGCCGCAACGGCGTGAGCCTGCCGGTCATCGAGACCTCCACGGCGGACTGGGTGATCGCTCACGGCGCCGGACTGACGGACAGGGTCGCCACCCTGTTCCTGGCGGACCACCCCCTCGACACGACCGCCGGAACGCTCACGTCAAAACTGCGGGGTGTCCCGTGGGCCCGGGACAGCGAAGTGCTGGTCGTCTGCGCGCCCGGCACGGCTCCCCTGCTCGTGGACCTCGGTCATCCCTCGGTCGAGGTGCGCCCTGGTGAGAACCTGGCGGGGGAGCCCCGGGACGTGGTGGTGCTGGACGATGTCCCGGTCACGGCACGGGCGGACGGGGGACCCGACGCCGAGCAGGTGCGGACCCGGCTGGCGCTGCTGTGGTCGGGGGCGGTGGCGGGCGCGGCACACGGTGCCTTCCGGCTCACCAAGACCTACGTTGCGGAGCGCCGTCAGTTCGGCGGCCCGCTCCTGAAGATTCCAGCGGTGGCCGGCAACCTGGCCCTCATGCGGGTCGAGCTGCTGCAGGCGGATGCCGCCCTGTCCCTGGCGCTCGACGGGCGTCCCTCACCCTTCGCGGTCGAATCGGCCCGGCTCGTCACGGCGACCGCGGCCACCACCGTGGCCAGGATCGCCCACCAGTTGCACGGTGCCATGGGCATCACTCAGGAGTACCCGCTGCACCGCTTCACCCGCCGACTGTGGGCCTGGCGCGACGCAGTGACCTCCGAACGCGAGTGCGCGGAGAGCCTCGGCCACCGCGCCGCGGCCCTCGGCGAAGAGGAGACCTGGGACCTGCTCACCCCCGCCTGAACGAGGGCACCACTCGAGGCCGACCCCGCCACCGGGGCCGGCCTCGCACTCGTACCGAAGGGGGAGTGGCCCCGGCCAGGCGGCAGCCCGTGACGCCCGGGGGACGGCACGGAGCGTTGGCTGGGCGGACTCGTCGCCCCGTGGATCACCGCCTCCCGGGCGTCATGCGGTGTGCGGCGCGTCGGTGGGCGCGGCGGCGCGGTCCCGCTCCGACGTGATGGGCGACGGGGCGGCCGCCGCGCGGAGGCACGCGGCGGTGAGACCGCGGCTCAGCCCGAGGCGACGGGCGAGCACGCCGACGTCGATACGGCTCTGCGCGCCGTGCTGCTGGGCCTCGCCGTGCTGCTGGGCCTCCAGCGCGGCGGAGACCCGCACGACGGCCCAGCGCGGCGGGCGGCGGGCGGTCATCGCGTGTCCGCGGCGGAGGAGGACATGGCCCAGGAGCGTGAGTGGTGCACGTCCCGCGCCAACTGGTCCTTGAGGTCGTCGACGTCGGCGAACCGCCGCTGCGGTCGGATGCGCTCGCAGAGGTGGACCGAGATCTCCTCGCCGTACAGGTCCAGACCCTCGACGTCGAGAAGGTGAGCTTCGAGCAGCAGTTGGCCGTCGCGGCCGTAGAACGTGCTCCTGCGCCCGATGGACACCGCGGCCGGCCAGCGGCGGCCGTCGGCGGTCACCACCAGGGCGGACCAGACGCCGTGTCGGTGTGTGCCAGGGTCCAGGACGATGTTCGCGGTCGGGAAACCCAGCAGCCGGCCGCGTCCGTCGCCGCGCCGGACGACACCGGTGACGATCAGCGCGGGGTCGTGGGCGGGGAAATGGGTCGGGATCAGGCTCTGTGGTACCTCGCGTCGACGCGAGCCTCCGTCCGTGGAGGCCGTCGAGAGGCACTTCGATTCGGTGCTGTTCATTGAACGCCCCTTGTTAGCGACCAACTGGTCGGTATCTATGCTTCATGGCTCTCTGGCTGGAGTCAAGGGGGCGGGCGATGGGGGTGGGACCCCTTCGCGTACGTGCGGAGTATTGACTGATCGCCTGGATTACCCCAGTCGTATCGGCCCCCATCCGATAAGAGGTGGCGTGCGCCAGAGCGTTGACAGCCATTTTGGAGAGTGGCTACGGTCTCCGCACCAGAGACCGACTGGTCTGTATCTAATTGGGGGTGGCCCTTGCAAGCCGCTCAGCCAAAACCCGTCCGTGCGCGGCGCCGTCGAGGAGCACCCGGGACGTCCTGGAGCGTGGCCTGATGGTGAAGATGATTCTGTGGCGCTCTGTCTACGCTGTCGCCTCGCTGTTCGTCGTGTCCGTCATCGTCTTCGCGGCCACCCAGGCCCTGCCCGGTGACGCGGCCGTCGCCAAACTCGGCAAGAACGCGACCCCGGCCGCCCTGGAGAGCTTCCGGCAGCTCTACCACCTGAACGACCCCTTGCCCACCCAGTACGTCAACTGGCTCGGCAACATCCTTCAAGGACGCCTCGGCGTCTCCTTCGCCACCGGCTTCCCGGTCGGCTCGCTGATCGGCGACCAGGTGGCCAACTCGCTGGTGCTGATAGCCGCCACGGTGGTGATTGCCGTCCCCCTGGCCGTCGTGCTGGGAATCCTGACGGCCATCCGCAGGGATCGCGCGACCGATCACATCTCGTCCGTCCTGATGCTGGTGATCTCCGCGTTGCCCGAGTTCGTCCTCGGTGTCGCCCTGGTCCTGCTGTTCGCGACCAACGTCTCTCAGGTGCTGCCGGCGGTCTCGCCCGTCGATCCCTCGCGCTCGATCTTCCAGCAGCTCGACCTGATCGTGCTGCCGACGCTGACCCTCGTCCTGCTCGTGCTGCCCTACGTGGTGCGCACCGTGCGGGCCTGCATGATCGAGGCGCTGGAGAGCGAGTACGTGACCATGGCACGGCTCAAGGGGATGTCCGAGCGCCGCGTGGTGCTGCGGCACGCGCTGCCGAACATGGCCGGGCCGACCTTCCAGGTCGTGGCCCAGTCGCTCGCCTACCTGGCGGGCGGGGTGGTGGTGGTCGAGTCCGTCTTCCAGTTCCCGGGCATTGGGCAGGCCTTCGTATCGTCGGTGCTCAGCCGGGACCTGCCGGTCATCCAGGCCGTTGCGATGCTGCTCGCCGTCTTCTACGTCCTCGTCAACCTTCTGGCCGACATCGGCACGGTCGCCATGACGCCGACCATGCGGGGAGGAACCCGATGACACCTCCGGACGACATCGCGGTCGCCACGCCGGCGAGCGCGACCACCGGGACCGCCCGGAAGCGGAACGCGGCACCGCCCCGAAAGCAACAGTCGGCCGACGGCGTCAGGGCCGTCCTGCGCCGTACCCTGCGATTGCGCGGGGCGCGGGTCGGCCTGGTGCTCATGCTCGTGGTGATGGCGATCGCCTTCCTCGGCCCGCTGTTCAGCCCGCACGATCCGACGGCCACCATCGGATCGCCATACGCACTCCCGGGCGGCGACACGTTGCTCGGCACGGAGCTTCTCGGGCGCGACGTGCTCAGCCGTTTCCTCCACGGCGGGGCCGTGATCCTTCTGCTGTCGCTGCTGGCCACCGTGGTCGGCGCGGGCACCGGGATGCTGCTGGGGCTGGTGGCCGGCTACCGGCGCGGTGTCCGGGGCGAGCTGATCATGCGCTCACTCGACGTCGTGCTCTCCTTCCCGCCGCTGCTGCTCGCGTTGCTGTTCATGTCACTGCTCGGCACCAGCCCCTTGCTGGTCCTGCTCACCGTGGCGATCTCGCACGTCCCCTACGTGGCGCGCATCGTCGAGAGCTCCACCCTGGCCGTGACGGGCCGGGGCTTCGTCCAGTACTGCGAGATGATCGGCGTCCCCCGCAGGCGGATTCTCACGGGCGAGATCCTGCCCAGCATCGTCGCACCACTCACCGTGCAGTTCGGACTGCGGCTGACCTACTCGATCAGCCTGATCGCCTCCCTCGCCTACCTGGGCTTCGGCCGTCAGGACCCGGCGGTCGACTGGGGAATGATGATCAGCCAGAACCAGTCGAACGTCGTCGGCAGCCCCTGGCCCGTCCTGCTCCCCGTGCTCGCCATCACGATCGTCACCGTTGGGGCCAACCTTCTCACCGACAGCTTCGGCCGGGCCGTCGGCGTCGATCTCGGCCGGGAGGGGTGACCATGGGAACCGACACCGATCGGTACACCGGTGAGTACGCCGTCGAGGTGGCCGGACTCACCGTCGACCTGGAACGTGGCGCCGTCAACGTGGTGAGCGACATCAGCTTCGCCCTGGCGCCCGGCGAGATCCTCGGCCTGATCGGCGAGTCCGGCTCGGGGAAGACCACCGTCGGGTCGGCACTGCTGGGCCACGCACGCGCCGGGACCGCCATCACCGGCGGGAAGATCGTCGTCGACGGCGTCGACCTGCTGTCGCTGAACCGAAAGGAGTTGCGCCGCTACCGCGGCCGCGTCATCTCGTACGTCCCGCAGGACCCGCGTGCCTCGCTGAACCCCGCGATGCGCCTCGGCGCACAGTTGCAGGAGGCCCTCACCGTCCACGGTGTGGCGAGCAGGCAGCAGCGCCTGGCGCGGATCCGCCAGGTGCTCGACGAGGTGAAACTGCCGAGCGACGACCGCTTCCTCAGGCGCTACCCGCACGAACTCTCCGGCGGCCAGCAGCAGCGTGTGGTGCTGGCATTGTCGTTCCTGTGCCGGCCGAAGGTCGTCGTCCTGGACGAACCGACGACCGGACTCGACGTCACCACCCAGGCACACGTGCTGCGCACCGTCCGCGAGCTGTGCCGGTCGCACCGGACGGCGGCCGTGTACGTCAGCCACGACCTCGCGGTCGTCGCCGACCTCGCGGACCGGATCGCGGTCATGTACTCCGGCCGCCTCGTCGAGGTGGGAGCCGCCGAGGAGGTGGCCCTGCGGGCGGCCCATCCGTACAGCCGGGCGCTGCTCGACGTCGTCCCCGACCCGCACCGGCGGCGGGAGATCCGCACCATCCGCGGCCGCGTCGCCGCGCTGCACGAGCGTCCCGACGGCTGCGTCTTCGCCGACCGCTGCGACTTCGTGGAACCCGAGTGCCGCCGGCAGCCGATCGGCGTGGTCCGGATCGGCGACGGCCACACGGCGCTGTGCCGGCGGACCGAGGCGCTTCCGGTGCGGGCCGGGCAGGAAGAGGAGTCCACCAGGGTCGGTGGGACCCCGGACGACGCCGTACGCACCCCGGGCGAGGTGTACCTGGCGGTGCGCGACCTGCGAGCCTCCTACGGAGGCAAGGAGGTGCTCCACGGGATCGACCTCACCGTTCCGCGCGGCGTCGTCACGGCGCTGGTGGGGGAGTCGGGCAGCGGCAAGACCACCCTGGCCCGCTGTCTCGGAGGGCTGCACGACGAGGCGACGGGTGAGGTGTCGGTCGACGGCCGGCGGCTGGCCTTCGGAGCGCACGAGCGGTCCGCCGCCGACCGGCGAGAGGTGCAGTACATCTTTCAGAACGCATCCGAGGCACTCAACCCCCGCAAGACCGTCGGGCGTTCGATCGAGCAGCCGCTGCGGGTGCTAGGCGGTGCCGATGGACCCCTCTCGCAGCGGGTCGCGAGCCTGCTGGCCGACGTGGCCCTGGGCTCCGACGCGGCCGACAAGTACCCTTCACAGCTCAGCGGCGGCGAGCGGCAGCGGGTCACCATCGCCCGGGCCCTGGCGACCGCTCCGACCATCCTGATCTGTGACGAGATCACCTCCGCGTTGGACGTCTCCGTGCAGTCCGCGATCCTGCTGCTGCTCAAGCGGCTGTGCGCGGACAGCGGGCTCACGATGTTCTTCGTCACCCACAACCTGGCCGTCGTCCGCGCCATCGCCGACCGCGTCGTCGTGCTCAACGAGGGCCGGATCGTCGAACAGGGACCGGTCGACCACGTCCTGGACCGGCCCCAGGACCCCTATACGCGGCAACTGCTGGGCGACACCCCCAGTCTCCTGCACGCCTGACCCGCCCGTCGCACGGCGCCCGAGCACGGCGGGCGCCCGGCGTCCACGCCTCCCCACGGCTCGACCATCACAAGAGGTGAAGATCGTGAGCAACCTTCCCAGCCCGTTCGTCTCGCGCAGAGCGCTGCTCGGAGCGACGCTCGCGGGCGGCCTCGCCCTGAGCGGCTGCAGCCGCTCCGCCGCCCCCATCTCCAGCGCAACGGGCGCGCCGACCGGCCCGCGCAAGCGCGGTGGTACGTTCCGTTTCGCGCCCGCGGACTTCGGCAGCACCGTCACCACGGACCCCCAGTCCGCCAATTCTTCCTTCGCGCTGGCCGCCGCCTACACCGACACGCTGGTGCGACGCGACCACGACTGGGTGCCCCGTCCCGCCCTCGCCGAGGAGTTCACTCCCGAGGGCGACGACCTCGCGACCTGGACGATCCGGCTGCGCGACGGCGTCACCTTCCACAACGGCAAGCCGCTCACCGCGGACGACGTCATCTTCACCATCCGCCGCAACCTCGACCCCGAGAACCCGGGTTTCGTCGCCGGCCTGCTCGACTCGCTCGACCCGAGGCAGCTCACCAAGCTCGACGCGCAGACGGTGCGCCTGAAGCTGAAGTACCCCAACTCGATGCTCCAAGAAGGCTTCGCGGAGGTGCCCGCGGGCATCGTGCCGGTCGGTTTCGATCCGAAGAAGCCCATCGGTACGGGGCCGTTCAAGCAGCAGAGCTTCACACCCGGACAGCGCTGGGTCGGCGTACGCAACGAGGACTACTGGATGGAGGGCCGGCCCTACCTCGACAGTCTCGAACTGATGGGGTTCGCCAACGCGGACGTCGCCCGGGTGAACGGACTGCTGAGCCGGCAACTCGACGGAATCGACCGGGTTCCCGCCAACCAGCTCGCCCAGCTTCGGCAGCGGGGCGAGATCAACGTGCTGGTCTCGCCCACGGGTGCGTTCCAGTTCGTCTCGATGCGCTGCGACAAGGGCTCCCAGTTCGAGGACAACCGCGTCCGGCAGGCGTTCAAGCTCATGGTCGACCGGCCTCAGATGGTCGACGTCGCCTTCGGCGGTCTGGGCGACGTGGGCAACGACGTCGGCTCCTGGGCCAAGTTCGACCCGACGTACGACAGCTCGCTCCCGCAGCGGACACAGGACATCGACAAGGCCCGTTCCCTGCTGAAGGCCGCGGGCCAGGACGGGATGTCGGTCCGTTTCCGCGTCGGCGACGTCGAACCAGGCGCGAAGACCGCCGCCTCCTTGTTGATTCAGCACGCGAAGGCCGCCGGCGTCAAGCTCGAACTGGACGTCGTCGCCGACCTCGCCCAGTTCTACGGCAGCGCCAGCTACCGGACCGCCCAGCTGAAGAACGACTGGAACTTCACCCAGTCCATCTACGACAACGCCTCCTACTGCTGGCTGCCGTCGGGTCCCTACAACAACACCGGCTTCGACCATCCGAAGGTCGCCTCCCTCTACCGGCAGGCCCTTGCCACCTCCGGTTCGAAGAGCAGGGAGCTGATGCAGGAGCTGTCCCGGGTCGTCCACGACGAGGGACCGTGGATCGTGTGGGGCCGCCGCGACATCGCCGACGCCTACAACCGGAAGTTCACCGGCCCCGTCCCGGACGCCTCGGGCCTCGGCTTCAACGGCTTCCACTGGGAGGAGATCTCCCTGGCCTAGCGACCTGGCCCACCTCCTCGAAGACATCAACCCGAGTGATCCCCGGAGGCCCTTCATGAGCGTCAGCGTCCTCGTCGGAAACCCACGTCCAGGATCCCGCACCCTGGCTGCGGCCACTCTCGTGGCGCAGAGGATCACGGGCGCCGAGCCCGACCACGTCATCGACCTCGCGGAGCTGGGGGCCGCCCTGCTCGGCGGGGACGACCCGGCGGTGGCCGAGGCCAGGGCGACGGTCCAGTCGTCGTCGCTGGTCGTGGTGGGGAGCCCGACGTTCAAGGCGACCTACAGCGGCCTGTTGAAGCTGTTCCTCGACCAGTTCCACGGCAACACCGCCCTGGAGGGCGTCGTCGCCCTCCCGTTCATGCTCGGCGGCAACCCCGCGCACGCCCTTGCCCCGGAGACGACCCTGCGTCCCCTCCTCTCGGAACTCGGCGCCGTGTGCGCACTCCCCGGGCTCTACCTGCTGGACACCGCCTATGCCACCGACCCGGCCCTGGGCGCCTACGCACAGCGCTGGTCACCCGTCGTCAAGAGGCTGACCGACCAGTGAGGGCACGAGCGAAGGGAGGACGAGATGAGCACGTTCGACTATGTGGTGGTCGGCGGAGGCAGCGCCGGATGTGTCGTCGCCGCCCGACTGAGCGAGAACCCCGGTGTCTCGGTGCTGCTCCTGGAGGCCGGCGGGGACGAGCGGCGGCCCGACGTGGAGAGGCCCGACGCCTGGTCGACCCTGCTCGGGAGCGAGGCGGACTGGGCGTACGAGACGGTGAGGCAGCCGGGGACCGGCCGGATCCACCCGGCGCCTCGCGGCAGGGTGCTCGGTGGCTCCGGCTCGATCAACTGCATGGCCCATCTGCGCGGCCACCGGCTCGACTTCGACGAGTGGGCCGGCCTCGGTGCGAAGGGATGGGCGTACGACGACGTCCTGCCGTACTTCAAGCGCTCGGAGGACGTGCCACTCGGTGATCCGGCGCACCGGGGCCGCGGCGGCCCGCTGCACCCGCGTCCCGACGGGAAGCCGGGCGCACTGGGGACGGCGTACCTGGAGGGCGCGGTCCGCCTGGGACATCAGGTGGCCGACGACCTGAACGCAGGCGAGATGCTCGGAGTGGGCTGGGCCGACGCACTCGTTCATCACGGCCGACGCGAGAGCACGGCGTCCGCGTACCTGCGGCCGGTCATGGGCCGACCGAATCTGACGGTTCTCACCCACACGATGGTGCGGCGGCTGACCATCGAGGCCGGCCGGTGCACCGGGGTCGAGTACGTGCGCGACGGAGTGCCCGGCCGTGCCGCGGTCGCCGCAGAGGTGGTGCTGTGCGGCGGTGCGGTCGCCTCGCCGCAGCTCCTGCTGCTCTCGGGCATCGGACCCGCCGACGAGCTGGCGGAACTCGGCCTGCCCCCGGTGGTGGACCTCCCCGAGGTGGGGCGCAACTTGGCGGACCACGTGCTGATGGCCGGGATCCGCTACCGTGCCACCCGGCCGATCCGTGCGTCGGAGGCCGAGGGTGGCGTTCCCACACTCTTCGTGCGCACCGGCCCGAGTGAGCTCGGTCCCGACCTGCAACTGTCGGTGATGGCCGGCGACTACCGTATGCCGTGGCAGCAGCCCGTCGAGAACGGGTTCACCTTCCTCATCGGCCATATGCGCCCGCACAGCCGCGGAAGCGTCAGACTCGCCTCCGCCGACCCCACCGTGCCCCCTCTCATCGACCCGGCGTATCTGCGCGAGCGCCACGACCTGGACCAGCTGATCGAAGCGGTGGAGGAAACCGACCGGATCGTGCGCTCCGGAGTCTTCGAGGAGTGGGGCGGGGTGTCGGAGACCTCGCTGATGCTGCGGAAGGAAGGCGCCGAACTCGAACACGCGGTCCGGTCCACGGTGAGCAGCTACTTCCACCTGTCCGGTACGTGTCGCATGGGATCCGATCCGGACGCCGTCGTCGACCCCCGGCTGCGCGTGAACGGTGTCACCGGGCTGCGTGTAGCCGATGCCTCGGTGATGCCGACGGTCGTGTCCTGCAACACCAACGCCGCCACGGTGATGATCGGGGAGAAGGCGGCCGAGCTGCTGCGCGACCGGGATACCTGACGAGCTGCCGGCACGGGGTATTGATCCATGACGAGAGCCTCCGATAACGTATTACCGACCAACCGGTCGGAACGATGCCGACGGCAGCTCCGCACGATGCGATGCCGCGCGTGTACGGCGCAGGTGACACCGGGTCCCCGCCGCCGTACCGGCCGACTTCTTCGCGGTGCACGTGGTGTCGCCGGTTTCCGCGTCAGGCCCGACGACTACGACCACGTCGGACACATCCGCCCATGCGACATGGCCGGATCGAGAAAGGTTGTGACTATGAGATTCGATCTCATGCACGTGCTGTCGAATCGCGGACGGAAGCGGCCGTGGGGTGAGCTTCTCGACGATTCCCGGCGCCGGGCCGAGCTGGGCGACGAACTGGGTTTCACCGGGTTGTGGCTGGGCGAGCATCACTTCGACGCGGAGGGCAGCGACCAACTGCCCAACCCCGTCATGCTCCTGGCCGACCTGGCCGCGCGCACGTCCCGCATGCGCCTGGGCATCGCGGCGATCGGGCTGCCCCTGTGGCACCCGATCCGTCTCGCCGAGGACCTGGCGATGCTCGACCACTTCAGCCGCGGCCGGGTCGACGTCGCCTTCAGCCGTGGCATCCTGCGCGGCGAGATCGTCAACCTCAACCCCGAGGCGGACCGGCGCGACGAGCAGAAGAGCCGCGCGATCTTCGCCGAGAACCTGGAGATCGTGAAGCGCGCCTGGACGCAGGATCCGTTCCGCTGGCACGGCGAGCGCTACCGGATTCCCTGGCCGGAGACGTCCTGGGGCGGGGACGCCTTGAAGGACTACGAGGACGAGAACGGTCACCTCACCGGGCTTCCCATCATTCCGCAGCCCGTACAGAAGCCCATGCCGCCCCTGTACGCCGTCTCGCAGCAGACCGAGGGGTTCCGCCTCGCCGCGCGCCAGGGGATGGGGGTCATCAGCTCGCACCCGGCCGGGAAGAAACTGCGTGCCCTCAACGAGGCCTACGACGAGGAAGCGGCCAAGGTGGGCCGGCCGGGCCACGTCTCCAAGGTGGCCCCGGCGGTCCGCGAGTTCTTCGTCGCCGAGAGCGAGCAGGAGGCACGCAAGGAGATCGAGGAGTTCGTCAACGGCCGCTTCGAGGTGATCAAGCGCGTACGCGGTCTCGGCGCGTGGCTCGACGTCGACGAGGACCCGGAGGACCCCAAGCTGCAGGCCATGACGGGCTTCGACCTCATGATGGAGCGCGACTACCTGTTCGTCGGCACCCCGGACTCGGTGGCCGAGCGGATGGTGCGCCTGCACGACGAAGAGGGCTGGGACCACTTCATGCTCGGCCTGGGGCACGCGCCGGCTGAGGCACTCGACCGCAGCATGCGGCTGATGGCCGAGGAGGTCATCCCGCGCGTCCGCCGTGCCACGGGCAACGAGGCGGAGCTCCGGGCGGGCGGATCGGCACAGTCATGACGGAGGTGGACATGTCGGTCGAGGAGCACGGCAGCCCGGGAACCACCTTCCTGGTCGCACCAACGGCGGACCGGGAGAGGATGGGCAAGCTGGGACTCGGTGGCGCGGCGCTGGCCGGCGATCGGCTGTTCGCCGGCGCCATGGCCATCGACCTCACGACGCTCTCGCGCGTCGCGGACGCCAAGAGCGTCGTGGACGAGACCCGGATCTGCTTCGACTCGGTCGGGGCGACCCTCGCCCGCGCGGGCGGCACATTGCGGGACATCGCCAAAATGACCTGCTACGTCTCCGACCGGGAACACATCGCCGAGACATGGCGGACCCTGGAAGAGATCTTCGCGCCGGGCCCCTGCCCGAAGCGCCTCACGCTGGTCGCCGGCCTGGCCGGCGACTGCAGGGTCGAGTTCGAGATCATGGCCGTGATTCCGCAGGAGGACGGGCGATGAAGGAGCTGATCAGGCCCAGCACCAAGGGACCGTCCGCCGGCGCGGTGACGGACCGGTTCGTCTTCACCGCGGCGTCGGCCGTCGACCCCGCCACGATGCGTCGGGTCCCCGAGGCCGAGTCCCTGCACGACGAAGTACGCGTGTGTCTTCGGCGCATCGAGAAGACCCTCGCCGAAGCGGGGCTCACCCTGAAGGACCTGACCAAGGTCACCTGTTGGGTGAGCGAGGAAAAGTACCGCCTGGAGTTCGCCTACGCCTACCGCGACCTCCTCGCGCCGGGCCCGTACCCCTCGCGCGCGCTGTTCGTCATCGGCCTGCCCGGTGACTGCCGGGTACAGATCGACGCGATCGCCGCCCGGCGCAAGCCGGCCTGACCCCACGGGGGCGGTGTCTCCCTCCCCCCGTCGGAGCGCGGGGGCCACCCACGGAGGAAACAGATGAAGACATTCCTGCCCGGACCCTTCCGGGCCGGCGAGGTCCCCTTCTCGGCCGGCGTCGACGTCGGCGACCTGGTCTACGCCGACGCCTCGGCCCTCGACCTGCCGAGACTGGAGCGCGTCCCGGAAGCGGCGACAATCGCCGACGAGACACGCGTCTGTCTGGAACGGCTGAGGCAGACCCTGTCGGACGCGGGCTGCACGCTCGCCGACCTCGTGAAGGTGAACTGCTACCTGACCGACGACTCCTACCGTGCCGAGTTCTGGCAGACCTTCGACGACGCACTCGCGCCCGGCCCCTATCCCGTCCGCATCACCCAGGTGGGCGGCCTGGCCGGTGACGCCAGGGTGCTGCTGGACGCCGTGGCGGCCCGGTAAGGCCCCGCCCTGCCATGCCCGTCCTCCGCCCGGAGGGCGGGCACCGCGGTGTTGGTGGGAGCCGTCCGCGGTGAGCCGGTGCGTCACCGGCCCGGTCACCGGAGAACGAGTCTGCCTGGAGCACCCCGATGAGGGGTGCTCCAGGCAGATGGCGTTCGGGTGCCGCGCGTGCCGCGACCGGCGCGGTCAGCCCAGGTTGACCGAGACGAGCTTCAGCTCCGTGAAGACGTCCTCCATCGGATAGCGTCCGAGGATCTTGCCGGTTCCGCTCAGCTTCCCGGCCCTGCCGCCGAACGGAAGATGGGTCTCCGTGTCGCCCGGTGCGGCATTGACGTTGACCAGGCCGGACGGTGCCTTCTCTGCGAAGCGGAGGCCGCGCGCGACGTCCCTGGTGTAGACGGCCGCGCACAGCCCGTACGGCGACTTGTGCATGAGCTCCAGTGCTTCCGCCTCGGAGGAGATGCGCTGCAGCGGCGCGATGGGACCGAAGGTCTCCTCGACGGCGACCGCCATCGACTCGGTGACGTCCGTGAGTACCGTCGGCTCCCAGTACAGGTCGGTCGGGAAGCCCTTCGCGCGGCCGCCACCGGTCAGCACCACCGCGCCCTCGTCCAGGGCAGTGCCGACGTGTCTGTCCAGCTTCTCGGCCAGAGGTACGTTGTTCACCGGCCCCATGGTGGTGGCATCGTCGAAGGGCAGGCCCAGGGTGACCTCGCGCTGAACGGCCTCGATGAGGCGGTGGGCGAACTCGTCGTAGAGCGCGCCGTGCACCAGGAAGCGGCCGGAGGCGGTGCAGGACTGACCGGCCGCCCCGTAGGTCGAGCGCAGTGCGTCAGGGAGGACGACGTCCAGGTCGGCGTCGTCCAGCAGGACCACCGGACCGTTGCCGCCGAGTTCGATCAGCTGAGCCTTGCCGCTCGCGCGGGCGGCGATGCGCCGGCCCGTGGCGACCGACCCGGTGAAGGCGACCACCTGGACATCGGGGTGCGCGGTCATCGCGTCGCCGACGACCGGGCCATGACCGGTGACCAGGTTGAAGACACCCGGGGGGAAGCCGGCCGCCTCGAAGCAGCGCGCCCACTCGTACTCGATCAGGGTCGTGGAAGGCGCCGGGAGCGCCACCACCGTGTTGCCGGTGACCAGGGCGGGTGCGATCTGCGCCGAAGCCGTGCCCAGCGGGAAGTTCCACGGCTGGATGGCGGCGACGACGCCCCGCGGGACTCGGTACACGAAGGCACGCTTGCGAGGATTCGCCAACTGGGGCATCGTGCCGTCGAGGTACTTCGCGAGCTCGATCGCCACGCGGATGTTCGAGACGGTCTCGTCGATTTCGGGAAGAGCCTCCACCCGGTACGGCTTGCCCTGTTCCAGGGCGAGCAGACGGGCCAGCTCTTCCCGTCGGTTCTCGATCTCCCCGATCAGTCGCTCCAGGAAGCGGCAGCGGTCGAAGACGGTGAGGGCCGACCACGACGTGAAGGCGTGCCGCGCCGCGGTGACGGCTCGATCGACGTCGTCCGGGAGGCCGAGGGCGAAGCTGCCCACCACCTGCCCGGTCGCCGGGCTGACGGTGCTCTGCCGCTCCTGGCCGGCCGATTCCACGAATCGGCCGCCGATGAACGGCCCGGCTTCGACCGGCGTATGTTGCACGGTTCTCATCAACGTGACACCCCTCTGGCAGCCAACACTGGTCGTGGGAACGGGTGGACGGCGCACACACAGGCCGGCTCAGCGGGACGGCGGCACAAGCCCTGTCGCGGCGGGTGGTCCCTGCGGGCACTCAGTTCCAACCGGTCGGAATGCTAAGAAGGGCTCTATTGCGTGTCAATGCTGCTCACTCCACAGCCACTCGGCGCTTCCCGGCCCTTGACGTGGATCAGAGTCGTCCTGATACTCCAAATTACCGACCGACCAGTTCGTCTGTAAGAGCCGGTCGATCATCCGAACCATTCAGGCCAGGTGGAGGAATCGTGACCCGCAAGCATGCAGGACGCCTCACCGTTGCCATGGTCGCGGTCCTGGCCCTCGCGGCCTCGGGTTGCTCGGTCAAGACGGCCGGCTCGACCGGCGCGGGAAGTGACTCGAAGAGCGGCGCGTCGAACGCCCGGCTGCCGGCGGACATCAGGAGCAAGGGTGCGATCGACGTAGGGGTCTTCGTGCCCTACGCGCCCATCACCTACATGGAGAACGGGAAAGTCGTCGGCACCGACCCCACCCTGATCAGGGCCGTGGGAGACAAGCTCGGGATCGAAGTCCGGTTCCACACCCTGGCGTTCGAGTCGATGATCCCGTCGATCGTCAATGGGCGCAACGACGTCCTGATCGGCAGTTTCCAGGACACCGCGGAGCGCCGGAAGCAGGTGGACTTCCTCGACATCTCGCGCAGCGGTATGCGTGCCGTGGTTCTCAAGGGCAATCCGAAGAACGTCGACCCCGACAACGCCTGTGGTCTCACGGGCGGCGAGGAGGCCGGCAGTTACCAGCTCACGGTCGCCAAGTACCTGGCGGAGCAGTGCGAGAAGCAGGGCAGACCCAGGCTGAAAGTGCTCACGTTCACCGACCCCGGGCAGGCGTTCCTGTCTCTGGAGAACGGTCGTACCGACCTCACCCTCCAGGCACCGGCGGTCGCGAAGTACACGGTCCAGCAGAACGAGAAGCTGGAGGTGCTGGAGCCTCTCGTGTCCGTGCCGGGCGACAGCTACGAGGGCTGGATCCTGCCCAAGGGGGATGAGGCATTGCGCACGGCCTTCGTGCACGCGATCCAGGAGTTGATCGAGGAAGGCCGCTGGCAGGAGCTGATGAAGGAAACAGGCATCGGCGACGCGGCGCTCATTCCTCCTCTGGTCAACACCGAGCCGGCCGACATCGGCTGATCCCAGGTCATGAACGAGCTGATCGAGGACGGGAAGTGGCAGGAGATCATGGGACGGTCGGACGTCCGAGAGGCAGTGCTCACCCCGCCGAGCGCCGACGCGAGGGCGGTGGAGCTGCGATGACGGCGAGTGAGGCTCCGACGAACGGGGTCGAGTCGCGCAAGAGGCAGGAGGACTCGGCGGACCTTCCGGTCGTTCAGAGGCGGTATCCGTGGCGGTGGGCGTGCGCCGGGGGAGTCGTTCTGGCGCTCGCCTGGATGGCCTGGATCCTGGCCACGACGGAGACGATGGAGTGGAACGTCGTCGGGGAGTACCTGTTCAGTTCCGAGGTCCTTGCCGGCGTCAAGGGCACCATCGTCATGACGGTGCTGAGCATGGCGCTCGGCATGGTGCTGGGAACCCTGATAGCAGTGATGCGGCTCTCGCCGAATCCGGTCCTGACGAGTGTGGCGTCGCTGTACCAGTGGTTCTTCCGCGGAACGCCGACGCTCGTCCAGCTCATCTTCTGGTTCAACCTGTCGTCGATCTTCCCCGGATTCGAAGTCGGTGTCGGCGCCCTGGGGTTCGACGTGGACACCAACCGGGTGATGACGCCGTTCCTCGCCGCCCTCCTCGGGCTGGGCCTGAACTTCGCCGCGTACTACTCGGAGATCGTGCGGGCGGGCATCCTGTCGGTTGACGAAGGCCAGTCGGACGCGGCGACGGCCTATGGTCTGAGCCGGTTCCGTACACTGCGCCACATCGTTCTGCCGCAGGCGATGAGGGTCATCATTCCGCCGACCGGCAACGAGCTGATCGGCATGCTGAAGTTCACCTCACTGGCGAGCGTGGTCTCCTACTCGGAGCTGCTGCGCAGCGCGAGCGACGTGTACAACCGGACCTACCAGGTCATTCCCCTGCTCGTCGTGGCCGCGATCTGGTACCTGTTCATGACCACCCTCCTCAGCACCGGCCAGTACTTCCTCGAGAAGCGCTTCGCACGCGGTGCCCAGCGGACCACGACATCGACTTTGGCCGAGCGGATCCTCACGGACGTTCGGGGAAGGTGGGCGAAGCGCCGATGACACCCATGATTTCCGCCCGGTCCGTGCGCAAGCACTACGGGAACACCCGAGTACTGGAGGACATCACGCTCGACGTGGCAGCCGGCGAGGTGTGCTGCCTGATCGGTCCGTCCGGTGCCGGGAAGAGCACGTTCCTGCGGTGCGTCAACCACCTGGAGCGGATCAACGGAGGCCGGCTCCTGGTCGACGGGAAACCGGTCGGGTACTCCGAACGCGGGGGAAGGCTGCATGAGATGCGCGGCCGTGAGCTGAGCCGCCAGCGATCCTCGATCGGCATGGTGTTCCAGCACTTCAACCTCTACTCGCACATGACCGCGGAACAGAACGTGAGTTTCGCCCCGGTGACCGTGCACAAGCGGTCCCGCTCAGCCGCGCGGGAGCGCAGCCGGGAACTCCTCGGACGCGTCGGGCTGGCGGACAAGGCCGACAAGTACCCTCGCCAGCTCTCGGGCGGTGAACAGCAGCGGGTGGCGATCGCCCGGGCACTGGCCATCGATCCGAGCGTCATTCTCTTCGACGAGCCGACGAGCGCCCTCGACCCCGAACTCGTGGGTGAAGTCCTCGAAGTCATCCGTGGCGTGGCCGATCAGGGACTGACGATGCTGATCGTCACCCACGAGATCGAGTTCGCCCGGGAGGTCGCCGACCGGGTGGTCTTCATGGACGGCGGCGTCATCGTCGAGCAGGGACCGCCCGCCGAGGTTCTGGAGAACCCGCGGGAAGAACGCACCCGCACCTTTCTGCGCCGGGTGCTCTAGCCCCAGCAGGACGCGCCGGCACCGGCGAACGCCCCGGATACGGACGTACGACAACCGCACGGCGATCCGCCCATCCACGAACAAGGGAGACGCATGCAACTCAGGACAACCGAGTGGGGCGACCCGTCGGGACCCCCGCTGGTCTGTGTGCACGGCGTCGGAGGCCACCACGGCAACTTCCGGCACGTCGCGGAGGACCGCTGGGGCAGGCACTTCCGGGTCGTCGCCTTCGACCTGCGAGGCCACGGCGACTCCGGCTGGGAGCCGCCGTGGACCCACGCCACCTACGTCGACGACATCATCGAGACGATCGACGCCCTCGACCTGGAGCAGCCGGACTGGGTGGGCGTGTCCTTCGGCGGCAGGCTCATGCTCGAGCTGATCGCCCGGTTCCCCGAGAGGGTGCGCAGGGCGGCCGTGCTCGAACCGGTGATCCGGATAACCCCGGAGCTGGCGATGCACCGCGCGGAGCAGGAACGGCTGGGCGGCGTGTGGGACTCGGTCGAGGCGTTCGTCGCGGGCCGCGAGAACACGGGGGACATCGACACCGAGCGCTACCTCGCGGACCTGGAAGGGCACTTCGAGACCTGCGAGGACGGCCGGGTGCGGCGCCGCACGTGCCAGAGCGCCATCGTGTCGATCTTCAGTGAGTTCGCCCGGCCGGCTCCTCCTCCGGAGACGATCACCGTGCCGACGATGATGCTCTACGCGCCGGCCTTCGCGCTGGTGACCCCCGAGCAGCGCAAGGCGTACGAGCCGCACCTCGCCCAGGTGGTGGAGGTGCCGGGGCTGCACGCGGTGCTGACCTCGGCCTACGACAAGACCGCCGGCGCGGTCGAGGAGTTCTTGCTGGCGCCCGACCTCGGGCAGGGCGACTGAGCCGGCGAGGCCGTCGGGTGACCGGGCCGCCGGGTACGGGCGGAGTCATGCACGCGTGGAGAGGGAGGACGGGATGACCGAACGACACCCGCTCGTGGTGCGGGCCACGGAGGACGGCTACGTCGACACGACGCACTGGGTTCCCGACGGACCGGTGGAGCTGGACCGCAGGGACGAGACGCTGACGCAGACGCTCCTCAGCCGTGCGACGGTCGGTGCCACCGACATGCTCTTCGCTGTCGCCCGGGTGCTGCCCGGCATGCACCACATCCGGCACCACCATCCGTACGGCAGCGAGATCTACTACGTCATCAAGGGATCGTGCACGGTGTTCCTCGGTGACGAGGAGATCACCGTGGGCCCGGGGGCAGCCGTCTACATTCCGCCGAACTGCGTGCACGGCGCCCGCAACGACACCGACGAGGTGTGCGAGATGGCCGTGGTGTGCAGCAAGCCGGAGTACGCCTCCCTCGGGCTGGTCTACGACGAGTGACCAGGGTCTTCCCGGCGAAAAATACAACCGACCGGTCGGTCGACGATGTGGAGGAATGTCATGAACAGCCGTCCAGCCGGCAGGCGCAGGGGTGTGAGGGCCGAGGTCCTGCGGGGTCCGTTCGACCCCGGTGGTCAGCCACTGGTCACACGAGAGAACCACCTCCACCTCTCCTTGTTCGCGTGGAACGTGCGCAACGGGCTGTCGGCGAGCAAGGCCGTGCTGAGCAACCCGCAGAGGCACCAGGACTTCTGGCAGTGGCCGACCGCGTCGAAGCTGCTCAAGGAGACCGAGCGCGCAGGGTTCGACAGCCAGCTGCAGTACGGCATGTGGAGCGGCTACGGTGGCGCCACCGGCTGGAACGAGGCCCAACTCGACTTCGCCACCGCCGCGACCGGCTCCGCCGCCGTGACCGAGCGCCTGGGCATCTACACGACCATCCATGTCGGGTACGAGTTCCATCCGGTACTCATAGGCAAGATGACGGCGAGTATCGACCACATATCGGCCGGTCGGCTCGGCGTCAACATCGTCGCCGGGTCGAACGCGGCCGACTACGCACAGTTCGGCCTCGACGGCCCGCCGTCGCAGGAGGTGCGCTACGCGATCGCCGACGAGTTCACGACGGCGCTGAAGTACCTGTGGACATCGGACGAACCCGTTGACTTCGAGGGCGAGTACTTCACCATGTACGGCGCCCAGGTCAACCCGCGCGCCACGAGCCGGCCCCGGCCCCTGCTGATCGCGGCGGCGGGTTCGGACATCGGGCTGGACTACGCGACGCGGCAGTGCGACGCCCTCTTCATCACGTCCCAGGACAACGACGTCGAGGGCTATGCCAAACGGGCGAAGAAGATCCACGACATGGCGGCCGAGCACGGCAGGCGGGCGCGGGTCTGTGCCATGTGCTACGTGGTGATGGAGCAGTCGGACGCCGAGGCCGCCGACACCGTGGAGTGGATGAAGAGCCAGATCGACGACGACGCCCTGCAGACCTGGCTGGTGCGCGCCGGGCACGTTCTCAACAGCGAGCGCCAGCAGCTCGACAGCGACCAGGTGGGCACCTCGCGTACGGAGGAGGCGAAACAGGACCCCTACCTCGGCATCGGCCAGAAGTTCTACGAGAGCCTCGGTCTGGGCATGGGCGCCTACCGGCTCTTCGGGTCGTACGAGACGGTCGCCAACCAGCTGATCGACCTCTACGAGGCCGGCGTGGAACAGGTCGCGCTGTGCTTCTTCGATCCGCTGAAGGGCGTGCAGGAGATGCGCGAGCACGTGATCCCGCTGCTCCGTGCGCGCGGCTACCACCAGAACCCGGTCTAGAGGGGTCTAGAGGGCTCTCCCTCCAGCACGCAGATCCTCTGTCACTGCCATGCCGCCGTGCCCGCCGACACCGAGGCGGGCACGGCGGCACACGCACGTCGGGCCGCGTCCGTCACCCGCGGGCGCCCCGACCACCGCCCCTGCGCGTCGCCCCCCGCCGGCGACGCGCTTTCGCATGTCATCGACACCACGCGGCGGGTCTCCACTGCTCGGCGCGGTGACCGCGTAGCCGCGGAGGATACGTAGTGGATACGTAGTTCCACGGATCGCTCCCGCCGCCCACCCACATGGATGCTGGCGTGAGCGTCGTCACGTCGAGGAGTGCCGAGGCGGCCCACTCGGCGTACCACCTGACATCCGGGACGCACGAAGCCTCCAGCCGAAGCCAGTGTGTCGAACACCAATCAACTTGAGGTGGACATGGAAATCGATCTGCTCTATGCGCTGACGAACCGGTCGGGCGAGATGACCTGGCACGAGGTCATGCAGCAGACGCGTCGGCACGTCGTGGCGGCGGACCGGCTGGGCTACGACCGGGTCTGGCTGGGCGAGCACCATTTCGACGCGGACGGCACCGACGCGAGCCCGAACCCGGTCATGCTGGCGACGGACCTGGCGGCCCGGACCGAGCGCATCCGGTTCGGCATGGCGGCGGTCTCCCTCACCCTGTGGCACCCGCTTCGCCTCGCCGAGGACCTCGCGGTGCTCGACCACTTCAGCGAGGGCCGCCTCGACGTGGCGTTCGGCCGGGGCATCCTTCCCATCGAGGTCATGAACCTCAACCCCGCGGCGAACCGCTGGAACGGCTCGGACAACAGCCGTGAGATCTTCGACGAGCACCTGGAGATCGTGCGCGGGATCTGGACGCAGGACCCCTTCAGCTGGAGCGGCAACCGCTACACCTTCCCCGAGCCGGGTACGAAGTTCATCCACTCACCGGGCGCGCGGATGCCGGAGGGCTGGGTCGGCGAGAACGACGAGCTCGTCGCCTTCGGCATGACGCCCAAGCCGTTCCAGCAGCCGACACCGCCACAGTTCGCGGTCACCGAGTCGATGGAGGGCTTCCTCTCCGCCGCACGGAAGAACCTCCGCCCGATCACCTGGTATCCCACCGGGGGCGTACTGCGGAACCTGTTCGAGTGCTACCGCGACGAGGTGCGCGCCACCACGGGCGTCACACCGCCGCTCGGGGAGGGCTGCGGTGTCCTGCGGCTGTGCCTGGTCGCCGAGACCGACGAGGAGGCGCGCCGGATCGCCGAGCCGGCCGTCGTCGAGTTCTTCGACTTCCTCTGCAAGGTGCGCGGCATCGGCGTGTGGCTCGACGCCGACGAGGATCCGGAGGACGAGCGCTTCCAGCGGATGGACCCCTGGGAGCTGCTCATGGAGCGCGACCACCTGATGATCGGCTCGCCGGAGAGCGTCACCGAGCGCATGTCCCGGATGACCGAGTCCCACGGCATCCAGAACTGGCTGCTGCAGATGGGTTTCCCCGGCATCGGAGCGGCGGACGTGGACCGTTCGATGGAGCTCTTCGCCCGCGAGGTCATGCCCCAGGTCCGCAAGCTCGACCGCTCGATCACCGCGACGCGCTGACCACGACCACCGAGGAGAGACAGTGACCGAGTACCTCAACCCCGGCAACCTGCCCTACCCGCGCTACGGCATGACCCCCGGCGTCGCGACGAAGGACCTCGTCTTCGCCGGCGGGATGGCGCTCGACCTCGACACGCTGCGCCGCAAGGAGGAGGCCGCCACCGTCGCCGACGAGACGAGGATCGCGCTGGAGGAGATCCGGGGCATCCTCGAAGCGGCCGGGTGCGGTCTGCGGGACATCGTCAAGACCACCTGCTACCTGAGCGACGACGCGTACCGCAAGGAGTTCTGGGAGGCCTACACGGAGGTGTTCGCTCCCGGCCCGTTCCCGGCGCGCAGCACGTTCGTGGTCGGCATCGCCGGCGACTGCCGGGTGGAGATCGACGCGATCGCGGTCCGGCCGGACTCGGGGCGTCGCTGACATGCCCGACCGGCCCTTCAGCGACTGGCACACACATGTCTACCGTCCCGAGCACCTGGGACCCGTCTGGACCGACCGCGGGACCGAACTCGTCGGACGCCCGGGTTTCGGCCGTGCCGACCTCCAGGAGCACACGCGTGCCATGGCCGCCGCGGGTGTCGAACGGTTCCTGATCGTCGGACTGCGGGTCGCGCGGATCGGCATGGACGTCCCCAACGACTATGTCGGCGAGTACCTCGATGCCCACCGCGACCGGGCCATCGCGGTCGGCAGCGTGGACCCCACCCAGCCGGGAGCGGCCGCGGAACTGAGACGGGCCGTCAGGACCCATGGCCTGCACGGCGTCAAACTCTCGCCTCCCTACCAAGGTTTCCACCCGCACTCGGACGAGGCGTACGAGGTGTACCGCACGGCGGCGGACCTCGGCATCTTCCTGATGTTCCATCAGGCGAGCGTCTTCGCTCCCCAGGGCATGAACGAGTACGCGAGCCCCACGATGCTGGACAGGGTCGCCCGGGAGTTCCGCGACACCAAGATCCTCCTCGCTCATTTCGGCAAGCCGTGGATGAACGAGGCCGTGGAACTCATGATGAAGAACCGCAACGTCTTCGCCGACGTCTCGACGCTGCCGGTCAAGACCTGGCAGCTGTACAACGGTCTGCGCCTCGCGATCGAGGGCCACGTCACCGACCGCCTGGTCTTCGGTTCCGACTTCCCCTCGTTCGACCCACGCGAGGCCGCCGACCAGTTCCTCGCCGTCTCCGACCTGGAGATGCCGCTGCCGATTCCGCGCGCCGTGGTCGAGGACATCCTCTACAACCGACCGTTCGAGCTCCTGCTCACCTCCTAGGCAGTCTTACCGCTCCGTCGGATCAGCGGTGACCACAGAGAGGAACACCTGAATGGAATTCGGGATCTTCATCCCCAGCGCGCGCAACGGCTACATCATCTCCGAGACGGCCCCGCAGTACTCGCCCACGTACGCCCACATGCGGGAGATCGTCCAGACCGGTGAGGAGAACGGCTTCTCGTTCGCCCTCTCGCTGTCATGCCTGCGCGGGCACGGGGGCACGACCCGCTTCTGGGACGACGCGCTGGAGTCCATGACGCAGATGGCGGCCCTCGCACGGGACACGACGTTCATGAAGCTCATCGGCTCGGTGAACGTCCTGGCCATCCATCCCGCGATCGCGGCGCGGATGGCGGTGACCGTCGACTCGGTGAGCGACGGCCGCTTCGCGCTGAACATCGTGCCGGGTGGCTGGCACCCCAAGGAACTCGAAGTGCTCAAGGTGTGGCCCGGCTACGAGTACAACTCCTACCGGTGGGAGTACTGCGGCGAGTACTGCCAGGTCCTGCGCGAGCTGTGGGAGACCGGCGTCTCGAACTTCAAGGGCAAGTACTTCCAGTACGACGACCTGCGGGTCGGTCCGCTTCCGCCGCGCCACATCGACCTCGTGTGCGCGGGGGCCTCGCAGCAGGCGATCGAGTTCACGACCCGCTACGCCGACTACTCGTTCCGGCTCGCCTGGGGCGGCCGGGAGGCCCTCCAGGACGTGGCCCAGCGATTCAAGGCGGAGGTCGGCAACGCCGGGCGCACCATCAAGCCGTACGTCGCCCTGGGGGTCGTCCTCGCCGACACCGACGAGGAGGCGGAAGCCAAGCTGCAGGACTACATCGACCACGCGGACCTCGGCGCCATGGAGTACATGCTCGGTCAGGCGGCCACCGACAGCGCGAAGGGGGGCACCTCGGAGATCCTCGCGAACGTCGACAAGAAGGGTTTCGTGCAGATGTCGACCGATTTCATCACGGGTTCGCCGCAGACGGTCGCCGCGGAGCTCGACAGGTGGGCGGCGATCGACGGAGTCGCCGGCTACATGCTCGTCCTCACCGACTACGTCGAGGACATCAAGCGGCTGGGCCGCGAAGTGTTCCCGCTCATGAAGAACTTCACCCCGCCCAAGGCCCTCACCCAGGCCTGACACCAGGTGGGGCGGCAGCGTGCCCGCCGCCCCACCTTCGCGCCGGAGCCCGTCACGACCTCACGAACAGGACGGAACGACATGACCACAACCCTCATCCCCGACGGCCTGCGCACCCGGGTGCGGAAGGCCGAACGCATGCTGATCGGCGACGACTGGGTCGAAGCGGCCGGCGGTGAGACCCTCGACGTGGAGGACCCCTCGACCGGCGAGGTCATCGCCAAGGTCGCCGCGGGCGGCGCGGAGGACGTCGACCGTGCCGTCCGGGCGGCCCGTGCCGCGCTGACCGGTCCGTGGTGGCACATCACTCCGCAGGAACGCGGCCGGCTCCTGTGGCGGCTGGCCGAACTCGTGGAACAGCACGCGCAGGAGCTCGCCGAGCTGGAGTCACTCGACGTGGGCATGCCCATCAACGAGGCACGTTTCGTCGACGTCCCGTTCTCGGTCGACATCCTGCGCTACTACGCGGGCTGGCCCACGAAGATCACCGGAGACACCATCCCGGTGTCCTTCCCGAGGAACGTCGGCGGGCCCTACCACGCGTACACCGTCCGGGAGCCGGTCGGCGTCGTCGGCGCGATCGTCCCGTGGAACCTCCCGCTGATGATGGCGGTCAAGAAGCTCGCGCCGGCACTCGCCACGGGCAACACCGTGGTCGTGAAGCCCGCCGAACAGACCCCGCTGTCGATTGCGCGCCTCGGTGAGCTCGTTCTGGAGGCGGGTATTCCCGAGGGCGTCTTCAACTATGTCAGCGGCTACGGTGACGCGGCAGGCGCCGCCCTCGTCGAGCACCCGGGCGTCAACAAGATCACCTTCACCGGCTCGGTCGCCACCGGCAAGGCCATCGCCCGGGCAGCCACCGGAACCCTGAAGCGGGTCTCGCTCGAACTCGGCGGGAAGTCGCCCAACGTGATCTTCGCCGACGCAGACGTGGAAGCAGCGATCGCTTCGGCCGGCACGGCGATCTTCGCCTGCCAGGGCGAGAGCTGCGTCGCGGGCTCCCGCCTCTACGCGCACCGCAGCGTCTACGACGACGTGGTGGCGGGTCTGGCGGACCGGGCTCGCGGCATCCGGCTGGGACGCGGCCTGGACCCATCGACCGAGATGGGCCCGATGATCTCGGCCGAGCACCGGAAGAAGGTGCTCGGCTATGTCGAACTGGGACGCCACGAGGGCGCCGAGGTGGTGGCAGGCGGTGAATCCTGGGGCGAGCGGGGCCACTTCGTCCAGCCGACCGTCATGACCAACGTTCGGCCGGACTCCCGCGTCGCGCGCGAGGAGATCTTCGGCCCGGTGCTGTCGGTGTTTCCCTTCGACACCGAGGAGGAGGTGCTGCGGCTCGCCAACGACAGCACGTTCGGCCTGGGCGCCGGCGTCTGGACCAGCGACGTGCGCCGGGCACACCGGTTCGCGGCCGCAGTGGAGTCGGGCCAGGTCTGGGTGAACTGCTACCAGGCCGTCGACGCCGCACTGCCGTTCGGCGGGTACAAGCACTCCGGGTGGGGTCGCGAGACCTGCAAGGAGAACCTGGACGAGTACCTGGAACTGAAGACCGTCGTGGTCGCGCTCTGAGGTGCCGGCCGTGACCACATACGACTACGTCGTCGTCGGCGGTGGTACGGCGGGCTGCGTCCTGGCCGCCCGCCTCTCCGAGAACCCGGATGTCACCGTACTGCTCCTCGAGGCAGGCGGAGACGAACGCCGCCCCGATGTCGAGACCCCCGGCGCCTGGCCGGCCCTCCTGGGCAGCGACGCGGACTGGCGCTACGAGACCACGCGGCAGGAGGTCACCGGCCGGGCCGTGCCCGCGCCCCGCGGCCGCCTGCTCGGGGGATCGGGTTCGATCAACGTGATGGCCCACCTGCGCGGACACCGCGCCGACTTCGACGGGTGGGCGGAGTCGGGCGCCAAAGGCTGGGACTACGACAACGTCCTGCCGTACTTCATGCGGTCGGAGGACGTACCGGGCGGCGACCCGGGATACCGAGGCCGCGGTGGACCGCTCACGCCCCGGCCCATCGCGTCGCCGCACCCGCTCACCGACGCCCACGTCGAGGCCGCACGCCGCGCGGGCCACCGGGTGGCCGCCGATCTCAACGACGGACAGCTGTCGGGCGCGGGCCGGCACGACCTGCTGATCGTGGACGGACGGAGGCAGAGCACGGCCACCGCCTATCTTCGTCCTGCCATGGACCGTCCCAACCTCACCGTGCACACCGGTGCGGTGGCACGGCACCTCGTCGTGAGCAACGGCCGGTGCGTGGGCGTCGCGTACCGGTGGGACGGCCGGCCGGAACGGGCGGCCGCGTCGGAGGAGGTCGTACTGACCGCGGGCGCGGTCGGATCCCCCAGGCTGCTGATGCTCTCGGGCCTGGGCCCGGAAGGCGAGCTACGGGCTCTGGGGATCGAGCCGGTGGCCGACCTTCCCGGCATCGGCCGTAACCTGCAGGACCACATCCTGCTGGCCGGAATCAGGGTCCGGGCCGAGCGGCCGTTGCCGCCGCCGAGCGGCAACTACGCGGAGTCGACGCTCTTCGCCAAGACGGACGCCGCTCAGGTGGCTCCCGAACTGCAGATCCTGCAGGTGCAGGTGGACTACCACCTGCCCTGGCAGAGCCCGGCCGGCAACGCCTTCTCGTTCGGTGTCGGCCACATGCGTCCGCGGAGCCGGGGGAGTGTGCGGCTGGCGTCGGCCGATCCCGACGTCGCACCGCTGATCGACCCGCGGTACCTGAGCGACGACCACGACAACGACCAGTTGATCGCCGGCATCGAGGAGGTCCACCGGCTCGTCGGCACCGGCGCGTTCGACGAATGGGGGGTGCGGTCGCAGACCGAGGACCTTCTGCGGCTGGACCGGTCCGCGCTGGAGCTGGCTGTGCGAAACGCGGTGAGCAGCTTCTTCCATCTGTCGGGTACGTGTCGTATGGGCGCCGGAGGCGACGCGGTGGTCGACCCGGAACTGCGGGTCCATGGAGTGCGGGGCCTGCGCGTGGCCGATGCCTCCGTCATGCCGACGATCGTGTCGTGCAACACGAACGCGGCGACCGTGATGATCGCGGAGAAGGCCGCCGATCTGCTGCGGGGCAGGTCCGCGCCGACGTCCGGTGACGTCGCGACGCCACGCAGGGTGGTGAGGACGGCGAGCCGTCGCAACGCAACGTAATGGAAACGGCAAGGGCATCGCGATGCACCACAGGCTGGTGGACACTACCGGCGTGGTCCGTCATCCAACAGCCGAGATCGGCACGTCCGAGCCCGTGGGAGCGCTGCCGCTGGAGCTGACGCGGTTCATCGGACGTCGGCGGGAGTTGGCGCTCACGCGCCACGCACTGGAGCGGGCGCGCCTCGTCACCCTGACGGGGACCGGGGGAGTGGGCAAGACCCGACTCGCTCTGCGCATGGCCAGGGAGCTCTCACGGGCCTTCGAGGACGGCGTGCGGTTCGTCGCGCTCGGTGACCTTCAGGACCCGGCCCTGCTGGGACACACGGTCAACACCGCCGTGGGGATCCGCGAGACCTCGGCGCGATGGCAGCTCGACACCCTCGTGGAGCATCTGCGGGACCAGCAGATGCTGCTGGTGCTCGACAACTGCGAGCACCTGGTCGAGGAGGCCGCGAGCCTGGTCGACGCGCTGCTGCGCCGGTGCGAGCGGCTGACGGTCCTGGCGACCAGCCGCCGGGCGCTGAACATCGACGGCGAGGCGGCGGTTCCCGTACCGCCGCTGTCGACGCCGGACCCGCAGCGCGCCCTCACTCAGGAGGCGATCGCCGAGAGCGAGGCGGTCAGTCTCTTCGTCGACCGCGCGTCCGCCGCGGTGCCCGGGTTCGTACTGACCCCCGAGACCGAGGTCCAGGTCGCGGAACTGTGCCGCCTCCTCGACGGGATCCCACTGGCGATTCAGCTCGCGGCGGTCCGGCTCCGGGTCCTGCCGCTGTCCGAGCTGCTGGCCCGCATGGGTGACCGGTACCAGCTGCTGACCCAGGGCAGCCGTGCGGCACCTGCCCGGCACCAGACACTGCGGGCGTCCATCGACTGGACCTTCGACCTGTGCACGCCGTCCGAGCGGCTGCTGTGGAGTCGGTTGGCCGTGTTCCAGGGCGGGTTCGGGCTCGACGCCGCCGAGGCTGTCGCATCCAGTGGGGACATGGACCGCGCATCGGTGTTCGACCTGGTCGCCGGGCTGGTGGAGAAGTCGATTCTCACCAGGGTCATGGACTCGACAGAGCCGCGCTACCACATGCTCGAGACCATCCGGCAGTACGGCGCCGAGCGCCTGGAGAGCGGTGAGTCGGCCGCGCTGGGCCGCCGGCACCGGGAGTGGTTCGTCGGGCTCGCCGAACGTGCCGACGCCGACTGGTCGGGGCCGCGACAGATCGAGTGGCTGCAACGGCTGCGCCGGGAGTACGCGAATCTGCGCGCCGCGTTGCACTCCTGCCTGGCCGAGGCACCGCAGAGCGGAATGCGGCTCGCGTGTTCGATCGAGAACTTCTGGCTCGCCCGAGGCTTCCTCAGTGAGGCCAGGCACTGGCTCGGCCAACTGCTCGCCGTCGCTCCCGAGCCGACCGCCGACCGGGGGCGAGCCGTCAGACTCAGTGCGTGGATGGCCATCCTACAGAGTGACTACGACATGGCGGCGGCACTGCTCGAAGAGGCCGAGCACATCGCCCTCGCCACGGATGACGCGCTACTGAGCGCCTTCGTCAGGCAGACCTGGGGACTGCTGGCCGTGTTCAGGGGTGACCTGGACTTCGCCGCCGGGCGACTCGAGGCGTCCGTGGCCGAGTTCGCACGCCTGGGGCACCGCACGGGCGAAATTCACTCCACCTTCGAGGTCGGTCTCGCGCTGGGTTTCGCCGGGGAGAGCGCACGTGCCTCCGAGTGGCACCGTCGTTGTCAGCGGGTGACGTCCGCGGTCGGTGAGTCGTGGTGGCACTCGTACTCCCTGTGGGCGTACGGCGTCGAGAGATGGCGCCAGGGGGACACCGCCATGGCGGCCGAGCTGGAGCGGGAGAGCCTTCGGCTCAAGCGTCGGCTCGACGACAGGCTGGGCATGGGGGTCTGCCTGGAGGCGATGTCCTGGATCGCTGCCTCCGAGGGTGAGGCGGAACGGGCGGCGCTTCTCCTGGGAGCCGCGGACGCGCTGCTGCGGACGGTGGGCATGCCACTCGAAGGCATCCCGCAGCTGTGGGCCTATCACCTCAAGGGCGAGGGCGATGCTCGCCGGCGCGTGACGGAACGGCGCTTCGGCAGCGCCTACGCGTCGGGCGCGGCGTTGTCCCCCGACGCTGCGGTCGCCTGGGCCCTGAACGAGATCCCGGAACCCTCTGGGCAGGCGCCGGAGCCGGACGCCGACCCCCTCACCAGGCGAGAGCGCGAGGTAAGCGAGCTGGTGGCGGAGGGCCTGACCAACCGGGAGATCGCGTCCCGACTGGTCATCTCCGTACGCACCGCGGAGAAACACGTCGACAACATCATGTCCAAGCTGGGCGTGGTCAACAGGACTCAGATCGCCACGCACGTGACGGCCTCGCCCGTGGGTGTGGCGTCCCCGACCACGTCTTCGCGCCCGTGAGCTCGCCGTTTGCCGCTCCTGCTGCGCTACCGATCGTTCGGAAGCCGAGCGAAGTTTCTTCGACTTCTCGCCAGCCAGGTCGGTGAACGAACGTCCTGGTGACCTCGTTGCGCAACGACCAGAGCGCCGGTCACTCCTCTCCGCTGTGCACATCGGCCTCGACAACGAGGCGGTCCCCCGAGTGGCGTCGATGGTGTGTCGCCTGTGCCGCCGGCGGCCCTGCTGGTGGTGGCGGTCAGGCGGTGGCGACGGCCGGCAGGACACTCAAGCGGCAGCTCGGACCGACCCGCACGTGCGTCGGGTCTCCGGGCGGGCACCCAAGGCGTACCAGCCCAGCGCGAGCAACGGCCGTGACCGTCACCGCAGCGGAACCGTCCGGTCAGGTCTCGGACAGCCGCCGGCCCGGCGTCACCCCCAGCCGGTGATGACGCAGTGGGGTGCGGCCCTGCACGTGCTCGACGAAGTAGTCCCACAGCCGCTTCTGGTAGTAGGGCTCCGTCGTGTAGTAGTGCGAGCGGCCGGGCATGGGGAGCAGGTCGAAGTCCTTGCCGGCCTGGACCAGCTTGTCCAGGAACTGCAGCAGCACCGGGGGCTCGCACTCCTCGTCGATGTCGCCGTAGACCAACATCAGGCGTCCCTGGAGCCGGTCGACATGCGTCGCGGGGTCCCAGACGGTGTGACTGGGCGCGCGTTCGTCGGGCCGCAGGCGCACGGTCCGCCCGTCGCCGTAGTCCGGTCTCCCGAAGTGGGCCTCGGTGATCCACGCCTGGCTGCCGTCGGCGCCCAACGCCGGCGAACTGCAGAACCCGACCTTGTAGAAGTCGGGCTCGAGGAGCAGACACATGAGTGTGGCGTAGCCGCCCGAGGAGTGGCCGTTCACGCCGACGCTCGAGATGTCCATCCAGGGCCTGGAACGCGCCAGCTCCTCGATCGCCGCGCGGTGGTGGGCGATGCCGAAGCGGTCCTCGTGGTCCCAGGTCATGTCGCGGAAGGCGCGCGAGCGGACCGGGGTGCCCGGGCCGTCCAGGACGACCACGACGAAGCCCAGGTCCGCCAGCGCGTGCAGGCCGAACATGAACGAGCCGTTGAGTCCTTCGAGGAAGCTGCGGGGCTGCGCGAGCACCTGGTGGCCGCCGTAGATCCGTTCGATCACCGGCCAGGGTTCGCCGTCGTCGAAGCGACGTGGCTTGACGATGACACCCCACACGTCGGTCTTTCCGTCGGCGGCCTTCGCGCGGAACGTCTCCGGGAAGCGCCACCCGAGCTCCTCGAGACCGCTGATGTCGGCCCGGGCGAGTTCGGTGACGGTGTTGCCCTCTCCGTCCCGCAGGAGTGTGACGGTCGGCAGGTCCACCCGCGAGATGTTGTCGACGAAGTAGCGTCCCGACGGGGAGACGCAGGAACGGAGTTCGAAGGGCTGCGCTCCCCACTCGCGCCACACGGTCCCCTGGGGGACGGGCGGAAACGCGTGATCCGCGTCCTCGGGCGTGAGGCAGGCGAGTCCGGCGTTGGGGCCGTCCCCGTCGAGGTCGACGCGGTGGAGGCGGCGCAGGTAGGGGTTGGCGCCCGGCTGCGTGCCGCCGGTGGTGAAGAATGCGTGCCTGTCGGTGACGCGGACCAGGTCCTGGACCACCCATTCCCCCGCGGTCAGCTGTCGGGGCGCGCCCGTGGCCACGTCGATCACCCACAGGTGCGGCCAGCCGTCCTCGAAGGTGAACCAGATGAACTGGCCGCGCTCCGGTAGATAGCGCACGTTGTCGTCGTGGAACCAGATGTTGTTGAACCGGAACATGTGGTCGTGTTCGAGGTGGACCACGCGGACCGAGCCGGTGGCCGCGTCGATCTCGACCAGCGCGGCGGCGTCCTGCGCGAAGGTGCCGGCGAGGGCCAGCACAGTGCCGTGCTCGGTCCACCAGCAGTGCCACGGCTGGATCAGCAGCCCGTCGGGCAGCGGGTCGACGACGGTCTGCTCACCGGTGGCGGCGTCGATCACGTGCCACAGCCATCGCGTTTCCTCGGCGTCGCCGAAGAGCTTGCGGCGGACGCGATGGACGCGCGGGAGGACGGAGCCGTCGTGGGTGACGCTCTCCAGGTAGGGATAGGCGCGAACCCTCCGCTCGTCCACGCGGGCGACGAACAGCCGACGGCCGTCGGGCGACCAGAAGCAGCCCTGTGTGGTGTGAGGGGCACCGGCTCGGTCGCGGCCGACGCGACCGAGCCGGTCGTAGTCGTTGTCGGGGGCCTCCGCCCAGCCGAAGTGCTCGACCCCACCGGTGGTGAGCTGCCGCTCGAAACCCCGGCCGTCGCGCACCCAGAGGTTGTGATCGCGGACGAACGCCTCCTGGCCGTCGGGGCCGCGGAACGCGTCGGCCGCCGGCATGGGCGCCTCGCTCACCGAGCCGTCCTTGTCGATCCGGACCCGGCCCTCACGGCCGGCGACCACTGCCACGATCGCCTCACCGTCGTACTCGAATGTCTCCACCGGGAGCGACCGCGGCTCGGCACCGAGCGCACGGGCCACCACGTCGTGGTCGAACGCCGGGCGCCTCTCCCCGGTGGTGGCGTCGAGCAGGACGTACTCGTGACCGTCACGGTGCTCGTGCTTGAACCAGAAACGGTCTTCGCCGTCGAGCCATGTCGGAACGATCACGGCGTTCGTGACGCGGCGGAGCAGCTCGGTCGGCCAGAGCTCCTCGGCGCGGGTGTACTCCTCAGCCGTGAGCCGGTCCCGTGCGGGTGCCGTCGGCTTCTCGGTGGTCATGTGAGGGCTTCCTCCTGGTTCGGCTGAGAAGAGTGCGGGATTTCGAGCGGTACGCCGGGAGCTACGGCACGCCGACCGTCGCCGGCCCGGGTGCGGCGGTGATGGTGCCGGCGGCGATCGCGTCGGCCCAGTGGCACGCGACTCTGTGCCCGTCCCCCATGTCGCGCAGTACGGGCCGCTGGTCGTGACAGCGGGTCGTCTGCCGGAACGCGCACCGGGTGTGGAACCGGCATCCCGAGGGGGGAGCGACCGGCGACGGAGGGTCGCCGAGGAGCACGATGCGCTCACGCGCCCGCTCGACCACCGGGTCGGGAATCGGCACGGCCGACATCAGGGCCTTGGTGTACGGGTGGCGGGGCTGCCGATAGAGGGTCTCGCTCTCGGCCTGTTCGACGACGCCGCCGAGGTACATCACGGCGACCTCGTGCGACACGTGCCGGACCACGGCGAGGTCGTGCGCGATCACCAGGTAGGTGAAGCCGTGTTCACGCTGGAGTTCCTCCAGGAGGTTGAGGATCTGGGCCTGGATGGACACGTCGAGCGCGGAGACCGGCTCGTCCGCGACGATCAGGCGTGGATGGAGAGCGAGTGCTCGCGCGATCCCGAGGCGTTGTCGCTGCCCACCCGAGAACTCGTAGGGGTACTTCCGCGCCGCCGAGGTCGGCAGACCCACCTGGTCGAGCAGTTCGCGTACCTTCGTGGTGGCGTCGAACTCGACGCCGTGGGCGCGCAGCGGCTCGGTCAGCAGCCTGGCCACGCTGTGCCGGGGGTTGAGGCTGGCCAGCGGGTCCTGGAAGACCATCTGCATCCTCTGCCGCATCCGGCGCAGGGATTCACCGGTCAGACCCCCGACATCGGTGCCGTCGAAGGTTACGGACCCTTCGGTCACCGGCGCCAACCGCAGGATCGCCTTGCCCAGCGTCGACTTGCCGCACCCGGATTCGCCGACCAGCCCGAGCGTGTGTCCCTCGGGGATGTCCAGGTCGACTCCGTCGACGGCCTTCACGGTGCCGGCCCGGCGGCCGAAGAGGGACGCTTCACGGACCGGGTAGTGAACCTTCAGATTCCGCACGTGGAGCAGGTTCACCGGGCGGCCTCCCTCGGACTCCGGTTCTCCTCGCCTGCACCGAGCGGATGGAAGCAGCGCACGGCGCGAAGGCCCTCGGGGGTCAGTTCCGGCGGGTTGGTGGTGCAGGCGTCGGTTCGGTTCGCACATCTCGGTGAGAACGCGCAGCCTTCGGTCCACGGCAGGACCTGGGTGGGCGATCCCGGGATCGGGCGCAGCGGGACCCCGCGCGGCGCGTCCAGTCGGGGAACGCTCTCCAGGAGCCCGCCGCTGTACGGGTGCCGCGGCCGGACGAAGAGGTCGGCACAGGGGCGCCTTCTCGACGATCCGGCCGGAGTACATGATGTTGACCTCGTCGCAGAGTCCCGCGACCACGCCGAGGTCGTGGGTGATCATCAGCAGTGCGGCGCCGGTCTCCGACACGAGTTCCTTGAGTACCTCCAGCACCTGGGCCTGAATCGTGACGTCGAGCGCGGTGGTGGGCTCGTCGGCGATCAGCAGGCGCGGTTCACAGGCGAGGGCGATCGCGATCAGCACGCGCTGTCGCAGACCGCCCGACAACTGGTGCGGATACTCCTTCAGCCTCCGTGCGGGGTCCGGGATCCCGACCTTGGCGAGCAGATCACCCGCACGATCGCGTGCCTCCGCCTTCGACACGTCGAAGTGCCGCCTGATCACCTCGGTGATCTGGAGACCTATGGGTACGACGGGATTGAGTGAGGTCATCGGGTCCTGGAACACCATGGCGATGGCCCGCCCGGAGAGCCGGCTGCGTTCGCGCGGCGACATGGCCAGGACGTCGCTTCCCTGGAAGCGGGCCGTCCCGTCGACGTGCGCGCCGCGTCGCGGCAGCAGTCCCATGACGGCCAGCGAGGTGACGGACTTGCCGCTGCCCGACTCGCCCACGAGTCCGACATGCTGACCCGGAAGGATCCGGAAGGAGACCTCGTCCACGGCGCGGACCGGGGGCTCCTCCTTCCTGCTGAAGGTGACCGAGAGGCGGTCGACGTCCAGCAGGGGTGCGGGCCCGTCCCCTGCGCTTGCGGCTTCGGTCGGCCGGGTCATCGGCGACTCCTCGGGTCTAGGGCTTCACGCATGGTCTCGCCGAGGAGAGTGAAGCCCAGCGCGGTGACGGCGATCGCGATGCCGGGATACAGGGCGAGCTGCGGCGCGACATCGAAGCGGTCCTGGGCCGCGACCAGCATGCGGCCCCATTCGGCGACCGCCGGGTCCGACTCACCCAGACCGAGGAAGGACAGGGACGCCACTTCGATGATCGCCGTGGCCAGGCTCAACGTCGCCTGGACGATGGTGGGCCCGACGGAGTTCGGCAGGATGTGTCCCACCACGATCTGCCGCTTGCGCAGACCCAGCGCGTGGGCGGCCACGACGTAGTCCTCGCCGCTCTGCCCCAGCATCGAACCCCGTAGGAGCCGGGCGAAGAACGGCACCTGGGCCGCTCCGACGGCCAGGATGACGGACCATGAGTTGGCGCCGAGCACCGCCGCGATGCTGATGGCCACCAGCAGGCTGGGGACGGAGAGCATGATGTCGACCAGACGCATGAGGATGTTGTCGACGCGGCGCCCCCAGCGGCCCCCGACCGTGGCGAACCCGCCGGACATCGCGCCGAGTACGGCGCCGACGGTGAGTCCGATGACGGTCGACACCAGCCCGAGGACGAGCGACGTGCGGGCGCCGTAGACCATCTGCGTCCACAGGTCCGAGCCGAAGCGGTCCAGGCCGAGGAGGTGCGCCGAGTTGGGCTCGGGCCCGGAGTCGAGCGTGACCTCGTCGGCCCACTCCACCGACGCGGGTTCATACGGTGTCAGCACGGGCGCGCAGACGGCGACCGCGACGAAGCAGAGGACGATGACGGCGCCGGTGATCGCGGCCGGGTTGCGCTTGAAGCGCCGCCAGGCCGATCGAGTGAGGCTCACACCGGCCGCGTCCGGACCGGCGGGCCCCGGCATCGAGCCGGGTCCGGTTGCGGGAGAAGGCGACAGCGCGGTCATGACAGGCGCACCCGGGGATCGATGACACCGTACGCGACGTCCACGGCGAGGTTGATCAACGAGTAGAACACCGCGATCAACAGAACGAACCCTTCGATGACGGGGTAGTCGCGTGTGGAGATCGCCTCGAAGAGGTAGTGACCGATACCGGTGAAGTTGAAGACGGTCTCGGTCAGTACGGCACCCGACAGCAGCATGCCGGCCATGAGCCCGACGGTGGTCACCACGGCCAGCAGTGCGTTGCGCAGCACGTGGCGGCGTGACACGGTCATGACGGAGAGACCCTTGCTGCGCGCGGTGCGGACGTAGTCCTCGCCCAGCACCTCGATCACGGAGGCCCGGGTGATGCGGGCGATGTAGGCCATGGCCATGGTTCCCAGCGCGATGGCCGGCAGGATCAGGTGCACGAAGGCGTCCCACGCGGCGTCCCACTCCCGGGTCAGGATGCCGTCGAGCACGTAGAAGTCGGTGACATGGGTCGCGTCGATCCGTGGATCCTGCTGGCCTCCGGTCGGCAGCCAGTGGAGCCAGTCCGCGAAGACGAGCCGGAGCAGGATGGCGACGAAGAACACCGGCGTCACCACGCCGAGCAGCGAGCCCGAGACGAGAAGCGTGTCAGGCCACCGCCCCTGGTGGCGAGCCGCGAGATACCCGAGGGGGATTCCGACGACGACGGCGATCAGCAGCGCGGCGGCACCAAGCTGCAGCGTCGCCGGGAGCTTGTCGAAGAAGCTCTCCAACACGGGTCGCCCATCGCTGATGGACCGGCCGAAGTCTCCGCTGAACAGCGGTTTCAGGTGCGCGACGTACTGCTCCGGCAGAGACTTGTCGAGGCCCAACCGGGCGCGGACGTCCGCGACGGCCTCCGGGGTGGCGTGCCGGCCCAGGAGGGCGCGCGCCGGGTCTCCCGGCAGGGCCCGGACCCAGATGAACAGCAGCACGGACAGACCGAACAACACGGGCACCAGTTGGAGCAGTCGCCGCACGACGAAGCCGAGCATGGGTTCTCCCTTTTATGATCGGTGCCGGTTCAGCCGAGGGAGACCGTGTGGAACATCTCCTGACTGATCGGACTCGCGACGAATCCGGAGACCTCGGGGTCGAGTCCGATCGAGGACGGGGAACTGGCGAACGGTACACCCGGCAGGATCTGCATGATCCGCTTCGACAACGCCGCGTACACCTCGTTCTGCTCCTTCCGGCCCGGAACGGTCTGAGCGTGCGCCAGGTCCTTGTAGAGCTCCGGGTCGTCGAACCCCCACTCGAGGCTGGGGAATCCGAAGGCCAGACCGATGAAGCTGTCGGCAAGGTTCACCTGGCCGATCCAGCAGCTCATCTCGATGTCGTGGTCGGAGGTGCCGTAGATCCGGTCGCTGAACTCGGAGGACGGAATCGCCACCGGCTTGATCTTCAGCCCGACAGCCTCGATCTGCTTGCGCAGGATGTTCAAGGTGTCCGCGGGCGCCGGCAGGCAGGCGCTGCCGCCGCCGCTCTGGTAGTTCAGCTCGAGCGATGTACCGACCGCGCCGGCCTCCCTCAGCAACCGGCGGCTCTTCTCCGGGTCGTTCGCGTACTCCGGGACGTCCTCGGCCCAGCCCTGCATCCCCTTGGGCAGCCATTGATCGGCTTCCACGGTGCCTTTCGGGAAGCTCGCGCCGATCACGGCCTTCCGGTCGATGGCATGGGCGATCGCCTGCCGTACGCGAGGGTCGTCCAGCGGCTTCCGCTTCTGGTTGAAGCCGAGGAACGCCAGCGTGAAGGGGCGTCGGGTCTCCACCCGGAAACCCTCGCGGTCGAGAGTTCCGACATCGGTGGGGGAAACGGAGTCCGCGCCGTTCACCTCTCCGTTGCGCAGTGCCGCCACGCGCTCCTTGGAGTCCGGTTTCGACACGAAGACGAGCCGGTCCACCTTGGCCTTGGCGCCCCAGTAGTCGTCGTTCCGCTCCATGACGACTTCCTTGCCGCGGTCCCAGGACTCCAGCGTGAACGGCCCGGTGCCCACCGGGTGCGCCGTCGAGTACGCGGTGGTGTTCGGGTTCGAAGCCCCGTCGTCCTGGTACTTCTTGAGCGCCTTCGGGCTCTGCATGGCGAACTGCGGCATCGTGAGGGCGTCGATCAGGCCCGCGAACGGCTTCTTGAGCTCGATGACCGCCTCGTGCGCGCCCGCAGCGGTGCAGGACTTGTAGAGCGCGCTGTCGGCGGTGGGGCCCGTGGCGAAACCGTGAAAGAAGTATCCGTAGTAATAGGCGAAGTTCGCGGACTGGGCCGTCCTCGGCAGGTTGTACCAGCGGTCGAAATTGAAGCACACGGCCTCGGCGTCGAACGGTGCCCCGTCATGGAAGGTCACGCCCTCGCGGAGGGTGAACCTGTACGCGAGGCCGTCCTTGCCGACGGTCCATCCGGTCGCGAGCCGCGGCTCGGCCCGGACGTCTCCTGACGCCACACCCGTCAGGCCCTCGAACACCTGAGCAGCGACGAGTCCGCTCTGCATGTCCTGAGTGAAGACCGGGTCGAGACTCGCCGGGTCGTCGGAGGTCGCGTAGGCGAACGTGCCGCCACCACGGCCCTGCTTCGAGCCGCTGTCGCGTTTGCTCTCCGCGCAACTGGTCACGCTCAGCGCCAGCGCGATCGCGGTGGCCGTGGTGACGAAGCCTCTCGCCCTGCTCATGCGCACTAGGTTCCCTTCATGGCGGTGGAGTCGCGGGATAGCGATACGGCCGACCGGTTGGTATGTAACTTCCGGCATCACTGGTTGTGCTGGCTGATAGATGCCCAGGAACTGCGCGCTTGCGCGCTACCCGTCGTTCCGTGAGCAACCCAGCCACTGAAAGTACAAACTAATTGGTCGGTACGCTAGGCTCACCCGCCCAAGCTGGTCAAGACGTCGATGGTGAACACGAGTTGGTTGTCCGAGGACTTCCCGAGCTCCGACCGGGTGGCAGGCGGAGCAGCACGGCTGCGGAATGCCGAAGCCCGGCCGTCCAGGGCGCCAGACTGCCCAGTGCCCATCGTCACCGCGGATTCCGGAGCTTCCTCATGCCGCAGTCCTCCACCGGATCGACCGAAGCGGACACCTTCCTGGTCGTGTGCGGTCACACTCATCTGTTTCCGGGTGCCCGTTGCCGCCTCCAGGGGCTTTCCGATCCTCAAGCCTTCGCGGCAGACCCGTGGCCGATCGACCTGGACCTGTGCTTTTCCGACGATGTCGTCACTGAGGCCGAGTTGCGTATCGAAGACACGGCGCGCCCCGTACACACGGTCTCGGCCTGCACCACCGGCGCCGGCGCTCCCGTCGACGGTCGTAGCTGGCTGATCCGGGAGTTCGTCCGAACGGGAGACGAGGTCGAGCTGACGATCGGCAGCCCTGCCTGGACCTGAACACCGCATTCGGTGGTCCACCGGCCGGTGCATCGGCGGATGACTCGGCCGCGGGAACCGGCCCATTCGTCTTCCTGCCCGACTACAGCTCAACGTTCTGGGCGCTGAGGCAAGTGGCCATGCCAGGCGGCGGCCCGTTGGTCGAGGGCCCGGGCTCCGTCGTCGCCTACCAGGACGCCGACTACGCCCGCTCGTAAGCCGACTTCGCCTGTGAGCAGGACGAAATCGCAGCAGCCAGGTGTCGACTCGAACGCCTCGCGGCCCGTCTTCGTGATCGGCAACTGGTCCGTGCCTCGAAGCAGAAGTACGCCCTCGCTCCGGAGTCCTCCAAGTGGTGAGCGATCTCCCGCTCGGTGAGCAGGATCTTCGGTTCGGGAGCTGCGGAGAGGCCGGTTGAACAGGAGCTGGCGTTCCGTCAGTAAAGTCAGCAAGAGGTCAGCAAAAGGATGGCCAGAGGCGCTTACACACGGCCACACCCTGGAATCGCTCGCCGCCCCACCCCGGGCGCTTGGCCGGAACGTCTACCCTCCTGGCAGCCCGTCCGGGCGCTGAGAGGCAGAAGCACACAGGCCCGCGCCTCCCGGGAGCCAGCACCTGACAACCGAGCGGGTCAGCGCGTGTTCCCGCGCGGCTTCAACGGGACATTCGGGAGCTCGGGAGCCGGCAGCGGGGCGCCGTCGTAACCGCTCACCTCGCCGAATCTCCGCCCTCCAACCAGTCCTTGCGCGCCTGCACGATCTCCCCCGTTGACCGCGCGTGGCCGCCCGCTGGCCCATCGCGATCAACCTGATCGCTGGGAGTCTGCTGGGCGCCTGGGTCGGAGCGAGCTGGGCGGTGCCCTGACGGGCGGAGTCGTGGCCGGCTTCGGCGTCGGGACAGTCGGGGCGATCACGGGCGTGGCCGGTCTTCGGCGCCTGCGGGTGACGGCGAAGAAGGCCGTCCCGCGAGCGCCGTTGCGGTGCCGCCCAGGAATACGGCGTTCCCAGCACCGCTCGGGGCCATCGAGCCGTCGCTGTCTGAGGAACCGCGGGCCGAGGGCGCATCGTCACCGGCCACTCCGGTGCCGGATGAACCGTCGTCCTCCGTGCCCGTTTCGCCCGTGTCGTTGGAGGTGCCGTTGCCCCTTTCGTCGCCGGGTCAGCCGGCGTTCGGGCTCTCATCGAAGGCTGCGCGAGCTGTACCCGCACTGCGTGCGCACGTCCACACCGACGACGGATCGGTGCACGTGCACGCGGACAGCGTCGCATCGTTGTCGGAGGCGCACCCCACCGACGCCGCCATCCCGATGAGGACCACATGTTGGTCCAGCGTGCCAGGGCCGCGCCGACGGGCGGTGACTCCTTCGCCATCGACGCGTACGCGTTCACCGAGGGGCTCGTCGCGGCAGACCCCGCGCTCCTGTACTTCCTCAGCGGCAGCGACGTCGATCTCTACGGTGCATGGGCGGGAGTGAGCGGGCTCCGGGCCACACCGCGCGTCGCCCGGCACATCGGGTACACCGTACGGGAACACGGGTGCTACCCCTGGCCGGACGGCGCAGTCCCGATGTACCGCCACCCGGCCGAGGACCACATGAGCGCCATGCTGCACCGTTTCCAGGATGCGGTGCACGCCCTCGAACTCCGACTGCCGCGCTTCCGGCTCGCCGAGACGGTGATACTCGTCGACAACTATCCCTGCTGGCGCGGTCGGGACCCGCACACCGGCGAGCGCACCGTCCGTATCCTCACCCTGCTTACGGCGGATGCCTGCTGAGCGACACCGGTACCGCAAGCGCGCCGCTGCCCTGGTGGAGGTCCCGGGTGGAACGGCGGGGCCCGCAGCCGGCTTTGGACACAGCCTGGCAGCGTCCGATGCCACGCCGTGATCACCTGCCGTGTCCTCACCCTCGCTCGCCGCGAGGTACGTTGGCATCCGCGTCGATCATGTGCGGGTCCCGGGCCGGAGAGCGTCCAGGGGTAGCAGCCGGGCCTGCGGTGCGCTCAGGGTCCGGTGACGTGCACCAGGCGAGCACCTCGGCTCCCGGTAACGGGCTGGCGATCTCGGCGGGGCGGTGGTGGTTGGCTGTGCTGCCGGTCCTCAGAGTGGTTGCCAGACGCGGGCCAGCGCCGATGTGGTGAGGACCTGGTCCGGATACCCCTGTCCGGCGAGGCGGCCGTCCTGGAGCAGGAGGCATGTGTCCGCCGTGCGTGCTACCTCCAGGTCGTGCGTGGCCTGGATGACCGTCACCCCGTCGGCGACGAGTGCCGTCAGCAGTGTCCCGATCCGCTCCCTCGCCTCCGGATCCAGACCTGTGGTCGGCTCATCGAGGAGCAGAAGGTCCGACTCCTGGGCCAATCCTTGTGCGATGAGCGCGCGTTGACGCTGTCCACCCGACAGCTCGCCCAGTTGGCGTGACGCGAGGTCCCGGATCTCGAGCCGGTCGAGTGCCCCGTCCACGGCCGCGTGGTCCTGGCGGGTCAGCCGGCGCCACGGGCCGCGCTTGCCCCAGCGCCCCATCTCCACGGTCTGCCGGACGGTGAGCGGCAGGGTGTCGCCGACGGCTCCGCGCTGCGGTACGAACGCGGGTGGCAGATCCCCGGTGCAGTGGAGATCACCGGATGTCGGACGGATCACACCGGCGAGCACGCCGAGCAGGGTCGACTTGCCGCTGCCATTCGGTCCCACGAGCACCGTTGTGGCCAACTTCGGTATCTGCGCGCTGATTTCACGAAGCACTGGGCGGCTTGAGTAGCCGGCGCACAACCCGGAGAAGTGGAGGTGAGCAGCCCGCTCCGGGGGTGAGGTGGGCGAGGGCTGCGTTTTATTGAACATGGTTTTCATTGTACTGTCCTCGGCATGGAATGGCTGACGGCCCCCTTCGAGGTGACCTTCGTGCAACGAGCCCTGTGGGGCGGGATACTCGTGTCCGCGATCTGCGCGCTGGCGGGCACCTGGGTGGTGCTGAGGGGAATGGCCTTCCTCGGTGACGCCATGTCCCACGGGTTGCTGCCGGGTGTCGCGCTGGCCGCGCTGCTCGGCGGAAATCTGATGGTGGGGGCCGTGACCAGCGCCGTCGTCATGACGGCGGGCGTCACCGCGCTCGGCCGTACACCAAGGCTGTCCCAGGACACCGGCATCGGGCTGCTGTTCGTGGGCATGCTCTCGCTCGGCGTGATCATCGTCTCGCGCTCGCAGTCCTTCGCGGTCGACCTGACCGGCTTTCTCTTCGGTGACGTCCTCGCCGTCCGGCAGCAGGACCTCCTCGTGCTCGCGGCGGCGTTGCTCGCGGCGCTGGTGGTGTCGGTGCTCGGTCACCGCGCGTTCCTGGCCCTGGCGTTCGACGAGCGCAAGGCCCACACTCTGGGGCTGCGGCCGCGCCTGGCCCACGCCGTGCTGCTCGGCCTGCTCGGTCTGGCGATCGTGGCCTCGTTCCACATCGTGGGAACGCTGCTCGTCCTCGGACTGCTCATCGCACCCCCGGCGGCCGCTCTGCCCTGGGCCCGCAGCGTGCGCGGGGTCATGGCGCTCGCCGCCCTGCTCGGCGCCACCGCCACGTTCTTCGGCCTGCTGCTGTCCTGGCACCTGAGCACTGCCGCCGGCGCGACCGTCGCGGCCCTCGCGGTGAGCCTGTTCTTCCTCTCTCACGTGCTGTCCGGGCTGCGGTACCGCCGTGCGCGCCACGCCCCCGCCCCGGCCCCTGTACTCGAAGTCAACTGAAAGAAGCCTGAGGCGATCGCCATGACCGTCCGCAGAAACGTCACTCCGTGGGCTTCGGCCGCATTGGTGCTCACCGCGCTGCTCGCCACAGGCTGCGCGGGAGACAAGAACAACGACTCCCGCTCCGCGCCGAGTTCCCTCTCCGCCACTCCGCACGGGTACGTCGAGGGAGCACAGGAGGCCGCCGAGCAGCAGTCCCGGCTCCTCCTGAACGACCCCGACAGCGGAAGCAGCGGGGTTCTCGACCTCATCACAGGCAAGGTGCACAAGACCGCTCAGGTGAAAGGCGCCGTTCGGCTGGGTACGGACGGCAGGTTCGGCTACCTCCACACGTCCAGCGGCACCCATGTGCTCGACAGCGGCGCCTGGATGGTGGACCACGGGGACCACGTCCACTACTACAGCGCGGCGATACGGGACGTCGGTGAGCTTCCCGTGGACAGCCGGGCACAGGTGCGCAGCGATGTCGCCGTGACCGCGGTGACGGACGAGGACGGGCGCGCCGCTCTCTACGACCGAGGCGAGCTGGAGACGGGCAGCATCGCCTCCCTCCGGACGCTGCCGGGCACCTATACCGGCGCCGTCGTGCCGTACGAGGAGCACCTGCTTGCCTTCGCGGACGAGGGCGGCACCTCCAAGCTCGTCGTCCTCGACCGCGAGGGTGAGCGCGTCGCTTCCCCGGACGTGGAGTGCGAGGAGCCGCGAGGAGACGCCGTCACCCGGCGCGGCGTGATCCTGGGCTGCGCCGGCGGCGCCTTGCTCGTCCGTACGCAGGACGGCGCCTTCACCGCCGAGGAGATCCCCTACGGACGGGACGTGCCGGCGAAGGAGCGGGTCACCGCTTTCCGTCACCGGCCCGGCAGCGACACCCTCACCGCCCCGGCCGGAGACGACGCCGTATGGGTTCTCGATGTCGCCGAGCGGACCTGGACCCGGGTGGAGACCGGACCGGTCGTCGCGGCCAACACAGCCGGTGAGGGCTCCCCGCTGCTCGTCCTGGAGACCGACGGCTCGCTGCACGGCTATGACATCGCCACCGGAAAGCAGGCCGCGCGGACCAAGTCGCTCCTGACGGGAGGAAAGCGGGCCGGCCCCGACGGCAGCGCCCCCGTCATCGAGGTCGACCGCAGCCGCGCCTACGTCAACGACCCCGACGGAAAGAAGGTGTTCGAAATCGACTACAACGACGGTCTGCGTATCGCGCGCTCCTTCGACCTGGACGTCAAGCCGGTCCTCATGGCGGAGGCCGGACGATGAGCCGGACCCGGGTGAAGCAGCGCGCGAGGGTGGGCATCGCACGCCTGCGCAGTCTGATCGTGGGCCTGCTCAGCCTCGTCACAGCCGCCACCGCCACCGCCTGCACCACCGACGACGATCAGCCCGGCATCGTCGTCACGACCAACATCCTCGGCGACGTCACCCGGGAGATCGTCGGTGCCGAAGCCGACGTCACCGTCCTGATGAAGCCCAACGCCGACCCGCACTCCTTCGGCCTCTCGGCGGTGCAGGCCGCCGAGCTGGAACAGGCTGACCTGGTCGTCTACAACGGCCTGGGACTCGAGGAGAACGTACTGCGGCACGTGGATGCCGCCCACGAGTCCGGCGTCGCCACCTTCGCGGCCGGCGAGGCGGCCGACCCGCTCACCTTCCATACGGCCGACGACGGCGGTCCTGAGGGCGAGGAAGGACAGCCCGACCCGCACTTCTGGACCGACCCCGACCGGGTGCGTAAGGCCACCGGTCTGATAGCCGACCAGGTCATCGAGCACGTCGACGGAGTGGACGCCGACACGATACGCGGCAACGCCGACCGCTACGCCGATGAGCTCACGGACCTCACGGCCTGGATGGAGAAGTCCTTCGACCGCATTCCAGAGGGCAAGCGGGCCTTGGTCACCAACCACCACGTTTTCGGTTATCTCGCCGACCGCTTCGGTTTCCGGGTGATCGGCGCGGTCATCCCCAGTGGCACCACGCTGGCCTCACCCAGTTCCTCGGACCTCCGCTCACTCACCGAGGCGATGGGGAGGGCGGACGTACGCACCGTCTTCGCCGACTCCTCCCAGCCCAAACGGCTCGCAGAGGTGCTGCGTACGGAGATGGGTGGCCAGGTCCGGGTCATCGAACTCTACTCGGAGTCGCTGACCGCCAAGGGCGAGGGCGCCGACACCTACCTGCGGATGATGCGCGCAAACACCACCGCCATGGTCGACGGCCTGACCGGGGCCTGACCCACAGAGTCTCCCTGCCCGCCAGCAGACGGGCCGACGTCGTCACACCACACCGCCGCCACCGGGCGGCGCGGAAAGGAACACACAGATGAACAAGTCGATACGCGGCAGAGCCCTCACGAGCACGGCACTCGCCCTGGCGGCCTCCACGGTTCTGACCGCCTGCGGAGGGGGCGACTCCTCCTCTGCCGACGCCAAGGCCGACGGCACCGCGAGCGCCACGCCCACAGCAGCGGTCAAGAACCCGCTGGTCGCCACCTTCGACGGCGGACTCTACATTCTGGACGGGAAGAGCCTGAAGCTCGCCAAGACCATCGAGCTTCCTGGCTTCAACCGGGTCAATCCCGCGGGCGACGAGGACCACGTCGTCGTCTCGACCGACAGCGGCTTCCGCGTCCTGAACGCCACCGACCAGACCCTCACCGACATCGAGTACAAGGGCGCCGAGCCCGGCCACGTCGTACGCCACGCGGGCAAGACCGTGCTCTTCACCGACGGCACCGGAGAGGTCAACGTCTTCGACCCCGCCGACCTGAGCAGTGGCAAGAAGCCGGAAGGCCGCGCCTACACCTCCGCCGAGGCACACCACGGTGTCGCCATCGAACTGGCCAACGGCGAACTCCTCAGCACCCTGGGCACCGAGGAGAAGCGCACCGGCGCGCTGGTGCTGGACGAGAACAACAAGGAGATCGCACGTAACGAGGACTGCCCCGGCGTCCACGGCGAGGCGGCAGCCAAGAACGAAGCCGTCGCCGTCGGCTGCGAGGACGGCATCCTGATCTACAAGGACGGCAAGTTCACCAAGATCGACGCCCCCGACGACTACGGCCGCATCGGCAACCAGGCCGGCAGCGACACCTCGCCGATCCTCCTGGGCGACTACAAGACCGACCCCGAGGCCGAGCTGGAGCGGCCCACCCGCGTCTCCCTCATCGACACCGAGAAGAAGAAGCTGCGCCTGGTGGACCTGGGCACCAGCTACTCCTTCCGCTCACTGGCCCGTGGCCCGCACGGCGAGGCCCTGGTCCTCGGCACCGACGGCGCCATCCACGTCATCGACCAGAACACCGGCAAGATCGAGAAGGAGATCCCCGCCGTGGGCGAGTGGCAGGAGCCGCTGGACTGGCAGCAGGCCCGGCCCACCCTGTTCGTCCGCGACCACACCGCGTACGTCTCCGACCCCAGCAAGAAGGCCCTGCACGCCATCGACCTGGACACGGGGAAGAAGATCACCTCCGCCACCCTGCCGGAGAGCACCAACGAACTGTCGGGCGTCGTCGCCGGACACTGACCCCGCAACGTGCTCTCGCCACATCGGCCTCGATGCTGCGGTGGCGAAGGCACACCGCTGTCCCGCCGAGGGACCGGACCCGGTCCTCGGCCACGACGGGAGAAGCGGCGTACGCACGCACGTGTGGCGGGGTACCGGGTGTCGCTCGTGTGGGCGGGCGGCTGTCGGGGACGCCTGGAACGCGTCGGCCCACACGGCCCGTCACCGACCCACGGGATCACCGTCGGCACCGTCGTTCCGGACGCGCAGTGTCAGGTGGCCGCCGTGGTGCAGCGGTGTGCTCAGCCGCGGACGCGCCGCCTCGTGGCCGGTCTCCGCGTCGACGATGTGCACCTCGCCGTGGCCGCCCCGGGTGACGGCGATCCAGTCGCAGCCCGGTGAGGCGGCCACCGCGCGGCGTTGGACGCCCTCCCAGGGGGTGCCGCCGCGACGCGGAGCACCGTCCATACCGGGCAGGGGGAAGCGGCGGGCGGCGCCGTCGGCGCCGAGCAGGATCAGCTCGTCGCCGTCGGGATGGACACGGGTGAAGGCGGTGTGGCGCCGGGCGAGGGCCAGCCGGAAGACGAGCCCGGGACCGAGGTCCGTGAGCAGCGTGCGGCCGGTTCCCAGCTCGTGGTGCCATGCCTGGTTGGTCCACGCCGGCCAGCGCAGCGGGTCCGGGTCGCCGCCGCGCAGCGTGGTCCACAGTGCCCGACGCCGGGTATCGAGCCGGAGGTACCAGCCCCGGGCGGGCGATGCCCAGGGAATGACCGCCTCGGCAGCGAGGATGTCGCCCTTTCGGCGGGCCCGGTGCACTCCCTGGCCCGTGGCCGCGAACACCTGCTCCGAGCCGGGTGCCTGTGCGTCCCCGTGTCCGTCGTCCGGCAGCGGCAGGACCGCGTGAGGGGTGACCAGGGGGCAGCCAGGCGGAGCCGCGAGGAGTTCCTCGAACCGGTGGACGGCCAGCGCGCCGGGTTCCCGGTGCCGCAGTACGACCAGAGGGTCGGTCTCGCCCAGCACGGTTACGCCAGGTTCGCCGATGCGCGTCCGCACCCGTGCGGCCTCTCCGGTGGCCAGGTCGAGGACTGTGAGCAGGTCCGACCACGGTTCGCTGTTCTTGCCGAGGCCGGTGGTGACGGCCAGTCGGCGGCCGGACGGGTCGCAGGCGAGGTGCTCGGCCGGCACGGCGACCGGAACCGCGTGTTCCACGAGTTCCTCGGCGTAGGGGTTGAGCACCAGCAGTTCCCCGCGACGGTCGTCGACGCAGGCCACCCGCCCGCCCGGCAGGGCCAGGAATCCGGCGTGCTCCGATAGGTGACGGCCGGTCAGGTGTCCTGCTACGGCACCGTCGGGCACGGTCAGCAGGTGTACGGCTCCGGCCACATGGTCGGAGACGAGCAGGACGGGCGTGGCAGCAGGCATGAGTCCTCCAGAAACCGGTCTGATGAAAACGATTATCATGTATCTTCGGTGCGTTCCCGGTACCTGAAAAGAAGCGAGGGCATCGATGCTGCGCTCACCGTCGAGATTCGTTCGCAGTTGGCTCACCGCAGCGGCGGTGGGTTCGCTCCTGGTCGGCTGCGGCTCGTCCTCCGAGGAACCCGCGAACGGCAAGGCCAAGCCCGCGGCGAAGACGGAGGTGACCGTCGAACCCATCAAGGCGTCGACGGAGTTGACCGACACCAACGGCGTCAAGATCTCCTTGAAGAAGGAGCCCGAGCGGATCGTCTGCCTGTTCGCCCTGTGCGACGACATCCTGACCGAACTGGGCATCGTCCCGACGGCCACCAACAGCACGTTGCTCGCCCACCCCGACTTCCTGGGGGAGGAGAAGGCCAAGGGGGTGGACATCATCCCCGGCGGCTTCATCGCCCCGGAGGTGGAGGCGATCCTCTCCCACAAGCCCGATCTCGTGATCGGCCTCGGGGACACCCACGGCAAGCTCGCCCCAGCGCTGAAGGGAGCGACCACGTTCTGGGCCATGCAGCCCGAGACGTGGCAGGACAGCGTGGGCTACCTGCGCGACACCGCCGCGCTCACCGGCCGCACCGCCCAGGGGGTAAAGGCGGAGAGGGCCTTCCGGGCGAAGCTCGCCGAGGCTGAGAAGACCCCGAGCGGCAAGACCGCGCTCATCGTCTACGGCAGTGACGAGAACTTCGGCGTCGCGACGCCCGAAGGTGACGTGGCCGCCAGTCTGTTCCCCAAGATCGCCGACTACCCATGGAAGTCCCGTGGTGTGGAGGGCAGTTACAGTCTCGAGGAGATCCTCGCCAAGGACGTCGACGTGCTGTTCGTCGAGACGCTGAGCTTCGGCGACGCGGAGGGCAAACTGTCCGAGAAGCTCACCGGAAACCCGCTTTGGGGCAAGATTCCGGCAGTGAAGAACGGTGACGTCCATGAGGTGAACTCAGAGGTCTGGGCCAAGGGGCGCGGCACCCGTTCGCTGGGCATCGTGCTCGACGAGGCCACGGCCGCGCTGCGGTGAGGACGTCCCTTCCAGTGCCCGCCGCAGCCGATCGCGCCGCGGCGGGCGGAGAGCGGCCGTCGCGCGGTGCGCGGAGGTGGCAACCGCTTCTGGTGGTCGTGTTGCTGGCCGTCTCCTCGGTCTGCGCGCTCAGCCTCGGCACCCCCTACGTCCCCCCGCACCGGCTGGTCGCCGCTGTGCTGGAGGGGGACACCACCCTCGCCGGGATCGTCGTCAGTGAACTTCGTGTGCCCCGGCTGCTGCTGGCGTTGGTCGCCGGTGCCTGTCTGGGGGCGGCCGGACTGGTGCTCCAAGAGGCGCTGCGCAATCCGCTGGCGGTGCCGGAGATGCTGGGTGTGTCGTCCGGGGCCGCGCTGGGGGTGGCCGCGCCGCTGGTGCTGGCCTTCTCGCTGCCTGCCGTCGTTCAGCCTCTGCTGGCCATCGGCGGGGCCGCCCTCGGTGGCGGGCTCACGTTGCTTGTCGCCGGGATCGGCCGAAGTCCGTCCGCCGTGCTGCTGACCGGCGCGGCGGTGGCGGCCGCGTTGCAGGCTGCGCTGCTCGTGCTGATGGTCATGGCCGACCAGTTGGACCTCCAGTTGATCTACCGCTACCTGCTCGGTTCCCTCTCCGCCCGGACGTGGGGCGACGTGACGGGCCTGTGGCCGTGGCTGCTCGTCGCGGTGCCCGCACTCGTGCTGTGCGCGCCGGTGCTGTCCGTGCTGCGGCTGGGCGACGAGGACGCGGAGGCGCTCGGTGTGCGAGCTCAGCGCGCCCGGCTGGCAGCGCTGGCCATCGCCGTGGTGCTGATCGCTCCGGTGACGGCCGTGTGCGGGCCCGTCGCCTGGGTGGGTTTCCTCGCCCCTCACCTGAGCCGCTGGTTCGCTCCCGCGGCGGGAGCGGTGCGCTGGCTCCCCTGGTCCGCGGCCTGGGGCGCTGTCGTCGTGGTGGTCGCCGATGTCCCGGCCCGGCTGGCGTTGGCACCCGTGGAGACGCCTGCCGGCGCGTGGACGGCCCTGCTGGGGGTGCCGGCCGGCGTCGCGCTGATGCGGTCGGGTGGCCGTCGCCGGGCGGCTGCCCAGAGCACCCCGGCCGCCTCGGCCGGGGTGCGCGAGCAGCTGTCCGGGCCGCGGAAGACGGCTTCGGGTGTGGCGGACGAAGTGCCTCCCGCCGGGGCATCGCATCACGCTCACCGGGGCGAACCCGGGCCCGGAGGTCCGACTTCGCCGCCTCTCGGGACGACCAGAACGGAGGACGTACGGTGACCCGGCGTTTCACGGCCCTCGCGGCACTGGCCGTCGTGTGCGCCGCAGTGGAGGTGGTGGCTGGGCGCGGCATGTCCCCGGGGGCGGTCTGGGACGTCCTCAACGGTGGCGGTGACGCGACGGAGCGCCACGTAGTGTTCCAATTGCGTCTGCCGAGGCTCCTGGTTGCCCTCGGCGCGGGCGCCTGTCTGGCCGTGGCAGGGTTGGTCCTGCAGTCCGCACTGCGCAATCCCCTGGCCGGGCCGGAGGTGACGGGCGTGACCCCGGGGGCGGTCCTCGGCGCGGTCACCGCGACCGCGCTGGGGCTCGCCGGGTGGGATTCGCCGCTGGCCGTGGTCCTCGCCGCGTGCGCGGGCGGGTGTGCCGGAGCGGCGCTGCTGTGGCTGCTCGCCGGCCGCGGTCGCGGCGATCCCGCGCAGACCGCCGTGCACGGGGTGCTGGTGTCGGCGGTGCTCGGCGGGCTCACCGCCATGGTCCTGCTGGTGGAGCCGGGTGAGCTCGGCAGCGTCGTGCAGTGGCTGGTGGGCACCACGGAGGGCCGGGTGTGGGAGCACTGGCACCTGCTGTGGCCGTGGGCGCTCGTCTGGGGGGTTGCTGCCTGGCTGCTGGCGGGGCCGTTGACCCTGCTGCGTTGCGGGGACGACATCGCCCTCGCCGCCGGTCTCTCCGCTCGCCGGGCCCGGACCCTGGCCCTGCTGTGCGCGGTGGCCCTGACCGCCGGCGCCGTGGCTGCCGTCGGCGCGCTGGGCTTCATCGGGTTGCTCGTCCCGCATCTGGCCGTGGCCGTCTTCGGCGCCGACCTGCGCCGGAGCCTTCCCGGCGCCGCCCTGACAGGAGCGGTTGTGGTGTGCGGGGCGGACGCGGCGGCGCAGTTGTCCTCGCGGCTGCTGGCGACGGCGCTGGACTCCGGACGGCTCACGCTGCCGGTCGGGGCGCTCACCGCCTGCCTCGGTGCCGCGCTGCTGCTGCTGGTCGTGCGCCGCACGCCGAGCCGTACGTTCTGACGTCGAATTGAGGACAGAGCATGATCGAGTCCGTGGGGATCCACGTCGAGGGGGTCCACTTCGGCTACCCCGGACGGCCCGTGCTGCGGGGCGTCGACCTGACCGTCCGGCCGGGCGAACTGACCGCACTGATCGGCCTGAACGGCTGCGGCAAGTCGACCCTGCTGCGGCTGGCCGCCGGGCTGCTGCACCCCGACGAAGGGCGTGTGCTGCTCGGCGAGGACGATGTGGCGCGGCTTTCCAGACGTGCCACGGCCCGGAGGGTGGCCTTGCTGCACCAGTCGGCTCCGGCCGTGCCGGGCATGACGGTGCGTCACCTGGTCCGTCAGGGGCGGTATGCGGCACGTGGCCCGTTGGGCATGCTGCGCGAGGGCGACGACCCCGTCGTGCGCCGGGCGCTGCGCGACGTCGGGGTGGAGGAGTGGGCCGAACGTGACGTCGACGCGCTGTCCGGCGGCGAGCGGCAACGCGTCCGGCTCGCGATGGCGCTCGCTCAGGACACCCGGGTCCTGCTGCTCGACGAGCCGACCACGTACCTGGATCTGCACCACCAGCTCGACGTACTGCAGACCGTGGTGCGTCTGCGCGAGGAACGCGGGCTCACGGTGGTGATGGTGCTGCACGACCTGGCCCACGCGGCCCGGTTCGCCGAGCGGATCGTCGCCCTGCGGGAGGGCCGTGTGGTGGCCGACGGAGCGCCGAAGCAGGTCGTCACGCCGGGGTTGCTGGCGGAGGTGCTGCAGGTGGCAGGCCGGGTCGGTGAGGATCCGGAAGGGGGGTGGCCTGTGTGTTACCCAGATCACCCCATCGCGGCTCTAGAATATGAAAATCAGATTCATTAGATTGGGCCGCGGCGCTCATCCGAACGCCGTATCTCCCTGCTGATGAAGGAGAGTTCATGGACAACGAGCAGGTCTTCGCGCCGATCGCCGACCCGGGTCAGCTGGCTCACGACTCGGCCTCTCACTCCAACGCGCTCGTCGAGAACCCCTTCGAGGACACCGAGGAGTAAGCGAGGGCCCAGCCACCCTCGACCGTGGGCCCGCCCGATGCCTTCCGGGCGGGCCCACGCCCGTCCCAGGTCCCGTCGACAGGAGGAACACCGTGTCCCGTAGCCGACTCGTCCCCGGTGTCGAGGTCGTCGCCGTGCCCGGGCGAGGGCTTGCCGTCCGCACCCCCGCGGGGGAGTTCTTGAGTGTCAGGACAGGAGACGTGGACGAGGACGCCTTGCTCTCCCTGCTCACCGGGGGAACCACAGCCCCGGTGGACGAGGGGCTGGATCGCGTAGTCCGGGCGTTCGAAGAAGCCGGTTATCTGGCGGAAGGGCCGTTGGGCCAGGAGTGGCCCGCCGCTCGTCGGGACGTCAGGATCCTCGGCGACCCGGTACTGACCGAACCGCTCGCCGTACAACTGGCCGCCCTGGGCGCGCGGCCCCGTACGACTCCGGCCGTGACCGCCTCCGGCAGCTCGCCGGTGGGCATCGAGGACCTGCTCGACGGAAACCCCTCCGCGGTCGTGTGGTGCCTGGACGGACCCGTGCCGGACGGCTTGTGGGACGCCGCCGACCGGCTGCCGGAGCACGGTGTCGCATGGCTGCGCTGCCACCGCGAGGGCTGGCAGGCGTACGTCGAGCCGGTGACCGTCACTCCCGGGGACGTCACCTCGGCGCACGTCCGGTCCCGCCGGCTCGCCGCCACGCCCGCTCACCGCGAACTGGCCGCGTACTGGAGCGGACCGCGTACCTCCGGCGCGCCGGTCCGGCTTGCCGCGCCCGCCGCCATGCTGCTCGCGGCGCTGCTCGCGGACGATCTCGGCCGGTGGGCCACCGGAGCCTGCGACCCGGCGGGACTCCCGGCGCGGCGCCGACTGCGACGGGTGGACCTGCGCACGCTGACCGTCACTGAGCACCCCGTGCTGCCGGTGCCCGACGTCGCGCCGATGCCGAAGAAGGAAGGATGACGGCGTTCAGCACGGCCGTGGGGGAACTGGCCACCGACGTCCTGCTCCCGGCCGGTGACGGCCCCTTCCCGGCCGTCCTGCTGCGCACCCCCTACGACCGGACCCGGCACGAGGCCGAGGCGCGTGGCTGGGCCCGCCGCGGGTTCGCCGCCGTCGTCCAGGACGTGCGGGGGCGGTTCGCGTCGCCGGGGGAGTGGCACCCGTACGCGCACGAGACCGCGGACGGAACAGCGGCCGTCCGCTGGATCCGGCGGCAGCCGTGGAGCGACGGGCGGCTGGTGGCCGCCGGCGCCTCCTACGCCGCCCACTGCGCCCTCGTCCTCGCCCTCGACGCGCCCGGGGACGCCCGGCCGGATGCCGTCATCGCGGCCGTGCCCGCCCTCGGCCTGGCGGAGACAGCCCGCGAGGCGTCCGGCGTGGAACGGCTGCTCTCCCGCGCCGGGTGGTGGGCCGCCCACGGCGACCGGCGCGACTCCGACGAAAGTGCGCTGAACAAGGCCCTCGCCGAGGACCCCGGCCTGCTCGCCCACCTGCCGTTGACCGCCCTGCCCGAGCGGCTGGGACGCGCCCTGCCCTCGTGGGCGGGGCTGTGGCGCCGGCCCGACCGCGGGCACCTCGTGGCGCGGGCGGCGCACGCCGGGCCGCCCCTGCTCGCGGTGGGCGGCCACCACGACCACTTCACCGAGGAGACCGTCGCTCTGTGGCGCGCCTGGGGCGGATCCTCGGCGCGTCTGCTGCTCGGCCCCTGGGGGCACCCTCTGACCTCTGCCCCGGGGCCGGACGCGGGACCCGCCCACCGGCTGAACCTCGGCGAGCTGTACGTACGCTGGGCCCGCCGCGCCCTGACCGGCGACCTCGCCCCCGGCCACCACGGCGCACTGGCGCTCGGCGGCGCCGGCCTATGGCTGCCCGCCAACGTCGAGGGAGAACCGCGCGCCCACCGCACGCGCCTGTTGCACGGCTCCGCCTTCACCGCCGACCCCGCCCGGCCCGTTCGCTCCGACGACCTGACCGTCCCCGCCGATGGCCCGCCCGACCGCTGCCTGCTGGTCACACCACCGTCGCCGCGTCCGCTCGACCTCGTCGGCCCCGTCAGTGTGCGGCTGCGGGCCACCGCCCACACACCGTCCGCCGACTGGGCAGCCCGGCTCGTCGCGCTGCCAACCGACGGGACCGCCGAGCGGCTCGCCGTCGGCATCGTACGACGTGCCGAACCGGCAGGCCGGGAAGCCGCGTTCACCGTCGGCCTCGGCCGGCTCGCACGTCGGCTCCGGGCCGGTACCCGGCTGCGCCTGGAGATCGCCGGACACCACTTCCCGGCCCACGCCCGCAACCCCCACACCGGGGACGACCCGATGACGGCCGCACAGCTGCTCGCCTCCCGGCGCGAGGTCGACCCGGAAAGCGTGGTGCTGAACCTGCCCGTCCTCCCGTCCCGTCCCGCCCCCACCGACCCTGCCGAGGAGATCCTGCGATGACGGCTCTGCCGCTGGAAGCGCTCGTCGACCCCGTCTGCGGAATCGTCCGCAAGGTCAAGCCCGTCGAGCACCCCGTGGGCGCCCCGCCCCGCTACACCGCACTCACGGCCGAGATGTCCGACGCCCGCAGACTCGGGCTGTGGCCCGCCGACCGGGTCTCCCTCGGCACCACCTTCGGCGACCCCGAGCAGGCCCGCGTCGCCGCGATAGCCGAGGGGATGGAACGCTACTGCGGCAACCGTGTGCCGCCGCCCGGCCACCCGGACGCACCCCTGCGCGCCACCGCCGCCGAACTGGCGGACAAGGGCCTGCGCCTGTACGGCCCGGCCGATCTGCCCGCCTACGCACCCTGGCAGTACGCCCGCGCAAAGTTCCCCTACCGCCCGCTCACCGCCGACACCCCCGTGCTGTGGACACGGGGAACCGAACGACTGCCCGACGGGACCGCCGCCGAGGTCTGGGCACCCGTCTCGCTCACCCACCTCAACTGGCGCCAGGGTGACCTGCGGGAGCTGCCCCGCACCCACCACCTCAACTACGCCGGGATCGCCACCGGACAGGGCCTCGACGACGCAATTGAACGCGGCCTGCTGGAGATCGTCGAACGCGACGCCCTGGAACTGTGGTGGCACCTGGACGGCCCGGCCCGGGGCATCGACCCGGCGAGCGTGCCCGGCCTCGCCGACGACCTCGCCGGCTCCGCGCTCGACGTCCACATCGTCGAAATGCACTCGGAGTTCGCCCCCTGCATGGCCGCGCTCGTCCACGACCCGCGCCTCGGCCTGTACGCCGCCGGGTTCGCCTGCAAGTACGAACCGGCCGAAGCCGCCCGCAAGGCCGTCCTGGAAGCCGTCCACACCTGGGTCTTCACCCAGGGCCTGACCGACCCCGACGGCTGGGTGTTCCAGGCCGTCGAGGCCGGGCTGCTCGCTCGCGGGCTGTACCTGGAGCACCGGGCCGACGGCCGTTACCTCGACGTGTGCGGCGAGCAGTTCGAGCACGTGCGGGACCTGGGAGCACACGTGCAGGTGTGGCTGGACGAGCGAATGGCGGTCGAGGCCCGGAGGTTCACCGAGCCTGCGCTCGGGACGGTATCCGTGGCAGAGGTCGAGCCAGGCAGCCGGAAGCGGCTGGAGAGCACGCTGCGCGGCGGCGGTCACCGTGTCATGACCTTCGACCTCACCACCGAGGACGTGGCGGAGACCGCGCTGCGCGTCGCCCGGGTCCTCGTCTCCGGACTCCTGCCCAACGCGCCCGCCGCCTTCGGCTACTTCGGCTGCCCGCGCCTTGCCGAGGCCGCGGTCGCGCGCGGATGGCGCACGACCGCGCCCAGCGCGCCGGAAACCTTCACGCTGGCGCCTCCGCCGCACATGTGAGGACCGCCGTGGAACACCTCCGCGAGGACCGCCCGGTGGACCTCGGCGCCGCCCTCGCCCGCGCCCGCTCCCCGGAGCGCCCCGGCCCCGAAACACCCGCCGGAGCGCCCGTCCGGGCCTGGGCGGGCCCGCCGTGCCCGCTCCCGGAGGCCGGCCCCGCGGACCTCGACCTGCGGGCCCTGTTGCGTCTGTCCCTCGCGGCCTCGGACACCTCCGGACGCCTCAGGCCCACCTCCTCCGCCGGTGCGCTGCACCCGGTGGACACCGAACTGGTCGTGGGCACCGGTTGCTCCCTGCCGCCCGGCCGCTACGGCTACGACCCGCTGCGCCACCGCGTCCACCACGTCGGCCCGCCCGGCGACGGCACGCCACCAGGGGTGACCGCCGCACTCACCGTCACCGCACAGCGCACGGTGTCCCACTACGGCCACCGGGCCTGGCCCCTCCTGTTGCTGGACACCGGGCACGCCGCCGCGGCGCTGCTCCTGGCGGCCCGCGTCCTGGGCGCGGGCGAATCCGACGTAAGGATGGACGGACGCACCGAGAACCCCCTGGCCGTCGTACGCATCCCACCGCCCGACGGGCGGAGCCCGAGGCGCCCGGCAGAGACTGAGGACCCGCCCGCCCCGGCCGACCTGCTGGCGCGCCGCAGTACCCCACCACCGTTGCCGGGCCTCCCACCCCGCGATGCACTGCGGGAAGTCCTGGCCACCGCCGAACGAGCCGGGGGCAGTGGCCTGTTGCGCTGGTGCGCCGCGGTCGGACCGCCTCGGCCCGGCCTCATGGAACTGGCTCCCGAGGGCACGACCCTGCGGCGCTACGCGTCCGGCGATGCCCGTCCGACGCTCGCGGCCTGGGCGGCGGGCCAGGCGTGGCTCGCGGACGCCGGCGCCGTACTGCTCGCCCACGGCTGCCCCGCGGACGCCGGCACCGCGCACATCCGCCGCGCCCACCTGCGAGCCGGCTTCGCCGTCCACCTCGCCCATGTCACAGCCCTGCGCCACGGGCTGGCGGCCCGGCCCGTCGGCTCCTGGCAGCAGGCGGATCTCGGCGCCGCCCTCGGCGCCGCGCCGGGCCGTGACTGGGTCGTCCACGCCCTGGCCCTCGGCACCCGCCACGCCGACGAGGAGAACTCCACATGATCGTCCACCCCGAGCTGCGCCGCGCCGCAAGGAGCGCACGGCGCCCCCTGCTCGCGGCCACCCTCTTGCAGGGAGCCGTCACCCTCACGCACCTGGCGCAGGCCGCGCTGCTGGCCCTCGCACTCGCCGGCCTGGCCCGCGGTGACACCGGACAACTCCCGTGGCTGCTGGCCGCGGTGCTCGCCGTCGTCGCCGCTCGCGCCGGGCTCGCCCTGTGGCAGCGGCGCACCGCCACCCACGCCGGGGCCCGGGTCAGGGTGGCACTGCGCGACGAACTCCTCGCCCACCTGGGCCGGCTGGGGCCCGCGTACCTGACCACCGCGCGGGCGGGAGCCGTCCGCACCACCCTGGTCGAGGGGGTTGAGGGCGTCGACGCCTACGTCTCCCGCTACCTGCCCCAGCTCCTGGTCACCCTCGCAGTCCCACCCCTGGTCCTCGCCGTCCTCGCCGTGGTCGAACCCCGGGCCCTCCTCGGACTCGTCCCCGCCCTGCTGCTGGCCCTGCTGGGCCCGCGCGCCTGGGACCGGCTCCTCGCCGCCCGCGGAAAGGAGCACTGGGACACCTACGAAGGACTGGGCGCCGACTACCTGGAGGCCCTCCAGGGCATGCCCGCCCTGCGCGCCGCCGGCGCGGTCGGCCGCACCCGCGCACGCCTGGAGGAGCGGTCCGCGGCCCTGCACCGCGCGACCGTCGCCAAACTGCGTGTGTCCCTGGTCGACACCGGCATCACCGACCTCGCCATCCAGGGCGGCACCGCCGCCGCCGCGCTCCTGGCGTGCTGGTCGGCCCTCACCGGATCCACCACCGCGGCCGGCACCTATCTGGTGCTGCTGCTGGCCTCCGAGTGCTTCCGCCCGGTCCGCGACCTCGCCCGGGAATGGCACGCCGGATACCTGGGGGTGTCGGCCGCCGACGGGCTGGCGGCCCTGCGCACGGCCGAGCCGGCGGTCCCCGACACCGCAACGGCGCCCGCGCACTGGCACGCTCCGCCCGAACTCCGTTTTCACAACGTCCGCTTCACCTACGACGGTGCCCCCGCACCCGCCCTGGACGGTGTCTCCTTCACCGCGCGAGCGGGGCGGACCACCGCGATCGTCGGGCCGTCCGGCGCGGGCAAGTCGACCCTGCTGGCCCTGCTCCTGCGCCACCACGACCCGCAGGAAGGGCGGATCACCCTCGACGAGCGCCCCACGACCGAGTGCGCGCTCGACTCGCTGCGGCAGGGCATCGCCGTGGTCTCGCAGGAGACGTACCTGTTCCACGCCACCATCGCCGACAACCTGCGTCTGGCCCGGCCCGGCGCCACGGACGACGAGCTCACCCGGGCGGCGCGCGCCGCCGGGATCCACGACGAGATCGCCGCCCTCCCGGACGGCTACGCCACCGTCCTCGGCGAACGGGGCGCCACGCTTTCCGGCGGCCAGCGACAGCGGCTCGCCCTCGCCCGGGCCCTGCTGTCCGACGCCCCGGTCCTCGTTCTCGACGAGGCCACCAGCGCGGTCGACGAGCGACGCGAGGCGGACATCGTCCGGGAGCTGCTGAAGGCGGTCGGCGGGCGGACCGTACTGGTGGTCGCCCACCGGCTCGCCGCCGTCCGGCACGCCGACCAGATCGTCGTCCTCGACGCGGGACGGGTGGACGCCGTCGGCGACCACACCGGCCTGGTCGAGGCCGGCGGCGTCTACACCCGGCTCGTCGAGGCCGGCCGCGCCCACCGAGAGGAACTCGCCGCATGAGCATTGTCACCGGGCCCGCCGCCACCGGGGCGGACGTCCCCGCGCGGGGCGCGCTGCGCGCCCTGCTGCCCGCCCTCGCGGCACACCGCGCCATGACGGCCCGCACCTGTGCCGCCGCGCTCCTCGAACAGGGCTCCCTCGTCGCGCTGCTGACCCTGGCCGCGCACACCGTGGGCACCGCCGTCATCGACGGGCGCGCCCCCACGGCCGGCACCGTCACCGCGCTCGTCGCCCTCGTCGTGACCCGCGCCCTGATGACCTGGCGGGAGATGGACCTCTCCCACGACCTCGCCTACCGGGTCCTGGCCGCACTGCGGGTCCGCGTTTTCGACGGACTGGCCCGCAGCGCGCCCGCCCGGGTTGCCGGCCGCCGCAGCGGCGACCTCGCCGCCACCGCCATGGCCGACGTAGAGGCGCTGGAGTTCTTCTACGCCCACACCACCGCCCAACTGCTCGCGGCAGGAACGGTCTTCACCGGCGGCTCGGTACTTCTGGCCCTGGTGGAGCCGTGGCTGCTGGTGGCTGTCCTGCCGGTCGCGGCCCTGCTCGCCGCGGCGCCCTTCGCCGACGCCCGCGCGCGCACGGCACGCGGCGGCCGCACCCGCACGGCCGTGGCCGCGCTGTCGGCCGACACGGTGGAGACCGTCGACGGGCTGCGCGAACTGCTCGCCTTCGGCGCTCTGGCCGGACGCCGCCGCAAGCTGGCGGAGCGGGGGCGGCAGGTGGGCGACGTCCAGCGCGCCGAGGCCACCTGGGAGGCCGTCGCCGCCGCCGTCCGCGACCTCCTCATCGTGGTCGCGGTCCTCGGCGTGGTCGCCGCGGCGGCACAGTCCGTGACCTCCGGACGGTTGCACGGCGCCTGGGCTCCCGCCGCGATGGCACTGGCCCTGTCCGTTCTCGGCCCGGTGGCGGAGTCGGCCCGCGCTCTGAGCCAGGCCGTGGCACTGCGCGCCGCCGCCTCCCGGGTCGACGCGGCCGTCAAGGCCCCGGCCCTGGCACCGCCGCCCACCGCACCACGCCCCCTGCCTCCCGGACCACTGGGCGTCCGGCTGCATCGAGTGAGATTCGACTACGGCGGCGGCTCCGTCTTGGACGGCGTCGACCTCACTGTCCACCCCGGCCGGACACTCGCCCTCGTCGGCGCCTCCGGTGCCGGCAAGTCCACCTGTGCCCACCTACTGGCCCGCTTCTGGGACCCGTCCGCCGGCGAGGTCCAGTTGCTGCCCGCCGACGGCGATCCCGTGGACGTGCGGGAGGTGAGCGACGCGGAACTGCGGCGTGCGGTGGTGCTGGTGGGACAGGACACCCCCCTCTTCCACGGCACCCTCGCCGAGAACCTGCGGCTCGCCGCGCCCGACGCCGACGACCGGGCGCTGGCCGAGGCGGCACGGCTGTGCGGCGTCGACCGGATCGCCCCCCTGGACACCCTCGTCGGCGAGCGGGGCGCCACGCTCTCCGGCGGTCAGCGGGCCCGCATCGCCCTGGCCCGCGCGCTGCTGGCCGGACCGCGCGTCCTCGTGCTCGACGAGTCCACCGCCCACCTGGACAACACCGGCGATGCCGAACTCGCCACGGCGCTGCAGGAGGAGAGCCGCACGACGATCTTCATCGCCCACCGCCCGGCCACCATCCGCCGCGCCGACCGCATCGCCGTCCTGGAGGACGGCCTCGTCATGGAGGAGGGAACCTGGGAGGAACTCACCAGCCGTCCCGGCAGCGCGCTCAACCGCATCCTCAGCAGCACCGCCCTTCCTGAGCACGGCACTTCGCGCCAGGAACCGGACCAGTGACGCTTAGGGGCGGGAGTACGCGGGTGCCTGGAAACGACTACTCCCGAACGATCGTCGTTTCGGCGGTCGGCCGGCACCGGGAGGGGTCTCACGTGGACGCACCCTTGTATGTGAGGCCCGGGGCGGAACCGCCGCTCGCCCGCTTGCTGACGGATTGGCTCTTCCTGCACTCGATCGTCGACACGCTGGGGTCGCCGTTCAACGTGCTGATCCCCGAGGCCGTGGCCGAGAACGCCGCCCGCTTCCGTGCCGTATACCGCCGCCACCGTCTCACTGGGCGGGTGTACTTCGCGCACAAGGCGGACCGGTCCAGCGCCCTGCTGCGGTGACTGGCGGCGGAGGACCCGGCCACCGTCGGCGTCGACGTCGCCTCCACGGAGGAGCTGAGGCACGCACTGGGTTGTGAGTTCACCGGCGACCGCATCATGGCCACCGGTCCCAAGGATGCTGCGTTCCTCTGGCCGGCGGCGCGCGTCGGAGCCATGGTCAACCTGGACTCGCCCCGGCCGGGCCTTCCCGTCGTCTCGGGTCTGTTCGGCCTGCGGGTTTCGGGACGGCCCCGGGTTGCGATCAACATCGACGGCGCCGACGTCGAGCAGATCACCGGACGGACGGTCCCCAAGGCAGTGGGGATACGCCGGAACCACGACGTGCGGCCTGACGCCGGCTCGTCGGCGCAGGCGAAGTTCTGGGAAGAGCGGAGGCTGCTGCTGATCGGAGGCGTCATCCTGGCGATGGCGCTGGCGGAGGGCTCCGCAAACGACTGGCTGCCCCTGCTCATGGTCGACGGCCACGACATGGATCCCGCCGTGGGGTCAGCCGTCTACACGGGCTTCGCCGCGGCCATGACCGTCGGCCGTTTCGTCGGCGGATTCCTCATCGACCGCCTCGGCCACTCTCGCGCGTTGCCCGGGGCAGCGCGCCTCGGCATCGCCCTTGTCGTCTTCGCCGACTCCGCCGTCCTGGCCGACGCGGCCGTTCTCCCGTGGGGCTTGGGAGCCTCACTCGGTTTCCCGCTCACCCTTTCGGCAGCCGACGATTCCGGACCCGACTCGACCGCGCGTGTCAGCCTCGTGGCGATGATCGGCTACGTCGCGTTCCTCGTCGGCCCGCCCAGTCTCGGTTTCCTCGGCGATCACTACGGCCTGCGCGCCGCCGTGATCGTCGTCCTCGCCTTCACCACCGTGGCGATCCTCCTCGCTCCCGCGGTCGGTGCGCGCTCCACTGCGACCTCACTCACCCCCGACGCGACAGACGGCACCCGGCCGGCCAAGGACGGCTGCCAGGGTTGATCCCTGCCCGCGCTCGCAGGCGTCGCCGGTGGCGCGGTGCGGTGAACCCGAGCGTTCAAGCTCAAGAGCGTCTCGGCCATCGAGGAGCCACAGGTGAGGGGAAGGCCGGACATGCGAACGCGAGTGAACACCTGATGCCCCCGTGACTTGAAGAACCGCGTCGATGGCGTGCGGGCGGCGGTCGCAGGCCCCGGCGCTGGAAGGCACCGGGCGACCTCCGGGCGACTGAGCCCGGAGGAAGGGACTGGGCCACTGTGCCGGTGAGCCCACGCCAAGGCGGCGCGCCACCCCGGGAGGGGCGCGCCGTCCTGACGTGGTGTGCCTGGAGCAGGCGCCCCATGGGGAAGCGGTGATACCGGCCACGGAGTTCCTGGAAGCGGCGGCCCGTGTAGCATGGGGGCCGCGAAGGGGAGTAGTCCCGAGAACCGCTGGTCGACACACTGGACGTCCGAGGATGTCCCGGCCACCGGGCCGCCGTACATGGTGCGGGGGCGGACGAGACCTTCGGCCAAGGCATGAGCCCGCCTGCACACCGTGCGGGCGGTTCCGTCGTGCCGGGCCGAAAGGGTTCCTCCCGTCGCCCGCCTGGGTGCCGTACGAGTCCGCGGCCCGGCCCCAGCAGAAAGCACCGTCCCGGAATGACATTCGACCCCCTGGCGATCATCACCGCCTTCGGGCTGATCTTCCTCGCCGAACTTCCCGACAAGACCATGTTCGCCTCGCTGGCCATGGGCACCCGCATGCGCCCGCTGTACGTGTGGTTCGGCACGTCCACTGCGTTCATCGTGCACGTCGCGATCGCGGTGGGTGCCGGAAGCCTCCTCGGCCTGCTGCCCGACATGGCCGTCAAACTCGTCTCCGCAGCCCTGTTCGCGTTCGGAGCCGTCGTCCTGCTGCGCGGCGGAGACGATGACGACGAGGACGGGGCCGCCCGCACGGTCACCGGGTTCTGGCCCGTCTACACCACCGCCTTCATGGCCGTCTTCATCAGCGAGTGGGGTGATCTCACCCAGATCACCACCGCCAACCTCGCTGCCACCAACGGCTGGCTGCCGACCGCTGTCGGCTCCGCCGCCGCCCTGATGTCCGTCTCGGCTCTGGCACTGCTGGTGGGCAGGTTCATCGCTCAGCGTGTCCCGCTCAAGACCGTGCAGCGCTTTGGAGCGCTGTGCATGGCGGCCCTCGCCGTCTGGACTCTGATCGAGGCCTTCACCGGCTGACCCTGCGCAGGGACGCGGCAGCTGCCCCGGAAACCTCGCACATCCGGGGCACCTCCGCAGCACGCGTCAAGGGCAAGGACGGCCGGCTGCGCGAGCAGCACGCAACTGCTCACGGCGGTCGTCGACCGACGGCCGAAGGAGGGGCGTGACCCGCGACTATCGGCAGCAATTCCGCGCCTGGGCCGGCGCGGCCTCAAGCGGACGGACCGTGTCGCGGCGGTCGCACCGGCGAGGCATGGAGATCCGCCTTGAGCGGCTCCTGGATTCCGCCCTGTAGGTGAAGTCCGTGATCACCTGTAGGACGTGCCGTCGATCTGGGGGCGAAACGGTGACGTCGGTCGGGGTGGTCGGAGGGCGGGAGGCTCGGCGCCCGCGGTGGGGGATTCCGCGGACGCCGAGCCGGCTCAGAGGGCAGCGCCGAGGCCCTGGCCGATCGTCGGGTCGTGAGTGATCGGGGATGCGGTGGCAGCGACCGCGGCGATGACGATGCCCTCCCGGACGGCCCACCGGCCGGTGAAACACTGCAGGCGGACGTCCTTGATCCGGGGCCCGGGCAGAAGCCGTACCGAGAAGCTGCCTGCCGGCTGGATGACCACGTGGGCATCGCGGAAGCCGAGCCATCGGCCGGTGCGGGGGAACCACGCCTTGTAGGTGGCCTCCTTCACGCAGAACAGCAGCCGGTCCCAGTGCGTGTGGCCGTCCAGCGCCGCCAGGCTCGCCAGGTGGAGCTGTTCGACCTGCGAGGCGATGGTGCTGCGTACGGCTCGGGGCAGCGGCAGGTGCGGCTCGGCGTCGATGCCCAGCACTTCGACGTCGCCGGACCGTGCGGCGGCGGCTGCACGGTAGCCGCGGCAGTGGGTGATGCTGCCCAGAACACCTCGGGGCCATTGCGGAGCGTTGCGTGCGCCGGGGAGGAGAGCGGAGGGCGGAATACCGAGGTCGGCCAGCGCCTGCCGTGCACAGACCCGGCCGGTGGCGAATTCGGCCCTCCGCCCCGGGGCGGCCCGGGCTATGGCTGCCTGCTCCTCGGGAAAGAGCAGGGCCGGGTCGTGGTCGCCGTGGGTGTCCGCGTAGGCCACGACCGCAGGAAGCAGCCCTGCGAGCAGGTTCTCCCGGGCTGGTGCCGGAGAGGTCAGCTCTTCAGGCATACCCGCGCCTCCACGCCCGGGCTGGGGCGCAGGTTCACCATCAGGTGGGGACGTATGCGCTGGCCGGGCAGGAGTTCCACGCTGAGGCGCTGCGCGAGGACCGCCGTCAGCAGATGCCCCTCCATCAGAGCCAGGTGGCTTCCGGGACAGACGTTGCCGCCGGTGCCGAAGGGCAGGTAGGCGCCCTTGGGCAGGGCCCGCTCCCGGGACCGTTCGAAGCGGTCGGGGTCGAACGTTTCGGGGTCGTCGAACACCTCGGGCCTACGGTGCAGGCTGTAGGCGTTGATGAAGACCATGGTGCCCTTCTTCACCGTGTATCCGCGCAGCGTGGTGTCCCTGACCGCTTGCCGGGGGATCATGGACGCCGGCGGGAACAGCCGCATGGCCTCCTTGAACACCTGCATGCAGTAAGGAAGGCCGGCCAGGTCTTCGTGGCGTACGGTGCGCCGGCCGACCCTGTCCTCGATCTCCTGGTGCACGCGCTCGCGTACCTCGGGATGGGTGCCAAGCAGGTACAGCGTCCACGCCTGAGCGTCGGCTGACGTCTCCTGCGAGGCGCCCCAGGCGGTGAGGGCTTCGTCCAGCAGGAGACTGTCGGACATGCCGCTGCCGTCTTCGTAGCGGGTGCTCATCAGGTCACCCAGCAGATCGGCGGACTGGGTGTCGTGGCCGGCCGCGCGGCGTTCCTCGATGAACCGGGAGATCCAGGCCCGGATGGTGGCGATGTTCTCCCGCGCGCGGCGGTTACGTGCGGTGGGGACCCACAGGGGCAGGCCCAGCACGCTGGTGAGGGCGTGCATCTCCCACTCGAACGCCTCGGTGATGGCCCGGGCGAGTGCCTGGTTGTCGCGGGAGGAGGAACTGAACAGCAGCTGGGTGACGATGTCCATCGTCATGGAGTTCATCTCCGCGACGAGGTCGACCTCCTGCGGGGTCTTCCATTCCGCGATGTAGCGTTCGGCCTCGGCCACGATGGTGTCGGCGTACTTGGGTACCTGCCGGGGGGAGAGGTGCGGCAGGATGATGCGGCGCTGCCGGGCGTGCATCGGTCCTTCGCTGACCAGGAGTCCCTGGCCCATGAGCGGAGTCAGCGCCCGGGTCTGGCGGCGGCCACGGGCGTAGTCCTCGGCACGTTCGATGAGGACTTCCCGCACCGTGTCGGGTGTCGAGACCACGATCGCCGGACTCCGGCCGATCCGGAAACCGACGATGCCCTCCGGAGCCTTGGCGGACAGGCCGGCCAGCGCGGTGATGGTGTCCTGCTGGAGTTGCCGGGCGTGTCCGAGGAGAAGTGAGCCGCGGGCCTGCGGCGGTGCCGGAGCCGCGGCGCGTTCCAGCGGCAGACTGGGGCTGGTGGTGCTCACCGGGCGACCCCTTCCTTGACGTCGGCGGACGGGCTGCGGGCGGGGAGCAGGGTGCCCGCCTTCTGGTGCGAGCGCGACTCGCGGGCGAGCCGGCGCAGTGACGCGATCAGGCCGGGGCTCTCGGTGAGCCGGTAGGCGGAGTCCGCGGGCAGCTCTGCCACGAGCCGGTCGTGAGCCGCCTGGTAGTTGTGGTACGGCAGTCCCGGCATCAGGTGGTGCAGGGCGTGCAACCGCAGGCCGACCGGCGCCCACAGTTCGGTGAGCAGACGGCGCCGGGGATGGTTGACGGTGTCCATCATCTGCTCGACGACGGACATCTCCTCCTCGTCGCCCAGGTAGCGGTGAGCGGCCAGCAGTCGCGCCGAGTTGATCACGGCGACGGTCGCGAACAGGGCGCACCACTGCCAGATTCGGCCGGCCGACATCACCCCGGTCGCCGCCAGGGTGATCGCCGCGGCGACCCACGCGAGGCAAGCGGCCTCCTGCAGCCGCCAGTTGAGCTTCTCGTCGTCCCGCGGCATGCGGCCTTCGTAGTCCAGGTCGATCTTCAGCGACGACAGGTTCCGGTACAGGTAGCGGCGTACGCCCGGCACGAACCACGACACCGGTGTGACCACGGCGAACCGGTACGGCCCGAACAGCGGCAGGACCAGTGGCAGCACGAGCAGCTGGACACTCGCCCAGGGGGACATCCTGGCCAGCGGGAGATACTCGGCGTCCTGACCGGTCCCGTACAGCCGGCGGTTGTGGTGCTCGCCGTGACAGTCGTACATGAACACCGGGACGAGCATCGGGATGCCGAAGAGTATGTTCCACCCGGCGCGGAACCGGTTGAAGGACTTCTTGGCGCGGAAGTGGGCGATCTCGTGGATGAACGCGAAGCAGCGGAAGACCGCGAACACGGACACCACGAAGGCGAGGACGCCGCCCGGGGTGAAGCCGCCCAGCGGGCCGACCGCCCAGAAGGATGCCACCGCCACCGCGTAGGAGCACAGGAAATCGGTCCAGTAGATGGCCATGCGCGGCTTGAACAGCCCGTGCAGGACCCGGTGGGCCTGCTGCACGGAGAACTTCCGCATCGCCTGCTGGATCTCCGGGGCCCAGGGGATGTCGGCCACACGCTCAGACACGCGAGTCCCCTTCCCTGCCCGCGCGGCGCGCGTGCTCGGCGTAGTGCTGCTGGACTTTGCGGTGCCGGTGGGTGAACAGACCGCCCATGGCCCGGCGGAACGGGGCCCGCACGGGCCGCATGTGGGGACGCAGGAGATAGGAGAGCCGGTCGGTGAGCCGGGCGCCGCCGGGTATCTCGTCGATGATGCGTTCGTGCTGCCAGACCTTGGTGCAGGAAGTGGTCGAGCGCTCCAGGAACCTGCGTCCTTCCTCCCGTTCGGCGATGACGATGTCGTCGAAGTCGATGGGCAGCAGCCCGCCGAGGAAGATCCACGACTTGCCGAGCGAGGAGCCCAGCGGAACCTGCCGGATGGAGGGGTCGCGCCGCAGCTCCCGCGGCAGCGTCATCCGCATGTACGGCAGCAGTTCCAGATTGACCCCGCTCATGCTGGTGACGTTCGTCCACAGTTCCTGAGGGTCGACTCCCGGCAGACGGGAAGTGCGCACGACCTGGTCCCAGGAGGCGGGCACGGGGGAGGGGGCGCTCATCGCTGCCCCCCTTCCCGCTCACTGGTGTCCGCCTCCGGCCCTGCGGGAAGGTGGAGCCGGTACCCGAGCCGCACCGCGTCCTCGCGCAGCGCCCGGACCAGGTCGGTCGACAGCCTCTCGCCGTGACTGACCACGGGGTCCGCCAGGCGGTGCGCCGCGATCATCGTCTCGGCGGTGCAGGCGTAGGTGACGCCGTCGGGCAGGCCGAAGGCGATGCCGGTGTCCTGGTCGCCGGGCATGCGGATCAGACCGCCGGCCACCACCAGGACGTCGGGGCGCTCCTTGCGTACCTCGTCTCCCACGTTGGGAGGCTGGGAGACGTCGCACACGGCGGCGTGGGGGCGCAGCAGTTCGGGGCGGACGATCTGGTCCGGTGTCGAGGTGGCGGCCAGCACCAGCTGAGCGCCGGGCAGGACGGACTCGGCGTCCAGGCTGCAGGAGAGTTCGCCGGTGCCGGCGAGTTCGCTCACGATGTCGGCGACGGCCGTGCCGCGCTTGCTGCGCAGCAGGACGGCCTGGGCCAGGCCGCCGTGCTCGGGGCTGGGCGGGAGGGATGCCAGGTGTTCCACCACTGCCGCGGCGACGTCGGCCAGTCGCCGCCGGCTGCGTTCGGGGTGCGCCGGGTTCCCGACCAGGACGAGCCGGCCGACCTGCTCGGCCAGCAGCAGGCTGGAGGCCCTGCCGATCGCGCCGGCAGCGCCGAGGACGACCGTGTTCGCCGAGCCGGCCGGGGTTCCCTGACGCCGTGCCGCCTCGAGCAGGCCCTCGACACCGGCCGCCACGGTGAAGGCGTTGCCCGTGGTCACAGGAACGCCGTGGTCGTCGATGGCGGTGGCGTTGCCGGTGACCACGGACGTGTACGCGCCCAGGCCGACGAGCTGGGCGCCGCGCTTCACGGCCTCGTCGACGGCCTGCTGGACGAGTTCGGTCGCCTGCTCGGCCGGCATGTCCAGCAGCCTCTTCGCCCCGTAGGGGAGGGCGAAGACCTCACCGTAGGAGGTCTCGCCGTTGTCCGTGTGCACGCGGCAGGCGCCGACGAACATGGCGGCGGGCGTGTCGACGTTGCGGCACTGGTTCATCCGGTCGAACAGGACGCGGACCTGTTCGCCCGGCAGGCCCAGCCGTTTGTCGTAACTGGCGTAGCTGGCCAGGTCGGTGGGGTGAGCGATGAACGCCCACCGCGGCTCGCCGGGGCGCGGGACGACGGGCCACGCCCGGGAGTCGCCGTGGGCCGCCGTCGGCACGGGTGCCGGACTGGCCGGCCGGCCGGCATCGTCCCTGTCCGCCGGTGCGACCTGCCCGGGAAGAAGATGCCGGAAGAAGCGGCGGCTGTCGCCGGCTGCGATGACCTCCAGGCCGCGGCGCAGGGCCTCGAGCAGCTCGGTGCACTCCTGCTCGGACACCGTGAGCGGGGGCTCGATGCGCAGGACGCTGTTGGAGAAGTAGGTGGGCGCGAGCCGTATTCCTTCGTTGCGCAGCAGGTAGCCGCACAGGAAGCCGGCCAGCCCTTCCTGGTCGGCCAGGGAACGGAAGAGGCCCTGCTCGGGAAAGACCGCCGGGTCGGTCGTCAGTTCGACGCCCAGCAGCAGCCCTTGGCCGCGCACCGCGGTGACCAGGTCCGGATGGTCCGCCTGCACGGCCTCCAGCCCGGTGCGAAGCTGCTCGCCTCGTTCGGCCACCGCACGCACCAGGGCCTGGTCGTCCTCGGTGAGCAGTTCGAGGGCGCGCAGGCTGACGCGGGCGCAGAAGGCGTTCCCGCCGAAGGTGGAGGTGTGCCGCAGCCCGAAGTCCTCACTGAGCGAGGACTCGCCGAACAGCACGGCGCCTGCGGGAACGACACCGCCGCCCAGAGCTTTCGCCAGCGGCATGATGTCGGGGACCACACCGGTGTGCTCGCAGGCGAACAGCCGCCCGGTGCGCCCGAGGCCGGTCTGCACCTCGTCGATCACCAGCCGGGCGCCGTGCCGTGTGCACAGTTCCCTGGCGGCCGTCAGGAACGCCGCGGAGGCGGGATGGATGCCGCCCTCGCCCTGGACCGTCTCGACCAGGAAGGCGGCGATGTTCTCGCCCTGTTCCGAGAAGAGCGTGGCCAGGGCGTCGACGTCGTTGAACGGCACGTGGGCGAACCCGGGCATCGGAACGCCGAACGGCTCCTGGTAGCGGGGACGTCCGGTGGCCGACAGGGCTCCGAGGGTCTTGCCGTGGAAGGAGTTCCTGGTGGCGACGATCAGGGGCCGTCCGGTGGCGGCGCGGGCCAGCTTGATGGATGCCTCCACCGCCTCAGCACCGCTGTTGCACAGCCACACCTGGGTGAGCCCCGGCGGGGCGGCGGCCACCAGCCGTTCGGCCAGGGCCGCGGCGGCTCCCTGCACGGAGGGCTGGGTCAGGCTGGGCTCGCCCGACTCGCGGACGGTGTCGACGGCGTCCCAGATGCGGGCGGGGTTGTGCCCGAACGGCAGGGCGCCGTAGGCACCGGCGAAGTCGAGGTAGCTGTTGCCCTGGGCGTCGTACAGGCGGGTGCCGGAGCCGCGCACGTAGGTGATGTCGAGGCCGAGGCCGTCGAGGGTGCGGGCGATGTAGGGGTTGACGTGCTGCCGGTATCGTTCGCTTGCCGTGTCGCGGGCCGCCATGCCCAGGAGTCGGCGCCGCAGCTCCGCCCGTTTGTCCTCGGTGTCCGGCGGGGCGGGGGTGTGAAGCTGGCCGGTCATGTCATGATCACCATTCTTCGCGGGTTTCGAGATCGTTCAGCAGTCGGGTGACTTCCTCTTCCGACAGCTCGTCGATGTTCTGCAGGGCGCGGCGTGCGTCGTCGGCCGTGGTCACGCGGTGTTCCGGGCCGGCGATGCGTTGGGCGATCTGCCGCAGGCTCTTGCCTTCGGTGAGCGCCGTGAGCGGGATCGCGCGCCCGAGCTGGTTCTCCAGCCGGCTTTTGAGCTCGACGAACACGACGGACTCGACGTCCAGGTCTCGTGTCGGCTGGTCCGGGCGGATCGCGGAGATGCCGACGCCCAGCGCCGACGCCACGTGCCGCACCAGGAGGTCGAGGACACCGGACTCCGACTCGGAGGCGGCCGCAGAGGAGGTCGTGGGCATCGACGGGGCCTCTGCGGCCGCAGTCTGGGGAGCTTGTTCCGGCTGGGACGGCGACGGTACGCCGGGTATCCAGTGGCTGGTGCGCTGCCACGGGTAGGAAGGCAGCGAGGGGTCGTGCTGGGCGGGCCCGGGGTGCAGTGCCTTCCAGTCCACGGGGCAGCCGGACGCCCACAGGTCACCCACCGTGGTCCACAGAGCCGTGGTCTCGTCCTGGTCGCGTCGCAGCGTCGGCACGGCGACCCCGTGCTGTGCGCTGTCGCGCAGTGCCCGGCGCAGGTGTGGGGTGAGTGCGGGGTGCGGGCCGATCTCGACGAAGCCGGTGACTCCGTCGGCCAGCATCTGCCGCACCACAGGCTCGAAGAGAACAGGCTGCGCGGCGTTGGCGGCCCAGTGCTCGGCAGTCAGATCCGCACTGTCCAGCCGGCCGCCGGTGGTGGTCGAGTAGAGCGGAGTGTGTGCCGCACCGGCGGGCCGCAGAGTCTCGAGCGCTGCACGCACCGATGCCGTGACCGGCCCGTCCAGGCCCGGGCTGTGGAAGGCGTAGTCCGTGTCCAGTGCCGTCGGACGCCAGGGCGCCAGTTCCGGCCGGATGTCGTGCATGAGGTCCGCCGGCCCGGCGACGACCACGACGTCCGGTGCGTTGTAGGCGGCGATGCCCACTTCGGCGAACCTGCTGTTCCCGGCCGTCGCGGCATCCAGGACGGCCTGCACCTCCTGCGCGGGGGCACGCACGGCGACCATGGCTCCGCCGGCCGCATGCCGGTGCAGTGCTTCGGACCGGGCACGCAGGACGGCCACCGCGTCGGCCCGGGTGATCGCCCCGGCGGCGACGGCTGCCGCGACCTCGCCGACGCTGTGCCCCGCCACCGCCACCGGCGACACACCCCAGGCGCGCAGCCGCTCGGTGAGCGCCGTTTGCAGGGCGACGATGGCCACCTGCGCGAACCGTGTGTCGCGCAGCGCCTCACCGCAGCGCGGGCCGCCGAGCGTCTCCAGGATCCGGGGGCCTTCGAACCGAGCCAGCTCCTCGTCCCACCGCCCGAGCTCCTCACGCACCGTCGCGTCCCGCTCCGCCAGCCGGACGCCCATACGGGGCCACTGCCCCGACTGCCCGGAGAACACGAATGCCAGTCGCTGCCGGGTCGCCGGACGGGCATCCGGGTCCAGGCCGGCCTGAGCCCTGCTCAAGGCCTCGGGCAGGTCTTCGAGCCGGGCTGCGGCCACGGCCGTGCGCACCGGGTGGTGGGCCCTGCGCCGCGACACCGCACCCACAACGGTCGCCAAACGGGCCGGAGTTGCCTCGCGGACCGCGTCGGCCACGGCGCGGGCGTACGCGGCCAGTGCCGGAGCCGAACGCGCGGAGAGCGGCAGCAACACGGCGCGCTCAGGCACGGGCCGCTGCGGTGTGCGCCCCGCCCGTACCGACGGCAGTGCGTCGGGATGCGCGAGGATCATGTGGGCGTTGCTGCCTCCGAAACCGAAGGAGCTGACGGCAGCGTAGCGCCGCTCGGCAGGCGCCCACGGTTCTTCCTCGCGGGCGATGGCGAACCGCCGGCCGTCCAGTCCGATGCGCGGGTTGACCTGCCCGATGTTGATCTGAGGCGGCACGGTGCCGTGCCGCAGTGCGCCCATCGTCTTGAGAACCGAAGCCACTCCTGCGGCGAACTCCAGATGCCCCAGATTGGCCTTGACCGAGCCGAGCCAGCAGGTGGGGTCCCCGGCTGTCGCCCCGTAGACCTCACGCACGGCCGTGTACTCCATCGGGTCGCCCAACGGCGTGCCGGTGCCGTGCATCTCCACGAACGTGACGTCCGAGGGGGCCAGCCCGGAGGCCTTGAGGGTGGCGTCCAGCAGTGCGGTCTGCGCGGCGGGCGAGGGGGCGGTCAGTCCGTTGGTGGAACCGTCCTGGTTGGTGCCGGAGGCCAGGACGACCGCCTCGATCGGGTCGCCGTCCACCAGGGCGTCGGACAGCCGCTTGAGCGCCAGGATGCCGATGCCCTCGCCGCGGACCATGCCGTCGGCGTCGGCGGCGAACGCCTTGCAGCGCCCGTCCGGAGCCATGGGCAGCGCTCGCCCGGTGAGGGTCATGGACAGCGGCGACAGGATCAGGCTGACACCTCCGGCGAACGCCTGCCGGCATTCACCCGCGCGCAGGCTCTGGCAGGCGAGGTGCAGGGCGACGAGCGAGGAGGAGCAGGCGGTGTCCACGGTGAGGCTGGGGCCACGGAACCCGAACTCGTACGAGACCCGGTTGGCGATCAGGCTGCGCGCCGTTCCGGTCACCAGGCGGCTTCCCACTTCGTCGCCGGCGGCCAGAGACGACGTCAGGTAGTCCTGGTGGCCGACGCCCAGGAAGACGCCGGTGGGCGTGGCCTTCATGCTCGCGGGCGTCCAGCCGGCGCGTTCGCCCGCCTCCCACACGTGCTCCAGCGTCAGGCGCTGCTGCGGATCCATGTGCGCGGCCTCGGCGTCGGAGATGCCGAAGAAGCCCGCGTCGAAGCGGTCCACGCCGTCGATGAGCGCGGCGTGCCGGGGAATGCGGGCGAAGGCTTCGTCGTCCCAGCCGCTGAAGTCGATGCCGTTCCACCGTTCGCCGGTCAGCGGGCGCACGGTGTCCCGGCCCTCTCGGAGCAGCCGCCACAGTTCCTCGGGACTGCTGACGCCCCCCGGGAGGCGGCAGGCGGCGCCCACCACGGCGACGGGCTCGTTGCCCGCCTGCAGCATGCCGCGCAAGGAGGCCACCTCGTCCCGCAGCCGGCGCACCGTCTCCTCGTGGCTGCCTGGCACGTCGTCGGTGTGCGGCCCGGTCATGGCGTCCGCCCCGCGAGATGCCGGGCGAGCTCCGTCACCGACACGTGCTCGAAGAACTCCTCCGTGCCCACCTCGCGCCCGAGCTCCTCCGAGACCTGCGCCGACACGGCGATCAACCCCGCGGAGTCCAGACCCAGGTCGGTGAACCGGGCGTCCTGGTCGATGTCCTGAGGGTCGACCTCCAGGTCGTCGGCGATGGCGCGCACGAGCACCGCCTGGATCTGCTGCTCGAGCCCTGTCACCTGTGCGTTCCCCACGTTCATGCTCCCTTCACGGCCTTGTCGCTGTGCCAGACAGCGAGCGGTTTGAATTCGCCTGCCTCCCAGCGCCGGGCGGCCTCGCGGCGCTGTACCTTGCCGCTGGTCGTGCGCGGCACCGAGCCCGGCCGGAGGACTGCCACAGCGGTCACCGGAAGGCCGTGCACCTCGGTGACGGCGCCCCGGACCGCCGTGGCCACCGCGTCGTGGTCGATGTCCCGGGAGTTGTAGTCGCCGGTTTCGGCCAGGAGCACGACCTGGACGAGTCCGGGGTCGGTGGCATCGGCGATGCCGAGGGCCGCCGCTCTGCCGACGGCCGGGTGGGCATCCTCCGCGGTGGCCTCGACGTCCTGCGGGTGGTGGTTGACGCCGTGGTGGACGATGACGTCCTTGCGGCGGCCCACGATGTGGAGCTGGTCCGCGTACCAGACCCCCAGGTCTCCGGTGCGCAGGTACGAGCGCTCCGGCTCGCCTTCGATCCGCGCCCCGAACGTCTGCGCCGTGGCCTGTTCGCGCTGCCAGTAGCCGCCCGCCACGCTGGGCCCGCTGACCCAGATCTCGCCTACCTCGCCGTCCGGCATCCGCAGGCGCCGCTCCGGGTCGACGACAGCGACGTCGGTGTCGTCGGTGAAGGCGCGTCCGCAGCCGACGAGCGTGACGGCGGGTCCTTCCTGCGCCGGGCAGACCCTGCCGGCCCGCAGCTGGGCTGCGGAACTGTCGGTGAACGAGGGGTCGGCCTGGTGGTCGAGCGCCGTCACGCACAGGGTGCCTTCGGCCAGCCCGTACACGGGCATCAGCGCGCTGCGGCGGAAGCCGTAGGGTGCGTAGGCTTTGGCGAACTCTTCGACGGTCCTGGGCCTGACGGGTTCGGCTCCGCTGAGCGCGTGCCGCAGGCTGGACAGGTCGAGTCCTTCTCGTTTGCCCTCGGGGATCTTGCGCACGGCTGTCGCGTAGCCGAAGTCAGGAGCGATGGTGATGGTTGCCTGCGTGCGGGAGATTTCCCTCAGCCAGGAGACGGGGCTGCGCAGGAATCCGGCGGGAGTGGTCATGTGCACGGTCATCCCGGCATAGACAGGGTGGCAGATCATGCCGATCAGGCCCATGTCGTGGAAGAGCGGCAGCCAGCCGACCGCGGTCTGTCCCGGCCCGGAGCCGAGGTTCCGCGCCAGCCCGGCGGCGTTGTGCACGAGGTTGGCGTGGCTGACCATCACGCCTTTGGGCTCGGAGGTCGACCCCGAGGTGTACTGCAGCAGCGCGAGGTCGTCCGGCCGGGCCAGCGGCGCCGACAACGGTGCGAGGTCCGCCGCCGCGGCGGTGCGTGGATCCAGAAGCAGAGGGCGCAGCCCCACCTCGGCACTGAGCTGCTCGAACCGGGCATGCAGGGATGTGTCGGAGATGACCGCTGCGGGGCGGCAGTCTCCGAGGATGCGCCGCGTGCGCAGGTCGTAGTTCCGGCCCGCGCGGGTGGTGGACAGGGACGGCGGGTGGAAGGTGACGGCCACGGCGCCGGACAGCACGCACCCGAAGAAGGAAGCGACGTAGTCCAGCCCGTTGGGAAGGGCGATCAGTACGAAGGGACGCGCATGCCTGTCACCCGCCAGCGGGGCCAGCAGGGAACCGAGGCGCCCTGCCCGCTCGTAGAGCTCGGCGTGGGTGTGGCTCCCCTGCGAGCCGGCCGTGTCGAAGTACGCGATGGCGCAGCGGTCGGGACTCGTGTCGGCATGCCGGGCCAGGACGTGGCCGAGCGTGTCCGCCGCAGACGGCAGCGACGGTGATCCGGTGGGCATGGGCGGTCAGTCCCCCTCGTCGAGCCACCGGGCTACGGCGGCGATGGAATCGTGCAAGCCTGTGGGGCGCAGCCCGAGTTCCTGCTGCGCACGCGTGGTGTCGTAGTAGAGCTGCCGGACCATCAGCGCCGTGTTCTCCGGAACGATGAAGGGTGACTTCATCGGGTCCCGGAACAGCGCGCCGACCGCCGCCCCCGCCAGGCCGGCCGCGTGAACGAGCGGTGTGGGTACCTGGAATCGGGGTTCCCGGGCACCGACCACGTGGCAGATCTGACTGATCAGCTCGCGGTAGGAGAGGTTGGCGGACGCGACGATGTACCTGCGGCCGTGCTGCCCCTTGGCCATCGCTGCCCGCATGCCCTGCACCATGTCCTCGATGGCGCACATGGCCAGACCGCCGGCCGGGTAGGCGCGCATCCGTCCGCGCCGCACGTTGTCGACGAGCATGGCCCAGCCGTACGTGGGGTGGCTGTAGGGAGCGATGACGGCCCCGAGGTTCACCATGACGACCTCGGTGCCGGTTGCGTCGGCGGCGCTCAGCGCAGCCCGTTCCCCGGAACGTTTGGTGAGCATGTAGCTGTTGCGCGTCACGGACCGGGCGACGTCGAAGTCCTCGTCGGCGAGTTCTCCGGGCCGCGGGTATCCGATGGCCGAGATGGACGAGGCGTACACGACGCGGCGCACCCCGGCCTCGCCCGCGGCGCGCACCACGTTGCCCGTACCGCGGACGTTGACCTCTTCCATGAGGCGGTGGAGCCGGTTGAGGGTGACGGCGACACCGGCGAAGTGGTGCACCTCGTCGATGCCCTGCATGGCCCGGCCCAGCGCCTCGGCATCGCGGATGTCGGCGTAACGCGGCTCGAAGTGCCCCATGTGGCGGGCCAGGCCGCCCGGGCCCTCGCCCTGTCTGAGCAGGGCCACGATGTCGTCACCGGCCTCGATCCGTTGCCGGGCGAACGCGGAGCCGAGGCTGCCGGAGGCCCCGGTGATCAGGATGCGTGTCACGCGGCCAGTGCCTTTCCGTAGATGGCGTAGGAGCGGGCGGGGCGGGCCCCGGACAGGGCCATGTAGGCGCGGCTCTGCCAGTTGTGCTCGTGGACCCAGGTCGTGTGAACCGCCCGATACGGTGGGATGCCGCCCAGGCCGACGCGTCCGATCTCGCCGGCCAGGACCCGGCCTATGCCCAGGCCGTCGACCTCCGGCCGGACGCCGATCATCAGCACGGTCGCACCGCTGATGCGACGCTTCAGGAAGGGGTAGCGCAGCAGGAAGGCGGGCCCGGCCCGGCCGTTCGTGGCAGCCAGGACCTCGTTGGCGTCGGCCATGAGCATGCTGAAGCCGACGGCACGGCCGTCCAGTTCGACGAAACGGGTCAGACGCGGATCGAGGAACTGCTTGATCTCGTCGGTCTGGAAGCCGAGAACCTCCCGGCTCATGGGCACCATGTCATGGTTCTCGCGGAAGGACGCGCTCATCAGCTCGTGGATCAGGTCGATCTCCTGTTCCCAGCGAGCCGGCTGGAGAGAACGCACCCGCAGGCCGTGCCTGGCGACCATGGACTCTCCGCGCCGCACCAGCCGGCTCAGCTGCTCGTGGTCGCGGTCGGCGTGCCAGCTGTAGGTGTCCATCCGGAAGTCGACCTGAAGCCCCGCGGCCGTGAGCAGGTCCGCGTAGTACCGCGGATTGTGGGGCTGGAAGGCCGCTGGGCGGGTGCCGTGGCCGTCGACCAGCAGCCCGAACTCCTGGGTGGAACAATAGGAGTGAGGGCCCGTCAGGCGCGTCATGCCACGCTCCTCAACCCACCGGGCGGCCGCGTCCAGCAAGGCGCCGGCGACCTCCTGGTCATCGACGCTCTCGAACCAGCCGAAGTACCCGTGCGGGCCGAAACGCTCGACATGGGCGGGGTCGATGCTCGCGGAGACCCGGCCCACGGTGCGCCCGCTACGGTCGCGCGCGATGAAGTGCTCCGCCTCGGCTTCCCGGAGGTACGGATTCCGGTCCGGACTGACGAATCTCCGCAGATCCGAAGTGAGAGGTGCGACCCAGTTCGGATCGCGACGGTGAAGCCGTATCGGGAACTTCAGAAAGGCATCCATCATGCGCGGTCCGCGCACCGGGAGTACGGAAATCAACATGCATCCTTAAAGGAGTCTTCGAAGAGTACGGCACTCCCGAAGCGAACGCACAGCGGTCAGTTCGACCCGCCCAGGAGGCCTTTACGAGTGGCCGATAGTGGGCGGGTCGGCGGCTTTGAAATCCACGAAGAGTCAAACCGAACATCCGTAGCTGGTGCAAGAAGCAACAGAGCCCATGGCTGTGCTGTTGAGAAAGTTGCAGGTCAGAGGGCTGCATATGAGAATCGTTATCGTTAGGAGTGACTGTAATGACAGTCGTGTTCAACTAGGTGGGCGCGGAATTCGGGCATTGCAGATGAGTCGCTGCGGTGGTACGGTCCCGTTTTGCTGGCCGCTTTTCGCGCACCCTTCGACTTTATTGCCCCGGGTTTTCGTGTCCGTCCGGCAGTACAACGAAGGCGATTGGATCGCGCGGAACGCTATCCTCCGACAACGCCAGAAAGAGGCTGACAATGCAGCCGGCCCCCGTACTCTGCGGAATTGGCACTTCATTACCTGATCGTGTGGTCACGAACGACGACCTGGCAGCCCGTCTCGACACCTCGGACGAGTGGATCCGCACCCGCACCGGAATACGCGAGCGGCGCACCGTGGACCCGGGCACGGCCACCGGGGACCTCGCCCATGCCGCGGCGCAAGGCGCGCTCAAGTCCGCCGGCTCAGCCGCGGTGGACCTTGTCATCCTGGCCACCACCACTCCTGATCACCCCTGCCCCGCCACGGCGCCCCACGTGGCGCAACGTCTGGGGCTGACAGGCGTTCCTGCCTGGGACCTGGCCGCGGTCTGCAGCGGGTTCGTCTACGCACTGGCCTGCGCGTCCAGCTTCGTGCGCTCAGGCTCAGCCGCCCGCGTCCTGGTCATCGGCGCTGACACCTACTCCACCATCACCGACCCCGACGACCGCAGCACGCGCGCCATCTTCGGCGACGGCGCGGGCGCGGTCGTCGTACGGGCCGGCACCGCCGACGAGGACGGGGCGATCGGCCCGGTGACGCTGGGCAGCGACGGTTCGCTGAAAGACGCGATCCTCGTGGACGCCGGCGGCTCGCGCCGACCCCTGCCCGACGGCTTGGCGCAGGACGGCCGGTACTTCACGATGCAGGGCAAGACCGTCTTCCGGCATGCCGTCGAGCGTATGTCGCAGAGCGCCGAGAAGGTCCGCACCGAGGCCGGCTGGAGTACCGGCGACGTGGACTGCCTCGTCGCGCACCAGGCCAACGCACGGATCATCGACGCCGTCGCCGCACAGATGGGCCTGGCGCCCGAACAGTGCGCTCTCAGCATCGAGCGGCTCGGCAACACAGCCGCCGCTTCCATACCCCTCGCGATGGCCGAGGCAGCTCGGTCCGGTCAGCTGCGCGCGGGCAGCCGAGTACTCCTCACCGCATTCGGCGGTGGGGCGACGTGGGGTGCCGCAGCTCTCACCTGGCCCGATGTCACCCCCGTGTCCATCTGAGCACCTCTCAACCGAAACAGGAGAAGCAACATGACAGCGATACCGGTCCAGTCCGTGCGTGAGCAGATGATCGCTCTTCTCAGCGCCCGCTTCGGACTGGAGGAGGAGTCGGTCGCCCCGGAGACGACCTTCAGCTCGATGGAACTCGACTCCCTCGCACTGGTGGAGTTCTCCATCGCCCTCCAGGAGGACTTCGGAGTGCCGGTGGGCGAGGAGGAGTTCACCGCCGAGAACACCGTCGACGAGGTGGCCGAACTGATGGCCGGCAAGCTCACCGCTCAGGACCCGGTCGGATGACGGCAGCCGCCGGCCGTCCCTTCCGCGCAGCGGTCACCGGATTCGGAATGGTGACCGCTGCCGGTCTGGGCGCGGCCGAGACCTGGCAAACCCTCCTCGCCGGCCGGCCCACGGCCCGACGCGTGCCCGAACTTGCGGGCATGCCCGTCGACTTCGCCTGCAAGGCCGACCAGTTCCATGGCGACGCGGTCCTCGGGCGGCGCGTCGCCTGGCGGCTCGACCGCAGCACGCAGATGGCGATGGCAGCGACGACCGAGGCACTGAACCTGGCCGGCCTCGACCCCGATCAGTGGGACGGCGCACGAGTGGGAGTGGTCCTGGCAACCGCTCTGGGCGGCATGACGACCTGGGAACGAGAATACGGCCGCCTCCGCGAACACGGCCCCGGCGCAGTCTCACCCCTGCTGATCCCCATGGCAGCGGTGAACATGACGGCGGGCCATGTCGCGGCCGCCCACGGAGCGAAAGGCCCCAACTTCGCCACCGCGACCGCCTGCGCCTCCAGCACGACAGCACTGGGTGCCGCCCGCGACCTGTTGCAGGCCAACCTGTGCGACGTGGTCATCGCGGGCGGCACCGAGGCCAGTATCACGCCGCTGGTCGCAGCCGCCTTCGCCAAGATGGGGGCGCTGTCCACCAGGACCGACGATCCAGCCACCGCCTCTCGTCCCTTCGACGTGGCCCGTGACGGCTTCGTCCTCGCCGAAGGCGCTTCCGTGCTGGTACTCGAACGACCGGAGCACGCCCGGGCACGCGGCGCCCGCCCGTACGCATTCCTCAGCGGGTACGGCGCGTCGGCAGACGCCGGGCACGCCACACGTCCGGACCCCGACGGCACCGGCGCGGAAGCGGCCCTGCGCTCCGCACTCGCAGACGCAGGGCTGGCGCCGGAAGACGTGGACCATGTCAACGCCCACGGGACGTCGACACCACTGAACGACGCCGTGGAGTCACAGGTCATCCATCGAGTGCTCGGCGACCGTCCTGCCGTGACCTCGATCAAGGGAGTTACGGGCCACTGCCTCGGTGCGGCCGGTGCCCACGAGGCCGTGGCCACGGTGCTGTCCTTGCACCACCAGGTCGTACCGCCCACCGCCAACGTCGAGGAACTCGACCCCCAGGTGCAGGTGGACGTCGTGACCGACAAGCCCCGGCCGCTGCTGATGGCCGCGGCGGTGAGTCACTCCTTCGGCTTCGGCGGACAGAACGCGGTCGTCGCCTTCACCAGCGCCTGACCGAGCCCCACGGGACCACCGGGCAAGAGGGCCGGCGGACATCACGTCCGCCGGCCCTCTCGCGTGGGCGGATGGCACCGTACCGGCCGAGCCCTGCGGAAACATGCGTGTGCCCGTCGGCCAGACGTCCACTGGCAGACGGGCACACGCCCGGAACGGTCGCCCGGCCGGTCCGCAGCCGGGCGACCGGGCTAACGGCGGACCGCGGATTCCTGGCTGCGCGAGACGGGGGACTCGCGTCCGTCCGCAGCCCCCTGGGAGGAGGCGGCGGGCGTGTCACCCGGGGTCCCTTCCGTCAGCTCGAACCTGGGAAGCGAGCGGTCGAGCCAGGCAGGCATCCACCAGTTGTGACGGCCGAGCAGACGCATCAGCGCCGGCACGAGTACGACGCGGATGAGGGTGGCGTCGAGGAGCACCGCGACGGCGAGGGCGAAGCCCATCTGCTTGACCTCGACGACCTTCGTCAGCATGAACGCTGCGAAGATCACGACCATGATGGCCGCAGCGGCGGTGATGACCTTGGCCGTGTGGGCCACGCCCTCGGTGACCGCCCTGCTGTTGTCCTGCGTGCGCCCCCACTCCTCCTTCATCCGGGAAATGAGGAACACCTCGTAGTCCATGGACAACCCGAACAGGATCACGAAGGTGAGCAAAGGCAGGTAGGCCTGGATGAAACCGGTGCTGGAGACGTCGAACAGCGACGCGCCCATGCCCTCCTGGAACACCAGGGTCAGCAGACCGAACGCCGCTCCCACCGACAGGAGGTTCATGACGATGGCGCTGAGCGGAAGCACCACGCTGCGGAAGGCCAGCAGCAGCAGGATGAAGGACAGGCCGAGGACCAGCAGCAGGACGAGCGGCGTCGCACGTTCGACCTCCTCGGCGATGTCCACGGTCTGGCCGCTCAGCCCGCCCACGTAGGCGGAGAGCCCCGGCACCTCGCCGACCGTCTCCGGTGCGGCGGTGTCCCTGATCCAGTGAACGAGGGCGACGGACTCCTCGCTGTCGGCGGCCGATCGGGACATCACCAGCATGGCCGTCGTCCGCGCGTCGGGACTGACCAGCCGTTCGAGAGCGCCGTCCCGGTCGGCACCCAAGGCCGCCTCGAGCGTGGCGGCATCGGCCTGTCCGCCCTGGCCGCGCAGGGCGTCGCTCAAGGAGACGACGTCGGACACCTGGCGGTGGTCCCGCAGCCTGTCCGAGAACTGCTGCAGGGCATCGAGTTCACGGTCGCCCAGCCGGCCTTCGGGCGTATGGACGACGATCTGCAGAGGAGTGGCAGCACCGGGGACGAACTTCTCGTCGACGAGTTCGTAGCCCTTGCCGGCCGGAGCGTCCGAGACGGCCGAGGCCCCTACGTCGAAGCCGAGCTTCAGCTGGGAGACCGGGACGATGGCCAGCAGCAGCGCCACGCTGGTCAGGCCGCCGATGAGAACAGGGCGCCTCATGACCACGCCGGTCCAGCGCGTCCACAGCGAGCGGCTGGTGTCCACCCGTGCCAGGGACCGCTTGAGCCCCGGAACCGCCAGCCGGTTGATCCGGGTGCCCAGCAGACCGAGTACGGCGGGGAGCAGACTGAGGCCGACCAGGAGCATGACGGCCACGGCGATCATGACGCCGAGGGCCATGGTCCGGAACACCGGTGCTCGGACGACCATGAGGCCTGCGACGGAGATGAGGACCGTGCACCCGGAGAAGAGCACCGCCTTGCCCGCAGTGGACATGGTGGCTCCGACCGACGCCTCGACGTCGCCGCCTCGGGCCGCCAGTTCCTCACGCTGCCGCGTCACCGCGAAGAGGCAGTAGTCGATTCCCAGTGCCAGGCCGAGCATGGTCACGACCGCCTGCACGAAGACGTCGAAACCGATGAGGCCGCTGAGGGCCCCCAGCACACCGAACGTGGTGAGCACCGCCACCATGCCCAGCACCAGCGGCAGTCCCGCCGCGACCAGGGTGCCGAAGGCAAGGAGCAGGACCACCAGGGCGATGGGCAGGCCGATGGACTCCGCCTGGGCGATGTCCTTGTCCTGCTGCTCGACCACGGCCGCATTGAGCGCGCTGGACCCGGTGAGGTAGGCCTGCACCGGGCTGTCCGCGGTCACGTCGTGCAGCGTTTCCTGAAGCAGTGGCACCGCATCCTGCCGGTCCCGCTCACCACCGCCCAGCCCCACAGGGGCGACCACCGTCCGACGGTCCGACGAGTACAAGGAGGAGTCCTGTGCCGTGTACGGGTTCTCCACCTCCACCACGCCGTCCTGCTTCTGCAGGGTGCCGAGGATGCTGGTGACCGCCTGCCGATAGGCATCGGAGTCCGACCGCAGTGTCGCCGAGTCGAAGACGACCAAGGCGTCTTCCGTGACAGGCGTGTCGAACTCGTCGGTCAGCAGGGCTTCCACCCGGGCCGAGTCCGAGCCTTCCACCTTGAGCGAGGAACCGGTGAGGCTGTCGGTGAACTTCGGCAGCAATAACCCGGCCCCCACGAGGACGATCACCCAGGCCGCGACAACTCTCCACCCGTGGCGCGCGCACCAGGTGCCCCAGCGGTACAGCACTGGCCGGTCGGCGCCCAGGGCTCCTTCCGATTCCATGACATCTCCCTAGACTGACTGGTCGGTCGAGTCAGCATAACCATCGACCGACCAACCGGTCTAGAGTTGACCGGCGAGTACGCTGCCGAAGTACGAGACACAGGCCGAGGGGAACACCATGGGGACTGCACGGGGACCACAGACCACGGGATCCGACGAGCGCAACGCCGCACGCCTCAGCGCCCGGCGCGCACAGATCCTGGACGCCGCCACGTCCGTCTTCGCCCGCCTCGGCTACCACGGTTCCCGGATGGACGACATCGTCCAGGCCTCTGGCCTGAGCAAGGGCGCCATCTACTGGTACTTCAAGAGCAAAGAGGAGATCGCCGTCGAACTGGTCCGCCAACTCCTCCACGACGAAGAGCAGTCCCTGGCGGGCGAGCCCGCCGCGGGAGGCGACGCCGGTGCGAGGCTCAGCGCCATGGCGGACGACTTCTCGCGCAGTCTCCGGGAGAACCCGTCCAGGGCGCCGCTGGCGCTCGAGCTCCTCTCCCTCGGGCAGCGCATCCCCGCGATCAAAAAGCACTTCACCGACTACCACGAGACCTACGTCGCCCTGCTGAGCGACCTGCTGAGGGCCGCATCGGGAGGTGCCGCCTCGACGCAGCAGATCAGAGCCGGCGCGCTCGCCCTCGCTGCGATGGTCGACGGCTGGGCCCTGCATGAAGCCCTCATCACCACACCGTCCGGACACCGGGACGGCCTCGGCGAAGCCGTGGGCATCCTAGTGGCCGGCTTGCGCAGTCAGGTCTGAATCCCTACGGAGAAACATTGACCGACTGGTCGGTCGAGCTGTTACTATGCCCTTCGGCGGTAGCGCCGTAACGGGGTGTACGGGGGGTAAGGTGCACAGTTGCGTTTTCCTGCAGTGGATCATAAGCGCCCGTACTTCAGTTACCCGCCAGTACCCCGATCCCGGCTCCGAGTTCCGGCCGTCCTGGTCCCTTGCTCACGCATCCTCTGCGTCGGCAGCACAGGGGGTCTGAATGTGGTCCACACGCACAGCAGTATTACGCCTGGCGATCGTGATCCTTGCCTTCATGACGGCTTGGAAAACACTGGTCACGCACACATCGGTTCCGCATCGGGCCGCGGCTGACACGGCAACGAGGATCACTCACTCGATACTGGACGTGTCAGCTGAGGCGGCCCACGGGGAGCCGGAGACGATCCGGAATCTGCCGGGCGCTGTCGTCGCCATTCCCCACCACCTGGAAGACCTGCGGGTATTCCGCAAGAGCATCTCCGACTCCTCTTCCCCGATCGACCACCTGCCCATCGGTCCGGAGCAACTCAAAGAGCACCCCGACTTTGCAAGGGCAGCGTCGGACAGTGGACTTCACGCGCCGCACCCTCGATGGAAGGTGACGGCCGACCCGCCGTACTCGGAACCACCGGGCCAACTCCGCGCCCGCCTTCAGGCCTGGCTGGTATAGCCGCTCTCGTATCTCGCGCGCCGACACAAGTCAGTACACAGGCGACTGCCTGACTTGCCATCCGTCGAGCAAGATTCAACGAGGGGGCCTCTTCAGCATGAGGAATTCCACGGAATATCCGGGCCAGTTCACGCGTACCGGCTCGAGGAAGCAGCACACTCGCGTCCAGAGCAAACCCGTGAAAAAGGCGTTGTTCATCACCTGCACCGAAGCGACGCTCTCACCTGCAGGCCTGACTCGCATCGGCCCGGACAGGCTCTTCGAACTCCGCAATCTGGGTAACATAATTCCCAAAAGCGGAGCCAACATCATCTCCAGTGACATGGCCGCTATTCAGTACGCCTTGCACGACCGCGACCTGAGAGACATCATCGTGTGCGGCCACTCCGGATGCACCGCCGTGTCCTTTCTCCTCGACCGCCGTAACACCTCACTGCCATTGGCGGTCAAGCGCTGGCTCTCCACTGCAAATTCACAGACGGCCTGCCAGAACGCAGCCGGCGTAGGTGCCCGCAGGGTTCTGAGCCGACCGCAGATCGACACAGCGGCACGTGCCCACCTTGCGGTCCAGGTGGCGAATCTCCTGCAGTACCCAACCGTGGCGGCGGGCCGTAAGAACGGGGAACTGCGTCTTCACGCCTGGTTCTACAACGAAGTCGGACAGGTCGAGTCGTTGCCTACCCAGGACTACCTGGAATCCATCGCGTGAGAAGGGTTCGGCAGCCCGGTCGAGACGGGTATCTGGGGTGTCGTGCGGCGGTTGGCTGCCGCGGCGAGCCGGGAGGGTTGCCGGGGTGGTGAACGTATTCGGTGCTTACGGCGTCGCAGTCGTATGAGAAGAGACAGGAGACTGTGCATGCGGACTGCTCGGACGCCGGCGCTGGCGGGTGTGGCTCTGGTGATGGTTACGGGGTGTGCGGCCGGGGGTGGTGGGGGAGAGGCCGCCGCCTCCTGCGCCTATGTCGTGGCTTACGACGGGCGGGCCTACCGGGGGATCGACGGCGGTGACTTCGAGGTCGGCGAGGCGGTCGGCGTCGCGCGGAAGCCGCCTTGCGATGACACGCCGAACAACGGTGGCGGCGGGGAACCGGCCGAGCAACTGACCGCCTACCGGGTTGTGGGGCGGGACACCGGCACCGCCCTCGCCGTGGGCACCTCTCCTGATGACGCCGTCCTCGTCACCTTCGATCCCGACAAGCACGGGCCGGAGGTCGTGCGCGAGCTGTTCGGGGAGCTGTAAGGCCTCGAGGGACCTCGGGTGGCGATGGTGCCGCGCTCGGCAGGCGGACGGCCGCGATCGTGGCGCCGCGGCCCTCGGCCGGGGCAGTGACACCTGGCCGTCCCCCTGTAGCCGAGGCCCGAGCCGGGGAGGCCGCCACCGTCAGCGGGGCTTCAGGCCGTGGAGCAGGTGGTGGACCAGGCTCTCCACGCCTGCCAGGGCCGCCTCCGGGGTCAGCATGCCGCCGGCGATGAAGGCGGCCATGCCGTGGAGGGTGGCGCCTGTGACGAGGTTCAGGTCCTCGGGGGCGCCCGCGATGATCTCGCCGCGCTTCTGGGCGTCCGCGACGACCTGGGCGAGATTGCCCACCGTCCGTTCGACGGCGGCCGCCATCTGTTCCGAGGCGTCGGGGTCGTGCTTGCGGGCGTACATCAGCTCCAGCAGCTCCGCGTTGTCGATGGCGAAGCCGAGGTAGGCCCGGGCGAGGGCGGTGAGCCGGGGTTCGAGGGGAAGTGCGGGGTCGTCGGCGGCGTCCAGGGCCTCGCCCAGCCGATCGTACCCAGCCAGCGCCAGGGCGTTGAGCAGGGCCTGCTTGTCCTTGAAGTGCCGGCCGGGCGCGGCGTGGCTGACACCGACCTCGCGGGCGAGCTCACGCAGCGACAGGGAACCGACTCCCTTCTCACGCAGCGTGCGTTCCGCGGCTGCGAGCAGGGCGGCGCGCAGGTCTCCGTGGTGGTATGGGCGGCTCTCGGGCATGGAGGACATCGTAACTCCATGTAGGCATCGCCAGCATAGTTGCCATCGCCATCATTGTTGTCATTGACAGCATTGTTGGCGACGTCTACATTCGATCCATGGCTGAGAAGACGAAGAGCAACACTTGGGACGCGAGCCGCCTGCCCGACCTCACCGGCCGCACGACGGTCATCACCGGCGCCAACAGCGGGATCGGCCTCACGGCGGCGCAGGCGCTGGCGCGGGCGGGAGCGCACGTGGTCTTCGCCGTGCGGGACCTGGAGCGCGGTCGAGGAGCGGCGGCGACGGTGAGCGGCAGCACGGAGGTACGGCGCCTGGACCTGGCGGACCTGTCCTCCGTACGGGAGTTCGCGGACGCCTGGGAGGCCCGGCCGCTGGACCTGCTGATCAACAACGCGGGCGTGATGATGCTGCCGAAGCAGCGGACGGCGGACGGCTTCGAGATGCAGTTCGGCACGAACCATCTGGGCCACTTCACGCTGACGAACCTGCTCCTGCCGCACATCACCGACCGGGTGGTGACGGTATCCTCCGGGGCCCACCGCTGGGCCGACGGACGGATCCGCTTCGAGGACCTGAACTGGACGTCCGACTACGACCCGCGGCGCGCGTACGCCCAGTCGAAGCTGGCGAACCTCCTCTTCACGCTGGAACTCCAGCGCCGCCTGACAGAATCCGGCTCCCCGGTCCGCGCCCTTGCCGCCCACCCCGGCTACGCGGCGACCAACCTGCAGAGCCATGCCGCGAGTCCGGTGATGCGGGCGTTCATGAAGGTCGGCAACAGGTTCTTCGCCCAGGACGACAGGGCGGGCGCCCTGCCGACGCTGTACGCCGCGACGCAGGACCTGCCCGGGGCGAGCTACGTGGGCCCGGACGGGCTGGGCGAGATGCGGGGCGGGCCGACGCTGGTCGGACGGTCGGCGGCGGCGAGCGACGCGGCGGTGGCCCGTCGGTTGTGGACGGTGTCGGAGGAGCTGACGGGCGTGAGCCAGCCGGTGGAGCAGCCGGTCGCCGGTCGCCAGGTCGCCGGATGAGCCGGGCCGGGCCGGCAGCGACGAGGGCGAAGGCTTCCCGAACCACGCCGACTGCGGCAGTGGTGGGTAGCCCGGCACATGCAGAGTGCGGGTTCATCGTGTGATCGGAGCGGCGCCGGTCGCCGCGACGGACAGTTCCCACAGCCGTGCGGCTGCGCCGGGGTCGATCGCGTAGGCGCGGACGCCGCCGTCGTCCATGGGCGCCGTGGGGGAGGAGACGTGTGCGACGTCGCAGTCCTCGAGGTAGAGCCCGCCACGGCCGTCGAGGAGTGGGGAAGTGGCGGCCCACAGGCCGGTGGCGGCGCCCTGGGAAGGTGTCTTGAAGTCGGCGCCGATCACGGTGCCCTGCTCGTCCATCCATCCCCGTTCGATCTGCTCGTGGAGAGTCATCTCTCGCTGGAGACCGGTGATGATCTTGCCCGGGTGGAGAGCGAACGTCCGGACACCGTCGCCCCGCCCTAGGGCGTCGAACTGCACGGCGAACAAGGCGTTGGCGGTCTTGGCCTGGCCGTAGGCCAGCCACTTGTCGTAGCCGGTGCGAAAGTGCGGGTCGTTCCAGCGGATGTCGGTCAGGGTGTGCCCGGCGGAGCTGTTCACGACGACGCGCGCACCGCCGGCGGCGGCCAGGAGCGGGTGGAGCTCGCAGGCGAGGGCGAAGTGTCCGAAGTGGTTCACGGCGAGCTGGCCTTCCCAGCCGGGCCCCACGCGTCGTTCAGGGGTGGCCATGACGCCGGCGACGGCCATGAGGAGATCGAGCCGGTCGAGGGAGCCGTTGATCTGTGCGGCGGCGGCGCGCACGCTGCCGAGGTCCGCCAGGTCCATGGGGACGACGTCGCAACCATCCACATCGGCGAGAGCGGCGCGGGCGATTCCGGGCCGGCGTGCCGGAACGATGACCCGGGCCCCGGCGGCCGCCAGGCCCCGGGTGGTCTCCAGACCGAGTCCGGAATAGCCCCCGGTCACGATGGCGGTTGCGCCGGAGAGGTCGAGGCCGGCCAGGACGTCCTCGGCGGTGCTGGTGGCGGAGAAGGGCGAGCCGATCGGCTGCTGATCAGTGATGGTCATGCCGGCAACGCTAGGAACTAGAGCGAGGTCTAGATCAAGTCCTAGGCTGGGCGGCATGGCGACTGTCGAAACGAGTGCGGAGCCGCTGAGCATCGGCGAGGTGGCCGAGCGGACAGGACTCAGCGTGCACGCACTGCGCTTCTACGAGCGCGAGGGCCTGCTGGTCGGACCGGTCCAGCGCACCGCGGGCGGCCGACGGCGATACACCGCCGTCGATGTCGACTGGCTGCTGATCTGCGTCAAGCTGCGCGCATCCGGCATGCCGCTCGCCGACCTCAAACAGTTCGCCGAGCTGGTGCGGCACGGTCCGGGCAACGAGGCTGAACGGCTGCAGCTCCTCGACGCCCATCAACAGCGCGTCGAGGCACAGATCCAGGCGCTGGAGGAGTGTCGCTCGGTCATCGCCTGGAAGGTCAGCGTGTACACCGAGCACCTCGCCCGTGGCGAGGCCGGCGGACTCTGGGACCCGACGGTCCGAGGGAACGGGGAGCGGTGACGAGCTGAAGCAGGGCGAACGGGGCGGCAGTTCGCCAACTGCCGCCCCCCTCACTGGGTCCGCCCGCCCGAAGCCGTACGACTCACTGCCGCCCGGCCTTCCGTCCGCGCACCGGGGTTTCGGCTCCCTGCCGACAGGCGTGAGGTTCACCTACGGGTTCGGCGTCGAGCACTCCGTGCGTATCGGCTTCGATTGACGAAAAACCCGGACCTGCGCACCGGCCTCGACCTGGCGGCCGGTCTCTCGACCGCCTTGCACAGGAGTGACCAACCGTTCCTGAAGACTCAGCGGGAGTGAGACCTGATGCCGCAGCTCGTGCTCAGCCGAACGGCCCGAACGTTGTTGGGCGTTCCGGGCCACCGCATTTCTTCCGCATTCAGCGCCATCGGATCGTGTCCGTGGTCCAGGGACGCGGGGGGCGGTTCCCCTCACTCCCTCGGTGACCGGGCCGGGCCTGGGCGCGGTTCCTTCAGTGGCCCCTTGAGGGCTCGGACGCAGCCCGGGCCCACCGCATGCCGTGCAGGCTCACCGAAGCCCAGGCCGAGCGAGCCGGACGCCAACCCGGACCCATGACCGAGTAGCCGCTGAGGACGCGGGGTGGCCGTCCGGAGGTCGACGGACGGCCACCGCCGGGCTCACGCGGCCGGCACCGAAAGGCCCGTCCGGCCGCCGAGCGCCAGGGAGAAACGGTCCGTGACCTCCGCCAGCGCGCGGGCCGTCTCGGACTCCACGGTCACGGTGCCGTCCTGAGCGACGACGACGTTCCGGTCGAGCGTGAACCAGCCGGGCACGATGTGCGTGGCCCCCATGGAACTCAGCACGGGACGCAGCGCGTAGTCGATGGCCAGCACATGGGCGGTGCTGCCGCCGGTCGCCAGCGGCAGCACCGTCTTCCCGGCCAGCGCGTACTGCGGGAGCAGATCGAGCAGCGACTTCAGCAGACCGGAGTAGGCGGCCTTGTAGACGGGTGTGCCGATCACCACCCCGTCGGCCTGCTCGAACAGCGCGGTCGCCTCGACGATCGCCGGGTGGCTGAAGTCGGCGCCGAGCAGCGCCTCGGCGGGCAGGGTGCGCACGTCCAGCGGGACCACTTCGTGCCCCTGACCGCGGAGCCGGTCGTCCAGGTGACGCACCAGCCGCGCGGTGCGGGAGGAGGCGGAGGGGCTGGCCGCTACGGAGAGGATGGAAGCCATCAGGGACCTTCCGGGTTCGGGAGTCGGGCGGGTCGGGGGCCGGGCCCCTCGCTCACCAGGAGCCGGCCCGCACCGTGACGGCGGGCCGCAGACCGTCGCGCAGGGCCTCCAGGAACGTCACGACCTCGGCGGCCACGGACCGGTGTGTGAGGTCGTTGAGGACGTCGTGGTGGCCACCCAGGACCACCGAGAGGCGGGCGCGGGGCAGGGACTTGGCGGTGCGCTCCAGGGCGTCGAGATCGGCAAGTGGGTCGGCGTCCCCGGCGAGCAGCAGGGCCGGCACGGTGATCTCGGCGTCGTGCGCGGCCCTGAGCAGGGCGTCGGGCACTGGGACGTCGAGCGAGCCGCGGCGCACATCAGGGTCGTCGGTGAGCACGGCCCGGTGGGTGGGGCAGGAGGTGCGGACGTCGAGTTCGCCCTCCCAGCCGTCGGCCGCGGGGGCGGCGCGTCCTGGCAGGCCGGCCAGGACGACGGCGTCCGGCTGCCCGGCCGTGTCCGGGCCCGCGCTGCCGAGGAGCGCGGCGACGGCGACGGCGCCCGAGTCGGCACCCACCAGGACGACGGGGTGCACGACACCGTCCTCCGCCGCCGTGCCCTCGACCGCCGCCGCCAGCCGCTCGCCGAAGCGGGCGAGGGAGCCGTCGGTGTCGCCGGGGTCGAGATCCGGGGCGTCGACCACGCGCACCCGATAGGCGTCGGCGGCCAGCCGCCTGCCGAACCGGTCGTAGGTGGCGTGGCTCTCGCCGCGGCCGGGAACCACCACGACCGTGGCGCGGGTGCGCAGTCCCTGAGGTGCGTGGTGGTCGGTGTACTCGGTCATGTCACAACTCCTGGGAGGGGCGTGCGGGTGCGAGGGGCGGGCCGGGACTCTCAGCCTTCGGCTCCGGCGTCGGCGTACCGGTTGGCCGGGACCGGCAGGCCGAGGTGGCCGCGCAGGGTGTCGGCGGTGTACTCGGTGCGGAACAGGCCACGCCTCTGCAGGATCGGCACGACGCCGTCGACGAAGAGGTCAAGCTCCTCGTGGGTACGGAAGGCGAGGTTGATGCCGTCGAAGGTGCCGGCGTCGAACCACCGCTCGATGGTGTCGGCGACGGTCTCCGGGGCCCCGACGAACGGTGAACGGCGGAACTCGTTCACCGACTCCGCGACCTGGCGCAGCGTCAGTCCCTGTTCCCGAGCCCTCTCGATGATCTTCGCTGCGCCGGTGCGGCCGCCCTTCTCCGCGAGGTGCGCCACGTCCGGGAAGGGCGCGTCGAGGTCGTGGACGCTGAAGTCGTAGGCGCCGAACGACCGGCCGAGCAGGGCGAGGTTGCGGTCGAAGTCGTTGTCCTCCTCGTGGATCTCGCGCTCGCGACGACGGGCCGCCTCGTCCGTCGCGGCGACGACCGGGCCGCCGTGGATGAAGATCTTGATGTGTTCGGGGTCGCGGCCGTGGGCCGCGGTGCGCCGCTTGATGTCCGCGTAGTACTCCTGCGCCTGCTCCAGCGACCCGCCCGGGGCGTAGATGCCCTCGGCGACCCGCGCGGCCAGGTCACGGCCCTCTTCCGAGACACCGGCCTGGAAGATCACAGGCTGGCCCTGCGGGGAGCGGGAGATGTTCAGCGGCCCGGCGACCTTGAAGTGTTCGCCCTCGTGGTTCAGCGCGTGCAGCTTGGCCGGGTCCAGGAAGACGCCCCGTTCCACGTCCGCCGGGAACGCGTCGTCCTCATAGGAATCCCACAGTCCGCGGGCGACCTGCACGAACTCCAGGGCGCGGCCGTAGCGCGTGGCGTAGTCGAGGTGCTCGTCGAGCCCGTAGTTGCGGGCCGTGCCCGTGTCGAAGCTGGTGACGACGTTCCAGCCGGCCCGGCCCTTGCTGATCAGGTCGAGCGAGGCGAAGCGGCGGGCCAGGTTGAACGGCGAGTTGTACGTCGAACTGGCCGTTCCCACCAGCCCGATGTGCCGGGTGTGGGTGGCGACCGCCGACAACAGGGTGAGTGGTTCGAGGCGGTTGAGGTAGTGCGCGGGGTAAGTGGCGTTGATGAACTGGCTGTCGACGATGAACAGCGCGTCGAACAGGGCGTGTTCGGCGGCCTGCGCCTGCTTGATGTAGTAGTCGATGTCGATGCTGGCGTTCTTCGCGACGCGCGGGTCCTTCCACAGGCCGTGCTGGCCGGGGCCGCCCACACCGTAGGGGTGCAGCGCGAGATGGATCGTGCGGGACATGGCGGTTCCTGTCTGTGAGGAGGGGGAGGACGGATCAGGCATCGAGCAGTTCGCGTAGCTCGGCCCGCCGGGCGCGGTCGGTGCGGGCGCCGCGCAGGGTGGGCGCGGAGCCGACGAGCAGCCGGGTGTAGGCGTGCCGGGGGCTGCCCACGACGTCGCGGGCGGTGCCGGACTCGACCAGCTCGCCCCGGTAGAGCACGGCGACCCGGTCGGCGACCCCGGCGACGGAGCCGAGGTCGTGGGAGATGAAGACGAGAGCCACGCCGCTCGCGCCGAGTTCCTTGAGGATCTCCAGGATCTGCACGCGGTTGGCGGAGTCCAGGGCGCTGACCGGCTCGTCGAGGACGACCAGACGAGGTTCGGTGATCAGCGCCCGGGCCACCGCGACCCGCTGGCGCTGCCCGCCGGAGAGTTCCCCGGGCAGCCGGGTGAGGAGGCCGTCGGACAACCGCACCCGGTCCAGGAGCGTACGGGCCCGGCCGACGGCCTCCTGGCGGGCCACGCCCCGCACGAGCAGCGGTTCGACGAGGGAGTCTTCGATGGTGAGGTCCGGGTCGAGACTGCGCAGGGGGTCCTGGAAGACGTACTGGACCACGCCGCGGCGGCGCAGCGCCCGCCACTGGCGGTCGCGGTGGGCGGTGACGTTCTCCCCGTCGATCAGGATCGACCCCGCGGAGGCGGGCACCAGCCCGAGCACGGCCCGGGCCAGCGTGGACTTGCCCGACCCGGTCTCGCCTATGATCCCGACGGTCTCGGCGGGCGCCACGCTCAGGGAGACTCCGTGCAGGGCCTGCCGGCGTCGGCGGCGCGGTCCGTAGTGCACGTCGAGGCCGGTGACCTCCAGCACGGGAGGCGGATTCTCCTCGGCGCCGGCGGCCGGCGGGGTGTGCGGCGGCCTGGTCACGGGGTCTCCTTGAGGTCGAGGAACTTTTCCAGGCCGTACTGTTCGTGCTCGGCGATCAGCAGCTTGGTGTAGTCGTGCCGGGGGGCGCCGAGGACGGTCCGGGTCGGGCCCTGTTCCAGGACCTCGCCGCCGCGCATGACGAGCACCTCGTCGCAGAGCTGCGCCACGACGGCCAGGTCGTGGGAGACCACGACGAGGGCCAGACCCGTCCGCTCCCGCAGGTCGGCGAGGAGGTCGAGGATCTCGGCCTGCACGGTGACGTCGAGCGCGGTGGTGGCCTCGTCGGCGATGAGGATCCGCGGGCCGGCGGCGATCGCCGCCGCGATCAGCACCCGCTGGAGCATGCCGCCGGACAGTTCGTAGGTGTACTGGGCGTAGACGAGTTCGGGGTCGCGCAGGTGCACCGCGCGCAGCAGTTCGACGGCGCGTTCGCGGGCCTCGCGCCGCTTCAGTCCCCGCTTGACGCGCAGCACCTCGGCGATCTGCGCGCCGACCCGCACCGAGGGGTTGAGGTAGGAGGCCGGGTCCTGGAAGACGGCGCTGATGGTGGCGCCGCGCAGCTCCGTCCACCGGGCCGGGGTCAGGGTGGAGATGTCGGTGCCGTCGATCTCGATCGTGCCGTCGCTCACCTCGAAGTGCGGCGGCAGGATGCCGAGCGTGGCGCGGCAGGTGAGGGTCTTGCCGCTGCCGGACTCGCCGACGATGCCGACCGTGCGGCCGGGGGGCAGGTCGAAGCTGACGCCGTGCACGATCTCCCGGCCGGAGGCCCGGTCGGTGATACGCACGTCTCGGACGGACAGCACGGGGGAAGCGGAGGCGGAAGGGCCGGCGGGTGCGGTGCGTCCGGGCAGGAGGTCGGCGGACGGTCGGGTCATCGGGTGCCTCCGGCAGGAGCGGGGTCGGTCTTGTCGAGGCGGTCCGGGCGGGCCCGGCGGGCGTCGATCAGCGCGCGGCCCGCCTCGCCGGAGACGTCGCGGATGGCGTCGGCGAGGAGGTTGCCGGCCCAGACGGTGGCCATGATCAGCAGTGCGGGTGCCACCGGCGCCCATGGTTTCTGGCCGAGGTAACCCAGGTCGGAGGCGAGCAGGCCGCCCCAGGTGGGCTCGGGCGGCTGCACGCCGATCCCGAGGAACGTCAGGCTGGAGACGATGACGAAGCCGACGCCGACGGTCTGCGCGAACGCGACCGCGATCGGAGGGAGCACCTTCGCCCACACGTGCCGGCGGACGATCCAGCCGATGGAGGCACCGGAGATGATCGCGGCCTCCACGTACTGCGAGCGGGCCACGGAGAGGGTCGCCGCCCGGGACACCCGGTAGAACAGCGGCGAGACCAGCACCCCGGTGACCAGCATGGCCTGCGTGAGGCCGTTGCCCAGCAGGGCGATGACGGCGACGGCGAACAGCAGGAACGGCAGGGCGACGAGCGTGTCGACGAGCCGCAGGGTGACCCATTCGAAGGCTCGGCCCAGATAGACGGAGAGGATGCCGGGGACGGCTCCGACCACCAGCGCGGTGACGGCGACCTCCAGGGAGCCGAGGACGCTGACCCGGGAGCCGTCGAGCAGCCGGCTCAGCACGTCCCGGCCCAGGTAGTCGGTGCCCAGCCAGTGTGACCCCGAGGTGCCGGCGAGGGGGTGGTCGCTGGTGGCCAGCGGGTCCTGCGGGGCGAACAGCGGGCCGAGCACCGCCAGCAGGGCGATCACGGTGAGGATGGCCACGGCGATGCGGCCGGTGGTGAGGCCGAGGATGCGGCGCACCATGGTCAGACTCCTCGCTGTGCGGCCGGTGTGACGCGGGCCAGCACGAGGTTGACGATCAGGTTGAAGGAGACGACCAGCGCGATCGACACCACGAGGACGCCCTGCACGGCGGGGACGTCACCGGTCTGTGCCGAGTCGTTGGCGAACCGGCCGAAGCCCTGCAACCCGAAGATCCACTCGGTGACGACCGAGGCGCCGACCAGCGCGGGGAACTTCAGGCCCAGCGTGGCGAGCGTCGGGCCGAGCCCGTTGCGCAGCACGTGACCGAAGAAGATCCGCCGTGGGCCCAGGCCCCGGACCACCGCGCCGGTCACGTAGTTCTCGCGGTGGGCCGCGATGAGGCTGGTGCGCAACTGCCGTGCCACGTCCGCCACCACGTCCAGGCTCAGCGCGAGCGCCGGCAGGGTGATGTGCGCGAGCCACGGGCCGACGCCCTGCGCGGCGGGCACGTACCCGCCGGAGGGGAACAGCCCGAGCCCGACCGCGAACACCGTCACCAGCACGATGCCGACGACGAACGCCGGCATCACCGAGATCACGGTGACGAACCCGGTGACCGCGCGGTCGATCCAGGTGGTGCGGCGTAGTGCTGCGAGGGTGCCGAGGACGAAACCCGCCGTGACGCCGATGACCAGGGCGAAGACCGCGACCGACAGGCTGACGCCCAGGCCGGTGGCGATCAGGGTGGAGATGTCGGCCCCGTTGGTCCAGCTGGTGCCCAGCTCGCCGTGCAGGACGTCGGTGAACCAGTCCCAGTACTGCACCAGGAAGGGCCGGTCGAGGCCCCACTGGGCCTCCACCCGGGCGATGGCCTCGGGTGTCGCCTGCTCACCCAGCTGGATCCGGGCCGGGCTCAGTCCGCTGAGCGCGCGCAGTGCGAACGTCACGAACGTCGCGACCAGGAACACCGGCACGAAGATCGCGGCCGACCGGGCGAGGGTGGCCAGGACCCGGAGCACGGTGTGCCGCGCGCGGGCCGCGGCGACGCCTCGCCGGTGGGCGGGTGGCACCTGTGCCTCGGTGGTCGTCACGGGGGTTCCTCCTCTCGTGTGGGACGGATGTGCGGTGGGGGTGGGCGGGTCAGCCGTTGCCGGAGATGGTCACGCCGGTCCAGTTGATGTGGGCCGGGTTCTTCGGCAGGTCGGAGATGCTCTTGCTCTTGGCGAACAGGTTGGGCGAGGAGTACGTGAAGATCAGGGCGTCGCTCTCCAGGCCGGCCCGGGTCGCCGCCTGCAGCGTCTCGGCGTAGTCGGGGTCGTCCAGCGGGGTCTGCCGGACCTTGGCGACCGCGTCCTCGAAGCCGTCCGGCTCGTACGGGGAGGAGAGGTTCAGCGGTCCGTCGGGGCCGAAGTGCGCGGTGAGGGTCTGCACTGCCGAGTCCCGTCCCGTGGTGCTGTAGAGGGAGAACGTCAGGTCCTTGGCGAAGAACGGCGTGGACCAGTTCTTGTCGATCTTGATGTTGACGGTGATGCCGACCTTCGCCAGCTGCGACTGGACGATCTCCGCCTGCGGGTCCTCCGCGGAGATGACCAGGTCGAGCTTGATGTCACCGTCCCCGTAACCGGCCTCGGCCAGCAGCTTCTTCGACTTGTCAGGGGCGTAGGGGTACTTGTCCTCCGACTCCGGGTCGTAGGCGACATAGTCCCTGGGGAAGGGCTGGTCGGTGACCTCGCCGTACCCGAAAGTCAGCTTGTCGACGAACTCCTGACGGTTGATCGCGTACCGGACCGCGTCGACGACCTTCTCGTTGTCGAACGGGGCCTTGTTGACGTTCAGGCTGATGTTGGAGGCGTTGAATCCGGGCTGCGTGAACACGTCGAGTCCGGCCTTCTTCGCGCTCTCCGCCTGACTGGGATCGACGTCGGCGAAGTTGTACACGCCGGTCTGCAGGCCGGACACGATGGTGGAGGTGTCGGGCGCCGAGGTCAGCTCCACGTTGTCGATGTGAATGTTGTCGGCGTCCCAGTAGTCCGGGTTCTTCTTCAGCACCGCCTTGGTGCCCGGCACGAGCTGGGTGACGATGAACGGGCCCGCGCCGACCGGGTTCTGGTCCAGTTTCTCCGGATCCCCGGCCGCCTTCGGGCTGGCGATCTGCAGGACGCGCTCGCCCAGCAGCTGCGGGATCTGGTAGTCGGTCTGGGTCAGGTGGACGACGGCGTCCAGGCCCTTGGCCTCCACCGACTCGATCGAGGTGAGGTCGCCGTGGAGCGCCGAGTCCTCCTGGTCCTGGGCCCGTTCGACGGCGGCCTTGACGGCCTTGGCGTTCACGGGTTCGCCGTCGCTGAACGTCAGGCCCTCGCGCAGGTGGAAGGTGATCTCGTCGCCCTTGTCGTTGTACTCCCAGCTCTCGGCCAGGTCGGGCACGGCCTCGCCGTTCTCGTCGATGCGGGTCAACGACGCGTAGACGAGGGCCAGTTCGCGGAACTGGGCGCCGCTGCCACCGACCACCGGGTCCCAGTGGGTGGGGAAGTAGGTGGAGGCCCACTTCAGTGTGGAGTTGCCGTTCGCGGAGGAGGCGTCACCGCCGCAGGCGGCGAGGACGGGCACGAGGACCACGGCGAGGACGGTGCCGAGGGCGGCGGTGCGCAGGCGACCGGCGCGCCGGGTGAAGGAGCGCGGGCCCGGTGCGGGGCGTCGTCGGGGCAGAAGGCGTCCGGACATCTCTGTCTCTCTGGTGACTCCGGCCGCGTCGAGGCGGACCGGATGGGCGGCGAGGGAAAGCGCACACCGCGCCGACGGCCCGGGCATGGCCGGGCAGTCACGCCCATGTCACGAGATGTCGCTCGATGTCGGGCATGACGGGCCCAGGAGAGGGCCCGGCCGGATGTGCGGGGCTACCGGAATGCGGTGATGCGGAGGGAAGGGCGGCTGAGCGCGAGCAAGGGCCTGGACGGCGTACACGGCCCGCCCTCGCGGAGCGCGGGCGGTGCCGGCCAGGTGCCGGTGGGCCGGGGTCTGCGGCCGGTCAGCGACAGAGGGCGCTACAGGTGCGCCGCAGGTCCACGTAGCGGCACACCACACCGGGGTGCGTCGTGATCATGCAGCCATCCTCGGGGGCGGAGTCCTCGCCTGTCAATGGACACCTATTGATGTCTCATTGCGCGGGACGGACATGACGGCAGGTCAGAGGCCGGTCACCGGAGACGGGCGGCGGCGGGGTGGGTCGCGGCCTCGTCCGGGTGGAGCCACAGTGGCCCGTTCCCGGTGTCCACCCGCACGGCGCCGGGCGGCGGCCAGGGGCCCGGCGCACACCCCGTTCGTTCGGGTTCCGTCAGGCTCCCGTGACGCTCCAGCGCCTCACCGGGGGAGAGGGCCTGCGGCGCCGGGACCAGCCCCGGGCAGACGTCCTGGACGGCCGCGGCGTACGCCGGCCAGGGCCGCCAGCCGGGCACCGCGCGTCGGCCGGACGGTCCGCACACCAGCAACGTCGGCAGCGCGTACCGGAGTTCGCCGTCGGGTGTCTCCTTGGCGGCACCGGGATGCGGCCCGCCGTGCGTCACGGACCGCACCTCGGGCACGGGGCGGCGCGCCTCGGCCCGGTCGGCCCGCACCCGTTCCAGCACCTCGGACGAGTCCGCGTCGGCGGCCAGCCGGACCGGATCGAGACCGGGGACGCCCCGGACCGCGGCCAGGGCCAGCGCGGGCGTGTCCGCGGGTTCGCCGAGGACGAAGACCGTCTCCCGCAGCCGGCGCAGCACCCGCCCGGCGACCTCCTCGCCCTGCGCCTCCGCCGCCTTGGCGACGAGCGAGGCCGGCCAGGAACTCGCCGCGACCCGGCTCAGCCGCGCCGCGCGCGGGGCGCCGGTGTGCCCGCTGATGTCCTCGACGTACCGCGCGTACCAGGCGGTCTCCGCCTCCGGGTCCGGCGCCGGGTCGTCGTCGTGGTCGAAGAGGATGCAGTACGCCCGCCGCCAGCGGACCCGGCCGGCGAGCGCCGCCCGCAGCCGCCGGAAGACGGGCTCCGAACCCCACGCCCAGGGACACAACGGGTCGGTGTACTCGACGATCTCGACCAGCGGTACGCCGGCGCCGGAAGTCACGCGACTCCCCGCGCGACCGTCCGCTCGCGCGCCTCCGCGGGCAGCAGCGAGCTGATGGTCACCCCGGCGAGGATCGAGGTCGCGTCCGCCTCGATGTGGCGCCACACCGCGGGCAGTCCGATCGCCGGCCCCGGGTAGTCGAGTTCGGCCAAGGCCTCCCCGCGCAACGTGATGACCTCGCCGTCGACGGCGCGCGTGACGTCGAGGAGGCTGATCTCGTCGGCGGGTCTGCCCAGCCAGTAGCCGCCCTCGCAGCCCCGCTGGCTGCGCACCAGACCGGCCCTGCGCAACTCGCCGACCACGGACTTCAGGAACCGGAAGGGGATCTCCTGCGAGGAGGCGATCGCTTCGCAGGTGAGAGGGCGGGCGGGTTCACAGGCGAGCTCCAGCAGAGCGCGCACGGCGTAGTCCGCCTTCGCGGAGATATGCATGGCGACATCATGCACGACCAGGGGGCGCCGAACGCAGCGCTGCGACAGCATCCGGTCAACATTGCGGGAACATTGCCGCAGGTGAAGCGCAATGGACACCTCTTGACATCCTTTTCGGTGCGGCTCTAGCGTCCCGGCCATGAGCGACCCGTTGACGACCGCCGGTGAAGGATTCCACCCGCACCTGCACGACTTCCCCGGTCAGCCGGCGGCGCCCCTGCGCACCCGACTGCACCACATCCGCGCCGACGCCCTGGACGGCGACACCGCGCAGACAGGCGGCATGCGCCGCTTCGCCGCCGTCAGCGGGAAGACCGTCGGCTCCGAGAAGCTGTGGATGGGGCAGACCCATGTCGCCCCCTCCACCTCCTCCTCGGACCACCACCACGGGGAGTCGGAGACCGCCATCTACGTGGTCAGCGGACACCCGGAGTTCGTGTTCCTCGACGACTCGGGCGAGGAGCCCGAAGAGGTGCGGCTGCGCACCGGGCCCGGCGACTACATCTTCGTCCCGCCGTTCGTCCCGCACCGCGAGGAGAACCCGGACCCCGGCGAGGAGGCCGTGGTGGTCATCGCGCGGAGCACGCAGGAGGCGATCGTCGTCAACCTGCCGCAACTGTACGCGCTGCCTGCCGACGAGAACTGACGACAGGTCACGCCCGGCGCCCGGCGTCGAAGTCGAGACCGAACGCGGGCGTCCGCACGGACTCGTCATCACCCGGTGGGCACGCGTGTCAGCGAGCAGGCGCCGGCCGCTCTTTGGCCGTCGGGGCTCGAGAGCCGCCTGAGCTCGGGCACGGAATAACTGTGCAGCAGACCCGTGTCCGTGCTCAGGCGGGCCCGCTCGTGGGGTGGCTACCAGCGCGTAGTCGTCGGTGTACGCCTGCAGCTGCGAGCTCTGGGCGCTGAAGAGGATCTTCGCGTCGGTCGAGGAGGCGTCGAGGACGACCTCGACACCGACGTTGGCGGTGATGCTGTTGGTGGCCAGGTAGTTACGGGCGCCGCCGGCCACCAGGATGATCGCCGGGTCGGCTCCCGAGGGGGTGATGTCGGCGGCCGGTACGGAGAAGGAGAACTGGTTGCCGGTCACGGCGTTGTCGTCGCCGTCGACGTGGACCAGGCCGTACAGGTCGTCGAAGCGCGTGCTGGTGCCGTCACCGTACACGCGGCGGAAGTGATTGCCGGAGATCAGGTTGCCGGAGCTGCCGTTCGGCAACGCGATCGTGCTGGGGAAGTTGCTCAGCAGCTTGTTGGCGGAGATGGCGCAGCGGTTCGAGTTGGTGAGGGTGATGTTGCAGGCCCACAGGACGGTGTTGCCGGAGACGAGGATGCCCTCGGCGTTCTCCGCGAAGACCGAGTAACCGCCCCAGGAGCTGATGAGGTAGTTGTGGGTGATCTTGGCGACCTGCGAGGCACCCGTGAGCGAGATGCAACTGCCGCATTCGGCGACGAAGCTGTTGGTGAAGCTGCAGGCGTCCGCCCCTCGCACGATCATTGCGTGCTCGAGGTAGACGAAGCCCATCCCCTCGAAGCGGAAGGCGTCGTTGTCGGACTGCACGGAGATGCCGATCTTGGAGTTGCCCGGCGTGTACGGCTTCGAGGACGCCACGCCGTCGATGCAGAAGTCCTGGAAGACCATGCCGTTGAGTCGGCCGACGGCGCCGGGCGCCCCGGAGCGCTGCACCAGGAACGCCTCGTTGTTGCCGTCGGTGTTCTTCACCCGGACGTGGCTGGAGCCGGGCTGCACCTCGATCCACGAGCTGGTGTCGGGGGTGTCGTCGCGGATCGCCTCGGACAGGAAACCGTGTCCCGAGCCCTTGATCGTCAGGAAGCTGATGTCGATGTGGGCGCGGGTGAGGAGCGCGGCTATTGGTTACCGCCTTCGAACTGGAGATACGCATGCCTGGGCTGCGTCGAGTCGCGGTCAACGGTCTGGAGCTGAACGTAGCTCTGGACGGCACGGGACCGGCTGTCCTGCTGCTGCACGGCTTCCCGCACACCTGGGAGTTGTGGGAGGAGACCATGAGCGGACTGTCCGGCCAGTAATCCGGGACACCTTCGTTCGGGCGTACACCGGACGTGAGGCGCTGCGCTGTGCGTTCTCCTACTACCGGGCGCTGCCCGGAAGTGCCGTGCAGATCGAGCAGGCCGTCGCCGCTGGAAGGCTGACGGTACCGACGATGACCGTGGGAGCACACCCCGTCGGAGCGGCCCTGGAGAGGCAACTTCAGCCGTTCACGGATGATCTCACCGCACGCCGGCTCGACGACTGTGGACACATCATCCCCTTGCACCGCCCTCCAGCTCGTTTGTAGCAGCACAGAGCGGCGGCGATTCCCATGGCCCTCTTCTGCCTGTGTGGCGCTTGGAGCACGGCGGCGTGCCGGTGACCCGGCCTGCCCGCTGACGACGTCCCGGTGCCCGAGGCCGCGATCTCAAGACCGATGTGATCGCGGCCGAAATGCCGGTAGCGGGTTCAGGCGTGGTCGACGAGTTCCGCCCGGCCCTTCTGCCGCGCGCAGTGGGCGCAGCAGTAGAACGCGCCGTCCGCCTGCAGACCGTGGCCGAGTATCCGGCAGCTGCAGTTGTCGCAGATCGGAGCCATGCGCTGGGCCGCGCACTCCAGGCTGTCGAAGATGTGGACCTCGCCGGAAGCTCGTACCTCGAAGGCCAACTCGTAGTCATTGCCGCAAACTTCGCACACGGCCATGTGTGTCCCTCCATCTTGTGGTGCGGGGTGGGACCGCAGTATCCCCGGAACATCACGAGCCTGAGCCCTGCCCTCGCCCGGCGCAAGCGCAGTGCCGGAGGTGGGGGTGCCCACCGCACCTGTCCTGCAGCACCCAGGGGCAGCCCTAGCCGTCCCTCGGCCGGATGGCGCGGCAGTACCACCAGGCTGACAGCGGGCTCAGCTCCGTGCGAGTCGAACACGAGGGACCGAGGCGGCCGCCGGGGCGCAGGACGTGGACGGACTCGGCGGCCAGGCGGCTTGTCGGGGAAGCTGCAATCGCACCCACGGCACCGAACGGGCCGTTCGGCAGTTGCTCCGCATCACCGTCCGTGCAAGCCGTCCCGTAGGCGAGTCCAGCGGCTTGGGGCGCGCCGTGCGCGAAGGTCGTGTCGGCGGCTGCTTGATCGGCGCCGTCCACCCGCACGCCGTAGGCGTCGGCCAGGTACGGGGCGGTGCTCAGAGGGGATGTTCAGGACTTGAGCGTCCGGGGTGACGAGCGTGGCATGCCCCGCGCGCCGCGTCACCCGTGCGGAAGTACCTGCTAGCCGGCCGGGATGCGGGGCCTCCCGCCGCGGGTGAGGCTGGTGCCATGCCCGAGCCGCGCGTGATCGTCTGTCCGCCGTCTGTGACCGGTGGCCCCAGGTGCGTGTCGACGACCGGGTCATGGGCCGCATGGAGAGGTCACGACTTCAAGGTGTCGCTGCGGGAGGCTGGCCTGATCGGCTGGTGGAGGTAGCCGCGCTGGTGGACACCGACCGGCATTCCGTCCGTGACGACGTCTACGGTGTGGCGACCGCGTCCGCCGCACCGGCACATGCCCGGAGCGAGGTGTGCGAGGACGAAGCCGTACCCGACGACTCCAGTGCGGCGATGCCAGTCCGCACCACGACGCTGGGGATCACCACGCCGGTGTCCGGCACCGTCGTAGCGCCGGCGGACCTGTCGGACCAGGTGTTCGCCTCCGGCGCCGTCGGACAGGGCGCCGGAGGCGTGCCGGACGAGGGCCAGGCTCGTTCGCCGGCCTGGAAGTGCAGCGCACCTACGGGCCGTCAGTTACGGATGAGGAGAACCAGGCCGGCGAGCAGCACGGCGAGCACCACGGCGGCTACGCCGTACACCAACCTGTGTGCCCGCAGGCCGGGAAGGTAGCGGTCGACAGCGAGCCTGCCGGGACCGGTCAGGGCCAGTCCGGCCGCGGCTGCGGCCAGCAGAACCTCGTACTCGACGCCCTCGGGCGCGAAGAAGCCGCCGCCCCACTTCACCGCCAGGGCATTGATCATCGTGCCGAGTACGGCGGCGCCCGCGAGCGGCGTGAGCAGTCCGAAGATCAGGCCGAGCCCTCCCAGGGTCTCGGTGAGGCCCGCGATCACCGCCATCGCCTCGCCCGACGGATAGCCGCTCATGGCGAAGAACTGACCGGTGCCCTCGATCCCGCCTCCGCCGAACCAGCCCAACAGCTTCTGCGCGCCGTGGGCGGCGAGAGTCAGGCCCAGCACCACACGCAGGAGCAGCAGACCCACGTCGTAGGCGTGCGGAGAGGAAGCGTCAGGCCCGTCGGTGGCAGTGGTATCAGCGGGACGGGTGGTGACGGTCATAGCGGCCTCCTGGGCAACGAAAAGAACACTTGAAAGTTCAAGCTATGGCCACTGTAGCATTTGCATGAAACTTCAACAGTTAGGTCGGGAGAGACCCGTAACGGCGACCGGACTGCGTCGACCACCTGCGCGTAGACCTCGTAGAAGGCGAGCTGATTTGTCCGGCCAGTATGGTGTCGCGGACGACGGCGGCCTGGGCCATGGCGGCGGCGCAGACACGCAGGCGGCGAGCCGCGGCCTTCGCGACCTGGACCGGCTCTGTGCGCCCCCGCGTCGAACCGCATAACGACGTTGCCATCGGCTGTGTCGCTCAGCGTTTCCCGTCAACCCCTGACGCGAGACTGCCTCCACCGTCGGCGGATGATCATTCGCAGTACGTGGCTCAAGCGAACGGCGGGCTCCAACGTCCGGCCGTAGGCATGTGAACGAAGCGAGATGGGCCACCTGGAAAACGGCATCGATGCCGAGGCCTGATCGCTCTTGCGTCGCCGTCGGACATCAGTCGGGCCCGTACCGGGGGCGAAGCGACGGATTCGCGTGGATCCGGCAGGGCGGCAAGGAACGTGGCCCGACGGATGACCTCGGGCAGCGGGCGCGGGGAGGCAGCCCGAGTCGGTTGCTCCAGCCCTGCAGGCATGGGAGGCGAGGAAGGCGCAGGCGCGGTCTTCGCAGCACCTCGGGCAGGGACCGCCCGGCGCATCGTCGGGAGCAGCGCCTCGCGCACGGCCCGAGCGTCGCGCCCGTCGGCAAGGGCAGCCGCTGCGGCGCTGCCGGCCGGTGAACGATGTCGGTAAGCCGGGTGCGCGACAAGCGCATGCCCGGTCTGACGGGCGGGGGCCGGGAACGGATCCCTTCACAGGTGACCGCGCCGGCCCCCGACCTGGCTCAGTCGGCGGGCAGGTAGACCCGCTGCGGGATGGTGTCGTACACGTTCTCCTCGAGGGAGTCGACCGAGCCGTCCGCGACGGCGTCCACGAGGCCGCCGAGGCCGGTCTCGATCTGCCGGGTGAGCATGCCGTTGCGCTTCATGCCGTCGTACTGGGTCTGGGAGGAGGTCTCGAACAGGACGACGGCGGAGCCGCGCAGCTGGTAGGAACCCAGCGCGGTGCCCGGCAGGTTGGTGTCCTGCGGGTACAGGGTCAGGTCACCGAAGCCGGACTCGCCCTGCCCCTGCAGGGCCTGGTAGACGGCCACGTTCGCCCGTTTCGATGCGTTCATGTCGAATTTCGGCCAGTTGCCGAACTCGGCGGGGTTGTCGATGAACTTCGCCGATATCGACAGGGGAGACATGTTCTCCAGGTCCTCGGTGGCGTAGCAGGACCACTGGTTGTGGAGGTCCACGAAGTAGTCGACGGTGCCGAACTCCTCCTCGAGCGCCTTGTAGACGTTCCGGGAGGTCTGCGCCTCTGGGGTGATGTACCAACCGGTGTCCGCGCTGTTGCCGGGGAAGTCCTGCGGGTCGGGGACGTAGTCCAGGTCGGGGTTGAAGTCGCGGTTGACGTCGAAGCCGCCGACGCGCGCGTTGTAGTTCCACGCCGGGGCCACGCCCTGGAGCTGCGGGAAGTCGGCGACGGCCTCGTCCCAGGTCATCGCGTTCTGCCGCTGGTCGAGTTCGCCGCCGTCGACGTTCAGGCGGGGGATGACGACCACGGTGACGTTCTCGCGCAGCTCCCGCGCGGCCGGGCTGTCGGAGCCCCACTGTTTCAGCAGTTCGAGGGCGGCCTCGGTGCCGTGCATCTCATTGCCGTGGATCTGCGTCTGGACGAACACGACCTTGTCGCCCTCGCCGACGCGCGCGACGTGGATCTCGCGGCCCTGGTTGGAGTACCCGGCGACGTCGACGTCGACGGTACCGCCGGTGCTGGTCTCCAACTGCTGCAGCGCAGAGGCCAGTTGCTCGTGGTTGACGAATCCGTTGCTGCCGGAGCCCGAGGCTTCGGTGCCGCAGTGGGAGACGGGTGGGATCGCGGCCGCGCTGGTGGCGGTCGCGGTGACGGCCGCGGTACCGAGTCCCGCGGCCAGAACCGTACTCGCCAACGCGGCGGTCCATCTGCGTGCAGACAATTCACTACTCCTCAGGTGTTGCTCAGAACTTCCCGGGGGGTGGTGTGGTGCAGTGCCTGCGTCACCCTAGACGCCCCAGGAGCACCTGTGAACAGCGCCGCCCCAAGCGTCAACTGTCTCGAAGGCAGTTCTGCCTCATGAGTAACACGCCTGTCGGACAGTAGCGTTGACGCACTTTGGTGATTAGTCATAGGCTCGCCCGCCAGCGGCTTCAGCCCGCGCCCGCGGTCAGGCTGCTGCCCCCCACTGCTCCAGCACTCCGCGTGCGCGGCCGCCCGTCGTCACCCCTGAAGACGGCAGGCGGACGGCCGCTGCTCGACCGGCACCACCGGCACCACCCCGCACCGACCACTCCGGAGGAGCATGTGAGAGCACGCCGCTCGGCCGCCCGGGCCGCCTCAGTCCTCGTCACCACCCTCGCGTTGACGGGCACGCTCGCCGGCCCCGCCGCCGCGGCGCCCGACGCAGGGTCAGAACCCGCCGCCACAGCGCAGGCCCGGACGGGGGCGGTCGCCACCGCGACCGCCCCCGTCACGCACGAGGAGAACGACCGCGTCCCGGAGGGATCGGTCTGGACGCAGCACTACTTCCCGTCCTCGGACGGCTCCGGCACCGAACTCCACGCCGACGTCCTGCTGCCCGAGGGACTTGCCGAGGGCGAGCGGGTACCCGTCATCCTGTCGGTCGGCCCCTACTTCGGGCACGCGGGGCAGACCGGTCCCGAGGGCTGGACGCACACCGGCCCCTCGTCCCGCTTCCAGGACTTCATCGAGGGCACCGACCTGTTCGACCAGGGCTACGCCTTCGTCATGGTGGACCTGCGCGGTTTCGGCGGCTCCACCGGCTGCCTCGACTGGGCCGGCCCCGGCGAGCAGGCCGACGTCAAGGCCGCGGTCGACTGGGCCGCGAGCCGGCCCTGGTCGACCGGCGCGGTGGGCATGTACGGCAAGTCGTACGACGCCGTCACGGGCCTCATCGGCAACAACCTGGACCAGGACGCGCTCAAGGCCGTTGTCGCCCAGGAGCCCGTCTGGGACATGTACCAGTACATCTACAGCAACGGCGTGCCCCGCCCGAACGTCACCGGCACCGCGAACGCCTACAACGGCATCGCCACGTTCGACCAGATGCCGGACGACGACGCGCACTACCTGGCCAACGCCGCCTACGAGGACACCCACCCGGAGTGCCTCACCGAGAACTCGGCCGGGTACCGAATATCCGACCAGTGGGACGAGCACTGGACCTCCCGCGACCTGGCGAAGATGGCCGAGGGATCCGACACCCCGCTGTTCGTCACCCAGGGCTTCATCGAGAACAACACCAAGCCCGAGGAGATGGAGGAGTACCTCGACAACCACACCGGCCCCGAGCGCGGCTGGCTCGGCCAGTGGGACCACGTGCGCGGCGGCGACCGCGTCGGCGACGGGCGCCTGGCCATGGGCCGCGAGGGCTGGTACGACGAGACCCTCTCCTTCTTCGACCAGTACCTCAAGGGCGTCCGACCGGCGGTCGACTACCCGGCCTACTCCATGGAGGACAACACCGGCGCCTGGCGTGCCCAGGACACCTGGCCGGTCATGGAGCGTTCCGTCACCCTCCCGCTCGGCGGGGGCAGCTACGTGGACGACGGAGGGGCCTCCGCCCGCAGGGCCCTGACCGCCTCCGGCGAGCCGGCGCCGCAGGCTCCCAAGCAGCCGTCCGGCGCGTGGGACATGGAGAACGCGCCCGCGACCGAGCAGCCCGCCCCGAAGGGCCTGGCCAAGGGCATCGCGAAGCAACAGGCTTCCGGTGAGGTCACGTCGAGCTTCTTCCGCTGGTCGCAGCCGGTCGAGCGTGCCGTGCGCATCACCGGGACTCCGCAGGTTTCCCTGACCGCCCAGGGTGAGGGCAATGTCATGCTCAAGCTGTACGACGTCGCTCCGGACGGCACAGCCGTCATGTTCGACGAGCAGGTCTCCCTGGTGGACTCGGGCCGGCTGACCGTCGACCTCAAGTCGACCGACTGGACCCTGGCGGCCGGGCACGTCCTGGCCGTGGAGATCGGTTCCGTCCAGACCGGCTCGTGGCGCGACACGCCGTCCGGCGAGACGATCGAGGTCAAGGGCGCGCAGCTCAGGCTGGCCCTGGACGACCCGGCCGACGACGTCCCCACCGCCGGTGCCCGTTCGCCGTTCCTGGACACCTACCTGCGCCAGTACACGGTGAACCTGCCGGCCGGCCCCGCGACGTTCACGGTGACCCCCGGCTCCCACATCTGACCCCCGTAGGACCGATGCCGGCCGCGGGGCTCCGGACGCACCCCCGGCCGCGGCCGGCACCGGCCCACCCACCTGCCCGCACAGGCCACGCAGCACCAGCCAGACTCATGACCCATGTCGCGAGCTGGGAGCAGTGATCCCGTCCTCTGGACGAAGACCGGCCGCCGCGGGCGGACATGACGAGACGAGGATTCGACATGCGCAGCATCGCCAGATCCGCCTGTACCGCCGCCCTCGCCGGGGCGCTTCTGCTGGCCGGCATGTTCACCGGTAACGCCGCGGCCGTCGGCGAAGGCCCCGACTATCAGGGCAACGAGACGATCAGGACGTCGATCCTGTCGACCTACGACGAAGTCGTGGACTTCCTGAAGACCCAGGACGCCCGGCAGGAGGCGATGGAGCTCGAGGTCATCGGCCAGACCGTCAAGGGCCGCGACATCCACCTCGTCAAGTACGTGAGCGATCCAGGGAACCCGACGATCCTGTACCTGGCCCAGCAGCACGGCAACGAGCAACTGACCACAGAGGCGATGCTGCACACCATCAAGTCGCTCGGCTCGCCGTCCGAGAAGTCGCTGCTGGAGGACGTCAACGTCCTGTTCATCCCCATGTTCAACGCCGACGGCGCCATGGGCGACGTCAACTTCCCCCTCGACGACTACCTCGCCGCCGGGGAACGTCACCTGACCCGCTACAACGCCAACGAGGTCGACCTCAACCGCGACCACGTCGCCAAGGCCCAGCCCGAGACGCGGGCGCTGCACGAGAACGTGCTGAGCGTGTACGACATCGACTACGCGATCGACCTGCACCACCAGGGCACCCGGTCCCGCGTGAACGGCGACCTGGTGTCCGGCTCCATCCTGTACCCGACGACCCCGGACGTCTCGCCCGAACTCGTGGAGAGGTCCAAGAGGTTGGGCGCCGTCGTCTACCGGAACGTCGACCGCACCGGATGGGGCCACATCGGCCTGTACAACGGCGGTTCGGCCAACACGATCGGCCGCAACGGCATGGCAGCCGAGTACGGGATCGCCACCCTCCTCTTCGAGATGCGGGGCATGAGCGACCACGAGTACGCGCCCTATGTGCTCGGTCAGAAGTCCAACGGGTACCTGATCCACCAGTCCGTCGTCACCATGGAGGCCACGATCGCAGCCGTCGCCGACGGATCGATCAGCAAGGCCGACACCTCCTTCTGGGACACCCTGCCCCAGCAGTGCGACACCTGCTGATTCCGCTCGTACGGCTTCCCCGTCAGGCGTCGACGCAGGCCGGGCGCAGCGGCCCGGTCAGCACCACGAGCCGTATTGGACGGTGCGGCGCACCGCACGGTCGCTGTGCCCGCCGATCAGGATGGGCACGCGCGGTCCGGGCGGGCCGACGGTGCTGCGCTCTCCGGGGCGGTCACCGTCGGCGACGGCCTCACCGTCCCACGCCGGGCCGACCCTGCCGATCGTGGAGACGAACACGATCCGCGTTCCTCGGCTCGCCGCGCCAAGTCGAGCAGGAGCGTCCCGTCCGTACCCGGCACCGTGTCGGGCAGACCGATCCCGATGCGCATGCTGCTTCCTCGCCCACGCCGCGCCACCGCCGGACGCACTCCCACCGGCTCGCGGCGGGTTCCCCCATGGCCGGTTTCCGCCGCCGTCGTTCCGTCACCGGCCGCGTCGCGGACCTGTCATGTCAGCATGTGCGTCCGTCTGTCACGGTGACCAAGGTGCCGGTCCGCACGGTCACCCACTCTCCAGACCGTCCCGGGGCGATGGTGAGTCCCCGAGGGGGTACCGAGCACCACGCTCATCGCGCCGACGCCCCCGGAGCCGTGCGGGGTGCTCCGACCGGGAGGCATCAGGGCCGGAGACAGCACCGGCCACCGCCCGCCGGCTACGGGGCGAACCGCACGGGCAGACTCTGCGGGCCGCGGATCATCAGCCCCGGACGCCAGGTGATCGCCGCCGGGTGGATGTCCAGAGCCAGGTTCTCGCAGCGTTCCAGAAGCGTCCTGATGGCAATGCGTGCCTCCAGGCGGGCCAGCGGAGCCCCCAGGCAGTAGTGGATCCCGTGGCCGAACGCCACGTGGCCGCGGGTGTCGCGGGTGATGTCGAAGCGGTCGGGGCTGGGGAAGCGGGCCGGATCGCGGTCGGCGTCGGCGAGGGCCACGAGGACGAGCTCGCCGCCCCCGGGGACGACCGTGTCGCCGATGGTCAGCGGCTCGGTGGTGAACCGGTACGTCGGCGTCTCCACGGGACCGTCGTAACGGAGCATCTCCTCGACGGCGGAGTCGATGAGGGTGAGGTCGGCGCGGAGTGCGGCCAGTTGCTCGGGATGGGTGAGCAGGGCGAGGACGCCGTTGGAGATGAGATTCACGGTGGTCTCGTGGCCCGCTACCAGCAGCAGCCAGGCCATACCGCGGAGTTCGTCGGCGGACAGCCGGTCGCCACCGCCGTCCGAACCGTGGATCAGCGCGCTCATGAGGTCGTCGCCGGGCTGCTGCCGCTTGCTCGCCAGCAGTTCCTCCAGGTACCGCGCCATGGACGCCGCGGCAGTCATGCGGGCTTCGGGGTCGGTGGCGCCGAGAGCGTCGTTCGACCAGGTCCGGAAGGAGGCGCGGTCGAGGTCCGGAACGCCGAGGAGTTCGCAGATGACGGAGATGGGCAGCGGAAAGGACAGGGCCTCGACGAGGTCGGCACGCCCGTCGGGCGCGCTGAGCATCCGGTCCAGGAGCGTGTCGGTGGTCTTCTGGATGCTCGGGGCGAGTTCCTCCACCCGACGGGTGGTGAACTCCCGGGCGACCAGCTTGCGCAGCCGCGTGTGGTCCGGCGGGTCGGCCCTGAGCATATGAGGACCGGAGGAGACGGCACCGAGCGGAAATGAGGGGGACGCCTTGCCCCAGTCCTTCGAGAGCGTCGGATCCGTGAGCGCGGCGCGCCCGGCCTCGTAGCCGACGACGAGCCAGGCCTCCGCGTTCCCCTCCGGCATCCGGATGCGGTGCACTGGACCCTGGGCCCGTAGCCGGGCGTACACAGGGTACGGGTCGCGCGTGAAGGACTCACCGAGCGCGGCTAGGTCGACGATGCTCATGGGCTACCACCTCACTGACGGCTCACGACGGTGACCGACGGTGGGGGCTCACGGCTCCCGGAAGGGGCCCCGCCCGCCGCCGGCGGCGGCGACTGCCCGCCGACTGTAATACGTGCCGTCTCCGGGCAAACCCGGTTTCCGGCAAAGGAAGGCCACGGACCGGTCGGTCTCGGCCATCTCGCCCACCGCCCCCTCGGCAGTGACCCGCGCCGCACCCGCCCCGGCGCGCTCAGCCGCCGCATGTCCGGGAGGGGAACTGCCGCGCACCAACCGGCCCGCCGACTCCCGCAACGCCGTCTCCACGCGGACGGCACCGAGTCCACGGCCCGCTCGTACCGCACGCCGAACAGACCGCCCTCCGCCACCTCGGCCCGGTGTACCCAGGACACCGCCCGAGACCCGCCCGGCGCCACGCCTGTCCGTCCGCCCTGGCCCGCCAGGCACCTCTTCCCACGCGCGATGCCACAGCGTGGGGCGCCGGCGGGCAGTTCTGTCCGTGTACCTGAAGTGCCAGGTTCGCTGCCCGCAACGCAGCGCGCGATTCCGCGACCTGGTGCAGCTCACGCCGAGGCAGGAGACGGCCGTCGGAGGCGGTCCTGTGGCTGCTACCGTCCACTTGTCAAAAGTTTGACGAGTCCATGATGATTTAACCATGTCGCATCAGACGTCACACGCCACCAGCGGCACCACCCGAAGAGCGGTACTCACCGCCGGAGCCGGAGCGGTCGCGGCCGGCGCGGCATCCACCGGTCAGGCGACCGCGGCCGTCCCCGGCCAGGGGCCGGGCCGGGGACACGGAGGCCGCCCCGCCACCGCGCAGTCTCCCTCCCGCGAACTCCGCGCCCTCCTCAAGGAGATCGACCCCGGCCGCATCGAGGCGACCGTGCGCAAGCTCGCCTCCTTCGGCACCCGGCACACCCTGTCCGTCCAGGACGACCCCGTGCGCGGCATCGGCGCCGCCCGGGACTGGATCTTCGCGGAGATGCAGAAGTACGCGGAAGCCTCGGGCGGCCGGATGACCGTCGAACTCCAGTCGTACATCCAGGAACCGGCGTCCCGGATCCCGGTCGCGACCCGGATCACGAACGTCGTCGCCACCCTGCGCGGCTCGGTCACCCCCGAGCGGGTGTACGTCGTCTCCGGGCACTACGACTCCCGCGTCACCGACGTCATGGACGCGACCAGCGACTCCCCGGGCGCGGACGACGACGCCTCCGGCGTCGCGGTGTCCATGGAACTGGCGCGCGTCATGGCCACGCGCCGCCCCGCCGCCACGATCGTCTTCGCGGCCGTCGCGGGCGAGGAGCAGGGCCTGTACGGGGCGACGCACATGGCCGCGCAGTACAAGGCCGCGGGCACGGACGTCCAGGGCATGTTCACCGACGACATCGTCGGCAGTCCCAAGGCGGACGACGGCGCCCTCGACCCGTACACCATCCGGCTCTTCGCCGAGGGCGTGCCCAGCTCGGAGACGCCCGAACAGGCGGCCACCCGGCGTTCGGTGGGCGGCGAGAACGACTCGCCGTCGCGCCAGCTCGCCCGCTTCGTCCGCGACACCGCCGACAACGATGCCACCGGCATGAACGTCCGCGTGATCTACCGCCGCGACCGCTACCTCCGCGGCGGCGATCACATCCCGTTCCTCGAACGCGGCTATCCAGCGGCCCGGTTCACCGAACCCGCCGAGGACTTCGCCCACCAGCACCAGGACGTGCGCGTCGAGGACGGCAAGCAGTTCGGCGACCTGCCGGAGTTCTGCGACTTCGACTACATCGCGCGGGTGGCCCGGGTGAACGGCGCGGCCCTGTGGACCCTCGCCCAGGCCCCGGGCACGCCGAAGAACGCCAAGATCGTCACCAGCAACCTCACCAACTCCACGGAGCTGGTGTGGGACCGCGGCACGGAGCCGTATCTCGCGGGGTACGAGGTGGTGTGGCGCGAGACGACCGTGCCCGAGTGGACCCATGTCATCGAGGTCGGCGACGTGACGCGTCACGAGGTGGACCTGTCGAAGGACAACGTCTTCTTCGGCGTGCGAGCGGTGAGCCGGAACGGCGCGAAGAGCCCGGTGGCGTTCCCGGTGCCGCAACGGTAGGGGGCGGAGTCGAGTACGAACGGCGCCGACGGGTCCCGGACTTCCAGCTCCGTCCCCAGTGGCGACGCGGCCACGAGTGACGTCAGGCTGTGGGTCGGGGACCGCCCCCCGCCGGTGTGGCTCTTCGCGGCTGCCGCCTGCGGCCTGGCGCCGCTCGCGGTCACGCTGCCGGCGCGAGCGCGTCGCGCGGCTGGGCGTAGCGCACGCGTACGGGGCGGGAGCCGGCGTCACGCCGACTCCCGCACCGTACGACCGACCGCGGCCCGTGCGGTTCCACGGCCGCCGGATGCAGGCACGAAGTGGCCCTCACCGGTCCAGCTCCGCGAACGTCTCCACGGCACGGGTCCTGCCGGTGACGATGATGACGTCGCCCGGGTGGACGACCGTTTCGGCCGTGGCGTGGGTGAAGTCGGCGCCGGGGCGTTTGATGCCGACGACCGTCACGCCGTAGGTACTGCGTACGCGGCTCTCGCCGAGCGGGACACCGCCGACGGCCTTCGGGGCGAGCGTCTTGATCAGGGCGTAGTCGCTGTCGAAGGTGATGAAGTCCAGCATCCGGCCGGTGACCAGGTGGGCCACGCGCTCGCCCATGTCGTGTTCGGGCAGGACGACGTGGTGGGCACCGATACGTTCCAGGATCCGACCGTGCTGCCGGGTGCTGGCCCGGGCCCAGATGCCGGCCACGCCGGCATCGACGAGGTTCGAGGTGGTCAGGATGCTGGCCTCCAGGTCGGTGCCGATGCCGACGACCACCCGGGGGAACTCGGCGACGCCGAGCTGCGCCAGCACAGTGGGGTCGGTGCAGTCCGCGGCTGCGGTCCGGGTCAGGTCGTCGCCGACCTTCTGGACGACACCGGCCACGGCGTCGATGCCGAGCACGTCCCAGCCCCGCCGCATCAGCTCCGCCGCCACGGACTGTCCGAAACGGCCGAGACCGATGACCGCCACTCTGGGATCGGGGCGGGCCGGGTGACGGTCGACGGCGGAATGCCGACGCCGGTGTGGACGCAGGAACTTCAGACGGTCAGCCAATGACGGGTCGCTCCTCGGGCAGGGTGTAACGGCGGTCGCGCTGACGCAGGGCGAGCGCGCTGGCGAGGGTGATCGGGCCGACGCGCCCGACGAACATGAGGACGATGACGGTGAGTCGGCCCGCCGCCGGAAGGTCCGCGGTGATGCCGGTACTCAGGCCGACCGTGCCGAAAGCGGAGACGGCCTCGAACAGCACGGCCTCGGCCTGCTCCTCGGTGACGGTGAGCAGCACCAGCGTGCCGGCGATGACGAGGCCCACGCCCATCAGCGCCACGGTGAGGGCCTGGCGCAGCGTCGGAGCCGAGAGCCGGCGGCCCATGATGTCCGTGTCGGCGTGTCCGCGGACCTCGGCCAGGATCGCGGCTCCCAGCACCGCGAATGTGGTGACCTTGATGCCGCCCGCCGTGCCCGCGCTGCCGCCGCCGATGAACATCAGCACGCAGATGCCGAGGAGGGTGGCGGGCTCCATGGCACCGGTGTCGACGGTGTTGAATCCCGCGGTACGCGCGCTGGCCGCGGTGAAGAACCCGTTGAGGAGCTTGTCCCCCCAGTCCACGGATCCGAGAGTTCGCGGGTTGCTCCACTCCAGCGCGCAGGTCATGACGGTGCCGACGGCGAGCAGGACCGCTGAGGTGAAGAGGGTGAGCCGGGTGTGCAGGGACCAGCGGCGCCGGGTGGCGCCGCGGGTGCCGGGGCGGTTGCGCAGCAGTTCGAGCAGTACGGGGAAGCCAAGGGCGCCGAGCACACTCGCGACCGCGATCGGCAGGACGATCCAGGGATCGTTCGCGTAACCGACCAGGTTGTCGTCACGCAGCCCGAAACCGGCGTTGTTGAACGCGGAGATCCCGTAGAAGATCCCGTGGTAGACGGCGTTCCAGGCCGCCAGACCATGGCCGAGGTGGAAACGGACCGCGATCAGGACGGCCGTGACCAACTCGATGGCGAGCGTGGTGCTCGCGACTCCGAGGACCAGCCGGCGGATGTCACCGGTGCCTCCGCTCCGTTCCGCCTGTGTGGTGAGCTGGGTCCGCATCCCCAGCCGGCCAGAGACGAACAGGGCCAGCAGCGACGCGAGCGTCATGATGCCGAAGCCGCCGACCTGGATCAGCGCCAGGACGATGCTTTCGCCGAACCCACTCCAATGGCTGCCGGTGCCCACGATGGACAGCCCGCCGCTGACCGCTCCCGTCGCGGTGAACAAGGCGGTCAGCACGCCGGTGTCCTTGCCGGGCTCGGCGGCGGCAGGCACCATCAGCAGCGCTGCACCCAGCACCACGACCAGCGCGAAGGCCAGGACGACGCCTCGGGTCGGATGGCCGGCCAGCCGGGACCTCCAGGCCCGAGTCGTCCCCACGGCCACCGGCTACCTCCGTCGTCCCGCCGCCACCGCCCACAGCATCCCTGCCGGGGCGGGCGTACGGAACGCGCCACGGCGTCGAGCAGACGTCGTGACCGCAGAATGGCGGCGCCGCTTCCTCCGGGCCCTTGATGCCCTCGTCCCGCAGCTCCTCGATTTCCTGCCGGCGCTACTCCTTGCCGCAGTCGGGAATGTCGGTGCGGGGGAGCTCGCCGATCCGGGCGACCTGAAGGCGGCGGGCGAGGACGGCCGCCGAGATCCGTCTCGCTGAAGGACGGCTCCCGATAGGGCACGCTCTTGTGCACTGGCCCCTGGAACACCGCTGTCGCCGCGACTGGGCCTCGGCATGACGGATGCCGCATGCCGTGAAACGACGCTGACCATCGCCTCTCCACGAGACCGGTCGGATCCACATCACGTTATGACGTCGGTCCTCGGGCGACTGACGCCCGGCGAGTGAAGGGCGCACGACCATCCGGCCGCGGTCCGCGCGGCGCGCCCCGGCACGATGGCGCGCGTGGTGTGGCCTGAGACGTGCAGCACGGGTTCACCACGGAGGAGACACGGAGCATGTTCGGTCAGGCGCAGGCGTTCAGCGGCTTCTCGGTCGACGACCTCGGTGAGGCCCGCCGGTTCTACGGCGAGACTCTCGGCCTCCAGGTGGAGGAGACCGGACAGGGGGACATGCGGATGCTGACCCTCACGCTCGGCAGTGGCGCGCGGGTCTTGGTCTACCCGAAGGAGACGCACACCCCCGCGACGTTCACGATCCTCAACTTCCCCGTCGACGACATCGAGGCCGCCGTCGCCGAACTGGAACGGCGCGGCGTCACCCTGGAGCGCTATGCGGGCTTCGACCACGACGAGAAGGGCATCGTCCGGGTCGGCGGCGACGGCCCCACTGCGGTCGCATGGTTCACCGACCCGGCCGGGAACGTCCTCTCCGTGCTCCAGGAGACGTGACCGAGGGCAGTGACCTGCCTGCCGAGTCAGCAGGAGCTGCCGCAGGACGACGAGCTGCTTCCGCAGGACGACGAACTGCCGCACGACGAGGAGCTGCTCCCACAGGACGACGAACTGCCACTGGAGCAGCCGCTCGACGCACCTCCGCCGACGCCTGCTTCCCACCAGGACGAGTGGGCGGAGGGGCTGCCGGCGTCATGCGCCGACGTTCCGGTGTGCGTGCCGGTCCCGGTTGGCGACGCTCCATGGCCGTGCCCGGCACTCGGGCCGGGCGCGGTCGCCCACACGCCGAGATCGTCCCAGGCGCGGCGCCATGCCCGGCGCATCATCCATGTGGCCACCATGACGAGCACCAGTACGCACACAGCCGCCAGCACGAATGCGATCAACATGACGTCCCCCTTCCGCCGGGCCTGCGCACCGACTGTCCGCAGGATGCCCCACGGTCCGGTGACCCGAAGCGCCTCTTGAGCAAGCCCAGAGCTTCGAGGACCCTCCGACGGAGCCCGGCGATGTGACCTCTGCCGCGCTCGCCGGGCGCGGACGACACGGGTGGCCCCTGAGTACGTCCCGGTCACAGGCCGACGGTCTGGTGACCGACGTCGTTGCCGAGGGCCGTCAGTGATCGGACGGTCGGTACAGGGGGGCGGGAACGTCATTGGAGGCCGCATGCGGGATGGGCCTCGAGGAGGGGGCGATTCGCGAGACTTTCACTCGATCGCGTAGATCAAACGACCATATGACTGTAGGGCTCCTGATTCCTGGTTAGCGTGCGTGCACGGTCGGCCTGGCAGGGCCGGTTCGGGTGGGACGGGACCAGGGGAGGTTCTCGGCAATGACGGACGAGTCTTCGGTTCAGGGCGGTGGGCTGTCGCGGCGCAGTTTGCTCGCGTCGTCAGTCGCCGCGGGCGGCGCGGTCTGGCTGTTGCGCGCGGTGGTCCGGCCGGGAAGCGCCTACGCCGACGCGCCGTCGCCGCCTGGCTTCCCTGCCGGGCTCGACGTCTACCGGCGCGTCTACGAGAACTGGGCCGGCGAAATCCGTGCCGACCAGTTGTGGACGTGCGCGCCGCGCACCCCGCAGGAAGTGCTCGACGTCGTGAACTGGGCCTACGGTGCCGGCTGGACGGTACGCGCCCAGGGGAAGCGGCATGGCTGGGCTCCGCTCACGGTGGCCGACGGCACACCCGCCGCGGCCCAGGTCGTCCTGGTGGACACCACCGCACACCTCACCGAGATGTCGCTCGAGCGGCAGGACACCGACGGGTCGGCCCTGATCCGGGTCCAGGCCGGGGCCCTGCTGGAGACACTCCTCGCGTTCGCCGGCGAGCACGGATACGGGGTCGTCTCCGCGCCGGCACCCGGGGAACTGTCGGTCGGCGGCGCGTTGGCCATCGGCGCGCACGGTACGGCCGTCCCCGCCATCGGGGAGAACCCGTCGCCCGGCCACGGTTACGGCTCGTTGAGCAATCTGGTCACCGAGCTGACCGCGGTCGTCTGGGACGACGACGCCGGCGAGTACGTCCTGCGGACGGTCGGCCGGGCCGAGCCCGACTGCGACGCGCTCCTCACCCACCTCGGCCGTTCGCTCGTCACCGAGGCCGTGCTGCGGGTGGGCACCGACCACAACCTGCGCTGCCGTTCCTTCCTGGACATCCCCGCCACCGAACTGTTCGCCGCCCCCGGTGCCCCGGCCGGCACTCGGACCCTGGCCGGCTTCGTGGACAGGACCGGCCGGGCGGAGGCGATCTGGTTCGCGTTCACGGACAAGCCCTGGCTGAAGGTCTGGAGCGTCACCCCCGAACGGCCGTTCGCCGCCCGCGCGGTCGACGGGCCGTACAACTACCCGTTCTCCGACTCGCTTCCCGAGCCGGTGGCCCGGCTCGCCGGAACCCTGGTCTCGGGAGCCTGGGCGAGCGCCCCGCTCTTCGGGCAGGTCCAGTACCTGCTGGCCAAGGTCGCGCTGACCGGCGACATCACCGACGTCCTGCTGTCGGGAACCCTCGTGCGGGACGTCCTGACCGGCGACGTGCTCACCCACCTGCTGGCGGGCGGGCTGCGCTCGGACCTGTGGGGCGCCTCCCGCAACCTACTGGAGTACGTGCGGCCTACCACACTGCGCGAGACGGCCAACGGCTATGCCGTCCTCACCCGCCGCGCCGATCTGCAGTGGGTGGTCAGCCAGTTCGCCGACTTCTACCGCACGCTGCTCGCTGAGTACGCGGCACGCGGCGAGTACCCGGTCAACGGCCAGGTGGAGATCCGGGTGACCGGCCTGGAGACCCCGTCCGTGTGCGGCATCCCCGGCGCCCGGCCACCGCTGCTGTCCGCCCTGCGGCCGCGTCCGGACCGGCCGGAGGTCGACACCGCCGTGTGGATCGACGTCCTCTCCTTGCCGACCACACCTGCCCTGCACCGCTTCTACCGGGACATCGAGCAGTTCCTCTTGGCCATGGACGGGGACCGGGCGACGGTCCGTGTGGAGTGGTCCAAGGGCTGGGCCTACACCGACACCGCCGCGTGGTCCGACCCGGACGTCCTCACGCGGGCCGTCCCCGCCTCACTGCGCGCCGGGGGAGGCCCAGGCTGGGACGAGGCGGTCGCGATTCTGAACCGGCTCGACCCCCATCACGTGGTCTCCGGCCCGTTCCTCGACGCGCTGCTGCGCTGAGCAGGCGGGCGGGGCAGGCGGCGGGCTCCGTGCGCGAATACCGGCACCGGTGGCGGCCACCAGTGCCGGTGCCGCACCCGTCCGCGGCGAGCTCTTCCGGGCAGGGCGCCACTCCGGTCTGTTCGTCCGATCGCGTCAGTTCACCTGCCGCGGCAGCTGCCACTCACGCCCCGCCGCAGGCTGCTGCACAGTGTGTTCCAGTGGCCCGTTTCGTGCGTATCCCCTCCGGCTTCCGATGTCCGCCGTGGGCGCGTGCCCTTGCAGGTCGACCAGGACCGCGCGCCGCTGCTCGGCCGGCACAACACTCGGAGCAATGGGCTGGAACGTCCGTCAGCGGTAGTCATGCCGGTTCGACAGGACCGTGGCGGCGCAGGAGACAACCAGGTCTCCTTGTCTCGTCACTGCGGTGCACGAACGACCACCTCGGCGAGTGAGAGGGTCCCGGTGGTCGGAAGCTGGACCCGTACGTACCGCTTGTGGCCGGCGATGTCGACCAGCGCGGACGACCCGATGGTGCCCTCGTAGCGGACGCTGACAACGCCGGGCGTGGCCAGGGCCTCGTCCAGCGAGTCCGGCAGCGGTGTGTCGGAGAGAAGGATCAGCGGGTCGGTGAGCCGCTCGGAGCAGCAGTCGGTGCGGTTGAACAGCTTTACGCTGCCGATCCACTCGCGCCGGCCGAGGTCGACCTGCCACCATGGCCGGCTGACGTTCTCCTCGGTGTGGGTGATCGATGCGGAGCCCCAGCTGCCGCTGGTGTTGCCGTCGATGCCGCGCTCCGGCGAACCACCCCAGGCGGTGCTGGACTGGGAGGCGGCCTGGCCCTCGGCGAGGTTGCCGGGTATCACGGGCTGATGGTTCCACTCGATCGGTGAGGTTCGGGTCTGCGCGACGCCGCCGTCGATGTAGTTGGTCGTGGCGGTGAAGCCCTGGGTGTCGTGGGCCTGCCCGCCGGTCCAGGTCGCTGTCGCGGTCGTGGTCCAGGCCTCGCCGGGGGCGAGGCTGTCGCGCTGTTGCTCGGCCGGGGTGACGGTCCAGCCGGCGGTGCCGGTCAACGAGACGCTGACACCGGTCACCGGTGCGGCGGTCCCGTTGGTCACCGTCACAGTGATCGGCGTGGTCTCGCCGACGCCGACCGTGCGCCGGGTGACGGTCGCGCCCACCTCGACGACGCCCGTGAGCTCGAACACCTGGGGCCGGTGGCCGTCGGGGATCTGCTGCACCAGACCGGAGCCGTCGAGCACCGCGATCATGCGGGTGACCGCATTGGTCAGGGTCAGGCCGGCGTTGGACGTGGCGATCTGCCACCGCTGCAGGGCGTTGCTGCGGCTGCAGTCCTCGAGCGTGATCGCGGCAAGCGGCTCCAGCGGCGTGTTGAGGAACCGGCGGCCCTGGCGTGCCTCGAGGCAGCGGTCCGTGGCCGGATCCTTCAACACGTAGTAGCCGTCGGGGGTGGTCGATATCCGGAACTCGGTGCCCTCCGAGCCGAGGACGACGCGCGCGCCCGCCGCCGCGCCGGCGCCCGTCAGGTAGTGGTTGGCCGCGGACACCACGTAGCGCCCTGGCCGGATGGGGGTGCGGTCGACGTTGTCGAAGCCCGGTGCCCGTCCGACCGCGTCCGCGCGAGCTGCGAAATCGTCGTACGTCGGATCCGGCGTGGAGTCGCCCCAGGTGGCCTGGGCTATGAACCGCAGCGGCATCCGGACCTCGTCCTCGATCTCGTTCTCGGTGTTCCCGGAGCCGTTGTCGGGCCAGAGGGTGATCTTGGCGCCGGTGATCCCGGTGCCGTCGGCGACGTTCTCGCCATCGAAGTTCAGCGGGGTCCAGCCCTCGCCGTACAGGCTTCCGGCGTTCGTCTTGAAGCCGCCGCGGACGTTGTAGAGGGCGTAGGCCGAGTTCATCACCGAACGCCCCTCCGCGAGGAGCTGAGAAGGTTTCACCTCGTCGTCGGCCCAGTGCTCCACGACGATTTCGCGGTCCAGCGGCACCGTCCCGGCCGTCGTGATCCCGTCGTTCCAGATCCGCAGGGTCTTGCCCTTCGCCTTGACGTAGGCGTTGATCCGGTTGACGAAGTCGGTGAACGCGTCCTCGGCCACCGCCTCCGGGCCGAACTTCTCCTGGGCGTAGGCGAGCATCTGCGGGTAGCGCGAGTAGTCCGAGCCGAGCATGTACTCGTCGGCGCCCATGTGCCAGTACGGGGTGTCGAAGACCTTGAAGTACTCGTCGATGATCGAGGTGAGGAACGCGAACGCCTCGGGCTTGGTGATGTCGAGCCGTGACGGCTGCTTGTCCCCGTCGACGTCGGTGAGCTGAAGGTCCGGTCGGTTGCGGATCCAGGTGTCGATGTGACCGGGGGAGTTGACCTCGGGGACCAGTGTGATGTGGTACTTGTCCGCGAGGCGCTGGAGCCGGTCGATCTGGGCGGGCGTGTAGTAGCCCCACTCGTTCGCCTCGGGGTGCGCCGTGCTCTTCACCTTCAGCTCCAGCCAGAGCTGGTTGAGCTTGAGGTACGCCGCGTCCTTGATCAGGCGTTCGAGCCAGGGCATCGACACGTGGATGTAGCAGGCGCACACCCCGACGCCCCGCTCGGCGTACGCGGGAACGTCGACGGCCTCGCCGGCGGGCACCGGGGTTCCGGCGCGAAGCAGCTGCAACACGGTCCGGGTGCCGAGGAAGGCGCCGTCCTCGGTGCGGCCGGTGACCTGGATGGCGGTGTCGACGCTCAGCGCGTAGCCCTCCGACCCGAGGTCGGCCCGGTCGGACTCGAGATCGAGCACGATGTCGCCCGCGCGCGGTGTCATGGTCGTGCTCTTGACAGGGAGCGTTCGTCCGAGTATGTCCGACAGGTCCGTGGCGAAGGTGGCCGCGTCGTCGACCAGTTCGTTGTCGCGGACCAGGACGCGGCTGGTCCGGGCCGGCGTGAAGCTGCCCGCCGCCGGTTCCCAGTCGGACAGTGCCGGAAGGGTCGTCGGGCTGCCGGGTGCGGTCTCGGCGGTCGGGGTCCCCGGTGCGGCCGAGCCGGTGACGGGGCCGAGGCCGGTCGAGAGTGCGGCGAGCAACGCAAGTACTGCGGTTCTGACTGCGATGCTGCGAGTGCCGGAGCGCATGGTGGTGCCTCTCAATTTCTCTACCGCGTCCGTCGGACGTCGTTGCCGCGGCCGACCGTGGAGGCGCAGGAGTGTTCCTCGAGGCCGCCGTCCGCACCTCTCCAGCCGGAGAGGAGCCTCCGAGCAGTCCGGGTCGGTGTGCACCGCGTCGGAGGCGTCGAGCATGTGTGAGGTGGGGAAGCGCACGCCGGTCGAACTGATGCCACGGATGGTGGACATGAGGCTCCTCGCCTGACGAATTCACGGGTAACCTAGAGATCGGATCTATCAGCCGTCAAGATGGTTGTAGTTCGACGTTTTCCGTGACTGAGATCGCTATGCATCCGATACATGGGAGGTCTGACGAGGTCGGCTCGACTCGACCTCCGCGAGACTCCACCGGTGCCTGTTGACTGCAGTGGTCTTGACGGTGACTCCGCAACCGGCCGTACGATCACCGCTCAAGTGGTGTAGGCCAATCGTAGGCCGGCGTTCGGGAGGCTCTCATGGACATGCCCCGCCGCACGTTCCTCGCGTCGGCCGCCGAAGCCGAGGAAGTGGCCCAGGAGGTCCTGAGACGGCGGCTGCCGGACCACTGGGACCAGACGGAGCTCCGTACGGTCGCGCGCCACGATGGGCAGGACGCCTTACGGGTGTCCGGGCGGACGGGACGGATCACGGTCGAGGGCACCAGCGCCGGTGTGCAACTGACCGGTGTCCACTGGTACGTCGAACAGGTCGCGCACCCGCACGTGTCGTGGAACGGTGAGCAGCTCGACCGTCTGCCGCGGCGGCTCCCCGGCGTCGGCACTCCACTGGCCACCGCGAACCTCGCCCCCGATTCGCGTTCAGCGACACGGGTGAGGGCTGCGCCGGCCCGTACCGCGACCGGCCGTACTGGGAACACGAGATCGACGTGCGTCGATCCCCGACCGGCCCGTGGTCTTCATGAAGGACCCGGACACGGTCGTGGGGCCGTACGACGACGTCCTCGTTCCACGCGGATCGGTCAAGACGGACCGCGAGGTCGGGCCGGCCGTCGTCATGGGCCGGACCGCGCGCTGCCTGGAGGGTGCCGAAAAGGGCCTGGCCCACATCGCAGGATCCGCCGTCAGCGACGACGTCCCGGAACGCGGATCTACATGGTTCTCAGGCCTGGCGACGTCATCGACACCGGCACACCGGCCGGTGTCGCCCTCGGCCTGCCCGGCACGCCCCACCTGCGCCCCGGCGACATCGTCGACCTGTCCATCGACGGGCTCGGCAGCCGGCGCCAGACCTCCATCCAAGCCTGAAAGGCCGCACGCACATGACTTCGGTCAGCGCCAGGATCACGGCCGTCGAGACTCACGACATCCGCTTCCCCACTTCCCGGGAGCTGGACGGCTCCGACGCCATGAACCCCGACCCCGACTACTCGGCTGCCTACGTCGTGCTGCGCACGAACGCCGAGGACGGCCTGGAAGGCCACGGGTTCGCCTTCACGACCGGACGGGGCAACGACGTCCAGGTTGCCGCCATTGACGCGCTCGCACCCCACCTCGTCGGACGCGACGTGGACGCCCTGTGTGCCGACCCCGGGTCACTTGCTCGCCATCTGACGGGCGACAGCCAGCTGCGCTGGCTCGGCCCCGAGAAGGGCGTCATGCACATGGCCGTCGGCGCGGTCGTCAACGCGGCGTGGGATCTTGCCGCCAAGCGTGCCCACAAGCCGCTGTGGCGCTTTCTCGTCGATGCCACACCGGAATGGCTCGTCTCTCAGGTGGATTTCCGCTACATCGCCGATGTGCTCACTCCTGGCGACGCGCTCCGCCTCCTGACTGCCGGCAGAAATGGTTCCGACGCGCGCCGGGAGCGGCTGCTCGCACGCGGATACCCTGCCTATACGACGTCGCCCGGCTGGCTCGGCTACTCCGACGAGAAGCTCACCCGCCTCGCCCGCCGTGCGGTGGCCGACGGCTTCACCCAGATCAAGCTCAAGGTCGGCGCCGACCTGGAGGACGACATCCGGCGCATGCGCACGGCCCGGTCCGCCGTGGGCTCCGGTATTCGCATCGCGATCGACGCCAACCAGCGGTGGAACGTCCCCGAGGCCATCGAATGGACCAAAGCGCTCTCGGAGTTCGACCCTTACTGGATCGAGGAGCCGACCAGCCCCGATGACATCCTCGGCCACGCCACCGTCCGGGCCAACGTGACCCCTGTCAAGGTCGCCACCGGCGAGCACGTCCAGAATCGGGTCGTCTTCAAACAACTGCTCCAGGCCGGAGCCATCGACTTCCTCCAGATCGACGCCACCCGCGTCGGAGGCGTCAACGAGAACCTCGCCATCCTCCTCCTCGCCGCCAAGTTCGGGGTACCCGTGTGCCCGCACGCAGGCGGAGTCGGCCTCTGCGAACTGGTCCAGCATCTGTCGATGTTCGACTACGTCGCCCTCTCCGGCACCACGGAGAACAGAGTCATCGAATTCGTCGATCACCTGCACGAGCACTTCGTCACGCCGGTGCTCATCCGAGACGGTCACTACCAGGCTCCGGCGGCGGCCGGGTTTTCCGCCGAGATGCACCCCGGAACCCTTACCGCCTACGCCTACCCGAACGGCACCTTCTGGACCGCCGACCGAGCCCTCACACCGGAGACCTCCTAATGACACAGCCGACCGCCCTGAGCGGCCTGAAGGCCATCGTGACCGGCGGCGCCTCCGGCATCGGCCTCGCCACCGCCGAACTGCTCGCCGCACGTGGCGCCGATGTCGCCGTGCTCGACCTCGAACCCGGCGCAGCGCCCTCCCCGCTGCGCCAGTACCGGGCAGACGTCGGCGACGACCCCTCCGTGCGGCGCGCCGTCGACGCAGCGGCCGCGGACCTCGGGGGTATCGACATCCTCGTGAACAACGCCGGCGTCGGTGCGATCGGCACCATCGAGGACAACGACGACGCCCAATGGCGGAGAGTGTTCGACGTCAACGTGATGGGAATCGTCCGCACCAGCCGCGCCGCCCTGCCACATCTGAGGCGCTCCCGCTCCGCCGCCGTGGTCAACACCTGCTCCATCGCGGCGACCGCCGGACTGCCGCAGCGCGCCCTCTACAGTGCCAGTAAGGGCGCCGTGTTGTCCCTGACCCTCGCGATGGCCGCCGACCACATCCGTGAAGGCATCCGTGTCAACTGCGTCAATCCGGGCACGGTCGACACCCCTTGGGTGGGCCGTCTGCTCGATGCCGCGCAGGACCCGGCGGCCGAACGCGCTGCCCTGGAGGCCCGCCAGCCCTCGGGGCGTCTCGTCACAGCGCACGAAGTGGCCGAAGCGATTGCCTACCTGGCCGGGCCTGCCGCAGGCTCCGTCACCGGATCCGCGCTTGCCGTGGACGGCGGAATGGCCGGTCTGCGGCTGCGTCCGGCAGCTCACTGAAAGGCATCCCATGCATGCCCCCCATCCCGCCCGGACCACGCTTGGACCGAGTGGCGTGCCTGTCACCCGGCTCTCCTTCGGGGCCGCGGCCATGGGAAACCTCTACAGCGAAGTGACCCCCGCTCAGGGCGCGGGCGCCGTGGACGCGGCCTGGGACGCGGGAATCCGCTACTTCGACACGGCTCCGCACTACGGGCTCGGACTCTCCGAGAGGCGGCTCGGCGCAGCCTTGCGCACCCGCCCCCGCCGCGACTACGTCCTGTCGACCAAGGTCGGCCGCATTCTTCAGCCGATCCCGGTGAAGGGGGACGACCTCGCGCACGGATTCGCCGTCCCTGCCGACCATCGCAGGGTCTGGGACTTCAGCGCCCGAGGCGTACGCCGCAGCATCGGCGAGAGTCTGCGCCGCCTCGGCCTCGACCGGATCGACGTGGTCTACCTGCACGATCCCGACGACCACATGGACCAGGCACTCAAGGAGGCCTACCCCGAGCTGGAACGACTCCGTGCGGAGGGTGTCGTCTCCGCCATCGGAGTCGGCATGAACCAGACGTCGCTCCTGACACGCTTCGTCCGCGACACCGACGTCGATGCGGTGCTCTGCGCCGGCCGGTACACCCTGCTGGACCAGGACGCCCTGGGCACCCTTCTGCCCGAGGCACAGGCCCGACGCAAGAGCGTCGTCATCGGAGGCGTGTTCAACTCCGGCCTGCTCGCCGACCCCAAGCCCGGTGCGACCTACGACTACCGGGCAGCGCCCCCGGAGCTCGTACAGCGAGCACTGAGCATCCAGACCGTGGCCGAACGCCATGGCGTGCCACTGAGGGCTCTGGCCCTGCGCTTCCCGCTGGGGCACCCGGCAGTCGCCACCGTGCTCGTCGGCGCCCGTTCCCGGTACGAGGTGCAGGACGCGGCGGCGATGCTCGCCACCTCCGTGCCCGATGACCTGTGGGCCGAGCTGCGCGAGGAAGGACTCCTGCCCGCCGATGTTCCGGTGCCGGAAGGAGGAACGCCGTGCGCATAGCGCTCTTCGCCACCTGCTTCAACGAGTACTGGAACGATCGTGCTCAACACCGACACGGCTCTTCCGCCTCACGGCCGGCGATCCGCTCACCTCATATCCGCCCCGTCCTTGTCTCCCCGCACGCAAAGGAAAGCGCATGAGAGTCGCCCTGCACACCAAGGTGCGCGCCGACCGAATCTCCGAATACGAGGCTGCGCACCGTCACGTACCGGACGAGCTGACCGAGGCCATCCGAAACGCGGGGGCCACCTCCTGGACCATCTGGCGCAGCGGAACGGACCTGTTCCACCTCATCGAATGCGAGGACTACACCCAGCTCATCGGCAGGCTGGAACACCTTCCGGTGAACGTGGCCTGGCAGGCCCGCATGGCCGACCTCCTCGACGTCGTGCACGACTACAGCAGTGACGGCGCCACCGCCGGCATGACTCCGGTCTGGTCCCTGTGACAGCGACCGGCCTCGTCGATGCGCATCACCACGTGTGGGACCTCGCCGTCCGCGACCAGGACTGGATCCGCGGCGAGGAGCTCAAGCCTTTGAGGCGCTCCTTCAGCCTCGACGATCTGACACCCGCGGCCCGCGAGGCCGGTGTCACCTCAACGGTGCTGGTCCAGACCGTCACCGTCGCGGAAGAGACGCCCGAGCTGCTCTCACTCGCGGAAGAAGGCCGACTCGTCACCGGAGTCGTCGGCTGGACCGACCTGACCGCCCCGGACGTCGACGAGGCACTCGCGCACCTGCGGAACCTGCCCGGTGGCCGGCATCTCGTGGGCATCCGCCACCAGGTGCAGAACGAGCCCGACCCGGAATGGCTGGTCCGCCAGGATGTGCTGCGCGGGCTGGCCGCGGTCGCCGCAGCGGGCCTCGCCTATGACCTGGTCGTCGTGGAGCGGCAGCTCCCCGCAGCGATCCGAGCCGCTGCCCTGCTGCCGCAGTTGACCTTCGTCCTCGACCACGCGGGCAAGCCGGCGATCGTGACGGGAGAGCGAGAGCCCTGGGCCGCTCACGTGCGGCGTTTCGCCGCACTGCCCAACACCGTGTGCAAGCTCTCGGGGCTGGTGACGGAGGCCCGCTGGGACTCGTGGACCATCGACGACCTGCGCCCGTACGTGCAAACGGTTCTGGACGAGTTCGGCCCCGATCGCGCCATGTTCGGGTCCGACTGGCCGGTGTGCACCCTGGCCGCTTCGTACAAGGAGGTGACGCAAGTCATGGCAGACCTCACTTCGGACCTCGAAAAGCACGAGCGGTCGGCCGTCTTCGGCACGACCGCTCGCCGTACTTATGGGCTTCACGATGCGCCGACGGGCTGTGCCGGCGCGACGGGACCAGGTCCGAGCGACCCGCATCACGACCCACACAGCCCATGAAGGAAGCGCCCCATGGCCCTGCGGCAATGGTTTCCCCGAGCACGGCTCGGCGTATTCATCCACTGGACATCTACGCCGTCGACGGCGTAATGGGTCAGCGGCGGTACGCGGCGAACCGCCCCCGGACCTGGTCGGCGGTGAGTGCCTCGTCCCAGGTGACGAGCTCGTCGAGGTCACCCCGCAGGCTCACCTTCGGGGTTCCGATCGAGCGCATCGGCAGCGGCACGGACGCGTCGATGGTGCCGACCCGGGTCCCGTCGGCGTACAAGGTGGTGCGTCCCGGCTCGGCCACCCAGGTCAGCTGGACCCACCGGGCGAGCGGCAGCGTGTAGTCGAAGCTGTGATCGGCGTCGCCGTAGCGGGTGAAACCGACCTTCCCGGTGCCGTACTGCTGCAGCTTCAGGGCGCCGGACTCGGAGCTGAGCAGCACCTGATCACCGGTCCGTTCGGTGAGCCTGACCCAGGCGGACACGGTCCACGGTTCGGCCACGTCCAGACCGCCGAAGCCCACCCCGTCACGGTCGTGGTCGAAGCGGAAGGCCTGACCGCGTACGCCGTCGTCGACGAGCTCCGGGTTGTTGATGATGTACGAGGTGCCGGGCAGGCCGCCCGCGATGTCCTCCGCCATGATCGTCTGGGGTGGCCGGCTGGCGTATGTCCATCCGCTGGGGTACGACGCCTCGTCGAACGTCCAGTGGTGGCTGGGCCGTCCGTCGTCCACGCGCGGCTTCTCGGGGGCCGGCCGGACGCCGGGTGGATCGCCGAGGCGTGTCACCAGGGTCCGGAACCCGGCCACGGAGCCCGGGGTCGAGGAGCCGTTCCAGGTCCGGTCGGCCAGGATGGCGCGCGGCATCGCCATGTGCTGCTCGAAGTAGCCGTCCTCGGCCCAGAAGTTGTAGTCGGCCCAGTTCATGACGCTCGAGCCGAGCATGTCCGGCGCCGTGCTCGGCGCCCATGTGTCGTACATCCAGGACTGGTTCGGGTACAGATTGTGGTAGTTGTTCGGGGTCACGTAGAACGGCCCTATGGCGATTTCGTCGTGACCGGGGATGGCCGGTTCGCTGCCCGTGCCCTCCCAGGTGATGAAGACGACCGGGCCGTGCACCGTCTGCTGCGGTGCGTCCATGTGTTCGGATCCGTTGTAGACGGCGGTGCGTTTGCCGTTCTTCGTCACCACGTCGTCGAGGGTGTTGATGTAACGGTTGAGGAGATCGCCGAGCGTGCTGACCTCCGGGTCGTCGGCCAGGAACTCCTTGACCCGGGGGCAGTCGCCGAGCTGGCCGGGGACCTCCTCGGCGCCGATCGAGAACAGCGGGGCGTCGAACCAGCGCGTGAACTCGTCGACGATGGCCTTCGTCGTCTCGACCGCCTTCTCACTGGTCATGTCGATGATCCAGTCGGGAGTGAGATGGGAGTGGGTGTGGGCGCCGGTGCACGGGTTCTCGCCCGAGCCGAAGCCGATGTCGAAGGTCTCACTGATCGCCGTGGCGTGCCCGGGGATCTCCAGACCCGGCATCACCTGGACGTGATGGCGGGCGGCGAACGACTTCAGGTGCTCGATGTCGGCGCGGCTGTAGCTGTGGTCCGGGTCGGCCAGGCCCGGGAACTTCGGGCTGTACAGGCGGAAGCCCTCCGACTCGGAAAGATGCAGGAAGAGGGTGTTGAGCTTGTGATCGCCCATCCGCCGGACGAGGTTCTCGAGGTAGCCCATCGTCCAGTACTTGCGGCCGGCGTCGAGGTGTACCATCCGCATCCGCTGGGTGGGCCGGTCCGTGCTGCGGGCGCGTGGCACGTCACGGTGGCCCGAGTCGGCGCGCAGCGTCTGCAGCAGTGTTCGCGTCCCGTAGTAGAGGCCGTGGGTGGTGGCAGCGTCGACGCGGATGGCGTCCGAGCTGTCGAACCGGTAGCCCTCGGCGCCGAGCTCGGGATCGTCCGTCAGCCGCAGCCGGATGTCGCCCCGGCGCGGTTCCACGGGCGCGCTGGTGACGGTGAGGCGCAGACCACTGACCTGCTCGACCTCGCCCTGCAGTTGGGTCGCGAGCTGATGCGTGGTCTGGCGGGCGGGTCCCGGCAGCTCCTGCTGGCCGGACGGCATGGCCGTACGGGTACGGGACTGCGGGGCGACGATGATCCGGGAGCGCTCGGTGAGGGCGACAGTGCCGCCGAGGGCGTCCCACTGTGTGGGTCTGGGAACCACCGGTGGTGGGCCGGTCTGTTGCGAGCCGGGCTCGTCGGCGACGGCCGGGGAGAGAAAGGACCCGGTGAGGACCGCGAGAATCGCGGTGAGCACCGGTATGACGCGACGCATAGCGCCTCCGGGGTGGCGGTCGACAGGCAGGGTGAGCGCAGAACGGCCGGCACCATGGGGTGTTTCGGCCGCTGGGTCGCTCATTCACCCAATGTTCTCTGCCGATTCGTGGGCTCATGAGGGGCCGGTCGGCTGGAAACGTAGAGAGACATCCGATGACTGTCAAGGGTGTGGAACGAGTGCCGGTCCATGGTGCGACGATCGGCCGGTAGGCGGTGTGACGAGCCGCCAGGGTGACCCGGGGTCGCATCGTGCCGTACGGCGAACCCCTTGACGACGGGCGCCGGTTCACGAGTAGCCTGTTGTGGTCTAACTGGTCTAGGCCACTTGGAGGGCTTGTGGCAAGACGCTCCATCGCCTTCGCAGCACTCGCCCTGACCGGCTCCCTCGCGCTCGGAGCCTTCCCGCCCGTCGCCCGGGCCGCCGAACCGCCGGACGCCCACGTCACCGCCGCGGCGAACGCCCGCCCCCTGCCGTCCGTCTCCCCGACGCCGCAGTCCATCTCTCGCTCGGGCGACGACGTCACCGTCACCGGCCGTGTGCTCCTCGTCGTGGACGAGCACACCGACGCGTCCGCACGTGACCGCCTCGTCCGTGAGCTGAAGAAGCACGGTGTCGCGCGCGTTGACAACGTTTCCCCCGGCGCGGTTCCGCAAGCGTCCCAAGGACTGCTCACCGTCAGGCTGGGAGTCGCCGATCGCCCCGACATCGCAGCCGCGTTGGGTGACACCGCCGTACCCGCCCGTGCCGAGGGCTACGCCTTGAAGGTCTCCACGCGGGGCGCGCAGGGGGAGGCACATCCGGACATCGCGCTCGGCGGCACGGATGCTGCCGGCCAGTTCTACGCCGTGCAGACGCTGCGGCAGTTGTTCCAACGTCACGGTGACGACTGGACGGTGGCGGGTGCCCAGGTCAGCGACTACCCCTCGATGCCCCTGCGCGGCAGCATCGAGGGCTTCTACGGCCCGCCGTGGACGGCGGCCGAGCGGCTGGACCACATGGACTTCCTCGGCGAGATGAAGTCCAACACGTACGTCTACGCGCCGAAGGACGATCCGTACCACCGCGACAAGTGGCGTGAGCCCTACCCCGCGGTAAGGCTCGCCGAGCTCCGCCAACTGATCGACCGTGCCCGGGCCGGCCATGTGCGCTTCACCTTCGCCGTCTCACCCGGCGCGTCCATCTGCTACTCCGACCCCGCCGACACCAGGGCACTCACCGACAAACTGCAGGCCATGTACGACGCGGGCGTGCGGTCCTTCTCCATACCGCTGGACGACATCAGCTACACCCGCTGGAACTGCCCTGGTGACGCGGAGAAGTTCGGCGCGCCGGGACGCGGTGCGGCGGCGCGCGCCCAGGTCGGCCTGCTGAACGCGGTGCAGCACGACTTCGTCGCCGAGCGGGAGGGGGTCAATCCGCTGCAGATGGTGCCTACGGAGTACGGCGACCTGACCGACACCGCGTACAAGCAGACGATCCGTACCACGCTCGACCCCGCGGTGCAGGTGATGTGGACCGGGACCGACGTGGTGCCGCCGCAGATCACGAACGCCCAGGCGTCCAGGGCCGCGGAACTGTTCGGCCGGAAGGTCTTCGTGTGGGACAACTACCCGGTCAACGACTTCGCCCGGACTGCGGGCCGACTGCTGCTGGCGCCGTACGACAAGCGTGAGCCGGGCCTGTCCGACCACCTCAGCGGCATTGTCTCCAATCCGATGAACCAGGAGGCCGCCAGCAAGCTCGCCGTCTTCACGATGTCGGACTTCTCGTGGAACGACCGGGGCTACGACCGCGACCGCTCCGCACGCCAGGCAGCCCTCCACCTCGCCGCGGGGGACAGCCGCACGGCCGATGCGGTCCAGGTGTTCGTCGACCTCAACCACATGGCCCCGACCTTCGGCTCCCAGCCGTGGCAGCCCCAGGCTCCGGTGTTCGGCGCCGCGGTCGAGCGCTTCTGGCAGGGCCACGGGAGCGACGCGGAGCGGGCGATCGCCGAGTTCCGCCCGTCCGTACGCGCCGTCGCACAAGCCCCGGGCATCATCCGCGAGGGCGTGCCCGACAAGCTGTTCCTCTCCGACGCGTCCCGCTGGCTGGACGCCACACAACTGTGGGGGCAGTCGATGGAGCACGGACTGAACGTCCTTGCCGCACTCGATGCCCACGACGCGGCCGAGGCGGCGCAGGAGCGCCAGTCCATGGACTCCCTTGCCGCCGCCGCGTCGCAGATCATGGTCGATCCGGCGGAGCAGGGCCGGCAAGGCCAGGTGAAGATCGGTGATCCGTTCATCGAGGACTTCGTCTCGCGCGTGGCGAACCTCCACGACGAATCGATGGGACTGCCACCCCTGCGTGAGCTCGCCCGCGGCAAGCAGGCGACCCAGATCTCCGACTACGAGTGGGGCGGGGCGTTCCCCTTCGGCGCCGACAAGTCCGTGGACGGTGACCTCTTCGACTTCTCCACCACCAGCGGCCGAGAGGCGCAGCCGTGGTGGCAGGTCGACCTCGGAGCGAGCGCGGACCTCGAGAAGATCAAGATCTACAATCGGACGGACTGCTGCGCGGAGCGGACGAAGGACTTCTACGTCCTGGTGTCCGACCAGCCCTTCTCGGGAACGCTCGCGGACCAGCTCGGCAAGCCGGGCGTCTGGAGCCACCACGAGACGGACCAGGCCGCAAGCCCCACCACGATCGCGACCACGGCCAGGGGCCGGTATGTGCGGGTGTGGCTGGCCGGCACGGACCCCGTCGAGCTCAACTTGGCCGAGGTCCAGGTCTACGGCCGTGTGCAGCAGGGGTGACGGCGGCGTCGCCCGTACGGGCTCGGTGAGGTGCGGCCGTGTCAGGCCCGTGGAGTGCGTGCGGCGTGTGCGGCGCCGTACGGGCTATGCCCTGGTGATGGCTCCGCTGCGGGCGAGGAGCAGGCAGGCCGCACCCCGCGCGTGCTCCGTGTCCCGCCACGGTGCCACGGTGATCTCCAGGTCCCGCAGCGGCTCGATCGCCCCTGCGACGGCCGCGGCGGTGAAGGCCGGGCCGAGGTGGGGCCACAGCACGAGGCTCTCGCCGATCACCTTGACCGCCTTGACCGCGAGGACGTTGACCACGCCGGCGACGCTGCGTCCCAGTAGCTCGCCGGCCTCGTCCAGGACTGCGAGCACCGCCGGCTCCCCACGTTCGGCGGCGTCGACCAGTTCGGAGAGCCCGTACCCCGGTCCGAGCTCGACGCCGGCGCGTCGGGCCCGTTCCACGAGTGCCGTCTGCCCGACGAAGGACTGCAGACAGCCGCGGTTGCCGCAGTTGCAGCGCGGCCCGGTCCGGTCGACCGGCAGATGGCCGAACTCGCCTGAGAACCCGTCCGCGCCGCGCTGGACGCGTCGCTCCAGCACGACTCCCATACCGAGACCGTCACCGATGCCGAGGACGAGGAAGTCGTCGTGATCACGTCCCATGCCGAACAGCAGCTCGGCCGTCGTGCTGGAACGAAGGTCGTTGTCGACGAGAACCGGCACGGGCAGGGCCCGGCCGAGCTCCGCGGCCAGCGGCAGATCGTGCCAGTCCATGATCGCGGAGAGCCGCACGACGCCCGAGACCGGATCGACCATGCCGGGGACAGCAACGCCGACCCCGCGGATGGGCGTGGTGTTCCGCCGCGCCTCGATCTGTTCCTGCAGCACCCGGGTGAGCAGCGCAACGGGTGACTCTGCCACCCGCAGGGGGAGACGGAACTCGTCGGTGATCTGCCCGTCGAGCCCGACCACGACGCCGGCCAGATGGTCGATGGCGACGCGCAGGCCAAGGACATGGGCGGCGGTGGGGACCAGTTGAAGCGGTACGCGAGGGCGGCCCTTGCCGGAGGAGGCGTGGGGCTTCAGTTCGCGGATGAAACCTTCGCCGATGAGCCGCCGGGTGTGATCGGTGACGGTCGCGGTACCTACACGCAGCAGTTGGGCGATCTCCGCCCGGCTGAGCGGCCCGGCTGCCCCGAGCAGCGCCAGGATCTCGGTCTGGATCAGATCCCCAGGTGCCGGGCGTTGTGCCTTCACGTCATCCCCTTTCGGTCTGTGAGCGCGTGGAGTTGTAGCTCTTGACGTCCGATCTTTGCACCTCTACCGTCCCAATTTACTCGGGCCCGAAAAAAATACTCGGTCACACCCCCCTTCCCCTACCGGGTGTCGAATGAGGAGGTCAGGCAATGCGTTTGCGTGCCATGCAGTGGGCCAGTGTCGCGGCGGTAGGAGCACTCGTCGCACTCGCCGGGTGTGGGGACACATCCGGCGAAGAGTCGGGAGGGTCGAAAAGGTCGGATGGATCGGTCACCCTGAGCTGGCAGATGTGGGCCGCCGGAGCGGATGAGGAGAAGCAGCTGAAGCACCTCGCGTCGCTCGTCACCCGGGAGTACCCCGACATCGAGCTGGACCTGAAGACCGCCCCGTTCAAGGACTACTTCACCAAGCTGCAGACACAGGCCGCGGGCGGCGACCAGCCGTGCATCGTGAGCATGCAGAGCCTTCGGCTGTCCGGTTTCGCAGACCTCATGGAGCCGTTGGACGACCTCCAGGGCGCCACCGGCACGGACGGCTTCGAACCGGCCGCGCTCGAGGCCCTGCAGTGGGAAGGCAAGCAGTACGCGCTGCCGATGGACCTCGCCAGCATGCTCATGTACTACAACAAGGACGCGTTCGCGAAGGCGGGCCTCGCCGAGCCGAAGCCCGGCTGGACCGTCGCGGATTTCGAGAAGGCGGCGAAGTCCCTGACCACAAGCGGGAAGACGGGCTTCGGGCTCTCCTTCTCCGACCTCCCCATGCTGACCATGGCGCTGACCTACAACGGCGCCCGCCCCGTCACCGCCGACGGCAAGGCGCAACTCGACGACCCCGCCATGATCGAGGCCTTGACCTGGTACTCGGGCCTGGCCACCAAGGAGGGGGCGGCGAGCATCCCGGCCAGCTCCAGCGACGGCGGATGGGCCGAGACCCAGTTCGTCAACGGCAACGCGATGATGGCCGTCGACGGCACCTGGAACCTCGGTTCCACCTCCGCGCAGGCGAAGTTCAAGGTCGGCGTGGCGCCGATCCCCGCCGGACCCGACGGTTCGAAGACCTACGTCGCCAACTCCGGCTTCGGCATCTCCAAGAGCTGCGCCTACAAGGAGGAAGCGGTCAAGGCGCTGTCCGTGCTCACCGGACCCGAGGCGCAGAACTACCTCGCCGGGCAGGGCCGCGTCTCTCCCGCCCGCACCGCGGCGCAGCCGGCGTACGAGAAGTTCCTCACCCAGCAGACCGGCGGGAAGACCGAGACGGTCGAGGCCGGGATGGATGCCGTCCGCGACGGCCTCGCCGGCGGAGAGCCGTTCGTGGGAACCCGGAACTGGGACGAGGTCAACACCCTGTTCAGTCAGTATCTGCTCGAGGCCTACACGGGGTCGACGACTGCCGAAGCGGCGCTGACGGCCATACAGAAGAAGGCGGAACGCTGAACCGTGGCCACACGACCGATCGAGCAGAGAACCCGGCCCGCGCCCGGCTTCGCCGCCCGGCCGCGCCCGCGCCGCCGCGGCGGACCCGGTCGCCGGGAACGCTGGTACGCCTACGGCTTCCTGTCCCCGGGGGTCCTCGGGTTGACCGTCTTCACCCTGTTCCCGGTGGCGATGGCCGTCGTGATGAGCCTGTACGACTGGCCCATCTTCGGCCAGCGGTCCTTCCTCGGACTCGACAACTTCCGCTACCTGCTGCTGGAAGACCCCGGCTTCCTCGTCTCCGTCCGCAACACCTTCCTCTTCACCGCGCTGTTCCTGCCGCTCAACGTCCTGCTCTCCCTGGGCCTGGCGTTCTGGATCTCGGGCAGCCGCTGGCAGCAGGTCTTCCGGGTGCTCTTCTTCATTCCCGCGATCACACCGATGGTGGTCAACGCGGTGATCTGGAAGATGCTCTACCAGCCCCAGGGCGTCATCGCCCACTACCTCGACAGCTGGTTCGGCATCGCCGCCCCGAATTTCCTCGCCGACTCCGGCACGGCGATGATCTCCGTGGTGGTCATGAGCGTCTGGCAGGGCATCGGCTACAACCTCATCGTGTTCTCGGCCGCCATCGACGAACTGCCGCGCTCGGTGCTCGAAGCCGCGGAGATCGACGGGGCCCGGGGCCTGAGGAAGTTCCTGCGCGTCCAGCTGCCGCTGATGTCACCCGCGGTCTTCTTCGTCACCACCATGACCATGATCACGTCGTTGCAGGTATTCACCCAGACCTACATCCTCACCAAGGGAGGACCGGGAGACTCGACGGTGACGATGGTGCAGAACGTCTACGAGAACGGCTTCGTCTCGCGCGACCTCGGTGTGGCCGCCGCAGGCGCGTGGCTCCTCTTCGCCGTCATCCTGCTGATCACCGCCGTGCAGTTCCTCGGCCAGAAGCGGTGGGTGCACTATGAGCACTGACAAGGTCCGATGGACCCCAGGCCGTCTGGTCTCCCATGTGCTTCTCACAGCGGTGACGCTGCTTTTCCTGGCACCGGTCGTCTACGCTGTGGCCACCGCGCTCAAGCCGCCGGGGGAGACCTTCGCCGACCCGACCTCGCTCATCGGCTCCCACCTGCGCTGGCGGAACTTCGCCGACGTCTTCGACTACCTGCCGTTCCAGCGGTTCATCCTCAACGGACTGCTGGTGGCCGCCATCGGCACGCTCGTCGTCCTCACCGCCTCCTCACTGGGCGCCTACGCCTTCGCCCGGCTGAGGTGGCGTGGCAGGGACGGCCTCTTCATGGTGTTCCTCGCGACCCTCATGGTGCCGCAGGAGGTGCTGGTGGTCCCGATGTTCATCCTCATGCAGGAGTTCGGCTGGGTGAACAGCTACCAGGCGCTCATCTTTCCCTGGGCCTTCACCGCGTTCGGCACGTTCCTGCTGCGGCAGTTCTTCCGCGGAATCCCGTACGAGCTGCAGGAGGCCGCCACCCTCGACGGCTGCTCGCCCCTGCGCACCTTCCTCTCCGTCATGCTGCCGATCGCCCGCCCCGCGCTCGGCGTGCTCGCGGTCTTCACCTTCATCGGCTACTGGAACAGCTTCCTGTGGCCCCTCATCGTCGTCAACGACGTCAGCGCGCTCGGCACGGTGCCGCTCGGCCTGGAGCTGTTCTTCGGACAGAACGGCAGCCAGTGGCACCTGGTGATGGCCGCCTCCGTCATCTCCCTCGTCCCGACCCTTCTGCTGCTCATCGCACTGCAAAAGCACCTGGTGAAAGGCATCGCCGCCACCGGTCTGGCCGGGCGCTGACCCCTCACGCCGCGGGCCCGGCCACGTCGGCCGGTCGCGGTTCGCCGTGGCCACCAAGGAGGATCCCCTGTTGCGCTTCGACCAACGCACCGGTCCCGACCTCGGTGCACAGACACCCGTTTACCCGTCCGCCTCCGTGCCACGCTGGTACAGGGACGCCAAGTTCGGCATATTCCTTCACTGGGGCATCTACTCGGTGCCCGCCTGGGGCACGCCTCGCAACCCCGATGTCCAGACCCCCGTCGAGCTGGAGTTCGTCCACCATCCGTACGCCGAGTGGTACGCCAACACCGTGCGCATCGCCGGATCGCCCACCCGCCGGTTCCACGAGGAGACGTACGGCGTGGGCACGTCGTACGAGGACCTGGCCGACCTCTGGACGGCCGAACGCTTCGACGCCGATGCGTGGATGTCCCTGTTCGCCGAATGCGGCGCACGCTACGTCGTGCCCACGGCCAAGCATCACGACGGCTTCTGCCTCTGGGACTCGGGTACCACCCCGTTCACCGCGGCACGCCGCGGGCCCCGCCGCGACCTGCTGGCCGAATTGAGCGGCGCCGCACGCCGCCACGGTCTGCGGCTGGGACTGTACTTCTCCGGCGCTCTCGACTGGCACGTCAGCGCGTTCCCGCCGATCCGCTCGCTGACGGACCTGTTCGAACTGCGCCGAAACGACAGGGCCTTCGCCGACTACGCACACGCACAGCTCGTCGAGCTGGTCGAGCGGTTCAGGCCCGACTACCTCTGGAACGACATCGACTGGCCGGACGACGGAAAGGGGCGCGGCGACCGAGACCTGGCCGCGCTGTTCGCCCGCTATCTCGAACAGGTGTCCCACGGCCTGCTCAACGACCGTTGGGGCGTGCCGTACCACGGCGTGCGCACACGCGAGTACCTGACCGAAGACGAGCCGTCCGAGCGGGTGTGGGAGGCATGCCGGGGACTCGGGCAGTCCTTCGGCCACAACGCGGTCGAGGAGGACCGGCATCTCATCGGCGCCACCGAGCTGATCCAGCTGCTCGTCGACACCGTGGCCAAGAACGGCAATCTGCTGCTCAACGTGGGCCCGCGGGCCGACGGCTCGCTGCCCGAGAGCCAGGTGTCGCGGCTGCGCCGGCTGGGGGAGTGGCTGCGGGTCAACGGCGCAGCGGTCTACGGTACCCGGCCATGGCGCCGCCACACCGACGTGGCCCGTCATCCCGTCCGCTACACGACGCGCGAGGAAACCCTGTTCGTGACGGACCTGGCGCCGGGCGAGGGGCGGCTGAGGCCGGCGAGTGACGTCGCCGAGCTCGCCGCCGGCCGCCCCGCGAGCTGGCTCACCGCAGGCGGCCACCGGAGAGCGGTGACGGACCCGGACGGCACGGTGGTCGTGCCGGAGGAGCTGCGGGGGGCGCCTGCGGCCGTGCTCGCGATCGAAGGTGGTGCCGCATGACGCAGCGGCACCGGGCAGCCCAGGCCGTCGTCGTGCGGTGCTCGGGCAGACACGCGGCGACGCGCTGCACCCCGGGCGCGCACAGATGGGACACGCACGACGCCCCCGACCCCGAGCACCCGGGCGGTTGCGCCTCCCCGACGAGCCCTGAGGCACTCCTCCACCGGAGGAGTGACGGTTCGCTGACACACTGACGGAGCTGTCACGATGACTTTGCAACGCTGGTTCACCGAGGCCAAACTCGGAATCTTCATCCACTGGGGCATCTACAGCGTCGACGGCGTCGCCGAGTCCTGGTCGTTCTTCGACGGCAGGATTCCGTACGACCGTTACATGGCGCAGCTCGACCGATTCACCGCCGCCCGCTTCGATGCGGACACATGGGCGGACCTCTTCGTCCGCGCGGGCGCCCGCTATGCCGTGCTCACCGCCAAGCACCACGACGGAGTCGCACTGTGGGACACCAGTGCGAACGATCTGTCGGTGGTCAAGCGGACCCCCGCCGGACGCGACTTGGTCGCCGAGTACGTCGCGGCGCTGCGCCGAAGGGAGGTGAAGGCCGGCCTCTACTACTCCCACCTGGACTGGTCCCATCCGGACTACGCCACACTGCGCAGGCCCGACGAGGACCCGGCGGAACGCGGCAATCCCTACTCGATGCCTGCTCCCGGCGAAGAGGATCCGGCCCGGTGGAGGAACTTCCTGGACTTCCACCGGGCCCAGGTCCGCGAAATCCTGGAACGCTTCCAGCCCGACCTTCTGTGGTTCGACGGAGAGTGGGAGAGAACCCCCGAACAGTGGGGGATGGACGCTCTGGCCGCGGAGATCCGTATGCGCTCCCCGCACACCGTCGTCAACGGCAGACTGACCGGCCACGGCGACTACGCGACGCCCGAACAGGGCGTGCCCGTCGAGCCACCCGCCGGCCCATGGGAGCTGTGCCTGACCATCAACGACTCCTGGGGCCATCAGCCCCGGGACACCCGCCACAAGTCGCCGAGGCAGCTGGTCCGCATCTTCGCGGAGACCATCGGTGGTGGTGGCAACCTGCTCCTCGACGTGGGTCCACAGGCCGACGGCACCATCCTCCCGGAGCAGGTCGCCCGTCTGGAGGCCCTGGGGGAGTGGATCGGCCGGCACTCCGCCGCCGTCTACGGGACGGATCGAGGTATGCCGCACGGCCACTTCTACGGCCCCTCGACACTCTCCGCCGACCGCAGGACGCTGTATCTCTTCCTCTTCGACCGTCCCAACGAATTCGTGGTCCTGCGCGGTGTACGCAACGCGGTGACCTCGGCGCGGGTGCTCGGCGCGGACACAGATGTGCGCCACGAGCGCGTCGGCGGACTCGGCGAGGTACCCGGGTGGGAGTACATCCACCTCTCCGACGACGACCTCGACCCGCTGTGCACCGTGCTGGCCCTCGAACTCGACGGCGAACTCGACCTCTACCGGACGCACACGCGCGATCAGGCGGCGTCCGACGGGTCGCCTGCGGTCACCGGCCATGACCACCCCTGACGTCGGGCATGGGCGGCCACCCCGTAGGCCCCGGCAACCACCCCTGTCAGCTCGCGGAGGAGCCATGCCAGCACCCCGTCCCGTGATCGCCGTCGCCGGTCTCGGTATCGAGTCGTCCACGTTCTCGCCGGCCCGCACCGAGGCCCTCGCCTTCCACCCGCTGCGCGGCGCCGACGTCCTCACCCGCTATCCGTTCCTGGCGCACGGGCAGCCCCTGCGCTCCGCTGCCGACTGGCGTGGTTCCCTGGTCGGCAAGGCCCTGCCCGGCGGTACGGTGACGGCGTCCGCGTACACCGACCTGTCCGGCGAACTCATCGACCGCCTCAAGGAGCTGGGGCCGGTCGACGGCCTCTGGTTCGACATCCACGGCGCGATGACCGTCGAGGGGCTGGACGACGCCGAAGCGGAACTGCTGGCCCGCATCCGTGAGGTCGTGGGCCCGGACGTGATCGTGTCCACCTCCATGGACCTGCACGGCAACGTCTCCCGCGCGCTGGTCCACCTGACCGACCTGATCACCTGTTACCGCATGGCTCCGCACGAGGACGCCACGGAGACCAAGGAACGCGCCGTCCGCAACCTCGTCGACCATCTGGCGGGCGGCGGACCTCGTCCGGTGAAGGCATGGATTCCGGTGCCGGTGTTGCTGGCCGGCGAACAGACCTCAACCCGCGTCGAGCCCGCCAAGAGCGTTTACGCGGCCGTCGAGGAGGTGGAGGCGGCCGAGGGGGTGACGGACGCCGCGGTCTGGGTCGGCTACGCGTGGGCGGACGAGCCGCGCAACCGGGCAGCCGTGGTCGTCACCGGCTCCGACGAAGCCGCCGTCACCGCCGGGGCCGAGCGTTTGGCCCGTGGCCTCTGGGACGCGCGACACGACTTCGCCTTCGTCGCCCCGACCGGCACCCTCGACGAGTGCCTCGACGAGGCACTCGCCTCCACGGCGCGGCCGTACTTCGTCAGCGACACCGGCGACAACCCGACGGCGGGCGGCGCCGGCGACGTCACCTGGAGCCTCGCACAGGTACTGGCCCGCCCGGAGTTCCAGGAACCGTCCGGCCCGACCGTGCTGTACGCCTCGCTGCCGGGGCCGGCCGCGGTCGATGCGGCCGCACGGGCGGGGGTCGGAGCGACGGTCACCGTCACCGCGGGTGCTGAGGTCGACGACCGGCACGCCGGGCCGCTCACCATGACCGGCGTGGTACACGCGGTGCGGCACGGCGACCGGGATGCGCAGACGGAGGTGGTGCTGCGGATCGGCAGCGTACACGTCATTCTGACCCGACTGCGCAAGCCGTACCACCACGAACACGACTTCACCGACCTCTCGTTGAACCCGCGCACGGCCGATGTCGTCATCGTGAAGATCGGCTATTTGGAACCGGAGCTCTTCGCCATGGCCGCCGACTGGAAGATGGCGCTCACCCCGGGCGGCGTCGACCAGGACCTCACGCGACTCGGTCACCACCGCATCCGCCGGCCGATGTTCCCCTTCGACCCGCGGATGCCGGACCCGGACCTCACGGCCCGGATCATCGCCTCCTCGGACCGTCCGCTCAGCGGGCCCGAGGAGTAGGGCCCCGGTCGGCGGGCATCGTCTCCTCGGCCGGTGACCCACCCGCATCTCGTCAACGATCCGCTCAGCGCGGGGCCTTGACGGGACACTCGGACGTGACAACGATGTCATACCAGCTGTCATCCGACCTCTCAGGAGGCTCCATGCGATTGCCGAGACCAGTCCGTCTGGTCCGTATCCTGTCTGTGCTGGCCTCTGCGGCTGTCTTGATCAGCAGTGCGCCGGCGATGGCCGCAGTCGCGTCACCAAAGGTAGGACCACCGTTCCCCGAGGATCCGACGACGTATGTGAACACCTCGATCGGGAACAACGGGTCGGGTACGACGTTTCCGGGGGCGGCGCTTCCCTTTGGGATGGTGCAGAACAGCCCGGACACCCGGCTCAACTCCTACGCCTCGTACGACTACGCGGACTCGAAGATCCTCGGATTCAGCCAGACGCACCTGTCCGGCGTCGGCTGCCAGACCGCAGGCCACTTCCGGCTGATGCCGGTGCCCGGCGGCTTCCCCGGGACACAGCCGAACCAGCAGGCGGCCGGTTTCCGCCACGCCAACGAGCACGCCGAGCCCGGGTATTACAAGGTCGGCCTGGACAACGGGGTGACCGCCGAGCTGACGGCGACCGAGCGGACCGGCTGGCACCGCTACACCTTCCCGGCGAACACCCCTCAGCGCACGGTGGTGCTGAACGTCGGCTCGAGCAACGGCTACACCTACGCCGGCCACGTGGACGTCGTCGGGGACAACACGGTCGAGGGCTGGATCACCGGCGGCAACTTCTGCTGGGAGACGGGGAAGGAGCGGTACAAGATCTTCTTCAGCGCCAGGTTCGACCGGCCCTTCGACACATTCGGCACCTGGGCGGACGGCGGCGAAGTCACCTCGGGCCGCCGATCGGCGGACATCAGCGGTACGCCGTCGGACGGCTCCCGGGCCGACGGCGGCGCGATGGTCGGGTTCGGCGGCGGTGGCCAGGTCGGCGCGAGCGTCGGCGTCTCCTACACCTCGGTGAACGGCGCCCGGCTCAACCGCAGCACCGAGAGCGCGGACCAGACCTTCGACTCCGTCAGGGCCGCCGCGCACCGGACCTGGGCGCGCCAGCTCGGGCGGCTGCAGGTGTCCGGCGGCAGCGACGCCGACCTGCGCACCTTCTACTCCGCCCTCTACCGCGCGACGCTCCACCCGTCGGTCGGATCCGACGTCGACGGCCGGTACATGGGCTTCGACAAGCAGGTTCACCGCAGCGACCGGCCGTACTACCAGATGTTCTCGCTCTGGGACACCTACCGCGCGCAGAACCAGCTCGTCGCGCTGCTCGAACCCCGGCGCGCCACCGACATGGCGAAGTCGCTCCTGCACGTCTACCAGGACGGGGGCTGGCTTCCGCGCTGGGCGCTCGGTCCGAGCGAGACCAACGTCATGAGCGGTGAGGGCCCGACGCCGTTCATCACCTCCTTGTACGCCCGCGGGCTGCTCGACAAGCCCACCGCACGGTTCCTGTTCGACGCGCTGTGGAAGAACGTCACCGAGGTGCCGGCAGATCAGTCGGTCTTCCGGGGTCGCGACGGCAACTCGACCTATGCGCAGAACGGCTGGATCGGCTACCAGGACAAGGGCGGCTACACCTGGGGCGACTCCCGGCAGGCAGGCTCCGCGACGCTGGAGTACGCGCTGGCCGACTGCGGCCTGGCCGACATGGCACAGGGCCTCGGTGAGCGGGCCAAGGCCAAAACGCTGCGGGCACGGTGCGCGAACTTTGCCAACGAGTGGGACTTCGGGATGAGTTCCAAGGGATTCGACGGGTTTCCACGGGCCCGCACCCCGCAGGGCACCTGGGTCGGCAGTGCCGACCCGACACAGAGCACCGGATTCCACGAAGGCACCCCATGGCAGTACCAGTGGCTCGCGCAGCAGGACGCCCCGGGGCTGTTCGCGCTGATGGGCGGCAGGGCCAAGGCCGAACAGCGACTCGACACCTTCTTCGACATGCCGGAACTGCTCCGCGACCACACCCAGGTGGCCAAGAAGTCGTGGGTGGTCGGGGCCTACGACTACCACAACAATTTCGCCTTCAACCCGAACAACGAGCCCGATCTGCACGCGCCCTGGATGTACGCGTGGACCGACCAGCCGTGGAAGACCTCCGCGGTGCTGCGAGCGGCACAGCCGCTGTACACCGACGACGCCCACGGCATGCCCGGCAACGACGACCTCGGCACCGTATCGTCCTGGCTGATCTGGTCCATGATCGGCGTCTACGAGGTGATGCCTGGCTCCGGCGAGTACGTGCTCACGGCTCCGATGTTCGACCGGGTCCGCATCCAACCGGACGGCGGCCGCCCCGTGGACATCACCGCACCGGGTGCGGACCGGTCGAAGCTGCAATACGTGTCGTCGGTGCGCGTCGGCGACCAAGCCTGGCCCAAGTCGTGGATCTCGCACAGTGATCTGCTGAGCGCGGGCAGGATCAGGTTCGCCCTCACCTCCGACCCGGCGAGCACCGACTGGGGCCGGGAAAGAGGCAGTCAGCCGCCGCGCCACGGCACGACGCAGGCCGGCGTCCGCCCGTTCTCCTCGGTGCCCGACGCCAGTCCGGCGCTGCTCCAACCGGGCAAGAGCCTTCAGGCGAGCGTGGGAGCGGTCAATCTCTCGGCTTCGCCGGCCAAAGCAGCGTTCAACGTCGTCCCCTCCGACGGCATCACCGTGACACCGGCTTCGGGCAATCTGACGGTCGACGCCGGCAGCCGGGCCGTCACCCCGGTGACCGTGGCCGCGGACGGCTCGGCCAACCCCGGCCCCCGCACCGTCGAAGTCAAGATGACGGATGCGTCCACCGGCGAGCCCCTCGGCAGCACGTTCATCGCGCTGAAAATCACTTCCCTCTCCTACGGCAGGCCGGCCACGCAGAAGAGCACCGACTGGGGCGGCGCGGCCTCGCGGGCGGTCGACGGGAACACCGACGGCAACTTCACCGTCGGCTCGGTCACCCACACCGCCGAGGACGGCTCGCCGGAAGCCTGGTGGCAGGTCGACCTCGGGGCGTCGAAGGCCATTTCCGACGTCGCGGTGTGGAACCGCACCGACTGCTGCTCGGAGCGCCTGACCGATTACTACGTGCTCGTCTCCGACGCCCCGTTCACCAGTGACTCGCTCGCCGCGACGCTCGCACAGCCCGGTGTGACCGCCATCCACCGTACGGACACCGCCGCCACCCCGACGATCGTCCCGATCGAGGCCACCGGACGTTATGTGCGTATCCAGCTCGCCACCACCGCGCCCCTGTCGCTCGCCGAGGTCGAGGTGAACCCGTGATGACCACACCGGCACGCACTGCCCGGATTACAGCGAAGCCTGAAGTCGAAGAGAAGGGGAACCTCGTGACCGTGCCACGGCGCCTACTGGTGACCGTTGCGGCGCTGGCCCTGTGCGCCACCACACTGACGACGCTGGGTGGCTCCCCGGCGAGCGCCGACGGCGACCACCCGCTGATGACCGACCCGGGATTCGAATCCGGCACGTTCGACGGCGGTCAGTACTACCACGCCTCCCTTGTCGCCCCGGGCGCCTCCGGATCGGGCCACGCGGCGCGGGTCGGGCTCGACTACGACGGGGACAGCCGGTACCCGCGCGGCGGCAACCTTCCGGTGCGCGGCACCGGCGTCTCGCGCGGGATGGTCAACAAGCCGGTCCGGCAGGTGGAACCCAACACCGTCTACGAGTTCACCGCCAAGGTCCGCACCGAGGGGAACGCGTCGGTGCGGGTCGGTGTCTTCGACGCCGAGAACGTCGCGTTCTACCGCGGCGCCGCCAACCACGTCGACGTCAGCAGTCCGACCTGGACCACGGTGACACGCACGATAACCACCGGGCCGCGCACCCGGGAGCTGAATGCGTTCTGCTTCCTGAACGAGTTGGGCAGCAGCTCCGGCCCCGGTTACTGCGACGACTTCGCGGTGCACAAGGTCGGCCCGGCGGCCGACCCGGCACCCGCTCCCCCCGACGACACTCGCGCGTGGGGAGCGAACGGGTTCCCGGTCACCATCCCCGCGGTGCAGTCCTTCATGCGTCACGACGGAGAGTCCTGGCAGCCGCAGGGCGACCTCAGCATCTCCGTGCGCCACGGGCAAGCCGCCACGCTGCGTGATGACGCCGAACGGATCGCCGAGGAGTTCGTCGACGCCAAGCTGGTGCGGACGGCCACGGTCCGCACGGTGGACGACCACGCCCGCGTAGCGCGGGGAATCCTGCTGACCACGGGCGCGGTGGACCTGTCCGCCGCCCCGGCCAAGGCCCAGGCCCTGGCGTCCCAGGCCTACCGGCTGGACATCGACGAGAACGCCGTCCGGGTCACCGGTGGTTCTGACACCGGCGCGTTCTACGGCGCTCAGACCATCCTGCAGGCACTGCGGTCGGCGGGTCGGCTGCCCGCCGGCGTGGTGACGGACTGGACGGACCAGACCTTCCGCGGGCTGCAGGTCGACTCCGGGCGGCGCTACTACTCGCTCGGCTGGCTGAAGAACCAGATCAAGGATCTGGCCTACACCAAGATGAACTACCTGCAACTGCGGGTGAAGGACGATCAGGGCCTGCGGGTGGAGAGCGCGGTGGCGCCGAAGCTGGTCGACCGGCTGCCGGCCGGCGGGTCGTGGAGCAAGGCACAGATCGCCGACCTCGTGGCGTTCGCCCGCCGGTACCACGTCACCATCGTCCCCGAGATCGACGTACCCGGGCACAGCAGTCTCGACACGCAGGTGTATCCGGAGTACGCACTGCCGGAGAAGACGGGCTACGACTACTCCCGTGCCGATGTGCGTGAGCATCTGGCGCGGTGGGTCCGGGAGATCGGCGCGACGTTCGGCACCCCGTACGTCCACCTCGGCGGCGACGAGTTCTTCGACGCGGACAATCCACGGCTGCTGTCCTGGGTCCGCGGCTTCGCCGGGCCGAAGGCCACCGGCGAGGACGGCTACAAGGCGCTGTTCAACTACCTCGCGGGCGAACTCGCCGAGGACGGTCGCGGAACGTGGATGTGGAACGACATGATCAGCGACCCGGCCGGTGGCGCCGTCCGGCTGAGCCGCGACATCACGATCGACTACTGGGCGCAGATCTACGACGCGCCTCCGGCCGGCGCCTACCTGGACGCGGGCTTCACCCTGATCGGTTCGTCGTCCGACCTCTACCACGATCTGTGGCCGCCGCTCACGGCTGACGCCAAGAACAACACCATCAACCAGCCCTGGCCCGCCGGCCAATGGACCACCTACAGCAGTCCGTATGTGTACTCCGGTGGCTGGGGCGCCCCCTACAGCGTGCCTGCCGGGAGCAACAGCGTCGGGCAGTTCTTCCCGATCTGGGACGACCCGCACGGCTGGGCCCCCGAGTACGTCCTCACCCAGACGCTGCTGCCCAGACTCCGGGTGCACGCCCAGTCGGTGTGGAACTCGCCCGATCCGGTCACAGACTTCGCAGCCTTCGACCCCTATCTGCGCAAGCTTGGCCACGCGCCCGGCTTCCAACAGCCCGTCAGCACACTGGAGCTGAACCCTCCACAGCAGTGACCCCTTCCGGGGCTCCTCACGGTCGTGGGAACCCCGGTCAAGGGCCGGCGGCTCGATCAGGCCTTGCGGCGGGTGAGCACGCTGCCAAGGCCTGAGACACCGCGAGAGGTGAGGGGAGGAGTCGATCACCGCCCGCTCCCCGCCCCACGCGAACGCCGGCCCAGTCCGGTCTTCGCCGCGGGCAGCGGGATGCGGGCGGCGTCCCGGTCGGTTGCAGAGACAGGTGAAAGTGTGAGGCTGTGTCACCGTGCACCGCTTCCAGGCCCGCCGAGGAAGGTCGGCCGCTCCCCTCCGCAGTAACCGCTATGGCCATGCGGGTCAGCTGCCCAGCTGGGAACCCTGTCGGGGGAAACACCTGTGCGGTCTCCTTCGTTCCCCACCCTGGGCCGAGAACACCCAGCCCGTCCGTGGGTGCCCGCTGGTTGCCGGGGACAGCGAACCGGCGAGGTGGCGGCGGTGCGCTGGGAGAGGGGCCCATATCAGGGGAGATGCCCTGTTCACGGCCTCCTGCAACACCCTTTGGCTACAGGACCGTGCGTTCCGGGCAGCACGTCGCGAGCCACCCCACCAGCGCACAGAGCCGAACTGCCCAGAGCAGCGGAGCACGCATGAACAACCCCTCCCATCGTTCGGCGACCCGTTCACCGCACCGTCCGGCGCGGGACGCCGCACACAGTTGCCAGGGCCGCGACGCGCCTCAGACGGAGGCCGGGATCCAGGCCGCCGTCCGCCCTCGGAGATACGGGTGCCCTCCTGTGGGGAGCACTCGGGTGGCGTGCCCGGACGACACCGGTGAGCGGCGATCGGCCGCGACCGCGGCGTAGGGGCGGGCCGGCAGGCACCAACCGAGTTCTGCGCACCGCCCAGCTCGCCAGCAGGGAGGTGGAGTTCGGCAGCCGCATCGGATACTCAAAGGCTCCCGGCTCGGCGTGCCGGTCCCCCCTCCGCTGGAAGCGGCATCTCCGCCCAGATGATCTTCCCAGTGCCGGTGTAGCGGGTCCCCCAGCGTTCGGTGAGCTGGGCGACCAGCATCAGGCCGCGTCCGCCCTCGTCGAAGGTACGCGCCCGGCGCAGATGCGGGGCGGTGCTGCTGGCGTCGGACACCTCGCAGATCAACGCGCTGTCCATGATCAGCCGCAGTTGGATGGGCGGGGCAGCGTAACGGATGGCGTTGGTCACCAGTTCGCTGATGACGAGTTCGGCGGTGAAGGTCAGCTCGTCCAGTTGCCAGGCATGGAGCTGGGCGGCCGTCAGCGATCGGGCCTCGGCGACGACGGCCGGATCGGCGGGCAGGTCCCATTGGCGGACGGCCCGGCTGTCCAGGGCTCGGGTGCGGGCGACGAGCAGCGCGACATCGTCAGCGGGCCGCCGCTCGTCGAGCAACGCCTTGAGGACGTTGTCACAGGTGGTCTCGAGCGAAGGAACGGCGGCGTCGAGGGCTGTACTCAGAGCCTGCAGGCCGGCGCCGATGTCACGGCTGTGGCCCTCGATCAGGCCGTCGGTGTAGAGCGCGAGGAGGCTGCCCGCAGACAGTTCGATCTCGACGGACTCGAAGGGATGCCCGCCCAGTCCCAGGGGAGGGCCTGTGGGCAGTTCGACGAATTCCGTTGCCCCGCCCGGGGTCACCAGGGCGGGCCAGGGGTGCCCGGCGCTGGCGAGCGAGCACATGCGGGAGACGGGGTCGTAGACCGTGTACAGGCAGGTGGCTCCGAGGTCGGCGGTCGGCGGGTCGGCCCCGGTCTCCAGTCCCGCACTCAGGCGGATGACCAGGTCGTCCAGGTGCGCCAGGAGCTCGTCAGGAGCCAGATCGACATCGGCGAGCGTGCGTACGGCCGTACGCAGCCGCCCCATGGCGGCGGACGCGTGCAGCCCATGGCCGACCACGTCCCCGACGACAAGGGCGACACGAGCGCCGGACAGCGGGATCACATCGAACCAGTCGCCACCGACCCCTGCCTGCGACCCCGCGGGGAGATAGCGCCCGGCGACGTCCACGGCGGCCTGCTCGGGGATCCCCTGCGGCAGCAGGCTGTGCTGGAGGGCCAGCGTGGTGGTGCGCTCGCGTGTATAGCGGCGGGCGTTGTCGATACAGACCGCTGCGCGTGCCGCCAGTTCCTCCGCGACCCGCAGGTCGTCCTCCGTATACGGCGGCATGGATTGGTCCATTCGGGCGAACAGGGCGGCGCCGAGGTTCACCCCGCGAGCCCGCAGTGGCACCGCGAGCAGCGAGTGAGGGCGCCGCCGCCGCACCCAGGCGGCCTTGCCGGGATCCTGGTCCAGCCATCGGACGACCTCGGGATCGGCGATCCCGTACACGCTGCCACGGCCGGTGGCCAGGCACCGCGCGAGCGGCGAGAACTTCGGGTAGTGGGCCAGACCGCCCACCGCCACGGCGCCCAGATCGACGGAGCGGACAGCCGTACGCCGCAGCTCCATGGGGCCGCCGATGGGAATCGGCGTGGGCTCGTCGCCGAGCAGTACGGCGTCGAGGAGTTCGACCGAGACGAAGTCCGCACAACCGGGCACCGCCACGTCGGCCATCTCCTGGGCGGTACGGGCGACGTCCAGGCTGCTGCCGATCCGTCTGCTCGCCTCGTTGAGCAAAGCCAGCCGCTCGCGGGCCACGGACTGCTCCGACAAGTCGAGCACAGCGATCTGAACACCGTGCACGGTCCCGGTCCGGTCCTTGAGAGGGATCACGTGCACGATCCAGGCATGCGCGTACTGCTCCCCCGGAACGCGCACATGGTGCTCGAACTGCTCCGGGACGCCCGTGGCCAACACTCGGTCGACGGTCTGCCCCGACACCTCGAACTGCGGGAGCGGCGGGTTCTCGGCGATCCGGTGTCCCCGGAGGTCCGACTCCGATGCTCCCCACTGCTGCCCCATCGCAGGGTTGAGCAGCAGGATCCGGCCCTTGGTGTCGTGGATGGCCAGGGCGAACGGAAGCTGATAGAACGCCCAACGCAGCAGCAGGTCCTCGTTGCGGCCCTCCTCCTCCCCTTGCCGCGGTGAAGTGGGTTCCGGAGAGGGGGCCGACTCGGCGGGTGAGGCTGGCTCGGGCAGCGAGGCGGGTGCCTGCTGCCGGGCAGCCTCCAGGAAGCAGCCGGCGCACCCGTCCGCGGTGGTCAATGGACGCATCCGCAGCAGACATTCCACCAGCGCGCCATCGCGGTCGTGGAGTACCACCGGCCCGGTCCAGCCCTGCTGCCCGGCCAGCCTCTCCCGGGCGGCGGTGGACAGGGGAGCCGCGAGTAGCTCCGCTGCCGGCCGGCCCACGGCCTCGGCGGCGGAGAACCCCAGCAATCGCTGGGCACCGGGACTCCAGGCGGACAGTGCCCCGTCCGGAGCCATCACGGCCACGGCGTCATTGTTGATGAAGGGATCCCCAGGTTCAGTACCGTCGCTGGTCGCCGGTCCAGTCATGATCGATCATCTGCCCCTTCGGGACCTTTCCCCTTGGCATCCTCACCGCCTCCAGGATCCCCCAGGTCATCCACGTCGAGCACGCTCGACGCGGTAGGGACTCCGGACGGAGCGTCGAGTCAGCCGGTTGCGGAGGGCCGGAGGGCGCACCCTGGATGTCTCGATCGGCAATTTCCGTTCATGTGAAACCAGGAGGTCAGCTGCCCAGACCAAGAACTGACGTGCGGGGTGACGTCGCTCACTGGAGAGTGCTGCCGCATCGAGCCGGACCAGCTTCTGCCTGGTCGGCAACGGCCACGTTCAGTGGGGATGTGCCGATCTGCTCGGTGGCGAGGTCGGCAGAAACCCATTTTCATTGGGGCTGTCGCAGATATCGGCGCGTGCCGGGCGAACACGGTGCACTCGGGGTAGCCGAGGGCGCCGGCCGACCTTGACGAGCGCCAGCCGGACCGGGCCCGGACCAGGGCCGGGCACGTGCCGGCGGCGACGACAGGCTTCCGGGACGGTCGTCCGGAACGGGCGTGGCCGGGCGAGCCGAGGTCGGCCCACGACCGGGAGCAGACGACGCTGACCGACTGGCGGTTGGCCAAGGCCGCCGAGCTCACGGCTACGCCGCGGCATGAGGCGGACCTGCTGGGGCTGCGCTACATGGGCTTCAGGAGGATGGCGGGGGGCTCGTCAGGGCGGCAAAGGGCGTCGGTGAGGCGGGCAGCCGCCTCGACGACGGCCTGGGAGAGGTGGGCGCCGGGGCGGAGGGTGAGGCGTTCGATCGGGCCGGAGACGGAGACGGCTGCCACCACCCGGTTGAACGGGTCGCGGACGGGCGCGGAGATCGAAGCCGGATCGGGTTCGCGTTCTCCGGCGGACTGAGCCCAGCCGCGGCGCCGTACGCGGCTCAGGGTGGTGGCGGTGAAACGGGCACCTCGGAGGCCGCGGTAAAGGCGCTCGGGCTCCTCCCAAGCGAGCAAAATCTGGGCGGCGGAGCCGACCTTCATGGGAAGGGCGACGCCGACGGGAACAGTGTGGCGAAGGCCGAGAAGGCCCTCGACCGAGGCCACACAGATGTGCTCCTCACCCTGCCGACGGTAGAGCTGAGCATTCTCGCCGGTGGCGTCGCGCAAACGGGTGAGGACCAATTCAGCGGCGGCCAGCAGGCGATCCTCGCCGACGGCGGCCGAGAGCTCGCCGAGTCGGGGACCGAGGGCGAACCGACCCTCCATGTCCCTGGTGACCAGACGGTGGCGTTCGAGTGCGACGGCGAGTCGGTGGGCGGTGGGCCGCGCCAGACCGGTGGCGGCGACCAGTCCGGCCAGAGTCGTGGGGCCGGCCTCCAAGGCCCCGAGGATCAAGGCGGTCTTGTCGAGCACACCTACGCCGCTCGTGTTCTCCATGAATGGGTACTCCAGTCTCAAATCCGCGAGCGACGGATTGGGTTGCGCTCACGGGGGCTCCGGCGAGGAGCGGTGAGGTCAGCGGGGACAGGCCGGAAGAGCCGGCCGATTGCCTGTGCCGGACACGAGACGGGTACGCGGAAGGGCCGGGGCGGGAAGCGCCCGGGCGAAGGACAGCACAGAGAGCACTGTGTCTCCTCATCTTTCCCGCGCCACGTTGGCGACAGGCCGGAGTTGGCACTGATCCCGGCCGGTGTCGCGCGTGTCGCACGCCGACTCGACCGGGGAGTTGCCGGGGCTTCGTAGGGCCGGTCCCTCCACCCCTCTGGATGATTCGGGAGGTACCTTACAAGGTGCCATGGGCGGCCCGCCAAACTCCCCCACGCCCAACCGGCGGTTCTCCATCCGTTCGCGTGCTCGGTCTGCTTCGAACGGGTTCCTGGAGCGGGTGAGTTGGCTGGCGTCGGGGCATGAAGGGAGGCGGTCGAGGCCTACAACGGCGAGACTGGCCTGGCTGCGTTTTGACTGTCCCCATATCTCACGCATGGCGTGGGAGACGTGGGTGTTCAGGCGGTCCAACACCAGCCTGATCGGCGCCTTGACGAGCTGGTGCGTGCCGTCGATCAGCGCGATGAAGTCGCGGTTGCCCATGCTACGGCGCTTGCCCTTGCCGACAGGATGGCTGCGCAGGCGGTGGCACAGCCGCGTGCGGGGCCGTGCCGCGGGCACACGGCCGGCTCCATCACGCGCGGCGCGCCCGGCCATCGCCGGGCCTCAAAGAAAAACCGACCCGTGCACCGCCGCCGGGGGGGGCGGTGGTGCACGGTGACGACCGCGCGGACATCAGCGGCATCGACCAGGACGCCGGTCTCCCCCCGCGTCTCGCGGGCGAGAGCGGCCACCACGTCCCCCTGCGGTCCGTCCAGGTGCCCGGACGGCAGATGCCAGCAGCCCGCTGCGTACACGGTTCCGGCCCGTCGGAACAGCCCGGCAGCGATCGGCTGCATCGCCGAGGGAGCGGGATCGCGGGCCGATGGCGGTTTCATACGCCGGCTCCCGCCCGGTACGACCGGTGCGCGAATTCCGGCATCCAGCGGCTCGGCCCGCTTCACCACTCTGTCGAGTGACGCACGTCACAAGGGTGGACTGCGCCGGTGGCCAGACGGCTTGGCCGCATGAGGTTGTAGGAGCTACGCTCCGGTCCACCCGGTTGTCGGTCAGCTCCTCGCGCGGTTCCAGGACTCCAGAGCGGGTGCAAGGGGAGCCCCAAGGCGCGTTGAGCCGGTGGTGTGAACGCCCGCTGTAACGCGCGCGACTACGAACGCCTTCCGCAGCACTCCGAAGCGCACATCCTGGTGTGCCTCTCGCTCTTCTGGGGGCGGAACCACCTACGAGCTCCCGGCGTATACCCCGTGGTGGCCACCCGGTCGAAGACGTCCGGGGCACGCTGAGCAGCGTCGGACGGGTGGTCGGAGACTCGGCCTGAGCGAGAACGAGGATGGCGGCGGCCCAGCAGCTCGGTCCCTTCCGTGCTGGAAGAAAGCAGCCTTGCCAGCAGGGTGCGGGCTGCGTGGACCTCGCTGAACAGCACCGGGACGGGATGCTTGCTGTACTTGAGGTGGTAGTGGTCGGCGGCGAGTTCGTCGATCAGCGGGCTGTCCTCGCCTTTTGCTAGGAGGGCGAGCTGGAGGGATTCTCTGACCGAGGGCAGTCAGCACTGGTGGTCATCGGATCCGTCCCCTTCCCGCTATGCGGCAGCGAGCTCGAGGAGTTCCGGAACGTTCTGGGCTCCCTGGTAGTGCCGGAAGCGGGGGAGAAGGTCGTCGACGAGCTGCGCGCACCGGGGTGCTCCGATGCGACGTGCCAGGAGCAGGGATTCGGTGGCGGCGGCCGCCGCGGGCTCGGGTTCCTTCAGGTCGAGGTAGCTCGCGGCGCGGTAGGCGAGGAATACACCGCGGGTCTTGTCCCGGGCCGGGGGCAGCAGGCCTTCGCCTTCCGTAATCAGCCGGTGAGCGCGGCCGATGTCGCCGAGGTCCAGGAGGGCCTGGCCGGAATCGACGGCGAGATCAGCTTCGGACACCCAGGCGCACCAGGCGGGCCGGTCGGCGCCGACATCGCTCAGATGTTTCTCCGCCGCGGCGAGGGCGCGCAGTACGGCGCGTCGTTCGCTCCGGTCGCTCTGTGCGGCGAGGGTGCGGGCGAGGCGTAGCTGGAGCAGGCAGCGGGCGGCGGGGTTCTGGGCGCGGGTCAGGGCGTAGTTGAGGATGTTTGTGGCGGTGGTGTGGTCGTTGCGCCAGGCGGCCTGGTAGGCGAGGTCGCCCAGGAGGCCGGCGCCCAAGTCGTGGTCCCCGGCTGCGTGGGCGTTGTGCAGGCCGGCGATCCAGTTTTGGCTGGCGTGGGTGTGGCGGCCCTCGTCGAAGCGGTGCCAGGCGACGGTCTGGGACAGGGAGGCCGCCAGGGTGTGCAGGCGCAGCCCGAGGGCGGGTGTGTAGCGGCCGTGTTCGAGCAGTTCGGTCACTGTGGACAGGTGGGCCTCCAGCAGCGTGGCCGTGTGCTGCCGCTGCTCGATCGTGTGACTGGCGAGTTGCTGGGTGGTGTTCTCCAGGAAGGCGACAAAGTCCTCGCCGACTGGTCTGCCGTCGCGGGCCTGGGCGAGCGCGCTCGTAGGGCCGGCGGCCCAGTCCGCGGCCAGCGCGGACAGGGTGGCGCCGGAGATCGTGAAGAAGGTGCGGCGGTCCATCGCTGTTCGCAGGGCCTCTCTCAGTGCGGGCACAGAGCTGTGGGGTCCGAGCGGGACCAAGCCGTCGGCAGTGAGCGGCAACCAGTTCGGCCAGTCGTCAGCGCGGACGATGTCCGCGGGCCAGCCGAGCGCTTCGGCAATGTAGATCTGCGATTCCTCGTTGGGCTTGATGCCACGTTGCCATTTACGCACCCGCGCCACGTCCGTGCCTGAGCGCAGACCACGCTGGGCGGCCGCGGCACGAATTCCGGAGACGAGTTCCTCCATCGTCATGCCGAGCGCGAGCCGCGCCAGGGCCAGCGGGTGACGGGTGGTCTCTTGCACGCCTCCATCCAATCACTCAGCGCACATGCGCGGTGACTGCTTTCGCGGAGACGAGACCCCCGCAGGACCCCCTCCAACTAGTCGACCGCGTCGAACGGTTGAGCTCATTCTCGTTTTCTCGCGCCGCGCCATGCGGCAGCCGGATCCCCACTGGAGCGTGAGAAGAGAGGAGCACCGATGGCACAGGCGGATACGCCGCTGGTGTCCGTGGTCGTCAGCGCCCGCGGAAACACTGCGAACGTACGGAGTCTGCTGGATGCGCTGGCAGCGCAGACCCTGCCCGGCGGGAAGATGGAAGCGGTCGTCGTCGACAACGACCTGCCCGGACCTGTCCGGCCGGTCGCGGACGCGGTACGCGACGGCGACTGGCCGTTTCCCGTACGGGTGCTGTACGAGCCGACACCGGGCTTGAGTGCGGGCCGGAACCGCGGGATCTGCGCGGCCCGCGGCCGGTACATCGCCATCACTGACCCCGACATCACCCCTGAACCCGGCTGGCTGCAGGCCCTCGTCGACGCGATCGAGGAGGAGAAGGTTTTCGCCGTCGGAGGCCGCACCACCGTGCAGTATCCGGGCGGTCAGGCCGTGGCTCTGACGAAGGCGCTGCGGGAGTGCCACGGTGCGGTGGACTGGCCCGCAGGCCGGGAACTGGCCGTGTGGCCGTACTGGGTCACCGGCTGCAACCTGCTCTTTGACCGTCAGACCGCTCTGGACATCGCCCTGTTCCGAACCGATCTCGGACGCCGGGGATGGTGGATGGGCGACTGCGAGGACCTGGAGTTCATCGACCGGGCCCGCCAGGCCGGCCACCAGACTCTGATCGAGCCTGCCGCGGTCGTCTCGCACCCGGTCTACCGGCCGGAGACGACCCTTAGGTACTTCGTCCGCCAGGGCGCCGGGCACGGCGTGTGCGTCGCCCGGATGCACCTGAGCGTGACGGTGGAGCCCGCAGCGATCCAGGCCAGCCGCAAAGCGGTGCACGCCGCGGCCATCAATCTGGCCGCCGGGTGGACCTTCCTGGACCGCTCCCGCGCCGTCGAGGCCGCCCGCGACCTTGCCCGGATCGGCGCCTACCACCTCGAACGCGGCCGCCTGCGCCTCCTGGGCCGCCGGCCCATCCCCCTCGCCCAGCCCACCCCGAAGAAGGAGACCCCCGCATGGACGTGAACACCACGACGGGCCTGTCCGCCGCCTCCGCGCTGACCGGCGTCGAGGTCGTCGAACGCAAGGGAGCCGGTCACCCCGACACCCTCGCCGACGGCGTCGCCGAGGCGATCTCCCGCGCCTACAGCCGCTACTGCCTTAAGGAGTTCGGGGCGAACCTGCACCACAACACCGACAAGACCAGCCTGCTCGGCGGGGCCGCCGACGTGCGCTTCGGCCACGGCGAGCTCACCGCGCCGATCCAGGTCCTGGTCAACGGACGCATCACCGCCGCCCTCGGTGACCACACCATCCCGGTCGCCGACATCGTCACCACCGCGGCGCGCGACTACCTCGCGAGGGCACTGCCGCTGCTCGACACGCCGCGGTGGGTCGACGTGCGGCCGCGGCTGACCCAGGCCTCCAGCCCCGGCGCCGTCAATGCCCCGGACACCGCCGAGCGCGAGGCATCCCGCCAGCGGTGGTTCGCCCCGCGCAGCCTGGACGACCTCGCCGAACGCCACCGCATGTTCAGCAACGACAGCAGCGCCGGCGTCGCCTACTGGCCCCTGGGCATCGGCGAACAGCTCGCCGTCGGCATCGAAGCACACCTGACGGGCGAGGCGTTCCGCACCGAGCACCCCTACTACGGCACGGACATCAAGGTCATGGTCGTCCGCCACGGCGTGCGCGTGCAGCTGACCGCGTGCGTGCCGCAGATCGCCCGTGAGACCCCGGACCTCGACACCTACATCGCCCGCCGGGCCCAGGCCCGTAACCTGATCGCCGAACTCGCCGGGACGATCGCGCCCGAGCACCACGTGACGGTCTGCGTCAACACCCGCGACGTCGACACCCGGCCCGAGCTGTACCTGACCGCAACCGGCTCCTCCATCGAGTCCGGTGACGAGGGCGTCGTCGGACGCGGCAACCGGGCCAACGGCCTGATCAGCATGTTCCGGCCCTGGTCCGCGGAGGGCGTGTCCGGCAAAAACCCGGTCTACCACGTCGGCAAGCTGTACAACCTGGCGGCCGCAGAAGCCGCGCGCCGGCTGCACGAGGAGACCGGGCTGGACTGCGCGGTCGCGCTGGTCTCCCAGTCCGGCCGGGACCTGACCGACCCCTGGCAGGCGATCGTGCAGACCTCCGGCCCCAACGCCATCCTCGCCTCCCGCGCACGCCGGGTGATCGCCGATGTCATGGAGGACCTGGGCACCCTGCGCGAGCAGCTGCTCGACGGAAAGCTGGCCACGGCATGAGCGCATCCCTCAGCGACAAGTTCGTGCCGTGCCTCAACCCGGCCACCCTCTCCGGCCTCCCGCTGCGAGAGTTCCTGGCCGTCGCCGCGGGGGCCGGCTTCCCCACGGTCGAAGTCTCCATCCAGCAGGCCCAGGCCCACGGCACCGGCCCGTTACGCGACCTGCTCCAAGAGCTCGGGCTCACGGTCGCGGCCGCGAGCGGCATCCTGCCGGCCGGGCCCGTGCTGCCCGCGCCGCTGCTGGTCGACCCGGATACCTATCGCGCCTGCCTCCACGGGCCACCGACCAGACGCCGCCGCGCACCCCGCCGACGTTCCGCCAGGACCCGTATGGCTACGACGCGGAGACCAACACGGTTCGAGTCGGTCAGCACGACTTGACCCGGCTCCTGCTGATGTTCTGCACGCTGATGCGCGAGCAGGAGCCAGGCAGGTGGAGGCACATGGACGACTTCGACCTGTCCTTCGAGCGCCTGGCCGACGCTGTCGATGCCGCGGCCGAGGTCCGACAGGGCAATCGGTGAAGCGGCCCTGATCTGCGGATGCGCCGCACCACCACAGAAGCCGCCTACGCCTGGCCGAAGGGTGCCCCCTACGACGGGGCCATGCCCGGACGTGGAAGGTCCCGGGCTTTGACCTCCACGCCGTGGCGGAGGGACCCAGGCGCCGGGCCGGGTTGCTGTGCGACTTCAGCTGGGCGGAGGAAGAGGGCCGCGCCGCGGAGGGCCTGCCGGAGTGCCGCGAGTGCCTGCGTGAGGTCCAGCTCGGTGCCAAACGCCCCCGCGGCACCTGCTGACTCCTGGGCGGATGACTACCTGGTGGATACGGCCGTGGCTACGACGCGGAACGCCCCGACTCCGGCAATTGCAATCCGGGGTCGGGGCGTAGCAGAGCGACAGAGTCATTCTGCTTGTTCCTCTTCGCTGAGCAGTTTGATGAGATGTGCGAGTTCTTCGAGTATCGATGACCATGTAGCACAGGCATAGTCTGAGCGGGGGCGACCGATCCGAGGGGGCTAGCGGCATGAGTGACAGCGACGGGGTCTACAGACCATCGAGCAAGCGCCAAGTGCTGTGGAGCTGGGTACTGATTGTCGGAGTGGTCGGCCTCTTCTGGGGATGCTCAGTACTCGACGATGACAGACCATCGGGCAGAGAAGTACCGCCATGCGACGCGCAGGTTCGCGGCGGTACCGATCCCTGTTGAGCCCCCGCACCCGCCGCCAGGTCGTGGAGGCCGGATGGCTCGAGGAATCCGAGCGGCTTGCGCATATCAGCTACTACCGGCTCAGCGCGAAGAGCACCGGCGAGGACGTCGTCGTCCCCCTGCGCCGCGCAACCTGAACGGTTCTGAGAGCCAGAGCTCATGTGCGTGAGGTCAATGAGTACCGATCCCAGGATCTGTGCTCATTGACGTCACGTACATGACAGCAGGGCCCGGACGGTACCCAGGTGCCTGGTCAGCTCTTGTCTGACACCGTCGGGAGCTCTGCCCCCTTCGGGTAGGAGTCGTGGAAGGTGCGGCGGGCCACGGTCAGCGGCTGGGAGTGTGGCAAGACCGAGCCCCGCCCACCGGAGCGCGATGCCTACGCCCGACTGCTGGACAAGCTCGCGGAGCTCTACCCAGCCCACGGCTGGACCGGGTACCGGGGCGACCGTCCTCGCGTAACCGTCGGAGAGGCCCTCGTCGGCGCAGCGACCGGCGCCATCTCACCCCTGTGCACCATTCGGTGTCCCACGGGAGTGCGTCTGGATCCCTCTGTCGTGCCTGGCGCACTTGTGATCACAGGCGTCTTCGAGCCCGGCCACGGGCCATCGGACAAGCAGCGGCCGCACCTCGCTCATCCCGGATGATGCTGGACCGACCAAGGCCGGACGCCATGGTGAGCGGTCCTGCGACCTCCGGGGGCTCGCGGCTGGGTCGGGTGGGTGGGCTCGGGTTGCCAGCCCCGAGTCTGTGCGGTGCGGTGGTCGGGCAGGACGGGGCGCGCCATTCGCTGCCGGATGCCGCGGTGGCGTGGCCGTGTTTCGGCAGCCAGGTGATGACCTTGCCCTTGTCGTACCAGTGCTCCAGCGATTCGGCGAGCACGGCGGCTCGTGGGTGAAACCGATGAGGGCCGGGGCCGCGCGGAAACGCCGAGCGGACATGGCTGGTCGCAGACTGTCCGGGCAGGCACCGCCCACCCCTGCTACCACCCTGCTACCCTTTCGGTATGTCCTCCTCGAAGAAGCAGACCCAGGTCCGTCTGGAACCTGGCATCCTCGCCGCAGGCAAAGACGCCGCGGCCGCCCGCGGCCTGGACTTCAACCGCTACGTCGAGCGTCTGATCATCGAAGACACGACGGGCGCCCGCGCCGCCGGCATGGCCGCCGCACAGCGCCTCATCGAAGAGCACGGCGCCTTCCTCGACGACCTGGAGCAGCAGCTCGACGCCCCCTACGCCCAGCCGCAGCCGGGCGCCGCCGCGTGATCCTGCACGTCGACGAGTCCTGGATCCTGGAAGTCGCCGAACGGGCCGGCCACCGCGACCCCGGCGTCGACGACTACGGCGTACCGGTCGCCGCGGTCGCCCGCCACCGCGGCGAACTCCTCGAGCGCCCCGTCTATGACGGCCCCTACGCCCGGGCTGCAGCCCTGGTGCACACCCTCGGCCGCTGCCGCTGGCTGGAGCGCTCCAATCTGACGGTCGCCTGCGCCGTCGCCGTCATGTACCTCGAAGCCAGCAACATCCCGGTCAACCCGACCCGCGAGCAACTGACCGCGCTCGCCCACGAGTTGAACAGTCCGCGTGCCACCGCTTCCGGGATCGCCGCCATGCTCCGCACGTGGAAGCCCTGACCCGGCTGAGCTGAGTGGGAGCGGTGCGGTCCTCTCCGGTCGTTCTTCAAAGAGCGACTACCCGTTGTCCTCTTGCTTGTCGGGGCACCCTCATCAGACCGCCCAATGGACATGCCCGCAAGCCGACTTGCCGCACGCCCCCGACGCCTGGGGCTTTCCGGTCTCCGTCTCTGAGACCGCGTCTGAGATCTGACATGGGACGATCGGTCGGTGACTCGACTCGTGAACCGTGACCTCTCCCTTGAGGAGCTTGAGCGCGACCATTGGTCGGCCCCGTCGGGCGGCGAAACGAGGCTAATGGCGACCGTGCGTGAGCTTCGGCGCAAGCCGATCGGCGGCCTGACGGTCGAGGACATGCGGTTGCTGATCAGGCAGGACGTGGGCCTTGCCCATCTCCTGCCGCTGGCTTTGGAGGTCCTTCGGGCCAACCCACTGGCGGAAGGCGACATGTACGAGGGTGATCTACTGGCTGCCGCGCTCACCAGGAGCGCGGAGTTTTGGAGCGAGTTCCCCGAACTCAGGCGGGAGGTCCACCTGATCGTCTCGGAGTTGGCCGACGTGCCGCCTGCCCTGAAGCGCGAGGTCGAGGAATTCTTGGCTCTGTAGCTCACCGACAGCAGCAGCCGTCGGTGAGGGGCCGGCGGGTTGTCTGCGAGGATTGCCGCACGAGGTGTCGTGGCCCGGGGCGCGTCGCAGCCCGTCCCCGGGTGAGCCGGCGGACCATGATGCCGATCATGGCCCATCGAATCATCGTCTCCGAGTGGGCCGGGCTGGTCTCGTAGTCCCGGGCAAGGCGTCGGTGGGCGGTGAGCCACGAGAAGGTGCGCTCTACCGCCCACCGCTTGGGCTGGACCTGGAAGCCCCGCTGGCCATGATCCTTTCGAAGGACCTCCAGGTCACGGCCGAGGATGCGAGCGTTCCACTCGACCAGGCGGCCGGCGAAGCCCTGGTCGGCCCAGACCTTCCGGACGCCGGGGTAGTCCAGGCGGGTCCACAACAACGGCCGCATCGCGCCGTCGCGGTCCTGCACGCTCGCCGCAGCGCCGTGGACGGCCAGGAGCAGGCCGAGCGTGTCGGTGACGATGAACCGCTTGCGGCCCTTCACCCTCTTGCCCGCGTCGAAGCCCCTGGTGGCCGCCGGGACGGTGTCGGCGGTGCGGACGGACTGCGAGTCGATCAGGCCCGCGCTTGGCTCGACGTCGCGGCCGTCGGCTTCACGGACCTGGCCGCGCAGGGCGTCATGGATGCGCTCGACGGTGCCGTGGTCGTGCCACCAGGTGAAGTACCAGTACACCGTCGGCCAGGGCGCGAAGTCCTTCGGCAGCTGTCGCCAGGCGCACCGGGTCCGCACCACGTAGAAGATCGCATCAACGATCCGCCGCCGCGGATGCTTCTCCCGTCGCCCACCCTTCGGCCCCACCCGCGCTGGCGGGAGCAACGGCTCCACCAGCGCCCATTGCTCATCCGTCAGGTCTGACGGATACCCACCCCCAAGACCGCTCACGGCGAGCTCAACGAACGCCTCAGCAACGGGGCACGGCAGATCTCAAACACGGTCTGAAAGAGCGTTTTGTCCCTGTGGGCGTGTTTAGCGGCAATATGGGTGACTGCCCTGCCTGGGACAGCTGAGATTCGTGAATACCGATGCGATGCTTGCGCCTGGTGACGACGGGCGTGGGTCCGTTCGAGCCCCTTCGCTCCTGTCTGATCCCAAAGTGCCCCCGCTCACCCCTGTTTGCGCCCTGCAGTCGAGGGGGCCGCTAGCAGTACTACCGAAACATGCCTCGACGTCGGCCGCATCCAAGTGCCTGTCAGATGCCCGATGGGAACTGATGGAGCCCATTCCCAGGCCTTTCCCTCTCCGCTCGGCCCGCCAGGCCGACAGATATCGGGCGGCCGCCCGAGCATGACCTGCGTCGGCTCATGGACGCGGTCCTCTATGTCGACAGGACCGGCATCCCCTGGCGTTACCTTCCGCACGACTTCGCTCCGTGGGAAACGGTCTATGGATACTTCGCCGCCTGGCAGAAAAGACGGAGTTTTCGACCAGCTCAACGGCGTCCTGCGCCGGCTGGTTCGGGAGGCAGAGGGCCGGGATCCCGAGCCGAGCGCGTGTGTGTTGGACGCCCAGAGCATCAAGACCTCGGCGAACGTGCCCGCGACCGGCCAGGGCATCGACGCGGGCAAGAAGATCGCAGGCCGCAAACGTCACATCGGCGTCGACACCCTCGGGCTCCTCCTGGCCGTTTGGGTCACCGCCGCCAGCGTCTCCGACAATGTCGGTGGCATCAACCTGCTTTCGAGCATCGCCAAAGCCCACCCTCGGATCACCAAGGCCTGGGCCGACACCGGCTACCGGACCAAGGCTATCGACCACGGCGCCCGCCTCGGCATCGACGTCGAGATCGCACGGCGTGACCCTGGACAGAAGGGATTCAAGGTCATCCCGCGGCGCTGGGTCGTCGAGCGGACATTCGGCTGGCTCATGAACCACCGCCGCCTCGCCCGCGACTACGAAACCCATCCGCATCGCTCCGAGGCCATGATCCGTCTCGCGATGATCGACCTGATGAGCCGCAGGCTCACCCGAGAATCGACTCCGAACTGGAAGGACTCATAGCCGCCGGGCCACACTGACCCGCGCGTCCTCGCCCCGCATCGCCTGCGGCCAGCGGTCATCGATGACAACCGCCGCTTCCCGGCAGGCGCCGCAGGCGTTCTCCCGTTCCGGCAACCACCAGTGGTCGGACGGTGACATGCCGACTTCCTGGATCCCGCACAGCGTCTTGTCGAAGATGCCGAAGGCGTGGGAGACGCCAGCGGCGAGGCCATCCGCGACGGCCTTCTCCCAGCGCATCTCCACGGGCAGGTACGGCGGTCGCGAGATCTCGAACCACTCACCGCCCACATAAGTGGCGGCATGACACCACAAGCAGGACCAGATCTCTTCTTCCCGCGCCGTCTGCACCACCGGCCACCGCCACATCGCCTGACCACACACATCGCACTCCACCGACGGATCCTCACACGTCAGCACGGTCCGCCCCAAGCAGCTGGCTCGCGCCAGTTATCAAACACCCCCGCCAGGACAAAACGCTCTTTGATGTCGCAGGTGGCCGGTAGCGTGCCGTACATGACCCCGCCCCGCGCAGAGCGTCCGCAACGGAGCCGTGGCCGGGCTGGGTGAGCAGCCGGGTGGCATAGGCCGGGTACGGCGAGCACCTGGTCCGCATCGGCCAGCTCATCCCGGCCCTGCTCTACAGCA
>NZ_BMWA01000021.1 GCF_014650995.1 Streptomyces viridiviolaceus
TCACTCCGCGGCCCACTACACTCCAGCCGCCCGGCGAAATCCGCAGGTCAGACAGCGAAATCCTGCTGGAGTACTAGGCAGGGGTCGGCTTCTCCCCTGTCGAGTGGCTGGCGATGCGGCCCAAAGGCGCAAGGAGCCTCGGACGGCAGGTAACCCGGTCCAGTTTCCAGCCCCCGCCGGCGTCAAACCAGGAAGGAGCTGGTCCTCATCCCTTCGGCCGCACTTTCTCACTCCCTTGGCGCCATTGAATGGCTGGACCAACACGCTACGCGGAGTGTGTTCGGGGGGCTCAAGTTCACCCGAAGGAGAGAGCCATGCACGCACCTGGCGGACGGCAACGTCGCAGGATCGTTCTCGCCGCGGCGACCGCGGTTGCCACCGGCACCGCCCTGACCGGCTACTCCGCTGTCCCGGCGGCTTCATCCGACTTGCCTGCCGCCGCGGTAGCAGGTGGCAACCCGGGCGGCGGCACCTCGGAGAACGACGTGGCCTGCGGCAATCCGCCCGTCAAGCTCGACCGCATCACCCAGGACTTCGTCAACGGGCTGGCTGCGCAGAACCCGCCGCCGTTGTCCGAGCTCACCATCGAGGAGGCCCGTGACGTACTGAACGGCCTGCAGGCCGGTCCGGTGGACAAGCTGCCGGTGGACATCACCGAGAAGACGATCAAGGGCGGCCCCACCGGTGAGGTGTCGCTGCGGATCGTCCGCCCCAAGGGCTCCAAGGGCACGCTGCCGGGTCTCGTCTTCGTCCACGGCGGCGGCTGGGTGCTGGGCAACGCGCAGACCCACGACCGACTGGTGCGCCAGCTCGCCCACGGCGCCGACGCGGCGGTCGTCTTCGTCAACTACACCCCGTCCCCGGAGGCGCGGTACCCCGTCGCCATCGAGCAGGCGTATCACGCCTCGAAATGGGTCGCCGAGCACGGCCACGAGATCGGCATCGACGGCAGTCGGCTGGCCATCGCCGGCGACTCGGTCGGCGGCGACATGACCGCCGCTGTGACCATGATGGCCAAGGAACGCGGTGGGGTGACGTTCCGCAAGCAGGCACTGCTGTACCCGGTCACGGACGCCGACTTCGACACCGCCTCGTACCAGCGTTTCGCGGAGAACTGCTGGCTCACCACGGTGAACATGAAGTGGTTCTGGGACCAGTACGCCCCGGACGCGTCCGACCGTGAGGAACCGCTCGCCTCGCCCAACAAGGCGACCACCGAGCAGCTTCGCGGACTGCCCCCGGCACTGATCATCACCGACTCCGACGTGCTGCTGGACGGAGCAAGGACCTACGTCGGCAAGCTCCGCGCCGCCGGGGTCCAGGTGGAATACCACCACTACCCGGAAGTCGTGCACGACTTCATGATGCTCGACGCCCTGCGCGACACCTGGTCGGCCAAGGACGCGGTCACCAAGACCAGCGACGCTCTCCGCCGCGCCCTGCACGACTGACATCGGTCCCGGGCCACGGCGAGACGTCCCGCCGCCCGCAGCGGAACCGCTACGGGCGGCGGAGCGCTTACTTCAGGCGCCTTCGGCGGCCTGGACCTTTGCCAGGGTGCTGTCGGCGTCGAACGGCGGGAAGCCCGCGAAGGACCGGCCTTCCGTACGCCGACGTCCGGCAGGGCCAGGCGGAAGGGCGAAAAGCACCACCCTGCACCTCCGCGTCGTGCGGGGTGCAGGGTGGGATCCGAGGCCGTCGACGTCCCCCACGTACGTGGACGGCCTCGGAGGTCGGTGCGGCCCGGTCAGACCCGGGCAGCCGTCTTGGAGCGCTGGGTCTCCTTCTCGGCCTCTGAGCGCGCGGTCGGAATCGCAGCGGGCAGACGTGCGCCTTCGATGTCGACGTCCGGCAGCAGTCGGTCCAGCCAGCGAGGCATGCTCCACGCGCGTCGTCCGAGCAGGGCCATGGCGGCGGGCACGAGCGTCATGCGGACGACGAAGGCGTCGATGAACACTCCGAAGGCGAGTGAGAAGCCGATGGCCTTGACGATCGGGTCGTCGTTGAAGATGAAGCCGCCGAAGACCGCAACCATGATCAGTGCGGCGGCCACGACGACCCGTGCACTGTTGGAGACGCCCTGGGCGATCGCGTCGGCCGCGTTCTTGTTGTGCTCGTAGTGCTCGCGCATCCGGCTGACGAGGAACACCTCGTAGTCCATGGCGAGGCCGAAGAGCACACCGGTGAGGAGGATCGGGAGGAAGCTGGTGACTGGTCCGACGGCCGACACGTCGAGCAGGCCGTTCAGGTGGCCCTGCTGGAAGATCCAAACCGAAGCGCCCAGGCTCGCGCCGACCGAGAGCAGGAATCCGAGTGCCGCCTTGAGGGGAACGAGGACCGAGCGGAAGGCGATGGCCAGCAGGAGCAGGGCAAGAAGGACGATGACGCCGATGAACAGGGGCAGTGCGTCGCCGAGCTTGTCGGCGACGTCGATCGCCATGGCCGTCTGTCCGGTGACGTAGAGAGCTCCGCCCACGTCGGCGACCTCGGGTGCCTGATCGCGCATGCGGTGGACCAGGTCGGTGGTGGCCCCTGCATCAGGACTCGACTTCGGCACCACGGCCATGACCATGACGTCGCCAGAAGGGCTGGGCACGGGGGGCGAGACGGCGGCCACGTTCTTGTCGGCGACGAGCGTTTCGCGTAGATGGGTCACGGCGCCCTGCCGCTGGTCCTCCGGGATGTTCTCGGTGTCGACGACGGTGATGAGGGTGGCGTTGAAGCCGGGACCGAAGCCCTCGCTGAGCAGGTCGTAGCTCTTGTGCTGGGTACTGGCCTCGGGCTGGGCGGCGTAGCTGGGCAGTCCGAGGCGCAGGTCACGGGCAGGCAGGGCCAGTGTCAGCAGGCCCAGGGCACCGGCGGCCAGGACGACGGCCGGCGCGCGGGTGACGCCGCGGGCCCAGGCCAGGCCCCAGGAGCCCGGGGCGCGGTTCTTGCGCGTGTTCTTCCGCTCGGGCCGGCGAGGGCGCATCCGTTCGCCGAACACTCCGAGTACGGCCGGGAGCAGGCTGACGGCGACCAGGACGGCTATCAGGACGGTTCCGGCGCCGGCGAGGCCCATGATCGTGAGGAACGGGATGCCGGTGATGGCCAGGGCGGCGAGTGCGATGACGACCGTTGCGCCGGCGAAGACGACGGCGCTGCCGGCGGTGGCGGTGGCGCGTGCGATCGACTCCTCCCAGCTGGTGTCGGGGTCGGCGAGCTGTTCGCGGTGCCGGGATATGACGAACAGCGCGTAGTCGATGCCGACTGCGAGGCCGATCATCAGGGCCAGTACGGTCGCGGTGCCTGTCATTTCCACGAAGCCGGAGACGAACATCGTGCCGAGCAGGCCGACGGCGACTCCGAGGAGCGCGGTCAGCAGGGGCAGTCCGGCCGCCACGATGGAGCCGAGTGCGACGGCGAGGACCACGAAGGCGATGACGACACCGACGAGTTCGGCGGGGCCTCCTGCTTCGGTCTGCGGGAGCATGGCGGAGCCGCCCAGCTCGACCTGCATCCCGGCATCGCGCAGGGGCTCGACGGCGGTGGCGAGCTCTTCCTTGGCCTCTTCCGTCACCCTGGGAGCTTCGTCCTTGAACCGGACGTCGGAGTAGGCGATGGTCCGGTCGGTCGACACGGCGCCGACCCTGGTCGGCTGGGCGACGTCGATGACGCCTTCCACCGTCGCCGCCTCGCGCAGGACGCTGTCGAGGACCTTCTGCTGCGCCGGATCCGTGAGGGTCTCCCCCTCCGGGGCGGCGACCACGATGCGTACGACACCACCGGCAGCGGGTGGGAACTTGGCCTTGAGAAGGTCCTGCGCCTCCTGTGCTTCGACGCCGGGGATGGTGAACTCCGTGGACGTCTTTCCATGGAGGGTCACCCCCAGACCGCCGACGACAGCGAGAAGGAGTATCCAGGTCGCGATCACCCAGCGGCGGCGGCGAACCATCCAGCGCGCCCAGGCGTACAGGCGTGAGGCCATCGAAGCATTCCTAACCGGTCGAGACCCTGACCAGGAGGAGGTCAGGGGCACAGGCGTGATGACGGGGCGGAGCGGTACACCGCACGAATTGCATAGTACTGCATTTTTACAGTCGACGGTAAATTAGCGACCGATGGTAAAGTTGCACCATGACCGGTGACAGCCTCAGGGAACGCAGCAAGGCGCGACGCAGGGACGCGATCCTCACCGCCGCTTACGAGCTGTTCGCCGAGCGCGGCTTCGACGCCACGAGCATCGCCGACATCGCGCAGGCGGCCGAGGTCTCGCCGCGAACGGTCACGCTGTACTTCCCGACCAAGCTCGAACTGGCGATGGCGCACTTCAACGCGTTCGTCGACGAGTTGGCCGCGGCGCTCCGCGCCAGGCCGGCCGGGCAGGGCATCATCGACGCCGTGGAGCAGTGGCTGCGCGAACAGGCCGATTCGCAGGGCGAGTTCGACGAACTCCACGACCGGATGCTCCAGGCGAACCCTCAGCTCAAGGGACTGTGCCGGGGGCGGCTGACCGATGTCGTCCAGGACGGCGCCCGGCTCCTCGCCGAGGAGCAGGGCTGGCGGGCCGACGCCTTCGCCCCGCGGATCCTGGCGGCCACCGTGGCGAGCGTGATCGGCGAGCTGACCCACCGGTCCGGGCCCGGGGACCTGGAGACCGCCATGACCTTCATCCGAGCCGCGGCCGCCACCTTGAAGCCGGGCTGATCCGGCGCGCGTGCCGCACGGTCATCGCAGCGCCGCGCCCTCGGGACGATCGGCCGGACTCGGGCCGCCCTGGATCGCCCGGAGGATGTCCGGCTCGCGGTCGCGGACCGTCGTCGCGGCGTCGACGAACGCGGCGACGAGCGGGTTCAGTTGGCCGGCCCGGTGGGCCACGGCGACGACCGAGCCAGGGTAGTCGTCGATCGAGAGGAAACGGACGCCCGGGTGCGGCGAGTAGCGGCGGGCCGCCGCGGGGGTGATGTTGCAGGCCATCCCGGCGGCGACCACTTCCACTTCCTCGCTCTGTGAGTGCGTCTCGACGACGTTCCGCGCGGGCCTGCCGCCCCGGTGGCCGGCCAGGGTCCAGAAGTCGCGCCAGACAGTGTCGTCGGTGCGGCCTATGGCGATCGGTTCGTCGAGGAGGTCCTGCACCCGGACGCGGTCGCGGGAGCTGAGCGGATGCGCCGCGCTCACCCCCACCACGCAGGGCTCGGTGAACAGGGGCGCCGTCACGAGAGTGCGGGCGGAGCTCGGCAGCCGCACGAACGCGACGTCGGTGGTGGCCGTCGCCAGGCCGGCGGAGGGGTCGGAGAAGTCGAACTCGTGCAGCTCCACACGGACTTCGGGATGCCGGCCGGTGAACTCGCTCAGGATGAGCGTGGTCAGTTCGAGGGCCGCGCCGACGACGAAACCCACCCGCAGGGTGGCCTGTTCCCCCCGGCCCACTCGCCTGGCCTCGGCCACGCCCCGGTCGAAGCAGGCCAGCATCTCGCGGGCGGTCGCGAGGAACACCTGTCCTGCAGGCGTCAGCTCCACACTGCGGGACGTGCGCCGCAGCAACAGCGTTCCGACCTGCTCCTCCAGCTCGGCGATCTGTTTGCTCAGCGACTGCTGGGCGACGAAGAGCTTCGCCGCGGCGCGGGTGAAGTGCAACTCCTCGGCCACCGTGACGAAGGCACGCAGGCGACGCAGGTTCATATCCACAACCTCCGGATTGTAGATGCCGTCGATTTTGGTGTTTCACCTCACACTCGGCTCGCCGCCACCATGAGCCATCCGCCATGAGCCAAGGGGAGAGATGACCTCTACCACAGCCGTCGGCCACGCCGACGACCGGGGCGCCGCCCCGGGTGACGCCGAAGCCATCGCCGAGCTGCACGAGGCGTTCGCCGCGCAGCGGGCGGCCGTTCTCCGCAACCCCGCACCGGACACCGACCAGCGACGCCGGAACCTGGGCACGCTGGTCGAAGTGATCAGCGAGTACCGGCACCGGATCCGGCAGGCGCTGTCGGCGGACTTCGCGGTGCATCCCGAAGGGTTCGCCGATCTCGTCGAAGTCCTCGGGGTCTCCGGGCGGGCCGCCTTCGCCGCCCAGCACCTCGACGAGTGGATGACTCCCGAGCCCCGTCTCTCCGATGCCGGGCTCCTGGGAACGGCGCAGGTCGAGATGGCCTACCAGCCCAAGGGGGTCATCGGCCTGATCTCGCCCTGGAACTTCCCGTTCGAGCTCTCCCTCGGTCCCCTCGCCGACATGCTCGCCGCCGGCAACCGGGTCGTCATGAAACCGTCGGAGTACACCCCGGCGTGTTCGGCCCTGCTGCGCGAGATGATGGCGGAGGCCTTCGACCCGGACCAGGTCACCGTCGTCACGGGCGGTCTGGAGCTGGCACGCGTGTTCCCGGCCCTGCCGTGGGACCACCTGCTGTACACGGGCAATCCCGAGGTCGGACGCCTGGTCGCCCGGGCGGCCGCCGAGAACCTGGTGCCGACCACGCTCGAACTCGGCGGCAAGTGCCCCGCGATCGTGAACGAGGACAGCGTCACCGCCGACACGGTCGCGCAGATCGTCGGGGCGAAGCTGGTCAAGAACGGGCAGATGTGCATCAGCGTCGACTACTGTCTGGTGCCCCGCGAGGACATGGCCCGCTTCACCGAGCTGGTGCTGGCGCATCTGCGCGAGCGGGTGCCGGGCTTCGCGTCCTCCCCGGATTGTACGGGCATCATCACTGCACGCCACCTGAACCGGCTCGTCGGCCTCGTCGAGGAGGCGAAGGCCCGGGGCGTGCAGGTGATACAAGTCGATGACGCGGGCCCGGACCCGGTCACCCGCCGGATGCCGCTGACCCTCGTGATCGACCCGCCGGACGACCTCGCGCTGATGCGGGAGGAGATCTTCGGCCCGATCCTGCCGGTCAAGCCCTACGACCGGATCGAAGACGCGGTCGCCTACGTCAACGAGGGCGAGCGGCCGTTGGGTCTGTACGTCTTCGCGCAGGACCGTGACGTCGCGGAACGGGTCCTGGCCACCACCGTCTCCGGAGGGGCGTGCGTCAACACCTGCGCGGTGCAGGGTGGTGTGCCGGACCTCGGCTTCGGCGGGATCGGACGCAGCGGCCACGGACGCCACCACGGCTTCGACGGCTTCAGGGAGTTCTCCAACCCGCGGGGCATCGTCAGGCGCGGCGGCGACGATCTGATCGACGTCATGTTCCCGCCCTACGGGGAGCTGCTCGACGGGATCGTCGCCCACGCGCTCGGTTCCGCGGAGACGAGGGGCACCGAATGACCGGGCCGGGCAGGCACCCGTCGGAAGACGAAGCGACGGTCGGCGAGTTCGGGTACACGCAGGAGCTGCAGCGGTCGCTGAGCTGGTTCTCGTTGTTCTCCGTGTCGTTCTCCGTCATGTCGATCGCGACCGGCGTCTTCCTCAATTTCACTTTTGGGATCGCCCAGTTGGGGCCGGTGAGCATCTGGCTCTGGCCCGCGGTGGGCGTCGGTCAGCTGCTGGTCGCCCTGGTGCTCACCGAGCTGGGGACCAGGATCCCGCTGGCCGGCGCGGGCTACCAGTGGGGTTCACGGCTGGTCGGGCCCGCCTACGGGTGGTTCATCGGCGCGCTGGGCATCCTGTACGCCGCCGTTGGTGTGCCGGGCATCGTCTATCTTGCCGTCGCCCCGCTGACGGAGTACGTGCTCGGGATCGACGACGCCTCGCCTCGCACAACGCTGTTCATCGCGCTGCTGGTGCTCACCGTCGCCTATCTCGTCAACATCATCAGCGTGCAGGTCGCCGCCCGGATCAACAACGTCGCCGTGCTTGCGGAGATCCTCGGCACGGTCGTGCTGGCCGTCCTGCTGTTCGTCCTCTGGGTCACTGGGGCGAAGGACTCGGACCACGGCGTCGGGTACCTCACCGAGCATCACACGCTGCCCGGGCACTCCTACGGGTACGCCGTCGCTCTCGCCTCCCTGGTCGGTGTGTACACCCTGGCCGGCTTCGAGGCCGCCGCCGACGTGGCGGAGGAGGCGGTCGACGCCAAACGCGTGCTGCCCCGGGCGATCCTCGGCAGTGTCGTGGTCTCGGTGGTGCTGGGCATGCTGGTACTGATCGGCTTCACCCTGGCCATACCCGGTGACGAGGTCCTCGCGGCCGGCGGTCTTCCCGCCGTGTTCCAGTACTGGCTCGGTGAGGGGCTCGCGCGCACCTTCGTGGGCGTGGTCGTCTTCGCGATGTTCGCGCTGATGGTGGTCTCCGCCGCCGTGATCGCGCGCCTGCTCTACGCGATGGCACGCGACAACATGCTCCCCGGTTCCGCCCTGCTGAGACGGGTCCACCCCACGACGAAGACGCCTGTGCCCGCGCTGCTGGCCGGGTACGTGCTCAACGTCGCCGTCGTGATCTTCGGCTACAACAGCGCCAACGCCTTCGGCACCCTCGTCGGTGCCACGGCGGTGCTGCCGTACCTCGTCTATCTCCTGATCGTGCTCGCCTACGGCTTCCGGCGACGGCGGAGGCCGGCCGCGGTCGACGGAGATTTCGACCTGGGCCGTTTCGCAGGCGTCGTGTTCGGCGCCTCCCTCGTCTACCTCGTCGCTGTCATCCTGACCCTGACGCTGCCGGACGAGTTCCGCAGAGCGAACTACTACGTGCTCGGCGGGCTGGCCCTCGCGGCGTTGTGGTGGCTGGTCGGACTGCGGCCACGGCTGGAACGGGGCGAGGCAGGAGCACCACCCCTCCTCGATCAGCGTCACCCGCACGCCGACGGTCCCAACGCTCAGGAGGTCGAAGGATGAAGAAGAAGGCTCCCACCGCCGGCACCTGGGTCAACTGGGCCGGTGACGAATCCTGTACGCCCGGCCGGGCCCTGCAGCCCCGTTCGGTTGACGAGGTGGCCGCCGCGACCAAGCGGGCGACCGCGGAGGGCCGGACCGTCCGCGTCGTCGGCGCCGGCCACTCCTTCAACGACCAGGTCTGTACCGACGGCCTGCTGCTAAACCTGGACCGGATGAGCGGCCTGCGGCATGTCGACGCCGAGGCGGGACTCGTGACGGTCGGCGCAGGCACCCGCCTGAGCGATCTGAACCTCCAGCTCGCCCGCCACGGCCTCGCCCTGCCCAACCTCGGCGACATCGACCGGCAGAGCGTCGCGGGCGCCATGTCCACCGGCACCCACGGAACGGGCCGACGGCTGGGCAACCTCGCCACGCAGATCGAGTCCCTCGATCTCGTCCTGGCCGACGGCACCAGGCTGACCTGTACCGAAGCCGAGGACGAGATCCTGCGGGCGGCCCGGGTGAGTCTGGGAGCGCTCGGCGTGATCACGAGCTACACCCTGCGCGTCGTACCGGCGTTCGCGCTGCGGGCGGAGACCAGGACCATGCCGCTCGCCCGGACCCTGGAGGGCCTGGACGACCTCGTCGACGGCAACGACCACTTCGAGTTCTTCCTCTTCCCCCACACCGACGCGGCCCTGGTCAAGCTGAACAACCGCACCGACGAGCCCATCCGGCCGCCCCGCGAACTCGCCAAAGCCGTCGCCGAGTTCGCCGAAAACAGCGTCTTCGACGCGGCGTGCCGGGCAGGACGCCGCTTCCCGTCCCAGATCTCGCGCCTGAACCGTGCCGTGACCCGGCTCATGGCTCCCTCGAGCCACGTCGACCAGAGCCACCGCGTTTTCGCCAGCAAGCGGTCGGTGCGGTTCACCGAGATGGAATGGGCCGTGCCCCGCGCGGCGTGCGCCGAGGTTCTCCGGGAGATCCTGCGAGTGATCGACCGCGACCGCCTGGACGTGGGGTTCCCGATCGAGGTGCGGTTCGTGGCCGGGGACGAGCTGTCCCACCTCAGTCCGGCCTACGGACGCGAGACCGCCTACCTCGCCGTGCACATGTACCGGGGCATGCCGTGGGAGCGGTACTTCCGAAGTGTCCAGGAGATCGCCCTGGCCTTCGACGGGCGGCCGCACTGGGGCAAGCGGCATCTGATGACGGCCGAGGGACTCGCCGACCGCTACCCCGAGTGGGACCGGTTCCAGGCGGTCCGGTCGCGGCTCGATCCGCAGGGCACCTTCACCAACGCCCACCTGCGCCGCGTACTCGGGCCCGTCGGGGGGTCGGTGACATGCTGATCAGCGAACTGCAGACGCCCGCGCTCCTGGTCGAGCAGGCGGCGCTGCGCCACAACCTCGACACGATGACGGCGGCGCTGCCCGGCGCGCGTCTGCGCCCGCACGTCAAGGCGCACAAGTGCACGAGCCTGGCGAAGCTCCAGTACGCCAACGGGCATCGCGGCTTCACGTGCGCGACGGTCCGCGAGGTCGAGGCGATGGCCGGCGCCGGCCTGGGCGAGGACCTCCTCCTGGCCAACGAGGTGCTCGACACCCGACGCCTGGGACGTCTGGTCGACGACGGCCACCGCGTGACCGTCGCCGTGGACTCGGCCGAGACGATCGAGGCCGCCGTCGCCGGCGGAGTACGCGAGGTCCTCATCGACGTCAACGTCGGACTGCCGCGCTGCGGCTGCTCCCCGGACATGGCCGGCGCGCTCGCCGACCTCGCCCGGCGGTCCGGACTGACCGTGCGCGGGGTCATGGGCTACGAGGGGCACCTCATGCTCGTGGAGAAGGAGGCGGAACGCCGGGACAGTACCGAGCAGGCGATGGAGCACCTGCTCGCCGCGAGCGCCGCCGTCGGCGGGGAACTGATCAGCGCGGGAGGGACCGGCACGTACGCCGTCAACACCTGGGCCGACGAGATCCAGGCCGGCTCCTACGCGCTCATGGACACCGCCTACCAGCAGCTCGGCCAGCCCTTCCGGCAGGCCCTCTTCGTCCTCGGCCGGGTCATCTCGGTGTCGTCCGGCTGGGCCGTCGCCGACGTCGGGCTGAAGGCGCTCAGCCTGGACCACGGGCTGCCTCGCATCGACGGCGCCGAGGTCTGGTTCTGCTCCGACGAGCACACCACGTTCCGGCCCGACGGCATGCCCGCGCCCGCCGTGGGAGACCTCGTCCGGGTGCAGCCCGCCCACGTCGATCCCACCGTGGCGCTCCACGACAGCCTCTACCTGGTCGACGGGCCGGACGTCCTCGACCGATGGCCGGTCGACATGCGCGGCTGGCGATGACGCACCGCTCACGAATGCCCCCACCCATGTGAAGGCAGGAAACCGTGGACACACCCGAACTCACCCGCAGACGAGGACTCCAGCTGATGGCCGCGGCCGCCGGTCTGGCGCTCGGCGCCGGAAGGGCCGCGGCAGCGGACACGCCCGGCCCGTCGCCGTACCTGGTCGGCCGCGGCATCGCGGACATCACCGGCGCCGCGGCAGAGAGCGGCATGATGGGCTACTCGAAGTTCGACCAGCAGACCAGCGGCATCCATCAACGGCTGCGGGCACGGGCGTTCGTCATCGTCGATCCCGCGAGCGGCAACCGCATCGCCTGGTGCAACGCCGACCAGGGCATCCTCCCGTTCGCCGTCTTCCGTGCGGTGCTGGCCGAACTGGCCGCCGCACACGGCACCGTCTACACCGAGCAGAACGTCTCGCTCAGCGCCACCCACACCCACGCGGGGCCGGGCGGTTGCAGCCACGACCTCGCCTACAACCTTGCGACCCTCGGTTTCCAGCGGCAGAACTTCGACGCGGTGGTCGGCGGCATCGTCGAGGCGATCACCATCGCCCACGCCGACCTCCGACCCGGCACGATCACGCTGGGCCGCGGTGAACTCACCGACGCGAGCGTCAACCGTTCCCGCCGGGCCTTCGAACGCAATCCCCAGGCGGACAAGGACGCCTACCCCCTCGGCATCGACCCAGCGATGACCGTGCTGCGCTTCCGCCAGGGCCACACCGACGTCGGTGCGATCACCTGGTTCCCCACCCACGGCACCTCGATGACCAACGGCAACACCCTGATCAGCGGCGACAACAAGGGCTACGCCGCCTACGCGTGGGAGCACGACACCGCCGGGGTGCGCTACCTCGACGACACGCCCGGCTTCGTCGCCGCCTTCCCCCAGACCAATGCCGGCGACATGTCGCCCAACCTGAACCTCCGGCCCGGATCCGGGCCGACCGAGGACGAGTTCGAAAACACCCGACTCATCGGCCTGCGTCAGTCCAGCGCCGCGCAGCGCATCCATGCCTCCGCCACCACCCCGGTCAGCGGTGGCATCGACTCCCGTCTGCGCTACGTCGACATGTCCCAGGTCCAGGTCGACGGCCGCTACACCCCCGACGGCCGTACGCACCACACCTGTTCCGGCGTCATCGGCCTGTCCACGCTGGCCGGCAGTCTCGAGGACGGGCCGGGCATCCCCGGACTCCTCGAGGGCACGCCCTCCCCGCTGACGCCGCTGATCGAGCGCATCAACTCGAAGGTCCCGCAGTGGCTCGCCGACGAGCAGTCCCCCAAGACCTCTGTCGTCCCCGGCGGACTGCTCCAGGCGACACCCGACGTCCTGCCGCTGCAACTGCTCAGGATCGGCCAGCTGTACGTGGTCGGCGGCCCCGCCGAGTACACCATCGTCGCCGGACTCCGCATCCGCCGTGCCGTGGCCGAGGAACTCGGCGTCCCGCTGGAGAACGTCCTGATGCAGGGTTACACCAACGGGTACAGCCAGTACGTCACCACGCCCGAGGAGTACGACAGCCAGCAGTACGAAGGCGCCTCCACGCTCTTCGGTCGGTACACCACACCCGCGTACCAGCAGGAGTTCGCCGAGCTGGCCGCTTCGATGCGCCAGGGCACCCGGCTCCCTCTCGGGACGCCGCCCTCCTCCCCCGCCATCGGAATCTTGAACGTACAGCCCGGCGTCGTCCTGGACAGCCCCGGCCTGCTGCGCTCCTACGGTCAGGTACTCACCGACGCGGCAACCGCCTACCGGACGGGCCGGCAGGTGACCGTCGTCTTCGTCACCGGCCATCCCAAGAACGACCTGCACCGCGGCGGCACCTTCCTGGAGATCCAGCAGCTCCAGGAAGGCCGCTGGGTGCGCTGCCTCGACGACGGCGACTGGCGGACGACGTACCGCTGGAAGCGCACCAACGCCCTGACCGGTGAGTCCACCGCGACCGTCACCTGGGACATCGCGCCGGACACCCCGCCGGGCACGTACCGGGTCGTCCACCACGGCGCCGCAAAAAACGCTCTGACGGGTGCAGTCAGCACGTTCACCGGCACCTCACGCCCCTTCACCGTCTCCTGAACGCCGTCCCTGCCCGGACCCCGAGCTCCCGGTGAGCCCGTCAGCGACGCAGCAGTCCCGGCTCGGCCGGACCATGATGAACCTGGCGTGCACCCCGTTGATGACGGTCCACCGGGTGAAGTCATTTCCGCTGACCTCGCTGCAGGTCCACGCGATCGAAGAGGTCCGCGCCGGCGACGTGCGGTTCGAGATCGACGCGGACTCCGAGTCCTTGGCCGCCGAGGTTGCGGGTGCTGTGGCGGTATGGGCACGAGGCGGGGAGGGATCGCGCATCGCGTGATGCGTGATCCCTCCCGTGAGCGTGCCGGTCGCTTCCCGTTCAGTCGAACAGGTCGGGCTGTTCGGCGATGATCTCCTCGTGCAGGGGCCGCAGGGACAGCCATCCGAACAGGTGGTTGCCGGTCTGGCGGTGGACGTCGGTGGCGGTGGCGTGGTCGATCGAACGGGGCTCCCCCGCGGCCATGGCCAGCAGTTGCGCCTGGCAGGAACGTTCCATGCTGATGAACCACCATGCCGTCTCGGCCACGCTGTGGCCCACTGTCAGCAGGCCGTGGTTGGCCAGGATCACGGCCTTGTGCTGTCCGAGCGCCCTGCCGATCCGGATGCCCTCCTCGCGGTCGGTGACCACACCGCCGAACTCTTCGTAGAGGCCGTGGTCGTCGTAGAACTGGCAGGCGTCCTGGGTGATCGGGTCCAGCCGCCCGGCCAGCACCGCGGCGAACCCGGAGGGCTCCCGCCCGGCCGCTTCGCGGCGGTCGACCGCCGCCGGTGCGGGGCGCGGGCCTCGCCGTTCTTCTGCGCAGCCAGCCGGCCTGCTGCAGCGCGACCCGGGCGAGGTCGACGCCGGACAGCTCCGGGGCGCCGCTTATGCCGGTCTGGCCGGTGGTGGTCTGCTCGGTCACATCGGCCCGGCCCGGGGTCCTTGTGCTGGATGCCCCGGGCCGACGGCCTGCACCACCAGTGCCAGTGGTCGATTCCCTGGCAGGCCACCAAAGGCAGCGAGACAATCACACGACAGAGACGCCGAGTTGTGCCTCGGAGTAGGCCAGGCAAAAGCAGCAGGCGGCGCGGTCTCCACCGTGGTCGGCATGGGAACCGAAACCCTGGGCGCCGCGGTCTCAGCGGCCCGCCGCGCCGGCGAAGCCATCCGCTCGGGAGCCTCCCACGCGGGGGAGACCGAGCCGCGGTGGCACGTGATGACAGTGTGCACGTCCGCCGAGGAGGTGGCGCCCGGTGGGAAGCTGCCGGAGCCGCTCGCCCGACTCGGCGACGCCATCGACACCGAGCTGCGCCCCGCCCCCGGTGAACGCGGGACGGAACTGGCCTCCCGGCTGCACGACAAGGAGCATGCCGGGCTGCGCGGTACCGCCGAGCGGGTGACCGGACACGACACGGTCCAGGAACTGCGGACCGCGCTGCGGCAGGCCAAGGCGCTACGGCGCTGTTCGCCTCCGACTCGGCGCCCACCGGGTGGATGGGTGCCGACCTCGGCGGGGTGAAGCCGGGCGACGTGGTCGCCGTGTGGGGGTGCGGAGCAGTCGGCCAGATGGCCGCGCGGGCCGCGATACTGCTCGGCGCCGGCCGGGTCATCGCCATCGACCGCTTCGAGTACCGTCCGGACGTGACCCGCCGGCACGTCGGCGCGGAGACCCTCAACTACGAGAAGACCGACATCGACGCCGAGCTGCGCGAGATGAGCGGCGGCCGCGGCCCGGACGTGTGCATCGAGGCCGTCGGCATGGAAGCCCACCCCGGAACCCAGCAGCTCTACGACCAAGCCAAACAGCAGCTGCGCCTGCAGACCGACCGGTCCGCCGCCGTACGCCAGGCCATCCAGGCATGCCGCAAGGGCGGCAGCGTATTCGTCCCCGGCGTCTTCGCGGGCTTCGTCGACAAATTCCCGCTCGGCGCGGTCATGAACAAGGGCCTGACCCTGCGCAGTGCCCAGCAGCACGGCCACCGCTACATCCCCATGCGCCTGGAGCGCATGGAAAGGGGCGAGCTGAAGACAGCCCACCTGGCCACCCACATCATGTCCCTCGATGACGGGCCGAAGGGATACCACCTCTTCAAGGAGAAACTCGACGGATGTGTACGCGCCGTCTTCCAGCCCGGCCGGTGATGAGGGACCCCGGCACAGGCTCGTCGCAGGGAAATGCCAGGGTGCCGCGGGTGGCAGGCCTGCGACACCCGTGACGAGGACACGGGCTGTTAACGCAGTGCCCACCAGTGGCTGCGGAGTTCCCGAGAGAGCGCCCCGCACCTCGAAGAGCACCGCGTCGCCATGTCCTCCGCCGTGCAGGAACAGTACGACGCCCTCTGCCGCCACCGGTGAGGGCCGGCCCCCCGGCTCCGGGCGCGCCGCAGTGGTGTCACAGCATCTCCAGCGGCCGTTTGCTCCCCGGCGGCGGGAACGCCCGGTCCAGGGTCGCGAGATCCTCGGCGGTCAGGTCCACCTCCAGAGCCGCCCTGTTCTCCTCGACGTGCGCGCGGGAGGACGCCTTCGGGATCGCGATGACGTCCTCGTGCCGCAGGACCCAGGCCAGGGCGATCTGCGCGGGCGTCGCACCGTGGGCGGCTGCCACGTCCCGCAGCGCCGTGTGGCCGAGCAGACGGCCCTGCTCGACCGGCGAGTACGCCATGACGGGGATCGACAGTTCACGGCACCTGGGCAGCAGACTGTACTCAGGCCCTCGACGGCTGAGGTTGTACAGCACCTGGTCGGTCTGCGGCCCGGCTCCGGGCGGCAGGTCCGCGAGATCATCCACGTCCAGGTTGCTCACCCCCCAGGAGCGGATGGCACCCTCCCGTACCAGGGACTCGAACGCCTCGACCGTCTCCTCCAGCGGCACGGCTCCACGCCAGTGCAGCAGGTACAGGTCGATCCGGTCCGTGCGCAGACGACGCAGGCTCCCCCGGCATGCCTCGGCCACTCCACCGGCGTCCGCATGGGAGGGGAGCACCTTGCTGACCAGGAAGATCTCGTCCCGCCGTCCGGCCACCGCCTCGGCCACCACTTCCTCCGCCGCGCCGTCCCCGTACATCTCCGCGGTGTCGATGAGGGTCATTCCCAGGTCCAGTCCGGCGCGCAGGGCCGACACCTCGGCCGCGCGGCGCCCGGGAACCTCCCCCATCCCCCAGGTGCCCTGACCGAGCGCCGTGACCGCAACCCCGCAAGGAAGGATGACCGTCCGCGGATCCGCCATGGCTTCCTCCTGGATGTAAGGGTGGCCAAGACTGCCAACCACCAACTGCACCACGACATACATCTCCAGATCGGAACGGAATCCTCTCAGACCGGAATGCGATTCTCCTGCGGCACGCGCCGAGATCCCCCGTGGGCCCATGGTTCATCCAGCGAAAGCCGTCCGCGTCGCGCGGCCGCCGCACCGATGTGATCGGGATCTTTCCGAATGGCACCCCGATCACCGACCCGCGGCCCGGGCCGGGCGCCCAGCGCAGGAGGGAGCTTGCGCGATCCCCCGGGTGCGGGGCACATCATGCTGCACCGCCGTCACCCACCACACGGATGCCAGCGTGTACCGCCGCTGAGCAAGGAGCCGATGCCCCTCAACCGGCCCCCACCACGAAGATGTACGTCGTAACGCGCACGTCGCTCTCCAAGCGGAAACGTTCTGCCGTCAAACCTTCAAGATCATGAATGCGAGCAGCGCCGTCGTCGAAGCGGGCTGCGCCAACTGTCGGGGCTTTCAACGAGGCTGGCCGAGTGCTGCCGCTGGACGCAGGTTCTCCTCGAGTTCTTCGGCCATGGCCGCGCCGGCCAATGCCCGTCCCAGTCGGGGTGCCTGTTTGAACAGGTTGTGCCCGGCGGCGAAAAAGATCCTGTCGGCTTCCCAGACCGCCATGCCGTCTTCGCTCCACGGCAGGCTTGTCACCCAGCAGTGCAGGTACTCGACGGGCTCGGGATCGAGGCCGGGCAATGCGCGGGAGACGTACGCGCGGGCGCGGTCGCTGAGCGCCGCCAGTGCATCGGGGTCCGCGAAGCTGCCGTCCTCCCGTACGTCGACCGTTTGGCTGAGGCCCACCGCATATCGGCCGTTGCCGGGGTAGGGGGCTGCGTAGACGCCGACCTCGCCGAAGTCGCCACTGCTGTCCTGCAGGCAGGCGACCCGTTCCGGGGGTGCCCCCCTCACCTGGAAGGTGAGGCGGACGTGGGCTGCCGGTCGTATGGGTAGCGAAAGCCCTACGTTGCGCGCCAGCCGCGCCGTGCCCAGGCCCGCGCACACCACGGCCGTTGCATACTCTTCGCGGCCGACGGCGCTGAGCACTTCCACCGTGCCGTGACCCGTCGGATGCAGCGAGACGACCTCGTCGGTGACCACAGAGTCACCCAGCGCGTCGGCCAGGCTCTCGACCGCGACACGGGTGCGGATGGCGCCGCCGTCCTCATCGAGCATCGCGGGACCGCGGTAGTCGGCAAGCAGCGGCATGCGGGCGTGAAGCTCGGCGCTGTCCACGGTCCGGACCGGTATGCCGCCGACATCCTGCAGAACACGCAGTCTCCCAGGAACGGGACCGCCCAGGGCGACCACTCCGTCATGGGAGATCAGTTCGGCGCCCAACCGGTCGGCCCACTCGTCCCAGACGGCGCGGCCCTGCCGGGTGAATTCGACCAGGCGGGCGTCGTCGTGCGCGTGGCGGAAGATGCGGGACTGACCACTGGACTGCCCGTGGCCCGGAGCGCCGCTTTCGTAGACCCGCGCCGTCGTTCCGCGTTCGGCCAGTGCATAGGCGGTGCAGAGGCCGACGATGCCGGCTCCTACCACGGCCACCTCGGGAACCCGGTTCATTCGATCGCCTCACTTCGCGTCCCGCAGCTGTCCCCTACGGAGCGGGGGTCAGGTGCATCTGTCGCCGCCACGAACCGGTGGGTGACTGGACCCAGTGGGCGGCACTGCCAGGCTCTATGTGACGCGGCCGCGGAACCGCGTCCTCTTCAGCCTTACACCGGTCCGGAATATGTCAACCGGCCACCTCGGACGGCCGCCGTGACCGACCGGCGGAGAGTCGCGGGGTCGGATGTCCTGGTCCGAGGCCTGGGGATGTCCGAGCAGGACATCGGACGGGCTGGTGATTCCGTGGCTGCCTGGAGCAGCAGGCAACAGCAGGGGTTCCGCTCGCTGGAGGTGTCCACCCGCCGGACGTGGTGACAGCGACCGAAGCGCTGGGTGCTGGAGTGACCTTGCATCATGATCAGCCAGGCAGCTGCCGCTGCCGGCATGGGGCGAGCGGTGGCTGTATCCCGTGGTGTGTGAGCTATGCGGATGGGGGCGGGCTGACCGCTGCGGGGCGTCAGCGCCGGGAGCCGGTGCGGATGCAGGCGGCCGAGCTGTTCGAGCAGAAGATCAAGCCGCCGGAGATGGCACGGCGTTTGCGGGTGAGCCTGAAATCGGCCTGCCAGTGGCATCAGCCGTGGCGGGACGGCGGTGTTCAGGCTCTGGCCTCGCGTGGTCCGCGCGCTGCCCGTACAGGGGCAAGCTGCTCCGGGACGGAGGGTGCGTCGGGTGAGAGCAGGCTGGTCAAGCGCTGGTCGAGAACGCAGCGGACGCAAAATCCGCGGCGGTAGAGCAGTCCGCTGTCGCCGCAGCCTTGGCATTCGTAGGCCGGTCCTGCCCCGGAGCACGGGCCGCAGCAGGCAACGCTGTCCAAGCGGCGGCCGATCAGCGGGCGCATCCGGCCGCAGTCGCTGCACGTGGCCGGTGCGCGGCGGACCTGGCTGTAGCAGGTGTTGCAGACCGGGCCGAGGGGCCATTCAGCCTGCACCTTGCGGGACAGGTGGCAGATCGCGCACGACCGCGGTCGGCGTTCGTGGCAGCCCGGGCACAGCGGCTTGCCGCGGACGATCGCCGCCACGCGGCGAGTGCCGCCGCACTGGAAGCAGGTGCGGTCGGGCACGCGGTAGCACTGGGCACACAGGTCGGGCTCGTCCCCGCGGGCGCGCTGCATGATGGGCCGCGTCTCCCCGCACTGGCCGCACTGCCGGGACGGGGAGCGGTAGCAACGCCGTCAGACCGGACCTTCGTCCGTGATCGACTGAACGGGCGCCTCGGGCCCACACGAAACGCAGGCGCGAGCGGGCCTGGGCCTGCAGTGGTGACACAACAGCAGATCGTCAGGAAGGCGGGCGGCGCCGCCTACCTCCCGACCGCACGTCGCGCAGCGGGGCATCGCCGCGGCGCGTTTGCAACTCGGACGCACCGGGCCGTCCTCGAGCGCAGTGGTGCGGCGGGCAGGGCACGCGCATCGTACGCAGGTCGCGTAGTGGGCCCGTGCTGAAGCAGTTCGGGCACAGGCTCCGCCCCTGGTAATGGCGGCCCAGTTTTCGCGAAGCCTTGCCGCAGTCCGCGCAGGCAGGCGCCGTAACACCGGTCAGCGCGTCGGAGTACTCGGCCAGGTGCCGGTCAAGAATGCCGACCGCAGCGCTGCGAATGACCGCCTCCTGCACAACCTCCTCCAGGACCTGCCCGTCCAGGCCCGGCAGGAGCGCGTGCAGACGTTCCCTGATCCGTGGCAGACCGCCAGGGGTCTTACCCTGCCGGGTCACGTCAGGTCAGGGCGTCGGATCGTGGTGCGACGCGCTCGTGGCTGAGCTGGCACCGCCTCGCCCGCGGTCTTGCGGACCTCCGCGTTGACGACCCTGACCTCCAGCGGCCCCGTGGCAGGTGTGACGGGGGCGTGGCACCGGGTGGTGCCGCGGGAGGACTCCGAGGGCCGTCCGCGCGTCCCTCTGTCCCGGTCCATGAGACGCCGGCGCTTTCTGGCTTGTTGAGGCCCCCGGCCGCCAGCGGGCACCAACCGCAGGGTTCGGGCGAGCCGCACGTCCCCGCAAGGACGTACGCCCCCGGGTCGGCATCGCCCGCCCCCGCCCCGTGCGGACTCCCGGCGCCCACCGCGCCGGCCCCTCGGCCCGCACCCCGGCGGCCCCGGCCGCCCCGGCCCGCACCCCCACACCGACGGCTTCCCGATCCGTGAGGACCTGATGACTGAACTGGTATTGACCGGCGCCGTGTTGCTGACGCTGGCCGGAGCCGGGGCCGCCTGGTACTTCCGGCGCAAACGCGACCAGGCCCGGCATGAGGCCGAGCTGCTGCGCCGGCACGCCGACCGGCTCACCCTGCAACTCCTCGCGGCCGAACAGTGCGTGGGCCACCTCACGGCCACCGTGATCCCCGCGGCGGTCGGCACCGCGCAGGACGGTGACGGCGCCCAGGCCACGCTCATGGTGCCGCCGAATCTGGAGGGCACCCCCCTCGCCGAGCGGCTGCGCACCCTCCCCGGCGCCGTGGCCGCGGCGGTGGAGGACGTACGGGCCCGGGAACGTGCGGCGGCGGCCCAGTCCGTCGAGCAGCTCCGGCAGGACGCCGAGCGGCAGATCGCGCAGGCACGGCACGAGTCCGTGGGCGTGGCCCGGGCCGCCGTGCGCGGCTTCGCCAACAACGTGGTGGCACGGGCGGCACGGCTCGGCCGCGCGGTCAGCCAGGGCGTGCGGCGGCACATCTCCGACGAGGCGTACGCGACGCTGGTGGAGATCGACCACCTCGCCCAGCAGATGCTGCTCACCGCCTCCGGGTACGCCGTGCTGGCCGGGGACAAACTCTCGCGGCGCTGGCCGGCCACCGCGATGACCGACATCGTGCGGGCGGCGATGGGCCGTATCGAGGGCTACGAGCGGATCAAGCACCCCGAGATGGGCTCCATCTCGGTCGAGGGCCGCGCGGTGGAGGCGGTCGTGCACGCCCTCGCGGTGCTGCTGGACAACGCGCTGCGCTACTCCCCGCCCGCCGCCAGCGTCCACGTCTCCCTCGAACAGGGCCACCACGCGTGCTTCCTGATCGTGGACGACGCCGGACTGCGCATGGACGACGAGCGGCTGCTGTGGGCCAGCGACGTGATGTCCGGCGAGCAGCGCGACGACATCACCCGCCTGGGCGCCCACCCCCAGACCGGGCTGCGCGTGGCGTCCCTGCTGGCGGAGAACTACGGCTTCCGCGTCGAGCTGACCGCGCCCAACATCTACCAGGGCACCAGGGCGATGATCGTGCTGCCGAAGAACCTGCTCATCACCCCGGAGTCGGGCGGCCCCGCCGTCGCCTCCGTGCCCTCCGTCCCCGCGGCGCGCCCCGAACCGGCCGCCGTGCCGCAGGCCCCCGCGGCCGCACCACTGCCGTCGGGCGCCCACGAGGCCATCCCCGCAGCACCGGCCGCCCCCGCCGCCCACCAGGCCCCGCAGGCACCCCCCGCCACCCCCACGGTGGGCCAGACCCCGCCCGCCACCACCGCCAGCGGCCTGACCGTCCGCCGGCGCAACCCGGCCCTCGCCGCGCAGCGCCGTACCGCCCCGCCCCCCGCCCCTGCCGGGCCCGGCCGTCCCGCCATCGCCGCGGCCTGGGCGGAGGGCACCCGCCGCGGCCGACTGGACAACCCCTCCGCTACCCCCGCAGAACACGACGCGGCGAACCGTACGACACCCGGCACCGGACACGACGCCGCACACGAAGAAGGACACTGATCGTGCGAGACACACACACCAACAACCTGGGCTGGCTGCTCGACCAGGAACTCGGCACCGTCGAAGGCGTCCGCTACGCCGTGCTGATGAGCAGCGACGGCCTGCTGAAGGCGCGGACCGAGACCATCGGCCAGGAGGATGGGGAGAAGTTCGCCGCGCTGACGGCGGCGCTGCGGGCCGCGGGCAAGGCATGGGACGAGTTCACCGGCGGTCAGGGCATGCGCCAGTTGCTGATCGAGTCGGTCGGCTGCATCGGCCTGACGACCACCGCCGCCCGGAACACCATGCTGTCGGTGTGCACGACCGGGCCGGACGCCGACGTCGGGCTGATCTCCCACCACATGGTCCGGCTCGCCACCCGGGTGGGTCACGAGCTGGGCACCGCGGAGCGCGTGCCCGTCGCGGAAGGCGGCTCACCGGTATGACGGGGCCGCGGCGTGACCCCGACATGGTCAGGCCCTACGTCCGCACCGGCGGCAAGATCCGCGCCCGTGACGACGTGCGGCTGGAGAGCGTGCTCATCGCGGCGTCCGGGCCCACGGACTCCCTGGGCCCGGACCCCCGCCGGGTGATGCGTCTGTTCACCGGCACGGTGGGCGGCCTGGCCGTCGCCGACATCGCCGCCGCGCTGGAGCTGCCGCCGTCCACGGTACGCATCCTCGTCTCCTCGCTGATGGACTCCGGCCACCTGACGAGCCCGGTCGCCGCGAGCGACCACCAGCCCGAATCCGACCTGCTGCAGGAGGTACTGCGTGGACTGCGCTCCCTGGTCTGACCCGCCCGTCACCTACGTCCCGGCCACGGTGACGCGGTCGGCCAAGATCGTGGTCGCGGGGGGCTTCGGCGTCGGCAAGACGACGCTCATCGGCAGTGTGTCGGAGGTGAAGCCCCTGCGGATGGAGGAACCCATCACGCAGGCCAGCGCCGGCGTCGACGACCTGCGGGGCACTCCGCACAAGACGACGACCACGGTGGCGATGGATTTCGGCCGTATCCACATGGCCGGCGGAAGCCTCGCCCTCTACCTGTTCGGGCTGCCGGGGCAGGCCCGTTTCCAGCCGCTGTGGGAGGACCTGGCCGAGGGCGCGCTCGGCTGCCTCGTGCTGGCCGACACCCGCGACCTCGACGCCTCGCACGACGCGCTCGGTCTGCTGGACAGCGGGGGCATACCGTACGCCGTCGCCATCAATACCTTCCCGGACGCGCCGGGTTACCCCGAGGCGGAGCTGCGCGAGGCCCTGGCCCTGGACCCGTACACGCCTCTGACGACCTGTGACGCCCGCGACCGCACGTCGTCCCTGCACGCCCTGATCACGCTCACCGAGTACCTGACCGAGCACCGCTCGGCCGCCGTCCTGGAGACCCCCCGATGACGATGCCCTCCGCCGCGCCCGCGCCGACGAGCCCATCGGGCCGGTTCCCGCTGTACTCCCCGGAGTTCGCCGCCGACCCGCACGGCTCCTACCGGTGGATGCGGCGCACGCACGGCCCCCTCGTCCCCGTCGACCTGGCGCCCGGGGTCCCGGCGACACTGGTGATCGGCTACTACCAGGCGCGCCGCATCCTCAACGACCCGCTGCACTTCCCCGCCGACCCGCGCGCCTGGGAGCAGGGGATCCCGAGGTCCTGCCCGGTCCGGCCGATGATGGAGTGGCGGCCCAACGCGCTGCGGTCCGGAGGCGCCGAGCACACCCGCTACCGGGCCGCGAACACCGCCGCGATCGGCGGTGTCGACCAGCACGGGCTGCGGGCCCTCGTCGAGAAGGTAGCCTCCTCGGCGATCGACGACTTCCGTGCGCTGGGCAAGGCCGACCTGCTCACCCAGTACTCGTTCCCCATCGCCTTCCGGGTGCTGAGCGCGCTGCTGGGCTGCCCGGACGAGATCGGCCGGCGCATCGCCGACGGCATGGCGAGGATCTTCGACACCGCGGACGCCGAGGAGGCCAACCGGATCCTCGGCCAAGCCGTCACCGACCTGGTGCTGCTGCGCCGCCGGCACCCCGGCGACGACATCACGTCCCGCCTGATCGGCCACCCCGCCCGGCTGAGCGACGAGGAGATGGGCCACCAGCTCGTCACGCTCTATGGCGCCGGGATCGAGCCGCTGACGAACCTGATCAGCAACACCGTCCTGAAGATCCTCACCGACGAGGAGTTCTCCGCCGATCTGCACGCCGGGCTGTCCACGGTGCGCGACGCGCTCGACGCCGTCCTCTACACCGATCCGCCCATGGCGAACTACTGCATCTCGTACCCTCGTTATCCCATCGACGTGGACGGGGTGCTCCTGCCGGCCGACCAACCGGTCGTGATCTCCCTGGCGGCCGCCAACAACGACCCGGTGCTCACCGACGGGCTGCCCGAGGGCCGTCACACGGGCAACCGCGCGCATCTGGCGTGGAGCATCGGCCCGCACACCTGCCCGGCACGCTCGCACGCCTACCTGATCGCCGAGACCGCGGTCACCCACCTCCTCGACGCCCTGCCGGAGACGGACCTCGCCGTGCCCGCGGCCGAACTGACCTGGCGCCCGGGCCCGTTCCACCGCGCTCTGGAATCCCTGCCCGTCACCTTTCCCGCCGTCCACTAAGGAGTCCGCCATGGCCGATTCGCTCGCCCCGCTCGTCCTCGACCCCGCCGGCGCCGACCACCACGCCGAGCACCGGACCCTGCGCTCCCGCGGTCCGGCGACCCGGGTGGACGTCCTCGGTGTGGAGGCCTGGTCGGTCTCCGACCCCGCCCTGCTCAAGCGGCTCCTGACCAGCCCGGACGTGTCCAAGGACGCGAAGGCGCACTGGCCCGCCTTCGGGCAGGTCGTCGGCACCTGGCCGCTCGCCCTGTGGGTGGCGGTGGAGAACATGTTCACCGCGTACGGCGCCAACCACCGCAAGCTGCGCCGACTGGTGGCGCCCGCCTTCAGCTCGCGCCGAATAGCCACCATGCGGCCGGCCGTCCAGGACATGGTGACCGCTCTCGTCGACCGCCTGGCCGCGCTGCCCCCGGGCGAGCCGGTCGATCTCCGCCAGGAACTGGCCTACCCGCTGCCCATCGCCGTGATCGGCCACCTGATGGGCGTGCCCGAGAGCCGCCGGGAGGGCTTCCGCGACCTGGTGGACGGTGTCTTCGACACCACCCTGAGCCAGGAGGAGGCGCAGACCAACACGGTCCGGCTCTACGAGTGCCTGGACCAGCTCATCGCCGAGAAACGCGCCACCCCCGGCGACGACATGACGTCCCTGCTGATCGCCGCGCGGGACGACGAGCACGACGGCTCGCAGCTCAGCCCCGAGGAGCTGCGCGACACCCTGCTGCTGATGATCAGCGCGGGCTACGAGACCACCGTCAACGTCATCGACCAGGCCGTCCACACCCTGCTGACCCGCCCCGACCAGCTCGAACTGGTGCGCAAGGGGGCCGCCGACTGGGAGGACGTGGTCGAGGAGACGCTGCGCCACGAACCGGCGGTCAAGCACCTGCCGCTGCGGTTCGCGGTCACGGACATCCCGCTGCCCGACGGGCAGACCATCGCCCGCGGCGAGGCCATCCTCGCGTCGTACGCCGCCGCCAACCGGCACCCCGACTGGCACGAGGACGCCGACACGTTCGACGCCACCCGCACGGTCAAGGACCATCTGGCGTTCGGCCACGGCGTCCACTTCTGCCTGGGCGCGCCGCTGGCTCGCATGGAGGTCGCCCTCGCGCTCGAAAGCCTCTTCGACCGCTTCCCAGGCATCCGCCTCGCCGAGCCGGCGGCCGATCTGCCGTCCGTGCCGTCGCTGATCAGCAACGGCCACCAGCGGCTCCCGGTCCTCCTGCACGGCTGAGCACGGCCGGGCACCCCCGGGTGGGGAGATCCGCAGCGAACTCCGCCGCTTCGCGGCTCCGGCCCGAGGATTCGATTCCGATGATATAAGGCGCAGCCTGTATATCGATCACGTGACTGTGCCCAGAGAAGTTCGCCGGTTCTCCAGCGGCGTGTACGACCTCGGGCTCCACGTGGTGTGGTGCCCGAAGTACCGCCGTCCGGTCCTCGGCGGCCGGGTCGCGGTACGGCTGGAGGAGCTGATCCGGCAGAAGGCGGAAGAGCGCGGATGGGAGATCATCGCTTTTGAGGTGATGCCGGACCACGTGACCTGTTCGTCAGGCACGACCCGAAAGCCTCGGCTTCGTATGTCGCGAACCAGTTCAAGGGCTTCACCTCCCGCGTCCTGCGGGAGGAGTTCCCTCATCTGAAGAGCAAGCTGCCCACGCTGTGGTCGTCGTCGTACTTCGCCGCTCGGCCGCGTCCTGCTGGTCCAAACCCGACCTACCGCGAGGACCACCGGTGGCTGCTGCCTGGAAGTCCGATCAGCCCAGTCGCACCATCCCACCCGCACCGATGCGAAGCCTCACTGCCGAAGCTGCGCAACCGATATGACACGAGGCTCTGCTCGCCGATGGAGTGCGCGGGGTCGGCTCGTTCGCCGATCCCGTCCCCGCGCCGGACCAGCTCCCGGGTGCTGGTGATGCCCGGGCACGTGGGCACGACCTACGCCGCGACGAACGCCGTGTACACCGGCCGGGCAACGGCCCGCACGGTGAAGCTCCTGCCGGACGGCACCGTCTTCCACGCCCTGGCGGCGCAGACGATCCGCCGCCAGGAGCAGGGACACGAGTACGCCGTCGCCCAGCTCGTCGCGCTCGAAGCCCCACGGCCGTCTCCGGGTGGTGTCCCGGCCCTCTGGCTGCGCGAGGCCCTGACCGCGGTCGGGGCCCGCAACGTGCGCCACCGCGGCGCGCACCGCTTCTGCGGACGGTTCCCGCGTGTTGCCGTTTGGCCAATGACGCTGGCAGAGCGGGGGTTTCGTCGCTGTCCTGCCGGAGCGGCTGACCCTGGACGGCCTGCGGCAGGACCGGATCCTCAAAGAGGCCTTCGGGACCCGCGCCGTGCTCAAGCTGATGCGGCTCCTCGGTATCACCGAACAGAGCATTGGCCGGGCCGGGCGCCGGCGCGACACGTTCCGTCTGAGCGGCCCCCGGCTACCCGCACCCGCTGTCGTCGCACGTTTCGTTGCCCGCGGGGAGGTGGGTTTCGGCCCAGTCGCGGAGCTCGTCCAGCGCGGGGCGCAGCGCGCAGCCCGCGTCGGTGAGGCGGTAGGCGACGCGGAGCGGGGGGCCCGAGTGCACCTCGCGGACGACCAGGCCGGCGGCCTGCAGCTCGGTGAGGCGGTCGGAGAGCATGCGCTCGCTGATGCCAGGGACCGTGCGCCGCAGGTCTGCGAAGTGGACCGGGCCGCCCATAAGCGACGCCATGACGATGCCGATCCAGCGCTTACCCAACAGCTTGAAGGCACGCTCGATCGCGCTACCAGCCGCGACGCACATCTCGACGTCCCCGTGGAGGGCTGCCGTTGCCGTCGCTTCTGTGTCCGCCATGTGACCAGCCTACCTCCGGTTTGCGCTGCAGCTAAGAAAAAGTAAGCTGATGCGAGTGGGGAAGCCCCTGCGAGTTTGTTCATTGCTTATTTTGACTTAGGAGAACGGCCATGGCCACCCTGCTTCACATTGATTCCTCCGCCCTCCCGTTCGGCTCCACCTCTCGTGACGTCACCCAGGCCTTCAAGGAGAACTGGCTCGCCCAGCACCCGGAGGGCACGGTCGTCTACCGCGACCTGGGCGCCCAGCCGGTGCCGCACCTGGACGCCGCGGGCATCTCCGCCGGTTTCTCGGACCCGGCCACCCACAACGACGAGCAGAAGGCCGCCATGGCCCTGCGCGACGAGCTCGCCACCGAGCTGGAGAACGCGGACGTCATCCTGATCGGCGCCCCGATGTACAACCTGACGATCCCGTCGACCCTGAAGGCGTGGCTGGACCAGGTCGTCATCATGGGCCGCACCGCCGGTGAGAACAGCACCCTCGCCGGCAAGCCGGCCGTGGTCGTCGCCTCCCGCGGTGGCGCCTACGGCCCGGGCACCCCCCGTGAGGGCGCGGACTTCGCCGCGACGTTCCTGGAGAAGGCCCTCACCGACTTCTTCCAGCTCGAAGTGCACGTCATCATCCCGGAACTGACCCTCGCCAAGGTCAACCCGGCGATGGCCGAGCTGATCCCGCTGTCCGAGGCCTCCCGCGAGCAGGCCCTCGCCCAGGCGGCCGGGAAGGCGAAGGAGCTGGCGGCCCGCGTGGCCGGTGCCTGATTCCAGCACGCCCTTGAAGTGCCGGCCGGTCACCTGCGAGCGCCCGGTGCCGTCGCCGCGGTCCTGACGGGTGCAGCAGCCGCTGCGTAGCGTCAGGACCTCCTCCGGCCGCATCCCGGACAGGTAGGCGAAGCAGACAGGGCGGCGGTGGACAGGTGCAGCATCAGGCTGTCGACCTGTCCCGGCTGCGGCGGGTTCACGATGGCGCCCTGGTTGGCCTCCGGGATCAGGCCGCAGATCAGCACGCATGAGGAGTCTATGCCTCCCGGCGAGTCCGGGTCGGCGGGCTGCCACGTCGCCCACTCCCGCTTGAGGTCGGTGAACAGGCCGCGGAAGCGCACCTTGTCCTGCACCATCCGCTGGGCAAACTGCTCCGCGCGGAGCAGTTTGCCTTGCCTGGCGCGCCCCGGCTGGATGGCGGGCATCAGCACGCCGTCGGGAATCATCCCTTCAGGCTGGAGGGTCTCCCAGGACGTGCTGATTGCCAGCACGCACATGTCTCGGCCGAAGTTCCACTCGACGTAGATGATCGCCGCGTTCGTCTCGTAGGCGAGCAGGGCCGTCACGGTGGACCACTCTGCAGACGGCATCGGCCCCGACGTGTCGTGGGTGACCCACACGCGGCCGTTGTCGCCGAGGAAGCCGCCCAGGACGCCGGCGACGTCCCGGCCGCCGCCCGAGGGGTCGATGGAGACGGCGATCTTCTGCGGCTCGACCTGGGTGCTCGTGTCGGATGAGGCGCAGTAGCTCCTCCGACACGAGCGCGCCCTCAGCGGGCTGGGGGTCGCCCCGGGGAGAAGCCCGAGATGGGGAATCCGGAGGCCCGGTTGGGCAGCCGGCTCGAGCACGTATGTGGCACCGGCGCTGTACTCGCCGGCCATGCCCATGCCGATCAGCAGACGGGCAGTGAACAGGCTGGTGTAGTCCCAGGCGAACGTGCCGACCGAGTACAGCAGGATGCTGACGACCATGGCGCTCTTGCGGCCGAAGCGGTCACCGAGCGCGCCGAGGACGGCGCCGCCGAGCCGGCGGGTGATGAAGGCACCGGAGACCAGACTCGGGGATTCGACGGCGGACAGGCCGAAGTCGTCGGCGATCTCGGTCAGTACGAGGGTGATCAGGACGAAGTCGAAGCCGTCAAGGAGGTAGCCGATCCAGGCGGCGAGGAACGACTTCCACTTCTCCCGGCCGACCTCGCGGTACCAGGCGGGGACGGTGGCGTGGTGCGCGCAGATGACATGTGGGATCCAGTGCGGTGAGAAGACGCGCGGCGGGGCCGGGGACCGGGCGGACGGGCCCGGCCGGGGTCACAGGAGTCCGGCCTCGGCCAGATGGGTGCGGACCCGGGCCACGGCCGCCGCGCCGAGCGGTACCTGGGGCGCGGCGGTGGCGGCGCAGTCGATGAGGCCGCGCAGGTGAACCGCGGCCTTGAAGGCGCCGAGCGCCGAGGAACTGGGCCCCATCACGGCCGGGTCGCCCACCTCGGTGAGGGCGTACAGGGCGGCCAGCCGGTCCTGTTCGGCCCGGGCGGCGGCCCAGTCCCCGGCGCGCGCGGCCTCGTAGAGCCGTACGTAACCGTGGGCGTCGACGTTGCCGAGTCCGGGCACGACGCCGTCGGCGCCCGCCAGCAGCGCGCAGTCGACGGTGAGCTCGGAGCCGGTGAGCACCGAGAAGTCCGGTGTGCCGCGGCGCAGTTCCACCAGCAGCCGGCGCAGCGAGCCCTCGTCGCCGCTGGAGTCCTTGAGCCCGGTGAGGGTGCCGTCGGCGGCGAGGTCGAGCACCAGGCCACGGGGCAGCTTCGTGTGCACGGCGACCGGGATGTCGTAGGCGAACAGGGGCAGGTCGGCACCGGAGCGGACACGACGGAAGTGGTCGGCGATCTCGACGGGGTGCGTGCGGGTGTAGAAGGGGGCCGTGGCCACGAGTGCGTCGGCGCCGGCCCGGACGGCGTCGGCCGCCCGGTCCAGTACGCGGGCCGTGGTGGTGTCGATGACACCGGCCAGCACGGGGACGCGGCCTCCCGCGGTGTCCACGGCCGCCTCGAGCGCGGTGCGCCGTTGGGCGTCCGTGAGGTAGGCGGTCTCGCCGCTCGACCCCAGCAGGAAGAGGCCGTGCACGCCGGCCTCGATCAGATGGGCCGTGAGCCGCCGCACCGAGGGCACGTCCACCTCCCCCGACGGGGTGAGGGGGGTGATGACCGGGGGGACGACGCCTCGCAGAGGCGTGGGGAAGCTCATGCGCTACTCCAGGTCGTGCTGTTCCGACCCTGGGCTGCGGCGGCGGTGTCGCGCCGTTCTCCCAGGTCACTCGGGACGTAGGACGTCCTATGTCCTGGTAGAGCGAGACATGGCAACGCAGGAATGTCAAGGCTCGAGAGTGGACGGCGCATGCGATCGGTCGCTGCCGACGCCGAGGAGAAGATCAAGGAGCTGATCGTCGAGCAGGGGCTCGGCCCCGGCGACCCGCTCCCCACCGAGACGGAGCTGATGGAGCGTTTCGGTGTCAGCCGGAACTCCCTGCGCGAGGCGCTCAAGTCCCTCCAGGCCATGCACATCGTCGAGATCCGGCGCGGCTTCGGGACCTGTGTCGGCACCATGTCGCTCGAGCCGCTGACGGAGGCCGTGGCGTTCCGCACCGTGGTCGGCCACCGCAAGGGCCGGGGCAGCCTGCTCGAACTCCTTCAGATGCGGCGAGGCGCTGGAGGCGGGGCTCATGCACCGGCTCGCGGGCCGGCTGCCCGACGAGGACCTCGCCGAGCTCGACGCGCTGGTGACGAGGATGCACACGGAGGTGCACGAGGAGGGCGAGATCGCGGCCCGGACCGACCGGGGGTTCCACCGCACGCTCCACCGGTCGCTCGGCAACGAGCTGCTCAGCGAACTCCTCGACACGTTCTGGAGCGCCTTCCACCGGGTGCGTGCGCCGGGCCTGGGGACGGCCGCCGACGGCGAGGAACTGGCCCGCATGCACGCCAGGATCGTGGAGGCCGTCCGCGCGGGTGACGCGGAGGCCGCGGAGGCCGCCGTGCACCGGCACTTCGACGACATCCGCGGCCGCCTGTCGCCGCACTGAACCGACGGGCGACCCGGCGACCCGGCCGCGTGCGGTCCTCGCGGACCGTTCAGGCCCACAGTTCGCGACTGTCGCAGACCCGCGCCGCCATGTTGCGCTGCATCATGCGCAGCGCGGCGTCCGCGAGGTCGGCGTGGATGTGTGCGACCGCGTCCCGCGGCACGACCACGTCCAGGTGGCGGATGTGCGCGTCGAGCGCCGAGTAGAGCACGCACTGCTCGGTCACCTGCCCGCACAGCACGAGCCGGTCGATCCCCAGCTGGTGGACCAGGTACGTCAACGGGGTCTCGTAGAAGATCGAGTGACGGGCCTTCACCACGAAGAGGGACGAGTCGTCGGGCCGCAGCGGATCGACCAGGTGTGCGTGCGGACCCGACAGGGCCTTGTCGAGGATCTCGCCGTGGTGCGAACGCCACTCACCGAAGTTGTCGTTGACGTAGATCACGGGCACCTCCCGCTGCCGCGCCCGTCGCAGCAGTCCGGTGAGCACCGGCACCACGGACTCCACCGAAGGAATCAGCAGTTCGGCGTCCTCGTGGTCGTAGGTGTTGATCATGTCGATGACGATCAGTGCGGTGTTGCCCATGCGGCCCAGGTTGCCACCGGGCTGCGGGAAAGCGGCCGACCGGACGGGCCGTCAGGCGGCCGGGGCGAATGACACGCCGCCGGATGGCCCATGTGCCCTGCCCGAGAACCCCTCGGACATAGTGTGCAGAATATGAAGAAATGCCACATCGCGTATCTCGCGTGTACCGCAGTGATCGTCGGTGCCGGGCTCGGCGCCGCTCCGTCGGCCGCCGCCAACCACTCGACCCACGTGGTCCTGCCCGGCGACTCGATCCAGCAGGCCGTCGACGCCGCCGAGCCGGGCGACACCGTTCTCGTGACCTCCGGCACCTACTACGAGAGCGTCACGGTGAGCACGCCCGGAATCACCCTGCGCGGCATGGGCCGGACGACGGTGATCAAGCCGAGCACGCAGAAGGCCGGCACCAGCTGCGCCGAGGGCGGCAACGGCATCTGCGTGGTGGGCACGCAGGGCAACAAGGTCGAGGACGTCACCATCTCCTCCCTGACCGTGACCGGCTTCGCCCGGACCGGTGTGTTGTCCGCGGCGACGGACGGGCTGACCGTGCGGAACGTGACGGCGCTGGACAACGGGGTCTGGGGCATCGCCCAGGAGCGGTCGGTACGCGGCCTGTTCCAGGGCAACACCGCCCGGGGCAACGGCGACGCGGGCCTGTTCCTCGCCAACACGATCACGGCCGAGGAGGGCGCCGCGGACGCCCGGGGCGCCGTCGTCTCGGGCAACCGGCTGGAGGACAACAGGATCGGCCTCACCGTACGGCGGCTGCGGAACCTCGACGTCGCGAGCAACCGGATCAGCGGCAACTGCGCCGGCGTGTTCGTCGTCGGCGACGAGAACAAGCCGAAGGCCGGCCACCTGACCGTGCGCGGCAACCGCATCACGCAGAACAACAAGTCCTGCCCGAAGACCGAGCGGCTGCCCAAGCTCGAGGGCTCCGGCATCGTCCTGACCGGCGCCGAGAAGACGCTGGTGACGGGCAACGTGATCAGGGACAACGTCGGCTCCTCGCCGATGTCGGGCGGCGTCGTCCTGTTCAAGAGCATGGTGGGTGTCACCAGCGAGCAGAACCGCATCAGCAACAACGTGCTGAGCGGCAACTCCCCCGCCGACATCGTCAACACGGAGGCCGCGGGGAGCAACACCTTCGCAGGCAACTCCTGCCGGGCCTCCAAGCCCGCGGGACTGTGCTGAGCGGCCGTCCGTAAGCCCTCCGTGGACCCGAGAAGGAAGGAAAGCGGCACATGACGACCGCACAGACCGCCCCTCCGCCGCCCATGCGGCTCAGGGAGCTCGTGTTCGGGGCGGCGTGTGCCGCCGCCCTCCGCGCGGCCGCCCGGCTGGGGGTCGCCGACGCCCTGGGCGAGAGTCCCATGGCCGTGGAGGACCTCGCCGCCGCCGTGAAGGCCGAGCCCAAGCCGCTGCGCCGGCTGCTGCGGGCCCTGTCCTGCTACGGCGTCTTCACCGAACGGCGGGACGGGACGTTCGCGCACACCGACATGTCCCGGCTGCTGCGCGAGGACGATCCGCACAGCCTGCGCTACATCGCCCTGTGGTGCACCGAGGCGTGGACCTGGGACGCCTGGCCGCTGCTGGACGAGGCGGTGCGCACCGGCCGCAACGTCGTCGAGGACCTGTACGGCAAGGAGTTCTTCACCTACCTCAACGAGGACGCCCCCGAGTCGGCCGAGGTCTTCAACCTCGCGATGACGACCTCCAGCAGGCAGTCGGCCCGCGAGGTCGCCGCGCTCCTCGACCTGTCGGGGAGCACGTCGGTCGCGGACATCGGCGGCGGTCAGGGTCACGTGGTGGCGAGCCTGCTGGACAAGTACCCGTCGATGCACGGCACCCTGCTCGATCTGCCGCGCGTGGTGGAGAACGCCGACCCGCGCCTGCGCGAGGGAGGCGACCTCGCGGACCGGGTGCGCATCGTGCCGGGTGACTGCCGTGCGGAGATCCCGGTCCAGGCCGATGTGTACATCGTCAAGAACATCCTGGAGTGGGACGACGAGAGCACCGCGCGGACGCTGCGCAACGTCATCGAGGCCGGCGGCCCCGGGGCGCGGGTCGTGGTCATCGAGAACCTCGTCGACGACACGCCGTCGATGCGGTTCAGCACCGCGATGGACCTGCTGCTGCTCCTCAACGTCGGCGGGGCGAAGCACACCACCGAGAGCATGATCGCCCGGCTGACCGACGCGGGACTCGTCATCGAAGACATCCGCCCCGTCAACCCCTACCTGCACGCGTTCGACTGCACCGTGCCCAAGTGATCACTCCGGCGCGCGCCGACCGCACCCGGGCCGCCGGCCCCGCGACGTTCGCGGGGCCGGCGGCCCGTTTCTCCCAGGGACCGACCGCGGTGACGTAGGCGTCACCGCGGTCGGCCGTGTCAGGCCCCCGCCATCAGGGCGCCGTTGGCGAGATCGAGGAACTGCCGGGGGGACCTGCACCGCTCGGCGTCGGCCGGCATCGGCGTCCCGTAGCGGTTCTCCAGCTCCCCCACCACACCGAGCAGTCCGAGCGAGTCGATGCCGAAGGTGGCGAACTCGGCCTCGCCGCGCCGGCGGAGCTGCTCCGGGGAAACGGTGACTCCGGCAGTCTTCTTCATCAGCTCGGCGAGCTCTTCCACGGTGATGCGGTCGTTCATGCGTACCTCTCCTTTGCTCTGCGGTGCCCCGTCAGGAGGCACCGGCCGCGAGGCGGGCTTCCTGTGCGGCGGCCGGGGCGTTGTCGCTCTCCTCGGTGTCGACGTGGCCGAGCGGCGGGCTGGGGGCCAGCGGGCCGAGGTGGAAGACGATGCGGGCCTCCACGTTGCCCACATTGCGGAAGCGGTGCCGCACATGAGCGGGGATCATCAGGCCCTGCTCGGGCTGCAGCGGGTGGGGCTCACCGTCCAGATCCACCTCCAGCTGCCCGCAGACGACGTACACGAACTCCTCGGAGTAGGGGTGGTAGTGCTCGGCGATGCGGTCCCCCGGCTCCACGATGGCCACGCCCATGAAACCGCTGGTGGAGCCGACCGTGCTGGGCGTGAGCATGGCGCGCAGATCACCGCCGCGCCGGGTGTTGGGCGCGATCTCGCAGAGATCCACGATTCTGGGACGGGGCTGGGTCACGAGGGTGCTCCGATCGTGTGCTGTGTCGGCATGGGAGGGGGAGGTCGCAGGACGCCACGCGCCGGACGGGCCGTCAGGCGTCGGGCGCGCGGCGGTCGATGACGAGGTCCATACGGGCGTGATCGAGCAGGCGCGCCAGCTCGCCGTCCCGCCGCGCCGCGGCGTCGGCGCCGCCGGCCGGGAGCGTCGTGAGCTCGGCCGCCCGGGCGGCGTCGGGGAGCCCGAGGGCCGGCGCGAGGTCGGCGGCGTCGAGTCCGCCGCGTACGTCGATCAGCCGCACCACGACGTCGTCGCGCTGGAAGATGGTGCTGCACAGGACCGGGTTGCGCGGGTCGTCCGCCGCCGCCTCGTCCTGCTGGGCGAGCAGCCGGGCCAGCCGCATGCCGCAGCCCGGCCGGGCCGGGTAGTACAGCGCGTGCCGCTCCGCGTCCGGCTCCTCCTGCCCGGCCGTCACATGGTGGACGGCGGGCAGCGCCGCCCGTGTGTAGAAGACCCGGGCGGACTCGGGGTCGCCGAGGTCCCGGTGCTGCTCCAGATACGGGTTGATGGCCTCCTCGACCGCCCGGACCTCGGGCTGCCGGGCGACGTGGTGCAGCGCCGCGAGGAGGTCGCCGCGCACCTCGATGGCCCGTACCACCCGGTTGCCGTGCATGAAGAGCGAGGTGCGGCACAGCCGGGTGGTGTCGTCGACCTGCGGCTCGGGTGAGGCGTAGTCGGCGAGGATCTCGGCGACGGCCGCCTCGCTGCCCGGCTTGACCGTGAAGGTCAGTGCGTGGCGGATCACGCCGTCACCGATGCGGGGGGACGCCTGGAGTCCGCCCTTGCCGGTCTGGTTCGTCTCCTGGCCGCTGGTCTCGCGGACGACGTGGAAGCGCAGCGAGCGGGTGTCCCGGACGCAGCTGTGCAGCGGCTTCACCATCCGCACGTGCTCCTCGCTGCTCACCCAGTCGAGGAACGGCGGCGCGCTCTCCCACTCGCTCGTGATGAGCCACTGGGAGGGGTTCTCGATGGACTGGCACAGCTGTTCGCTGATGTGCCCGGGGACGGATTCGACGTGGCTGCGCAGTTGCTCGTACGTCTCGAGGAACTGCTGCTGGGCTCCGTCGTACACGTCCACCAGCAGGACGACCCGGAGCCTGGAGCCGTCGAACACGGACTGGGAGACACGGTGCGACGCCTGGCGCGTCAGCGGTTCTGAAGCAGGGGTGGACGTAGTGGTCATCCTGCGCACATCTCCTTCGCGGGGGCGGAACTGAACGTCGGCCGCGGTGATGCGACGCCAGCGTGCCTCGATCCTGTGCCCGCCCACACCGGGGCGCGACTCGTATGAACTACGCGGGTGACCAGCGGGTCGCCGAGGCCTGGCAGGGGTCAGATGAGGTGCGCGAAGACCACGAGGTTTTCCTTGTAGTCCTGGGCTGCGCGGTCGTAGGCGCCCGCGCAGGTGATGAGCCGCACCTCGGCCCGGTCCGTGTCGTCGTACACACGGCGGCTGGGAAAGTCGTCCTTCTGGAACGTCTCCACGCTGTCGACCGTGAAGGACGCCGTGCGTCCGTCGGCCCGCCGGACGTGGAAGACATCACCCTCGCCCAGCTCGAAGAGGCCCGCGAAGACGGCCGCGGACGTCTTCGTGTCGACGTGCCCGGCGATGATCGAGGTGCCCCTCTCTCCGGGCGAGATTCCCTTGGCGTACCAGCCGACGAGGTTGGTGTCGTTGGGGGGCGGGGCCTCGAGTTGTCCGCCTGCGCCGATGGCGAGGTCCATGAAGGGGGCGTCCACGGAGATCTTCGGGATGAGCAGTCGCACGGGCTGCGACCGGGGCAGATGCTTCGTCTCCGAGTCCCGCTCGCGCGTGGCCGACGGGCTCTCGCGGGGCGTGGCCGACGGGCTGTCGCGCGGCGTGGCCGACGGGCTCTCGCGGGGGGTGGCCGACGCGCCTGCCCGCGGAGGGTTCGGGGGGTGGTAGGTGTCCGACGACGTGTCGTTGCCGCCGAACAGGGTCACCGCGAGGAGTACGAGGGCCGCGGCGCACAGCATGATCACGCCACCGCCTCCGCGCGTCCCTTGGCGGGACGGCACCGGCTGGTCGTCGGTGGGGGAAGGGGGAGCGGCTGCCATCGAAGACCACCTCACTAGTGCACGGCAGCTGGGCGGACGGGCGGGCCGGCCGGGCCGCCACACGGGGTACGGGGTGGCGGCCCGGCCGCTATCACGCCCGGCACGGTTCAGACCGTCCCGGGAGCCGTCTTCTTACGGCGCACGGCGTACAGACCGGTGCCGGCGACGGCCAGGGCCGCCAGACCGCCCGCGGTCACGGTCGGCGCTGCGGCCAGACCGCCACCACCGGTGTGCATCCCGCCGCGGGGCTTCTCGTGGTCGCTGCCGCCCCAGGAGCCCTTGTCGCTGTCGTCCTTGTAGCCGCTACCGGAGTAGTCGCTCCCGGAGTCCTTGTAGCCGCTCCCCGAGTCGTCCTTGCCGGAGCCGCCCCAGTCGTCCTGGTTGAGCACGGCGAGGGCGCCGCCACCGGTGTGCACGCCACCGCGGGGCTTGTCGTGGTCGTCCTTCGACCAACCGTTGCCCTTGTCGCCGTGGTCCTTGTCGTCGTCGTCCCTTGTCGTAGTCGTCGTCCTTGTAGCCGTTGCCCGAGTCCTTGTCCTTGTCCGACTCGTCGGAGCCACCCGTGTCACCCCCGTTCACCGAGGCCAGGGCGCCGCCACCGGTGTGCACGCCACCGCGGGGCTTGTCGTGGTCGTCCTTCGAGCACTCGTCCTTGTCGTAGTCGTCCTTGTCGTAGTCGTCCTTGCCGCCCTTGTCGTAGTCGTCCTTGTCGTCCTTGTCGTAGTCGTCCTTGTCCTTGTCCGACTCGTCGGAGCCACCCGTGTCACCCCCGTTCACCGAGGCCAGGGCGCCGCCACCGGTGTGCACGCCACCGCGGGGCTTGTCGTGGTCACCGTTGGAGTAACCCTTGTCCTTGTCGTCGTCACCCTTCGAGCAACCGTTGTCCTTGTCGTGGTCGCCGTTGGAGTAACCGTTGTCCTTGTCGCTGCCGCCGTTCGAGTAACCCTTGTCCTTCTCGCCGTCGTGGCTGCTTCCGTTGTCGTTCTCCTTGCTGTAGGAAGAGTCGTCGTGGTCCCAGTCGCTCGCCACCGCGTAGACGCCGGGAACGGCGACCGCGAGGGCGGCCGAGGCCGCCGCTGTGGCCAGGATCCTGCGAGCAGAACGCATCTGAGGTTCCTTCCGTCATGCCCGAGCAGCTGCCACTTCGTCAGCTCTGGTGACTCGGGCCTGACGTGATTCACCGTCAGCCAGATGCCTGTCCCGCACCACTCGGAGCGCGCAGCCGGGTGAACGTCCCGGGCGTACGGGGGTATCTTCCGGACTTTTCGGGTCCACCGGACGGTGGACGTGCAAGGGAGTCGCACCCGGGCCCCGGCGCCCCCGCCGCTCGCCTCCCGTAGCGGACCAATGCCCGCCACAAGCCGCCGAGTTGGAGCTTTACGGAGCATTCACCGGGGCCACGGCCACTCCGCCATGCGGGGGACCTGGCGGCCTGTCAGACGCCGACACCTACTCCGCATCGTCGTGTGTCGGGTCCAGGACCTCCGGTTCCTGCATGCGTGAGCCGGGTGCGGCCCGGTCGGGGTCGGCGGGGCTGTACGCGGACTGGTCGGGCGGGGGCGGAGCGGTGTCGCCCGGAGCACCGACGCCCGCGGCGGGCAGGCGCAGGGCGAGCAGGGCGACGTCGTCGCCGCGGGGCGCCATGCGGGCGAGCAGCTCGTCGCAGAATTCGTCGACACTCCAGCCCTTGAGCCGACGCGCCAGGACTCCGGCGTGGTGGCGTAGCTCGGCCATGCCGAGATCGATGGGGCGGGTACGGCTCTCCACCATGCCGTCGGTGTAGAGCAGCAGCATGCTCTCCGGCGGCAGCTCCTCACGGGCGTCGGGCCAGTCCAGCCCGAGGTGGAGCGTGGCGCTCATGCCGATCAGCGGGCCGTGGCCGCCCTCCAGGAAGCGGGTGCCGCCGTCGCGCGTGATCAGCAGGGGCGGCGGATGGCCGGCGTTGACCCAGTGGAGCTGCCAGGGGCCGCCTTCGGGGCCCTCGACCCGGGCGAAGACGACGGTGGCCATGGGCGCGTCGCTGGTGTTGGTCACCGCCTCGTCCAGGCGGTGCATGATCAGGCTGGGGGGCTCCTGGTGGTCCCAGGCCAGGGCGCGGAGCATGTTGCGCACCTCGGCCATGTGGGCGGCGGCCTTGAGGTCGTGCCCGACCACGTCCCCGATGACGAGCGCCATGACGCCGTCGGAGAGCAGGAAGGCGTCGTACCAGTCGCCGCCGACCGCCATGGCACTCTCCGCGGGCCAGTAACGGGCGGCCATGCGGACGTGGTCGACCTGCGGGAGGGGGGTGAGCAGCTGGCGTTGCATGGTCTCGGCGACGTTCTGCTGCTCGTGGTAGAGCCGGGCGTTGTCCATGACCAGGCCGACTCGCCGGCCTATGTCGGCGAGCAGGGCCATCTCGGCATCGGTGTGAGCCGGAGCGTCCCCGCAGCGCCCCACGGTCAGGATGCCGTAGGACCGCGCGCGGGTGCGCAGCGGAACGGCGACGGCCGTGTGCCCGCCGAGCCGCTCGAACAGCACGCGGTGGGTGGCGGCGAAGGGGTCCTCCGCGTCGTGGAGCAGCGTGTCGGCGGTCAGCCGCACCGGGTGGTCGCCGCCTGCCAGCCGCTTCACCGCCGCGCGGGCGGGTTCCGGCAGCGAGGTGATCGGTCCACGCAGCTGCCGGGCCCGGTGGGGGTGGTCGCTGCTGCGGACGGCGACCCGTTCCAGGACGTCCTGCCGGCGCGGGCACACGTCGACCGCCGCCCACTGTCCCAGTTCCGGCACCAGCAGTTGCAGCAGCCTGCGGATCGTGCCCGAGGTGCCCTCGGTGGGGATCAGGACCGTGGAGATCTCGGCCACCAGGTGCAGCTGGCCCGTCAGCGTCTCCAGCGCGGCGGTGCGGGCCGCCGCGTCCTCCGCGGCGCTGCGGTGCAGGCTGAAGTCGTGGAAGACGACCACCAGCCCCGCGCGCCGGCCGTTCCAGGTCAGGGGCGTGGTGGCCCAGATGATCGGCACCGTGGTGCCGTCGGCCCGCTGCAAGTACTCCTCGCTGCCCTCCCGGGCGGGTGCCCGGTACGGCGGATCGCGCATCGTGCACCGCTCGCGCGGCACGCGGCTGCCGTCGGCGTACCGGTGCAGGAGGTCGTGGGCGTCCTGCCCGGTCATCTCCCGGGCCGAGCGCCCCAGCAGGTGCTCGGCCCAGGGGTTCACCGAGGTGATACGGCCGCTCGGGTCGAGGGTGAGGACTCCGGCGCCGAGGTCGCGGAGGACGGCACGGGCGAAGTCGGCCTCGGGAACGCCGTCCGCTCCCGCGTTCCCCGGCTCCTCCTTCTGGCGGTGGCCCGTCCAGCGTGGCGTCACAGCCCTCACAGCCTTCCCGATGCCCTCCTTCCGTAGGGTTCCCGAAGGTTGCGGAGTGAACCGCTCCGGATATCCGGTGAGGCCGGGCGTCCCGGGGCCGGCCGGCGACCGTCAGTCCGCGCCGAGCCCCGCCTGACGGGCGCGGACGATCGCCTCGGCGCGGCTGGCCGCCTGCAGCTTGGCAAGGATGTTGGAGAGGTGGTTGCGGACGGTCTTGGGGCTGAGCATCAGACGCCGCGAGATCGCCAGGTTGTCCAGGCCGCGGGCCACGAGGTCCAGGACCTCCCGCTCCCGGGTCGTCAGTTCGGGCAGGGCGCTCGGGCCGCCACCGGTGGAGCGCCTGCCGGTCAGATGGGCGACGGCGCGCGAGGCCACGGCCGGGCCGAGGATCACCTCGCCGTTGGCGACCGCCCGGACGGCGCGTTCGACCTCGGTGGGCGACGCGCCCTTGAGGAGATAGCCGCGGGCCCCGGCCCGCATGGCGGCGAACACCGAATCGTCGTCGTCCAGCATGGTGACCACCAGGACGGCCGTGTCCGGCCGGACCCGCAGGAGCTCCCGGGTGGCGACCACGCCGGACGGGGCGTGGTCGCCCAGGTGCAGGTCCATGACGACCACGTCCGGCTGCCGGACGCGCGCGGCGGTCAGTGCCGTCTCCATCGACTCCGCCTCGGCGACCACCGACAGTCCGGGCAGGGAGCCCAGCAGCGCGGTCATGCCCATGCGGAAGACCGGATGGTCGTCCACGACGACGATCCGGAGCGGCTCCGCCGTGCGCTCCGGTCCGATGCCGCCCGCGTCCCTGCCGGCCCTCATGTCACCGTCTCCCCTGTCCGCCCCCGCCCGGTTCCCGTACCGGCTGCCCGTCGAGCCGGGTCACCCCGCTCACGCTCGTCCACCACCCGCCGGTGGCCGGGCCCGTCCGTGACCCCCTCGCGCGGTGGCTGCTCCGGCCGCAGCGGTACGCGGAGCACGACGCGGGTGCCGTGCCCGTCCTCCCCGGGCTCCCAGTCGATCGTGCCGCCCAGCGCCTCGGCCCGTTCCCGCAGGGACTGGGTGCCCACTCCGTCCCGGCTCGAGGGACCGATGCCGCGGCCGTCGTCCACGACGGTCACCAGGAGCAGGTCGGGCGCCGGGTTCTCCACGGCGACCGTGCAGGCCCGCGCCCCGGCGTGCCGGACGACATTGCGCAGCGCCTCCGCGACGACCGCGTAGACGGTGCCGGCCGCCTCGCGAGGGATGTCGGGCTCCCCGTCCGCGGCGCCCGGTGCCCGGTCGGTGCGTACGACGACGGTGAGGCCGTCGGCCTCATGGCGCATCACCAGTTCCCGCAGCGCCGGTACCAGGCCCAGTTCCGTCAGGACGGGCGGGAAGAGTCCGCGGGCGAGAACGCGGACCTCCTCGACCCGGGCGTCGACCTCGCCGCGCAGCCGGGCCAGCAGCTCATCGGCCGGTGAGCCGGCCGGGAGCAGGTTGCGCACGGCGGCCAGGCCCAGGCCGATCCCGGCGAGGGCCGGTCCCAGCTGATCGTGGAGTTCCCGGCGCAGCGCCCGGCGCTCGTCGTCGCGTGCGGCGGCCAGCCTGCCGCGGGACTCGCGCAGTTCACGGGTGACGGCCACGAGGTGCACGGTGGTGGCGACGACGGGCGCCACCTCGTCGAGCGCGGACCGGGTGCGCCGGTCGAGCCGTTCGCCGGGCCGCGCCGTCACCACCATGTGTCCGGCCGGGCGGCGGCGTACGACGAGGGGAACCACCACGGGTTCGGCACCCGCCGGAGCGCCGGCCACGACCCGTGTCGTGCCGTCCTCGTCGACGATCCGCACCGAGCCCAGGTTGAAGGACGCGGCGATGCTCTCCACCATGCCGGTGAGCGCCTGCTGCGGACCGGCCGCGCTGCCCAGGTGGCGGCCGACCTTGCCGAGGGCGGGCGCCGCCGCCTCTCCGTGCACGAGCCGGTCGACGCGCCGCTGCAGCCAGCTCCTCGCGGGCTGGACGGCGGCCGCCGGCACCGCGGTCGCGAGCACCCGGCCCAGCGTGCCGTTCCCCGGCAGCAGCAGCCCGGACACGGCGACCGTGCAGAAGTACCCGGCGACGAGCAGGCCGGTGAGCAGCCACCACACGAGCGCCCGGCTGACCACCAGGTCGATGCCCCACAGCCGTTGCCGCAGCACGACCACCAGGACGGCCGCCGGGAAGAACGCCTGGGAGGCCAGATGCGTCAGCGGGGTGAACAGGCCCAGCGCGGCCGGCCCCTCCCCCGCGAACACGACCAGGGGCAGGAACGTCAGCGCCACCAGGGCCGTACCGACCGCCAGCCAGCCGAGCCCCCGGCCGTCCGGGTCCCGCAGCCGGCGACGGGCCGCATGGCCGGCCGCGAGCAGACCGAGCACCACCACGCAGCCGAGCAGCGTCCGCTGCACGGGCTCCACCAGCCCTGCCCACGCGGTGGAACGTACCGCGAGCGGTGCGTACGGCTCGCCCTCGGGCCATGGCCACGGTTCCGTCAGCCGCACCGCCAGCAGACCGGCGACCAGGAACGCGCCGACGGCGATCGCCACCCGCACGGCGTGCGACGGCGCCCGCTCCGACAGCAGGTAGGGAACGACCAGCAGGAGCGCCAGCGTCCCCGGCACCCAGGCCGTGCCCTGCAGCACCGACCAGGCCGGCGGCAGGGCCCCGGGGTCCGCGTCCCGCGCCCACAGCGCCACGGCCTGCGCCGTCACCGCGGCCACGCCGCCGCCGACGGCGGTCAGCGCCACGAGCCACGCCACCGGATGCGTGCGCCGGCTCAGGACGACGGCCCCCACCAGGCCGTACACGAGCGCGTCCGCGGTGTCGACGACGAAGTACCACTGGTCCGCGTCCCACGGTGCGCCGGCCAGGGCCATCAGGACCAGTGCCGTGCCGGCGAGGCCCCAGGCCACCACGAGCACGGCGACGGCGGAGGCTCGATGGCCTCCGCCGTGCCTGCCCTGCCGGGCCTCGTCGTCTGTTCCCCGTCCCCCCACGGGGCAAGGCTCCCAGCAGACGGTGCGGTTGTCACCGCGCGAGCGCCCCTCCTGCGTCGGACGCTGCGGGCCCGCTGCCGTGTACGGCGTAGGCGATCCGCCGCCCCCGTCGGCGGACCACCCGCGTCAGTCGAGTCGCCGGCTACGTCCGAAGGCGAACGCCGCCCCGAGGAGCAGCAGGTACGGCACGCCCACGAACAGGGCCATGTACTGGAACGGCGTCAGCTGGGTGACCAGCAGCAGGAGGCCGAACAGCAGGCTGACGACGCCGATCCACCGGCTCACCGCGCCCTGCCGGAAGGCCGCGACGACGAGCGCCGCCGCGGTGAGCAGCAGCCCGGCCCAGGCCCAGCCGTAGGTGCCGAGCTGGGCCAGTTCGCCGACGATCGTGTCGGGGTCGGTGTCATCGGCCATCCGCAGGTTGTGGAACGCCTCCGTGCCCATGCCGGCTCCGACCAGGCTCATCACGGCGACCAGGAGCACCCCCAGGCCGGCGACCGCCGGGACCAGGCTGCCCGCCGGGCACTGGCGGTCCAGCCTGCGGCGCAGTCCCGCACCGAAGACCGCAGCGCCGAGCGCCGCCGCGGTGAAGCCGACCTGGGTGACGAACACCCACCACATGGCCGAGCCATCGAGCCGCTCCACCATGCGGGCGTTGTCGGCGATGTCGGAATCCTCGTAGGGCCACAGCGGGCCGGAGGCGACGAACACGGCGAGACCGCCGAGCGCGGTGACGATGCCTCCCCAGGCCCAGCCGCGCCGCTCGGCGCGGGGCGAGGCCGGATCGGTGACGGCTCCCGGGGCGGGCCCGGTGGAGGGCTGGTGCGAGAGTGAAGCGGACATGGTTCCCCCATGGACGGTGCGGCCGGCCTCTGACCGGCCGGCTGTCGGACGTGCTCCACCACCGTGGCCGTCCCGGTGTCCCGGGCGCATGAGGCGGGTGTCCCGTCCGGTCGGGCGGGCCTCGCCCGGCTCCGACGCCCGCCGGTGGTCCGAGAGCGGGACAGTGGGCGGAGACGCTGCCGTGGTGCGGCCGGCCGGGGGGCCGGGGGGGCGGGGAAAGGGCCGCCGGGCGTCCCGACCGGAGGGACGGCGAGCACCGGGACCGTCACGTTCGACAGGGCGAAGGCCCGGAGCAGGGTGCCGGGTGCCGTGGCGAAGCCGGTGAGCCGGGTGGACGGGACCACGTCGGCCGGTCGTACCGGGGTGCTCGCCCGGGTGCGTGCCCGGCGTCCCGGGCCGGACGCGACTGCGCGACGGTGCCCGGCTCAGCGGCGGTGGCCGACGGCTTCCCTGGGCGGGTCGTCGGCCAGCAGCACCTCGGCCGTCGTGCGCTTGCCGACCGCCTCACGGTGCACCTCGAAGCTCTGGCACACGGCCATGACGATCTCCAGCCCGTGCCGGCCGACCCGGCCGGGGTCGGCGGCCTCGGCCACCGGCAGCATCGGGTCGGAGTCCCACACCGTCACTTCCACCCCGCCGCCGGTCAGCCGGAGATCGACCACGGACGGGCCGGGCGCGTACTTGCAGGCGTTCGTCAACAGCTCGCTGACCACCAGCTGGACCACGTCCATCGCACGATCGGACACCGGAAGCCCGTAGGCCGCCTGCACACGCGCAAGGAACTCCCGGGCCAGCTCCCGTCCCCGCGCGATGTCCGAGGAACTGCCCTCGTACGCCGCCGAAACCTCGACCAGCCCCTGTCGCAGCTGTTCCCCGTTGTGGGCAGCCCCGTCCATCCGATCCGCCCTCTTCCTGAGCCTTGACCGTTACGCCAGCCGTCTACCCCCTAAAACGGGAAACACCGGAACCTGCCCGCCCGATCGTCCGAGTGGCCGTCCTCATGCCGTCCCGGTGCCGGTCGGGCGCAGCACGAGGCAGACGAAGCCCAGCACGTCCCGGTAGACGCGCAGCCACTGGTCGCGGTGGGTGGCGGCGGCCTCCAGTGCCTGGGCACTGTCCGGGTCGGCGGGGTGGTCCAGAGCCCACGCGGCCAGGGAACCCGTCCAGGCCCATTCGTAGTCGTCGAGTTCCCGGCGGGTACTGAGGTGTCCGTGGACGGGCGTCCACCCGTCCGCGGTGACCAGGTCCAGCGTGGCCGGCAGGTCCGCGAGGTCCCCGAGCATGTCGACGGCCTCGGGTGAGGGATCACGCTCCCAGTACCCGTCGCCGATCAGCACGCGCCCGCCGGGAGCAAGGTGCTCGCGTGCCGCGGCCAGGGTGGCGGGCAGGCCGCCGAAGGCGTGCGTGGCGCCCACGCAGAGCACCAGGTCGAAGCCCTGGGCGGTGACGAGACGCGCGGCGTCCTGGTGGTGCAGGGTCAGACGGTCGCCGACGCCGAGCCGGTCCGCCGCCCGACGGGCGTGGGCCAGGGCTTCCTCGGAGATGTCGACGCCCTCCGCCCGTAGCCGCGGATACGTGGTCAGGGCGCGCAGGAGCCACTCTCCCCCGCCGCAGCCGAGGTCCAGCACGCGCTCGTCGCCCCGCGGGAGACCACGCGCCAGCAGCCGCCGCACCGAGTCGTCGTCGAGCGGCGCCGCTATCGGATGATCGGCATGGGCAAGTCGGGAGATCGTTTGACGGTCCATCCGCGGAGCGTGACACGACCGGCGCGGAAACTCACGTGATTTCCGGTGCCGCCGAGCCGGTCCCCGGCCGGACAGCGGCATCCGCCCACCGCCGTGGCCCCTGCCGGCGCCGGCCCGGGCGCCGCGGGGGTCTGGTCGGCGGGCGGGCGGGTGCGTGATCCTGTGACGACGTCCAGTCCGGGCCGCCACGAGGGCGGTCCGGCATCCGGCTTGGGGGTGCGCGCCGATGCGCGACGCGAAGGACTCCGCCCGAAAGGTCGACCGGGGACGGGACCGGCCGGCCTGCCCGGTCAGTCGCGCGGACGACGGGACCTGGCGGGTGCACGACTACGCCGTCGCACGCTCGCTGCTGCGCGGCCCTGGCACCGTGCAGGCCGGACTCGGCATCGAGACGGTGGAGAAGCTGCCGCCGCGCATCCGCCGGCCCGTGCTGTACCGGGACGGCCCCGAACACCGGGAACACCGCCGGCAGACCGCGCGGTTCTTCACACCGCGCCGGGTGGACGAGCACTACCGCGAGCTGATGGTCCGCATCACGGAGGAGCAGTTGGCGGTCCTCCGCAGGGACGGAGAGGCCCATCTGCCCGACCTGGCCTTCAGCCTCGCCATCGGCGTCGTGAGCGAGGTCATCGGTCTGCGCTACAGCAAGCCCGGCATCCGCCGGCGGCTGGAGCGCTTCTTCCCGGAGGAGTTCGGCGAGCCGGGGCTGACCAGCGTGCGCGGCATCTACTGGTTCCTGCGGCAGAACACCAACTGGCTGCGCATCCATCTCGCCGACGTCCGCCCCGCGATCCGCGCCCATCGCCGCCGGGAGCACGACGACCTGATCTCCCACCTGATCGCGGAGGGCTGCTCGGACGCGGAGATCCTCGGTGAGTGCCTGACGTTCGCCGCGGCCGGCATGGTCACCACGCGGGAGTTCGTCTCTCTGGCCGCCTGGCACCTGTTCACGGACGCCGAACTGCTCGACCGCTACCGCTCGGCGGAGGAGGCCGAGCGCCTGGCCGTCCTGCAGGAACTCCTGCGGCTGGAACCCGTGGTCGCCCAGCTGCGCCGCCGGGCCACCACGGCCCTCGAACTGCCCTCCCCGGACGGGCCGGTCGCCGTGTGCCCCGGAGAGTACGTCGAACTCCTGCTGGACGACGCCAACACCGACCCCGGGGCGGTGGGCGCCGACCCGTTGCTCGTCCGGCCGGACCGGACCATGGAGACCGGCCCCGGGCGGGCGGGGCTCTCCTTCGGTGACGGACCGCACCGGTGTCCCGGGGCGCACATCGCCGTGCTGGAGACCGACATCTTCCTCAGCCGCCTGTTCGCCCTCGACGGCATCCGGATGACCACGCGGCCACGCGTCTCCTTCAAGGACGCCATCGGCGGTTACGAGATCCGCGGGCTGACGGTGGCGCTCCCCCGGGCCGGCCGCGGCTGACCGGCCCGGGCACGGGCGGCCGGCGTCAGCCGCCCAGGGCGCCGAGGACGACGAGCTTGGCCTCGTCCTGCACCTGCCGGAGGTGGTCCGCTCCCCGGAACGACTCGGCGTAGATCTTGTAGACGTCCTCGGTGCCCGACGGGCGGGCCGCGAACCAGGCGTTCTCCGTGGTCACCTTGATGCCGCCGATGGGCGCGCCGTTGCCCGGTGCCTCGGTGAGCACGGCGGTGACCGGTTCCCCGGCGAGCGTGTCGGCGGTGACCTGCGCCGGGGACAGCTTCGCGAGGCGTGCCTTCTCCTCGCGGGACGCCGGGGCGTCGATGCGCGCGTACGCCGGTTCGCCGAAGCGGGCGGTGAGCGCGGCGTAGTGCTCGGAGGGCGTCCTGTCGGTGACGGCGGTGATCTCGGAGGCGAGCAGCGCCAGGAGGATGCCGTCCTTGTCCGTGGTCCACACCGAGCCGTCCCGGCGCAGGAACGACGCCCCGGCGGACTCCTCGCCGCCGAAGCCGAGCGACCCGTCGACCAGTCCGTCCACGAACCACTTGAATCCCACGGGCACTTCGACCAGCCGGCGGCCGAGGTCGGCGGCCACCCGGTCGATCATGCCGGAGGAGACCAGCGTCTTGCCGACGCCCGCGTCGGCGGGCCAGTCGGTGCGGTGGGCGTACAGGTAGGAGATGGCCGTGGCGAGGTAGTGGTTGGGGTTCATCAGTCCGCCGTCCGGGGTGACGATGCCGTGCCGGTCGGCGTCGGCGTCATTGCCCGTGGCGATCCGGAAACGGTCGCGCCGGTCGATGAGGGAGGCCATCGCGTGCGGCGACGAGCAGTCCATGCGGATCTTGCCGTCCCAGTCCAGCGTCATGAACCGCCAGGTGGGGTCGGTCAGCGGGTTGACCACGGTGAGGTCGAGGCGGTGCTGCTCGGCGATGCGGCCCCAGTACGCCACGGAGGCGCCGCCCAGCGGGTCGGCCCCGATCCGCACGCCGGCGGACCGGATCGCGTCGAGGTCCAGCACGCTCGGCAGGTCGGAGACGTAACGGCCGAGGAAGTCGTACCGGCCGGTGCCGGGCGCGGCGAGCGCCTGGGCGTAGGTGACGCGTCGTACGTCCTTCAGGCCGCCCGCGATGATCTCGTTGGCACGGTCCTGGATCCAGGAGGTGGCGTCCGAGCCGGCCGGACCGCCGCTCGGCGGGTTGTACTTGAAGCCGCCGTCGGCGGGCGGGTTGTGCGAGGGGGTCACCACCACGCCGTCGGCGAGGCCCGAGGTGCGGCCCCGGTTGTGGGTGAGGATGGCGTGCGAGACCGCCGGGGTGGGGGTGTAGCCGTCGTCGGTGTCGATGAGCACGGTCACGTCGTTGGCGGCGAACACCTCCAGCGCGGTGATCCTCGCCGGCTCGGACAGGGCGTGCGTGTCGGCGCCGAGGAAGAGCGGCCCGTCGGTGCCCTGGGCCTCCCGGTACTCGCAGATGGCCTGGCTGGTGGCGGCGATGTGGTCCTCGTTGAAGGCCGTCGCCAGCGACGACCCGCGGTGTCCGGAGGTGCCGAACGCCACGCGCTGGCCCACCTCGGCCGGGTCCGGGTGCAGGGCGTAGTACGCCGTCACCAGCCGGGGGACGTCGATCAGGTCCTCGGGGCCGGCCTGCCGGCCGGCTCGCTCGTGCTGCATGCGGCCACTCCTGTCGCTTCGGTCATGCATTCGCTCGCGATCTCATCTTCCCCCCTCCCCGCGCCGGTACCGGACCTTCCGACCGAGGTTAGGGTGAACAGCATGACCGAGGTGGAGGTGCTGCAACTGCTGGTGTCGCCCGCGCACCGGCTGGCCGGGCGCCCCGCGGACGGGCCGGCGCCCGGTCCGTCCGACGAGCGCGTGGCGCGGGTCGAGGTGCGGCGTCGGCTGGGTCTGGTGGGTGACCGCTACTACGCGCGGCCCGCGCATCGGGACGCGTCGGTGACCATCATGGCCGTGGAGCGCCTGCCCATGGGCATCGACCCGTCCGCCGATCTCCGGCACACCCGCCGCAACATCCTGCTCCGGGGTGTCGACATCGACTCCTTGGTGGGCGCGACGATCTCCCTGGACAGCGGTGCCGGTGCCGTGACGTTCGCCGTGAACCGTCCCGCCCGGCCCTGTGCCTGGATGGACGTCACCATCGGGCCCGGTGCACAGCGCGCGCTGCGGGGCGGGGGCGGCGTACGCTGCACGCCCCTGAGCGACGGTGTCCTCACGCTCGGCCCGGCGACGTTCGAGGTCGTCGGCGAGCCGGGCGCCATGACGTAGCCGCGGGGCGGGTGTCAGATCCGGCCGCCGGTGAGCCGGGTGAGGGGACCGTGTGTGTGGCGTCCCGCCCGTCGGCCCGCGGCGTAGGAGGCGGCGCTCAGCGCGGTGAGTCCGGCGCCCACGCCGGCGGCGACGAGCTTGCGGTGGGCGATGGCCGTCCACGCCGTCTTGGCGGTGGCCGCCACCTGGCCCGAGGTCGCGACGACCGCCTGGCGGCCGGCTTCGACGCCCCTGGCCGCCGTGTGGACGGCTCCCGCCGCGGCCTCGGACGCGCGCTCGGCGCCGGCCCTGGTCGCCGACGCCGCGTCATCCGCCTTGCCCGCGGCGGTCTTTCCGGCGCGCGCGGCTGGGGCGGTCGCCTTGTCGGTGGCGCGCCGGGCCTTGGACTCGGTGGTCCGGGTGGCGTTGTTCTTCTGGCTCGGGTCGTTGTTCGATTCGCTCATGGACACCGCCTTGCCCCTCCCGGCGGCGGCAAACACGTACCGCTCCGGGCCGCCACGGCTCCGGGGCACGGCTCTCCCGCCGGACCGCTCAACGGGTCTGCGGGGCCAGGGACTTGACGCGGCGGAGAGTCGGGACGGTCTCGGCCGTGCGGACGGCGGTCAGGGCGCCGAGTTTCTCGCGGGTGCAACTGCGGCCGGGTAAGGCCGTTCATGGGCGGCAGGGCGGAGCCGGGGATCCGGGCGCCGGGCATCTCCCGGATCAGGTTGCCGTCCACGTCCAGCATCTGGCCCCAGGCGGTGGTCGAGTACCCCACCGCCATGCACGCCTCGGCGCAGCCGATGGCGTCCAGCGCGCGCAGCGCGTTCACCGGTTCGCGGCCCTGCCCGACAACGCGGAGGTGGTGGCGAACCAGCCCGGCATGTTCAACCCGGTCAAGGCGCAGGACGTAGCCGACAGCATGATCCAGGCGCATCCGGACCTGGACTACGTGTTCGTCGCCAACGAGGCGATGGCCTTCGCCGCACGCAGGACGTTCGACGCCGCCGGCGCCCGGGACGTGCGGATCGTGACCGAGAACGGCACCGACGAGGGACTGGCCGCCGTCCAGGACGGGCGGTTCGCCGCGACCGTCGCGAACTCGCCGAAGGTGATCGGCGAGACGGCGGTGAGGAACACCGTCGCGCTCCTCGGCGACGGGGACAAGCCCAAGAAGGTGACCGAGATCCCGCTCACCCTCATCACCGGGGAGAACCTGGCCGACGCCCCCCAGTACTGTCCGGGGTGAGCCTCAGTCAGGGGCGGACGGCGGGCAGCTCCCGCGGCTCGATGCGCTCCTCGACCGCCCGGTCGCCCTCACGGACGACCACGTAGGCGCCCTTGCCCGGAACCTCCGTCACCGCCTCGACCAGCTCGGTTCCGCGGTAGACGAGACCGACCCCGTCGTCCGTGCAGTGGGCCGCCGCCAGGGTGCCGTCGGCGACCAGCCGGTGGATCAGCGGGCGGCGGCCCTCGTCCACGTCGTAGTGCACGCCGTTGCCGTAGGGCAGGAAGCCCAGGGCGTCGGTGAGCGGCCGCAGGTCCGGGCCGAACGAGTCGGTCGCACCGCCCTGGAACCAGCAGATGGAGCCCGCGCTGACCCCGCTGAGCACCACCCCGGACTCCCAGGCCCGGCGCATGACACGGTCCAGGCCGTGCACGCGCCACACCGCCAGCAGGTTGGCGACCGAGCCGCCCATCACCCACACGACGTCCTGGGCGAGAACGGTCTCCTCGATGTCGTCGACGTTGGGCATCGGAAACAGGTGCAGCGGCGTCAGATCGAACCCCGCCACGCGCGCCGCCTCCGACATGCGGGCGGTGAAGTGCTCGGCGTCGCCTATGGCCGTACCGACGTACAGGACGCGGGGACGCCGGCCGTGCGCCCCGGAGAGTTCCACCGCATGGTGGACCAGGGCATCGAACGCCACCATGGTCCGGCCTCCCGTGCGGTGCCCGCCGGAGGTCGCGAGGATGGTCGGTTCCGGTGCCGTCATGCGCGTGATCGTACCGGTCCCCTCGTGAACTACCGCGCGGTGGACGGCGGTAGCTGGGCCGGGCTCACCTGCTCGCCCAGCACCTCGGCCATGAACCGCACCAGCCACCGCTGCGCCGGGCTGCGCGAGGACTCGTGCCGGGCGTACAGGGCCACCTCGATCGGCTCGGTCTCGAACGGGAGCCGCACCAGGCGCACGCGGTGGGAGGCGGTGAAGACCTCCCCCACGTACTCGGGGACGATCGCGATCAGGTCGGTCTGCTCCAGCAGGTAGGGCAGCATCGAGAAACGCGTGGCGTCGACCGCCACCCGTTCCAGCAGCCCGTGCGCGGCCAGGACGGCCCGCGGAGCCACGTGCCCGCTCGGACCGAACACGGTCGCGTGGTGTTCGGCCGCCAGCTCCGGCAGCGTGACCGCGTCGCCCCGCACGCGCGGATGGTCGGCCGCGACCATGCCGACGTAACGCTCCCCGAACAGGGGGATGCGCACGGTCCGGTGGGACGTCAGCACCGGGGTGGCCACGAACGCGTCGAGGTCACCGCGGCGCAGCTGGCTCTCGGCTTCTTCCACGTCGAACGGGCGGACGGTGAACGACACCCCCGGCGCACGCTCGCGGGCCGCCGCCAGCAACCGCGGCAGGAGGGTCGCCTCGCCGAGGTCGGAGAGGGCGATCGTGAAGCGGCCCGACATGGTCTCGGGGTCGAAGTCGTCTGCTTGCCGGACCGTCCCGTCGATCTCCGCCAGGGCGCGCTGCAGCGGCTCGTACAGCCGGAGGGCGCCGGCGGTCGGTGTCAGTCCGCGCCCGGTGCGGCGGAACAGCTCGTCGTCGAAGTGCCGGCGGAGCTTGGCCAGGCTGTAGCTGACCGTGGGCTGGGTGACATGGAGCGTCTCGGCGGTGGCCGTGACACTGCCGGTCTCGTACAGCAGAACGAAGACGCGGGCGAGATTGAGGTCGAAGGTCCCCATATCGAAGAACTCTATATCGGGACGTCAAAACATCTATTGGTGGCCATGTCATGGGTTGCCTAGCGTGTCGAGCGTCACTTCGAAAGGAACGTCCGTGCCATCCGTGCGCCGTGTCTCCCACGCATTCCTGGAACGCCAGGGGCTCACCACCGTCTTCGGCAACCCCGGCTCCAACGAGCTGCCCTTCCTCGCCGAGCTGCCCGACGGTTTCCGCTACGTCCTCGGCCTGCACGAAGGCGCTGTGGTCGGCATGGCCGACGGGTACGCCCAGGCGACGGGCCGCCCCGTCCTGGTGAACCTCCACGCCGCCTCCGGTTCCGGCAACGCCATGGGCGCGCTGACGAACGCCGTGGCCTCCCGCACCCCGCTCGTGGTCATGGCCGGCCAGCAGGTGCGGCCCGCCGTGGGCCCCGAGGCCAACCTGGCCAGCGTCGACGCCCCTGCGCTGATGAAGCCCCTGGTCGGCTGGGCCGCGGAGCCCGCCTGCGCCCAGGACGTGCCGCGCGCGCTGGCCCAGGCCGTCTTCGAGGCACAGCTCCAGCGGCGTCCGACGTACCTCTCCGTGCCGTACGACGACTGGTCGGCCGAGGTCGACGACAACAGCCTGGCCGTGCTGGACCGCCGGGTGCGGCGGGCCTCGGTGCCCGACGCGGAGCAGAGCCGGTGGCTGACCGAGCAGGTGACCGCCGCCCGGCGGCCCGCGCTCGTGCTGGGCGGCGACATCGACTCGGCCGGCCTGTTCGACGACGCAGTCCGCCTGGCCGAGCGCCTCGGTGGTCCGGTGTGGGCGGCCCCGTCGCAGTTCCGGCTGCCGTTCCCCAACCGCCACCCGCTGTTCCGCGGTGTGCTGCCCGCCGGGATCGCGCCCGTTTCCGAGGCGTTCGAGGGCCACGACCTGGTGCTGGTGATCGGCGCGCCGGTCTTCCGGTACCACGAGTACCTCCCCGGCCGGTACCTGCCGGAGGGCACCCGGCTGATCCAGGTGACCGAGGACGCCTCCGCCGCCGCGCGGGCCCCGATGGGCGAGGCTCTGGTCGCCGACCCGGGTGCCGTCGTCGACCTGCTGGTGAAGGCGCTCGACGCGCCCTCCACGCCCCCGGGCCCGTACCGGCCCGCGCCCGCGCCGCTCACCGCCGAGGGACCGCGGCTGCACCCCGAGGAAGTCTTCGCCGCGCTGCGCGACGAGCTTCCCGAGGACACCGCCTACGTCGTCGAGTCGACCTCGACCAACTCCTCCTGGTGGCGCCAGATGGACCTGCGCCGGCCCGGCTCCTACTACTTCCCGGCGGCCGGCGGCCTCGGCTTCGGCCTGCCGGGCGCGGTCGGTGTCGCCATGGGGCAGCCGGACCGCCCGGTGGTCGGCGTGATCGGCGACGGCTCGGCCAACTACGGCATCACCGCCCTGTGGACGGCCGCCCAGCACCGCGTTCCGCTGACCGTCGTGCTGCTGCGCAACGGCACGTACGGGGCACTGCGCTGGTTCGGCGGTCTCCTCGGCGTGCCGGACGCCCCCGGCCTGGACATCCCGGGGATGGACTTCACCCGCATCGCGGAGGGCTACGGCGTCCGCGCCCGGCACGTCGGCGACGTGGAGGAGCTGCGTGCCGTGCTCGCCGAACGGCCCGACCACCCCCGGCTCGTCCAGGTGGACACGGCGCTCACCACGCCCTCCTGACCTGGCCGGACCGGCCGAACCCGCCGAGCGCCCGGAGCCGCTGACGCGCTCGAGCACCCGAATCCCGACGAAGGGGAAAGCGATGACACTCCTGGACAGCGACGTCTGGGGAAGGAAGTTCTTCAGCGACGGCTGGAAGGACTCGGCCTCGGAGCACCCGGTCACCGAGCCGGCGACAGGTGACCGGCTCGGCTCGGTGGGCCTGGCCACGGCCGAGGACGTCGGCCGTGCCGCCGCACGGGCCGCCGAGGCCCAGCGGGCCTGGGCGGCGACCTCCCCGCAGCAGCGGGCCGCCGTGCTGCGCCGGGCGGGCGAGCTCTTCGCCGAGCACGCCGCCGAGGTGGCGGACTGGCTCGTGCGCGAGGCCGGTTCCACCCGGGCGAAGGCCGGCTTCGAGGTGCAGCTCGCCGTGGGCGAGGCCTTCGAGTGCGCCGGCCTGCCGACGCATCCGCAGGGCGAAGTGCTCACGTCCGAGGAGGCCCGCTGGTCGCTCGCCCGCCGCCGCCCGGCCGGCGTCGTCAGCGTGATCGCCCCCTTCAACTTCCCGCTCATCCTCGGCCTGCGCTCGGTGGCACCCGCGCTCGCCCTGGGCAACGCGGTGCTGCTCAAGCCGGACCCGCGCACGGCGGTGAGCGGCGGTGTCGTCATCGCCCGCGTCTTCGAGGAGGCGGGGCTGCCCGCCGGTGTCCTCCACCTGCTGCCGGGCGACGGCTCGGTCGGCCGGGCCGTCGTCGAGGCCCCCGAGGTGCGGGTGATCTCCTTCACCGGCTCCACGCCGGTGGGACGGGCGATCGGCGAGCAGGCCGGCCGGCTGCTGAAGCGGGCCCACCTGGAGCTGGGCGGGAACAACGCCCTGGTCGTGCTGCCCGGTGCGGACGTGCAGAAGGCGGCCTCGGCCGGCGCCTTCGGCTCGTACCTGCACCAGGGGCAGATCTGCATGACCACCGGCCGTCACATCGTCCACGAGTCGCTGGTGGAGGAGTACACCGCGGCGCTCGCCGCGAAGGCCGAGGCGCTGCCCGTCGGCGACCCGGCCCGCGAGGACGTGGCGCTCGGCCCGATCATCGACCGGCGCCAGCTGGAGCGGATACACGGCATCGTCACCGACAGTGTCGCGGCGGGCGCGAAGATCGCCGCCGGCGGCGAGATCTCCGGTGCCTGCTACCGCGCCACCGTGCTGACCGGGCTGACGACCGACATGCCGGCGTGGCGCGAGGAGATCTTCGGCCCCGTCGCGCCCGTCATCGGCTTCTCCACGCTGGAGGAGGCCGCGCGGATCGTCAACGACTGCGAGTACGGGCTGTCCGTCGGCATCCTCGGGGACGTCGGGACGGCGATGAAGCTCGCCGACCGGATCGACTCCGGCAAGGTGCACATCAACGAGCAGACCGTGAGCGACGAGCCGAACGCCCCCTTCGGCGGGGTCAAGGCCTCCGGCACCGGTTCCCGTTTCGGCGGTGCCGCGGCGAACGTCGAGGCGTTCACAGAGACCCAGTGGGTCACGGTCCGTCCGGACATCGCCGACTACCCGTTCTGAGGTCCCCGCCCGCTCCCCGCCCGCTCGTCCGCTCCCGTCCCCTGGGGGGAATGTCACCATGGCTTCCGCCACCACGTCCGACGCGCCGGCCCGCACCGCCGCCGCCGGAAACAGCAGATGGACCGTGCTCCTGTGCTGGATCACCGTCCTGCTCGAGGGCTACGACCTCGTCGTCCTCGGCGCCATCATCCCCACGCTGCTCAAGACACATCACCTCGGCATGACCGCCGGTGACGCGACCACCATCGCGACGCTCTCGCTGGTGGGCGTGGCCATCGGCGCGGTCTGCGTCGGCCCGCTGGCCGACCGGCTGGGACGCCGCCACCTGCTGATCGGGTCGGTGGTGGTGTTCTCGGTCTTCACCATCGTGGTGCCGCTGGCCACCTCCGTCTGGATGTTCGCGGCGCTCCGTCTCCTCGCCGGACTGGGCCTCGGCGCGTGCATGCCGGTCTCGCTCACGATGATGGCCGAGCACATGCCGGCCAGCCGCCGGGCGCGGGCCAGCACCCTGACGATGACCGGCTACCACACCGGTGCCGTGATCACCTCGCTCCTGGCCCTGCAGGTGACCGACGACTGGGAGATCCTCTTCTACCTGCTGGGCGTCGTCGGCCTCGTCGTCGCCGCCATCCAGTGGTTCCGCCTGCCGGAGTCGGAGGCGTTCGTGCAGGCCAAGCAGGACGGGGGCCGGCGAGTGCCGTTCACCGAGCTGCTGAAGCCGGCGTACCTGCGCGCGGGCATCGGCGTGTGGGCCGCCTCCTTCATGGGCCTGCTGCTGGTCTACGGCCTCAACACCTGGCTGCCGAAGCTCATGAACGACGCCGGCTACCCGGTCCCCACCGCCGTCACCCAGCTCCTCGTGCTCAACGTCGGCGGCGTGGTCGGCCTCGTCCTCGGCGGGTACGTCGCGGACCGGCGGGGCATCAAGGGCACCACCATGGGCTGGTTCGCGGTCTCGGTGGTCATGCTGGCCTGCCTCAGCGTCAAGATGGAGAGCGACCTCCTGCTCAACGTCGTCGTCTTCTTCACCGGCGTGTTCGTCTTCTCCGCCCAGGTGCTCGTCTACGCCTACGTGACGAACTACTACCCGGCCTCCGTCCGGGGCACCGCCCTCGGTTCGGCCTCCGGCATCGGCCGGATCGGCTCGATCGTGGGCCCGTCGATCACCGGCGCCCTGGTCGCCTCCGGGATCGGTCACCCGTGGGGCTTCTACTTCTTCGCCGCGGTGGCGGTCCTCGGCTTCCTCGCCGTGCTGACCCTGCCGCGCCGGGCGGAGAACGAGCAGGCGGAGGGGGCCGAAGCGGCCGTCTGACGTCTCGCCGGACCGTGCGGTCCGGTCCACAGCACACCGCGGGAGCAGCAGGGCGGAGTGACCGCCCTGCTGCTCCCGCGGCGCTTTCCGGGCCGGCACTCAGTCGCGGTCGACGTGTTCGCGCAGGATCTTGCCGTTCTTCGCGTCGACGTCGACGGTCGTCTTGTTCCAGTCGTCGGTGCTGACGACGTCGACGGACCACAGCAGCTTCTGGTCGTCGTTCTCGTCGAGTTCGACGCTGGTGACGGTGCCCTTGGTCTTGTCGGTGGCCACCTTCACGGCCTGATGCGGCGTCTGGGTGGCCTCGCGCAACTGGTCGGCGAGCTCACGCTTGTCGTCCGCGTCCTGGTCCGGTTCGATCTGGGTGCGGAAGACCTCGCCGGTGACCGCGTCGACGTCGATCCGGTGGACGGTGCCGTCCTCGGCGGCGACCTTGGCCTCCCACTCCGCGGCGCCCTCGCTCGGGGCCGGGGCCGGGGTGTTGGGGCTGGGCGTGCCCGGCGAGGCGGTGGCTTCGTCCGAGACCCGCTTCAGTTCGAGGTCGACGAGCTTGCCCTCGGGGACCTCCTTGACGGCGGTGTCGGCCGCCTTGTCCCAGGTCACCTTGGCCATCGGGATCAGGGCCTTGCGCTCGGCCTGGTCCTCGGTCAGGGGCGGGGAGGCGGTACTCGTGGGCGAACCGGTCGGGGACCCGGTGGGCGACTCGGTCTGAGCCGCCTCGGCGACACTGGAGCGTGCCGTGTCGGCGTTGGCGCAGGCCGTCAGCAGCAGAACGGAGCTGCCCAGGGCGCAGATAACGGCCATGGATCGGAGGGGCGGAAGGCGTCGTACAGGGCTCATGCGGTTTTCCGTAACCGCCGCGCCGTGCCGTCACACGGGGACACGCCCGAAATCACCGGATTGGCCCCCGGGGGCCGTCAGCGGACCGGGGCGTACGCCGTGCGGTCGGTCGCCGTGGCGGTCCCGGGCGAGCACGGGGCGAGGGGCGGGGGCTCGGTACGCTCCAGCCATTCCCGGTAGGCGCAGGACTGGCGGGCCGCCTCCCAGTACGCCTCCTCCAGGGCGGGAAAGACCGCGTCCAGCTCGGACCGGGTGCGCGCGGCCAGCAGCAGGCGCACGCCGAGCGGGTCGCCGTGCAGGCGTCGTACCGCCGTGTCGGGGCGTGACTGCGAGCTGGGCTGGCAGACGGTCACCACTTCGCCGGTGGCGACCAGGGACGCGGCCGTGTGGTAGTCGCCGTGCAGGACGCGAGGGTCGATGCCGACGGCGCGCAGCATGCGGTGGACACCGTCCCACTCGCCGTCGACGGTGGGGTCGACCATCCAGCGGTCGTCGGCCAGGTCGGCGAGGTGGACGACGGGGCGTGCGGCGGCCGGGTGGTCGGCGGGCAGCATGACGAACTGCGGTTCGCGCTCGACCAGGACGCGCGTCCTGAGGCCCTCGGGGACGCGCAGCGGGCAGCCCTCGACCTCGTGCACGAAGGCGACGTCGAGCTGGCCGTCGACGACTCTGCGCAGCAGCGCGTTGGCGGAGACGTCCATCTGGAGCGTCGGTTCCAGGCCCGGGCGTCTGAGCCGGCGCAGCCAGCCGGCCAGGGCGCGGCTGGCGGTGGAGCCGATGCGCAGCCGGCTGTCGCCGCCGGCCGCGGCGGCACGGGCCTCGCGGACCAGGGCGCGCATGTCGGCCAGCAGCGGGCGGGCCCGGCCGAGGACGGTCCGGCCGAGCGGGGTGGGGCGGCAGCCGGTGCGTTCACGGATGAACAGCGGTCCGCCCAGGGCGTGTTCGATGCGGCTCAACTGGGTGCTCAACGTGGGCTGGGCGACACCCAGTTGGCGTGCCGCCCGGTGCAGGCTGCCGGCGTCGGCGATGGCGCACAGCGCGCGTAGGTGCCTCACCTCGAGCTCCATGCAGGGAGAGTAGAGCGGAACACCTGGTTGCGCCAGGTGAACAAATGGCTGCGGAACAGGGCGAGTTCAGCGCTCACGGCCGAATCCCTTCCACCGGTCCGGCGCCTGCCGGACGCGGCGGGGATAGCCCGGCCCTATCACCTGTTGCCATCATCACAGCGGGCACATGGGCGCCCCACACTCACCGGTGACGACTTCTCCCCCACACACAAGGAGTCATCGGAATGCGACTGACCCTGCCCGTGCTGTCCACCGCGGTCGGCCTCGGCCTGACGGCGGCCCTGCTCGGCACCACGCCGGCCGCGACGGCCTCGTCCCAGCCCCAGGGGGCGTACGCCGGCTACCGGCCCTCGGCCACGTCGGCCGAAGACGCCCGGAACAACCAGGAGTTCTTCGAGGCGGTCGTCCGGTCCGTCGCCGAGAAGCGGGCCGCCGCCCCGGACTCCACGGCCGCCGTCACCGTCTACTACAGCGCCGCGGGCGCGCCGAGCTTCCGCACCCAGATATCCCGCAGCACCCAGATATGGAACAGCTCGGTGTCCAACGTGCGGCTCCAGGAGACCAGTTCCGGCGCCGACTTCGCGTATTACGAGGGCAACGACTCGCGCGGCTCGTACGCCTCCACCGACGGACACGGCAACGGCTACATCTTCCTGGACTACCGGCAGAACCAGCAGTACGACTCCACTCGCGTCACCGCGCACGAGACCGGCCATGTGCTCGGCCTGCCCGACCACTACTCCGGCCCGTGCAGCGAGTTGATGTCGGGCGGCGGCCCCGGCCCGTCGTGCACCAACGCCTACCCGAACGCCACCGAGCGCGCCCGGGTGAACCAGCTGTGGGCCTACGGCTTCGCGAACGCCCTCGACAAGGCGCTGCAGAAGGCCGCACAGCGCTGAGCACCGAGACAGGGTGCGGGGGCGGTCCGGCGGGACCGTCCCCGCACGCGTGTGGTCACGACGGCCGGTGCGGGCGGTGCCGTCCGCCGACCCGCGCGACCGCTAGCGGTCCCAGCGCTCGCGGCAGAACTCGTCCAGCCAGCTCGTCCACCGCTGCACGTCGAGTTCGTCCGCGGTGAAGAGGAACGACCCGGTCGAGCCGGGGATCACCTCCACGGACTCCGCGTCCGGCGTGATGACGGTCATCTCCAGCTGATCCTGCCGGTTGTAGGAAGCGGGGAACCAGAACTCCAGCTCCTGGCAGTACCCCAGCGTCTGCGTCTGCTGGAAGTTGCGGAAGTGCTTCTTCACCTCGGCCTCGTCGAAGCGGAAGCCGAGGTCCGCGAACGCCTGGAACATGGCGTCCTGCACGGGGCGGGCGTGCACGGCGATCTCGTCGAAGTCACCCCGGTCCACCGCGTTGTCGATCTCCATCGTGGTGCGCAGCGCGCAGCGGGCCCCCTTCAGCCGCCGGCCCAGGGCGTGGGTGAGCGGCATCTCCCACGGGATGGCCAGGCTGCCCTCGAACTCCCTGTCCTCCTTGGCCGCCAGGGCGAACGCCCCGGTGTCGCTGGTGGCCAGGACGTGCGGGTCGGTCCAGTTCGTCTCGGTCGTCTCGCTCTCCTCCACACGGATCACCAGTTCGACGGCGAGGCGGTCGACCTTCACATCGGCGCCGCCGCCGCGCACCAGGATCTTGAACGGCAGCTCGTCGCCCGGCCGGACGGCGGTCCGGCCGGGCACGGTGTCCACGGCGGGCGCGTTGATGCCCATAGAACTGAGGAACGTACGGAATGCCACGAGATGTCCCCTCCCCTGATGGATCACCATGATCCACCCGGTTCCGGAGTCTAGAACGTGCGCACGGCGTACGGCCGTTCAGCGTTGTGCGACGGCGGGCAGGGCGGCGAGTACGGCGCGGTGGACGGCGCGGGCCAGCCGGGCTCCCCACTCGGAGCGCGGGCCGGCGAAGGAGTGGACCTCCGCGTCCCCGCGCGGGGCGCGGGCGGCGACGCACACGGCGTCCGTGGGCGTGCCGGAGCAGTCGTGGCCCGCTTCCACGAGCGCCTGGACCTTGGCCTCGGTGGCCGTGATCACCGCGTTGACCAATGCGGCGTCGGTCAGCGCGACCGGCAGGGCGGCGACGACGTTGATGGTCCCCGGCGCGGCGGGCCCGGCTGCGCCCTCCTGCACGGAGGCCGCCCACCCGCGCACCGCGATGCCCGCGGTGGCGACGGCTTCCGCTCCGCCGTCCCACGCACGGCCGGGGGCGGACACGTCGGCGGCCGTCATCAGGCCCACGCCCTGTCCCTCGGCGCCCGCGTCGCGCGCCAGGGCGGCGAGGTGCCGCTCGGGGTCGGTACGCCGGTAGCCGTGGGCCACCTGGGCGTTGAGCACCCAGGCGCGCTCGGCGATCCCACCGCCCAGCACGGCGCTGCTGACCATCCGCCAGCCCGGACCGGGGCGCCACAGCAGGGCGTGCAGCCGCTCACCGTCCTCCACCCGGGTCAGGCGCTCCACGGACAGCAGACGGGGCCCGGTACGAGGCGGCGGGAGGACGGCGGACACCGGGCGGGGCTCCTTGCGGGGAATCGGTCGGGCGGGGTACGGACCGCATGATCGTACGCGGCGCATTGCGAACCCGGTCCGGGGCACTTTCACTGAAGACACTCACGCCGCCAGGCGTCGGATCGGAGGCCGCGATGCTGTCCCACACCCTGGAGCACGGGGTCCTGGTCATCACGGTGGACCAGGACCCGGGAATCGACGGGCGGGCCGCTCTTTCCACGCACATCACCGGTCTGGTCGACGCCCATCGGCCGGCACCCGTCGTCATCGTCATCGGCGATCAGGCCGCGAGCGACGCCGCGGTCAGCGCCGTGCTCCGGGCCCATCAGTGGTGCGCTCGCCTCGGCATCCTGATGTGCGTCGTCGCCCACAGCGCCCCGCTGCGGCGGCTGCTGGAGAACGGCGCCGAAACCTCCGGCCCCCGCCTCGTCGTCCACGCGCGTGTCGACACCGCGATCGCCACGGCGTTCACCGCTGCGGCCTGACGCCCGTCCGGCAGCGTGCGCGACCGCCCGTCCGCCCGCTGACTACTGCTGCCCGAGCCAGAGGTCGGGGCCGAACACCTCGTAGTGGATGGCCTCGGCGGGCACACCGCGGCGCAGCAGGTCGCCGCGGACGGCGCGCATGAAGGGCACCGGTCCGCACAGGTAGGCGGTGAGGCCGGCGGGCAGGTCCAGGGCGCCGATGTCGGCGCGGCCCGTCGATGCCTGCGGCGCCTGGTCGCCGGGCTCCTCGTACCACAGGTGGAGCCGGGCGTCCGGGAGCGCGCGTATCAGGTCCCGCTGCTCCTTCCGGTGGGCGTGGTCGGCCGGGGTGCGGTCGGCGTGCACGGCGGTCACCGGGCGGGCGGAGCCGGTGGCGGCCAGGTGGTCCAGCATGGCGAGCATGGGCGTGACGCCGATTCCGGCGGACGCCAGCAGCAACGGGCCGTCGCCGTCCGCCAGCTCCAGGTCGCCGAACGGCATGGACACGGTGAGCAAGTCGCCCGCCCGGACACGGGCGTGGAGCCAGGAGGAGACCTCTCCCTCCGGCTGCCCGTCGCCCTGGACGCGCTTGACGGTGATGCGCCAGTCGGGCCGGCCCGGCGCGGCGGACAGGCTGTACTGGCGGATCTGCCGGGAGCCGTCGGGCAGTTCGGACCGGACGCTGACGTACTGGCCGGGGCGGAACGGCCGGGCGGGGCGGCCGTCGGCCGGGCGCAGTACGAAGGAGACCGCGTCGGGCGTCTCCTCACGCCGCTCGACGACCTCCATGCGGTGCCACACGTCACCCTCGGCCGCGTCGGCCTCCTGGTAGAGACGTGCCTCGATGGCGATCAGCGCGTTGGCCATCAGCCAGTAGACCTCGTCCCAGGCAGCGGCGACCTCCGGAGTGACGGCGTCGCCGAGCACCTCCGCGATGGCGGCGAACAGATGGCGGTGGACGATCTTGTACTGGTCCGAGGTGATGCCGAGGGAGGCGTGCTTGTGCGCGATCCGGGAGAGCATCGCGTCCGGACGCACGTCGGGTCGCTCCAGCAGCAGGCCGGCGAACCCGGCGATGGATCCCGCCAGCGCCCGCTGCTGCTCACCGCTCGCCTGGTTCCCCCGGTTGAACAGGTCCCGCAGCAGCTCGGGGTGGGCGTCGAACAGCTTCCGGTAGAACAGCTCGGTGATGTCACCGATGGCGGCTCCGACGGCCGGAAGGGTGGCCCGGACCACGGGAACGGACTGTTCGGAGAGCACAGCGACTCCTTAATTGGTAGAGCAAATTCGTGTTTTGCGCCGCAGAGATGCGCCAGGGCGAGGGTGCGCCCCGCCGTCACCGGGAAGGGCGGTCCGTCAGGCCGATCAGAACCGGACCCGTCGGCGAGGCGACCAGGTCGGCCACGGTGAGCGGGTCGAGCGCGGCGTAGAAGGCCTCCTGGGCATTCCGCAGCGCACCCCGCAGCCGGCAGGCCGCTCGCAGCGGACACGGCGGATCGTCCTCACAGGCGACGACCTCGCCGTCGCCTTCCAGCTCCCGCACCAGCCAGCCCACCGAGGCCCGTCGGCCGAGCTCGGTCAGCGCCAGGCCGCCGCCGCGGCCACGGCGGGCCTCCACCACGCCCAGGTGCTGCAGGCGTGTGATGGCCTTGGCCACATGCGTGTACGGCACGCTCATGACCTCCGCCACCTCTCGCGTGGTCAGCGGGTCGTCACCGTCTCTCACGACCGCCAGGCGCATCACGGAACGCAGCGCCAGGTCGGTGAACTTCGTCAGCCGCACATCCCGGACGCTAGCAAATACGCATGTTAAATTCCTCTTTACCGGCCACCGCGGCCCTGTGCAGTGCGTCACGGACTGGCCGCACCGGGGATCGGCCGCTCATTCCGGCGGCAGGTCGGCAGTGTTGGGCACTTCGGACGGTGACACCTGATGACAGCGGAAGACCACGGCTCCCCCGATCCGGCCGGAGCCGCCCCGCTCCCCCGGATCCTGTGCGACACGGCCGGCCTGTCGGCGTCCGGCGACGTGCCGGCCGGCGCCCTGTGGAAGCTCGCCGAACCGGGGCGGCAGCTCGACGCCAACGTCGTCCGCATCCCTCCGGCGGGCCGGGTCGGCACCCACACCGAACCCGACCTGGACGTGCTGCTGCTCGTCCTCGACGGCGAGGCGACCCTGATCTGCCCCGACGGCCCGCGCCCCCTGCGCGCGGGCATCCTGACCTGGCTTCCGCACGGCTCCGCCCGGGGCATTCTCGCCGGCGCCGACGGGGCGACGTACCTGACCGTCCACCGGCGCCGTCCCGGCATGCGGATCCAGCCGCCGGGCGCGGCGGCCGGGCTCCGGCCCTGACGACAGCGCCCAGGGTCCAGGGCCCGGGCCCGGCGTCCGCCCGCTCAGCGGGCCGGCGCGGAGCGGTCCGGCGCGGAGCGGGCCGGCGCGGAGCGGCCCAGGCGACCGTCGTGGACCTCGGCGACGTGATCGGCCACGGAGAGAAGGGCCTGGTCGTGGGTGACGAGCACCGTGGCGGTGGCCCGCTCGTGGGTGAGGCGGGCGAGCAGGTCGAGTACGGCGGCGCCCCGTTCGTGGTCGAGGGCGCTGGTGGGCTCGTCGACGAGCAGCACGCCGGGGTCGTTCATCAGGGCGCGGGCGATGCCGACGCGCTGGCGTTGGCCCCCGGAGAGCTGCTGGGGCCGGCGGTCGGCCAGGTGGGCGAGGCCGACCGCGTCGAGGAGGTCCATCGCCCGGCCCCGGACGGTGCTCGGCCTGCGGCCGTCGATGTGGGCCATGACCTGCAACTGCTCGACGGCGGTGAGCGACGGCAGGAGGTTGGCCTGCTGGAAGACGATGCCGATCCGGTGGCGGCGCAGGTCGGCCAGGTCGCCGCGGCTCATGCCGCTGGTGTCGGTGCCGGCGACGGAGACGGTGCCCGAGTCCGGCGTGACGAGGGTGGCGGCGACGGCCAGCAGGCTCGACTTTCCGGATCCGGAGGGGCCGATGACGGCGGTGAGGCAGCCTCGCGGAACGTGCAGGGTGACGCGGTCGAGGGCGGTCAGCCGGCTGTCGCCGTCGGGGTAGGTGAGGGTGATGTCGGTCAGGTGCAGGCTCATCGGGCGCTCCCCAGGGCGGTCAGCGGGTCGACGGAGGTGATGCGGCGGACGGCGAGGGCGGCCCCGAGCACGCCGAGCAGGACCATCACCGCGGCCGGGACGAGGACGGTGGCGGGGGTGAGGACGAAGGGGACGGCCGAGCCGGCCACGGCGGCGCCGATCGCGGCGGCAGCGGCGGAGCCGGCCAGGGTGCCGCCCGTCAGCAGGACGACGGCCTGGCCGAGGGCGTCGCGCAGCAGTCCGGCCGTGGTGGCGCCCAGGGCCTTCAGCACGGCGATGTCACCGCTGCGCTGGATCGTCCACACGGTGAAGAAGGCGCCGACGACCAGGGCCGAGATGGCGAACAGAAATCCGCGCATCAGCTGCAGCGAGCCGTTCTCGGAGGCGTAGGACCCGATCGCGGAGAGCGAGTCGGCCTTGGTGACGGTCCTCGTGCCGGCCGCCCGGTCCGTCGCCGCGAGGTCGGCGCCGGAGGCGGTGTCGAGGACGATCACCGTGGCGGTGGGCCCGTCCGCGGCCCCGGCGGGCGGCGCGATCGTCCGCCAGGTGCGCAGGCTCGTCCACACCACGGGGGTGTGGCTGAAGGAGGCGTCACCGCCGGTGGCGGCGACGGTGAGCCGCCGGCCGGCCAGCAGGACGGTGTCGCCCGCACGCACGCCGAGCGCATCGGCCGCGCCGGTGGACATCACGACCGTACGGTCGTCGACGCGGGCGCCGTCGGGGGGCAGCCCGGAGCCGGGTTCGACGCCGAAGACCGACACACCGGTGCTGCGGTCGTCCGCGGTGGCCCGGGTGGTGACGATCCCCAGCGGTTCGGCACCACGCACGCCGGGTGCCCCGGCCCACTGCCGCCACTGCGCCTCGGTGACGGTGGAGTCCGCGTACGACAGCTCCTGGTCGCCGCCCGGTGCGGCGAAGGCGATCCGGTCGGCGGGCAGGGACGTGACGGCGGAGACGTTCTCCCGGGCCAGGCCGGCGGTCAGGCCGGACAGCAGCCCGACCAGCAGGGTGATCAGTACGACGACGGTTCCCATCAGGGCGAACCGGCCCTTGGCGAACATCAGGTCTCTGAAGGCGACAAACACGTCTCGCGCGCCCTTTCGGCAACAGCGGGATGGACGGAGGGGACGCCGGCCACGAGCCGACGCCCTCCCACCCTCGCCGGGCGAGAGCCCCGCAGGCATCCGCCCCGGGCCGGGACTTCGCGGGCCGAAGGGTGCGTGCCGGGTTCTCACTTTCGTCGGATGCCCGGCCCCCGGCGAGGTCCGTAGGCTGGGAGGATCGTGAACGCGCTGACTCCCACCACCCGGGCCCTGGCCCGGAGCCTGCACCTGCTCGTGGCCGGCCTGCTCGCCCTGACGGCGGTGCGGGCGGTCGCGGAGAGCCGTCCGCACGCGCCCGCCGTCGTCGCGGTGGCCGCGGTGGTCGGTGCGGTGTACGCCGTGGGGCCCGTGCTGCCCGCGGTCCGCGGCTCCCGCCGGGCGGCCGCGGTGTGGCTGGCCGGGGTCGGGGCGGTGTGGCTCGTGCTGCTGGTCCTGTCCGCCGACGGCGTGTGGCTGGCGTTCCCGCTCTACTTCGTCCAGCTCCATCTGCTCCCCCGCCGTGCCGATCTGGCGGCGGTGAGCGCGACGGCGGTCGCGGCGATCGCGGCCTTCTCCGTCCACCAGGGCACGTTCACGGCGGCCACCGCCATCGGTCCGGCGCTCGGGGCCGCGGTGGCCGTGGCGGTGGTGTGGGGCTACCAGGCCTTGTACCGCGAGAGCGAGCAGCGGCGCCGGCTGATCGAGGAGCTCACCGCGACCCGCGCCGACCTGGCCGACGCCCAGCGCGCCGCGGGTGTGCTGGAGGAACGCGAACGCCTCGCCCGGGAGATCCACGACACCCTGGCCCAGGGCCTGACCAGCATCCAACTGCTGCTGCGGGCGGCCGAGCGGGCCCTGCCCGACCGGCCCGAGGCCGCCACCAGGTACGTCGGCCAGGCCCGGCAGGCCGCGATGGACGACCTCGCCGAGGCCCGCCGGTTCGTCGCCGCCCTCTCCCCGCCCGCCCTGGACGGCACGACCCTGGCCGACGCCCTCGACCGGCTGTGCGCCACCACCGGCGACCGGCACCGGCCGGCCGTCCGGTTCCGCCTCGCCGGACGGCCCCGTCCGCTGACCACCGCGCAGGAGGTCGCCCTGCTGCGCATCGCCCAGTCCGCCCTGGCCAACACGGTCCGCCACGCCCACGCCCGTACCACAGAGGTCACGCTGGACTTTCTCCACGACGCCGTCGCACTCGACGTCACCGACGACGGGGTCGGTTTCGACCCCGCCGCCGTGCCCGCGCCCGGCCCGGAGGGCGGCGGCTTCGGGCTGGCCGCCATGCGGGCCCGCATGCACGCCGTCGGCGGCACGCTCACCGTCGAGTCCGCACCCGGACGCGGCACCACCCTCACCGCCCGGCTCCCGGCCCCCGACGACCACGAGGCCCAGACGTGACCCGGACCGCCGCCACCCCGATCCGTCTGCTGCTCGCCGACGACCACCCCGTCGTCCGCGCGGGACTGCGCGCGGTGCTGGAGACCGAGGAGGACCTCACCGTGGTCGCCGAGGCGGCCACCGCGGAGGAGGCCGTCACCCGGGCGGACCGGGGGGACGTCGACGTCGTCCTGATGGACCTGCAGTTCGGCAGGGGCATGACCGGCGCCGAGGCCACCGCCGCCATCACGGCGCGTTCCGGCGCGCCGCGCGTCCTGATCGTCACCACGTACGACACCGACGCCGACACACTGCCGGCCATCGAGGCCGGCGCCACCGGATACCTCCTCAAGGACGCACCGCCGGAGGACCTGGCCGCGGCGGTGCGCACCGCCGCCGCGGGACGGACCACTCTTGCCCCCACCGTCGCGGACCGGCTCATGACCCGCCTGCGCGAGCCGCACACGTCGCTGACCCGCCGCGAGACGGAGGTCCTCTCCCTGGTCGCCGAGGGGCTGTCCAACCAGCAGATCGCCGAACGGCTCCATCTGACGGAGGGCACGGTCAAGTCCCATCTGGGCCGCGTCTACACCAAGCTCGGCGTCGACTCCCGCACCGCGGCGGTCGCCACCGCCACCGGCCTCGGCCTGATCCGCCGCTGAACCGGACCCGCCGTCGCGGACGCCGGACACGAGCCAGGATGGCGTATTCGGCCCCGGCGTCCGAAACTGTCCTGGAGGCGCGTCCACGCTCTCGGGCTCGCGTCAGGCCGACAGGGCGAGGAGCAGGGCATGGACTGGCGTGGGTTCGCCGAGCAGATGGCGTCGTTGGCGCGCGATCTGCTCGCACAGGAGTCGCTGAGCGCCACCCTGGAGCGGATCACCGCTTCGGCCACCGAACTGGTCGAGGGCTGCGACGCCGCCGGCATCCTCATCCTGCGCGGCAGGAAGGTGCAGTCCCTCGCCCCGACGGACCAGGTGGTCGTCGACAGCGACCGGCTCCAGGAGTCACTGGGCGAAGGGCCGTGCTTCGACGCGGCGCGCAGATCGACGGGGCAGCGGCAGTACCGGATCGCCGACTTCACCGACGAAGCACACCGGTGGCCCGCGTACGTCCCCGAGGCGCGCAGGCTGGGACTGGGCAGCATGATGGGAATCCTGTTGTTCACCGAGGACGAGGATCTCGGAGCCCTGGACTTCTACTCCCGCCGGCCCGGTGCGTTCACCGAGGCCAGCGAGACCGCCGGCTGGCTGCTGGCCTCCCATGCGGCGGTCGCCTTCTCCAGCGCCCGGACACACGCCCAGTTGCAGGAGGCCATCGGCACCAGGCACACCATCGGCGAGGCCATGGGCATCCTCATGGGCAGCCACCGCCTCACCGAGGACCAGGCGTTCGCCGCGCTGCGCCGCTACTCGCAGGACCACAACGTCAAGCTCCGCGACGTCGCCCGCCGGGTCTGCGAGCAGGGCGGGCTGAGCTGACGCGCCGTGGGCCGGCGGATTCAGCCACTCGGGCGGCGTACGGCCGCAGGGCAGCGGGCACACGTCACCGGTGACCTCGGCCGATTTCCTCTTCGCCCTGCTCGGGGCCGGTGCGCTCGCGGCGGCCGTACTGCCCCGGCTGGTGGCCGGCAGACCGTTGTCCATGCCGCTCGTCTTCCTGGTCTGCGGGATCGCCCTGCAGTCCACGCCCGCGCCGCTGCCCGAGATCGACCCGGTGAGCGACCGGGCCTGGGTGGAGCATCTGACCGAGATCTGCGTCGTCATCTCGCTGATGGGCGCGGGCCTCGCCCTCAACCGCCCCTTCGGCCTGCGGCGCTGGCGCGCCCCCTGGCGGCTGATCGGCGTCACCATGCCGCTGACCATCGCGGCGACCGGCGCCCTCGCCTGGTGGCTGCTGGACTGGCCGCCGGCCGCCGCGCTGCTGCTCGCGGCCGTTCTCGCGCCCACCGACCCGGTGCTCGCCTCCGAGGTGCGGGTCGGCGCGCCCACCGACTCCGAGCACGACGAGGACGAGGTGCGCTTCGCGCTGACCAGCGAGGCGGGCCTCAACGACGGGCTCGCCTTCCCCGTCGTCATGGCGGCCATCGCGCTGGCCGCGGCGGCGGGCACCGGCCTGTCCGGCGACTGGGTCGGGCGCTGGCTGCTGGTCGACCTGGTGTACGGGTGCGTGGCCGGGGTACTGACCGGTCTGGCGGTGGGCACGTTGCTCGGCTGGCTCTTCTTCCGCGCCGGCCGACAGGCCGTGCGGCTGTCCGAACACCGGGAGGGCTTCGTCGCGCTGGGCGCCACGTTCCTGTCCTACGGCCTCACCGAACTCCTCCACGGGTACGGCTTCCTGGCCGTCTTCGTCACCGCCTGCCGGATCCGCGCCGCCGAACGCGACCACGGCTACCACGCCGTGCTGCACGACTTCGTCGAACAGGTGGAACGGCTGCTCACCGCCGGGCTGCTGTTCCTGCTGGGCGTCCACGTCGCACAGGGCGCCCTGGCCTCGCTGACCTGGCAGGGCGCGGCCGTGGGCCTGCTGGTGCTCCTCGTGGCCCGGCCGCTGACCGGCTGGGTCGCCCAGTTCCGAACGGCGGCCGGCCCCCGGGAACGCCTGGTGACCGCCTTCTTCGGCATCCGCGGCATCGGTTCGCTGTTCTACCTCGCCCACGCACTCGGTGCCGAGGGCTTCCACGTGCCCGCCGAGGACCTGTGGGCCGTGGTGACCTTCACCGTCCTCGCCTCCGTCGTCCTGCACGGCGTGACCGCCTCCCCCGTCATCTCGCGGCTGGACCGGCTGCGGCTGCTCCAGGCCCGGCGCCGCCTGCGCACCGGGCGGCCGCCGGACGAGGACGACGTGGCGAACGAGCGTCTGTGAACCGCGTCGTCTGGTCACCGGGCCGTGAAGTCCCGGGCGGGCCACGGCGGATGGCACGACGAAGGCAATGATTGAGCGAGACCCTTCTCATAGCGATCAGGAACTCTCGTATAGTGATCGCGACTTGAGTGTCGCGTGAACGTATCCTTCTGCACCCGCCCCCCATGGACGACACGAGGGCCGCTCCGGCGGCCTGGCGAGGACCCGATAGATGACCGCGCCCGCCCGCCCCGGCGACCGACCCGCTCTCCGCACCCTCGCGGCCGTGACCCTGCCCTGCGCAGTGGTGTCGGCACTCGTCGTCGGCGGCGCCGTCGCGGCGGCGCCGTCCTCGGTACGCGCTCCGCTCGGCCTGGGAGCGAGCGCCGCGGCGATCCTGCTGTGCGCGGCCGTGACCGTGGCCGTCCACGCCGTACGCACGGCACGGCTCACCCGCCGCAGGCTGGAGGCCGCCGAGGCCGGCGCCGGACACCTCGCGCAGGAGCGTGCGCGGCTGGTCGAGCAGTCCCGTCAGGAGCAGGAGCGCCTGCGGGAGGACGCCGGCCGGGAACGGGCCCGGCTCATGGCGGAGCTCGGCCGGGAACAGGCCCGGCTCACGGAGGAGTTCGAGCGGGAGCGGGCACGGCTGGCGGAGGAGTTCGACCGCGACCGGGCGATTCTCGCCGACCAGCGGGCCCAGGAGACGGCTCGGCTCACCGAGGAGGCCGCACGGCTGCGGGCACAACTCGACCGGGCCACCAGAGAGCGCGCCGCCGCCGTCTCCGCGACCGCCAACGCGGCCGGCCGGATGCAGGCCCTGGCCACGGGCATGCTCGCCGACCTGCGCGCCATGGAGGAACGGCACAGCGACGAGGAGGTCCTCGCCGACCTGCTCCACCTCGACCACCGCACCGCGCAGGCGGGCCGGCTCGCCGACTCCGTCGCCGTCCTCACGGGCGCCCGCTCCGGGCGCCGCTGGGCGCGGCCGATCGGTATGGAGTCCATTCTGCGCGGCGCCATGGGACGCATCGCCGGCTACCAGCGGGTGCGTGTGCACTCGGCCAGCGACACCGCCGTGGCCGGACACGCCGCCGAGGGCGTCATGCACGCGCTGGCCGAACTCCTCGACAACGCCGCGAACTTCTCGCCGCCCACCGCCGAGGTCCACGTGTACGTCGAGGAAGTGCCGTCCGGCGTCATCGTGTCCGTCGAGGACAGCGGGCTGGTGATGGGCGAGGTGCAGTTGCGCCGGGCGCAGCAGGCGGTGTCCGGCGACGTCGCCGGTCTGGGCGGCCTGACCGGTACCCGACTGGGGCTGGCCGTGGTGGGCCGGCTGTCCGTCAAGTACGGCCTGAAGGTCTCCTTCCGGCCGTCCGCGCGCGGCGGCACGGGGGTGCTCATGCTCATCCCCCAGGACATCCTGACCGGACCGGCCCCGGTGGCGAGCCCGCCACGACCCGCCCCGGCCGACCCGCCCCGCCCCGCCGAACCGCCCGCCACGGCGCACGCCACCGCCGTCGAGGACCCCGCCCCGCTGCCGGGCCACGGGACCGCCGACCGCGAGACGGCCGAGGCGCCCGCGGGTCTGCCCAAGCGGCGGCGCGGACGCACGCTCGCCGCCGCCGAGCGCGCCCGGGCCGGCGCCCGGCCCGCCGAGCCGCGTGCCACACCGCCCGCCGACGACGCCAAGGTGCGCGCGGCCCGCTTCAGCAGCTTCCGCCAGGCCGTCCGGGCCACCGGATCCGGCCCCAACGACCCGCAGGACCCGGCCACGGACGCGGGTGCGGCGCCACCGGCCGGCGGCGCCGCACCCGCACCGGCCGAGACGGCCCTCGACCACCCGTCCCACTCGCACGCGCACCCGGAAGGCGACACCACTCCATGACCGGCACGACCACCGCCGACGAGAAGCTCACCTGGCTCATCGAGGGGCTCCTGGAGCGCACGCCGGGCGCGCGACACGCGCTCGTCCTCTCCCGCGACGGCCTGAAGCTGTGCCGCACCCCGGAGCTCACCGTCGACCAGGCCGACCAGCTGGCCGCGATCGCCGCCGGCATCCAGTCGCTGTCCCACGGCGCGTCCGTGGAGTTCGGCGACGGCAGCGGCGGAGTGCGCTCGGCCATGACGGAGTTCTACGGCGGGGTCCTGTTCATCGTCGAGGCCGGCGAGGGCGCGCACCTCGCCGTGGTCACCGGCGAGGACGCGGACGCGGGCCTCGTGGGCCACAACATGAGCGAGCTGGTGGAACAGCTCGGCGAGCACCTGACCGCGCAGCCCCGCAGCACCTCATGAGCCGGCCCGGCAGGGACGACGCGCCCGACCGTCTGTACACCCTCACCGGTGGACGCAGCCGGTCGGGCCCCGACAGCCCCTTCGACCTGGTCACCCTGGTCGTCGCCGAGTGCGAGCCGACGCCCGGCATGCAGTCCGAGCACGTGGCGATCCTCAGGATGACCCAGGCGCCCACGGCCGTGGTGGAGATCGCCGCCGAGCTGCGGCTCCCGGTGAGCATCACCCGGATCCTGCTCTCCGACCTCCACGCAGCGGGCCGCGTGAGCGCACGCCACCCGCGCAAGGCAGCCGTTCCCGACCCCGACATCCTGGAGCAGGTGCTCGTTGGACTCCGCAACCTCTGACGTCCGTACCCCCCTGGGTGCGTCCGCCGACAACGGCCTGAAGATCGTGGTCGTGGGCGGGTTCGGCGTCGGCAAGACGACCTTGGTCCGCTCGGTGAGCGAGATACGTCCCCTCAACACCGAGGAGACGATGACGCAGGCCGGCGAGGCGGTCGACGACATCAGCGAGGTGCGCGGCAAGACCGCGACCACCGTCGCCTTCGACTTCGGCCGGATCAGCCTGGACGCGCGCAACGTGCTGTACCTGTTCGGCGCGCCCGGCCAGGAGCGGTTCTGGTTCCTGTGGGACCGGCTGTTCTCCGGCACGCTCGGCGCGGTGGTCCTCGTCGACACCCGCCGCATCGACGACTCCTGGTACGCCATCGACCGCCTGGAGCACCACGGCACGCCGTTCATCGTGGCCTGCAACGACTTCGGCGGGCCCCAGCACTCCCCCGCGGCCGTCCGCGACGCCCTCGACCTGGATCCCCAGGTGCCGCTGGTCTCCTGCGACGCCCGGTCCCGCGAGTCCAGCAAGCAGGTGCTGATCGCCCTGGTGGAGCACCTCCAGGCCTACTACGCCGGCCAGGCGGCCCGGCCCCGACAGGAGTTCGTGTGAGCACCGACGCCCCCGACGCCGTACCGCTCGGCGGCCCGCGCTTCCAGACCGAACCCGCCGTGCTGTACCGGCAGATGCGTCGCGAGCACGGCGCGGTGACGCCGGTGCTGCTCGACGGGGACGTGCCCGCCTGGCTGGTGCTCGGCTACCGTGAGCTGCACCAGGTGACCGGCGACCCGGTGCTGTTCAGCCGGGACTCCGACCTGTGGAACCAGTGGGAGAACATCCCCGACGACTGGCCCCTGCTGCCGATGATCGGCCGCAAGCAGCCGTCGATCCTCTACACCGTCGGCGAGCGCCACCGCGAACGCGCCGCCATGGTGAGCAACGCGCTCGAGGCGGTCGACCCGCACGAACTGCGCCGCCACGCCGAGCGGTTCGCCGACGAGCTGGTCGACCGGCTCTGCGCCGACGGCGAGGCCGACCTCGTCGGCGACTACGCCATGCTGCTGCCGGTGCGGGTGCTGACCCGGCTGTACGGCTTCTCCGACGAGCAGGGTCCCGCGCTGGTCACCGCCCTGAACGACATGATCGACGGCAGGGAGCGGGCCATCGCCGGCCAGACGCATCTGGCCACGTCGATGGCGCAGCTCATCGCCGAGCGCAAGGAGTCGCCGGCCGACGACGTCGCCTCCCGCATGCTGGCGGACGAGAGCGGCTTCAGCGACGAGGAGATCGCGCAGGACCTGATGGTGATGATGGCCGCCGGCCACCAGCCGACCGCGGACTGGATCGGCAACTCGCTGCGCCTGATGCTGACCGACGACCGCTTCGCCGCCTCCCTCTTCGGCGGGCGCAACAGCATCGCCGAGGCGATGAACGAGGTGCTGTGGGAGGACACGCCCACGCAGAACGTGGCCGGGCGCTGGGCGTCCCGCGACACCCACCTCGGCGGGCGTCGTATCCGCGCCGGCGACCTGGTGCTGCTCGGTCTGCAGGGCGCCAACTCCGACCCTCAGGTCCGCACCGACGGCTCCGCGCTCACCGGCGGCAACAACGCGCACTTCTCCTTCGGCCACGGCGAGCACCGCTGCCCCTTCCCCGCGCAGGAGGTCGCCGAGGTGATCGCGCGGACGGGCATCGAGGTCGTCCTCGACCGGCTGCCGGACATCGACCTGGCGGTGCCCGCCGAGTCCCTCACCCGTCGCCCCTCGCCCTGGCTGCGGGGGCTGACCGAGTTGCCCGTGCGGTTCACCCCGACCCCTGCCCTGGGAGGCACGTCAGCATGACGACCGGCACCGAAGAAGCCCGCATACCGCTGGACCCGTTCGTCACCGACCTGGACGGCGAGAGCGCCCGGCTGCGCGCGGCGGGGCCGCTCGCCGCCGTGGAGCTGCCCGGCGGCGTCCCGGTCTGGGCCGTCACCCACCACGCCGAGGCCAAGGCGCTGCTGACGGACCCGCGCCTGGTCAAGGACATCAACGTCTGGGGCGCCTGGCAGCGGGGCGAGATCCCCGCGGACTGGCCGCTGATCGGGCTCGCCAACCCCGGCCGCTCCATGCTCACCGTGGACGGCTCCGAGCACCGGCGGCTGCGCACGCTGGTCGCCCAGGCACTCACGCCGCGGCGCGTGGAGCACATGCGCAAGCGGATCACCGAGCTCACCGACCGGCTGCTGGACGAACTGCCCGCGGACGGCGGCGTCGTCGATCTCAAGGCGGCCTTCGCCTACCCGCTGCCCATGTACGTCGTCGCCGACCTGATGGGCATCGAGGAGGCTCGGCTTCCCCGGCTGAAGATGCTGTTCGAGAAGTTCTTCTCGACCCAGACGCCGCCCCAGGAGGTCGTCGCGACCCTCACCGAGCTGGCCGGGATCATGGCGGACACGGTCGCGGCGAAGCGCGCCGCGCCCGGCGACGATCTGACCAGCGCGCTGATCCTCGCCTCCGAGGACGGCGACCACCTCACCGACGAGGAGATCGTCTCCACGCTCCAGCTGATGGTCGCCGCCGGCCACGAGACGACGATCTCGCTGATCGTCAACTCGGTGGTCAACCTCTCCGTCCACCCCGACCAGCGGGACCTGGTGCTGTCCGGTCAGGCCGACTGGTCCGCGGTGATCGAGGAGACCCTGCGCTGGTCGACGCCGACCTCGCACGTCCTGATCCGCTTCGCGACCGAGGACGTCCCGGTCGGCGACAAGGTGATCCCCGCGGGGGACGCACTGATCGTGTCGTACGGGGCGATCGGCCGCGACGAACGGGCGCACGGGCCGACGGCGGGCGAGTTCGACATCACCCGCACGTCGAAGAACCGGCACATCTCCTTCGGTCACGGCCCGCACGTGTGCCCCGGCGCGGCCCTGTCCCGTCTGGAGGCCCAAGTGGCCCTCCCGGCCCTGTACGCGCGCTTCCCCCGGCTCGATCTGGCGGTGCCCGCGTCGGAGCTGCGCAACAAGCCGGTGGTCACGCAGAACGACCTCTTCGAGCTGCCGGTCACGCTCACGGGCCCGGCCGGCCTCGACCGCGGCTGACCGCCCGCGGGTGCCGGGCGGAGCGACCGCGCCGGCACCCGCGTTCCGCCCCGGCCCCCCGGGACCCGCGTTTGCTCCCCGCCCACCGGGTACTCCGGATGGCGGACGCCGATCACGACCCGGCACGACGGCGTCGACCCGCCGAGCGATGGTCTTGGGAGTCGCGATGTGGAAGCGCAGGCGCAGGAAAGAGCGGCAGGCCGACACATCCGTACGCGTGGAGCTGTGCGACCTGTGTGCCGCCGTGTTCCCGGAGGACCGGGCGGTGCGCGGATACGTGCAGGATTCGTCCGCCGCTCACCCCGAGCACGACGGGGACGACGGGCTGCGGCTCGTCACCGCGTGCGGCAACGACCACTTCGACACGATCGCGCAGGGCTACCGGCACCGCCCGTTCGTGCAGGAGGAGCTGTGGGCGGCGAAGGTCTCCCGGGCCCTGACCACGGGCCCGACGGCTCTCACCATGCAGCAGCTCGCCTGGGAGACCGGTCTGCACGAGCCGCAGATACGCCGTGGCATCGCGTGGCACAACCAGCGGATGCGGCAGAGCCAGGACATGGACCCGTGACGCGTTCGTGGGCCGCCGCGGGCCCGGTCAGGCCGGCCGCGTCCCCCGGACGCGGTAGGGCTCCGCGTCGGCCCACTTGACGTCCAGCCCCAGCCCGGGCCGGCCGGTGTCGGGCCGCAGGGCGCCGCCGACGGGTGGCAGGATGCCGTCGAACAGCAGCCGCTCGACGCGCACGTGGTCGTGGAAGTACTCCAGGTGCCGCAGCCGGCGCACGGCGCAGAAGGCGTGGGCGGACACGGCCGGGGCGCAGTGCGCGGACAGGTCGAGGTGCTGGGCGGCCGACAGCCCGGCGACCTCCAGTACGCCGGTGATGCCGCCGCACCGGGTGACGTCGGCCTGGAGACAGTCCACGGCCGGTCCGTCCACGAGGTTGACGAAGTCCTGCGGGGTGAAGGCGTACTCCCCCGCGGCGACGTCGAGGCGCTCGGGTCCCCGGTCGCGCAGCAGCCGCAGTCCTTCCAGGTCCGCGGAGGCCACGGGTTCCTCGAACCAGCGCACGTCCCACTCCTCGTGGAACCGCCGTGCCCAGTAAAGGGCCTCCTTGCGGCCGAGGGCGCCGTTGGCGTCGGTGAGCAGTTCGGGCTCGGTACCGATCGCCCCGCGTACGGCGGTCAGGCGGTGCGGGTCGCGTTCCGGTTCCCGCGAGGTCTTCAGCTTGACGCGGGGGATGCCCCGTTCCACCCAGGCGGCGAGCTGGCCGGTGAGGCGGTCCGTGGAGTAGTTGGTGAAGCCGCCGCTGCCGTACACCGGTACCCGGTCGTGGTAGGCCGGGAGGAGCCGGACCAGCGGAAGTCCCAGCAACCGCGCCTTGAGGTCCCACAGCGCCACGTCGACGGCGGAGAGCGCCATGGCTCCGGCACCGGGCCGCCCGGCGTTGCGGATCCGGGCGCCCATCCGCTGCCACAGGGCGGGCGGCGAGAAGGCGTCCCCGCCCACGACCACCGGCGCGAGCTTCGAACGCACGAACGATGCGACCGAGACGTCGCCGTAGGTGTACCCCAGTCCGGTCCTGCCGTCGGCGTGCACCCGGACCAGGACGACGGTGGTGGAGTCCCACTCCAGGGTGCCGTCCTGCTCCCTGCCGTCCGGGCCGTCGGTGGGGACCTCGAAGGCGTGCACGTCGACCGCCTCGACCGGGCACGCGCCGAACGCGGTGCCTCCGGCCGTCGCGTCGCTTCCCATCAGTCGGCCACCGGCGTCATCACGCACTCCTTCGGACACGGACTCCCCCGAGCCGGTTCCCCGCTTGGGGCGGGCCATGCCGGTCCGTCCCGCTTGCCACCCGCGTACTCCGGGCCACGTTTGTCACGAGCGGTCACGGGTCACTCATGTCCGCATCCGCGAGCCATCGGAGGACCGCCCGAGGAGCACCCCGTGAACCGGTACCGGAGCCTGCTCCACCATGCGTGGGAGTGGCTGGCCGCGTCGGCTCTCGTCCGGCGCGGCCGGGAACTGGAACTGATGCACCGGGCCATGGGGTTCGCCACGCTCGCCCTGGTCACCCTCGCACCGCTGCTGATCGTGGTGGCCGCCGCCGATCCGCTGGGGCGCGGGGGTTTCGCGTCGTGGCTGGCCGACGGCATGGGGCTGTCGGGACGGTCCGCCCGGGTGCTGACCGACATCATCAGTCCGCCGACCGAGGTGGTCGGTACCACGAGCGTGTGGGGCGGTATCGCGCTCGCCGTGTTCGGCGTGTCCTTCGCGGGGAGCGTGCAGAACGGCTACGAGCGCATCTGGGGTCTGCCCTCCGGTCCGTGGCACCGCGTCTGGCGCCAGCTGACCTGGGTGGCCGCGCTGACCGCCTACCTGTATCAGGAGGTGCAGACGCGGACCGCCGTGCACGGATCGGTGCGGATCGCGCTGTCCGTCTCCTCCGGCATGCTGTTCTTCTGGTGGGGACAGCATTTCCTCCTGGGCAGTCAGGTCCGCTGGCGGGCTCTGCTGCCGGGGGCGATCGCCACCATGGTGGGACTGATCGGCCTGCGGGGCTTCTCCTACCTGGTCTTCACGCCGCTCATCCTCGACAACGCGATCAGTTACGGCACGGTCGGCATCGTGCTCGTGGTGGAGTCGTGGCTCATCGGGGTCGGCTTCGTCGTCTACGGCGGCGCGATGGTCGGCCGCTGGTTCTGCGAGCACCACTGGTGGCCACGCCGCGATCGCAGCTGACCTGCCGGCCGCCGGGCGCGGCAGGACCCCGCTCGCCGGCCGGCACCGCCGGCCAGCACGGCGGCGGCCGCCGCGGCGGCCACGGCGGCGCCCAGCGCAAGCGGCCGGCGGTGGCGCGAGAACCAGAACTGCAGGCTGCGCGGGTGCGCCTCGTCGTCGAAGAGGCCGTGCGCCCCGTAGTCGGCCCGGGCGTCGTCCACCGGCTGCCAGAGGTTGACCGGCCGCGACGGCTCGACGGGGTCGTCCGTCTGCTGCGAGTCGTAGCCGGTCCGGGCCAGGTAGCGGTCCAGCAGTCCCGGGGCGGCCTTCTGGCCGAGCAGGGTGGCGACCGTGGAGCCGCCGACCCAGTACTCCCGGCGCCGCGGGTGGTCCGCCGCGTGCAGGACGCCCTCGGCGGCGACCTCGGGCTGGTAGACCGGGGCCACCGGGCGCGGATGCCGGGGCAGCCTGCTGAGGACCCAGCTGAACTGGGGCGTGTTCAGCCCGGGCATCTGGACCATGGTCACGTTCACTGCGCTGCGGTCGTGCAGCAGTTCGCACCGCAGGGATTCGGTGAAGCCCTGGATGGCGTGCTTGGCCCCGCAGTACACCGCCTGGAGCGGAACGCTGCGCTGGGCCAGGGCCGAGCCGACCTGGACGATGGTGCCCCGGTCGCGCGGCAGCATGCGCCGCAGGGCCGCCTGGGTGCCGTGGACGAAGCCGAAGTACGTCACTTCCGTGGCCCGTCTCAGCTCCTCCGGCCTGACCTCCGCCACCGGTGCGAAGACGGTGGTGAAGGCGGCGTTGACCCAGACGTCGATGGGGCCCAGTTCCTCCTCGACCCGTGCGGCGGCCGCGTCCACCGCCTCCGCGTCGGCGACGTCCACCACGAGCGGCAGCGCCCGCCCGCCGGCCTTCCGGACCTCCTCGGCCGCCTGTTCCAGGGCGTTCCGGCCGCGTGCGATCAGGGCCACGGCGGCGCCGCGCGCGCCGAAGGCCCGGGCGGTCGCCCGGCCGACGCCGGCGCCGGCCCCGGTGACGACCACCACGTCGCCGGCGGACGGCCTGCGGTGCGCAGCGCCGCGCCCGGTCCGCCGTACGCCCTTCACCGCCGCTCCCGGCCGGGCAGGTGCCCGGCGTTCCGGGTCCGCTCCTTCTCGGGGTGCGGTGGGCCGGCGGGCGCGACGACGTGGTCGGTGACTCGGGTCATGGGGCACTCCTGGACAGCGGGAGGAACGGTGGGTTCTGGGTTGCCTGCCCGGTGGCCCGTAAACGGGGCGGGGCTCAGCGGGCGGGTGCGGACCGGGGTGCGCTCGGCGCGGGAGGCGCAGCCGTGCTCGCCCGGGTCACCAGCCGGGTCGGCACGAGCGTGGTGCCCCGCTCCGGGCCGTCCTGGCGCATCTTGCGCAGGACGGCCTCCACGCAGAGCCTCCCCACCTCGGCGAAGTCCTGGTGGACGGTGGTCAGCGGCGGCAGGAAGGAGCCGGCCTCGGGTATGTCGTCGAAGCCGATGACGCTGACGTCCTCGGGCACCCGCCGCCCCCGCTCGTGCAGGGCGCGCAGCAGGCCGAGGGCCATCTGGTCGTTGGCCGCGAAGACGGCCGTGCACTCCTCGCGGGCCGCGAGATCGAGGCCGGCCCGGTAGCCGGACTCCGCCGACCAGTCGCCCCTGACGAGCGGTGGCACGGTACGGCCGGCCTCGGCGAGCGTCGCCCGCCAGGCGTCGGTCCGGCGCTGGGCGGCGAAGGAGCCCTCCGGTCCGCCCAGGTGCCAGACCGTCTCGTGCCCGAGGTCGAGGAGGTGCCGCACGGCGGCGCGGGTGCCGCCCGCCTGATCGGTGTCGACGACCGTGTAGAGGTCGCCGGCGTCGGAGTCGACCACGACGACCTGGACGTGGGGCGGCAGTCTGACGGTCGCCGCGTCCAGCAGGTGCACCTCCATGATGACGATCACCGCGTCGACGGCGAGTTCCTCCAGCCGGGTGAACGCGCCCCGCACCTCGTCCTGCGTGGGGACGGCGACCGGCAGCAGCGTCACCGCGTACCCCTCGCGCGCCGCCGAGGTGGCGATGGCCTCCAGGGTGCGCACGTTACCCGTGGTGGACAGGCTGAAGGTGATCACGCCGATGGTGCGGAACTCACCGCTCTTGAGCGCCCTGGCCGCACTGTTGGGCCGGTAGCCCAGTTCCTTCATGGCCGCCAGCACCTGCTGCCGGGTCTCCTCGGTCACGCCGGCGTAGCCGTTGGACACGCGGGAGACGGTCTGCGAGGAGACCCCCGCCAGCCGGGCCACATCGGCCATGGAGGCCGTCCGGTCCCGGCCGCGCCTGCGCCGCGCGGGTGCACTCGCCGGGACTCCCTCAGCCGTGTCCACTCTCCGTCCGCCACCTCTCTGTCGCTGTCAGGTCCTGTTCGACAGGGACCCTTGACCGTCGTCATCGGGGCAGTGTAGACATGCCGCCATCAGATGTTTACGTAAACATTACAGGCCGGTGCCCTTTTCGCGCTGCGCGATGTTTACGTAAACATCGCGGTGCTCCAGGACGTGGACGAGCGAGGAACGACATGACGACGCTGCAACCGCCGGTGGCCGCCGAGCCCCGGCCGGCACCACCCCCGGCGAGACGGGACCGCCGCTCCTGGACGGGGTGGGGTTTCCTCGGTCCCTTCGTGGCCGTGTTCGCCCTGGTCTTCCTCGCTCCGATCGCTTCGGCGACGGCAGCATCGCGACCCTCGCCATCGGCGCCTGGATGCCCGCCAACCTCGCCTCCGGGGTGAAGGAGGCCGCCGGTGACTGGCGCGTCGCCCCGCTGCCCCAGTGGACCGCGGGCGGCAAGGCCGGCGCCGAGAACGGCGGCAGCGCGCTCGCCCTGCCCGAGCTCGGCAAGAACCAGGAGCTGGCCTACGCCTTCGTCGAGTACGCCAACGCCGGCAAGGGCGTGCAGACCCGGGTCGAGGCCGGCGCCTTCCCCGCGACGACCGCGCAGCTGACCTCCCAGGAGTTCCAGGACACGAAGTTCCCGTACTTCGGCGGCCAGCAGGCCAACAAGATCTTCGCCGAGTCGGCCGCGAACGTCGCCGACGACTGGTCGTACCTGCCCTACCAGGTGTACGCCAACTCGATATTCAACGACACCGTCGGCAAGGCGTACGTCTCCGGCACCGAGCTGGCGGACGGCCTGAAGTCCTGGCAGGACGCCTCGGTCGCGTACGGCAACGAGCAGGGCTTCACCGTCGAGAAGTAGCACGCGCGGCGGCATCCCCCGCGGCGGCGCGGCTCCCCGCGCCGCCCTGCACCGCGCACCCCACCGGAAGGACCGCCATGATCTCCACCCTCCTGTCCCGCCTGCAGCGCGGACCGGACGGCGCACCCGCCCCCCGCCTGGCCTTCGGCGCCGACTACAACCCCGAGCAGTGGCCCCGGGAGGTGTGGGAGGAGGACGTCCGGCTGATGCGCGAGGCCGGCGTGAACATCGTCTCCGTGGCCATCTTCTCCTGGGCCCGTATCCAGCCGGGCCCCGACACCTGGGACTTCGCGTGGCTCGACGAGGTCATGGACCTGCTGCACGAGAACGGCATAGGCGTGGACCTGGCCACCGCCACCGCCTCCCCGCCGCCCTGGCTGACCACCGCCCACCCGGAGATCCTGCCGGTCACGGACCGGGGCGAGGCGGTGTGGCCGGGAGCGCGCCAGCACTGGCGCCCCACCTCGCCGGTCTTCCGTGAACACGCGCTGCGCCTGGTCCGCGCGATGGCGACCCGCTACGCGGGCCACCCCGCCCTGGTCGCCTGGCACGTCTCCAACGAGCTGGGCTGCCACAACGTCTACGACTACTCCGACGACGCGGCCCGGGCCTTCCGCGCCTGGCTGCGCACCCGTCACACCACCCTGGACGCCCTCAACCACGCGTGGGGCACGGCGTTCTGGTCGCAGCGCTACAGCGACTGGGACCAGATCCTGCCGCCGAGGCTGGCCGCCTCCCACCCCAACCCCACCCAGCAGCTGGACTTCAAGCGCTTCTCCTCCGACGCACTGAAGGAGCATCTGCGGGCGGAGCGGGAGATCCTGCGGGAGCTCACGCCCGACGTGCCGGTCACCACCAACTTCATGGTGATGCCCGGAACCAAGGGCATGAACTACGCCGACTGGGCCGCCGAGGTGGACTTCGTCGCCAACGACCACTACGTCGTGCCCGGCCCCCGGGAACGGGACGAGCTGTCCTTCTCGGCGAATCTCACCAGCGGCATCGCCGGCGGCCGGCCCTGGTTCCTGATGGAGCACTCCACCAGCGCGGTGAACTGGCAGCCCGTCAACCTGGCCAAGCGGCCGGGCGAGCTGGCCCGGGACTCGCTGACGCACGTGGCGCACGGCGCCGACGCGGTCTGCTTCTTCCAGTGGCGCCAGTCGGCGGCCGGCGCCGAGAAGTACCACTCGGCGATGGTCCCGCACGCCGGCGCGGACAGCGACCTGTTCCGCGCGGTCACCGCGCTCGGCGACACGCTGAAGGCACTGGCGCCGGTGGCCGGGTCCGAACGGGAGCCCGCCGAGGTCGGCATCCTGTTCGACTGGGAGTCGTGGTGGGCGAGCGAGCAGGACTCGCACCCCACCTCGCTGCTCGACTACCACCGGGAGGCGCTGGAGTGGTACTCCGCGCTGCTCTCCCTCGGCATCCGCGCCGACGTGGTGCCCACGGGCGCCGACCTCAGCCGCCACCAGGTGCTGATCGCGCCCGTGCTGCACCTGGTCCCCGCCGAGCTCGCCAAGGACCTCACGCGGTACGCCGAGCAGGGCGGGCACCTGGTCACCACGTACTTCTCCGGTGTCGTGGACGAACACGACCACGTCTGGCTCGGCGGCTACCCGGGCGCCCTGCGCGAGCTGCTCGGCATCCGCGTCGAGGAGTTCGGCCCGCTGCCCGCCGGACGGACCGTGGAGCTGGACGACGCGACCACCGGCGGCCTGTGGACCGACCGGATCACCGCCACCTCCCCGGAGACCGAGGTCCTGGCCCGCTACCGCACCGGCGTGCACGCCGGCCGCCCCGCCGTCACCCGGCGTCCGACGGGCGCCGGTTCCGCCGCCTACGTCTCCACCCGGCTCGGCGTCGACGGGCTGGCCTCGCTGCTGCCACGGCTGCTGGAACCGGCCGGAGTGAGCAGTGAGCTGCCCGCCGAGGTGCGCGGGCTGGTCGAGGCGACCGTGCGCCGCGGCCCCGAGGGCCGGTTCCTGTTCCTGGTCAACCGCACGGACGACGCGGTGTCCGTGCCCGGCGTCACCGGAGAGGCCCTGCTCGGCACCATCGGCGCCGACGGCGCCGTGGCCCTGGGCCCCAGGGACGTCGCCGTCCTGCGGCTGCCGAGCTCCTGAAGCTGGACGGTGACGGACCTGACCGGCACCGACTGAGCAGCACCCCGCACGGCCCCGTCCGCGCCCTCCTTCCCCGGCGGTGCGGACGGGGCCGTCCGCGCACGCATCGACCGAAGGGAGACCGCATGACCGTCGACCCGCGCGAGCGCGAGGTCCGCCGCAGGATGGCGGCGCAGGAGCTCTACTGCGACGCCGCGCCCGGCCCGGAGGGCCTGGAGGAGGAGCGGCTCAGGGGCAAGGAGCCGGCCGACGCCTGCAACCGGACCGCTCCACGTGACCAGGAGGGCCGCCGGGCGCTCCTGGAGAGGATGTTCGCCGCCGTGGGCGCGGGTGTGTGGATCGAGCCGCCGCTCCACGTCGCCTACGGCAACCGCGTGCACCTCGGCGACGACGTGTACGTCAACTTCGGTCTCACGCTCGTCGACGACGTCGAGGTCGTCGTCGGGGACCGCGTGATGTTCGCCCCGCACGTGACCGTCAGCACCACCGGCCATCCCGTCCACCCGGATCTGCGCCGGGACGGCACGCAGTTCTCGGCGCCGGTGCGCATCGAGGACGACGTGTGGATCGGGACCGGCGCGATGATCATGCCGGGAGTCACGATCGGAAGGGGCTCGGTGGTCGGCGCGGGCAGCGTGGTGACGGCGCACGTGCCGCCCATGGTGGTCGTCGCCGGGACACCGGCGCGCGTGGTGCGGGAGATCACCGACGCGGACCGCGAGTGGCGCCACCGGCCTCCGCCGACCCTGCGGATCCCGGGCACGGAGCAGGTCCCGTCGACCTCAACTCGCCCTGAACGTACGGCACATGGCCCCGACGGCGGGGCAGTACGATGATCCGCGCAGTGCGGCGCAAGGTCCACGACCGGCTCACCGACGAGGACCTGGACATCCTGGCCCGCTCACCCTTCTGCCTGCTGGCCACGTCCGACGCACACGGCAACTGCGACGTCTCCCCGCGCGGTGACGCTCCGGGCTTCACCCACGTCCTCGGCCGCGGCACGCTCGCCCTGCCCGACCGGCCGGGCAACCGGCGCGGCGACAGCTTCCACAACATCCTCGACAACCCGCACGCCGGCCTGCTGTACCTGATACCGGGCCGCAAGGAGGTCCTGCGGGTCAACGGCCGCGCCCGGATCCTCACCGACGCCCCGTTCTTCGACGCCACGACGGAGCAGGACCGGCGCCCCACGCCGGCCCTCGTCCTGGAGATCGACGAGATCCATCTGCACTGCCCGCAGTCCCTGCGCCGCTCCGGGCTGTGGAACCACCGTTGCGGGCAAGCGAGTTGAGCGTGCCCCCGTCCGGCCGCGGACGGCCCGGCAGACCCGGCCCTACCAGCACTTCTTAGGTTAGGCTAACCTTCGCTTCGTGAGATCTGGTGAAGAGGCGGCCGGCACCTCCCGGCTGCGCGGTCATGAGCTGTCGGCCACGGGCGTGACCGTGTCGTACGACGGCGTGGACGTCGTGCACGACGCGGCGGTCACACTCAGGCCCGGTGAAGTGACCGTCCTGGTCGGTCCGAACGGCAGCGGCAAGTCGACGCTGCTGCGGACCATCGCGCGGCTGCAGCGTCCCCGCAGCGCCACGCTCAGGATCGACGCCGACACCGACGGCCTGGCGCTGACGGCCCGTGACTTCTCACGGTACGTCGCCCTGCTGACCCAGGGCCGGCCCGCCCCCAGCGGGCTGACCGTGCGCGACGTCGTCGAGTTCGGCCGCTACCCGTACCGGGGCCGCTGGGGCCGGCCCGACCCGGACGGTCCGGCCGCGGTGGACCGGGCGCTCGCCCTCACGGGCGTCGACCGGCTCGCCGACCGCGGCGCCGACCACCTGTCCGGCGGGCAGCTGCAGCGGGTGTGGCTCGCGAGCTGTCTCGCCCAGGAGACCGGCGTCCTGCTCCTCGACGAGCCGACGACCTACCTCGACCTCCGCTACCAGATCGAACTCCTCGACCTCATCCGCGACCTGGCGGACGACCACGGGATCGCCGTCGGTGTCGTCCTGCACGACCTCGACCAGGCCGCGGCCGTCGCCGACCGGATCACGCTCCTCGAAGCGGGCCGGATCGTCGCCGACGGCCTGCCCGAGGACGTGCTGACGCCGGAACGCCTGACCGCCGTCTACGGCATCCGGATCGACGTCGACACCGATCCCCTCACCGGCCGGCTGCGCACCCGCCCGATCGGCCGCCACCACACCCGACGCGAAAGGCTCGGCACCACCTCATGAGACGCACCCTCCTCACCGCGGCCACCGTCACGGCCGCGGCGCTCACCCTTGCCGCCTGCGGCACCACCGAGCCGGCCGCCGACAAGTCGGAGAAGAAGACCTCCGAAGCCATCACCCTCACGGACGGCAAGGGCGCCGAGGTGAAGCTCGACGGCCCGGCCACCAAGGTCGTCGCCACCGAGTGGAACGTCGTCGAGAGCCTCGTCTCGCTCGGTGTCGACCCGGTCGGCGTCGCCGACGTCAAGGGCTACCGGACCTGGGACACCTCCGCCCCGCTGACGAACGAGCCGAAGGACATCGGCACCCGCGGCGAGCCGAGCATGGACACCATCGCCTCGCTCTCGCCCGACCTCATCGTCGCCACCACCGACCTGCCGCCCGCCGCCGTGAAGCAGCTGCGCGACGTCGCTCCGGTGCTGGAGGTGAAGTCCGCCGACGGCACCGGCCAGATCGACCAGATGCTGGAGAACGTCGACCTGATCGCCGAGGCCACCGGGACCACGGACCGGGCCGAGACGGTGCGCGAGGACTTCGAGGCCAAGGTCGCCGAGGGCAAGAAGGCCCTGGCCGACGCCCGGATGGCCGGCAAGGAGATCGCCTTCGCCGACGGCTACGTGACCTCCAACCAGGTCTCCATCCGTCCCTACACCGCGACCTCCCTCATCGGTGAGGTCAACGAGGCGATCGGTCTGAAGAACGCCTGGAGGACGAAGGGCGACGAGAGCTACGGCCTCGGCTCCACCGACGTCGAGGGCCTGACCGAGCTCCCGGACGACGTCCGGTTCGCCTACATCGGCAGCGACGGCGACAAGAACAGCACGCCGTTCACCGGCGCCCTGGCCGAGAACTCCGTGTGGAAGTCCCTGCCGTTCGTGAAGGCCGGCAACGTGCACCGGCTGGACGACGGCATCTGGATGTTCGGCGGTCCCGCGTCCATGCAGGCGTACGTCGACGCCGTCGTCGGCGCGCTGACGAAGTAGCGAGGTCATGGCCGTCACCGCAACGAAACCCGCCGCACGTCCGTCGACGGCCACGTCCCGGACGGGCACGGCCGCGGTGACGGCCGCGCTCGTCCTGCTGGTCGCCGTCCTCGCGGTCGTCGACATCGCGCAGGGCACCTCCGCCGTCGGACCCGCCGAGGTGTTCAAGGCCCTGACCGGGCAGGCCGATCCCGACGACGCCTCCGTCGTCATCGCCTCCAGGCTGCCGCGGATGACCGCCGGCATCCTGGTCGGCGCCGTGCTCGGCACGGCCGGCGCCGTACTGCAGGCGGTCAGCCGCAATGTGCTCGCCTCCCCCGACACCCTCGCGGTGAACGCGGGTTCCTACCTGGCCCTCGGGCTGGTCGGCGCCACGGGCACCTCCCTCCCGCTGTTCGCCTCCTCCGGTGTCGCCTTCGCCGGGGGCCTGACGGCCGCAGCCGTCGTGCTCGGCCTGTCCGGCCTGGGCACCGGCACGGTCCGGCTCGTCCTCGCCGGCACGGCGCTGATGCTCGGCCTGAACTCCATGACGGAGGGACTGCTCCTGCTGTTCCCCGAGCAGACGGAGGGCCTCTACCAGTGGAACCAGGGCAGCATCGGCCAGAACGGCTTCGACGGCGTCCTGCAGATGCTGCCCATCGCCCTGATCGGCCTGGCCGGGCTGCTGCTGACGGCTCGACGGGTGGACGCGCTCGCCCTCGGCGACGACGCCGCACGCGGGCTGGGCGTCCCGGTGCGGGCCACCCGGGTCACGGTCGTCGTCCTGGCCGCGCTGCTGTCCGCCGCCGCGGTCACCCTCGCCGGGCCCATCGGGTTCGTCGGCCTGTGCGCACCCGCCCTCGTCCGCCCGCTCTCCCGCCGGTTCCGCGGATTCGCGCGATCCCGTACGACCATGCCGGCGGCCGCGCTCACCGGCGCGGCCCTGGTCCTCGGTTCGGACGTGCTGCTGCGGGCGCTGGTGGCGGACGACCTCGCGGTGGCCGTGCCCACGGGTGTCGTCACCAGCCTGGTCGGTGCCGTGTTCCTGGTCGTGATGGCGTTGCGGCTGCGGGACACCGCCGGGGCCGGTGCGCCGGACCGGCTGCGCATCCCGAGCCGTAGCGTGTTCGTGGCCACGGTGGCCGTCCTGGTGGCCGTCCTCGTCGGTCTGGTGGTCGCCGCCGTACTCGTGGGCGACACCAAGCTGCTGCTCGGCGACGTCGTCAACTGGGCGCAGGGGCGGGCCGGCCGGACCGTCTCCTTCGTCCTGGACACGCGGGTGCCCCGGGTGCTCGCCGCGCTCTGCGCCGGTGCGGCGCTCGCCCTGGCGGGCACGCTGGTGCAGGCCGTGACCCGCAACCCCCTCGCGGAGCCCAGCGTCCTGGGCGTGTCCGGCGGCGCCGCGCTGGGCGCCGTGGTCCTGGTGACCGGCGCGCCGGTCACCGGGACGTGGGCGGTCGCCGGTGCCGCGTTCGCGGGGGCCGGGGTCACCGCGGTCGTCGTCTTCGGGCTCGCCGCACGGGGCGGCTTCCAGCAGAACCGGCTGGTCCTCGTCGGCATCGGCGTCGCATCCGCGACGACGGCGCTGATCAGCCTGCTGATCGTGCTCACCGACCCGTTCAACGCCACGAAGGCGCTGACCTGGCTGTCGGGTTCCACCTACGGGCGGACCATGCCGGACATCGTGCCGGTCGCCCTGGCGCTGCTCGTCGGCATCGCCGTGACGGTCGCCCGGCGCACCGAACTGGACCTGGTCTCGCTGGACGAGGACACGCCGCGGCTGCTCGGCCTGCGGCCGGCGCGGGGCCGCCTGGGCTTCCTGGTGCTGAGCGTCGTACTGAGCGCGACCGCCGTGGCCTGCGCGGGCACCATCGGATTCGTCGGGCTCGTGGCACCGCACGCGGCACGCGCCCTCGTGGGCCGGCGGCACGTGCGGGCCGTCCCCGTCGCGATCCTCCTCGGCGCCTCCCTGGTCTGCGCGGCCGACCTGCTCGGGCGCACGGTGATCGCCCCGGCCCAGCTCGGCGCCGGACTCATGACCGCCGTCATCGGTACGCCCTACTTCCTGTACCTCCTCGTACGGAGCCGGCGCTAGGCCACCTGCCGGGACGGGACGGGACGGCCGGCCGGGGTGCCCGGCCGGCCGCCGTCCGGCTAGCGGCAGACCCTGCCGACCCAGTCGATGAAGTCGGGCGCGTCCAGGTTCACCCCGTGTCCGCCGTCCCAGTACATGAAGGCGTCGACGTCGTCACCCAGGTTCTCCAGGGCCGCGGCGAGGTTGCCGACCACGGTCAGCGAGGTGTCGCTGTCCTTGGTGCCCACACGGATGAACCAGTGCCGCGCCCGGTGCGGGTTGCGGCGGGCCAGGGAGGGCATCGGGTTCATCAGGCCGAGCTGCTCCCGCAGGTCGGCGTCGAGCCGGGCACGGTCGTCGCCGGTGGCCTTGCGCAGGCTCCACGGGGTGAAGTGGCGGGCCCTGGTGGTGCCCCGGCCGAAGAGGTTGTTCTCGGGGGTGGACAGGTCGAAGGCGTCGAATGACGGCACGTTCTTCCTCCGCGCGCCCACGTGGGTGAGGAAGTCGGCCCACGCGAAGGACGCCCGGTGGCCGTTCCAGTCGATCCACGGGTTGGCGGCCAGGTAGCGCGCCCGGTCGTCGTCCGCCAGCGCGGCGAGGTACCGGGAGGCCGACGGTTCCAGGTACGTGCTCACCAGGTAGGTGTCGTAGTTGCGCGCGGTGAGGCGGCCGAATCCGCCCCGGCCGTCGAGCCGCAGCGACGCCTGGTACTCGGCGAACTGCCCGCGCAGCTCCCGGGAGAGGGACTGGTCGACCGGCGAGCCGCCGGCCAGCGGGTTGCCGCCCCAGTTCCATTCGTAGGCCATGTCGGCGTGTTCGAGGTCGGTGATCGGGCAGTAGGGAGCGGCGGCGAAGATCGCGTCGCTCGCGTCGGCGGCGCCCAGTGCGCGCAGGTACGGCTCGTAGCTCCGGCTGTCGCCCGTGGCGCCGAGCAGCGAGGTGAGGGCGCCGCCCGCGCTGACGCCGGTGGCGACGATGCGGTCGGTGTTCCCCGGTATGCGGCCCTCGTTGTGCCGCAGGTAGCGGACGGCGGCCTTCAGGTCCACGACGGCCGCCGGTGCGACGCCGTAGTACGTGCCGTCCGCGTCCACCAGGGTCCGGCCGCGGGCGCCGGGTTCCACCACCACGTAGCCGGCGGCGAGGGCCAGCGGCGGATTGGGGCGGTTCAGCGAGATGCCGGTGGCGCCGGCCGTCGAGGAGGGCATGTAGCCGCCCACCGCGTTGCTGAGCAGGATCGGTGCGCGGGTGGCGTCGACCGGGTGCCCGTCGACGGCCACGGGCACGCTCACGTTGAGGGTCTGGTAGGTGAGGTCCACCGGCTCGGCGACGTACGGGATCGCCTTGAAGAAGCGGTAGGTCACCGTCTTCTCGCCCTCGTCCGTGACGACTGACGCGGTGAGCGTGGTGTGGGCGTCGGGGTCGAACGCCAGCGGATCGCGGCCCTTCGGCCGCGCGGTGGCCGAGGCGGGTCCGGTCGCGGCGGTCACCGCCGGTACGGCGGCGGTCGCGGCCATCGCCTTCACCATCTGCCTGCGCTTCATCACGTCTCCCGTCTGCGGAACGTTCCCGGCGCAGGCGAACGTACGACCCGACCCGATGGATCGTCAACAATTTCGTCAACTTTCCTTGAGCGGTCCTTGTTGGACGGAACGTCAAGTTACTGAACCGTAATAAGCGCGACGCTACCGCGGGTAACCCCTGTGCGGATACGGTCCGGCCACCCCCACCACCCGGTTCGGCCCTTCGTCCCCAGGAGGTTCGCCATGCCCCCACGTCCTCGCCTGCTCGCGGCGGCGATCGGTGCCGCGCTGGCCCTCGGCGCCCAGACCCTTCCGGCCGCCGCGGCCGACGGACCGGCCGCGGTGGTGTCCCGCGGCGTCGAGATCCCCGCCTTCTACACCCCGCCGACCACCCTGCCCGAGGCCGACGGCACGCTGATCCGCAGCGAACCGCTCCGCCTCGCGCTCAGCCTGCCCGGCCTCGGCGGGCCCCTGCCGGGGCGGGCGACCCGCCTGATGTACAAGTCCACGGACGCCAACGGCGAGCCGGTCGCCGTGACCGGCGCCTACATCGAACCGACCGCGGCCTGGCGCGGCGAGGGACCGCGCCCCCTGGTCGCCGTCGCCCCGGGCACCATGGGCCAGGGCGACCAGTGCGCCGCCTCGATGGCCCTGGAGCGCCCCCTGCTGCTCAACGGCCGGACGGTCTCGGTGGGTTACGAGGACCTGTCGGTCTACCGGCTGCTCGCCCGGGGCGTCGCGGTCGTGGTGACCGACTACGCCGGCCTCGGCGCCACCGACCGGCTGCACACGTACGTCAACCGCGTCGACGGCGCGCACGCCGTACTGGACGCCGTACGCGCGGCACGCTCCCTCGGCTCGGCGTCGATCACCTCCGGCTCCAGGGTGGGGCTGTTCGGCTACAGCCAGGGCGGCGGAGCGACGGCCGCCGCGGCCGAACTGCAGCCGTCCTACGCCCCGGACGTCCCACTGGCGGGCACCTATTCCGGCGCGCCGCCGGCCGACCTGACCGAGGTCACCGAGGCGATCGACGGCAGCGATCTGGCGGGTGCCCTGGGCTGGTCGCTGAACGGCTTCCTCCAGACCGAGCCGGCCCTGCGGCCCATCGCCGACCGGTACCTCAACGCGGCGGGCGAGGCCGCGCTGGAGGACCTCTCGACCATGTGCGTCGGCGACGCCCTGTTCGCCTACGGCTCCGCCCGCAGCACGGCCTGGACGACGACCGGGCAGTCCGTCAGCGACATCGTCCGGGCCGAGCCCGCGCTGCAGGCCTTCCTGGCCGACCAGCGCATCGGCACGCTCAAGCCGGGCAGCCCGGTCCGTGTCGCGACCGGCGTCAACGACAACCTGGTTCCGCACGCGCAGTCCCGCCGACTGGCCGTCGACTGGTGCAGGAAGGGCGCGAAGGTCACCTACGACCCCGTGATGCTGCCGAACGTGGGCAGTGGCCTGCTCAACCACTTCGGGCCGCTCCTCGCCGACCAGGGCGACGCCATCTCCTGGCTGACCGACCGGCTCTCCGGCAAGCCGGCCGGTTCCGACTGCTGGACCCTGCCCGCACGGCCCTGAGCCGTTCGCCGCCCTGCGCGGGCGCCCCGGCGGGCCGGGTTCCGCCGGGCGTCCCCGTGGTTCAGGTGGTGATCGGCCCGGTGTCGCCGCAGTCGGTGAACGGCTTCCAGGGGCAGCGGAACCGATCACCGCCGCGAAGGAGCTCTACCGCCTCTCCGAGGAAGGATCCAGGGCGACCTGGCGCCTTGAGGAAGTCTTGCTCCCGCCCGCCCCGGTGCCGTGTCCCGGGGGCACGGCGCCCGCCGTCCGGCGCCGGAGGCGGAGCGAGGCTCCGGATCCCGCGGCGACCCCTGCGCAGACCAGGGCACTCCCCACCGCCTGGGCGGCGCCGTACTCACCCGTTCCGACGAGCGGTGCCGAGCAGGCGGCGGCGACGGGGATCAGGCCGGAGAACAGGGTGGCGCGCTCGGCGCCGATCCGCTGCATGCCCATGTACCAGCACACGAACCCGACGACGGTGACCACCGCCGCCTGCCACAGCAGCGCCCCGGCCTCGACGGCGTCCGGACGCGGCAGCCACGCGTCCCCGTCGGCCAGGACCCCGACCGCCGCCGACTCCACCGCGGCGACCCCGCACACCGTGGCGGACAGCAGCCGGGGGCCCAGGGGACGCAGCACGGGTACGGCGAGGACGGCGAACCCGACCTCGCCTGCCAGGGCGCACACGGAGAAGGCGATGCCCGCCGCGTCGGTCCGGCCCCAGCCCTGGACCGTGAACGCCCCGACGGCCACGAGCAACGCCCCGTACAGCACGACCCGTTGCGGCCGGCGTCCGTCCATGAGGGGCACGACGACGGCGACCACCACGGGCGCGCAGCCCACGAAGACGCCGGGGACCGCCGGTTCCGCCGTGCGTTCCGCGGCGAGGACGGCCAGGTTGAACCCGACCATGCCGACCGCCGCGAGCAGCGCGAGGCGCAGCCACCGGCCCGCCCCGAGGGCGCGCAGCCGGGCCGTCGCCCCGGGGCCCGCCAGGGGGACGAGGAGCAGGAAGGCCAGGGCGTAGCGCAGGAACTGGCCGCCCGCGTACGGGTAGTCCCCGAGGACGCTGTTGGCGGTGAAGGACCCTCCGACGAGGACACAGGCGAGCGCGGCGAGCAGGGCTCCGCGCGTGGTGGTGGCGTTCATGGCAACGACGCTAGGAAGCGCGGCGGTCCGGCATGAGGTCCACTCGGCGGGCGTGCTCGGGGACCAATGCGCGCGGGCGGCCGTCACACGAGGGTCATGAATCCTCCATCACGTGCATGTCTCGGGAATCGGGGTAATCGGAACGTCCCGGCGCCAACAGGCCCCGGACGCAAGCGAACTGACGCCGTATCGAGAAGGGACCGATAGTGCGCACGAGCAAAGTGGCGACCGCTGTGGCGACCGCGAGTGTCTCCGTCGCCTTATTGGCCGGCTGCGGTGACGACTCCGGCGACGACAAGCCCTTCGGGGACCAGAGCGCCGATGCCATCGCCGCGAAGGCGGTGGAGGCCACCAAGCAGGCGAAGTCCGTGCACATGCAGGGGGACGCCCGGCTGGAGGACGGCAGCACGGTCGCCATCGACGTCTCGGTCGACCAGGAGAAGAACTGCCAGGGCACCATCGACACCGGCCAGGGCAAGGCGGAGGTACGCCACACCGGCGCGACGCTGTATCTGCGCGGTGACGAGCAGTACTGGCAGAACTCCCTGAAGGGCCGGCCCGGGGCGGCCCGGCAGGTGGTGCCGAAGCTGCAGGGCAAGTGGGTGAAGATGCCTGCGAGCGACGCCGCGCTGGCGGGTGTCTGCGACAAGCAGGGGTTCATCTCCGCGATGGACGAGGACAAGTCCGAGCGCAAGGGCATGAAGCGCGGCTCCACCACCGAGGTGGACGGCGAGGAGGCCCTGCAGCTGACGAAGAAGACCTCGGGCGACGAGTCGCTCGGCCTGTACGTGGCCACGGAGGACGAGCCGTACATCCTGAAGTCGACGTCCGAGGGCGGCAAGAACCCGAGCAGCGTCACGTTCAGCGACTACAACGAGCCGGTGCGGCCCGAGCAGCCGCCGGCCGACGAGACCGTCGACCTGCAGGAACTCTCCGGCGGGCAGGGGGCCTGACCCGCTAGCCCTCGCGGTCGGAGGCCGGCCACACGTAGGGCAGGTCGTCCGGCACCCCGGGGAAGGACTCGGTGTACACGCCGGGATCCTTGCGCACCAGGGCGGACCGGTGACTGAGGTGGAAGGCCTCGTCACCGAGCCACGGCGGCAGTTCCCCGGCCGCCGCCAGCTCCGTCTGGTCGCGCACCGGCGCGCCCGGGCGCCGGGCGGCGAACCCGGCGACCAGGGAGGCCGCGCAGCTGTCCTGGTGCCCGCGCTCCCGCCAGACCCGGCAGATCTCCAGGCCGTAGCGGACGAGTGCCTCCTCGTAACCGGTCCACATCCGCACGGCGGGGTGCCGGCGCCAGCCGTACCCGGGCACGGTCAGGCCGCGCAGCACCTGGAGTGCCTCGACCCGCTGCTTGCCCAGCCGACGGCGGTCCAGGGCGAGCGCCGACTCCCTGAAGCCGGGATGGGGCAGGAACGTCTGCATGCGTGGTCCTCGTCGTCCTCGTCCGGGCCGTTGCGGATCAGCTCCGCGGATCCGCCGCCCGGTCGGCCCGTCCGCCGGCGCCGAGCGGCCCGGTGGCGCGCAGGCCGCCCTCGGCCTCCAGGCGCGGCAGGTCGCGGCGGGAGACGCGCAGCACCATCGGTGGCAGGGCGGCTCGCGCCACCTGGGCCAGACGCAGCCAGGAAGGCACGTAGACGGCGGTACGACGGTGCTCGACCGCACGCGCCAGCCGGACCGCGACCGCATCGACCGGGTGGACGCGCCGGGCCGGACCGGGCATGTGGGTGCGCAGCTCGTGCAGGACCACGTACCGGTCGGCATCGCGGATCATGTCCGTGTCGGTCCAGTTGATATAGGCGATGCCCACGGCGACCCCGCGATGTGCCTCCTCGGCGCGCAGCGAGTGCGCGAACGCCTCCACGCCCGCCTTGGAGGCGCAGTAGGCGCTCATCAGCGGGGCGGCGCCGAACGATGCCAGCGAGGCGATCTGGAGGTGGTACCCCGCGGTCCGGCGCAGGTCCGGCAGGAAGGCCCGTGCCGTGTGGGCGCTGCCCGTCAGGTTGACGTCGATCACCCTGCGCCACAGGGCCGGGTCCGACGTGGCGAACGGGCCGCCTTCGGCGATCCCGGCGTTCGCCACCACGACCGAGGGCGGGCCCAGCGCCCCGCGCACCCGCGCGGCCGCGTCGTCCAGGGCGGCGGCGTCGGTGACGTCGACCTTCAGCGTGAGCGCCGGACCCGGCAGCAGTTCCGCCACCGCGTCCAGTGCGGCCTTCTCGTGGCCGAGCAGCGCGAGCCGGGCGCCGCGCCGGGCGCACTCGCGCGCCACCGCCGCTCCGACGCCGCGGGCGGCCCCCGTCACCACGACGGTGCGGCCCCTCAGGGGACTGTCTGCCACCGGTCACTCCTTCCTGCCGGTTTCCTGGCCCGCTGCCCGCGCGTCACGCGAGGGGCTTCCGCTTCGCGCCGGTGCGGTCACGGCGGGTCAGGGAGCGCTGCAGCCGGGCCAGGCCCGCGAGCCGGTGCTGGCGCAGCGCCGCCCGGGCGGCGTTGGCGCCGGGTGCTCCGTGCACGCCGCCTCCCGGGTGGGCGCCCGCGGACGCCAGGAACAGGCCGGCCACCGGTGTCTCCGGCCGGCCGGTGCCCGGCACGGGGCGGAACACGAGCTGCTGGTGCATCGCGGTGGTGCCGCCGTTGAGCGCACCGCCGTGCAGGTTGGCGTCCAGCGACTGGAGCGTCGGCGGGGCGAGGACGCGCCGGGCCCGGATCAGTGAGCGGAAGCCGGGGGCGAAGCGCTCCACCTGGCGTTCGACCCGGTCGGCCATGACCTGCTGTTCCCGGTCGTCCCAGCTGCCGGTGATCCCCGCGTCCCCGGCGTCGCCGGCGATGTCGTGGGGCACGTGGGTGTAGGCCCACGCCGATTCCGTGCCGGGCGGCGAGCGGGTCGGGTCGGAGGTCGTCATCTGGCCGAACAGCGCGAAGGGGCGGTCGGGGACCTGGCGCATCGCGATCTGTGCCGCGAACCGGGTCAGCTCGTCGACGCCGTCGGACAGGTGGACGGTCCCGGCCCGTGCCGCGTCCTCGCACTGCCAGGGCACCGGGCCGTCGAGCGCCCAGTCCACCTTGAAGGTGGCGAAGTCCCACTGGAAGCGCCGCAGGTCGGCGAGGACCTGTGCGGGCAGGTCACCGGGGTCCACGAGTTCGCCGTACAGGGCGGGAACGGACACGTCCGCGAGCACGGCGCGCCGGGCGGCGACCGCCTCGCCGTCGGCGGTGCGCACCCCGACGGCCCGCCGGTCGCGGACCACGACGTGGCTGACCCGCCGCCCGCAGTGCAGGGTGCCGCCACGTGCCAGCAGCCGGTGGACCAGGGCCGCGGTGAGCGCGCCGGAGCCGCCGACGGGCACCGGGAAGCCGTAGGTCTGGCCGAGCATCGACATCAGCCAGCCGAAGCCCCCGCTCCCGGCGGCCTCGGGCGCGAGGTCGGCGTGGAGCGCGTTGCCGGCCAGCAGCAGCCGGCCGCCCTCGCCGCGGAACTCCTCCTCCCCCATGCGCCGCACCGGCAGCACCAGGGTCCGCGCCAGCCGCAGACCGCCGCCGCCGCGCAGGCGGGCGGCGAGCCGGACGGTGGCCCGGACCGGTGGGAAGGGGGTGAACAGGGCCTCCAGGATGTCGGCCCGGTAGCGTTCCCACACGTCGTGCAGGCGTCGCCAGGCCTGTCCGTCGCCGGGCGCGAAGGCGTCGAGGGAGGCGGCGGTGGTGTCGACGTCCCGGTCGAGGACCGCGCACCCGCCGTCGGTCAGCGGATGGGCCACGACGTGGGGTGCGTGGCTCCAGCGCAGCCCGTGGTCGGTGAGGCGCAGGCCGGCCAGGACGTCCGAGGCGGCGGCGAGCGGGTAGAAGGAGCTGAAGAGGTCGCTCACGAAGCCGGGGGCGACCTCGCTGTCGTGGCGGACCGCTCCGCCCGGCTCGGGCTGCTCCTCCAGCACCGTCACGCTCCAGCCGGCGTCCGCCAGCAGGTTCGCGGCGACCAGTCCGTTGGGGCCCGCCCCGATCACGACGGCGTCAGGCACGGCCGGCTCCCGGAGCGGGCCCCGCCGCGCCCTCCTGTGCCGGCCCCCGTCCGCACCGGTCGCCGTCGGCTTCGGCCTCGCACAGCTTCGCCAGCCTGGCGAGCATGGCTCGGTGCCGCAGCTGGATCAGCACTTCCACGCCCGCGTTGTGCAGCAGGCCGCCCGCTCCGCGCAGGGGGTGCTCGTCCACGATCACCAGGCAGTTCTCGCCCCAGGGCCGCAGTTCGATGGCGATCCGCGCCGTGCCGAGGCTCCCCGCGTGGGCCTCCAGTTCCAGCTCGGAACCCTCCACGCAGTGCCGGACGACCGTCTCGTTGCTCAGCCGGACGGGACCGAGGCACACCTCGTAGGCGATCGCCGCGCCGACCTGCGGCCACTGGCCGCGCGTGGGGCTGACGGCCGATGGTCCCACGACCCATTCCACGTACTGGTTGCCGTCCGCGAGGACTTCCCACACCGCCTGCGGGCTCGCCTGGATCAACCGATGCCGAACCGCCACGCGCGCCTCCTCCGTTCCAGGGGCCACTGCCAGGACTCAGCACTGAGTGCCCCTTCCGCGAGGGGCCAACCAGGGTGGCTGCCCGGCCCTGAGATCTCCGAGGTTCGGGCCCCCTCGTGTCCCCTGGCGTTCCGAAGTGGCGGCGGCCCGTCGTCGCCGCCCAGCTCACCGCCGACGCAGGCGCAGAGGTCCCATGAGCCGTCGTCGATCGCTCGGGGCGCCGACGCGGGCCGGGCGGTCCCCGGGCCGGCGGCGCACTGCCGTCAGAGGTCGTCCGGATCCGGCGACTCGGGGCCGGATCCCGTGGTGAGCCGGCGGTAGGCGGCGCGGGCGTGGACCAGGCGGGCGAGTGCCGTGCCGACGAGGGCCGCGGCGAGCAGGCAGGACAGCCAGAGCGTGTCCCGCCGCCCGGCCCAGGTGAGGGTGCCGGCGGGCGGGATGGCGAAGCCGTTGAGGGACAGCCAGCACAGGAGGGCCGTTCCGGGAGCCGCCGTGAACCGGGCGCAGAGCCCGAGCAGGGCCGCCAGCACGGAGAGCGCGGCCAGGGCGAGTCCCGGACGCCCGGAGCCCACGACACTGTTGAGGAGCGCCACCAGGGCCAGCGCGCCGCCGAAGGCCGCCGCCCACACCAGCGGGGCGGCGACGGGCCGGGGGACGGGCCTCGCGCCGCTGCCCAGGGGCACCCACTCGATCATGCTCACGGCTCCTCCCGGTCCCGGACGGTCCCGACCACGGCATCGGACACCGATCCTGCGGTCAGATTGTCCCACCGACGCGTACGGCGTCCCGTGGATCCCGCCGCCGGACGTGCCGGGCGGCCGGTGCAGACTGGACGACCGCGACAGCCGTGAGGCACGTGACCCCGACACCGGAAGGCACCCGTATGGACACGACCCCGGCAGCCGTGGCGGGCGCGGCCGCCTTCACCTGGCTCGGCATGGTGCTGGCGATCTCCTTCCTGGAGGCGCCGCTGAAGTTCCGGGCCCCCGGCGTGACCGTCCCCCTCGGCCTCGGAATCGGCCGGCTCGTCTTCCGCGCGCTGAACATCGCGGAGGCGGTTCTCGCGCTCGTCGTCGTGGTGGCGGTGGCGGTGGCGGCCGGTTCTCCCACGGCCCCGGTCGCCGCGCTGACGGGCGTGGTCGCGGCGCTGCTGGCCGTCCAGCTCGGGGTGGTGCGGCCGGTCCTCAACCGCCGCAGCGACCGGATCCTCGCCGGCGAGGACGCCCCACGCTCCGCCGCCCATCACCTCTACATCGCACTGGAGTTGCTCAAGGCGGCGGCCCTGGTCGCACTGGGTGCGACGGCCCTGGCCGCCGCCTGAGCCACCGGTCCGCCCATGGTGGCGCGGCCAGGTCTCCGCCGTCACGTTCCGGCTGCCCGGCTACGCCCTGCAGGGCTCCCCACCGCCTCGCCGAGTCGCCCGCACGGCGCCTTTCCGTCGAGGCCGCAGCGGCGCCCGGCGGCCGCGCGCACCGGGCGCCGCCGGACCCGCCCTCCGGTCGGACGCCGGGAGGCGACGGCCGGCCTTAGCGTTCGGCCTCCGCACGGGACGGCGAGGCGGCCACCGACTCGACGACCTCCCCTGCCGCATCGTCGACGGCGTCCGGCCTGCGCGGTGTGTCGTCCGGCGTCCGGGCGCCGGGCACCAGTTTGCGGGCCCCGCGCAGGGCGCCGGCGAGGACGTGCGCGCGGCCCGCGACGATGGGCCCGAGTACGGCGAGGACGAGGACGTAACCGGCGATGAAGGGAGCGAGCCGTCCGTCGAGTCCCGCGCCCGCGGCCATGGCCGCCAGGATGAGCGCGAACTCCCCGCGCGCCACGAGGGTGGTGGCGATCTCGGCGGCGGGCTCGGAACCGTAGCGGTACACGCGGGCGACGCACAGCCCGGCGACGACGTTCATGACGACGGTCAGTGCCGCCGCCGCGGCGACCGGCCCGGCGACGGACGCGATGTCGCCGGGGTCGATGGCGAGACCGAAGGCGAAGAAGAAGATCGCCGCGAAGGCGTCACGGAGCGGGTGCACCAGTTCGCGGATCCGCGGCCCGGAAGGGGTGCCGGCGAGGATCAGACCGACCATGAAGGCGCCGATGGCGTCCGCGACGCCGAGGACCTCGGAGACGCCGGCGACGAGCACCGCGGCGCCGAGGAAGCTGATGACGAGCAGTTCGTCGTCCCGGGTGGCGATCAGGCGCCCGACCAGCCGGGTGCCGTAACGGGCGGCGGCCGCCAGCACCAGCAGGAACCCGAACGCCTTGCCGGCCTGCAGCGCCATGTCCGCGACGCCGTGGGCGCCGGCGATGACCGGCTGGAGGGCGGCCAGATACAGCGCGAGGAAGATGTCCTCCACCACGATCACGCCGAGGATCAGCCGGGTCTCCGGGCGGCCGATGCGTCCGAGGTCGATGAGGATCTTGGTGACGATCGCGGAGGAGGAGATGCCGAGCACGCCGGCGAGCACCAGCGCTTCCCGCACTCCCCACCCGAGGGCGAACCCGAATCCCAGGCCGGCGCCGACGTTGAGCAGCAGGTAGATGCCGCCCGCGGTCAACAGCCGACGGCCGCCGCTCTTGAGGTCGTCGAGGTGGAACTCCAGGCCCAGATAGAACAGCAGCAGCACCAGACCGAGCGCGGAGAGCATCTCGAAGTCGTGCGCGTCCTCGACCAGGACGAAGCCGGGCGTGTGGGGGCCGAGCAGGATGCCGGCGAGCATGAACAGGGGGATCGTCGGAAGTCCGATCCTGCCGCCGAGGCGGGCGAGGAACGCCGCGGCCAGGAAGGCTCCGCCCATGGCGAGCAGGGTGTCAGCGTGTCCCATGGGTCACCGCCTTCGGACGCGCGGAGGGTCGGGTGGGCTTCACTTGACGGGGATGGATGCGGGTTCTCCTTCATCTGTGGTGCGGTCGGCCGCCGTTGACCGGCGGTGTGCCGGGGACACCGCTCCCGGACGGGCGGGAGCCAGGGGCGCGGGCGGCGAGGGGCACGGACGGCGCGCCCCGAAATCCGGGCGCGCCGGGGCGGTACCGGACGACGACCACCGGCCGCCTCGGCACTCGGGGTGCGACAGCACACCCGGACACGGCCACGCGGCATGGCCCGCGGACGGGCGGAACCGGGCTTCCCCCGTGACGTCCCCGGCCCCCCTGAGGTCCCGGGGCGCGGCGTCGCTCCACGGTCGCACGCCGTGTCACGGCGCGACCATCGGGGACGACACCCAGATCTTCCGGTGGCCGACACCCATCGCCGGCGCGCCCTGTACGCCGTGCCCCTCGGCGAGCCCGCACACATGAGGGTGTGCCGCGGCCGGTTCGGAGCCCTTGCCGCGGCACACCCTGCCATCCCGGACACGGGAGAGGATTACGCGCCCAGGGCAACTAACGGCTGCCCGGGCTCGACGGCCTGATTCTCCGCCGTTCGAGTGGTCGTCGCGTCGCGCCTCCGCAGCAACGCCTGCGGGGCTCGGACCATGACCACTACGGCCCAACCGGTCAAGGCCCCGCTCACCCTTCCGGACGTGGAGGAGAAACGGACTTCGGCATGGTCGCCTACTCCGTGCGGGGCACGGTCCGGTGCGGACTTCGAAGCGCACGGGACGTTATGGAGGCGGCCGTTGGCGCCCGTCCGACGGGTGAGCGCCTGGCGCGCGCGGAGGGGCCGGCCGGAATCGGTGGGGATCTCAGCGCCCGGGTCCGGGCAACGCGGCCCCACCACGCCCCGCGGCGTCCCGAGCCGCCGGGGGGCCGGGCACGACGGCCCGACCGTGATCTGCCCGCCGGCCTCGGCAGACCCGCCACCCGGGCGCTGCCCGGCACGGTGACCAGCGCGCTGGAGCAGGTGGCGCTGCGCGCGCGGAGCGGACTCCTCGCCCCGCACGGCGTCGGCCCGAAGGCCGTGCGCCGGCTGTCGGAGGAGCCGGCGCACGACGGTCACGGCGCTCCTGACCGCGCCGTGCGTGCGGCCTCCACGGCCCGCCCAACGGCGTCCGCCCCGCCGCAGGATGCGGCGGGGCGGACGTCGTCGCGGACGGTTCGTCAGCACGGCGTGGACGCCATCAACTTCTCGAACGAAGCCATGCAGTCCGGGCAGTGACGCGCCCGTTCACCGTCGGATGCCTCCATACGATCGCGGAGCTTCTGTCCGCACAGGGTGGCCGCTGCCTGTTTCGCCATGACGTGCCACACCAAAGCTCCGCCCGCCTTCTCCGGGCCCACGCACATCTCGTACATGATCGGCCTCCCAGCCTGGACGCCGCTGACACTCTCAAGGAGACACCGGATCGGCTCCCACCACAGGTGCGCGAGGGCCATTCGGGTGACGGCCACTGCTCCCACCGGGCCGGTCGGCCCACCCGGACGGATAGAAACGGTCAGCCGATCGGCCGCATTCGGCGGTCCGCTGACATGGTGTCGGCGGAGCCGGAGCGCACGGACCCTCGGGCCGCGTCACGGGGCCCGTACGCCGGTGATCTCGAAGCCGCTGCGCGGCCGGGTCGGGACGCGGCCCAGCGGGATGGTCAGGTCCTGCTCGGGGACCTCGTGGTCGAGGCGGGCCAGCCTGATCGCCAGGGCCTCCAGCAGGCCGACGGTGATGCGTTCGCCCGGACAGCGGTGGCCGGTCCGGGGGTCGCCGCCGCCCTGCGGGATCAGCTCGTCCGGGTCGGGCGGCCGGTCCAGGAACCGCTGCGGCCGGAAGGCATACGGATCGCCCCACAGCTTCTCGTCGTGGTTCTGGCCGTAGACGTCGAGCAGCAGGATCCCTCCGGCGGGGACGGATTCACCGTGCCACGTCAGGTCCGTGACGGTCCGGCCGCCGAGGAACGGGGCGAAGGGGTAGAAGCGGCGGACCTCGTGCGCGAACGCCGTGGCGAACGCGTCGTCGCCGGACCGCAGCCGCTCCCGGTGCGCCGGCCACCGGTGCAGCGCGTGGGCGGCGAAGGCGACGAACCAGCTCACGGCGGCCGTGGGACGCAGCACGTTCAGCAGTTCCACCGCCGCCGTCCGCGCGTCCAGCGGCTCCCGTGCGGTGTCGCCGTGCCGGGAGACGCGGTCGAGGACCGAGTCCGCGGGAGCGGCGACGGTCCCGGAGCGGACCTCCTCGATCAGGCGGGCCAGCCGGGCCTCCTGCCGGCCGCGGGCACGCCGGCCGCGCCAATGGCGCGGTCCCGCGGTGGCGAACCCGTCCACCATCGCGATCAGGTCCCGGGCGAGCGGCTCCGCGTCGGCGTCGGCCGACGGGAGCCCCGCCCAGCGGCAGACGCCTCGGGTGAGCACCAGCCCCGCCTCGTCGAACAGCACGACGCGCGGACGCTCGCTCCAGGTGCGCACGGCGTCGTCCCAGGCCGCGGTGACGTGTTCGGTGAGGCCGGCGACGCCGTCCGGGGCCAGCAACGGCAGGAAGAACTCCTTGCGGGCGCGGTGGGACTTCCCGTCGAGGGTGTGGACCGCGCCCTGCCCGAACAAGGTGTCCAGCACGGGCTCGGGGATGGCGCCGTGGCGGCGGACATGGGCCTCGTCGTAGAAGAACCGCACGGCCTCCGGCCCGCGCACGGCCAGTGCGGGCCGTCCGAGCAGCCGGGTGCGCACCACGGAGTCGGGGCTGTCGCGCATGCGGTTGGGCAGCCACGCGTACCCCTCGGCGAGCAGGGGCAGTGTGCGGTCCATGAGCGGGCGTCGGTGTGCGTTCATGGCCGGCGAGTGCCCCGCGTCCGCGCGCGGACACGCGCCCGCGCGCCCTGCCGCGGCGCCCCGGCAGGACGGAGGTCCCCGCATTCGGCAGGGACACCAGGGTTCCCCGGCTCCTCGCAGTGCTGAGTGCCGGTCAGGTACCGCACGGCGGCACGCCGGTGCCCCGTCGCTGCCGGTCGGCCGCGCTCACCGCCGGGGCCTCGCCGCCACGGCGCAGGCGGCCCCGGCCGCTCCGAGCGGCGGCGATCCGACGCTCACCGACGTCTGCATCTGGCCACCGACGTCAGCCTGCGCCGGCCCCCGACCGAGGAATCCGACGTGCTCGCGGTCCCTTCGACGTAGTGGCTGGACGCCGTGTGCCGGAAGCAGGGCCGGTACGTCCACGATCCGCCGTCGGCGGCAACGGCTGGTGGACGGCGGTGCAGGAGTCCTCCGGGAGCGGCATCCTGTGCCTGCGGGGCGGCGAGAAGATCGCCGGGGCTCCCGACCTGACGAGGCGCCGGGAGGGTGCGTGGGGGGCGGGCCGGGCGGCCGGCCCGCCCCGACCGCGGCGCCCGCGCGGCCTTGGCCGCCGGGGCTCGCGCCGCCGTGACCGCGGGCAGTCGTGCCTCCCCCAGTGCCTGAACGGCCTGGGAGGTACCCCCAGGGGCGGCACGGGTGGGCGCGGCGGCACTCCGTCAGCGCCGGGCCGTGTCAGTTCAGCTTGTCGACGGCCGTGACCGTCGTCGCCCTGAAGTCGGCCACCTGCGCGTGCTCGAAGGTGCCCATCTGGCCCCACTGCACGACGGTCACGGTCCTGCCGTCGCGTCCGACGGCGAACAGGCCGATGTCCGAGGCGCCCCAGGTGGAGGCCGTGTGGATGCCGTAGACGTGGGCGCCCTCCTCGACGTCCAGCCGGCCGTAGTACTTCTGCGCGGCGGTGATGTCCGGGTACTGCTTCATCAGCTTTCGGGCGCAGTCGGCGAGGTCCCGCCGCAGCAGGGCCGCGAACTCCTTGGCCCGTCGTGTGCTGCGCTCGACGACCGTGACCTGCAGCGCGCCGGTGTCGTACTCGGTCCAGTAACTGCGGTGGGAGGCGATGGACGGCAGCGCGTCGCCCACGCAGATCGGGAGCGGGTCGGGCTGTCCGGCGGTCACCGGTCCGGCGTACCAGTCGGACGACGGGTGCGGCGGCAGTTCGGACGGCTCCAGGAAGCCGGGCGCGGCGGAGCGCGGGGTACCGGCGGCGGCCGGGACCCCGGCCAGGGCGAGTGCGGCGCCGGCGGTCAGCGCGGCCACGGCGAGTCGGAGTCGTCGGGCACGGTCGTACATGTTTCCCCCATGTCGGTTTCGTGGCTCTCGGCCGGTGTCGAACCGAGGTTTCCCTGTACGACCCGTCATGACCGCGATGCGTTGCCCTCCGGCACTGTCACGGTTTCGTCCCGATCGATCCCCTCTCCCGGGGCCGGTGACCGCAGGGTCAGCTCCGCTCCCCTCCCCCTCCCCGCACCTGCTCCTCCAGCCGCCGCAGGCTGTCGTCGAGGGCCTCGGCCACCGCGCGCTGACCCGGGTCGTGACTGGCGTCGAAGAACGACAGGTGCACCGTCACCTCGCTGGCGCCGCTGTCCAGGCCGGCCACCTGGAGCCAGCCGGCGTAGGCGCCCTGCTCGCGCGTGCCCCATTCGAGCCGCATCTGTTCCCGCCGGGCGCTCAGCAGCGCGGCGGTGTCCTGATCGGTGCGGTCCTCGTGGACGGTGACGGCGGGCAGGTCCTCGGCGTGCACGTGCAGGGCCCGGGGCAGCCAGGCGTCCAGCCGGCCGACGTCGGCGGCCTGGTCGAAGACCTGCTCGGGCTGCGCGCGCATGGTGCGGGAACGCTCGTACTCGGTCATGGGGCACCACTCCTCGGCTGTCGGGGCCTACGACGCACCGCGTGCCCTGTCCGACGGGACCGAAGCGCCCCGCCGGAGAACCCGTCGGCGGGCGGGGCGCGTCGCGCGGTGTCAGACTGCTGGACAACGTGCCCCGTCACGGCGGGACCGCCGGCGAGGGGAGACGAGGTGCCGACGTCAGAGGCGAGCGACGGACTGCTGGACTTCCTCGCCGATCCGGCCCATCTGACGCTGGACCTGGTCACCGCCGTGGCCCGCTGCGCCAAGGCCCTGGGGCTGCAGCACGCCGTGGTCTACCTCGTCGACCTGCAGCAACGGCATCTCGTGCCGCAGACCGACGTGGCCTCCGCGATCCCCGTCGACGGCTCGCTGGCGGGCTGGGCCTACCGTACGCAGGCACTGCGGGTCGAGGAGTCGGACGCCGGCGGCATCACCACCTGGTTCCCCCTGCTCGACGGCGCGGAGCGGCTCGGCGTGCTGGCCGTGAACCAGCCGGCGCTCACCCCGGCCTCGCTGGCCCGTGGACGGGCCCTCGCGTCGCTGCTGGCCATGATGATCACCTCGAAACGGGCCTACGAGGACTCCTTCGTGCGGCGCACCCGGACCGAACGGATGCAGCTGCCCTCCGAGATGCTCCGCGCGTTCCTGCCGCCCCGCACGATCGGCAACGCCCAGGTGGTGTCGACGGCCGTCCTGGAACCCGCCTACGAGATCGGCGGCGACGCCTTCGACCACTCGCTCACCGAGACGACCCTGCACGTCGCCGTCCTGGACGCCATGGGGCACGATCTCGCCTCGGGGCTGACCAGCGCGGTCTCGCTGGCGGCGTGCCGCAATGCCCGGCGCACCGGTGCCGATCTTCCCGAGCTGGTGGAGTCGGTCGACGAAGCGCTCGCCCGCTGGCTCCCCGACAAGTTCTGCACGGCCGTCATCGCCCAGCTGGACCTGGCCACCGGCGTGCTGCGGTGGAGCAACTGCGGTCATCCCTCGCCCATCCTCATCCGCGGCGGGCAGTTGATCACCGACGCCATGGAGCGCGAGGCCGACCCGCCCATGGGCTCGCCGTCGCTGCTGACCTCCCGCCCGCGCCAGACGCACGAGATCGCCCTGGAGCCCGGGGACCGCGTCCTGCTGTACACCGACGGAGTCGTCGAAGCACGGACCCGGGAGGCGAAGCTTCTGGGTCTCGAACGGTTCGCCGACTACGTCATCCGGGCCACGGCCGGCGGGGAACTGGCGCCGGAGTCGATGCGCCGGCTGATCCACTCGATCCTCGACACGCAGGAGGGCCGGCTGCGGGACGACGCGACGCTCCTGATGTTCGAGTGGCGGCCACCGTCCGCCTGACCCCGGCGCGCAGCACCGGGTGCGGCCCTCATGTCACACCCGGTGCCCCTGGTTCCGCAGCCAGCCGTGCACCGTTTCCTTGTCCGACGGGGTGATCCGCACGGGGCCGGCGACGTAGGGGCCTTCGTCCTCGGTGAATCCGGTGTCGGTGACCCTGGCGGTGACCCAGGTGGCCAGGTCCTGGGCGGCACGCTCGGACAGGCCGCCCCGCTCCCAGCCGGCTCGGGCCTCGTGGGCCGCGGTCCGGTCGTGCCGTTCGGTCTCCTCCAGCCAGGCGGCCACCAGCCGCTCGACGGTCGCACGGTCCTCGGGCCGGGTCTGCTGCTCGCGCTTGCTGTTCATGCCGACCGAGTGCCCTGATTCCGCCCGGGACGCTCCCGGTTGCGGTGCCTGGATCGCCCCTCGTGTCGGCGGTGCCGCGCCGGGTACCCGAAGGGCACCGTCACAGCCTCCTCCGGAACCGGTCCCCCCGGCGCCGGCCGGGGGACGGTCCGGGTCCGGAAAAGAGGGGAAAGCCCTGAAAGGGGACAGTGATGACGCAGCCCGCCGACGACCACGCTCTCGACCAGCGCGCCGGCGTGTCCGAACTCCGTCTGGCGGCGGGGGACCCGGGGCTCGTGCCCCAGAACCAGGTCCTGCGGGACGATCTTCCGCTCGACCGCAACCAGGCGATCCTTCAGGCCGCCAAGCAGGTGGGCGCGATCCTGAAGAAGAAGGAGCACCCGTTCGCGCTGGCGGGCAGCGTCGCCGTGTACGCCCACGGCGGCACCCAGAACCTCCAGCACGACGTCGACTTCTGCATCCGGCCCGAGGACGCGGAGGCCGTCGCCGAGACACTGCGGGCGGCCGGGCTGGCCGTCTACACGCCTCCGGAGGACTGGCTGCTGAAGGCCAACTGCCTGGGGCAGCACGTCGACCTCATCTTCGAACTGGCGCACCGGCCCGTCACGGCGGAGCTGCTGGAGCGGGCCGAGGAGCTGTCGGTGGACTCGGTGCTCATGCCGGTGCTGTCCCCGACCGATCTGCTGCGCGGACTGCTGGCCGCCTTCTCCGAACACCACTGCGACTTCGGGGCCGTACTGCCGATCGCCCGCACCCTGCGGGAGAAGATCGACTGGGAGGAGCTGCGGCGCGACTGCGGGGACGCCCCGATGCCGGCCGCGTTCTTCTTCATCCTGGAACGGCTGGAGATCATCCCCGCAGCCGGCTCCTCGGACGCTCCCGCAGCAGGTTCCCCGGACGCTGCCGCAGCCGATGCCCCGGGCGGCCGCCGGGCCGGGTCCCCGGGCAGCCCTCGCGCCGGATCCCCGGGCAGCCCTCGGGCCGGATCCCCGGTCGGTTCCCCGGCCGCTCCCCCGAAGGAGGATCACCGATGAGCGACCCCGCCGCACCCCAGGAGCCCACGGCGTCCGGAGCCGCCGCCGAGAACGTCGAGTACCGCGTCGCCCACCTGCAGGACCGGCTCGCCGCCGAGGAACTCGGTGAGCTGGGCGTGCGGGCCGAGATCCGGGCCGGGGCGATCGTGGTCACCGGCACGGTCCCCTCCACCCAGTGCCGCGAGACCCTGCTGCGGATCGCCCACGAGGAGCTGGCCGGACTCACCGTGCACACGGACATCGTGGTGGCGGACAACGCCCGCCCCGACCATGCGGAGGAGCTGTGATGATCCGCGTCGCCGCCGTCGGAGACATCCACATGGGGCCCGACAGCCAGGGACTGCTGCGGCCCGCCTTCGAGACCCTGCCCGACTGTGCCGACCTGCTGCTGCTCGCCGGGGACCTCACCCGGCACGGCACCCCGGAGGAGGCCCGGGTGGTGGCCCAGGAAGTGCGTGATCTGCCGGTGCCCGTGGTGGCCGTCCTCGGCAACCACGACCACCACGACGAGCAGCCCGAGAAGGTCACCGCACTGCTCCAGGACGCCGGTGTGACGGTCCTGGAGGGTCAGGGCACGGTCGTGGAGTGCGCCGGGACCCGCGTCGGGATCGCGGGGACCAAGGGCTTCGGCGGCGGGTTCGTCGGCCGCAGCGCCGGGGAGTTCGGCGAGCCGCTGATGAAGGAGTTCGTCCGTGCCACCCGGCACTCGGCGGACAGTCTGCGCACCGCGCTGGAGGAGCTGGCCGGCCAGGGCTGCGCGGCGCGGGTCGCCCTGACCCACTTCTCCCCCGTCGCCGACACGCTCGCCGGTGAGCCGCTGGAGATCTACCCGTTCCTCGGCAGCTACCTGCTGGCCGAGGCGATCGACACGGCCGGCGCGGACCTCGCCGTCCACGGGCACGCGCATCTGGGCTCGGAGCACGGCATGACGGCCGGCGGGGTGCGGGTGCGCAACGTGGCCCAGCCGGTGATCCGCCGGGCCTTCAACGTCTACCAGCTGCAGGGGGCCTGACCGCCTGCCCGTTCCTCGTGCCCCGTCAGGGCCGGTCGGGCTCGTCCGTCGTGCGCCCGAGGCAGGTGACCTCCCCGGGGTCCGGCACCTCGATCTCGTGGAAGCCCATACGGTCGTAGAAGGCTCTGGCCCGGGTGTTGGCCGTCGCCATGACCAGGTGGACGGCCGGTACCCCGCGCCCGCGCAGCGCGCGCAGGAACGTCCGCATCAGCGCGCGGCCGTGACCACGGCCCTGCCACCCGGGCAGCAGGTCGATGTGCAGGTGGGCCGGGTAGGCGGCCAGTTCGGGGACGATCATGCGTTCGGGGCGGTGCAGGAGGCCGGCCATCACCTCGTCCGGGGTGCGGGGCGGGCCCTCCGGCGCCGGGTGGCGATCCGCGACGCGCGGCAGCCATGTGCTGCGGAACTCCTCGGCGAAGCGCGGGGTGTCGGCCGTGCCGAGGATGTAGCCGACGGCCCGGCCGTGCCCGTCGTCCAGCACGAAGGCCAGGGACGGGTCCAGGTGGACGTACGGGGCGGCGAAGATGACCGGCAGGATGCCGGGGTCCGCGTAGAAGGGCCGGCTGTCCTGGCCGTTGTGCGCGGTGCGGACGCAGATGTCGTCGAGGGCCGGGGCGTCCCCGGGGCGGTACGGGCGTATGGCGGCTGTCGGAGTCACCGCAGCACCCTGCCCGTCTTGGGAGCGCTCCCACAAGGGTCAGGGGAGAGCTACGGCAAGGACCTGCAGACCGGGGCGCCGAACGACGCCGTGGAGTACCGGTCCCTCAACCCCGACGGCAAGGCCGTCCTCAAGGCCGCCGCCTGTCTGCCGCCGCACGAGGGAGGAGCCGGACGAGGACCGCCCGTTCCAGCTCACCACGGGCCGGACGATCTACCACTTCCACACCCGGACCAAGACCGGACGCGCCCGCCGGCTCGACGAGGCCGCCCCGGACGTATGGGTGGAGATCTCCATCGCGGACGCGGACCGGCTCGGCCTCGGCGAGGGCGACCTGGTCGACGTCGCCACCCGGCGCGGCGCCCTGCGGGGACGGCTGCGCGTGACCGGCATCCGGCCCGGACTGCTGTTCGTGCCCTTCCACTACGGCTACTGGGACACCGAGCAGGGGGCGGGGCCCGGCCCGGACGTCCCTGGCCGGGCCGCCCACGAGACGACCGTCACCGACTGGGACCCGGTCTCCAAGCAGCCGCTGTTCAAGACGGCCGCCGCCGCGCTCACCCTGGTCGAACGGGGCCGGGGCGGCCCGGCACCGGCGCCGACCACCACGGCGTCGGCACCGGCCGGCGCGACCACCGTGCCGGCCACCCCGGGCGGACCCGCCGCGGTCGCCGCCCAGTCGCGGGCGGAGTTCCCGCACGGCCGGGAGGGAGGCGCCCGGTGAACGGCATCACCCTCACCCTGCGCGTCCTGCACCGCGGTGAACGGCACCTGGCGCAGGAGCTGGTGACCGTGGCGGAACGCCACCGCGTCGAGCACGAGGTGCACCACGTCGCGACCGACCTCGCCGTCTGGTCCCGCGCACACGTCCGGCGTCTGGCCGAGACCGCCGCCGGCCGCGGCCTCGATCTCTCCGCCGCGCCGGACCACGACGCGGACGGCGTGTTCGCGACGCTGCGGAAGAAGGCGTCCGAGGCGATGGGACGCCGGCCTGCGACCGGGCTGCTGCTCCTGCGCGATCTGCGTGAGCCGCACGTCGCCGCCACCGAGAACTCGCTGCACCGGGAGATGCTCGCCAGGTCGCCCAGGCATCGGGGGACGGCGAACTGCTGGAGCTGGCCTCCGCCTGCCACCCGCAGACACTGCGCCAGATGCGCTGGACCAACACCATGATCAAGAACCTGTCACCGCAGCTTCTGACCAGCCTCTGACCTGCGCGGACGGCACACGACGCGATGCCGACGACCGTCGGGGCCGCACCGGGCGCCGAATGGCGCCGAGCGGGTGGGGAACCTGATGATCGCCGTAGACACGACACCCCTGGAGAGAGTGCCATGAGTCTTTTGCGTGTGGCCGGACGCCCGATGCTCGCCTCGATGTTCGTCGTCGGCGGCCTGAACTCCCTGCGCAGCCCCGGGGACGTGGCCCCGCTGGCCGAGCCGGTCGTGCGGCCGCTGGCCGACCGCGTGTCCGTGCTGCCGGACAGCACCGAGCAGCTCGTACGGCTCAACGGTGCCGCGCAGGTGGTGGGCGGCGTCCTGCTCGGGCTCGGCCGCTTCCCGCGGCTGTCCGCACTGGCCCTCGCGGCGACGCTGGTACCGACCACCCTGGCCGGGCACCGCTTCTGGGAGGCGCGGGAGGGGGCCGACCGCACCCAGCAGGCCATCCACTTCCTGAAGAACGTCTCGATGCTCGGCGGCCTGCTGATCGCGGCCGACGACACGGGCGCCGCCCCCTCGCTGCTGTGGCGCGGCCGCCACGCCGCGCGGGGCGTGCGCCGCGACGCCGGACTGGTGCGCCGCTCCGTCCGTGCGACGGCCCGCCCCGCGGCAGCGGCGGGCGGACTCAAGGCCCGGCTGGGCGCCTGCAGGAGCGGGCGTTAGCCCACGCGGGGCAGGGGGACCCGACGTTCGTGGCGGACCGGTCCCGGACCGCCACGACTTGGAGCTGGAGGTGGAGCATGGGACACGGAGGGAACGTCATCGACGAGCTGACGACCGACCACCGTGAGGTCGAGGAGCTCTTCGGGAAGATCGACGCGCTGCCGTCCGGTCACAAGGACCGCAAGGTGTACGCCGATCAGGTCACGATCGAGCTGGTCCGGCACTCGGTGGCGGAGGAGGAGTATCTCTACCCGGCCGTTCGCGAGCACGTGGCGAACGGGGGCGCTCTGGCGGACAAGGAGCTGGAGGACCACGCCCAGGCCGAGCAGATCATGAAGGACCTGGAGGGCTGCGAGGCGGACGACCCTGAGTTCGACCGGCTGGTCGGCAAGCTGATGAGCGAGATCCGCGAGCACGTCGCCGACGAGGAGAGCAACCTGTTCCCCAGGCTTCGCGAGGCCTGCTCGGCCGAGGCGCTGGACGAACTGGGCGACAAGGTCCGGCGGGCGAAGAGCATGGCGCCGACCAGGCCGCATCCGACCGCCCCGGACAAGCCGCCGATGAACAAGCTCCTCGCGCCGGGTGCGGGGATGGTCGACCGGGTGCGGGACGCGCTGTCCGGCCGGGGCAAGCACGACTGAGCGGGCGGCAACAGCGGCAAGCGGACGAAGGGGGCCCGTGGCGGCGGGCCCCCTTCGTCCGCTCTCACACGTCCCGCTCTTCGTCCGCTCTCACGCGTCCCGCTCCATGAGGCTGCGCACGGCACCGAGCACCTCGTGCGGTGCGGGCTGCCCGCGGTCGCCGAGGAGGACCGTCGGCACCCGGTAGGGAGCGGCGGGCCCCAGGGCGACGACGGGTGTGCCGACCGCGGCGGCGAGGTGGGCCGGGCCGGTGGAACCGGTGACGAGTACGTCGGCGGAGCGCAGGACACCCGCGAGCGACCGTGGCGTCGTCCGTCCGCCGAGGTCGACGGCCGTGTCACCGGCGGCGTGGCGGCTCAGCGCGGTCTCGTCCTGTCCACCGGTGACGACGACCCGGTGACCGGCGTCGCAGAGCAGGGCGACCGTCTCGGCGCAGGGCTCGGCCGCCCAGGTGCGCTCCGGGTGGCCCGCGCCGGGGTGGACGACGACGTACGGCCCGTTTCCGGTGAGGCCCGCGGTGTCGGGGACCGGCCGGACGCGGAGCCGGCCGTCGTCGCCGGCGCGCAGGCCGAAGCCCATGGCGGCGGCGACGTCGAGCGCCGACTCCGCCTCGTGCCGGCCGGCGGGCCGGTGGTGGACGTCGAGGAGGCCGTCGGCGCGGTCGGTGTCGGCGCCGATGCGACGCACGCGTGCGGTGCGCAGCAGCCGGGCCGCGGGCACCGGGCTCTGCCGCCGCGCGGGCAGGACGAGCGCGACGTCGTACGACTCCTCCCGCAGCCGTCGGAGCACGCCGTCGGTGTCGGTGTCCTGCGCCGGGGGCGTGTCCCACACCACGACGTCGTCGACGTGGGGCAGCAGACGGGCGGCGGGCGCTCCGCGCGCGTCGCACAGCATCGTCACCCGGGCGGCCCGGGTGGCGACGGCCCGGACGGCCGGACCGGCCAGGAGCACGCCGCCGAGTCCGCCGGGGCGGGCGACGAGTGCCTTCACGCCCACCACTGCCCGCCGTGCGCCGTCGTCGCCGGCACCGGCTCGGGCCGGGCCCGCAGGGAGGCGATGGTGCGTTCGAGTCCGTCCCGCCAGGTCACGCCGGGCAGCCAGCCGAAGATCTCTCGGGCGAAGCCGGTGACCGGCGCGGGCTGCCCGGGGCGCTCCCCCGGCCGGTCGACGAAGACCAGCGGCGAGTCCGACCCGGTCAGGTCGATCACCCGCCGGGCGATCTCCGCGGCCGTGGGTTCCTCGTCGCCGCCTATGTCGACGGGCCGTACCGACCGGCCGGCCGCGACCAGGAGCATGCCGTCGACCATGTCGTCGACGTAGCACAAGGGGTGCGTGCGGCTGCCGTCGCCGGCGATCGTGACCGGCTGCCCGGCCAGGGCCTGCTCGATGAAGGCGGCCGGGGTGCCCCCGTCGTCCGTGCGCATCCCCGGCCCGTAGCCGGCGAACAGCCGCACGATCCCGGCGTTCGAGCCGTGGGCGGCCGCGTGCGCGGCGACCAGGGCCTCGGCGAACCGGACGGCCTCCGCGCAGGCGCTGAGCGGCCCGAACGGGTCGGCGTCGCGCCCGTGGTCCACGTCGTGCGGCGGTTGGCCGTCCGACAGCACCGGCGGTGAGGAGGCCAGCAGGAACCGGGCGCCGTCGCGGCGGGCGACGGCCAGTGCGGTACGGGTGCCCTGGCTGCCGGCGTCGAGGATCTCCACGGGCCGGTCCGGCCAGGCGGCCGGGGACGCGGGCCCCGCCAGGTGCAGGACCAGGTCGTACGGGCCGGTGAGGGCGTCCGCGCCGCCGGGGTCGGAGATGTCCTGCTCCAGGAAGCGGAAGCCCGGGCGTCCGGCCAGATGGGCCACCTTCTCGGCCCGACCGGTGGAGAGGTTGTCCAGGCAGTCGACTTCGACACCCGAATCGAGCAGCCGGGTGCACAGGTGGGATCCGAGGAATCCGGCCCCGCCGGTCACCAGGGCGCGGTCCCACGGCGGCCGGTCCCCGGTCCGCGGGCCGAACGCCGCCATCGGCATCATGAGGACGCACTTCCTTCCCCTGCGAGCGCTGACGACCGCGTTCCCGGGTGCCCCACCGAGTCGCTTTCATGCTCTGACGCCTGCCGCGTCCCATCCGTCCCACGGTCGGCACACATGGCCCCCTCCCCGACCCGCGGACCGCTGTGGCCGCCGTCACGGGTGCCGGACTGCCGCGCGTCGGTGGGGGCAGTCCTGTGATCAACCACACTCGTGACGCAAAGTGCCAGGCCAGCACGGGGATTCGGCCGCCGTGCGCACGTCCCGGCACCGCGCACCGGCACCGACTCGGCGGTCCCGTCTGCCACGATGGTCCGCGCCGTACTCCGGCTCAGTGGAGTGGCCGCGCAGTGCAGCCGGCGTCCTCGCTCCCGTTCTCCCTCCCCTTGCGGGTCCCCGAGTCGTCTTCGAGCAGCGCACTGTGTCTTCTTCTCCCTCCGCCCCGCCGGCCCCTGCGCCGCCGTCCGATCCCGCACCGGCGATAGCCGCGTCGCACTCCCCCTGGCGGTCCCTGAGGTACCGCAGCATGCGGTGGTGGTCCGTCGCGAACTTCGTGTCGAACGCCGGTACGTGGATGCAGCTCACGGTGCAGAACCTGCTGGTCCTCCAGATCACCGGGTCCGCCGCCGCTACGGGCCTGTCCATGTCCGTGCAGGCCGCACCCGCACTGCTCATCAGCATGTTCGGCGGCGCCGCCGTCGACCGCTGGCCGCGGAAGCTGACGGCCGCCGTCAGCCAGGCCCTCCTCGGCGCGGTGGCCTTCACCACGGCCGTCCTGGTGGCACTGGACCGGCTCGACATGACGTCCCTGATGGTGCTGGCCGCGGTGACCGGCGTCATCGCCACCGTCGACGGTCCGGCGTGCTCCCTGCTGGGCAACGATCTCGTGCCGGCGGAGGACGTCCCGTCCGCCATCGGGGTGGGCGCCCTGGTGCACCAGGCGGGGCGTCTCACGGGCGCCGCGCTGGCCGGGGTGACGGTCGGCTTCCTCGGCACCGCCGCCGCCTACGCGGCGAACGGGGTCTCGTTCCTGTTCGTGGCCTCGGTGATCCCCTTCCTCCGTCCGGCGCGCGGCGCGGTCCGCGCGGTGGGCGCCGGGCGCGGCCGGCGTGCCAAGGGCGGCGACATGTCCGTCCGGGAGGGCCTGGCGTTCTTCGTCAGCCGGCCCCGGCTGCTCGCGCTGGCCGGTGTCACCGGCATCAGCGCGGTCTTCGGGCGCAACTACCAGCTCACCCTCGCCGTGCTCGTCACCGGGCCGCTCGCGGGCGGCGCCGGATCGTTCGGCACGGTGTCCACGGTGCTGGCGGCCGGCGGCATCGTCGGCGCGGTCGTGGGTGCCCGGCTGCGCCGGCCCTCGGTGCGGCTGGTGGGCTCGCTGGCGGCGGCGGGCGCGCTGCTGCAGGTGGTGGCCGGGCTCTCGCCGTCGATGGCCGTGCTCCTGCTGGTGGTGCTGCCGATGGCCGTGGTGGAGTCGGTCTCCGACACGGCGGGCACGGCGGTCCTCCAGACAGATCCGCCCGCCCACATGAGGGGCCGGGTGCTCGGCGTGTGGGGCAGCATCGGCACGGTGTGGAGCCTCGGCGGACCGCCGGCGCTGGGCCTGCTGATGGAGCTGGCCGGGGCGCGCGGCGCACTCGTCGCGGGCGGTCTGATCATCGCCGCCGCGATCGGCTCGGGCCATCTAGTGCGCGAACGCCGGACTGTGGCTGCCGTGCCGGTACGGAGCGCGCGGGGCGACGTGGCGGAGCAGGCGGCGCTGAGCACCGCGGCCTGAGCCCGGCGTCCCGGCCCGCACGGGCCCGCGGGCGGCGCGGAACCCGGCGGTCTCAAGCGACCAGTGCCGGTACGGAGCGCGCGGGGCGACGTGGCGGAGCAGGCGGCGCTGAGCACCGCGGCCTGAGCCCGGCGTCCCGGCCCGCACGGGCCCGCGGGCGGCGCCGAACCCGGCGGTCTCAGGCGACCAGTGCCGGTCCGCGTCCCAGCCGGTCGAGGAGCTGGGCACGGTGCAGTTCGGCGACCGGCGCGAGGAGGTCGGGGTGGCGCAGCAGAGCCGCCGCCCGCCGGTCGCGTTCGTCGGGTGCGAGCAGGCGGCGGAACTCGGGCGTCGTCGCCTCCGTGGGGCCGTCCGCGGTGAGGGCGGCCACGGCCGGGGCGGCGAGTTCCGGGTCGGTCAGCAGGCAGGCCGCCCAGCTCGCCACGACCTCGTCCACCCAGGTGCGCCAGGCGTGTCCGTCCGTGTCGGCGGCCGGGGTGCCGTCCGAGCCCGTGATCCAGTCGAGCCGGGCGGAACCGCCGGGGCCCGCCATGCCCATCAGCGCGGCGTCCATGGGCGTGGGGTAGCGCAGCAGGGCCGCGACCGTCACGGCCTGCCGCGCCTGTACCTCGCACAGGGCGGAGGCCAGCGCGCCGCCGGACGCCGGGTAGGCGCACGTCAGCCACTGGGCGGTCGCCGCGATGACGGGGGAGAGATCTGCTTGCACTGCCGGGCCGTCCGAACTGCTCGTCGTGGGGGCTGGGGATGGGCGGAAGGGGTCGAAGGACTGGGGATCTGCGGAAAACGGTAGCCCGCGGCCTCAGGCCCCGGACAGGGCCCGGGTCTCGCCGACGGCGTGGCCTCGGACACATCCGGAGCCGGGGAGCCGGCCGCCGGCCGGGACACACGCACCGGTCAGGCCGGCGTTACGGCCTCGGTGGGGCACGGAGCGCGGTCCGGGCCGCCGCCCCAGGGGTGCGATCCTGGAACCTTGCCGATCACCGGGTGCCGGCCCGGCCCGTCCGTTGGAGGAACTTCCCTGAGTACCGCCGTCTTCTCGCAGGCCGTCCCGGTCGTCCTGCTGCTGTGCGTGCTGGCCTTCGCCGTGCTCCGGCCCCGGGGCCTGCCGGAGGCCGTGGCCGCCGTACCCGCCGCCGCGCTGGCCGTGGTGCTGGGCGCGGTCACGCCGCACGAGGCGTGGCAGCAGATCCGCACGCTCCTGCCGGTGGTCGGCTTCCTCGCTCTGGTGCTCGTCCTGGCGCACCTGTGCGCACGGGAGGGGCTGTTCGAGGCCGCCGGCGCGGCCGTCGCCCGGCGCTGCGGCGGCACTCCGCGACGCCTGCTGGCCGGGGTGTTCGCCCTGGCCTGTACGGTCACGGCCGTGCTCAGCCTGGACGCCACCGTCGTGCTGCTCACCCCGGTGGTCCTCGCCACCGCGGCCCGCACCGGCGCCCGGGCCCGCCCGCACGTGTACGCCACGGCGCACCTGGCGAACTCCGCCTCCCTGCTGCTGCCGGTCTCCAACCTGACCAATCTGCTGGCGTTCACCGCCAGCGGCCTGACCTTCACCCGGTTCGCCACCCTGATGGTGCTGCCGTGGCTGGCGGCGATCGCCGTCGAGTACGCCGTGTTCCGCCGCTTCTTCCGCGCCGACCTGACCGCGCCCGCGCCCGCTCTCGTGCCCGCCGTTCCGGGTGCGGGCGGCGGCGGACCGGAGGCCGGTGATCCGGGCGAGGGAGCGGCCGCCTTCGGCGAGGCTCCGGCCGTGCCTCGTTTCACGGTCGTCGTGCTGTCCCTGACCCTGGCCGGGTTCGCCGTGGCCTCCTTCGCGGGGCTGGAGCCGGCGTGGGCGGCGCTCGGCGGGGTCCTGGTGCTCGGCGGGCGGGCGCTGGTGCGCGGTCGTGTCGCGCCCCGGGAGCTGGTGGGCGCCGCCTCCCCCCTCTTCTGCCTGTTCGTCCTGGCCCTCGGGGTGGTGGTGCAGGGCGTCGTCGCGGGCGGCCCGGCCTCGGAGCTCGGTCGCCTGCTGCCGGACGGGGACTCGCTGCCGGCGCTGCTCGGGGTGGCGGCGGTGGCCGCGGTGCTCGCCAACGTCATCAACAACCTGCCGGCCGTGCTGGCGCTACTGCCCCTGACCGCGGCCGCCGGTCCCGGCCCCGTCCTGGCGGTGCTGATCGGTGTGAACCTCGGCCCCAACCTGACGTACGTCGGCTCGCTCGCCACCCTGCTGTGGCGGCGCATCCTGCACGAGCGGGGCATCGAGGCGGACCTCGGCCGGTTCACCCGGCTCGGTCTGCTGACCGTACCGGCCACGCTCCTCGCGTCCACCACGGCCCTGTGGGCGACGCTGCACGCCGTCGGCGCGTGACGTCGTGCGCTCGGCGTCGCCCCCCGGGTAGGCCAGGCCCGCCGCCGGGCGTGCGCCGGACCTCGGCGGTCGGCATGCGCGCGCCGGGCGGCCTCCGCGTTCCACCGGGCCCGCGACGGGCCGGCGTGCCGCCGGGGGCAGCCGGACGCAGCCGTCGGCACGCCGGTCACTGGGTCGCGACGACCACGCAGCGCCGCAGCTCCCCGACCGCCTCCGAGGCGCCCTCGACCGTCACACCGGCGGCCCCGTCGGCGCCCTCGCGGTTCCACAGCCACCGCAGCACGGCCCGGGCGGGGCCGCTCACCGTCACGTCGGCCGTGCCCTCGCCGGCTCCGTCCGTCACCTCGAACAGCCCGGGGCCGGTCCGTGCCCGTCAGGCGGCCGCGTCGGTCCGCACCAGGAAGGTGGCGCCCGGCGCACCGGCCGGGACGCCGGTGAAGCAGTCACCCCACTCGGCGACGGAGCAGGCGACGAAGGCCTTCGGCAGTTCGTCGATCCCGTCCACGGCGAGGTCGTCAGGGACGGGGGCTACGGGCTGCCCGGCGGCGAGTTCCGCGTCGATGCGGTGGACGACCGTCTCCTGCGCCGTGCGCCCGATCCACAAGCCGACGGTCTGGTCGGGCCCGTACCAGGCGGCGGCCGGATCCCGGGGGCACGGACGGCGAACTCGGCGCGCAATGCCGTGTACGTTCCGGTCGAGCAGCGCTCGCGGCTCCTCCTCGGCGAACTCCTCCGGCGGCCAGGGCTCCGGCTCGACGCTCTCCCGAACGGCCGCCGTCTTGTGCGCGTACATTTCGCCGACGTGGCGGGTCAGATCGGCGACGGTCCAGCCGGGGCAGGTCGGCACCGGCGCGTCGAGGCCGGTGTCCACGACGGCCCGCAGCGGGTCGTGGTCGGCCGCCAGGCAGTCGTGCAGGCGGGTGAAGTCCATGCGGGAGAACCAAGCACAGGCTCGGGGACCGCTCACCCCGTTTCCGTCACGCCGCGGGTTCCCCGCCCCGCGCCCTCACCAGTGTCCGGCGGTGACGGGCGGCCTGCGTACGGCTTCGACGGCGTCGCGCAGGTGCAGGGCCACGCTGATCAGGGCGCGCAGGGCGGAGGGGCGCAGGTTCTGGGCGCTCTCGGCGGCCAGTACGAGCAGGCAGCCGGCGGCCTGTTCGACCACGGGGACGGAGAACGCGACGTCGTCGCCGTCGGCGCCGCGGAAGGCGCGCCAGGGAGTGGCGGCGCCGTCGATGGACCGTTGGACGGCGTGCTCGAGGTGTTGGGCGGCCTGTGCGCACACGGGGGCCGGCAGGGTGATGGTGCGGTGGAATGCTGAACTGGTCATAGTCCCACTGCTCCCCCGCGACCGGGGTGATTCCTCGGCGTGCGCGGCGATATTCACCGGGTCGGCGGGATGCCGGAGCCGGGGAGCCGCGGGCGGCCCGGCCCTAGGGTGGTCGCCGTGCATGCGACTTCCTCGACATCGGCCGGCGCGGACGGTGAGGGCCCGGCGGCCGCCGCGGCCCGGCTCACCGGGCGGGCGGCGACCGGTGAGCGCCGCCTGTCCGGGGCGCTCACCGAGGTGACCCTCGACGGCGGACTCACGGTGATGGTCAAGCGCGGCGACGGCGCCGGGGCGGTACGCGCCGAGGCCGCGGGGCTGCGCTGGCTGGCCGACGCCGGCGCGGTCCGGCTCCCGGCGGTGCACGGCGACGACGAGCGCTGGCTGGTCGTCGACCTGGTGGCACAGGGACCACCGAGCGCTCGGGCGGCCGTCCGGTTCGGCCGGGACCTGGCCGCACTGCACGGCGCCGGGGCGCCCGCGTTCGGTGCCCCGCCGCCCGGCGGTCCGAGGGACGCGTACATCGGGCGCGCCCCGATGCGCAACGCCACCGGGAGCGACTGGCCGCGCTGGTACGCCGAGCACCGGGTGCTGCCCTATCTGCGCCGCGCCGTCGACGCCGGTACCGTCCGGGCCGCCGAGGCGACGGACGTCGAGCGGGTCTGCGAGCGGCTGCCCGAGCTCGCGGGTCCCGCCGAACCGCCCGCGCGGCTGCACGGCGACCTGTGGAACGGCAACGTGCTGTGGGGTGCCGACGGGCAGGTGCGGCTCATCGACCCGGCCGCGCACGGCGGTCACCGGGAGACCGACCTGGCGATGCTGCGCCTCTTCGGCTGTCCCCACCTGGAGGCGGTCCTGGACGGCTACCGGCAGGTCGCGCCGCTCGCCGAGGGGTGGGCCGGCCGCGTCGGCGTGCACCAGCTCTTCCCGCTGCTGGTGCACGCCGTGCTGTTCGGCCGCGGCTACGCCGAGCAGGCCCTGGAGGCGGCCCGCAGGGCCCTGACCGGGTGACCGGTCGCCGGGGTCACCGGGTCACCACGTGCCGCTCGTCGGGGACGCAGTGGGTCATGGTCAGTCCCTCGACGTCGCGCGGCGGGTTCTTGCCGAGGTTGGCCAGCCGCTTGCGGTCCTCCTCGGTGAGGTCCTGGCTCGCCAGCGGCTCCAGGCCCGCCACGTCCTCGGGACTGATCCCGAGGCCCTCGCCGACCCGCAGGCCGAGGTCGTTCTCGACCATCAGGAAGTGCCACACCATGCGTTCCTGCACCGGCCGGTCGCACTGCGACAGGAGGTTGACGAAGTTCTTCACCAGGTCGTCGCGCTCCCACTCCTCCAGCAGCAGATAGCGCTGGCCGGCCTGCATGTAGTCGTTGGTCCGCGGGATGCGCCTGCGGGTGAGCCGGCCCCGGATCTCCGGTCCCTGCTCGTCGTGCGTGGGGTAGTGGGCCTCGCGCAGGCTGCCGTCGGTGATCGACGGTTCGTAGTTCACCGCCGGGTTGTCGCCGCCGTCGACGTGATAGGCCATCTGGCCGTCGCGCTGGTTGGTGTTGACCTCCGCGTGCTTGGCCTGGTTGACGGGCAGTTGGAGGTAGTTCGGGCCGACCCGGTAGCGCTGGGTGTCACTGTAGGAGAACGTCCGGCCGACCAGCATCTTGTCGTCGGAGAAGTCCAGGCCGTCGACGAGGACGCCGGTGCCGAAGGAGATCTGCTCGTTCTCGGCGAAGAAGTTCTCCGGCATCCGGGTCAGCACCATCCGGCCCACCGGCTTCGGCGGGAACTCCTGCTCGGGCCAGGTCTTGGTGTCGTCCAGAGGGTCGAAGTCCAGCTCCGGGTGGTCGTGGTCGTCCATCATCTGGACCAGCAGTTCCCACTCCGGGTGTTCGCCGCGCGCGATCGCCTCGTAGAGGTCCTTGGTCGCGTGGCCGAGGGAGTCGGCCTGGACGTTGGCCGCGTCCTCCTCGGTCATGCTGCGCACGCCCAGCTTGGGCATCCAGTGGTACTTGACCAGGACGGTCTTCCCCTCGGCGTTCACCCACTTGTAGGTGTTGACCCCGAAGCCCTGCATGTGGCGGTAGTCCGCCGGGATGCCGCGCGGGCTGAACAGGTTGACCAGCATGTGCATCGCCTCAGGCGTCTGCGACATGAAGTCGAAGATGCGGCGGGGCTGCTGCTCGAAGGTCACCGGGTCGGGCTTGAGCGCGTGGATCACGTCCGGGAACTTGATCGCGTCGCGGATGAAGAAGACGCCCAGGTTGTTGCCGACGAGGTCCCAGTTGCCGTCCTCGGTGTAGAACTTCACCGCGAAGCCGCGGGGGTCGCGGGCGGCCTCGGAGGAGTCGCGTCCGCCGATGACGGTGGAGAACCTGACGGCCAGATCGGTGCGCTTGCCCTCGTCCTGGAACAGCTTGGCCCGGGTGTAACGCTCGATCGGCTCGTCGCCCCACTTGCCGTACGCCACGAAGCAGCCGTACGCCGTCACGCCGCGGGCGTGCACGACCCGCTCGGGGATGCGTTCCCGGTCGAAGTGGCTGATCTTCTCCAGGAACTGGTAGTTCTCCAGCGTGGCCGGTCCGCGGGCGCCGACGGTGCGCTGGTTCTGGTTGTCGTAGACGGGGTGCCCCTGCCGGTTGGTGAGCACCTTCCGCTCGTCACCCGGAGCAGGGCCCTGGCTCGATACGTCCGTCATGGTGGTGGGCTCCTTCGACTCGTTGCTGCCCTCGGGCAAGGCCCTGAACTGCGAGGCGGCCGTCGGCCGCGCGCGTCGCCCAGCCCGGTACCCGTGCGACACGTGTCCGACACATACCGGTTTGCCCCCGATTCGAAACGGCTCCGTGCGCCCGGCGCGGCAAGGCCCGGACACCCGTGCCGTCCGGGCGTCCGGGCCTCGCGCGAACCGTCGTCAGCCGCCGTTCAGCCGTGCGCGCAGGAGCGCCTTGCCCAGTTCGGCGCCCTTGCGGCTGTCCGCCTGAGCCTTGCGGAAGAGCTCTGCCACCTCGGTGTCCTTGTCGCGCTCCGCGTCCTGGATGTACGTCTCCAGGCGCAGCGCGTTGTTCAGGCACGACTCGACGTACCAGATCAGGTTGTAGTCCTTGTCCTGCGTACCGGTCACACCGCCGGTCTCCGTTCCGCTGGCCATGCGGACCTCCTCCTCATCGTGTTTGCCGTTGCTCGGCGCCGGCCGAGTACCCGCCGTCCGGGAGGGCACACCGCGTCCCCCAGGGACCGCTCGCTCCTCATGTCCCAATGGGCCACATGTCCCACTGGGACATTCCAGGTGTACGCTCTGCGTCATGAAGGCAGCGAAGCCCCCCGCCGTCCCCGAGGACCGGCGGCAGCGCAAGGCACGGCGGACCCGCGACGCACTGGCCACCGCCGCCTGCGACCTGATCCTGGAGCGCGGGCCGGCGGCGACCACGGTGGAGGCCATCGCCGAGCGCGCGGACGTCACGCGCCGCACGTTCAGCAGGTACTTCGCCGGCAAGGAGGACGCCGCCCTCGACTTCGTCCGCCGCGACGGCGACCGCATCAACGCGCTGCTGCGCTCCCGCCCCGCCGACGAGCCGCCCCTGCTCGCCTACCGCAGGGCCGTGCGGGACTGGCTGGCCGACCGGGAGGACCCGGCCTGGCACGTGCGTCCCCGGATGCGCCGGCTGCTGGCGCTGGCCGACAGCGAGCCCGACCTGTTCGCCGCCTACCAGCGCATCCGGGTCGACGCGCAGGAGGAGTCGATCCGCATCGTCGCCGAGCGGCTGGGCACCGACGACACACGGGACGTGCGCCCGGCCGCCGTCGTCGACGCCGCCGCGGGAGTCCTCGTCGCCGCGCTGCGCGTCTGGGCGCGGGCGGGCGGGACGGACCCGGGAGCCGCGGACCTCGCGGCCCTCGTGGAGCGGGCCTACGACGCCCTGACCTCGGAGGCCGCAGCCGCGACCCCCGACAGCACCACCGAAGAGTGAGAACAGCATGAGCACGACCGGCACCACCCCCCTGCCCGACTACGCCACCGAGTTCTCCGGCCGGAGCGCCCTGGTCACCGGCGCCGCCTCCGGCATCGGCCTGGCCACCGCCCGCCGTCTGGGCGCCGGCGGCGCGAGCGTCGTCGTCGCCGACCACAACGCCGAGGGTGCCGAGAAGGCCGCCGCCGAGCTGACGGCCGAGGGCATCCGGGCAGCCGCCGTCGAGGTGGACGTGACCCGGCCGGAGTCCGTCGAGGCCGCCGTGACGTTCGCCGTCGACACCTTCGGCGGCCTGGACCTCGCCGTGAACAACGCCGGCATCGGCGGCCCGAGCGCCCCGACCGGCGAGTACGACGTCGACGCCTACCAGCGCGTCGTGCGCACCAACCTCGACGGCGTCTTCTACTCGATGCGCTACGAACTGCCCGCCATCGAGGCCGCCGGCCGGGGCGGCGCCATCGTCAACGTCGCCTCCATCCTGGGCTCGGTCGCCTTCGCCGGCTCCCCCGCGTACGTCGCCGCCAAGCACGGCGTGGTCGGGCTGACCAAGTCCGCCGCCGCCGAGTACGCCGCCAAGGGCATCCGCGTCAACGCCGTCGGCCCCGGCTTCATCGACACCCCGCTGCTGAAGACCATGGACGAGGCGGCCTACAACGGCCTGGTCGCCCTGCACCCGGCCGGGCGCCTCGGACGTTCCGGGGAGGTCGCCGAGCTCATCGCCTTCCTGCTGTCGGACCGGGCCTCCTTCGTCCACGGCAGCTACCACCTGGTCGACGGCGCCTACACCGCCGTCTGAGTCCGAGCCACGCATCGGGGGAGAGAACGAAGGAGTAGGAGCATGAAGGCACTGCAGTACCGGACCATCGGGGCCCCGCCCGAGGTGGTCACGGTCCCGGACCCCGAACCCGGTCCCGGGCAGGTGCTGTTGAAGGTCACCGCCGCCGGGGTGTGCCACTCCGACATCGCGGTGATGAGCTGGCCCGCCGAGGGCTTCCCGTACGAGCTTCCGCTCACTCTCGGCCACGAGGGCGTCGGCACGGTGGCCGCGCTCGGCGCCGGTGTGACCGGGGTGAGCGAGGGCGACGCGGTCGCCGTGTACGGGCCCTGGGGCTGCGGCACCTGCGCCAAGTGCGCGGAGGGCAAGGAGAACTACTGCCTGCGCGCCGACGAGCTGGGCATCCGTCCGCCGGGTCTGGGCCGGCCCGGGTCGATGGCCGAGTACCTGCTCGTCGACGACCCGCGGCACCTGGTCCCGCTGGACGGCCTCGACCCGGTCGCCGCGGTGCCGCTGACGGACGCCGGACTGACGCCCTACCACGCGATCAAGCGGTCGCTGCCCAAGCTCGTGCCCGGGTCGACCGCGGTGGTCATCGGCACCGGCGGTCTCGGCCACGTCGCCATCCAGCTGCTGCGCGCCCTGTCGTCCGCCCGGGTCGTCGCGCTCGACGTCAGCGAGGACAAGCTGCGCCTCGCCCGTGAGGTCGGCGCGCACGAGACGGTGCTGTCGGACGCGAAGGCGGCGGACGCGGTGCGCGAACTCACCGGCGGTCTCGGCGCGGAGGCGGTGTTCGACTTCGTCGGCGCTGCGCCGACCGTGCGGATCGCGGGCGCCGTGGCGGCCGTGGAGGGCGACGTCTCGCTCGTCGGCATCGGCGGCGGGGCCCTGCCCGTCGGGTTCGGTCTGCTGCCCTTCGAGGTGTCGGTCAGCGCGCCGTACTGGGGCAGCCGCAGCGAGCTGACGGAGGTGCTGGCGCTGGCCCGCTCGGGTGCCGTGTCGGTGCACACCGAGACGTACTCCCTGGACGACGCCCCGCTCGCCTACGAGCGGCTCCACGAGGGGAAGGTCAACGGGCGTGCGGTGATCCTGCCGGGCGCCTGACAGCCACCGCTCCACCGGGCCGTCCGGGGTCGGCGAGTGCATCAACTCACCGTCCCCGTAGGGCCTTTGCGAAATGGCCGGTTCGAGAAGGATCATGCGGCGAACGGCCCCGGAAGCAAGTACAGTCCCCTGGACCGACCGCTGCCCGGAGGAGATACGTCGTGCCCGTGACCGACCGCATCCCCCTCGACCCGTTCGGCACCGACATCCCCGGCGAGAGCGCCCGGCTGCGCGCCCGGGGTCCGATGGTCCCCGTGGAGCTGCCCGGTGGCATACCGGCGTGGGCGCCCACCGGCTACGACGTCCTCAAGGAGCTGATCCTCGATCCTCGGGTCAGCAAGGACCCGCGGCGGCACTGGCGGCTGTGGCCCGAGATCGGCGAACACCCTTCGTGGGTTTGGGTCCTGGGCTGGGTCGGCGTGGTCAACATGCTGTCCGCCTACGGCCCCGACCACACGCGGCTGCGCAAGCTGGTCGCGCCGGGCTTCACCCACCGGCGCACCGAGGCGATGCGGCCCCGGGTGGAGGCGATCACCGCGGAACTGCTCGACGCGCTCGACGCGGCCGACGCCGACGTGGTGGATCTGCGGGCGCGGCTCGCCCATCCGCTGCCGATGCGCATGATCTGCGAACTGTTCGGCGTGCCGGAGGAGCTTCGGGAGGACACCGGGCGGCTCGTCGCAGCCATCATGGACACCTCCGACCCCGGTCCGGAGCACGCCGCGTCCGTGCAGCGGCAGATCGGCACGGTGCTGCCGGCGCTGATCGCCCACAAGAGCGCGCATCCCGGCGACGACCTGACCACCGAGCTGATCCGGGTCCGCGACGAGGACGGCGACCGGCTCTCCGACGAGGAACTGCTCCACACGCTGCTGCTGGTCATCGGGGCCGGTTTCGAGACCACCGTGAACCTCGTCGGCAACGCGGTCGTCGCCCTGCTGACGCACCCCGGTCAGCTGGCGGCGGTACGCTCCGGGCGGATCGGCTGGGACGCCGTCGTCGACGAGACGCTGCGGGTGCACCCGTCGATCACGTCCCTGCCGCTCCGGTTCGCCGTCACGGACCTGACGATCGGCGGTGTCACCGTCCCGGCCGGCGACGCCATCGTGACCACGTACGCCGCCGCCGGACTCGACCCCGCCCACTACGGGCCGGACGCCGGCGCCTTCGACGCCGCGCGCGGGACCGACGACCACCTGGCCTTCGGCATCGGGGTGCACCGGTGCATCGGCGCGCCGCTGGCCCGGGCCGAGGCGCTGACGGCGCTGCCCGCCCTGTTCGAGAGGTTTCCCGGGCTGCGGCTGGCCGTGGACGCCGACGAGCTGCGGCAGGTGCCGTCCTTCATCGCCTTCGGCTGGCAGGAGATCCCGGTGCGGCTGCGCGGCTGAGCCGCGACGACCGCAGGGGGCGCGACCGGTCCCCCGTTCCGGTCGTGCCCCCGCGGCCCGTCGAACCTACGCGGGCGGCTCGGCCCTTGTGAATCGTGTCGATGCCCTCCGGCGGGGCGTCAGGACTCACCCCTGCACAGGTGAGTCCGGATGGCCCGGGTTCGTCCCGTGCAGACGGGGCAGATCGAGGTCGCCCACGGCCAGATGGGCCAGCACGACCTCGTACAGGTCGCCGCCCGCGGCGAGCAACTGGCGTTCGAGGACGGGTTCCGCGCTGCGGACGTGGTAGCGCACGGTCTGTGCGTGGATGCCCAGCCTCTGCGCGGCCCGTTCGGCGTTGCCGCCGACCGCGATCCAGGTGCGCAGGGTGCGCCTCAGGTCGCGGGTGTCCGTCTCCAGCCGGCCGAGCAGATCACCGGCCCAGGTGCGCAGCGCGGGCCCGGCCAGCAGGTCGGCGAGGCGCGTGTGGCCCGGCCGTCCCGTGCCGGTGTCGGCGGGCTGCTGCGGCAGGCCGGCCTCGGCGTTCAGGGCGAGGTGGACCGCGGCGCGGGCGGTCAGGCCGGCGAAGTCGGTGCGCAGCAGGCCCTCGACGCGGTCCATGCGGGCGCGCACGGTGTTGCGGCTCACGCCGAGGATCTTCGCCGTGTTGACGGCGGTGAACTCCAGCCCCAGCCGCGTGGTGGCGATCAGTTCGGCGCGGGTGTGGTGGGGCAGGGTGTCAAGCGGGCGCAGCACCCCGACCGTCCAGCGGTGGAGCGCCGCCGGGTCCATCAGACGCTCGGGACGCGTCCGTTCGGCGTACACGGCCGCCTTCTGGGGACGGAAGCGGGCGACGGCCAGGGCGCTCACCGCCTGCCCGTACGCGAGGGCGGTGCGGGCGAGGCCCTGCCGGGCGCTGCCGCCGAGGAAGGTGCCGGGCAGCCGGCCCACCAGCGACCGCAGCGCCTCGCCCGCGGCCCCGCGCGGACTGAGGACGATCACGTGTCCGTCCATGGCCGGACAGCGCACGACGAGCGCGCGTTCGCCGGTCGCCGCCAGGCACTCCTCGGCCACCCGGTCGCGTTCCTCGGGGCTGCTCTCCACCACGTAGACGCACGCGGTGTCGGTGTCGAGCAGTCCCGGCCAGAGTCCCGCGGCCACACGGCGGGCGGAGACGGTGTCCTCCACCATCAGCAGTTGCAGGATGGCCAGCCGCAGATCGGCGGTCGCCCGCCGCAGCCGGTGACCGGCCGCGGTCGACTCGTGTCCGGCCAGCAGCAGTTCCACGACCTGGGCGGTGTGGGTGACGATGTCGGCGGCCCGCCGGTCGAAGGGTTCCTCGCGGGACACGGCGAGGACGGCGGCCGGCGCCGGATGGACCCGTTCCACCCGGACCAGGCGCAGATGCCGCCCGCGGCCCTCGCACGCGGCTGAGGCGATCCGGCCGGCGGTGATGTCCGCGACCAGGTTCTCGTCCAGCGGGGTGCGGGTGCCCGCCAGGAGCCGGCCGGTGCTGCCGTCCTGCAGCGACACGGCGGCGTGCACGGCGTCGGCGAGCCAGGACAGGACCCTGTGTACGTCGCGGCCGGCCGGCCGCAGGTGATCGAGCAGTTCCTCGGCCCACCGCGCGTCACCGCCGGCCCCCGCCCGGTGCTGCCGTATCGCGTCCTCTCGGCCCGCCACGTCGGCCTTCTCCTCGTCCTCGCCCAGTCCCGGCCCAGGCCGGGGACGTTACCTCATGGGCCGCCGGGACGCTGGTCCGCCGTGGGCGGCGGCCGGGCGGATACGCCGTCCGCCCCGGCCCGCGCGGCCGGTTGCGCGCCGGCGGCATAAGCTCGGCGAATGGCGAAGTACTTCGACGTGCACCCCGACAACCCCCAGCCGCGCAGCATCGCCCAGGTCGCCGAGAGCGTCCGCTCGGGCGCGCTCATCGCGTACCCGACGGACTCCTGTTACGCACTGGGCTGCCGGCTGGGCAGCCGCGACGGTGTCGACCGCATCCGGTCGATCCGCCACCTGGACGACCGGCACCACTTCACGCTGGTCTGCCAGGACTTCGCGCAGCTCGGGCAGTTCGTACGGATCGACAACGACGTGTTCCGGGCGCTCAAGGCGTCCACGCCCGGCAGTTACACCTTCATCCTGCCCGCGACGCGGGAGGTGCCGCGCATGCTCCAGCACCCGAAGAAGAAGACCGTCGGCGTGCGCATCCCCGACCACGTCGTCGCCCAGGCCCTGCTCGCCCAACTCGGTGAGCCGCTGCTGTCGAGCACGCTGCTGCTGCCCGGCGAGGACGAGCCCATGACCCAGGGCTGGGAGATCAAGGACCGTCTCGACCACGTGCTGGACGCGGTGGTCGACTCCGGGGACTGCGGCACGGAACCGACGACGGTCGTCGACTTCTCCGGCGGGGAGCCGGAGATCGTCCGGCGCGGCGCGGGCGACACGACACGGTTCGAATGAGGGACGTCCCCGCGCAGGTCGGAGCGGGCCCCGCCGGTAGGGCCGGGCGCCTCGCCCCGGTACCGGCGTGCCACGATGAGCATGATCCGCCGGTTCGGCCGGCGGGTCGTCCACCGACAGCCGACCGGGAGGCAGCCCCACGATGACCGCCCTGCAGGGAATCGCCGTCGACATCCCCACCGCCGACGGCACAGCCGACGCCTACCTGGCGCACCCCGGTGACGGGCAGCCGCATCCCGCGGTCCTGCTCTACATGGACGCCTTCGGCCCGCGTCCGCAGCTTCGGGCCATGGCCGACCGGCTCGCCGGCGCCGGATACACCGTTCTGGTGCCCAACGTCTTCTACCGGCACGGGCGGGCGCCGGTCGTGGAGTTGCCGGAGTTCATCGACCCGGGGGCGCGCCCGGAGATCTTCGAGCGCCTCGGCCCGATCATGCGGTCGCTGACGACGGACCTGGCGATGCGGGACGCGGAAGCCTACCTGCGGTGGCTGGCGGACTGCCCGGCGGCCGCAGACGGCCCGGTCGCGCTCACCGGCTACTGCATGGGGGCCCGGCTGGCACTGTTCACCGCCGGCACGTACCCCGACCGAGTGGCGGCGGCGGCCGGTTTCCACGGCGGGCGACTGGCGACCGACGATCCCGACAGCCCGCACCTGCTGGCCGACCGTGTGAGCGCCGAACTGTACTTCGCTCACGCCGACCAGGACGCGTCGATGCCCCCGGAGCAGCAGCAGCGCCTCGAGGCGGCCCTGACGGCGGCGGGCGTCCGCCACCGCTGCGAGGTCTACCCCGGCGCGCACCACGGCTTCACGCAGGCCGACACCGCCGCGTACGACCGGGACGCGAGCGAACGGCACTGGGCGGCGCTTCTGGACCTGCTGAAGCGGACCTTCTGAGACGGACCCTGTGAAGCGGGCCTGCTGCATCGGACGCCGGCACGCGGACCGCGAGGGGGCGTTCCGAGCGGCCGCGGTGAACCTCGCGTCGCAGCGGTGCCGCGTCCCCGCGACGGCCGGACCGACGCGCCGGCCCGCCTCCCCGGCGCGGCTCTCCTGCGCGCGCAGGTCGGCCGTGCCCGGCGCGCACCATCCACCCGCCCGCCACACGGACGGGCGTGGTCTCGGACGTCGCCCGCCTTCGCGGCGTACGGCTGCGGGCCGGTCGAGGACCCGGTGGCGGTCCCGCTCGTCCGACGGGTCACCAGCGTCCCGGTTCGCTGCCGGTGATCGGCTGCGACGGTGTGCCGTCGACCCCGGCCGGCACCTCGCCGGCGAGCATCACCCGGTGCATGATCCGGGGGTGGTCGAGGTGTGCGGTGTCGCTCGGGGCCAGGTGGATGGTGGCCCTGTTGTCCCAGAAGGCCACGCTGCCCGGCTCCCAGCGGAAGCGGACCGTGTACTCGGGCCGGGTCGCCTGCTCCAGCAGCATGTCCAGGACGGCCCGGCTCTCGGGGCGGGAGAGGCCGGCGATCTGCTCGACGTAGTAGCCGTTGACGAACAGCACCCGCTCCCCCGTCTCCGGGTGGACGCGGACCAGCGGGTGGACCGTGGCGATCTGATGGTCCAGCAGGTGCCGGACGTAGGCGTCGTCACCCGGCCGGGGCTGGTAGCCGACGCCCAGGCGGTGCTCGGCGCGCAGTCCGTCGACGAACGCGCGTACCGGGGCGGACAGCCCGGCGTAGGCGGCGGCCAGGTTGGACCAGGTGGTGTCACCGCCGTAGGGCGGGACGTTCTCGGCGCGCAGGATCGTGGCGGCCGGCGGGTCGACGCGGGCGCCGTGGTCGCAGTGCCAGCCGCGCAGCAGTGTGTGCCGGCGGCGGCGCAGCCACTCGTCGTGCTCCATCCCGAACCGCCCGCCCAGCTCCAGCCGGTCGGCGGTCGTCTCGATCTCCGGGACGTCCCGCGGCGACGCCTTTCCGCGCCGCCGCAGGACGACCGGCTCGCCGAACCGGCGCGCGAAGGCGACGTGTCCGGCATGGTCCAGCCGCTGATCGCGGAAGAAGACCACCTTCCAGCGCAGCACCGCCGCCCTGATCGCGGCGACCTGTGCGTCGTCGAGGTCACCGGCCAGGTCGACGCCGCGGATCTCGGCGCCGATGTGTCCGGCCGCCGGCCGCACCTCGATCCCCGCGGTCTGCTGCTGCGTACGCTCCGCCCGGGCCCTGTCCGTCGTCATGTGCGCTCCGTCGGTCGCTCGTGTCGCTCGTGTCGGCTCCATCGGAGATCGTGACAGCGTTCGCCGGGCGTGGCGACAGGGCCTCGGCACGGCGGGCGGGCGTCAGAGGGTGAACTCCCGGACGACGGTGTTGCGGAACACCGCCCGGCCGCCCACCGTGAACAGCGCGAGGCCGGTGTCGATGAGGTACGGGAAGACCTCCGTCGAGTGCGTGTACCGGCCGTCGTCGACGAACATCTCGACGGACGTGCGGTCGACCAGGATGCGCAGCCGCACCGTGCGGGCGGACGGGTCGAACGGGCTGTGGCTCTCCTGCCACTTCCCGCTGGTGTCGGGGTTCGCCGCGCCCCGGCGGTTGACGAAGGCGTAGTCGGCGTAGACACCGGCGTCGATGTGCCGGCTGCCGTCGCCGGAGCGGCGCAGCTGGACGCCCGCGCCGGTCAGCTGGTCCCAGGTGATCTCGCAGGACAGCTCGTAGGCGGTGCCCTTGTAGTCCAGCACCCGTGTTCCGTCGACCGTGAGGTCGCCGAGGCGGACGGTGCGCGAGACGTGGTCGTCGAGGGTGGTCACGGGCTGCGAGGCGAGGTAGTACGTGCCGGACGTGGTCCGCTTCAGGCGGATCTCGCGGACGATGGAGTCGGTGCCGTTGAAGCCGTCCGAGTCGATGGTGGGCGTGACGTTGGCGTAGTCCCAGTTGTTCAGCCAGCCCATCGCGTGACGGACGCCCGGGTCGACGGTGCCGTCGGCCCGGTGCCGGTCGAAGGTGACGGCGCCGTACCAGTCGAAGCCGTGGTCGAGCCACTGGGGTTCGGTGGCGTCGGGGGTGAAGGCGCCGCCGTCGAAGGTGCCCGTCCAGTAGGCGTAGGTGTTCGGCAGCCCGGCGGCCTTGCCGTTGGCGCTCACCCCGAGCACCCACTTCGACGTGCCGTCCGCCGCGGTGATGCGGAACAGGTCGGGGCACTCCAGCACGCCGAGACCCTCCCGGGTGAAGCCGCCGGCGTACGTCCAGCGCTTGAGGTCGGTGGAGTGGTAGAAGCCCACCTTGGTGCCCTCGGCGAGCGCCATCGCCCACCTTCCGCGTTCCTCGTCGCGGATCACCTTGGGATCGCGGAAGTCGCGCACGCCGGGGTTGGGCAGGACCGGGTCGGTGCCGTGGTGGGTGAAGGTCCGGCCGCCGTCGGTGGAGTAGTACAGGTACTGCGCCTGGGAGGTGGGGCCGTCGTCGGGGGACATGGTGGCGAGCACGACGACCGCGCCCTTGCCGAAGCCCGCCGATCCCTCGGTGTCCACCACCGCCGACCCCGACCACACGTCGCCGTTGGGGGTCGTGTCCTTGGGCACGGCGATGCCGCGGTCCGTGAAGGACACCAGGTCGGTGCTGGAGGCCAGGCGCCAGGCGGTGCCAGCCATGGTGCCGCCCGCGAAGTAGTCGGGGTTGTAGAGGTAGAAGTAGCGGTACTCGCCGTCGATCCAGACCGGGCGCTGGGGGTCGTTCTTCCACTGGTCGGGGACGGTGAAGTGGTAGGCGGCGCGGTAGCGGGCGCACGCGGTGTCCGGGTTCGGGCGGGGCCGTCCGGGCGCCGCGGCGGCCGGCCCGGCGGGCAGCACCGCGGCCGCGGCACCGACGGCCGACCCGGCAAACAGGGCTCTTCTGGACATTCCACGCATCACACATCGTTCCTCTCGTCGACAGGGGTTCGAGAGCGGCTCGGAACGGCGGCTCATGTGGAACCAGGACTGTAGACCTAACTCGTTAAAGGTCAAGCCGTTCCGACCCCTTGACACACCGTCGCCGGGTTCACATCATCTGGGGCATCAGCCCAGAACTAACACGAGTTAGGCCCGTCCGATGACCGACTCGCACCTCACCCGCCGGACGCTGTTGCGCTACGGCGCCTACGGCGCGGGGGCCGCCGCCCTGGCCGGCACCGCCGCGAGCTGGGACCGGCTCACCGGAGCCGACGTCCCCGGCCGCGACGACGGCTCCCTCGTCGTCGCCACCCTCGGCTCCGCCTTCGACCCGGCCGCCGTGCGCGCCCTGCGCGAGGGCTTCCGTGAACTCCACCCCGACATCCCGCTCAGGGTGAACGCCGTACAGGCCGTCGACTGGTCGGACTTCTTCGCGAAGATCCTCACCCAGATCGCCGCGGGCACCGCACCCGACCTGGTCTACGTCGCCACGGAGGGCGTGCAGCTCTTCGCGCGGCGCCTCGGGGTGCCGCTGGACCGCTGGGTGCGGCGGGACGCGGACGAACTGCGCGAGTACTTCGCCGACGTCCACCCCTCGCTGGTGGAGTCGATGATGTACGAGGGGAGCCTCCACCAGCTGCCGGTGGAGTTCAACGCCGCCGACATGTACCTCAACCGGCAGGTCCTGCGCCGGGCGGGCGCCGACGTCCCGCCGCCGGACTGGACCCGGGACGACTTCACCGCGCTGCTGCGCCGGATGAAGCGGTCCAGTGACGCGCACTTCACCCCGTACTTCTGGACCAACCGGCTGTGGGGCGGTGTGATGCCCTGGCTGTTCGCGAACGACACCAACCTGCTCGCCGAGTCGAAGGCACCCGGCGGTTCCTGGCTGTGGGACACCTTCTACCCGGCCGATCAGCGGCGCGGGCGCGGCGGCGGCTTCCGCTGGACCACCCCGCAGGCCACCGACGACCGGGTGGCGGAGGCGTACGAGTATCTGGCCTCCCTCGTCCGCGAGGACCTGTGCACCCGTCCCGAGGGCGGCAACGGCAGCAACCTCGTCGGCGTGTTCTCCACCGGCCGGGTCGGGGTCACTCCCGCGGGCGGCTTCTGGGCGGGCGGCCTGCACCTGGCGGGCATGGACCCGGACGGCTACGACGTGCAGTACTTCCCGCGCCGGCTCACCCAGCGCCACCAGTTCGGGGCGGCCGGCTACGCGATGCTGCGCACCTCGAAGATGCAGGACGCGGCGTGGGAGTTCATCAAGTACGCCGCCCGCAGGGACACGCTGACCCGCCTGTTCCGGAGCAACCAGACCACCCCGGCCCGCCGTTCGATGCTGACGGAGGCCCGCTACCGGGACACCGGCCCGGCAGGGTGGCGGGTCTTCTACGACACCCTCGACCGGTTCCCCGACACGGGACCGATCCCGGCGCCCCCGCAGGTGGCCGAGGTCGAGCAGGTGCTGCTCAAGCACACCGGCGCCGCCCTGTCCTCGCCGCGCGCGGTGCGCCCCGCGCTGCGCCGGATGCAGGGCGACCTGGAGCAGGCCATGGAGCGTGAGATATGACGGACACCCAGTCCCCTGACACCCGGGTCCCGGCCCGACGGCCCCGGCCCGCCGCCCCGCCCGCCGCCGTGCCGCCTCCCTCGGCCCGGTCCCGCGGCACCCGCCTGCTCGCCACGCTCTTCCTCGCGCCGACGATCGTCGGCATCGTCGTCTTCACGGTCGTGCCGATCGTCGGCTCGGTGGTGCTCAGCCTCTACCACTGGGACGTGATCGACTCGCCTTCCTTCGCCGGGGGCGCCAACTACGGCGAGGTGTTCGGCGACGAGACCGTGCTGGTCTCCTTCCGCAACACGCTGGTGTTCATGGTGTTCGCGGTCGCCCTGCAACTGCTGATCGCGCTGACGCTGGCGCTGGCCGTGAACGGCCGGATGCCGGTGTGGCTGCGGTCGGTGTTCCGCTCGGCCTTCTTCTTCCCGCTGGTGCTGTCCGCCGCGTCCATCTCGGTGGTGATGAAGTACCTCTTCAACCAGGACTTCGGGGTGGTCAACTGGCTGCTCGGCCTGGTCGGGATCGCCCCGGTGCCCTGGCTGACGTCGGAGAACGCGGCGATGGCGACGGTCGTCCTCGTCTACGTCTGGCAGCAGTTCGGCTTCTCGTTCCTGCTGTTCGTCGGCGGCCTGAACAACATCCCCAAGGAGATCCACGAGGCCGCCTCCCTGGACGGCGCCACCGGTCTGCGCAAGCACCTGTCGGTCACGCTGCCGCTGCTGTCGCCCACCCTGCTCGTCGCGTCGGTGGTCGGCATCATCAACGCGCTGCAGGTCTTCGAACAGCCCTACGTCCTCACCAACGGCGGCCCCGGCGACTCCACCCGCACCGTCGTGATGGTCATCTACGAGACCGCCTTCGAACAGCTCCGCTTCGGCGAGGCGTCCGCCGTGGGCGTGCTGCTGTTCGTGCTGATCATGGCGGTCACCGCCCTCCAGTTCCGGCTCAGCCGGCGTTTCGTCCACTACCAGTGAGCCGGGTGAGTGAGCCCATGAGCCAAGCGACCATGAACTTCAGCCGCGTGCGGCACGGACTCGCGCCCTGGGCGCGGATCGCCGGGCTCGCCGTGTGCGCCCTGCTGACCCTCGGCCCGGTGGTGTGGACGGTGTCCACCTCGCTGCGCGCCCCCGCCGAGGCGTTCGACCTGCCGCCGCGGATCATCCCGACCGACCCCTCGGCCGAGGCCTACCGCGGGGTGTTCGACCAGCTCGACGTCTGGCTGCTCGCCCTCAACTCCACGCTGGTGACCGCCCTGATCGCGGTGGGTCAGATGATCACCGCGGGCCTCGCCGGATACGCCTTCGCGCGTCTGGAGTTCCGGTTCAAGAAGCCGCTGTTCGCGCTGGTGCTGGCGACGATGATGGTGCCGTTGCAGGTCACCGTCGTGCCGGTGTTCCTGGTGCTGAAGTCGATGAGCCTGACCGACACCCTGCTCGGGCTGATCGTTCCGGCTTTCCCCACCGCCTTCGGCACGTTCCTGATGCGCCAGTACTTCCTGGGCATGCCGAAGGACCTGGGCGAGGCGGCGATGCTGGACGGCGCCGGGCCGTGGCGGACCTTCCGGTCCGTGTACGCGCCGCTCGCCGCGCCCGGCCTCGCGATCGTCGGCGTCCTCGCCTTCAACTACCACTGGAACGAGTTCTTCCGCCCGTTGATCCTCGAGACCTCCAGCCAGAACTACACGCTGCCGCTGGGCCTGGTCTCCCTCCAGGGCAACCTCGGCACCGGGTCGGTCTCCGTGGTCCTGGCCGGTGTCGTGCTGTCCATGATCCCCGCCGTCGCCGTGTTCGTCGTCGGCCAGCGCCCTCTTCGCGAGGGCATCACCTCCGCAGGAGTCAACCGTTGAGCCTCGCCGCTCCCCCGCAGGATCCGCACGCCCCGCGCTTCCGGGTCCGCCCGCCCGCCAACTGGATCAACGACCCCAACGGCCCCTTCCGTTGGCGGGGCCGGTACCACCTCTTCTACCAGCACAACCCGCACGCCCCGGTGCACGCCGACGTCCACTGGGGCCATGCCTCCAGCGCCGACCTCGCCCACTGGGAGCACCACCCGATCGCGCTCACCCCGACGCCCGGCGGTCCCGACGAGGCGGGGTGCTGGTCGGGGTGTGTGGTGGACGACGGCGGCGTGCCGACCGCCGTGTACACGGGCATCGACCGTGACCACGCCGGTCTCGGCGCCGTCTGCCTGGCGCGGGCGGCCGACCCGGACGACCTCGCGCTGACCGAGTGGCGGTCGCTGCCCGCGCCCGTGGTCGGCGGGCCGCCCCCCGGCCTGGACGTGGTCATGTTCCGCGACCCGTTCGTCTTCCGGCGCGGCGGCCGGCGCTGGGCACTGGTCGGGGCCGGGCATGCCGACGGCACGCCCTCGGTCCTGCTGTACGACTGCGACGACCTGGCCCGCTGGCGGTTCGCCGGTGTGTTCCTCGACGGAACCGACCTCGTCGCCGCCGGCGCCTTCGGCGACCGGGCGGTGGGCTGGGAGTGCCCTCAGCTGTACGCGACGCGGGGCGGGGAGTGGGTGCTGGTGGTGTCGTTGTGGGACGGGGATCCCTGGGCCACCGGGTATCTGACAGGAAGTCTGGCGGCGACGGAGGAGGGCGGGTTGCGCTTCGTGGCCCGGCATGCCGGGCCGCTCGACCACGGCCGGGACTTCTATGCGCCCGCCGTGCTCCAGGAGGACGGCCGGGCCCTGCTGTGGGGCTGGTCGTGGGAGGCCCGTACCGCGGGCGAGACCGAGCGCGCCGGGTGGGCCGGCGTGCTCACCGCGCCCCGGGTCGTCGACGTCCACCCCGACGGGTCCGTGCGGGTCGCCCCCGCTCCGGAACTGGGGCTGCTGCGGGCTCCCGAGCCGTTCGTGACCGCGCCGGGCCGGGCTCCGCTCCCGGAGGCGTACGACCTGACGGTCACGGCACGCACCCGCACCACCCTGAGCCTGATGCGGTCCGCCTCCGGCGCGGAGCTGACGGTGTGCGTGGACCCGGAGGAGGGGACCGTGACCCTCGACCGCGCCGGATGGCCGCGTGCTGGGGACGAGGGTCCTGCGCCGGTCGTGGCGCGGGTGCCGCCGGGCACGGAGCCGGAGGTCCGGGTTCTCGTCGACGGTTCGCTGTACGAGCTGTTCGTCGGCGACCGGGCCACGGTCACCGAGCGGGTCTACCGCGGGCCCGACGACGTGGCGGAGCTGGTCGTGGAGGGGGCCGGCACCGACGTCAGCGGGTGGGCGCTGGTCCCGTCGCCGAGCGAGTGACCCCCCGGGCGGGCGACCCGGTGCACGGGGCCCGTCCGGCACCGGTCGCCGGGCCCGACCGCGTGAGCGGAGCCAGTAGCCCTGAGGACCGGCACCGCGTCGACGCACGGGCGCGGGGCCCACGGACACCCACGCGACCACCAGACGGTCGACCCACGCCCCACCACGCGAGAAGAACCAGACACCACCGGAACCGGCACCCCACCAACCGACGGGCCCCGGCCCCACGAACACCCACGCAACCACCAGACAGTCGACCCACGCCCCACCACGCGAGAAGAACCACTCACCGCCGGAACCGGCACCTCATCAACCGACGGGCGCCGGCCCCACCGACGCGCGGGTGATCACCGGGCAGGCGATCCGGCGGACGGTGGCGGGCGGGGTGCGGCCCGTGTCGATCGCGTCGAGGAGCAGCCGTGCGGCGGCCTCGCCCATCGCCCGGTGCGGCAGCGCCACCGTGGTCAGGGGCGGGGTGAGGAACGCGGCCATGTGCTCCTGGTCGTCGTAGCCGACCACCGACAGCTCGTCGGGGACGGCGATCCCGAGCCGGGTCGCGGCGTGCAGGACGCCCGCCGCGACCCGGTCGTTGTAGCAGAAGATGCCGGTGGGGCGCCCCTCGGCCGGCCCCGGGCCGAGCAGCCGCATCGCGCCCTCGTGGCCGCCGGAGATCTCGCCGCCGGTCCGTACGACCCACTCCTTGGGGACGGTGACGCCCTCGGCGCGCAGGGCGTCCCGGAAGCCGCGCAGCCGCTCGGCCGAGGCGATGTCGTCGAGCCCGCCCACGACGGCGACCCGGCGGTGACCGGCGTCCAGGAGCAGCCGGGCGGCGGTGCGTCCCCCGGCGCGTTCGGCGGGGACGACGGCGGGCAGGGAGCCGTCCTCGGGCAGGCAGTTGGCCAGCACGGCGTGGGTGCGGTGCAGGCCCTCGGGGACGCGGACGCGGCGCAGGGACATCGCCGCGTAGACGATGCCGTCCACGCGCCGGTCGAGGAGTTCGGCGACGGCCGCGTCCTCCTTGGCCGGATCGCCGCCGGAGTCGACGGTGAGCACCAGGTGCCCGCTGTCCCAGGCGGTCTCCATGGCGCCCCGCAGCAGCCGGCCCGCGAACGGCGAGGAGGCGATCTCGTCGGTGACCAGGCCGATCACGGCCGTCCGGCGGCGGCGCAGGCCGCGGGCGACCGGGTCGGGGCGGTAGCCGAGTTGTTCGGCGGCCTGCCGGATGCGCTCCTGGGTGGCGGGCGAGAGGTTGCCCTCGGCCCGGCCGTTGAACACGAAGGAGACCGCGGTGTGCGACACCCCGGCGAGCCGGGCGACATCCCGTGACGTGGGACGTACCGGTCCCGTCGTGCGCTTCTCCTCGGCGCTGTCCATGCCGTCCGCCGTCCTCGTCCCCGCCCCGTCAGGTTGATCACCGCTCACCCTATCCGTGAGGCTGGAGGGACGGCACACAGTGCACTCAGTCAAGGGAAAGGTCCCCCGGTGATCAGCATCCCGACGCACACGCTCAACGACGGCACGCTACTCCCCGCCCTCGGCCTGGGCACCTGGCCGCTGGACGACAACGCGGCCGAGCAGGCGGTCCGCACGGCCCTTCAGGCGGGCTACCGCCTGATCGACACGGCGACGAACTACCGCAACGAGACCGGCGTCGGCCGCGGTGTGGCCGGCGGCGGCGTCCCCCGCGAGGAGATCGTGGTGACGACCAAGCTGCCCGGCCGGCACCACGGCTACGAGGAGACCCTCGCCTCCTTCGAGGAGTCCCGCGGCCGGCTCGGCCTGGACTACGTCGACCTGTACCTCATCCACTGGCCGCTGCCCCGCGTGGACAAGTACGTCGACTCCTGGAAGGCCATGGTCAAGCTGCGCGAGGACGGCCTGGTGCGGTCGATCGGCGTCTCGAACTTCACGGCCGAGCACATCGAGCGGCTGGAGAAGGAGACCGGCGTGCTGCCGTCCGTCAACCAGATCGAGCTGCACCCGCTCTTCCCGCAGGACGAGCTGCGCGCCTTCCACGAGCGCAAGGGCATCCGCACCGAGAGCTGGAGCCCGCTGGGGCGCGGCAGTGACCTGCTGGGCGACCCCGCCGTCGCCTCGGTCGCCGAGGATCACGGTGTGACGCCCGCCCAGGTGGTGCTGCGCTGGCACACGCAGCTCGGCGCGGTCCCGATCCCGAAGTCGTCGGACCCGGAGCGGCAGCGCGCGAACCTCGACGTCTTCGGCTTCACCCTGGACGACGTCCAGATGAGGGCCGTCGCCGACCGCTCCCGCCGGCGGATCGGCGGGGACCCGGAGGTGCACGAGGAGTACTGACCGGGGTACCCGCGAGCGGTCGGCGCACGCCGCGCGGGAAGGAGCACGCACGTGGGTGAGGAGAACCGGCTGCGGGACTACCGCGGCAAGCGCGACTTCGGCCGGACCGGCGAGCCGGAGGGCCGCGGGACGCCCTCCGGGTCGCAGGAGCCCCGGTTCGTCGTGCAGATCCACGACGCGAGCACCCTTCACTTCGACTTCCGGTTGCAGGTGGCCGACGTGCTGAAGTCCTGGTCGGTGCCGAAGGGCCCCTCGGCCGATCCGAGCGACAAGCGGCTCGCGATGCCGACCGAGGACCATCCGCTGGAGTACGAGGAGTTCGAGGGCGTGATTCCCCGGGGCGAGTACGGCGGCGGCACGGTGATCGTCTGGGACCGCGGCACCTACGAGCCCTTGAGCCACGACCGCAGGGGCCGGCCGGTCGACTTCGCCGCGTCGCTGGAACGCGGTCATGCCAGGTTCCGGCTCAGTGGCTCGAAGCTGCACGGCGAGTACGCCCTGACCCGGTTCCGCGGCGGGAAGGACGGGGACGGCGAGGAGGCGTGGCTGTTGGTGAAGACGGCCGGCGGGGGTGCCCGGGGGCACGGCACCCCCGACCCCCGCCGGGCGCGGTCGGCGCGCACCGGACGCACGCTGGCCCAGGTCGCCGCGGACGCCGAGGAGGGCGGGGACGGCGGCGGGCGATGACGGGCCTCCCCGGGCCTCACCGGGCCTCACCGGGCCTCACCGGCGATCCCAGGCCGAATCCCGGGCCGGTCCCTGGCGGATCACTGTGCGGGGAGCGCTTGTTCGGCCCAGATCGTCTTGCCGCAGCCGGTCTGCCGGCTGCCCCAGCGCTGGGTGAGCTGGGCCACCAGCAGCAGTCCCCGGCCGCCCTCGTCGTAGGCGTGGGCGCGGCGCAGGTGCGGTGAGGTGGAACTTCCGTCGGAGACCTCGCAGATGAGGGTGCGGTCGCGGATGAGGCGCAGCTGGATGGGCGGCTCTCCGTACCGGATCGCGTTGGTGACGAGTTCGCTGACGACGAGTTCGGTGACGAACGCCTCCTCCTGGAGTCCCCAGGCCAGCAGCTGCTCGATGGCGGACTGCCGGGTGGCGGCCACGTGCGCGGGGTCCGGGAGGACGTCCCAGGTGGCGACCTGGTCCGCGCCCAGCGCCCGGGTGCGGGCCAGCAGCAGCACGACGTCGTCGCTGGGTTCCTCCGGCATGACGGCCTTGAGCACGTTGTCGCACCGGGCGTCCAGGGAGGCCGCGGGGGCCGTCAGCGCGCGGCACAGTTCCGTGGTGGCCTCGTCCACGTCGCGGTCCTCGACGAGGCCGTCGGTGTACAGGGCGACGACGGAACCCTCGGGCAGATGCAGCTGTGTCGCCTCGAAGGGCAGACCGCCGACTCCGAGCGGTGGCCCGGCGCTCACCGGAATGAGCCGTGTGGTGCCGTCGGGCAGGAGGAGGGCGGGCGCGGGGTGGCCTGCGGCGGCCAGGTCGAGCCGTCGGGAGATGGGGTCGTAGACGGCGTAGAGGCATGTGGCGCCGAGTTCCGCGATCTCGGCGCCGCCGGCGTCACCCGCCAGGTGGGTGACCAGATCGTCGAGGTGGGTGAGGAGTTCGTCGGGCGGCAGGTCCACGTCGGCGAGGGTGCGGACGGCCGTGCACAGGCGTCCCATGGTCGCCGAGGAGGGGATGCCGTGGCCCACGACGTCGCCGACGACGAGGGCGACGCGGCTGCCGGAGAGCGGGATCACGTCGAACCAGTCGCCGCCGATGCCGGCCGCCGATCCGGAGGGCAGGTAGCGGTGGGCCACCTCGACCGCCGCCTGCCCGGGCAGACCCCTGGGCAGGAGGCTGTGCTGCAGCTCCAGTGCGGTGCCGCGTTCCCGCGCGAAGCGGCGCGCGTTGTCGATGCACACGGCGGCCCGGCCGACGAGTTCCTCGGCCAGGACGGCGTCGTCGGTGGCGTACGGCTCCTGGGGCCTGATCCGGTCGGCCACCGCGACGCCCAGGGTGGTACCGCGGGCGCGCAGCGGCACCGCCAGCATCGAGCAGATGGCTTCTCGGTAGGACCGGTTGTGCGGGGCCTGTACGTCGCGCATCCGCATCCACCGTTCGAACTCCGGGTCGCCCGGGCCGCTGATCACCACGCGTCCCTCCCTGAGCGCACGGGCCGGTGCGGCGCACGGCGGGTACACGTCGCTCCCGCCGAGGGGCAGGGGGGCGGTGGGGAAGCCCTCGGTGGCGAAGGCGTGGGCGACCCGGCGCAGCTCGATGTCCTCGGTCGGCACCGAGAGGGGTTCGTCCGTGCCCAGGACCCAGTCGAGCAGGTCCACGGTGGCGAAGTCGGCGAACCGGGGCACGAGGATCTCGACGAGTTCCTCGGCGGTGCGCACGACGTCCAGGGTGGTGCCGATGGCCGCGGCGGCGTTCAGCAGGGCCAGGCGCTCCCGGGCCCGGTGCTGCTCGGTGCTCTCCAGTGCGGCCATGGCGACGGCGGCGATGCCGCCGTGCGCGTCGCGGACCGGCCACATCTCGACGGTCCAGGCGTGCTCCCGGGTTCCGGACGGTGCGTGGGTGAAGCTCTCGTACTGGACGGGGCGCCCCGTCTCGGCGACCTGCCGCAGGTGGCGGAGGAAGGCCGGGACGTCGTCGTCGATGTTCTCCAGGGTGTCCGGCAGGTACCGTCCGAGCAGGTCCTTCGCGGGTACGCCCGCCGTCCGCCAAGCGGTGTCGTTGACCCGCACGTAACGCAGCCCTGGGTCGAGGACGGACATGGACAGGGACGACTGCTGGAAGACCTCGCCGGTCAGGACGAGATCCGGTTCGACGGCCGGCTCCGCGGTCACCGCGTACGCGGTCGACGTGCCGTCCGCGCCCAGCAGCGGGCAGGCCCGCAGGCGCAGGGTCACGGTGGTGCCGTCGCGGTGCCGGACCACGACGGTGCCCGCCAGCGCGGACACGGCGCCTGGTGGCACGTCCTCGGCGAGCAGCTCCCGCGCGGCCCGTCCCACGACCTCCTCGGCCGGGTGTCCCGTCAGTCGCCGGGCGCCCTCGCTCCACCCCGTCACCGTGCCGTGGGCATCGACGATCGCCGCAGCGGAGGCGTGCTCCATGTCGTCCAGGATCATCCCATTACGACGCGGTATCAACCGGGGCGGAGCGTGAACGGTCCCTTCAGGTGCGGCGGTCCCGCAGCACGGCGAGGGCCCGGTCGGCGTGCGCGGCCATCCGCAGCTCGCTGCGGACGACCTCGAGGACCGTGCGGTCCTGCCCGATGACGAAGGTGACCCGCCTGGTGGGCGCCAGGGAGAACCCCCGCCGCACGCCGAACCGCTCGCGGACGGTGCCGTCGGCGTCGGACAGGAGCGGGATGCCGAGGCGGTGGCGTCCGGCGAACTCCTGCTGCCGTTCGACGGGGTCGCCGCTGATGCCCACGGGCCGGGCGCCCACGGCGGCGAACTCGGTGGCGAGGTCGCGGAAGTGGCAGGCTTCCGCGGTGCAGCCGGGGGTCAGGGCCGCAGGGTAGAAGAACAGCACGACCGGGCCGTCGGCGAGCAGCTCCGACAGGCGGCGCGGGGTGCCGGTCTCGTCCGACAGCGCGAAGTCGTCGACCGTGTCGCCGACGGCGGGCCGCCCGGTCACGCCCGGCCCCCGCTGTTCCTGGCGACGCCGCGGGCCCACAGCACGAGCGGCACCTGCAGAGGCAGCCGGCCGTAGGCGGCGGCCTTCAGGGGCGCGGGGCGGTGCCGCCAGTCCACGGCCATCTTCACGTTGGCGGGGAACACCCCGGCGAAGAAGGCCGTCGTGGCGAGCGCGGCGGTCCGCCGGGTGCGGGGCAGGGCGAGGCCCGCGGCCAGCGCCAGTTCGGCGGCGCCGCTCGCGTACGTCCAGGCGCGGGGGGTGCCCGGCAGGCTGCGCGGCACGATCGCCTCGAACGTGCGGGGCCGGGCGAAGTGGGCGACGCCCGCGGCGGCCAGCAGGCCGGCGAGCAGCAGGGGTGAGCGTTCGGACCGGGACACGGTTCCTCCTCCGGGGGGCCTGCCGCGCGATATTACTCGACGGTAAGGACGGTGGGCGGACCGGCCGGGCCACGGCGCCGGTGGCTGCCCGGCGTGTAGCCGAACGAGCGGCGGAAGACGTCGATGAAGGCGCTGGCGGAGGACCAGCCGCAGCGGTGGGCGACGGTGGTGACGGGCAGGCCGTCGGCCAGCATGCGCAGGGCGTGGTAGAGGCGCGACTGGGTGCGCCACTGGGGGAAGGTCATGCCGAACTCGTCGCGGAACAGCCTGCTGAGGGTGCGTTCACCGGCCCCGGTGGCGGCACCGAGGGCGGCCAGGGTGCGGGTGTCGGCGGGATCGGCGTGGAGAAGCGCGCACACCGCGGCCAGCCGGGGGTCGGTGGGGGTGGGCAGGCGCAGCGGTTGCTGGGGGGAGGCGCGCAGCTGGTCGCGCAGGACCGCGAGCAGGCGGCGGCGTTCGGGGCCCGGGTCGTCGGGTTCGCGGGTGTAGGCCAGGATCAGCTCGCGCAGCAGCGGGCCGACGGCGAGGACGACGGGGACGTCGAGGCCGAGCGGGTTGTCGTCCGCGGGCAGGCCCACCAGGTGCAGGTCGAGGCGGCCGTGGGCGCGGTGTGCGTGCACGGTGCCCGCGGGGACCCAGATGGCGCGGGTGCCGGGGGCGAACCAGGTGCCGGCGTCGGTGGTGACGGCCACGACGCCGGAACCGGCGTAGACGATCTGGTGGTCGTCGTGCCGGTGGGCGTCGATGCGCTGTCCGGCGGCCAGGTGCCGGGCGCGGGTGGGGGCCGTCGGTGTGTGGCGGATGTTCGACACAGTCGGGCAGATTATCGGAAGCGGGCCATGTGCGGCGGGGCCGACGATCGACGGGTGACCGCGCATCGCCATCGGCCCATCGTCCTGTTGTCCCTCGGGCACGCCTGCGTCGACGTCCACCAGGGAGCCGTCGCCGCCCTGGTGCCGTACTTCGTCGCCGAGCGCGCCTACTCCTACGCCGCCGCCTCGGGCGTCGTCCTGGCCGCCTCGCTGCTGTCCTCACTGGTACAGCCGCTGTTCGGCGCGCTCACCGACCGGTGGGCGCTGCCGTGGCTGCTGCCGCTGAGCGCGCTGGCCGGCGGCGCCGGGGTCGCCCTCAGCGGCGTCACCGGGTCCTATCCGCTCACCCTGGCGGCGGTCGCCGTGACCGGGGTCGGCGTCGCCGCCTACCACCCGGAGGCCGCCCGCGCGGCACGTGACGCCGCGCGGGGCAGCCACACGGCGATGGGCTGGTTCTCCCTCGGCGGCAACGTCGGCTTCGCGCTGGCGCCGACTCTGGTCTGGGCCGTCGTCGCCACCGGCGGGCTCGGGGCCTCGCCCCTGCTGCTCGCCCCGTCCGTCGCGGGGGCGGCCCTGTGCGCGGCCGCGGTGCGCTCGGCCCGCGCGGCCCGGGTGCCGGACGGCCGTGCAACGGTGCCGGCCGGAACCGACGACTGGGTGTCGTTCCTCCGGCTCACCGGCGCCGTCGTCTGCCGGTCGGTGGTGTTCGTCGGGCTGAGCACGTTCGTCTCGCTGTACGTGCGCGAGCGGACCGGGGGCGGGGACACGGCGGGCACGGCCGCGCTGTTCGTGCTGTACGCGGGCGGCGCGGTGGGCACGGTGGCCGGGGGGAGGCTCGCCGACCGGTACGGACGGCTCAAGGTGGTGCGGCGCTCCTACGTGCTGACGGTGCTCGCGGTCGCGGGGGTCGTCCTCGTGCCCGGTCCGGTGGTGTACCTGTTCGTCGCGCTGACCTCGGCCGGGCTGTACGTGCCGTTCTCCCTGCACATCACGCTGGCCCAGGACTTCCTGCCCCGGCGGGTCGGCACGGCGAGCGGGGTGACGCTGGGGCTGACCGTGAGCGTCGGCGGGCTCGCCGCCCCGGCGCTCGGCGCGCTCGCCGACGCCACGTCGTTGCAGGTCGCGTTGCTGCCGCTGGTGGCCCTGCCCGTGGTGGGCCGGCTGCTGCTGCGCGGGCTGTGCGAACCCGTCCCGCCCGCCGCGCCCGCCGGGGTGCCGGCGGAGCACGACGCCGACGTCGGCTGAGTCAGGCCGTGCCCGCCGGGGCGGCGGACCGTCCGCCGGTCTCCTCGTCGGCCGCGTGGGCGACGAAGTCGTCGACCATGCGGTGGAAGAGGGTGGCGAGCCGGCGCAGCTCCTCGGGCGACCAGTCCGCCAGGGCCAGTTGCATGCCGCGGGCTCCGGCGTCGCGGATGCGCTCCACGGCGCGCCGCCCCTCCTCGGTGAGCTCGATGCGCTGGGCGCGGCGGTCGTCCGGGTCGGGGACGCGGCTGACGTACCCCGACCGCTCCAGTTGCTGCACCGTGCGTGTGACGTGCGAGGCTTCCACGCCCAGCCGTGCGGCGAGCCCGCCCGGGCGCAGCGGCTCGCACTCGGCCACCTGCCGCAGCAGCGCCACCGCGGCCCGGTCCAGCGGCACCCCGGCCAGGGCCGTCAGGCGGTCGTGCTGCCGGTGACGCGCACGCAGATAGGTGATGCGGGTGAGCGCTCGCTCGATCTCGGTCACTTCCGGGGAGGCGGAGCCGCCGGAGAGCGGGGGTGTGGGCATGCGGGGACTCTAACATCTCATTGCGTAACGCAAGTAAAGGCCCCCGGCCCGGCGTTCCCATGCCCCGCTCACAGCCGGGAATCCCGGCGCTCACCACGCAGCAGCATCACTCCCCGCCCCGGGGGGTGACGGGCGCCAGCCACATGCCCACGATCGCGTCGACCAGCCCGTCCGCGGCCTCCTTCCAACTGGCGCGCGGAGTGGGACGTCCCTCTGCGAGGGCACGCTCCCGCTCGGCCGCCGTGTGCACGATGAGGTGGCGGGCCATGTCACCCCGTTCGGCGCGGACCTCGTCGGGCAGCGCGGGCATGCACCGGTTGCGTCCCGCGACGATCTCGCGCAGCGACACGGAGGCGCGCGACTCATCGACCATGATCTGCCGCAGTGCGGGGTCGGTCATGACCTGGGCGCAGAACCTCGCGTACCAGGTGGGGCTGCCGAGCGCCGCCAGATGGTCGAACTGCGGCCGCACCAGGCAGTCCACCCAGTCGCGCAGGTCCGTCGAGTCGCCGAGGGCGGCGAGCTGCCGGGCCCGCAGTTCCTCGACCCGCTCCGAGTGCCGCTGGGCGATGGCCCGGACGAGGTCGGACTTCGTGCCGAAGTGATAGCCGACCGCCGCGTTGTTGCCCTGCCCGGCGGCCTCGCTGACCTGACGGTTGGAGACCGCGTACACACCGTGCTCGGCGAACAGCCGTTCGGCCGTGATCAGGATCAGCTCCCGGGTCGCGCTGACCTGTTCCGCCCGTGCCGTCCTGCCCGCCATGCTCACCACCACGCGGGACTTCCCTGAGCCCCGCGGCGGCCAGTCCCAGCCTCCGCCGCGGGTGCGCCGCGCAGCGTCGCGTTCCAGTGGACGGAAAGCCTACGCAACGGCGCGCCGCGGGCGGCGCGCGGGCCGGTACGCGTACTCCTCGCCCCACCCCTTAGAGTACGTCAAGCGACTGACTTAAAAGTGGTCGCCGCACGGACCTGCCCTCCTCGAAAGGCACCCCCATGCCCGCTTCACCCGCCGGATCGACCGGCGCCGAGACGCCCGCACCGCCGCGGCCGAACGCCGTGGTGGCGGTGCTGGCCCTGGCCGGCATCGTCGTCTCGCTGATGCAGACCCTGGTCATCCCGATCGTCCCGGAGCTGCCGGAGCTCCTCGACGCGCCGGCGTCGGACGCCGCGTGGGCGGTGACCGCCACGCTGCTGGCCGCGGCCGTGGCCACCCCGGTCGTCGGCCGGCTCGGCGACATGGCCGGCAAGCGGCGCATGCTGCTGGTCAGCCTGGTGCTGCTGATCTCCGGTTCCGTGGTGTGCGCGCTGAGCGACTCGCTGGTCCCGATGGTCGCCGGCCGGGCCATGCAGGGCCTGTCCGCCGCCGTGATCCCGCTCGGGATCAGCATCATGCGCGACGAGTTGCCGGCCGAGCGCCTGGCCGGCGCCACCGCCCTGATGAGCGCCTCCCTCGGGGTGGGCGGCGCGCTCGGCCTGCCCGCCGCCGCGCTGATCGCGGACAACCTCGACTGGCACATGCTGTTCTGGACCTCCGCCGCACTCGGCGCCGTCGCCCTGGTGCTGGTGCCGCTGCTCGTGCCCGAGTCGACGGTGCGCAGCGGCGGCCGCTTCGACGTGCTCGGCGGCCTCGGCATGGCGACCGGCCTGGTGTGCCTGCTGCTGGCGATCTCCAAGGGCGCCGACTGGGGCTGGACGAGCGGCACCACGCTCGGCCTGTTCGCCGCGGCCGTGGTGGTCCTCGCGGTGTGGGGCTGGTGGGAGCTGCGCACCCCGCGGCCGCTGGTGGACCTGCGCACCACCGCCCGCCGCCAGGTGCTGTTCACCAACCTCGCGTCCATCGCCATCGGCTTCTCGATGTTCGCGATGTCGCTCGTGCTTCCGCAGCTCCTGCAGTTGCCCGAGGCGACCGGTTACGGTCTGGGGCGCTCCCTGCTGACCGCCGGTCTGGTGATGGCGCCCTCCGGCCTGGTGATGATGGCCTTCGCCCCGGTGTCCGCGAAGGTCTCCCGGGCGAGGGGGCCGAAGGTGACCCTGATGATCGGCGCCCTGATCGTGGCGGCCGGCTACGGACTGAACATCGTACTGATGTCGGAGGTCTGGCACCTGGTGCTGGCCTCCTGCGTCATCAGCGCGGGCATCGGCTTCACCTACGGCGCCATGCCGGCTCTGATCATGGGCGCGGTGCCCGCGAGCGAGACGGCCGCCGCGAACAGCCTCAACACCCTCATGCGGTCCATCGGTACGTCGGTCGCCAGCGCCGTCGCCGGTGTGGTGCTGGCCCAGATGACCATCGGCCTCGGCGGCTTCGCCCTGCCGTCCGAGAACGCCTTCAAGGTGGTCATGGCCGTCGGCGCCGGGGCCGCCCTGCTCTCCTTCGTCATCGCCTCCTTCATCCCCCGGCACCGCCCCGCCGCCGCGGTGGCGTCCGCCTCTCCGGCCGCCGGGGCCGAGGCCGACCCGGCTTCCGTCGGGTGACGGGCGACGGCGCCGGCCCCCGGCGGGACCGGCGCCGTTCAGGCGAACCTGCCGCGGATCGGGCGTGGTGCCGCGCGGGTGCGTCGACAACTGACCCGTGGAGCTGCCTCTGATCCCTCCCATGCTCGCCACGCCCGGCCGCCTGCCGCCCGCCGCGCAGGACGCCCGGTGGGCGTACGAGACCAAGCAGGACGGCCAGCGCGTGGTGGTCTACCTGCCCGGCGACGGCCGGGTGGTGCTGCGCGCCCGCTCCGGCCAGGAGATCACGGCCGCGTATCCGGAGCTGGTACCGCTCGGCACCGTGCTCGGCACCACACCCGCCGTGCTGGACGGAGAGGTGCTGGCCCTGGACGAACAGGGCCGCGCCGACTTCCAGTTGCTGCAGTCCCGCATGGGCCTGGCGCACGCCCCGGCCCTGGCGGCTCACCGCGCGGCGAAGGTCCCCGTGCACCTGGTGCTGTTCGACGTCATGCACCTGGACGGCGCCTCCCTGGTCCGGCTGCCCTACACCCGCCGGCGCGGCCGGCTGGAGGGCCTCGGCCTCGACGGCCCGTCCTGGTCGACGCCGGCCGCGCTGGTCGGCCACGGCGAACAGGCCCTGCGGGCCACCCGCGAGCACGGCCTGGAGGGCCTGGTGTGCAAGCGGCTGGACTCGGTGTACGAACCGGGAGTGCGCTCCCGGGCCTGGATCAAGATCCGCAACATGCGCAGCGAGGACGTCGTGGTCGGCGGCTGGCTGCCCGGCAAGGGCCGGCTCACGGGCCTGCCGGGCGCCGTGCTGGTCGGCCAGCGCGCCGCCGGCCGGCTGCGTTACGTCGGTGGCGTGGGCACCGGCTGGAGCGAGACCGAGCGCACCGAACTGGCAGCGCTGCTGCGGGCGGCCACGACGGACGTGTGCCCCTTCGACCCGGTGCCGCACGTGCCGGGGGCGCGCTGGGTGGTGCCGCGGCTGGTCGGCGAGGTCCGCTACAGCACCCGCACCCGGGAGGGGATGCTGCGCCAGCCGTCCTGGCTGAGGCTGCGCCCGGATCTGGCGCCCGAGGAGTCCTCGGCCGACCTCCCGGACGACATCGTGTAACGCGTGGTCAAGTATTGGGCCGCCCTTCACCGCAGGGACGCCCGTGGCCCTTGGCCCGCAAGTGAACCGACGGGACACTGAACTCCCCTGCCCCGCCCAGCCGTTGGGCTGCGCCGGACCATGAGGAGGACGCAGTGCCGTCGAGCACGTCCAGGACCCGCCGCAGGAGATGGCTCACCGCACCCCTCGGTGCCCTCGCCCTCGTCGTCGCCTTCCCCGCCACCGCCTTCGCCGCCCCGCCCCCGGCACTGCCCGCCAACGCCGACGCGCTGGAGCGGACGTACCAGCCGGCCTACGACTACGACACCGACGGCTGCTACCCCACGCCGGCCATCGGCCCCGACGGAACGGTCAACGGCGGCCTCAACCCGACCGGCGCCCTCAACGGCAACTGCCGGGACGCGGCCGACCTGGACAACACCAACGGCTACGCACGCGCCAAGTGCAACAACGGCTGGTGCGCCTACATGTACGGCCTGTACTTCGAGAAGGACCAGGCCCTGCCCGGCAGCAGTCTCGGCGGCCACCGGCACGACTGGGAGCACGTGGTGGTGTGGGTGCAGAACGGCACCGTCGAGTACGTGTCGACCTCCAACCACGGCTCGTTCAGCGTGCACGCGAGGTCGGCGGTCCGCTTCGACGGCACGCATCCGAAGATCGTCTACCACAAGGACGGGATCAGCACCCACTGCTTCCGCCCGGCGACCTCGAACGACGAGCCGCCGGAGAACCACGAGGGCACCTGGCAGTACCCGGCCCTGGTGGGCTGGAACGGCTACCCGGCCGGCCTGCGCGAACGGCTGAGCGCGTACGACTTCGGCAGCGCCAACTTCGGCCTGAAGGACGGCAGCTTCGCTTCCCACCTGGCCGCGGCCAAGCCCTCCGGGATCCCCTTCGACCCGAACGCGTGACCCCGCCCGCGGGGGCGTCGCACCGCCGGCGCCCCCGCGGGCACTATCGTGTCCGCATGTCCGTCCCCGAACTGATCCGCATCGTCTCCCGCGACTCCCCCATGGCCCTCGCCCAAGTGGAGCGCGTGCGGAGCGAGTTGGCGGCCCTCCATCCCGGCGTGCGCACCGAGGTCGTCCCGGTGAGAACGACCGGCGACAAGTGGCTCGGCGATCTGTCGCAGGTGGAGGGCAAGGGCGCGTTCACCAAGGAGGTCGACGCCGCGCTGCTGGCCGGCGAGGCCGATCTGGCGGTGCACTGCGTCAAGGACGTGCCCGCCGACCGGCCACTGCCGGCCGGCACGGTGTTCGCCGCGTTCCTGAAGCGCGACGACATCCGGGACGCCCTCGTCCATCCGGGCGGCCTCACGCTCGACGAGCTCCCGGCCGGGGCCCGCGTCGGCACCTCCTCGGTGCGCCGCATCGCCCAACTCGCCGCAACCCACCCGCACCTGCGGTGCGTGCCGTTCCGCGGCAACGCCAACCGGCGCCTGGCGAAGCTGGCCGCCGGTGAGGCCGACGCCCTGCTGCTGGCGGTCTCGGGCCTGGAGCGCATCGGCCGCCGTGACGTGATCAGCGAGGTGCTCTCCACCGAGACGCTGATGCCGCCCATCGGCGCGGGCATCCTCGCCCTGCAGTGCCGGGAGGGCGACACCGAGCTCATCGACGCGGTCAGCGGCCTCGGTCACCCCGACACCCATCGGGAGGCCACGGCCGAGCGCATGTTCCTGCACGTCCTGCAGGGGCACTGCAACAGCCCGATCGCCGGGTACGCGCGCGTGGACCGCGGCGGGGAACTGTCCCTGCGGGCCTGCGTGTTCACCCCCGACGGCAAGGTCCGGCTGAACGCGCACGAGTGGGCCGGCCGGCTCGATCCGGCCACCCTGGGCACGTCGGTCGCCGTGGCGCTGCTGCGTCAGGGCGCCCGCGAGATCATCGACGGCATCGCGCACTGAGGCGGCGGCACGGCCGCCCGGTCCGGGACCGGATCAGGCGGTGCCCTCCTCCGCCTGGTCCCGCAGGAAGGCGCTCACCTGGTGCGCCAGACCGCCGTCCCGCCCCGCGCATCCGGGGGCCGCGGCGGCACCCTCGTGCAGGCCGAGGCCGCCGCTCCACAGCCGGCGGTCCGCCCACTCCTCGTCCACCCGCAGCTGCACCTGGACGTCCACCTGGCCGAGGCTGGCCTCCGCGCCGGCCGCGTAGAGCACGGCGGTGGCCCTGCGCAGCGGATGGACGTCGAAGCCCTCGATGAACTGCGAGTTGCGCCAGTCGAGGAACGCGCTCTCCCCGTCGGGGCCGATCCGCACGTCGATCTGCCCGTCCTCCAGGTGGATGCCGAAGTGCCGGGCGCCCCGGTTCTCGACGGTCACGCGGACACTGAAGTACGTCAGCCCCTCGGCGGCGTCGTCGCGGCCGCGCGGCGGCTCGGCCGGCTCAAGACGGTGTACGCGGACCCGCAGACCGGCGTGTTCGTCGTACTCCTGCCAGTCCCCGACCACGTTCGGCTCGTACACGGTGCACCTCTCGACCTCTCGAAGCTGCTTCCTATCTGTGCGCTCAGTGCACTGTCAAATGAGCAGAATGCGCCATGGCCAGGGACTTCACACCGTTTGATCGCCGATCAAGCGCTGCGCAGGGACTATCCGCCGGCGGACCGCGCGACGATCACGGCGGGCGTGCCGCACATCACCTTCGCGCCCCTGTCACGGAGGGCCCATTCCCTGCCGACCGGACAGCAGCCGCACCGCCGTTCGAGCGGCAGGCCGCTGCCGGTCGTGTAAGAATCCGTACATATGGGTTTGTTTCGGAATATGCGCGACAGGGCATGCCCCTCTCAGCGCTTCGGACAGGAGGATGGTGTTCCGTCCCACCCGGCACCCCTGCTGAGGGAGGTGCGCATCATGCGTATCGCCAGCAGAACCAAGCCGCACCCGCACGACGACGCCCCCGACACGGCCGCCGCGTTCGAACGCCTCGCGCAGCTGCCCGAGGGTCCGGAACGCAAGGCGCTGAGGGACGAGCTGATCCAGGTCTGGCTGCCCATGGCCGAGCGGATCGCCGTCCGCTTCCGGGGCCGCGGCGAGAGCCTGGAGGACCTGTACCAGGTGGCGGCCCTCGGACTGGTCAAGGCCGTCGACCACTACGACCCGGAACGCGGCCACGCCTTCGAGGCGTACGCCGTGCCCACCGTGACCGGCGAGATCAAGCGGCACTTCCGCGACCACATGTGGACGCTGCACGTGCCGCGCCGGATCCAGGACCTGCGCAACCGGGTGCGGCGCGCCGCGAAGGAGCTGGCGCAGACGACGCCGGGGCGCGCCCCCACGGTCGAGGAGATCGCCGCGTACGCGCACCTCACCGCGGTCGAGGTCCGCACCGGCATGGAGGCGCTGGAGTGCTTCTCCGCCCTCTCGCTGGAGGCCGAGATGCCCGGCACCGACGGGTACGCCCTCGGGGACGCGCTCGGCGGCCCCGACCCCGCGTTCGACACCGTCGTCGACCGGGTGGCCGTCCGGCCCTGTCTGGAGGCGCTGCCGGAGCGCGAACGCATGATCCTCTACCTGCGCTTCTTCCGGGGGATGACGCAGAGCCGCATAGCGCAGCAGCTCGGCATCTCGCAGATGCACGTCTCCCGGCTGCTCAGCGGCTGCTTCGCACAGATCCGCGAGGAGATCCTCGCGGAGACCGGCTGAGCCACCCGTCGACGTCCACTCGCCACGGCCCCCGCCGCTTCCCCGCCGCCTCCTCCGCTCCGGCCTCACCGTTCCGGCGGGGCTCCGGGTATCTGGGTCGGGCCGTGCTGGTCCAGGGCGTCCTCCAGCGCGACCCGGATCTCCGCCGGCATCACTCCGGTGCGCCCCCAGATGAGAATCATCTCCGCCACGTTGCGCAGTTTGATGTTCGTATGCTGGGAAACCTCCTTCAGTACGATCCACCCCTCGTCCGGTGTCAGCCGCCCGAGTACGACGACCATCCCGATCGCCTGATCGACGACGGCGTGCGAGACGACCGCCTCCTTGAGCTGCCGGACCTGTTCCTGCAGCTCGAATATCTGGTCCGAGCCCCCGTCCGTGGGCATGGTCACCTCCGGATCCGGCGCGTCGTGGCCGCTCGTGCCTCTCGGTACTGCTCCGACGCATCCATCGTCGCCACTCGGCCCGCCGCGTGCCACTGGGCCGTCCGGGGCCGACCGGTCACCGTTTCGGTGCCGCGGCCGGGGTACTCGGCAGGCGCCCCACGCGATTCCGGACGGACACTGGTGTGGAACCGGTGGCTGCCGGTGGACGAGATCAGGACGCGACTGCCATGAACCACGACATGACCTCTCCCTCCGGCGCGAAGAGCCGCCTCTCCACCCACTCCGTGTTCGGGGCACCCTGCTGGGTCACCCTGACCAGCCGTGATCTGAAGGCCACCGAGGAGTTCTACTCCGCCGTGCTGGGCTGGCAGTGGCGGCCCGCCCGGCTGGGCGATCACTTCCGGATCGCCCTGGCCGGCGGGGCCCCGGTGGCGGGGATCGCCGCGGTCGCCGCGATGTGGCAGATGGCGGTGGCGTGGACGCCGTACTTCGCCGTGGCCAGCGCGGACGAGGCCGCCTCCCGGGTGCAGGAGCGCGGCGGCACGGCCGCCGTCGGGCCGATCTCCCTGCCACCCGGCCGCGCCGCCCTGCTGGCCGACCGGGACGGCGCGACCTTCGGGGTCTGGGAGGGCGAGCTGTTCACCGACTGGGAGACCTGGCGCAACTCCCGGCCGGCCTTCATCCGGCTGCACACCCGCGACGCCTTCGACGCGGCGATCTTCTACGGCCAGATCTTCGACTGGGCCTCGGACCGTCCCGGATGCTGCGAGGTGGAGTACGACGGCGACGAGGTGGTCCTGCTCAGCCAGGGCGACGTGGTGGCGCGGATCCTGTCGGGCGCCCTGGAGGCGGCACCCGATCCGACCATCCGGCCGCACTGGCAGGTGCACTTCGCGGTCGACGACGTCACCGCGTGCGCGCGGGCCGCGGAACTGCACGGCGGCAGTGTCCTGTCCGAGAGCCGCGACGAGGCCGTCCTCCGCGACGCCGACGGCGCGCAGTTCACGGTGACCGCGCGCGGTCTCGGGCGCTGAACTCACGGGCTCACCGGCCGGTGCGGGACGGCCGGGAGAGCAGCACCAGGCTGCGCGGCTCGACGGTCAGCACCGTGCCGGCCTTGTGCTCCGCCTCGTCGGGCGTGCACTCCGGGTCGGCGGTGTCGATCAGCGTCGTCCAGCGCTCGCCGTAGGCGGCGCCCGGCAGCCGGAAGTCCGTCGCCTCCCAGTGACTGTTGAGCAGCAGCAGGAAGGAGTCGTCCACCACGGGCCGGCCGCACGGGTCCGGTTCGGCGATGGCGTCGCCGTTGAGGAAGACGCCGACGGCGTGGGCGTCGGAGCGCTGCCAGTCGTCGTCGGCCATCTCCCGCGCGTCCGGCAGCAGCCAGACCAGGTCGGGTACCGGCTGGTCGGCGTTGGTCGCCGTCTCGCCGCGGAAGTAGCGGCGCCGGCGCAGGACCGGGTGGGCGGCGCGCAGCGCGATGAGGCCCCGCGTGAACTCCAGCAGGCCGCGCTGCTCCTCGGCCAGCCGCCAGTCGATCCAGGAGATGTCGTTGTCCTGGCAGTAGGCGTTGTTGTTGCCCCGCTGGGTGCGGCCGAGCTCGTCGCCGTGGCTGAGCATGGGGATGCCCTGCGACAGCATGAGCGTGGCCAGGAAGTTGCGCTGCTGGCGGCCGCGCAGCTCCAGGACGGCCGGGTCCTCGGTCGCGCCCTCGGCGCCGCAGTTCCAGGACCGGTTGTGACTCTCGCCGTCCCCGTTGCCCTCGCCGTTGGCCTCGTTGTGCTTGTCGTTGTAGGAGACCAGGTCGCGCAGGGTGAAACCGTCGTGCGCGGTCACGAAGTTGACGCTGGCGCGGGGGCGGCGGCGGCTGTGCTGGTAGAGGTCGGAGGAGCCGGTCAGCCGGGAGGCGAACTCGCCGAGCGTGTGCTCCTCGCCGCGCCAGAAGTCCCGTACCGCGTCACGGTACTTGCCGTTCCACTCCGACCACAGCGGCGGGAAGTTGCCCACCTGGTAGCCGCCCTCGCCGACGTCCCACGGCTCGGCGATCAGCTTGACACGGCTGATCACCGGATCCTGCTGGATCAGGTCGAAGAACGCCGACAGCCGGTCCACCTCGTGGAACTGCCGGGCCAGCGTGGCCGCGAGGTCGAACCGGAATCCGTCGACGTGCATCTCTGTGACCCAGTACCGCAGCGAGTCCATGATCAGCTGGAGGACGTACGGGTGCCGCATCAGCAGGCTGTTGCCGGTGCCGGTGGTGTCGTAGTAGTGCTGCCAGTCGCCGTCCACCAGTCGGTAGTACGAGGCGTTGTCGATGCCGCGGAAGGAGAGGGTGGGGCCCTTCTCGTTGCCCTCGGCCGTGTGGTTGTAGACGACGTCGAGGATCACTTCGAGCCCGGCCTCGTGCAGGGTCTTCACCATCGACTTGAACTCGGTGACCTGCTGACCCCGGGTGCCGAGGGCCGCGTAGCCGTTGTGGGGCGCGAAGAAGCCGATGGTGTTGTAGCCCCAGTAGTTGGACAGGCCGCGGTCCTGGAGCACGCCGTCGTGCACGAACTGGTGCACCGGCATGAGCTCCACCGCGGTGACGCCGAGCGAGGTCAAGTGCTCCACGACCGCGGGGTGCGCCAAACCGGCGTAGGTGCCGCGCAGTTCCGCGGGCACCTCGGGGTGGGTACGGGTGAGGCCCCGCACGTGGGCCTCGTAGATCACGGTGTCCGCGTACGGCCGCCGGGGCGGGCGGTCGTCACCCCAGTCGAAGAACGGATCGGTGACCACGCCGAGCATGGTGTGCCCGGCGCTGTCCGCCGGGTCGGGCCGCCCCTGTGCCCGTTCGAAGAGGGAGGCGTGGTTGTCCACCTGCCCGTCCACCGCCCGGGTGTAGGGGTCGAGGAGCAGCTTCGCCGGGTTGCAGCGGTGGCCCACGGCCGGGGCCCACGGACCGTGGACCCGGTAGCCGTAGCGCTGCCCCGGGCCGACGCCGGGGAGGTAGCAGTGCCAGACGAAGCCGTCGACCTCGGGCAGCGGGATGGTGCTGTGGGTGCCGTCGTCGTCGACGAGGACGAGGTCGACGCGTTCGGCGACCTCGCTGAACAGCGCGAAGTTGGTGCCCTGCCCGTCGTACGCGGCCCCCAGGGGGTAGGGGTGCCCGCTCCACACGGGCGACCCCTTCCAGCTCGGCCTCGCGGCGGTCACTGGGCCTCCTCCACGAGGACGCCGCCCGCCGTGCTCGCCGGCCCTGCCAGCCGGGCGATCGGCATGACCTCGCGCGGCACCTCCAGCCCCTCCTGGGTGATCGGCTCCGGCGCGGTCGGCACCAGCGGGATGCGCTCGCCGGCCCGGGCGCGCTGCGAGAACCAGATGACCCTGGCGCCGGTCTCGGTGGCGCAGCAGCCCCAGCCGTCGCTGGTGGCGGCGAGGTGCTGCAGGCAGCTCCGCAGGTCCTGGTCGGGGCGGAGCGCGTGGTCGTTGCCCCCTACGGCCGTGATGAGGTGCTGGCGGTTCCACCACATCTCGATCGACGTGTTCTTGTCGCTCGCGTGCTCGTCGATCGCCCGCAGCAGCATCTCGGCGCCGCCGCAGACGGGTTCGACGAGGTTCTCCAGGTCCCAGAACCGGAGGTGAGCGGCCAGGATGCGCCTGACCTGTCGGACCCGTTCCGGGCTGACTTCCACGTCGAGGTGGTAGTAGCAGGGCACTGCGGTCTTCATCGTCGTTGGCTCCTCACCGCGAAAGCTCTCGCTCCTCCTCGTCCCGTTGGGGGACGGGGTTTCCCCGAGCACGAAGCGTGAGCGTTGATCGCTTCTGAGTCACTCCAGAGTGGGAGCAATAGCCCATTCGTGCAACACGAGCGGAAATCACCCCAAATAGTTGAAGCTCCAACAAGACGACGGGTCACCGTCCGTGCACCATGTGTGAAGAAATCGATCGTCCGTAACGGACCGTCCCGGAAGGCGGCACGGCACCATGCTGCTACCTGCGAAGACCGAAGTCGCCCGGCAGTTGCGGCGTTACCGGGCGTGGGAACGGATGATGCTCGCGTCCCCTGCGGACGTGGGCGTGCGGGCCACCTTCGAGGACTCCGGCTACACCCTGTGCGTGCTGATGGGGAAGCGGTGCGCACGGGAGGCCGCCGACGCCGCCGAACGGTATCTGCGGACGACTCCGGTGACCTACATGCAGGAGCAGAGCGAGCGGCCCCGTCCCGTCCGAGCGGTCAGACGCGGCCCGCCGGTCACGGACCGGCGTTCGCCGTCGGGGCGGAAGACCCCCTCCGGCGCGGCTTGACCCATCTGACCGGGCCCGGATCCCGGCTTCGAGCACGGCGGAGGTGAGCACGGATGAGTACGACCGGGCAGATCGGACGTATCCCGGTCCGGGACGTCCACCCGGTGGTGGAGTACGGCAGGCGCCCGGCGAAGGCGGTGACGGGAGAGACGTTCCAGGTCACCGCCACCGTGTTCCGCGAGGGCCATGACGCGGTCGCCGCCAACGTCGTGCTGAAGGACCCCGAGGGCCGGCCGGGGCCGTGGACGCCGATGCGGGAGCTGGCCCCGGGCACCGACCGCTGGGGCGCGGAGGTCACCCCGGGCGCACCGGGCAGGTGGACCTACCGCGTCGAGGCCTGGAGCGACCCCGTCGCCACCTGGCGGCATCACGCGGAGATCAAGATCCCGGCGGGCATCGACACCGGCCTCGTCCTGGAGGAGGGCGCCGAGCTGCACGAACGGGCAGCGGCGGGAGTTCCGCAGAACTCCGGACGGGCCGTGGTGCTGGCCGCGGCGGCGACGCTGCGTGACGACTCGCTGCCCGTCGCCACCCGACTGGCGGCGGCGTTGACGCCTCGGGTGGCCGCGGTGCTGGCCCGGCATCCGCTGCGGGAGCTGGTCACCACCTCCGACCCGCTGCCCCTGCTCGTCGAGCGCGAACGCGCCCTGTACGGCTCCTGGTACGAGTTCTTCCCCCGCTCCGAGGGCAC
>NZ_BMWA01000022.1:0-75311 GCF_014650995.1 Streptomyces viridiviolaceus
CGTGCCGGGGGGTGTCCGTCCTCGGAACGGCGCGGAATCGGTGGGTGACCGGCTCGCCCGGCGTTGACGCGCCAACCTCTGCGGGCGGACACCCCCCGGCACGTCCCCTTCTCGCCGTACGCGCCTGCCGCGCCGTCGCGGTGCCCTTGAGACGGATGTCGATCTGGGACGGCTCGATGCCGTCGCGCTGCAGAGCGGTCGGCATCTCGGTGCCGAACTGCCGGGCGCGGCCCCCTGTACGACACACCTGCGGGCGGGCGCCGACCCAACGACCTCTACGACGACCCCGACAACCCGGAGCCCGGTGACGAGAAGCGAAAGCTCCCGCGGGTGCGCTCGTGGGCGGCGACAGCCTCGAGCTGACGCATGACGCCGCGCGGGAAACGGTGGGCACCGGCCCGTTGCAGGCCCGTACCAGAGTCCGCTCTCCGCAGGCCCCGGCATCCCGTCCAGCGGACCGCGCCAGGGCCTGCGGCCAGGCGTGGGGGGCCCGCGCCCGCGTCGGGCGACCCGTCGTGCGCCGTAGAATCGCCGGGTGAACGCCCCCGCAGCCCCCGCCGCCGACACCCTGCGCGCCGCCCTCGCCGGTCTGGTCGACGGGCTTCCGCCCCGGCAGGCCGCGCAGGCGGTGGAGCGGCTGATCGCCAACTACCGCGGGGCCACCCCGACCGACGCCCCGATCCTGCGCGACCGCGCGGACGTCGTCGCGTACGCCGCGTACCGGATGCCGGCGACCTTCGAGGCGGTGCGGTCGGCCCTGGCGGCGTTCGCGGAGGCCGTGCCCGACTGGGTGCCCGGCTCGCACGTCGACGTCGGCGGCGGCACCGGCGCGGCGACCTGGGCCGTGGAGGCCACCTGGGGCGGCGTCCGTCCGGTGACCGTGCTCGACTGGGCCGAGCCCGCGCTCGCGCTCGGCCGGGAGATCGCCGCCGCCAACCCCGCCCTGCGGGACGCCCGCTGGCAGCGCTCCCGGATCGGATCGGCGCTCAGGGTCGAGAACACCGACCTCGTCACCGTGTCCTACGTCCTCAACGAGCTGACCGCCCCCGACCGCGCCGCCCTCGTCGACGCCGCCGCCACCGCCGCGCAGGCCGTGGTGATCGTCGAGGCGGGCACCCCCGACGGCTACGCCCGCGTCATCGAGGCCCGCGACCGGCTGATCGCCGCCGGCTTCCAGGTGGCCGCGCCCTGCCCGCACAGCGCCGTCTGCCCCATCGTCCCCGGCACGGACTGGTGCCACTTCTCGGCGCGGGTCAGCCGTTCCTCCCTGCACCGCCAGGTCAAGGGCGGCTCCCTCGCCTACGAGGACGAGAAGTTCAGCTATGTCGCCGCGGCCCGCTTCCCGGTGGCTCCGGCTGCCTCCCGCGTGGTGCGGCGCCCGCAGATCCGCAAGGGGCAGGTCCTGCTCGACCTGTGCGAGGCCGACGAGCAGCTCCGCCGCCGGACGGTCACCAAGCGCCACGGCGACCTGTACAAGGCCGCCCGTGACGCGGACTGGGGCGACCCCTGGCCGCCGGCGGGGGAGCAGCCGTAGGACCCGCCCGGCAGGGACCGGTCACGAGGACGCCTCCGCGTCCGTGCCCCTCCCTTCCGTCGCGTTCGACTCCTCCCGCTTCTCCTGGAGCCTGCGCAGCAGCTCCCGCTTCTGGGCCCGGGGGTCCTGGCCGCCGCCGATCCGGCCGTTGCGGCCGCCGCCGCGCAGCGCCTTGCGGCCGAGGTTCCGGCGGGTGCCGCCGACTCCCAGCATGTTTCCCGCTCCGCCTCGGGTCATGGTGACGGTCCTCTCCCTTCGCAGTACGAGACGGTTCGTCTCGTGCATTCACTGTCCGGCGAGACGCGCCGTCTTGTCAACTGATAAATTCGACGCATGGCCGTACAGAAATCCGCCGCCCCCGGCAAGCCGCACCCCGACGCCACCCGGCGCAGCGAGCGGTCGCGCCGGGCGATCTACGACGCCGCCCTCGCGCTCGTCGGGGAGGTCGGCTACCCCAAGACCACCATCGAGGCCATCGCCGCCCGCGCCGGCGTCGGCAAGCAGACGATCTACCGCTGGTGGTCCTCCAAGGCGGACGTCCTGCTGGAGGCGTTCATGGACCTCGGCGAGCGGACCGCGCAGGCGGCGGGGCAGGACGCCGACGCCGTCCCGGACACCGGCGACCTCGCCGCCGACCTCAAGGCCGTGCTGCGCGCCACCGTGGACGAACTGCGCGACCCGAGGTTCGAGGCACCCTCCCGCGCCCTGGCCGCCGAGGGCGTCGTCAACGAGGAGCTCGGCCGGGTCTTCGTGACCAAGCTGCTGGAACCGTCGCTCCAGCTCTACGTCGACCGGCTGCGCGCCGCGCAGGAGGCCGGCGACATCCGCCCCGACATCGACCCGCGCATCGCCCTGGAGCTCTTCGTCTCACCGCTCGCCCAGCGCTGGCTCCAGCACACGGCCCCGTTCTCCTACGAGTACACCGACACCCTCGTCGACTACGCCCTGTACGGACTCGTCCCGCGCTGACCAGGGAAGTTTGTCCCTCCGCGCCCCCGACGCACGGAATGGTGGGACCATAGGGCATGCTGTTGCGCACGACGGCGAGGCGAGGGGATAGATGAGCGCGGAGTTCGGCGGCCGGACCGGCCTGCAGGGCAAACTCTCCCAGTGGCTGCGTGGACGCCGCCCGAAGGAGGCCGCCGACGAAGGCGGCCGCGAGTCCCTGCTGCTCGCCGCCGCCGCCGCGGGACTGCCGCTGGCGCCCGCCGCGCACCCGGCCGGCTACCGGTGTTCCTGCGACCGCGTCGGCTGCCCCACCCCGGCCCGGCACCCGGTGTCGTTCGCCTGGCAGACGCAGTCCACCACCGACCGCGCGCAGATCGAGCGCTGGGCCCGGCACCAGCCCGAGGCCAACTTCATCACCGCGACCGGCATGGTGCACGACGTCCTGGACGTGCCCCTGGAGGCCGGTTCCGAGGCGCTCAGGCGGCTGCTCGACTCCGGCGTCGAGGTCGGCCCGGTCGCCGAGAGCGACGACGGCCGCATGCTGTTCTTCACCGCCACCCGCGGCACCCCCGAGGACGAGGACGAGTGGTGGCCGTGCGAGCTGGACTGCCACCCCGAGACGATGGACGAGCATCCGGGCCTGCGCTGGCACTGCCGCGGTTCCTACGTCCTCGTACCGCCCGCCCGGCTGCCCGGCGAGCACCAGACGGTGCACTGGGTGCGCGGTCCCGAGCATCCGCTGCCGGATCCGCTGACCCTGCTGGAGTCCCTCACCGACGCCTGCGCCCGCTACGTCGGCGAGGAGAGCGGCCACGCGGGTACAGCCTGGCCCCTGCGTCACTGAGCTGAGCGCGCCCGACGCGGCGCCCTACTCGCCCTTCGCCGACGTCAGTCCCTGGATCCGGCCCAGGACGGACACCTGGCCCGGGCCCGCCGGGTCCATGGCGACCTCGTTGGAGACGAACTCCATCGTCAGCGACTGCTTGATCTCGCCGTCCGTGAGCGCCAGCACGTCCTTGTTCGGGGTGGGCACCGAGGCGCCCCGCGCGGCGGTCTGCTTCTCGAAGTGGCGCGTGGCGAAGAACACCAGCGCCCCGCCGTCCTTCGTGCGCAGCGCCAGCGGAGCGTAGTCGCCGTTCGTCAGGGGCTCGTCGATGTACTGGGTGACCAGTCCCGGCCGGGTCGACCGCTTCTCGCGCAACTGCCGCCAGGAGCTGGTGTGGGCGCCGTCCGCGAAGGTCTTCCCGCCGTCCTCGAGGTACGTGGCGTAGTCCTCGCTCAGGTCGGCGGGCGCCGCGGCCAGGTCGGTGGAGTTCGCGGGGACGGCCTCGGCCCAGCCGTCCTCGTCGGTCTTGAACTCGGGCACGTCGTCGGGGGCGACCAGCGTGAGGTAGGCAACCTCCCAGGGGTCCTCCAGGCCGTCCCGGGTGAACACCAGCAGCCAGCGCGCCTCGCCGCCCTTGTTGCCGCGGGCGTCGGCGAGGAACCAGCGCGGCCAGCCCGCCTTCTCGGGGATCGTGTACTTCGCGTCCGTCAGCTTCAGCGGGGTGTGCGACGGATTGCCGTCCGGGTTGTTGGCCCGGCCGGCCTTCAGCCGCGCCGAGTCGATGGCGGCGAGGGCGCCGGTGGTGTGGTCGGCGTCCAGGGAGGCGTCGTACGCCTTGTCGGCCTCGTTGTACGCGGCCGTGAACTGCCGGAGCGCCTCCGCGGCCTCGGCCCGGGTGGTCGCGGGGAGCACCACGCGCTCGCCGTGCACCACCACGCAGCCGCTCGCCGTCAACGACAAAGCGGTCACCGAGGCCGCTATCAGTGCGCTCCGGTCAAGCCTGCGGGGCCTTCGAGGGCCGCGATCCCTGCTCATCAGGTTCCTTCACCTTCCCCTTCCCGGAGGCGAACCCTACCGGGGCGGGGAACGGCGCGGGCGGGGGGCCGGGGTACCGCCGTCACACCGTGACCTCACGCCCGAACTGCGGGCCGTGTCAGGTCACATGTCGCGTCGGGGAGTGACCGGCACCGCGCCCGTGCGGGGATGCGGGAGCACCTCCACGGGCCGGTCGCAGACCTCGGACAGCAGCCGGTCGGAGAAGACCTCGGCCGGCGGACCGTCGGCCGTGACCCGGTGTGCGTAGGCCGCCGCCGGCCCCAGGTCGTGCAGGACGACGACCACCGCGTCCCCGGCCCGTGCCCGGCACAGCCGAAGCACCAGTTCCTGGTGCCGCAGGTCCAGGGCGGCGGTCGGTTCGTCGAGCAGCAACAGCGGGGTGCGCTGGGCCAGCACGCGGGCCGGCGCGACCCGGGCGCGTTCGCCGCCGCTGAGCGCGGAGAACGGCCGGGCGGCGAAGCCGGTCACCTCCGTGCGGGCCATCGCCTCGGCCACGGCCGCGTCGTCCTCGTCCTCGAGGTCCGTACCGGACCAGGGCGCCCGGCCCATCCGGACGACCTCCTCCACCGGGAACGGGAAGGCCCCGCCCCCGACGCACCGCGCGTGAAGGCGTACCGCAAGCACGTGCGCGAGGGCACCCTCGCCCCCGTCCCGCTGTGGTGGGTGTCCTTCCTCGACGGCCGGCTGATCCTCGACGGCCACGACCGGGCCGCGGCCCTGGCGGAGAGCGTCGAGCCGGCCTGCGTGGAGCTGGCCCGCCTGCCGGACGAGGCGGACTGGCGGCGGACCGCCGAGGAGATCACCGCGGCGCACGAGGAGCGGCTGCGCACCTGGTCGCCCGCCCCGCACAGCCGCACCACGGGTGGCAACGCGCGGCACTGGAGCAGACCCACGGCGATGTGATGTCCACCCTGCCGTACGACGAGGCCGCCACCCCGGTGTTTGAATGCCACCGTGACTGACTACGACGTGCTGCGGGTCTTCTGCGCGCCGAACGGCGGCTACGGCAACGAACTGGGTGTCGTCCGCGACGGCTCGGTGATGCCCGAGCGGGCCGACCGGCAGGCCCTCGCCGCCAAACTCGGCTTCAGCGAGACGGTGTTCGTCGACGACCCCGAGCGCGGCGTCGTCGACATCTACACGCCCACCCTGCGGCTGCCGTTCGCCGGTCACCCCTGCGTCGGCACCGCCTGGCTGCTCGACGTGCCCGAACTCGTCACCCCTGCGGGAGTGGTCGGTGCCCGGCTGGACGGGGAGTTCAGCTGGATCGAGGCGCGGGCGGAGTGGGCGCCGCCCCGCACCCTGCGCCGGTACGCCACCACGGCCGAGGTCGACGACCTCGCCGTGCCGCCGCCGGGGGAGTGGATCTACGCCTGGGCCTGGCAGGACGAGGCGGCGGGCCGGATCCGCGCCCGTGCGTTCCCGGGCCGTGACGACGGGATCGACGAGGACGAGGCGACGGGCGCGGCCGCGCTGCTGCTCACGGACCGGCTCGGCCGGGCCCTGAACATCACGCAGGGCGCCGGATCGCAGATCCTCACGGCACCGCAGCCGGGGGGCTGGGTGGAGATCGGCGGGCGGGTGTTCCTGGAGCGCTGAGCCGGCCCACGCCCGCCCGGGGCCGGCTCACGCGGAGAGCGGGAACTCCTCGCCGAGCGCCCGGAAGACCGCCGTGTTCAGGGCGAACGCCCGCTTGCACTCGGCCACCACCCGCAGCTTCTCCAGGTCGTCCGCGCGGATGCCGTCCAACAGCTCCCGGTACTCCCGCTTGAACGCGGCGGGGTTGGGGATCGACTCGAAGACGTAGAAGCGGACGCCGTCGCCCTTCTTCGCGAAGCCCCAGGTCCGCTCCGCCTTGTCGCGGATGATCTGGCCGCCGGACAGGTCGCCCAGGTAGCGGGTGTAGTGGTGCGCCACGTATCCGGCCGGCCACCGCTCGGCGCACTCGCGCACCCGTGCCGCGTACTCCTCGGTCGCGGGCAGTGCGGCCAGCCCCGTCCGCCAGCCGGGCCCGCGCAGGTGCGCCAGGTCCCGCTCCAGCGAGGACAGGCGCATCAGCTCCGGCCGGATGAACGGCCCGGCCACCGGGTCCGACGCCAGCCGCCCGGCAGCGGCCTCCAGTGCCTCGTAGACGAACCACAGCTGCTCGGTGTAGCGCGCGTACGCGGCGACGCCGAGCCGGCCGCCGAGCAGGTCGCTCATGAACGTCGAGGTCTCCGCTTCGACGTGCTGCTCGTGGGAGGCCGTGCGGATGAGAGTCGAGAAGGAGTCCATGAGCCTGATCTTCTTTGGTTAGGCTAACCTAAGTCAATGCCTTTCCCGACGGGTCGTCGGTAAAGTTTCCGACAGAGTGTCGGTAAAAGAGTACCCTGGTGGGACGAAAACGGCCCGCTCTCCGAAGAGGGCGGGCCGGCCGGCGGTCGGTGCGGTCAGGGCAGCGTGAGGATCTCCGCGCCCGTGTCCGTCACCACCAGCGTGTGCTCGAACTGGGCCGTCCGCTTGCGGTCCTTCGTCACGACCGTCCAGCCGTCGTCCCACATGTCGTACTCGTGGGTGCCGAGCGTCAGCATCGGCTCGATCGTGAACGTCATCCCGGGCTGGATGACGGTCGTCGCGTGCGGGCTGTCGTAGTGCGGGATGATCAGGCCGGAGTGGAACGAGCTGTTGATGCCGTGACCGGTGAAGTCGCGGACCACGCCGTAGCCGAAACGCTTGGCGTAGGACTCGATGACCCGGCCGATGATGTTGATCTGCCGGCCCGGCTTGACCGCCTTGATCGCGCGGTTCAGCGACTCGCGGGTGCGCTCCACCAGCAGGCGGCTCTCCTCGTCGACGTCGCCGACCAGGTAGGTCGCGTTGTTGTCGCCGTGCACGCCGCCGATGTACGCCGTCACGTCCAGGTTGACGATGTCGCCGTCGCGCAGCACCGTGGAGTCCGGGATGCCGTGGCAGATGACCTCGTTGACCGAGCTGCACAGCGACTTGGGGAAACCGCGGTAGCCGAGCGTCGAGGGGTAGGCGCCGTGGTCGCACATGAACTCGTGCGCCACCCGGTCCAGCTCGTCCGTGGTCACGCCCGGCGCGATGAGCTTCGCGGCCTCGGCCATCGCCTGCGCCGCGATCCGCCCGGCCACGCGCATCGCCTCGATGGTCTCGGGCGTCTGCACCTCCGGTCCGGTGTACGGCGTGGGCGCGGGCTTGCCGACGTACTCGGGCCGGCGGATGTTTCCGGGTACGGAACGGGTGGGAGACAGCTCCCCTGGTACGAGCAGCGACTGGCCAGACATGCCAGCGAGTCTAACCAGCGGGCATACGAGAGCATGTTCCCTGGCGAAAGGAGCCGGTCATGGCCCTGTTCAAGAAGCGCACGGTCGGAAAGCCGGGCGAGTGGTACTACTGCCTGGAGCACAAGAAGGTCGAGGAGGGGCCGGAATGCCCGGCCAAGAACCGCTTCGGGCCGTACGCGTCCCGCGCGGAGGCCGAGCACGCGATGGAGACCGCCCGCGAGCGCAACCTCGAATGGGAGAACGACCCCAAGTGGCACGACGCCCCGGCCACGCGCGGGGACGACGACTGACCGGTCGGCCCGCCACGGCCGTCGGCGCCGCGGCTGCGCGCTTCTCGCGCAGCCGCACCGCGTGCAGGCCGGTCCGCACGTCGTACGTCATCAGCTTCGGCAGGCACAGCGCCGGCAGCTCCACCGCGCCCGCGCACAGCAGCCCGCCGGACCACCCGGGAGGCCTGCCGGGTGGAGAGGCCGGGCAGCAGTGCGCAGGCCCGAGGGGGCTGCGGAGCCGTCGGTCACGGGGCTCGTGGTCGACCGGGGGCAACCGGTGTGCGCGGCGGCCTCCACTCGCCCCCTCCCTCACCAGCGGGGCGGGGGCGGGGCCGTCAGGTGGTCTGCGAGACGGGAGAGGAAGGAGCGGACACGAGGGCGGCTCCGTGGGGGTGGCACCGCGTTCTCCCCGGCCGCCGCGCTGACCAGGTGCTGCACCGTGTCCAGGTCCAGCTCGGCGCCCTCCGGCACGGTCAGCGTCTCGTGCGCCATCGCCGTCAGCTCCCGTTCACCGGAACCCAGCGCCAGCACCGTCGCCCCGGCCCGCCGGGCGTCGTGCACCCGCTCCAGGAGCGGCGCGCCGGGAGCGTCGGGCGTCACCACCAGCAGGGTCTCCCCGCGCCGGGCCGCCGCGAGCCGGCCCAGCCCCACCGCCAGATGCGCGGGATCCGAGGGGCGCGCGTCGTGCCGCACGAGGGTGGGGGCCAGCTCCGGGGTCCCCGACCAGGCGGCCTCGTCCACCAGGTGCGCCGCCAGGTGCCACGGCTCGTGGCCGGCGGTGCCCACCAGCAGCAGCCCGCCCCCGTGCGAGACCACCGATCCCCGCAGCGTCCCCGCGAACCTCCGGGTGGCCCCCAGCCACTCGGTCCCGGCGAGCACTTCCCGCAGCAGCGCGACCCGTACGGCGTCCATGCGCACGCATCCTGCCGCAACCCGCGCCGTCCGGCCCGGATTTCGCCCCGGATTCGCCCGACCCGGCGAAGGCGCCGCAGGCGTCCCGGCCGGTGAAGCGGTGGCTGTCCGCCCAGGTGGCCGACCGGCCGTCGGCGAGGTCGCCCCAGGAGTGCGGGCCGCAGCCGTCGTGGACGGCGCCCGGGGCCTCCTCGGCGTGCAGGGCGCCGGTCGTCGAGGCAGGCATCGCGCTCGCCAGCCTCCCGGCGGAGCCGACGGCGACCGCCTCGCGGCGCGCGGCCGGGCCGGCGGGGCGCACCCGGACCGGTGGGGCGGCCGGGGCGGACGTAGGGTCGGCCCATGACCACTAGCGACAGTGCACAGCAGTCCGCGAAGGCCCCCGCCAAGGACCCCTGGGACCTGCCCGACGTCTCCGGACTCGTCGTCGGCGTGCTCGGCGGCACCGGCCCCCAGGGCAAGGGACTGGCCTACCGCCTCGCCAGGGCCGGCCAGAAGGTGATCGTCGGCTCCCGGGCCACGGAGCGCGCGCAGGCCGCCGCCGAGGAGCTCGGGCACGGCGTCGAGGGCGCCGACAACGCCGAGACCGCCCGCCGCAGCGACGTCGTGATCGTCGCCGTGCCCTGGGAGGGACACGGCAAGACACTGGAATCGCTGCGCGAGGAGCTGGCCGGCAAGCTCGTCGTGGACTGCGTGAACCCCCTCGGCTTCGACAAGAAGGGCGCCTACGCGCTGAAGCCGGAGGAGGGCAGCGCCGCCGAGCAGGCCGCCGCCCTGCTGCCGGACAGCCGGGTCACCGCCGCCTTCCACCACCTGTCGGCGGTCCTGCTGCAGGACCCGGCGATCGAGGAGATCGACACCGATGTGATGGTGCTGGGCGAGGAGCGGGCCGACGTGGAGATCGTGCAGGCCCTCGCCGGACGCATCCCCGGCATGCGCGGGGTCTTCGCGGGACGGCTGCGCAACGCCCACCAGGTGGAGTCGCTGGTCGCCAACCTGATCTCCGTCAACCGCCGCTACAAGGCACACGCCGGGCTCCGCGTGACGGACGTATGAGGCGATGGGGGACACTGGTGGGCACAAGCAGTGCCCGCACGTGTCCCCCGACAGGAGCCCCTTCCATGCCCCGTCTCGCCCTCTACGCCCTGATCGTCTGCGCCCTCGCCGTGGTCGCCGCCGTCGTCTCCTTCGTGGAGGGAACCGTCCTGATCGGCGTCGTGTGGGTGCTGCTGGCGGGGCTGTCGTCCAACATGTGCTGGTACTACGTCAAGCGCGGGCGGGCCGTGCGGCGCGAGTCCGTCACGGGCTGACCGAGCAGATCTCGGCCGTCTGCCAGAAGCGGAACAGCTCGAAGCCGCAGTACGAGTCGAAGTCGCTGATCCCCAGGGCGCGCAGGATCGTGTCGATCACGTCGAAGAACACGGCGTTCAGCGACGGGATCCACAGCAGCGCGAACACGATCAGCAGCCCGAAGGGCGCGAGCGGCTCCAGCTGCCGCCGGACGTTGTACGACAGCCAGGGCTCGATCACCCCGTAGCCGTCCAGGCCCGGCACCGGCAGGAAGTTCAGGATCGCGGCCGTGACCTGGAGCAGGGCCAGGAAGGCCAGCGCGAACCGGAAGTCGCGCGGCACGCCGTCCAGCGCGTCCAGCCAGAACGGGGCCGTGCACACCGCGGCGAACAGCACGTTCGTCAGCGGACCCGCCGCGGAGATCAGACTGTGCCGCCAGCGCCCGCGGATGCGGCCGCGCTCGATGAAGACGGCACCGCCCGGCAGACCGATGCCGCCCATGATCACGAAGATCACGGGGAGCACGATGCTCAGCAGGACGTGCGTGTACTTCGCCGGGTTCAGCGTGAGGTAGCCCTTCGCGCCGACCGAGATGTCGCCGCTGTGCAGGGCGGTGCGCGCGTGCGCGTACTCGTGCAGGCACAGGGACACGACCCAGGCCGCCGTCACGAACAGGAACACGGCCAGACCGGGCTGTTCGGCGAACCCGGTCCAGGTGGCCCAGCCGGTGACCGCCGTGACGGCCAGGATCCCGACGAAGACGGGACTGATCCGCCGGTCGCCGGGGCGGATGGTGGCGGTGGTCATGGGAGGGCTCCTGGGCTCGCGATGCTCTCGACGGGAAGGGGTCCGACCGTACCGGTGCTGTGGGGGGAACGTCATGCGGCCGGTGCGGGTTCCTGGCCACGGTGCCGTCACCGCGCCGCGCGCCGGTACCCTCCCGGCCCGCCGCCGGCGCCTCCAGGCCCCCGGACGGTGCCCACGCCCCCGGCGACGCGGTTCATGCGGGCGTAAACCCAGGGGCGGGAGCGGGGCGCCGCCAGGGACAATGGTCCGCGTGCGCTATCGCATCCTCGGCACCACCCAGGCACTCCGTCCCGACGGCACCGTCGTCCCGGTCGGCGGGGCGCGGCTGCGCGCCCTGCTGACCGTGCTTGCCCTCCGAACCGGCCGCACCGTGCCGGCGGGCCTGCTGGTGGAGGAGGTGTGGGGCGGCGACCCGCCCGCCGACGCGCCGGGTGCCCTGCAGGCGCTCGTCGGCCGGCTGCGCCGGGCGCTCGGCGCGGACGCGGTCGCCTCCGAGGACGGCGGCTACCGGCTCACCGCCGTCCCCGACGACATCGACCTGCACCGCTTCGACCGGCTGGCCGGCGAGGGCACCCGCGCCCTCGCCGACGGCGACCCCGCCAAGGCGGCCGTCGTCCTCGACGACGCGCTCACCCTGTGGCGCGACCCCGCGCTCTCCGACCTGCCCGACCGCACCGCCGAGGCGGCCCGCTGGGAGACCCGGCACCTGGATGCGCTGCGCGCCCGCCACACCGCCGCCCTCGACCTCGGCCACGCCGAGCAGTCCCTGCCCGAGCTGACCGCCCTGTGCGACGGCCACCCGCTGGACGAACCCCTCCAGGCGCTGCGGCTGCGCGCCCTGCGCGACACCGGCCGCACGGCCGAGGCGCTGGCCGCCTACGACGACGTGCGACGGCTGCTCGCGGACCGGCTCGGCACCGACCCGGGACCCGAACTGCGGGCGCTGCACGCCGGACTGCTGCGGACGGAACCGGTCGCCGCGCCCGCCGCCCCGGCCCCGGGCGATGCCCCCGGCGCCCGCCCCCGCGGCAACCTGCGCGCCCGCCTCACCTCCTTCGTCGGCCGGGACGCCGACGTCGAGGCGCTCCGCGCCGACCTGGCGACCGCACGGCTCGTCACCCTGCTCGGGCCCGGAGGCGCCGGCAAGACCCGGCTGTCGCTGGAGACCGCCGAGGCCGCCGGGGACGCCGTCCGCGACGGCGTCTGGCTGGCCGAGCTCGCCCCGGTCGACGACCCGGAGGCGGTACCAGAGGCCGTGCTCACCGCCGTCGGCGCCCGCGAGACCGTGCTGTACGGCGCCGGCGCCGAGGAGATGCGCGCCGTCGCCGACCGCAACAGCACGGCCGTCGAGCGCCTCGTCGAGCACTGCGGCAGGCGCCGCATGCTGATCGTCCTCGACAACTGCGAGCACGTCGTCGACGCGGCGGCCCGCCTCGCCGAGGAGCTGCTCGCCCACTGTCCGGGGCTGACCGTCCTCGCCACCAGCCGCGAACCCCTCGGCGTCCCGGGGGAGCTGCTGCGTCCGGTCGAGCCGCTGCCCGAGCCGGCCGCACTCCGGCTCCTCGCCGACCGGGGCGCCGCGGCCCGCCCCGGCTTCCGCATCGAGGCCGACGAGGAGACCGCGGCGGCGTGCGCCGAGATCTGCCGCCGCCTCGACGGCCTGCCGCTCGCCATCGAACTGGCCGCCGCCCGGCTGCGCATGCTGACCCCGCGTCAGATCGCCGACCGGCTCGACGACCGTTTCCGCCTGCTCACCTCCGGCAGCCGCACCGTCCTGCCCCGGCAGCAGACGCTCCGCGCGGTCGTCGACTGGTCCTGGGACCTGCTGGACGCCGACGAGCGGGACGTGCTGTGCCGGCTCTCGGTGTTCGCGGGCGGCTGCGACCTCGCCGCCGCCGAGGCCGTGTGCGGGCCCGCCGCCCTGGAGGCGCTCGGGTCACTCGTCGACAAGTCCCTGGTGGTGGCCGCTCCGTCGGGCGACGGGGAGATGCGCTACCGGCTCCTGGAGACCGTCGCCGAGTACGCGGGCGAGCGGCTCGACGAGGCCGGCGGGCGGGCCGAGGCCGAGCGCGCCCATCTGACGTACTACCGCGAACTCGCCCGCACCACGGACCCGTTGCTGCGCGGCTCCGGCCAGCTCGCCGCCGTCGAGCGGCTGGAGCGGGAGTACGAGAACCTGCGCACCGCCCTGCGGCACGCCGTCGCCGAGCGCGACGAGCAGGAGGCGCTGTGCCTGGTGCTGTCGCTGGCCTGGTACTGGCAGCTGCGTGACCTGCGCATCGAGGCCCGCGGCTGGTGCAAGGAGGCGATGGCCCTCGGCCCGGACCCGTTCGACGAGCCGGTCCGGCCGGCCGCCCCGGTGTGGCAGCGGTGCACGGAGGCACCTCCTCCGATGACCGGCGAGATCCTCGCCGAGGCCCGGCGCGGCGTGCACCTGGCCCACCTCGCCTGCATGGACACCGAGCTGGACGCCTGGCAGAACCCGCAGGCCCAGCGGAAGCTGCGGATCATCGCGCGCACCTACGAACCCGGGATGCCGCAGACCTGCCGCAGCCCCGGCATGCTCTGGTTCTTCGCGGTGATGCTCACCGGCGACATGGAGCGGCTGCGCACGATCATGGACGCCTCCGTGCGGACCTGCCGCGAGACCCCGGGCTTCGAGTGGGACCTGGCCGGAAGCCTGCAGATGCGCGCCAACCTCCTCGCCAACCGCACCGACTGGGCGGGCGACGCCGCCCGCGACGCCGACGAGTCGCTGGAGATCTACCGGCGGCTCGGCGACATCTGGGGCACCGCCGAGGCGCTGTCCGCCCGCGCCGAGGCCCGCGAACGCAAGGGCGACTACCTGCTCGCCGCCGCCGACTACGAGGCCGCCGCCGAGCACGCCGAGCGGCTCGGCGCGCACGGTCAGGTGGACGTGCTCGGCGCCCGGCTCGGCAGCGCGCTGCTGGAGGCCGGACAGACCGAGCGGGGGGAGCGCATCCTGCGCGAGGTGATCGACCGGTCGGAGGGCGGCGTGCACAACGGGGCCATGCCCGCCGCCCGGCTGTTCCTCGCCGGATGGCTCGGCATGACCGACCGCATCGCCGAGGCGCGCGAGCAACTGCGGCTGCTGCGGGAGCAGTTCACCATCGCGCACTTCGTGGTCTTCGACGCCTTCATCCTCGCGGCGGAGTCCTGGCTCAGCGCGCTGGAAGAGCACTACGACGACGCCCTGGACAAGGTCAGGCGGGCGCTGGCGCGGGCCGAGGACCCGTTGGCCACGGCCGTCGCGCCGCACATGCGCTCCGCCTACCTGGTGATCGCCGCGATGTCGCTGGCCCGCGTCGACGGCGGACGCCGGGCCCGGGACGCCGCCCGGTGCATCGGCGCCGCCGCCGCGATGCTGCCGCCCGGCCATGTCACGACGGGCCTGGAACGGCACGGGTGGGCCCGTGCCGTCGAACGCACCCGGGACGCGCTGGGCGCCGAGGCGTACGGGGCCGCGTACGCCGAGGGCGGCGGCCTCTCCCCGCAGGAGGCCGCCGCCCTGGTCTGAGCCGTGCCGTCGGCCGGTCAGCTCTTCGTCCGGAACTTGTGGATGGCGACCGGCGCCATGACCGCCGTCAGGGCCACGGACCAGCCGAGCGTCAGCCACAGGTCGTGCGCGACCGGACCGCCCACCATCAGGCCGCGCGCGGCGTCGGCGAGGTTCGACAGCGGGTTGTAGTCGGTGAACGCCTGCAGCCAGCCCGGCATGGAACCGGGCGGTGCGAAGATCGACGAGCCGAACTGGAGCGGCATCAGCACCAGGAAGCCCATCGCCTGCACGGACTGCGCGTTCTTCATCGTCACACCGAGGGTGAGGAAGATCCACATCAGGGCGGAGCCGAACAGCACCGACAGCCCGACCGAGGCCAGCAGACCGCCCCAGTTGGTGATGTCGAAGCCCACCAGGACGCCGACGATCAGCAGGACCGCCGTGGCGAACAGCATCCGCAGCAGCTCCACCGCGATCTTGGCGAACAGCACGGAGCCGCGCCCGATCGGCAGGGACCGGAAGCGGTCCATGACACCGGAGTTGAAGTCCTGGTTGAAGCCGGTGCCGACGCCCTGGGCCATGTTCATGCCCATCATGGCCATCAGGCCGGGCACGACGTACTGCACGTACTGCTGCTGGCCGCCGCCGAGCGACTGCCCGATGGAGCCGCCGAAGACGTACACGAACAGCAGGGTGAAGACGATCGGGAAGAGCAGGGCGTCGAACATCGACTCGGGGTCCTGCCGGATCCACAGCAGGTTCCGGCGCACCAGCGCGCTGGTGTGCCACAGGTGCCCGCGCAACGGGATACGGGCGTCGGCGGTCACGGTGGTGGGGGAAGGGGCGGCGCGAAGCGGCTCGCTCAGGGTGGCGGTGGACGAGGGACGGGCGCTCATACGGCGACCTCCTGGCGGGCGTCGGCGGGCTCGGCGTCCTGCGGGGCACTGGCGCGGTGGCCGGTGAGGGACAGGAAGACCTCGTCCAGGCTGGGCAGTTCGGTGGTGACGGAGGCGAGCGTGATGCCGCGCGCGGTGACCGCGCCGACCACGGCGGTCAGCTGCTCGTCACTGAGGATCGGGACCAGGACGGCACCGCGTTCGGCGTCCACGGTGGAGGAGGCGAGCCCGGTGATGCCCAGCTCGTCCAGGTGGGCGGCGAGCGGACGCAGGTGCAGCGGGTCGGCCGGGCGGACCCGCAGGGTGCGGCCACCGACCTTCGCCTTCAGCTCCTCGATGCCGCCCTTGGCGATGACCTTGCCGCGGTCGACGACGGTCAGCTCGGAGGCGAGCTGCTCTGCCTCCTCCATGTACTGCGTGGTGAGCAGCACGGTGACGCCGTCGCCGACCATGCGCTTGACCTCGTCCCACACCTCGTTGCGGGTACGCGGGTCCAGGCCGGTGGTGGGCTCGTCCAGGTAGAGGACGGCCGGGCGGCCGATCATCGAGGCGGCCAGGTCGAGCCGCCGTCGCATACCGCCGGAGTAGGTGGCGGCGGGGCGCTTGGCGGCCTCGGTGAGCGAGAACCGCTCCAGCAGCTCGTCGGCACGCGCGCGTGCGTCCTTGCGGGACAGGTCCAGCAGCCGGCCGATCAGGTACAGGTTCTCCCAGCCGGGTAGCTTCTCGTCCACGGAGGCGTACTGCCCGGTGAGCCCGATCACCCGCCGCAGCTGCCGGGGCTGCCGTACGACGTCGTAGCCGGCGACGTGGGCCTGGCCGGCGTCGGGCGTGATGAGCGTGGACAGGATGCGCACGAGGGTGGTCTTGCCGGCGCCGTTCGGCCCGAGCACACCCATCACGGTGCCCTCGGACACGTCCAGGTCGACGCCGTCCAGTGCCTTGGTCTCGCCGTAGTGCTTGACCAGCCCCCGTACGGTGACCGCGCTGTTCGCGGCCTCGGGGTGGGTGTCGATTCGCGTCATGACCACCACGGTGTCAGCGCCCGCCGACAAACCACCGACAGCCCGCCGACAGCACCGACGACTTCCCGACGAGCACCGCCCTCGCCGGTCGGGGAGCCGCGACGGCGAGCGGCCGGGCCCGTGAGAGCGGCACCGTGTTCAGGTGCAGAGGCAGCGCCGGCCCCGCCGACGGGGGAAGATCGGCGGGGCCGGCGTCGTACCGCGATGGCTCAGTGGACGGAGTGCTCCTCCTGCGGGAACGTTCCGCCGACGACGTCGTCGGCGAACGCCTTCGCCGCGTCGCCGATGACCTGACGCAGGTCGGCGTACTTCTTCACGAATTTCGGCACCCGGCCGCCGGTCAGCCCGAGCATGTCGGTCCACACCAGCACCTGGGCGTCGGTGTCGGGCCCGGCCCCGATGCCGACCGTCGGGATCTGCAGCGTCCGCGTCACCTCGGCGGCCAGCTCCGCCGGCACCAGCTCCAGGACGACCGCGAAGGCGCCCGCGTCCTGCACGGCCTTGGCGTCCCGCAGCAGCTGCTGGGCCGCCTCCTCACCGCGACCCTGCACGCGGTAGCCCATGGCGTTGACGGACTGCGGGGTCAGACCGATGTGCGCCATCACGGGGATGCCGGACTCCACCAGCAGCTCGATCTGCCGGTGCGAGCGCTCGCCGCCCTCCAGCTTCACGGCCCCGACACCGGCCTCCTTCACCAGCCGGGTCGCCGACCGCAACGCCTGCACGGGACCCTCCTGGTAGGAGCCGAAGGGCAGGTCGCCGACGATGAGCGCGCGGCTCGTGCCGCGCACCACCGCGGCCGAGAGCATGGTCATCTCGTCCAGCGTGACCGGTACGGTCGTGTCGTACCCGAGGTGGCAGTTGCCCGCGGAGTCGCCGACGAGCATGACCGGGATCCCGGCCTCGTCGAACACGGACGCGGTCATCGCGTCGTACGCGGTGAGCATGGGCCACTTCTCACCGCGCTCCTTGGCGGCGGTGATGTCCCGGACGGTGATGCGGCGGGTGCTCTTGCCCCCGTAGAGCGCCCTGCCGCCGTCGGCGGGCTGGTGCTGAGGCGTCTGGGCAGCCGAAAGCTGCGTCATGGCAACGGCTCCTTCATGTCATCTCGAGGCGCCCTGACGGCGTCCCCGGATCCCCTCCATGGTGGCACCTCGTGCCTTCCGACGGCTAGGGGACCCCCGGCGACCGGTCCGGCGAATGTGCGCGTTGTGTCACAGACCCCACCTGTTCCACCCCTGACCGGAACTCCGCGCGCCGACTCGTACGTCCTCGTGCCCGTACGGCCGTCGCAAGACGGCGGGAGAGGAACCGATCATCCCCTAGGGTGCTGATGCACGGGGTGACGGTGTGCACGGCAGGCAGTGAGGCGACGGTATGGCGCAGCAGGCGTACATGACGGAGACGGACAGCGGCGGCTCGGGGCCCGAGCGCCGGGAATCCCGGCTTCGGCGCCTGCGCGAAAGGCTGACCGCCGGCTGGCGCGGCGACCGCCGGGTCTGGCGCCGGGGCCTGGTCACCGCGGCGGTGGCCGTCGTCCTGGCCGTGGTCATGGCGGGTCACGCGCGGATCCCGAACCGGATCGGCAACCTCGGCAGCCTCACGGAGACCTTCCTGCCGTGGTTCGGCCTGCTGATCCCCGTCCTGCTGGTGATCGCCCTCGTCCGCAGGTCGGCGACGGCGCTGATCGCGGTCCTGCTCCCGGCGACCGTGTGGTTCAACCTGTTCGGCGGGCTGCTGACCGACAAGACCGGCGCGGGCGGCGACCTGACGGTGGCCACGCACAACGTCAACGCCGACAACGCCGATCCCGCCGGCACCGCCCGTGCCGTGGCCGCGTCCGGCGCGGACGTGGTGGCGCTGGAGGAGCTGAAGGCGTCCGCGGTCCCGACGTACGAGAAGGCGCTGGCGTCCACCTACCGGCATCACGCGGTCGTCGGGACCGTCGGGCTGTGGAGCAAGTACCCGATGAGCGACGTTCGGGCCGTCGACATCCGGCTGGGCTGGAAGCGCGCGATGCGCGCCACCGTCGCCACCGACAGCGGGCCGGTCGCCGTCTACGTCGCCCACCTTCCGTCGGTCCGTGTGAAGCTGGAGGCCGGGTTCACGGCCCGGCAGCGGGACAAGAGCGCCGACGCCCTCGGCGAGGCCATCGCCGACGAGCGGCTGCCCCGCAAGATCCTGCTCGGCGACCTCAACGGCACCATGAACGACCGCGCGCTGAAGGCGATCACCTCACAGATGCGTTCCACGCAGGGCGCCGTGGGCGACGGCTTCGGCTTCAGCTGGCCCGCCTCCTTCCCCATGGCCCGGATCGACCAGATCCTGGTGACCGGCGTCGAACCGGAGACCAGCTGGACCCTGCCGGAGACGGGCAGCGACCATCTGCCGATCGCGGCGCGTGTGAAGGTCGACACATCCGCTTCCTGACGGTCTGCCGAAAGTCCCAGGTCGGCCCCTTATGCGCCTCCTGTGACCCCCTCGCCGAAACCCGTCCGTCACCTCGCGGAATACTCGCCCTGAGAGGCTTTGTTCCGTACTGGAACATACGAACGTCCAGTACGCACATCCGCTCTCGAAAGGCGACGACCCTTCATGCCCCTGGCCCTGCTCGCCCTCGCCGTGGGCGCCTTCGGCATCGGCACGACCGAGTTCGTGATGATGGGCCTGCTGCCCGATGTCGCGGACGACCTGAACATCTCGATCCCCACCGCCGGCCACCTGGTCTCGGCGTACGCCCTGGGCGTCGTCGTCGGCGCCCCGCTGCTCGCCGCGGTGACCGCGCGGATGCCCCGCCGCACCGTCCTGATCGGCCTCATGGCCCTCTTCGTCGCGGGCAACGCCCTGTCGGCCCTCGCCCCCGACTACCACTACCTGCTGGCCGCCCGGCTGCTCAGCGGCCTCCCGCACGGCGCCTTCTTCGGCGTCGGCGCCGTGGTGGCCACCGGCATGGTGGCGCCGGAACGCAAGGCACGCTCCGTCTCCCTGATGTTCCTGGGCCTCACGGTCGCCAACATCGCGGGCGTGCCGGTGGCCACGGCCATGGGCCAGCAGCTGGGCTGGCGGGCCACGTTCCTCGGCGTGAGCGCCATCGGCGTGGCGGCGATAGCGGCGCTCGCGCTCCTCATCCCGCGCGACCACGCCCCCGCCCCCGCCACGGGCCTGCGCGGCGAACTCGCGGCCCTGCGCTCCCTCCCCGTCTGGCTGGCCCTCGGCACGACCGTCGCGGGCTTCGGGGCGCTCTTCGCCGCCTACAGCTACATCACCCCGATGCTCACGGACGCCGCCGGGTACGCCGACTCCAGCGTGACGCTGCTGCTGGCGCTGTTCGGCGTCGGCGCCACCGCCGGCAACCTGCTGGGCGGCCGCATGGCCGACCACTCCCTGCGCGGCACCCTCTTCGGCGGCCTGATGTCGCTGGTCCTCGTGCTCGCCCTCTTCCCGCTCCTGATGCGCACGGAGGTCAGCGCGGCCGTCGCGGTGGCTTTGCTGGGCACGGCCGCCTTCGTGACCGGCTCCCCGCTCCAGCTGATGGTCATGGAGAAGGCGTCGACGGCCCCCTCACTGGCCTCCTCGGCCAACCAGGCCGCCTTCAACCTCGCCAACGCCGGCGGCGCCTGGATCGGCGGCCTCGCCCTGGCCGCGGGCTTCGGCGCCACGTCCCCCGCCCTGGCCGGCGCGGCCCTGGCGGTGCTCGGCCTGGCGGTGGCCGGGGCGGCGTACGCGGTCGACCGCCGCGCCGTCCCGCCGCGGACCGGCCGGGAACGGGTGGTCGCCGGGCACGTGCCGGAGGAGTCGGAGACCGTACGGCGGTGACGCTCCGGGGCGGCGATCCTGCGGGGGGCCGCCCCGACCCGTCCCCCGTTCCCCGCCGCGGACCGGCGGGGAACGGGTGGTCGCCGGGCACGTGCCGGAGGAGTCGGAGACCGTACGGCGGTGACGCTCCGGGGCGGACCGACCCGTCACTTCCCCGCCGAGCCCCCCACGGTGACGTGGGGGCGGAAGGGACACGCACGCCCGCGGAAGGGCTCACGCCCCGCTCGTCGCGCCGCCCGGGGCGGCCGTCAGCCGGTCTCGCGCCACCGGTTGGTGATCGGCAGGCGCCGGTCCTTGCCGAAGCCCTTGGCGGAGATCTTGGTGCCCGGCGGGTACTGCCGCCGCTTGTACTCCGCGGTGTCCACCATCCGCAGCGTCCTGGTCACCAGCTCCCGGTCGAAGCCGGCGGCGACGATCTCGTCCGCGCCCCGGTCCCGGTCGACGTACAGCTCCAGGATCGCGTCCAGCACCGGGTAGTCCGGCAGCGAGTCCGTGTCGACCTGCCCGGGCCGCAGCTCCGCGCTCGGCGGCTTGGTGATCGAGTTCTCCGGGATCGGCGGGGTCTGGCCGCGCTCCCGGGCCGCCCGGTTGCGCCATTCCGCCAGCCGGAAGATCGACGTCTTGTACACGTCCTTGATCGGCCCGTACGCGCCCACCGAGTCCCCGTACAGCGTCGAGTAGCCCACCGCCAGCTCCGACTTGTTGCCGGGTGCCAGCACGATGTGGCCCTCCTGGTTGGAGATCGCCATCAGCAGCGTGCCGCGCAGGCGGGACTGGAGGTTCTCCTCCGCCAGGCCCGTCAGCCCCAGCGACCCCATGTACGCGTCGAACATCGGCTCGATCGCGACCGTCCGGTAGTTCAGGCCGGTGCGCCGTGCCAGCTCCGCCGCGTCGTCCTTGGAGTGCTCGGACGAGTACTTCGACGGCATCGACACGCCGTACACGTTCTCCGCGCCCACCGCGTCGCACGCGATCGCCGCGACCAGCGCGGAGTCGATGCCGCCGGACAGCCCGATCAGCACCGACCGGAAGCCGTTCTTCGCGACGTACGCCCGCAGGCCGACGACCAGCGCAGAGTAGACCTCCTCGTCGTCGTCCAGCCGCTCGGCGTACCCGCCGGTCAGCTCCGGCTCGTAGGCCGGCACCGGCTCCTCGGACAGCACGACCCGCTCGATGCGCAGCCCGTCGTCCACCACGCCGGCCGGCGCGTCGGCGTCCGCGGCCGGCAGGTCGAGGTCGAGGACGACACAGCCCTCGGAGAACTGCGGCGCCCGCGCCACGACCTCCCCGTCCCGGTCGACCACGATCGAGTCGCCGTCGAAGACCAGCTCGTCCTGACCGCCGGTCATCGCGAGGTACGCCGTGGTGCACCCGGCCTCCTGGGCCCGCTTGCGCACCAGCTCCAGCCGGGTGTCGTCCTTGTTCCGCTCGTACGGCGACGCGTTGACGGAGAGCAGCAGCCCGGCCCGTGCCGAGCGCGCGGCCGGCACCCGGCCGCCGTCCTGCCAGAGGTCCTCGCAGATGGCGAGGGCCACGTCGACGCCGTGCACCCGCAGCACCGGCATGGTGTCGCCGGGCACGAAGTAGCGGAACTCGTCGAAGACGCCGTAGTTCGGCAGGTGGTGCTTGGCGAAGCTCAGCACCACCTCGCCGCCGTACAGCACCGCCGCCGCGTTCTGCGGCGCGCCGGCCGGCTGGCCGTACTTCGGCTGGGCGGTCTCCGAGCGGTCGAGGTACCCGACGACGACCGGCAGCCCGCCGAAGCCCTCCTCGGCGAGGCGCGTCGCAAGCGAGCGCAGCGCCGCGCGGGAGGCCTCCACGAAGGACGACCTGAGGGCCAGGTCCTCGACGGGATACCCGGTCAGCACCATCTCCGGGAACGCCACCAGGTGCGCTCCCTGCTCGGCGGAGTGCCGGGTCCAGCGGACGACCGACTCGGCGTTTTTGGCGAGGTCGCCGACGCTCGAGTCGATCTGGTTCAGGGCGAGTCGTAGTTGAGGCACGCGCCCAGTGTAATCGTCAGACCGACGCGATGGGGTGACGCGGGCGCCGGGCTCACGACCGCGGCTTCGCGCCCCGCTCCGCCAGCAGGTCCGCCATCAAGCGGATCTCCGACTCCTGCGCCTCGGCCATCCCCCGGGCCAGCCGCTTCTCCACACCGACCGCGCACTTCTCGGCACAGCCCTCGGCCATGTGCACGCCGCCCTTGTGGTGCTCGGTCATCAGCTGGAGGTAGTAGACCTCCGCCTGCCTCCCGTCGAGCGTCCCGAGCTTCTCCATCTCGGCGTCGGTGGGCATCCCCGGCATCAGCGACCCCTCCCCGGCGGAGGGCGCCTCGCCCATGCCCATCCACGCCATCGGCGGCTCGGACGACACCTTCGGCAGCCCCCACAGGTCGAGCCAGCCGATCATCATGCCCCGCTGGTTGGCCTGCGTCTGCGCGATGTCGTACGCGAGACGCCGCACCTCCTCGTCCTTCGTGCGGTCGCGCACGATGTACGACATCTCCACGGCCTGCTGGTGGTGCACCGCCATGTCGCGGGCGAACCCGGCGTCCGCCGAGTCGGCGGACGGGACACGGCTCGCGCCGTCGTCCCCGGCGACCGCGTAGGTGATCGCGCCCGCCGCGACGAGGGCCGCCGCCGCGGCCCCCGCGATCCAGCCGGCGGCCGCACGCCTCACTGCGCCAGCCCGTTGGTGCAGGCCGCGCCCGGCTCGGGTGTCTGCTCGCCCTGGACGAACTTCTCGAGGAACTTGTCCACGTTCGGGTCGCTCGCCCCCGTCACCGTGCGCTGGTGGCCCCAGGCGGTGAGCATGATCGGGTCCTTCTGCTCGTCGTTCGGGCTCATCAGCGAGTACGGGGTCTTCTTCACCTTCGCCGCCAGCGCCTCGACGTCCGCCTTCGGGGCCTTGTCGGTGTACGTCACCCACACGGCGCCGTGCTCCAGGGAGTGCACGGCGTTCACGTTGTTCAGCGGCTTGGTGTAGACGTCGCCGTTGCAGTTCATCCAGACCTGGTTGTGGTCGCCGCCGACCGGCGGCTCGGCCGGGTAGGTCACGTCCTTGGTGACGTGGTTGCGGGACAGGGTGCCCTTCCAGGTCCGCACGCCGTCCTCGCCCGTGACGAAGCCGCCCGAGTTCTTGGAGTCGGCCGCCGTGTCGCCGGAGTCGCCGGACTGCGACCGGACGAGGACGACCCCGCCGGCGACGAGGGCGCCGACGACCACCACACTGGCCGTGATCGTGAGAATCCGGTTCCGGCGTTCGCGGGCCTCCTCGGCGCGGCGCATCTCGGCTATGCGTGCCTGGCGCGCCGTGCTGCTGGTCTTCTTGGCGGAACCCATGGGGTGTGCCCTTCTGGGAAAGGGGGGCTGTGGAGTCCGCTGATCGTAATGGTGAAGGAGGGGAGTGGCGTAGGGAGATCACAGGATCTGTCGCTACGGGCCCCCAGGAATGGCCCGATCGAACACGTGGCCTCTACGCTGCGGGGAGAGCGGTGCACCATGGCGGTACACCTACGGCGGGTACACCTACGGCGGTACACCCGGACGTACATCCGCCGTAGGCGGGGCGTTCAGTCCGGAGTCGGCCGGCCGATCGAGGACCGCAACGCGTACGAAACGGTGCTGTGGTGGGATGCTCAGGTGCCCGACCGCCTCCCGCGGTACCGGAGACAGGCGGCCTGACCAGCAAGGATGGGGAAGCGGAAGATGGACAAGCAGCAGGAGTTCGTGATCCGGACGCTGGAGGAGCGCGACATCCGGTTCGTACGCCTGTGGTTCACGGACGTGCTGGGCTTCCTCAAGTCCGTGGCCGTGGCCCCGGCCGAGCTGGAACAGGCCTTCGACGAGGGCATCGGCTTCGACGGCTCCGCCATCGAGGGCTTCGCCCGGGTCTACGAGTCCGACATGATCGCCAAGCCGGACCCGTCCACCTTCCAGGTCCTGCCCTGGCGCGCGGAGGCCCCCGGCACGGCCCGGATGTTCTGCGACATCCTCATGCCGGACGGCTCCCCGTCCTTCGCCGACCCGCGCTACGTCCTCAAGCGCGCCCTCGCCCGCGCCTCCGACCAGGGGTTCACCTTCTACACCCACCCGGAGATCGAGTTCTTCCTGCTGAAGGACAAGCCGGTCGACGGCTCGGTGCCGACCCCGGCCGACAACTCCGGCTACTTCGACCACACGCCGCAGAACATCGGCATGGACTTCCGCCGCCAGGCGATCACCATGCTGGAGTCGATGGGCATCTCGGTGGAGTTCTCCCACCACGAGGGCGCCCCGGGCCAGCAGGAGATCGACCTGCGCTACGCCGACGCGCTGTCCACGGCGGACAACATCATGACCTTCCGCCTGATCATGAAGCAGGTGGCCCTGGAGCAGGGCGTCCAGGCGACCTTCATGCCGAAACCGTTCTCCGAGCACCCCGGCTCCGGGATGCACACCCACCTCTCCCTCTTCGAGGGCGACCGCAACGCCTTCTACGAGTCCGGCGCGGAGTACCAGCTCTCCAAGGTCGGCCGCTCCTTCATCGCGGGCCTGCTGCGGCACGCGGCGGAGATCTCGGCCGTGACGAACCAGTGGGTGAACTCCTACAAGCGCATCTGGGGCGGCAGCGAGCGCACGGCGGGCGCCGGCGGCGAGGCCCCCTCGTACATCTGCTGGGGCCACAACAACCGCTCGGCCCTGGTCCGCGTGCCCATGTACAAGCCCGGCAAGACCGGCTCGGCCCGCGTCGAGGTCCGCTCCATCGACTCCGGCGCCAACCCCTACCTCACCTACGCCGTCCTCCTCGCCGCCGGCCTGAAGGGCATCGAGGAGGGCTACGAACTCCCGCCGGGCGCCGAGGACGACGTCTGGGCGCTGTCCGACGCCGAGCGCCGCGCGATGGGCATCGAGCCCCTCCCGCAGAACCTCGGCGAGGCCCTGACCCTGATGGACCGCAGCGACCTGGTCGCGGACACCCTCGGCGAGCACGTCTTCGACTTCTTCCTGCGCAACAAGAAGCAGGAGTGGGAGGAGTACCGCTCCGAGGTCACCGCGTTCGAGCTGCGGAAGAACCTGCCGGTGCTGTAGCGGGCCGCCGAGAGGGTGTGGAGGACGCGGGCCGGCCCGCGGTGGCGGAGCCGCAGGCCGTGCCGCACGCGATCCGGCCCGGATCCGCCGCTCCTCCCCGGCTACCGCCGGCGGGCGGCCAGCTCCGCCAGGAGCACGTGCAGGGGTTCCGTCGAGCGGCGGCGGTACTCCTGGACCGACCAGCCGTTGCCGTCCGGGTCGGAGAAGTACATGAACGTGGCGCCGTCGTCCGGGGCGTACCGGACCGGCTCGGAGACCTCCAGGCCGCGGCCGACGAGTTCCGCGTGGGCCGCCTTGATGTCGGCGACGCACAGTTGCAGGCCCTGGTAGGAGCCTGGGGCCGGCGTCGGGCCCGGGGTCATCTCCCACAGGGTGTCGCCGAGGGCGATCGAGCAGCCCGATCCCGGGGGCGTCAGCTGGACGATCCGCATGCCGGGCATGACCTCCTGGTCGATGTCGACGTGGAAGCCGACCTTGTCCCGGTAGAAGTCCCGGGCCCGGTCGATGTCGCTCACGGGCAGCGGGATCACTTCGAGGGTGATGTCCATGCGTGACTCCTTCGGCTCATCGGTCGACGGCTCTGTCTCACCGAAGCGGAAAACGGTGCGGGACGCCACCGAAACCCGCGAATGCCGGGGCTCCCACAGGGCGGCTCCGGCACCCCGGAACTCACCGGCGCCACGGCCGGTCAGTCCGGTTAGGCTCTGGCCAGGACGACCTTGATCCGACGGGAGGCCGGGATGACGGCGCCGGGGCGCAGGAGCAGTACCTTCACGCGGCTGCTGCGGCACGGGTTCACCGATCCCTCGGCCGCCGAGCGGCTGCTGGACAGCGGGGACCTGGCACCGGTCCGCGACGACCCGGTCCTGCTGGAGGCCCTCGGTGCCACCGCCGACCCCGATCTCGCCCTGCACGGTCTGGTCCGGCTGCTGGAGGCCCAGCCCGAGCCCAGCGCCCGCCGTGAACTGCTGGACACGCTGACGGCGTCCAAGCCGCTGCGCGACCGCCTCCTCGGCGTGCTCGGCGCCTCCGAGGCACTCGGCGACCACCTCGCCCGGCACGCCGGCGACTGGCAGGCCCTCGTCACCTACGAGCCCCGGGACCTGCACCGGGGCGTGGAGGAGTTCGAGCGCGGCCTCGCCGACGCCCACGACCCCGTCGCGCTGCGCGTCGCCTACCGGCGCTGCCTGCTGTCCATCGCCGCCCGGGACGTGTGCGGCACCATCGACGTCGCCGAGACCGCCGCCGAGCTCGCCGACCTCGCCACCGCCACCCTGCGCGCCGCCCTCCGTCTCGCCGAGACCGCCGCGCCCGAGGACGCCGCGCTGTGCCGGCTCGCGGTGATCGCGATGGGCAAGTGCGGCGGGCACGAGCTGAACTACGTCTCCGACGTCGACGTCATCTTCGTCGGCGAGGCCGTCGGCGGCGCGGACGAGGCGAAGGCGCTGCGCGCCGCGACCCGGCTCGCCTCGCACATGATGCGGGTCTGCTCCGAGACCACCGTCGAGGGCTCCATCTGGCCCGTGGACGCCAATCTGCGCCCCGAGGGACGCAACGGTCCGCTCGTGCGGACCCTCAGCAGCCACCTCGCCTACTACCAGCGCTGGGCCAAGACCTGGGAGTTCCAGGCACTGCTCAAGGCCCGCCCGGTCGCCGGCGACCCGGGCCTCGGAGCCGAGTACGTCGCCGCCCTGCAGCCCCTGGTGTGGCAGGCCGCCGAGCGCGAGAACTTCGTCGCCGACGTGCAGAAGATGCGCCGCCGGGTGGTGGAGAACATCCCCGCCGCCGAGGTCGACCGCCAGCTCAAGCTCGGCCCGGGCGGCCTGCGGGACGTCGAGTTCGCCGTGCAGCTGCTCCAGCTGGTGCACGGACGGGCCGACGCCTCCCTGCGCAGCGGCACGACGCTGGACGCGCTGCGGGCGCTGTCGGCGGGCGGGTACGTCGGCCGGGTCGACGCCACCCAGCTCGACGAGGCGTACCGCTTCCTGCGCTCCATGGAGCACCGGATCCAGCTCCACCGGTTGCGCCGCACCCATCTCGTCCCCGAGGACGAGACCGACCTGCGCCGCCTCGGCCGCTCCCTCGGCCTGCGCACCGACCCGGTCGCGGGGCTGCTGCGCGAGTGGAGGCGGCACGCGGCCGTCGTACGGCGCCTGCACGAGAAGCTGTTCTACCGGCCGCTGCTCGACGCGGTCGCCCAGCTGGCGCCGGGGGAGGCCCGGCTGAGCGCGGAGGCGGCCCGGGAACGGCTGGTCGCCCTCGGGTACGCCGACCCGGCCGCGGCGCTCAGGCACCTGGAGGCGCTGGCCTCCGGCGTCACCCGCAAGGCGGCGATCCAGCGGACGCTGCTGCCGGTGCTGCTGGGCTGGTTCGCCGACTCCGCCGACCCGGACGCCGGTCTGCTCAACTTCCGCAAGGTGTCGGACGCGCTCGGCAAGACGCCCTGGTATCTGCGGCTGCTCAGGGACGAGGGCGCCGCGGCGGAGAACCTCGCCCGTGTGCTGTCCGCGGGTCGGCTCGCCCCCGACCTGCTGATGCGGGCTCCCGAGGCGGTGGCGCTGCTCGGGGACGGCGACGGCGGGGGCCTGGAGCCCCGCGGACGGGCCCAGCTGGAGCAGGAGGTGCTCGCCGCGGTCCGCCGCGCCGACGGCGCCGTCCAGGCCGTCACGGCGGCACGCGGGATGCGGCGGCGGGAGCTGTTCCGTACGGCCGCGGCCGACATCGTCGGCTCCTACGGCACCGAGGCGCAGCCCGTCGAGGCCGACCAGGGCGCCCTGGTGGACCGGGTCGGTGCGGCGGTGTCGGACCTGACGGCGGCGACGCTGGCGGGGACGCTCCGGGCGGTCGTGCGGGACGGGTGGGGGGACACCCTGCCGACCCGGTTCGCGGTCATCGGCATGGGCCGGTTCGGCGGGCACGAGCTGGGCTACGGCTCGGACGCGGACGTGCTGTTCGTGCACGAGCCCCGCGACGGGGTCGGCGACCGGGAGGCCGGGGACGCCGCGGGCAAGGTCGTCGCCGAGATGCGCCGCCTGCTCGCGCTGCCGAGCGCCGACCCGCCGCTGCTCATCGACGCCGACCTGCGTCCGGAGGGCAAGTCCGGACCGCTGGTGCGCACCCTGAAGTCCTACGAGGCGTACTACCGGCGCTGGTCGCTGGTGTGGGAGTCGCACGCGCTGCTGCGGGCCGAGTTCGTCGCCGGGGACGAGGACCTGGGGCGGCGGTTCATCGAGCTGATCGACCCGCTGCGGTACCCGGCGGACGGGCTCGGCGAGGACGCCGTACGCGAGATCCGGCGGCTGAAGGCCCGGATGGAGTCCGAGCGGCTGCCGCGCGGCGCGGATCCCAAGCTGCACGCCAAACTGGGGCCGGGCGGACTGTCCGACGTGGAGTGGACCGTGCAGCTGATGCAGCTGCGGCACGGCCACGGGGAGCCCGGGCTGCGCACCACCCGGACACGTGAGGCGCTGGCGGCCGCCTCTGCCGCCGGGCTCATCTCCGAGGAGAACGCCGGCACCCTCGACGAGGCGTGGGTGCTGGCGACGCGGGTGCGCAACGCCGTGATGCTGGTGCGGGGGCGGGCCGGGGACACGTTCCCCTCGGAGAGCCGCGAGCTGGCCGCGGTGGGCCGCTACCTCGGATACGGCCCCGGCCACGCGGGCGACATGCTGGACGCGTACCGCCGCACGACCCGCCGGGCCAGGGCAGTGGTGGAGGAACTCTTCTACGGCGGCTAGCCGGTCGTGACGGCGAGCAGCCGCCGCGGGCCGTCGCGCCGCAGCCGCCGCGGGCCGTCGCCCGCGCCGTGGCCGCGGGCAGTAGTCGTGCCTCCCCCAGTGCCCGAACGGCCTGGGAGCCCCCCCCAGGGCGGCACGGGCGGGCAGTGGAGGGAGAACACCCCGTCGGCGCGCCGGGCTGCGCGACCCGTCCCCGGCCCGCAGCGACGCCGGGCAGCCCTACGCCTTGGTCGGCAACCACGCCCCCTGCCGCGCCGGCACCACCCTGGGCAGCTCGTGCGGCAGCGCCCCGTACCACACCCGGGCCACCCCGTACCCGAACCCCAGACACAGCACCCCGCCGACCGCGTCCAGCCAGAAGTGGTTGGCCGTCGCGACGATCACCACCAGCGTGGCCGCCGGGTAGACCAGGCCGAGCACCCGGACCCACGGCACCGTGGCCAGCGCGAACAGGGTCAGCCCGCACCACACGGACCAGCCGATGTGCATCGACGGCATCGCCGCGTACTGGTTCGACATGTTCTTCAGGTCGCCGGACGCCATCGAGCCCCAGGTCTGGTGGACCATCACGGTGTCGACGAAGTGTCCGCCGTTCATCAGGCGGGGCGGGGCGAGCGGATACAGGTAGTAGCCGACCAGGGCGACGCCGGTCGTCGCGAAGAGGACCAGGCGGGTCGCCGCGTAGCGGCCGGGATGGCTGCGGTACAGCCAGACCAGCACCCCCAGGGTGACCACGAAGTGCAGCGTCGCGTAGTAGTAGTTCATGCCGACGACGAGCCAAGTCACCGAGTTCACGGCATGGTTGACCGACTCCTCGACGGCGATGCCGAGTTGGTGCTCGACCCGCCAGATCCAGTCGGCGTTGCGCAGGGCCTGGGCGCGCTGTTCCGGCACGGCGTTGCGGACGAGGGAGTACGTCCAGTAGCTCAGCGCGATCAGCAGGATCTCGAACCACAGCCGGGGCCTGCGCGGTGTGCGCAGCCGGCTCAGGACACCGGGCTCCGACTCGGCCGCGACGGGACGCGGGGCGGCCTCTGCCAGGCAGTCCGGAGTCGTCGTGGTCGTGTCACCCATAGGCACAAAGTCTGCCAGAAAAGCCTTCTGCCACCGATCATCCCCCCGTCGGGTCCGGGTCGCACTCCCTCCACCCGACGGAGGCGGGGTGTTTCCTCCCCACGCAGGTCACCACGCGTGCAATCTCCGTCTTGAGGACGATTCGGGGGTGGTGCGGGGGTGGTTCGGGGCGGTCCGGGACGGTTTCAGGTCCGGATCCGGTCGCCCGGCGCCGACGCCGTCGAGCCGCGCACCACCAGTTCCGGCATGAACACGAACTCGCTGTGCGGGGCGGGCGTGCCGCCGATCTCCTCCAGCAGCGTGCGCACCGCCGCCTGCCCCATCGCCGGGACCGGTTTGCGGACGGTCGTCAGCGGCGGGTCGGTGAAGGCGATGAGGGGGGAGTCGTCGAAGCCGACGACCGAGATGTCCTTGGGCACGTCCAGGCCCTGCTGCCGGGCCGCCCGTATCGCGCCGAGCGCCATCATGTCACTGGCGCACACCACGGCCGTGCAGTTCCGTTCGATGAGCGCGGTGGCCGCCGCCTGTCCGCCCTCCAGGGTGTAGAGGGAGTGCTGGACGAGCTCCGACTCCACCGTCTCGGCGCTCAGACCCAGTTGTTCCTGGACCGCGCGGACGAAGCCCTCGATCTTGCGCTGCACGGGCACGAAACGCTTCGGGCCGAGGGCCAGGCCGATGCGGGTGTGGCCCAGGGAGACGAGGTGCGTGACCGCGAGGCTCGTCGCGGCGCGGTCGTCGGGGGAGATGAACGGCGCCTGCACCTTCGGCGAGAAGCCGTCGACGAGGACGAACGGCACGCCCTGCGCCCGCAGCCGTTCGTAGCGCTGCATGTCGGCGGTGGTGTCGGCGTGCAGGCCGGAGACGTAGATGATGCCGGCGACGCCGCGGTCGACCAGCATCTCCGTCAGCTCGTCCTCCGTCGAACCGCCCGGAGTCTGGGTGGCCAGGACCGGCGTGTACCCCTGGCGGGTCAGCGCCTGGCCGATGACCTGCGCCAGGGCCGGGAATATCGGGTTCTCCAGCTCGGGAGTGATCAGGCCCACCAGGCCCTCGCTGCGCTGCCGCAGCCGCACCGGGCGCTCGTAGCCCAGCACGTCGAGGGCGGCCAGTACGGACTGGCGGGTGGTGGCGGCGACGCCCGGCTTCCCGTTGAGGACGCGGCTGACGGTCGCTTCGCTCACCCCCGCCTGGGCAGCGATGTCGGCAAGCCGTGTGGTCACAGGATTGGACTGTACCGGCCGGATGTCACCTTGCACACCGACCGGACGCCGTGGGCGGCCTGTTGGACGGCCCGGCGCGGGCTGCTGCGTCATCGCGCTCCCTCGAGAAAGTGGTGGCAAGAGCTTGCAGAGTCTTGCACAACCGGCCCCATACCGCTCCACCCCCGTAAACAAGCGTCTCGCGACGGTCGCCAGAAGGTCACGCCCGGATAACTTCGGAGATCTCTTGCACTTTTTTGCTGCAAGACCTTTCGCGCTGCTTACATCGCTGTTACGTTCACGTCGCCCGGCGGCGGCAACGGCGCAGTCGGCATGTCGACAGGAGCGGCGGACGGGACCCCTCCTGCACACACGGGCTTTCACCCTCAAGGAGAACTCATGCGGCGTGGCATAGCGGCCACCGCGCTGGTGGCGTCCCTCGCCCTGGCGGCGACGGCGTGCGGCGGGGACAGCGGCAGCGACAGCGAGTCCGGCGGACCGGTCACCATCACTTACTGGGACACCTCCAACGCGACCAACGAGGCCCCCACGTACAAGGCCCTGGTCAAGGAGTTCGAGGCCGCCAACAAGGACATCAAGGTCAACTTCGTCAACGTCCCGTTCGACCAGGCGCAGAACAAGTTCGACACCGCCGCCGGTTCCAAGGGCGCCCCCGACGTGCTGCGCTCCGAGGTCGGCTGGACCCCGGCCTTCGCCAAGAAGGGCTTCTTCCTGCCGCTGGACGGCACCGAGGCCCTCGCCGACCAGGCGAAGTTCCAGCCCAGCCTGATCGAGCAGGCCAAGTACGAGGGCAAGACCTACGGCGTCCCGCTGGTCACCGACACGCTCGCGTTCGTCTACAACAAGGAGCTGTTCCGGAAGGCCGGCGTCGAGGCGCCGAAGACCTGGGACGACCTGAAGAAGGCCGCCGCCACCATCAAGGACAAGACCGGCGTCGACGGCTACTGGGGCTCCACCGCGGGCTACTACGCGCAGCCGTTCCTCTACGGCGAGGGCACCGACACGGTCGACGCCGAGGGCAAGAAGATCACCGTGAACTCGCCGGAGGCCAAGAAGGCGTACGGCACCTGGCAGAGCCTGTTCGACGGCAAGGGCCTGCACAAGGCCGACACCACCGCCGACGCCTACGCGCACATCCAGGACGCGTTCGTCAGCGGCAAGGTCGCCTCGATCATCCAGGGCCCGTGGGAGATCACGAACTTCTACAAGGGCTCGGCCTTCAAGGACAAGAACAACCTCGGCATCGCCACCGTCCCGGCCGGCTCCACCGGCAAGGCGGGCGCCCCGACCGGCGGCCACAACCTCTCGGTGTACGCCGGCTCGGACAAGGCCCACCAGGAGGCGGCGCTGAAGCTGGTGAACTTCATGACCTCGGCGAAGTCGCAGGAGACCATCGCCCTGAAGAACTCCACGCTGCCGACCCGTGACGACGCCTACACCGCCGAGGTCAAGGCCGACCCGGGCATCGCCGGCTACCAGGGCGTCCTGCCCGCCGCCCAGCCGCGTCCCGCGCTGCCCGAGTACAGCTCCCTGTGGACCCCGCTCGACGACGAGCTGCCGAAGATCGCCGGCGGCAAGGAGTCCCTGGACAAGGGGCTGAGCAACGTCGAGGTGGCGTTCACCAAGCTGGTGCCGGACTTCAGCAAGTGACCCCGCCCGGCCGCCGCGCTCCGACCGGGGGGATCGGACGCGGCGGCCGGCGGCCTGGGCGCCGTGCCCCTCGATCCCACGGAACCTCTCGACCTCTCGACCTTCCCGAACCTCCCGAAGGTGTCGAACCATGACAGTCGCCATCGACCGCGCGACCGGCAAGCGCCGCGGTGACCGCACCCCGCGGCCCGGGCTCGGCCGGCGTCTGAAAGACGGGTACCAGAAGCACTGGTACGCCTACGCCATGATCGCGCCGGTGGCCGTCGTGATCGGCGTCCTCGTGCTGTACCCGCTCGGTTACGGCCTCTACCTCACCCTCACCGACGCCAACAGCCTCAACACGGCACGCACCATCGGCGTCAACGAGATCGAGGCCACCTACAAGTTCATCGGCCTGGACAACTACGCCGACATCCTGTGGGGCCCGACCGCCTACGACCGCTTCTGGTCGCACTTCATCTGGACGATCGTGTGGACGGCGGTCTGCGTCGGCCTGCACTACTGCATCGGCCTCGGCCTCGCCCTGCTGCTCAACCAGAAGCTGCGCGGCCGCACCTTCTACCGGCTGGTCCTGGTCCTGCCGTGGGCCGTGCCGACCTTCGTCACCGTCTTCGGCTGGCGTTTCATGCTCGCGGACGGCGGCATCATCAACGCCGGCCTCGACGCGCTGCACCTGCCGACGCCGCTGTGGCTGGAGGACACCTTCTGGCAGCGGTTCGCCGCGATCATGGTCAACACCTGGTGCGGTGTGCCGTTCATGATGGTCTCGCTGCTCGGCGGCCTGCAGTCCATCGACAAGAGCCTGTACGAGGCCGCCGAGATGGACGGGGCGAACGCCTGGCAGCGGTTCCGCTACGTCACCCTGCCCGGGCTGAGGTCCGTCAGCTCCACCGTCGTCCTGCTCGGCATCATCTGGACCTTCAACCAGTTCGCCGTCATCTTCCTGCTGTTCGGCAACACCGCCCCCGACGCCCAGATCCTCGTCACCTGGGCGTACCAACTCGGCTTCGGACAGCAACCGCGCGACTTCGCACAGTCCGCCGCCTACGGCATCCTGCTGCTGGCCATCCTGATCGTCTTCACCTCCTTCTACCGCCGCTGGCTGAACCGCAATGAGCAGCAGCTCGCGATCTGAGGCAGGAGCCCCCATGAGCACTACGACCGTTCCGGCGCCCGCCCCGGCCGAGGAGGGCACCGCGTCCGCCACCCCGCCGCGCCGGGTGCGCGGCCGCGGCGAGCGCAGCCTCGGCGCGTCCCTCGCCTCCCACGGCCTGCTGATCGTCGCGAGCCTCGCCGCGCTCTTCCCGATCGCCTGGCTGGTCTTCCTGTCCCTCGGCCCGGACAAGGACGACTACCTGCACCCCGAGCGCATCTGGTCGAAGATGACCTTCGACAACTACGCGTACGTGCTCCAGCACACGAACTTCTTCGACTGGATGAAGAGTTCGCTGATCGTCTCGCTCGGCACCACGGTCATCGGCGTCATGGTCGCCGCCACCACCGGCTACGCGGTCTCCCGCATGCGCTTCCCGGGCTACCGCAAGCTCATGTGGGTGCTCCTGGTCACCCAGATGTTCCCCATCGCGGTGCTGATCGTGCCGATGTACCAGATCCTGTCGGAGCTCCAGCTCATCGACAACTACCTCGGTCTGATCCTCGTCTACTGCTCGACCGCGGTGCCGTACTGCGCCTGGCTGCTCAAGGGCTACTTCGACACCATCCCGTTCGAGATCGACGAGGCCGGGCGCGTCGACGGGCTGAGCCCCTTCGGCACGTTCTTCCGGCTGATCCTGCCCCTCGCCAGGCCGGGCCTGGCGGTCGCCGGCTTCTACAGCTTCATCACCGCCTTCGGCGAGGTCGCCTTCGCCTCGACGTTCATGCTGAGCGACACGAAGTACACCTTCGCCGTCGGTCTGCAGAGCTTCGTCAGCGAACACGACGCGCAGCGCAACCTGATGGCCGCCACCGCCGTGCTGGTCGCGATACCCGTCTCGGCGTTCTTCTACCTCGTGCAGAAGAACCTGGTGACCGGGCTGACCGCGGGCGGCACGAAGGGCTGACCCCCGTGTCCGACGTCTCCCGTGCGCCTCGCCGCGCGCGGGTGGCGGCGCGGTGCCCTCCCCCACTCTCGGCTTCGCTCGAGCGGGGGGACCCCCAGACCCCGCTGTCACCGCGGCCGCCTCGTCACCCGTCGCCGACCACCCCACGACTCCATGACCCGCCCCCAGTTACGCATCAAGGACGACATGAGCCAGCAGCACTCCGCAGCCCCGGCCCCCACCTCCGCCACTGCCACCGTCGCGGGGCACCGCGACTGGTGGCGGGACGCGGTGATCTACCAGGTGTATCCGCGCAGCTTCGCCGACAGCAACGGCGACGGCATGGGCGACCTGGAAGGCGTCCGCACCCGCCTGCCGTACCTGCGCGACCTCGGCGTGGACGCCGTGTGGCTCAGCCCCTTCTACGCCTCGCCGCAGGCCGACGCCGGCTACGACGTGGCCGACTACCGGGCCGTCGACCCGATGTTCGGCACCCTGCTGGACGCGGACTCGCTGATCCGGGACGCCCACGGGCTGGGCCTGCGCATCATCGTCGACCTCGTCCCGAACCACTCCTCCGACCAGCACGAATGGTTCAAGCGCGCACTCGCGGAGGGCCCGGGCTCCCCGCTGAGGGAGCGCTACCACTTCCGCCCCGGCAAGGGAGCGGACGGCGAACTGCCGCCCAACGACTGGGAGTCCATCTTCGGCGGCCCGGCCTGGACCCGCGTGACGGAACCCGACGGCACGCCCGGCGAGTGGTACCTGCACCTGTTCGCCCCCGAGCAGCCCGACTTCAACTGGGAACACCCGGCCGTCGGCGACGAGTTCCGCTCCATCCTGCGCTTCTGGCTCGACATGGGCGTCGACGGCTTCCGCATCGACGTCGCCCACGGCATGGTGAAGGCCGAGGGCCTGCCGGACCTGGGATCCCACGAGCAGCTCAAGCTGCTGGGCAACGATGTCATGCCGTTCTTCGACCAGGACGGTGTCCACGACATCTACCGGCAGTGGCGCCTCATCCTCGACGAGTACTCCGGCGAGCGCATCTTCGTCGCGGAGGCGTGGACCCCGACCGTCGAGCGCACCGCCAACTACGTCCGCCCCGACGAGCTGCACCAGGCGTTCAACTTCCAGTACCTGGGCACCCACTGGGACGCCGAGGAACTGCGCGGGGTCATCGACCGCACGCTGGAGGCGATGCGCCCGGTCGGCGCCCCGGCGACCTGGGTGCTCTCCAACCACGACGTCACCCGGCACGCCACCCGCTTCGCCAACCCGGCCGGCCTCGGCACCCAGATCCGTCTGGCCGGCGACCGCGAACTGGGCCTGCGCCGGGCCCGTGCCGCGAGCCTGCTGATGCTGGCCCTGCCGGGCTCGGCCTACGTCTACCAGGGCGAGGAGCTGGGCCTGCCGGACGTCGTCGACCTGCCGGACGAGGTGCGCCAGGACCCGGCGTACTTCCGCGGCGCGGGGCAGGACGGCTTCCGCGACGGCTGCCGGGTGCCGATCCCGTGGACGCGCACCGGGTCGTCGTACGGCTTCGGTGCCGGCGGCAGCTGGCTTCCGCAGCCCGACGGCTGGGGCGAGCTGAGCGTCGAGGCGCAGACCGGCGTGCCCGGCTCGACGCTGGAGCTGTACCGCACGGCGCTGGCCGTCCGCCGTGACCGGCCCGACCTGGGCGCGGGCGACGCGGTGGAGTGGCTGCGGGCGCCCGAGGGCGTGCTCGCCTTCCGGCGCGGGGAGTTCGTGTGCGTCGCCAACACCACCGGCGAGTCGGTGACGATGCCCGCGTACGGCCGGGTGCTGCTGGCCAGCGGTGAGGTGACCGAGGCGGACGGCGAGACGAAGGTGCCGGCGGACACGACGGTGTGGTGGACGACCGTCTGACGGCCACGCGGTAAGAATCTTCGTTCAATTGCGTACGGCCCGCTGCCCTTTCGGGCGGCGGGCCTTTACCATCTGCGTCACCGCAAGGTTGCTGAAGATTTCAGCAAGAGCCTTCAATGGAGAAGGAACCCCCACATGGCACGCAGAACCCTCTCCGGGGCAGTCGCCCTCGCGGCAGCTGCCCTTGTCATGACCCCATCCACAGCCGACGCCTCACCGCCCGGCGCCAAGGACGTCACCGCCGTGCTGTTCGAGTGGAACTTCGCCTCCGTCGCCAAGGAGTGCACGAACACCCTCGGCCCCGCCGGCTACGGATACGTCCAGGTCTCCCCGCCCGCCGAGCACATACAGGGCGGGCAGTGGTGGACCTCCTACCAGCCCGTCAGCTACAGGATCGCCGGACGGCTCGGCGACCGCACCGCCTTCAAGAACATGGTGGACACCTGCCACGCGGCCGGCGTGAAGGTCGTCGCCGACGCGGTGGTCAACCACATGTCGGCGGGCAGCGGCACCGGCACCGGCGGCTCGTCGTACACGAAGTACGACTACCCGGGCCTGTACTCGTCGTACGACTTCGACGACTGCACCGCGCAGATCGGCAACTACCAGGACCGCTACAACGTCCAGCACTGCGAACTGGTCGGCCTCGCCGACCTCGACACCGGCGAGGACTACGTCCGCGGGAAGATCGCCGGATACCTGAACGACCTCCTCTCCCTCGGTGTCGACGGCTTCCGGATCGACGCGGCCAAGCACATCCCGGCCGCCGACCTCGCGAACATCAAGTCCCGCCTCACCAATCCGTCCGTGTACTGGAAGCAGGAGGTCATCCACGGCGCCGGCGAGGCCGTCCAGCCCACCGAGTACACCGGCAACGGGGACGTGCAGGAGTTCCGCTACGCCTACGACCTCAAGCGCGTCTTCAACAACGAGAACCTCGCGTACCTGAGGAACTACGGCGAGGGCTGGGGCTACATGAGCAGCGGTGTCTCCGGTGTCTTCGTCGACAACCACGACACCGAGCGCAACGGATCCACCCTCAGCTACAAGGACAACGCGAACTACACCCTGGCCAACGTCTTCATGCTGGCCTGGCCCTACGGCGCCCCCGACGTCAACTCCGGCTACGAGTGGTCGAACGCCGACGCCGGGCCGCCCAACGGCGGGGCCGTGAACGCCTGCTGGCAGGACGGCTGGAAGTGCCAGCACGCCTGGCCGGAGATCAGGTCGATGGTGGCCTTCCGCAACGCCGTGCGGGGGCAGTCGGTGACGAACTGGTGGGACAACGGGGGCGACGCCATCGCCTTCGGGCGCGGCAGCAAGGGCTTCGTCGCCATCAACCACGAGAGCGGCTCCCTGAACCGCACCTACCAGACCTCGCTGCCGGCGGGGGCCTACTGCGACGTCCAGGGCAACCGCACGGTCACCGTGAACTCCTCCGGCCAGTTCACGGCGTCCCTGGGTGCCAACACCGCCCTCGCGCTGTACGCGGGGAAGTCCAGCTGCTGAACGGCCGCCGCACGCAAGGGTCGTGAAATTCCTTTCCGTTACTTTCACGACCCTTGCTGCAACGCTTGCGGCGCCGTTACCGTCTCGCCGGGGTCGGACCCGATCGAGCCGTAATCGCAAGGAGTTCACACCGGTGATACCGAGATGGCCGGCGCCTGTGGCGCGCCGAACCGCCGCTGTCCCACGGGTAGCGGCCGTCACCGTCGCCGCGCTCGCGGCGACGCTACTGACACCCCTCGCGGCGCGGGCCGACACCCCGCCCGCGCCACCGTCCGACGCGAAGCTGGCGAAGACCGCCGCGCGCCACGACCTCACCCGCGAGCAGTTCTACTTCGTCCTGCCGGACCGCTTCGCCAACGGCGACACCGGCAACGACAGGGGCGGCCTGACCGGCTCCCGCCTCACCACCGGGTACGACCCCACCGACAAGGGCTTCTACCAGGGCGGCGACCTCAAGGGCCTGACCGAGAAGCTCGACTACATCAAGGACCTGGGCACCACGGCCATCTGGATGGCGCCCATCTTCAAGAACCAGCCCGTGCAGGGCACGGGCGCCAACGCCTCGGCGGGGTACCACGGTTACTGGATCACCGACTTCACCCAGGTCGACCCGCACTTCGGCAGCAACGAGGACCTGAAGAACCTCATCTCCAAGGCGCACGCCAAGGGCATGAAGGTCTTCTTCGACGTCATCACCAACCACACGGCCGACGTCGTCGACTACGAGGAGAAGTCCTACGACTACCTCTCCAAGGGCGCCTTCCCGTACCTGACGAAGGACGGCGAACCCTTCGACGACGCCGACTACGCGGACGGGACCGAGCGCTTCCCGTCCGTCGGCGCCGGCTCCTTCCCTCGCACGCCGGTCGTGCCCGCCGCCAAACGGAACCTCAAGGTCCCCTCGTGGCTCAACGACCCGGCGATGTACCACAACCGAGGCGACTCGACCTGGGCCGGCGAGTCCACCACCTACGGCGACTTCTCCGGCCTGGACGACCTGTGGACCGAGCGTCCCGAGGTCGTCGAGGGCATGGAGCGCATCTACCGGCGGTGGGTGAAAGACTTCAACATCGACGGCTTCCGGATCGACACGGTCAAGCACGTCAACATGGAGTTCTGGACCCAGTGGGCCACCGCGCTGGACGCGTACGCCGCGCAGCGGGGCCGCGAGGACTTCTTCATGTTCGGCGAGGTCTACTCCGCCGACACCGCCGTCACCTCCCCGTACGTCACCCAGGGCCGCCTGGACTCCACGCTCGACTTCCCCTTCCAGGACGCGGCCCGTGCGTACGCCTCCCAGGGCGGCAGCGCGAAGAGGCTCGCCCAGGTCTTCGGTGACGACTACAAGTACACGACCGACAAGGCCAACGCGTACGAGCAGGTCACCTTCCTCGGCAACCACGACATGGGCCGCTTCGGCACCTTCCTCAAGCAGGACGACCCCAAGGCGACCGACGCCGAACTGCTGCGGAAGGACCGCCTCGCCAACGAGCTGATGTTCCTCAGCCGGGGCAACCCGGTGATCTACTACGGTGACGAGCAGGGCTTCACCGGCGCGGGCGGCGACAAGGACGCCCGCCAGCCGATGTTCGCCTCCCGCACGGCCGACTACCTGGACGACGACCAGCTCGGCACCGACCGCACCCACGCCCGGGACGCCTACGACACGCAGGCACCGCTCTACCGGCGGATCGCCGCTCTGGCCGAGCTGCGCAAGGCCCACCCGGCCCTCGCCGACGGAGTCCAGACCGAGCGGTACGCGGCCGACGGCGCCGGTGTCTACGCCTTCTCGCGCACCGGCACCGACCGGACCGAGTACGTCGTCGCCTTCAACAACGCCGAGGAGGCGAAGACCGCGACCTTCGCGACCGACTCGGCGGACATGACGTTCCGGGGCGTCTACGGCACCGACGCCTCGGTGAGGACCGGCGCCGACAAGAAGATCACCGTCACCGTCCCCGCCGGCTCGGCCGTCGTGCTCGAGGCCGCCGGCCGGCTCACCGAGCCCGCCGCCGAGCCCACGATCACCCTCACCGCGCCCGGCCCCGGCGCCACCGGCACCGTCGAGCTGTCCGCCGACGTGGCCGGCGGCGGGCTCAACCGGGTCGTCTTCGCCGCCCAGACCGGCAACGGCACCTGGCGCACCCTCGGCTCCGCCGACCACGCCCCCTACAAGGTCACCCACACCGTCGGCGAGGACGTGCCCGCCGGCACGGCCCTGCGCTACAAGGCGGTCGTCGTCGACTCGGCCGGTCGTACGGCGAGCGCGACGGCCACGTCCACCACCGGCACCCCGCCCGCCGAACAGCCGCCCACCGCCTCCTCCCGCGACTACGCGATCGTCCACTACAAGCGCGCGGACGGGAACTACGACGACTGGGGCCTGTACGCCTGGGGCGACCTCGCCGACGGCGAGTCGACCACCTGGCCGGACAGCCACCCGTTCACCGGCCGGGACGCCTACGGCGCCTTCGCCTACGTCAAGCTCAAGCCCGGCGCCTCGAACGTCGGCTTCCTCGTGATCGACGAGGACGGAGACAAGGACGTCGCCGCCGACCGCACGATCGACGTGACGAAGACCGGCGAGGTGTGGATCGAGCAGGGCGAGGAGCGGGTCGTCACCGAGCGCCCGGAGTACCCGGCCCAGGACACCACCAAGGCCGTCCTCCACTACCACCGAGCCGACGGCGACTACGACGGCTGGGGCCTGCACGTCTGGACCGGCGCCGCGAACCCCACCGACTGGTCGAAGCCCCTGATGCCGGTGAAGACTGACTCCTATGGCGCGGTCTTCGAGGTACCGCTCACCGAGGGTGCCACCCATCTCGGCTACATCGTCCACAAGGGCGACGAGAAGGACCTGCCCACCGACCAGTCCCTGGACCTCAGGGCCGCCGGCCACGAGGTGTGGCTGTTGAGCGGGCAGGAGAAGCACCTGCTGCCGCAGCCGGCGGGCTCCGCCGCGGCCGTCGACCTCACCACCTCCAAGGCGATCTGGATCGACCGGAACACCGTCGCCTGGAACGGCTCCGAGGGCGCCGCCTCCACCCAGCTGCTCGCCTCCCGCACCGGCTCGATCAGGGCCCAGGACGGCAGGCTGACCGGCGAGGACGAGACGTGGCTCCGCCTGACGCGGACGGCCCTCACCGACGCCCAGAAGGCGAGGTTCCCGCACCTGAAGGAGTACACCGCCTGGTCCGTGGACCCGCGCGACCGCGACCGGGTGCGCGAGGCGCTGCGCGGGCAGGTCGTCGCCTCCCAGCGGGCGGCCACCGGCGCGGTGCTCGCGGCGACGGGCGTCCAGATCGCCGGCGCCCTGGACGACCTCTACGCCGGTGCGACGAAGGCCGACCTGGGGCCGGTCTTCCGCCACGGCCGTCCCACGCTGGCCGTGTGGGCGCCGACCGCGCAGAGCGTGACGCTCGAGATCGGTGACGACACGGCCCGGATGCGGCGCGACGACGCCACCGGCGTCTGGTCGGTCACCGGCCCGAGGTCCTGGAAGGGCAAGCCCTACCGGTACGCGGTGAAGGTGTGGGCGCCTAGCGTCGGCGAGGTCGTCACCAACAAGGTCACCGACCCCTACTCCCTCGCCCTGACCGCGGACTCCGAGCGCAGCCTCCTGATCGACCTGGGCGACAGGTCCCTCGCGCCGCGCGGCTGGCACAGCTACAGCAAGCCCAGGGCCGTGCCGCTCAGGGACGCCCAGATCCAGGAGCTGCACATCCGGGACTTCTCCGTCGCGGACCGGACGGCCGACCACCCGGGCACGTACCTGGCCTTCACCGACAAGGACAGCGACGGCTCCGAGCACCTGCGCAGGCTTGCGGAGGCGGGCACGTCGTACGTCCACCTCCTCCCCGCGTTCGACATCGCCACCATCCCCGAGAAGAAGTCCGACCAGGCGACCGTCGACTGCGACCTCGCCGCGCTCCCGGCGGACTCCGACAAGCAGCAGGAGTGCGTGGCGAAGACCGCCGCCGAGGACGCCTACAACTGGGGCTACGACCCGTACCACTACACGGTCCCCGAGGGCTCCTACGCCACCGACCCGGACGGCACCGCCCGCACCGTCGAGTTCCGCGAGATGGTCAAGGCGCTCAACGAGGACGGCCTCAGGGTCGTCATGGACGTCGTCTACAACCACACGGCGGCGAGCGGCCAGGCCAGGACGAGCGTCCTGGACCGGATCGTGCCCGGCTACTACCAGCGGCTGCTGGCCGACGGCTCGGTCGCGAACAGCACCTGCTGTGCGAACACCGCCACCGAGAACGCCATGATGGGCAAGCTGGTCGTCGACTCGGTCGTCACCTGGGCCAAGGAGTACAAGGTCGACGGCTTCCGCTTCGACCTCATGGGCCACCACCCGAAGGCCAACATCCTCGCCGTGCGCAAGGCGCTGGACGCGCTGACCGTCGAGAAGGACGGCGTCGACGGCAAGAAGATCATCCTGTACGGCGAGGGCTGGAACTTCGGCGAGGTCGCCGACGACGCCCGGTTCGTCCAGGCCACGCAGAAGAACATGGCCGGCACCGGCATCGCGACCTTCTCCGACCGCGCCCGCGACGCCGTGCGCGGCGGCGGCCCCTTCGACGAGGACCCCGGTGTCCAGGGCTTCGCGTCCGGCCTGTTCACCGAGCCCAACGCCTCCGGGGCCAACGGCACCCCGGCCGAGCAGAGGGCCCGCCTGCTGCACTACCAGGACCTGATCAAGGTCGGGCTCTCGGGCAACCTCGCCGGCTACACCTTCACGGACACCAGCGGCAAGGAGGTCAAGGGCTCCGACGTCGACTACAACGGCGCCCCCGCCGGATACGCCGAGGCACCGGGGGACGCCCTCGCCTACGCCGACGCGCACGACAACGAGTCGCTGTTCGACGCGCTCGCCTTCAAACTGCCGAAGGACACGTCCGCGAACGACCGGGCCCGGATGCAGGTCCTCGCCATGGCGACCGCCGGCCTCTCGCAGGGCCCGGCGCTCTCCCAGGCCGGCACCGACCTGCTGCGCTCGAAGTCGCTGGACCGCAACTCCTACGACAGCGGCGACTGGTTCAACGCCATCCACTGGAACTGCGCCGACGGCAACGGCTTCGGCCGCGGTCTGCCCCCGGCGGCCGACAACGCCTCCAAGTGGCCGTTCGCCAAGCCGCTGCTCGGCGCGCTGAAGGTCGGCTGCGAGCAGATCCAGGGCGCCTCGGCGGCGTACCGGGACCTGCTGAGGATCCGTACGACGGAGAAGGCGTTCTCCCTCGGCACGGCCGAGCGGGTCCAGGCGCAGCTCTCCTTCCCGCTGTCGGGGACGCAGGAGACGCCCGGCGTGATCACCATGCGCCTCGGTGACCTGGTCGTCGTCTTCAACGCGACCCCCGAGGAGCAGCGGCAGCGGGTGAGCGATCTGGCCGGGACCGGCTACCGACTGCACCCGGTGCAGGCGTCCGGAGCGGACCCCGTCGTGAAGAACGCGGCCTACACGGAGGAATCGGGCACCTTCACGGTTCCGGCCCGCACGGTGGCGGTCTTCACCCGCGCGGGCTAGCGGGACGCTGCGGTTAGGGTGCTCCTGTCCGCCGCAGAACAGGAGCACCCCATGCCGCAGATCACTGTCGAGCGTTCCCCCCATCTCGACGACGTCGACTGGGAGGAGTTCGCGCTCGCCCTGCACGCGGTGGTCGTCGAGACGGCGGCGGCGCGGCTGGAGGCGTGCAAGACGCGGGTGCTGCGCACCGAGGACGAGGTCGTCGGCGCCGAGCGGGAGCGGCACGCCGTCGTGAACGTCTCGATCGCCCTGCTCGCCGGGCGCAGCGACGAGACCAAGGCGCGGCTCACCGAGGCCGTGGTGGAGCTGCTGCGGGAGCACGTGGAGCCCAGGGACGGGCTCGGCCTGCACCTGTCGGCCGAGGTGCGCGACCTCGACCCGTCCTACCGCAAGGCCGAGGTCTGATCTACGACGCCAGCCCGATCAGCCGGCCGACCAGGTCCGTGAACGGGCCGTCGGCCGGTTCGTCGGCGAGGATGCGGCGCAGCAGGGCGCTCATCTCCTCGTCGTAGGCCGCGCTGACGGCGGCGAGGGCGGCGAAGTCGTGCACGAGCTGGGCCTCCAGCTCCGCGCGCGGGATGCGCCGGCCGTCCAGCCAGATCAGTGCCGTGGACTCGGCGAGCGAGATCCAGGACCGGACGACCAGTTCCAGTCGCGCCGGGGGATGCGTGACGCCCAGGTGCGAAAGGATCTGGACATACGCGGCCTGCCGTACGGAGTCGACGAGGGCGTTGGTGGTGGACGAGCCGACCGCCGGGCCGCCGCGCATCAGGGCCGAGAAACCGGGGCCGTGCTCGTCGACGAAGTCGAAGTAGCGACCCATCACCCGCAGCAGCCGCGCGCCCAGCGGGCCCTCCGCGGGCTCCACGAACCGGGCCGCCAGATCGTCCGAGGCGCGCTGCAACGCGGCCTCGTACAGGCTGAGTTTGCCGGGGAAGTAGTGGTAGACCAGCGGGCGCGAGATGCCTGCCGCCGACGCTATCTCGTCGATGGAGACCTCGTCGGGAGAGCGGCGGCTGAACAGTTCGAGGGCGACGCCGATCAACTGCTGCCGACGCTCCTCGACTCCCATTCTGCGGCGTACCCCGGTAGTCATACGAACACCTTACCGATCGAATCCGGCCCGCGAACGAGCCGGACCGGGCACCGGTGTTCACATGTCCAGCACCAGACGCTCACCCCGGGCACGCGAGACGCAGATGAGCATCGAGTCACCGCGCTCGGAGTCCGTCAGCAGCTCGTCGCGGTGGTCGATCTCGCCCTCCAGCACCTTCTGCTGGCAGGTCCCGCACCAGCCCTGCTCGCAGGAGTACGGCGTGTTCGGCAGCTCGGCGCGCACGGCGGCCAGCACGGACGAGTCCGCGGCCACGGTCAGCGTGCGGCCGCTGCGCCGCAGCTCGACCTCGAACTCGCCGTCGCCGCCGGCCGTCGTGCGGGGCGCGAACCGTTCCAGGTGCAGCGCCGTCCCTTCCGGCAGCCGCTCCTCGACCGCCGTCATCAGCCCCTGGGGGCCGCAGCAGTAGACGGCGGCACCCTCCGGCACGCCCGCGAGGAACGCGTCGAGGTCGGGCAGCCCGTCCTCGTCCTCGGCGACGACGGTGACCCTCCCCCGCTCGCTTCCCTCGCGGTCCGGGTCCAGCTTCTCGATCTCCTCCAGGAACGGCATCGACGCCCGCGTCCGCCCTCCGTACAGCAGCCGCCATTCGGTCCCCTCCGGCAGGGCCCGCAGCATCGGCAGCACGGGGGTGATGCCGATGCCGCCGGCGACGAAGACGTACGAGGGCGCCTCGACCAGCGGGAAGCGGTTGCGCGGCCCGCGCACCTCCAGCTCCACCCCCTCCTGCACCTGCTCGTGCACCTCGCGGGATCCGCCCCGCCCGTCCTCGACCAGCCGGGTGGCGACCGTGTACGACGAGGTGTCCTCCGGGTCGCCGCACAGCGAGTACGGGCGCACCAGGCCGGACGGCAGCACCAGGTCCAGGTGCGCCCCCGGCTCCCAGCGCGGCAGGTCGTGGCCCTCCAGGCGCACGCGGACCACCCCGTCGGCGATCCGCTCGTGGGCGGTGACGAGCAGCTTCAGCGCCCGGGAGCGGGGCCGTCCGGAGACCGGCGGCTCCAGGGCCGGCATCGGCCACAGCGGCGAGCCCTGGATCCGGCGCCGCATCGCCCGCCGGACGACCAGTGCGGCGGCGGCCGCGATCGCCAGGGTCATCGGCTTCGGCTTCATGCGGCTTCCTCCTGGGACTTCTCGGCGGCCAGTGCGGCGGGGGAGGCGGCGAGGTAGGCTACGGCCTGCTCGGTCGAGCCCTCCTGCGAGGGGTGGTAGGCGTGGCCGAGATAACGCGGGATCGACCGGAGCATGGCGCCGGTCGAGGGCAGCAGGCCCCGGCGGCCACGGCGGTGGAAGTCCATGAAGGTGGCGCGGCCGTCGATGAGCGTCGGGTCGTTCTCCATGAAGAACCGCGCCCCGCGCTGCCACAGGAACACCAGCGCCGAGAAGGCGACGGCCCAGGTGCGCACCCGCCGTGCGTAGCTCCCGTCCACGTGCAGGAAGAGGTCGAAGGCCACGGACCGGTGCTCGACCTCCTCGGCGCCGTGCCAGCGCAGCAGGTCCAGCATCGTCGGGTCGGCGCCGCGCCGGTCCAGTTCGCGGGCGTTCAGCACCCAGTCTCCGAGGAACGCCGTGTAGTGCTCGATGGCCGCGATCAGCGCCACCCGCTCCATCAGCCACCACCGGCGCGGCCGGCCCGGCGGCAGGGTGCGGTCGCCGAGCAGCTTCTCGAAGAGCCAGTCGACCTGCGCGGTGTACGGCGTCGGATCGAGCCCCTGGTCCTTCAGGTGCGGCAGCACCTCGTCGTGGGCCTGCGAGTGCATCGCCTCCTGCCCGATGAACCCGATGACGTCCTCGCGGAGCCGCTCGTCGCGGATGTACGGCAGCACCTGCTTGTAGACGTGCACGAACCACCGCTCACCGGCGGGCAGCAGCAGGTGCAGCACGTTGATGGTGTGTGTCGTGAACGGGTCCCCCGGCACCCAGTGCAGCGGGGTGTCCTCCCAGGAGAAGGAGACCTTCCGTGCCTTGAGCGGTATGCGCTCGGACTCCACCGGCCGGGGCAGCCGGGCCTGCGTATTAGACATGGCGTCAATGTACTGACGGGTAGGTCGCGGGGGAACCCTTGTGCCGGTACTTGTTGACGCCAGTGTCAGCTAGCGGGTGCCGGGAGGAGCGTCCGCCCTCACCGCAGGCCGCTGATCGTCCGCCCGTCGTCGAGCGTGCCCTTCAGCTCGGCCCGTGCCCCCTTCTTCGCCTTGGCCGTCAGCAGGTTCCCCTCGGCCGAGGCGCTGATCCCGCCCGTCGCCCGGACCGACTCCGTGTCACGGCCGCCGGCGGCCAGCAGGTACCAGCGCCCGCCCTCCGACTTCCACAGCACGCCGGCCAGCACCTGCGGATCACGCCTGCCGCACGCCGGCACGTCCTCGGCCTTCGCCGCCACCGCCCCGTACTTCGCGCCCGGCGTCCGGAACTGGGCCAGCACCCGGGCCCCGTCGCCCCGCCAGGTCTCCGCCCGGGTGCACACCCACGCGGCCGACCCTCCCGCGCCGGGCAGCCGCTGCGTCGCGAACTCCCAGGCGTTCACCGACCGCACGCCCTGCCCGCGCACCGCACCCAGCGAACAGGCGTACGGCGCCCAGGTGCGCAGCGCCGCGGCACCGGAGGCGTCCTTCGCCGACCCGGGCCGCCCGGTGGTGAGCCGGGCCGGGACCAGCTCCCCGAGGTCGCTCATCAGGCGGGTCGTGGAGCCGTCGGTCAGCTGGAGCACGTTCCACGACGTGCAGGCGCCGGTCCGCTCGGCGGGACCCGCCATCGGCGAGGTCACCCCGTCGGTCAGGGGCAGGTCCATCGCGCCCGAACCCGGCCTGGTCAGGTCGCGCTCGGCCGCCCGCGTCACCCAGGGCGCCGTCAGATAGCGGACGTTGCCGTCGGTCCGGCCGAGGACCACCGCGCCCGCATCGGCCCGGCCGGCCCCGTCGGTCCGCGCGAAGTCCAGGGCCGCACCCGCCGTGCCGTCCTTCGCCTCGGCGTACCGGGCGATGCGCAGGCCGTCGTGGAGGATCACCACGCGCGCGGCGTCGACGTTCCCGGCGTACAGCAGCTGCGGCGGCCCGGACGGGCCGCCGGTGGGTGTGCCCGGCGTCGCCGACACCCGGACGGTCTCGCCGGGCCGGGCCCAGACGGCGAGGGCCCGCCGCAGCAGGTCCTCGTCGTCGGTGAGGTCGCCGCGCGCCGGCCACACCGAGAAGTCGGTGCGCGCGGAGGTCCGCCACGCCGCGGGCGGGACCTTCGTCAGCTCGCCCGGGTCGAGCGCGGCCTCGGCCGCCGGATTCCGTGCGTACGGCGGGGCGGCGGGGCCGTCGGACCCCCAGCCGTCGCCGGGCAGGCCGACCAGCGCCCCGCACACCACGAGGGCGGCCCCGGCGACCAGCGCGGCCCTGGTGTGCTGCCGGCGCCGCATCAGGTCGGTCGGCCGGGCCTGCAGCGAGCAGGGGTCGAACTCGGGGGAGGCGAGCAGCGTGCACGCACCGGTGACCCCGTCGGCCTCGCGCAGGGCGGCGTCGGCGTCCGCGACACCGGCGGCCCGCAGCAACTGCCGTACGTCGCCGTCGGGGAGCCGCTCCAGGCCGCGCAGCACGTAGGCGGCCCGGCCCGCCGCGGACAGGGCGGTCAGCTGCTGGTCCAGGGCGAGTTCGTCGGCGCCGCCGGAGCGCGGGAAGAGCTTCAGGCCCCAGACCTGGGGCAGCAGCGGAGGCAGCTGGGAGCGCTTGGGCCAGGCCCGGCGCTTCAGCGGCAGGCCCGCCTCCAGCGCCGTACGCACGACACGCAGGCGGATCAGGGCGTAGCCCGGGTCGCCCTCACGGTCCGCGGACTGGGCCGGGATCACGGGCGTCGCCGTCCGGTTCCCGGGCAGGGCGCGCTGGGTGAGGGAGTGCGCGGTCAGGACCCGGCGGCTGCGGCCGAGCCCCGGCGGCAGCACCAGGTAGGCGAGCCGGACCAGGCGCGGGTAGTGCTCGACGAGCGCGGCCTCGGCCTGCTCCACGCCGACGACCGGGTCGGTGGCGGACGGTGCGGGGTGCGGGACGACATCCTGTGACTGCACGTCCAGCAGAACGAGCGGATCAGCGCTTGGTCACCGCCACCGCACCGGCGCTAGCGGACCGGTTCGGCCAGCGCCCGCGCGTACGCGGCCATGGAGCGCTGGTAGCGCGGCAGGTGGGGGGCGAGCGCGCCGAGCACCAGCGACAGTCCCTCCCGGTCGCGGCCGAGGCCGGACAGGCACAGCGCCAGCACGGCCCGCACCGCGTCGTCCAACTCGTCGGAGGGCGCGTCGAGTTCCGGCGTGAGCAGGGCTACGCCCTCTTCCGGGCGTCCGACGTTGCGCAGGGAACTGGAGAGCTGGATCTTGGCCCGCCGGCCCTTGTAGCCGCTGACCTCGCTCAGCCCGCGGGCGAGCGCCTCCCGGTAGAGGGGCACGGCCTTGTCCGAGTGCCCCGTCGAGTCCCAGGCGCAGGCCCGCTCGAACGGGCCGAGCGGGCTGTCCTCGGGCAACTCGGCGGCGAGCGCGTCGATCACGGCGCGGAAGTCCGCCGCGTCCTGCTCGGCGCAGTCGTCGAAGGCGGCCCAGGCCGCGGCCACGCGGTCTTCCCAGTCCTTGTTCACCGGGTCACCTTCGCACGGGCGCACCCGCCTCGGCACGGGTGTTTTTTGAGCGCTGCGCGCTCCGCGGCCGTATCGATGTCCGAGAGTCCCTCGCCGGGGCTCCGTGCGGCATGTCGCCGGAAGGACCGGAGGAACACATGAGGCTGACCCGACCGATGCTCGCAGCGGCCGCAGCGGCGGTACTGGCGCTGACGGGCTGCGGATCCGGCGGGGACGGCGAGGCAGCTGTCCCAAGGACGGCGACCGGGAGCCTGGAGCACCTGGCCGCCGAGGTGCGGTGCGAGCCGAACATGCAGGCCGACGCCGACACGGTCCGCCAGGCCATCTGTGAGAGGGGCGACGAGAAGTACATCCTCGCCACCTTCGCCACCGACCGCGGCCAGCGCGAGTGGATCAACTCGGCCAAGGACTACGGCGGTCACTACCTCGTGGGCCGCAAGTGGGTCGCCGTCGGCCACGAGGACGTCATGGCGGACCTGCGCGGCCGGCTCGGCGGGACCCTGGAGCAGGGCACCCTGCACGGCGGCGGCCCGCACTCGGCCGGGCACGCCGGGCACGGCGGCTGACCGCGGCGGCGCGGTACCCGGACAGACAGGAAGCCGGTGGCGGTCCGACCGTCACCGGCTTCCTCCTCGCGGACGACCGGCGGGACTACTGGCAGTCCTCGCCGCTGTTGATGCACTCGACCACCTGGTCCATCAGGTCCTCGTCCATGACGTTGATGAAGTCGTTGTGGTCGGTGATCGGCTTGTGCAACTGCTCCGGGAAGCTGTCCACGGCGTACGGGTTCTGCACCTGGCCGTTCTCGACGGTCGGGGTGGGGATGTCGTACACCAGGCGGACCTGCAGCTGGGGGATGGCCTGGAAGCCGTTCGGGCAGCCGCCGTCCTCCTGGACGAACGCCACGTGGTCACGGTGGTTGGCGCTGTCGATGTTCTGGCCGTCCCAGCAGCTCTGGAAGTTGGCCGTGCGCACCACCTGGCTGCCGTCCGGGCAGAGCGGGTACTTGTCCGTGACCTGCCGGTCCTCGAAGCCGGTGCAGCTCCACGAACTGTTGGCGTTCGCCACGCCGTTGGTGAAGGACTTGGCGTCGCCGGTGATGATGCGCAGGAACTTCGGCATGGCGACGACGTCGCTCTGCTTGTTGCCGACGAACCTGAGCTCGGCCTGGCTGGGCTTGAGGATCCTGCCGACGTTGCCCTCGGCGCCGCCGCCCTGGTCGCCGGCGTCGAACTCCTCGGTGCCGTCCTGGAGGCGCAGCACCGGCCAGTAGTACGTGGACTTGTCGCCCTGGTTCCGGCACGAGGTGTCCGCGTTCGCCAGGTCCTCGTCGCTGGAGAACGCGTCGTTGTCCTGGTTGCCGACGTAGTCGTGCGTGTGGTGCGCGCCGTTGTCGACACCCGGGGCCGCGATCAGGTTGTCGCTGTTGAACAGGTTGTTCTCGTTGACACCGCAGTCCGTGGTGAACGTTCCCGTGGAACCGCCGTCTCCGTCGGCGGCCAGGCCGTTGCGGCTGTCGCGGGAGTTCGGCTGGACGTCCTCGATGTCGATGAAGTCGTCGGCCACCGGGCCCGCGGCCCCGTTGCCGTTGTCGTCCTGGTTCTGCCCGTCGCCCTGGTCCTGGCCGCCGTCGCCGTTCTGGCCGTCGCCGTCTTGCCCGTCGCCCTCCTGGCCGCCGTCATTGGTCTGCGGCTGCTCCGCGGGCTGCCCCTGGCACTCGGCCAGCTCGTCCAGGTCGTCGTCGGCGTTGCCGCCCGCCCGGTCGATCTCCAGCTGGATCCGGTCGATGATCACCTTCCGGCGGTCCTTGAGCGGGCCCAGGATGCTGTTGCGGACGAACTGCCCGTCGCGTGCCTGCGCGTCCCGTGTGGTGGCCAGCCGCTGGTAGGCGTCGGTGATCTGGCTGTCCAGCGTGGCCAGTTCGCCGTCGACCTCCCCGCGCGCCCGGTCCGGCACCCCGGAGAGCTGCTGGCCGACGTCGGGGCAGTCGATCGTCGCCACCTGGGCCGTCGCGGACCTGGTCCGGTTCTGCGCCGGGCTCTCCTCGTGGGCCGAGGCGTAGAAGTTGGCCCAGATCAGCCCGCCCCCACCGAGCGCCAGGGCCGCCGCCCCGGCTACGGCCTTGGTGGCCAGCGGCGTACGGCGTTTTCGTGTGTTGCGTCCCATGGAACTCCTCTGACTTCCTTGCGGGGCATCGAGGCGCCCGACAGGAGTGAAGCGGCTCCCATCCATACGGAGGCCGCCCGAGGGGTGTTCAGCCGCAACCGAAAATTGGCGGGGCACGTGGGGCGGGTGAGGCCAGCCGGGGTGAGCGCGTCCGGGACCCGCTCAGTCTTCGGGAGCGGTGGTGCCGCGTACGTCCCGGCCGGCCGCGAGCACCTTCGCCTCCGTCTCCGCGTCCAGGCCCACCGTCGGCCGGTCCGGTCGCTGCGGTGCCGTGCCGCCGATGTCCGTCAGCCAGCGCCAGGTGTCGGCGACCGTCTCGGCGGCGGGCCGGCAGCGCAGCCCCGTCGCCAGCGCCCGGGAGACGTCCGCGCCGTGCAGGGCGTCGTGCAGCTCGCTGCCCGGCGGCACCCACACCGGCAGCTGCGTCCAGGGCTCGATGCCGGCGCCGAGGACGGCGTCGGGGCCGGTCCAGCGCAGCCGTGCCGCACCGCCCGTCGCCCGTGCGCAGGCTTCGAGCAGGGACTCCATGGTGGTGTGCCCCTGCGGAGCGACCAGGTTGTACGGCCCGCTCAGCTCCTGTTCCACCGCGCCGAGGGTCCACTCGGCCAGGTCGCGGACATCGACGTACTGCAGGGGCAGGTCCCGCGGACCCGGAGCGAGCACCGGGCCGCCGCGCGCGATCCGGGTCAGCCACCACGGCAGCCGGCCGACGTTCTCGTACGGCCCGAGGATCAGCCCGGCCCGCACGAACACCGAGCGGTCCGCGCCGAAGGCGTCCAGCGCGGCCAGCTCGCCGCCCCGCTTGTCCCGGGCGTAGTCGGTCCCACCGGCGTCCGGCGCCGCGCCCTCGACCAGCGGCGCGTCCTCGCCGTACCCGGCGGGGCGCGGCCAGGCGTACACCGAGCAGCTCGACACGTACACGTACCGGCCGGCGCGGTCCCGCAGCAGCCGCGCCGTGTCCCGTACCGCGCGGGGCGCCGCCGACCAGGTGTCGACGACGGCGTCCCACGTGCCCCCGGCGAGGGCGGCGAGACCGTCCGGCGCGGTGCGGTCGCCGTGCAGCGACCGCACTCCCGGCGGTGGCGTGTGCCGCCCCCGGTGGAAGACGGTCACCTCCCAGCCGCGCCCGAGGGCCGCCTCCACCAGGGCCCGTCCCACGAACTCCGTACCGCCCAGCACCAGTAGCCTCATGCCGGACACTCTGCCCGGCGCGCGGGCCGCGGGGAACGGGTGTCTGCTGTCGGCAGAGGGTCAGCGGCCGGCCGGCGGCGTGTACTTGTAGCCCACGCGCCGCACCGTCTGGATCGTCTGCCGGTGCTCGGCGCCCAGCTTGCGGCGCAGCCGCGCGATGTGGACGTCGACGGTGCGGCCGTCGCCCACGTGGCCGTAACCCCACACCGTGGTGACCAGCTGGTCGCGGGTGTGCACCCGGTGCGGATGCGTGACCAGGTGGGCGAGCAGTTCGAACTCCAGGTAGGTCAGATCGAGTTCGCGGCCGTCCACCGCGGCGGTGCGCTGGGCGGTGTCGATGCGGACGAGCGGGTCGACCGGGCCGTCACCGGCTCCGGCGGCCTCCGGCGTCCGGTCGGGGACGACGGACGGCAGGAAGGGCGGCTGCCGGTCGGCGGGGACGAGGACCAGGTAGCCGACCATCGGCGGCCGGCCCGGCAGCGCGGGCAGGGTGTGCGGGGGAGCGGGCAGCCAGGTGGCGCCGGGCGGCAGCAGGTCCGCCACGTCGACCGGCTCGTCGCGGTCGACGGCCCGGAGCCGGTGCCGGGAGGCGGCGGGCGTGGGCGGGGCGGGGGAGTCGAGGGTGACGGTGGACAGGGAACGGGTGGTCGCCATGGGACGTCAGCTCTTTCGCGCGAGATGTTCGTCGGAAGGGGCGACGGCCGCCGAGTTCGTCGTCGGGCGTCGCGGGGACGTACGTCGTGCGCGCTGGCCGGGGGCCGGGGTGTACGGCTCTACAGGGCCCGCGCGTTCACCGCGCGGCAACACACCCGGTCGAAGTCGTGGTGCTGACGGGAAGGCCAGAAGGGCTCGAGGTCATGGCGACCCGTCGCTGCGTACTTCCGGAAGCTGGCCATGGTCCCATTGAAGCAGACGGCGGGCCGGTGCAGGAGCCCACTCTCACAGCGTGGACGCCCGCACCGGTGAGAATGCGTCAGAAAACGCCATGAGGCGCCCACCGTTACGGTGGACGCCCCTGGCACGAGCGGGAGGATCAGACCTGGCCGGCCTTCTCCAGGGCTTCGCAGCAGGTGTCGACGAGCAGGCGGGTCACGACGTACGGGTCGACGTTGGCGTTCGGTCGGCGGTCCTCGATGTAGCCCTTGCCGTCCTTCTCGACCTGCCACGGGATGCGCACGGAGGCACCACGGTTGGAGACGCCGTAGGAGTACTCGTTCCACGGGGCGGTCTCGTGCAGGCCGGTCAGGCGGTCGTCGATGCCGGCGCCGTAGTTCTTGACGTGGTCGAGCGGCTTGGAGCCCTCGCCGAGCGACTCGCACGCGGTGATGATCGCGTCGTAGCCCTCGCGCATCGCCTTGGTGGAGAAGTTGGTGTGAGCGCCGGCCCCGTTCCAGTCGCCCTTGACCGGCTTGGGGTCGAGGGTGGCGGCGATGTCGAAGTCCTCGGCGGTGCGGTAGAGCAGCCAGCGGGCCACCCACAGCTGGTCCGAGACCTCCAGCGGGGACAGCGGGCCGACCTGGAACTCCCACTGGCCCGGCATGACCTCGGCGTTGATGCCGGAGATGCCCAGGCCCGCCTTCAGGCAGTTGTCCAGGTGCGCCTCGACGACGTCACGGCCGAAGATCTCGTCGGCGCCGACACCGCAGTAGTAGCCGCCCTGCGGGGCCGGGAAGCCGCCCTTGGGGAAGCCGAGCGGGTAGCCGTCCTTGAAGAAGGTGTACTCCTGCTCGATGCCGAAGATCGGCTCCTGCGCGGCGTAGCGCTCGGCGACCTCGGCCAGCGCGGCGCGCGTGTTGCTCGGGTGCGGGGTCATGTCCGTGTCCAGGACCTCGCAGAGCACCAGGACGTCGTCGCCGCCGCGGATCGGGTCGGGGCAGGAGAAGACCGGCTTGAGCACGCAGTCCGAGGAGTGGCCCTCGGCCTGGTTGGTGGAGGAGCCGTCGAAGCCCCAGACCGGCAGGGCGTCCAGACCGGCGGGGGCACCCGGGATGATCTTCGTCTTGGAACGGAGCTTGGCCGTCGGCGAGGTGCCGTCGATCCAGATGTACTCAGCCTTGAAGGTCACGGGGCCACATCCTTCGGGGTGGGTCTGGGCGCACTTGCGGGTGCTGCGGCGCTGCGGCACTGGGGCGCCGCGTTCACTGCCGGGAGCTTGTCAACAGGCGATTTCCCGGCCATTGCCCAAATGTGAACCCCGTGTTACCTGGGGGTGGTGTGGCGCGTCTCACGGTGTGAGGGCGGCGCGTGGGTCCGGTGCGGCCCGGAACGCCCGCGTGGAGCGGGCCGCGCCCGTCGTGGACGCGCGGCGCCCGGCCGCTCGTATGCGACGCGGTGAGCGCCGTGCGCGCCCTCGGGGAGGCGTGAGGCGGCGGCCGGGACCGGCCGGCACGGCCCGCGCCGCCGCCTCAGCGGTGTCCCCGTCCGGTGGGGCGGGGCCTCACCCCACCTTCTCGATCAGGGCCCGCCGGATCAGGAACTTGCCCGGCTCGCGGACCTCCTCGAAGGCCGCGTTGTTGAGCAGCGCGCAGCTTCCGGAGACCGAGGTGACCTCCACCGTCGTGGACTTGTTGTTGTCCAGGTTGGTGACCTTGAGCTTGGTGCCCAGCGGGAACTGGTTGCTGGACGCGGCGGGCGCGCCGCCCTCGCCGGAGAGGGTGACGGTGGAGCCGTTGCACACCTGCTCGCCGGCCTGCCCGGCGTCCCCGGCCTGCTCGCCGGCCTGTTCACCGGCCTGTTCACCGGCCTGTTCACCGGCCTGCGGGCCGCCCCCCTGACCGGCTTCCTGGTCCGCTTCCTGACCGGCTTCCTGGCCGTTCTGCGGCGGCTGTGCGGCCTGGGAGTCCTGAGCCGACTCCCCCGCCGCGCACCCGGACGCCTCCTGCTTGCGCTTGATCTCCTCGATGACCGCCTCACGGTTGGCGATCCGCGCCTCGGACTGCGCGTCCGGATCGGCCCGCTGGCCCTCGATGAACCGCTGGTTGTTGCCCAGTGCGGTGGCCAGGCCCTGACACACGGACGAGTCCTGCGCGGACCTCGTCGTCGGCGCGGGGGGCGTGGCGTTCGAGGTGCTCGCCATCACGAAGGCCCCGCCGCCCGCAACCGACGCGGCACCGACGAGCAGCGCGATCTTCTTCTTCGTACCGAGACTTCTCCTGCGCGACATGCGCGCCTCCTGAAGAGGTAGGGGAGCGTACGCCGCTATGTACGAGATGCCGAACGAGGTTACTCATCGGTCACGGGGATTGGCGCAAGTAACGTGCGTCACAATGCGTGTGACGCGAGGTCATCTCGCGCCGGAGCCGCCGCCGGGCAGACCGCGTCTAACGGGACAGCGCGTCCCGAACCGCGTCATCGGTGCGGGCGACGACGGCCGTACCGTCGTCCGCCGTGATGATCGGACGCTGGATCAGCTTCGGATGCTCGGCGAGCGCCGTGATCCAGCGGTCGCGTGCCGTGTCGTCACGGGGCCACTCCTTCATCCCCAGTTCCTTGGCGGCGGCCTCCTGCGTGCGGGTGATGTCCCACGGTTCCAGGCCGAGGCGGGTGAGGACCTCGCGGATCTCGTCCTCGCTCGGCACGTCCTCCAGGTAACGCCGCACGGTGTAGTCGGCCCCCTCGGCGTCGAGCAGGCTGATGGCGCTGCGGCACTTGGAACAGGCCGGGTTGATCCAGATCTCCATGCGGCACACGGTAGCCCGAGAGGCGTGAAAACCCGTTCTTCCCATGCGTCACCGTGCCCCCGAAAGCCCTTGTGGCCAGGGGCTTTTGTCAGTGGGGGGCGGTAAAATAGAAGCAGTGTTCGAGGGTGCCGCCGGGATGTGCCGGACGGCGCCCTGACCGCGACAGGAGGATGCCTGTGCCCGCTGCCGCACTCAAGCCGAAGCCGTTGCCCACCCAGTCGACCGCCGAGCGACCCGTCCTGCTCGACCTGCCGTACGAACCCGTGGAGAAGCGCCCGCTGCCGGCGGGCCGCCCCCGCGAGTGGTACGTCACGCACAACCGCCGGCTCAAGGCGATGCGACTCGCCATCGCCCTGCTCGACTCCGGCGTCTACCTGCCGAACCAGGCCCGCAACGAGAGGATACGGAGCACCGCGGCGCTGATCGGTGTCCACCCGCCCTCGGACACCACGTGCCACATGGTGCGGGCGTTGATGCGGTACTCGCGGTGAGCCCGGCGCCGGGCGCCCGTTCGATCCTCCGGGCGCCCGGCGTCGCTACGCCGACAGTTCGCGCTCCAAGGGTGTGCGGAACCGCGGAGTGACCCGTGCCGTCCCCACCCAGGACGCCAGCCGCTCCGCCTCCGCCGCGATCGCGGCCTCCGCCTCGCGGCCGACCCCCTCGCCGTCCAGCACCCGCCAGACGATCTCCCCGTCGGCCCGCTGGGCCCAGCCGCCGATCACCCGCCCGTTCCACCACACGGTCGGCCCGATGTTGCCGCTGCCGTCGAACAGCGCCGGCCGCAGCTCCGGCGCGAGGTACCAGTCCCGGTGCTGCCGGCTCATCGCCGTCGGATCCAGTCCGGGCAGCATCGCCGCCCACGGCTCGGCCGGCTCCGCCACCGGGCCGGCGTCGCCGGCCACGACGTACCCCGTGCCCTCCTCCACCGACACCTCCTGCGCGCCGATCGCGGCCAGCGCCCGGCGCACCTGCGTCACCGGCCACCCCGTCCACCACTTCAGGTCGGCCTCGGTCGCCGGACCGCACGCCGCCAGCCAGCGGCGCAGCAGCTCCGCCTGGGCCCCGGCGGGGTCGAGTTCGCGATGCTCGGGCGCCGGCGCCCAGCGGAACCGGGAGGACGTCCAGGAGCCGAGCGGCCGTCCCCGTACGACCTTTCCCTCCACCCCCAGTACCCTCAGCAGCCGGGTGGAGACGGTGTGCGAGCCCTCGTAGCTCTTCCCGGCCGCGTACACGAACTGCAGCTTCAGGCGAGGCTCGTCCCGGGCCAGTTCGGCCGCCGTCGCCTGGCCCCGCCGGGTCAGCGCGGCCAGCGTCGACTCCTCGACCTCCTTCAGCCAGGCCGCGTCCGGCGCCCCGGCCGCGGCCATGTGCTTCAGCAACGCGGCCCGCTCCCGCGCGGCGACCACCAGACCGGTCGAGGCGTGCACGACCGCCGTCAGCTCCGTGGGGAACACGAACACGGTGTGCCGCATGCCGTGCATCCGCACCAGGGTGCGGTCCTCGTACAGCGCACGCTCCGTCTCGCCCACCGTCCGCGCCGCGTCCGCGAGCCGGGCGCCCACGGCCAGGTAGACCGTCGCGGGGTCCGTGCCGTGCAGCGCGACCAGCGAACCGGCGACCTCCTCGGGGCTCCCCGCCCGCGCCGCGCCCGCCAGCCGCTGGCGCAGCGCGAGCCGGGCCCGCCGCTCACCCGTGCCGATGTGCCGACGTCCGTCACCCATCCCGGCCTCCACCCGTCGAGTCCACCTGCGGCCCATCCTGCCCGGCCCCACTGACAGTGCGGGACGGGACGAGGGGACGTGGCCGTCAGCCGAGCCGACGCAGCGGCTCGCCGGCCAGGAAGGCGTGGATGTCCTCCACTGCCTGGCCGTAGTACGTCGCGTAGTTGGCCCGCGAGACATAGCCGAGGTGCGGCGTGGCGAGCAGGCGCGGGGCGGTGCGCAAGGGATGGTCCGCGGGCAGGGGCTCGACGTCGAAGACGTCCAGGCCCGCTCCGGCGATCCGTCCGGCACGCAGCGCGTCGCACAGCGCGTCCTGGTCGACGATGGCCGCGCGCGAGGTGTTGACCAGGTAGGCGGAGGGCTTGAGCAGGGCGAGTTCCCTCGCGCCGAGCAGGCCGCGGGTGCGGTCACCGAGCGCCAGGTGAACGGAGACGAAGTCGCTGCTCCGGAGCAACTCCTCCTTGGTCTCGACGAATTCGGCACCGACCTCGTCGGCCCGCTGTCGCGTGAGGTTCTGGCTCCACGCGCCGACCCGCATCCCGAAGGCGAGACCCACCTGCGCGACCCGGCTGCCGATCTTCCCGAGGCCGAGCAGACCCAGGCGGCGGCCGTGCAGGTCGGCCCCGACCGTGGACTGCCACGGGCCGCCTTCCCGCAGCGCACGGTTCTCGGGTACGAGATTGCGGGCCAGACCGAGCAGCAGTGCCCAGGTCAGCTCGACCGGCGGTGCCGAGGAGCTGGCGGTGCCGCACACGGTCACGTCGTTGCGCCGGGCGGCCGCGAAGTCGATGACGGAGTTGCGCATCCCGGAGGCGACGAGCAGCTTCAGCCGGGGCAGGCGGTCCAGCAGGGAGGCGGGGAACGGGACCCTCTCGCGCAGGGTGACGACGATGTCGAAGCCGGCGAGACGGTCCGCGAGGAGGTCCTCGTCGGTCACGTGGTCGGGGAAGGCGACGACCTCCACCCGGTCCTCGACCGGGCTCCAGTCCGCGGAGTCCAGCGCCGCGTTCTGGAAGTCGTCGAGCACGGCGCAACGCAGTCGCATGTCGGTGGTCTCCGCAGTCATCGGGGTCCGTGGTCGTGCCCGGCCGGCAGCGGCGGGCGGGCCGAGTACACCATGGCGCCGGGGGACACGTCTCGGCGGGCCGCTCAGTCGGCCATGCCGGGGGCGTCCCACAGCGGGAACCAGCGGCTCAGGTCCTTCTCCACCGGCAGGTCGTCCTCCACGGCCGCGGCCACCTGCAGCTCGAGCGCGTTGTCGCGCCTGCGCCGGCCGGGGCGGACGCACAGGGGGTAGAAGGTGCCGCGCTTGTACAGGTACACCAGCGCCAGCCGCCGCCCTTCCGGGTCGTGGAATCCGGCCAGGGAGCACAGCAGCTGCGGGCCGAAGCCGTTGACCTCCATCGAGGCGTTCACCGCGTGCAGGTCGTTCACGAGCGCGGGCAGCTGGTCGGGGGAGCGGCGGGAGACGAGCCAGGAGTAGCCGTAGTCGTCCTCCCGCAGTTCCACCGGCGGTCCCTCGCGCTCGGTGTCCGCGTCCATCAGGGCCCGGACCTCGCGGTGGGTTTGCTCGAAGGCCGCGCCCTCGACGGTGGCGAAGCACACCGCCCCGCGCCCGGTCGGCGTGAAGCCGGTCGCGGCTTCGAGGGTCACGGCCGCCGACGGCAGCGCGAAGAGCCGGTCGAGGTCCGGCGCGGCCGGCTTCGTGCGGCCCAGCAGGATGTCCAGGAGTCCCATGGTCAGGCCCTTCCCGGCGCCGCCTCACCCAGCTCGGCGGAGATCCGGCCCAGCTGTTCGAGCCGCTGCTCCAGGCTGGGGTGGGTGGTGAAGAACCGGCCGAGGCCGGGCTCGGCACCGAAGGCGGGCGTGAAGTAGAAGGCGTTGAACGCCTGGGCCGTGCGCAGGTCCTTGGTCGGGATGCGGGCGATGTCGCCGGTGACCTTCGTGAGCGCCGCCGCCAGCGCCGAGGGACGGCCGGTGAGCAGGGCCGCGGCGCGGTCCGCCGCCAGCTCCCGGTACCGGGACAGGGCCCGGATCAGCAGGAAGCTGAGCGCGTACACGGCCGCGGAGACGCCCATCACGCCGACGAGGACGACAAGGGTGTTCTGGTCCCGCCGTCCGCCGCCGAAGAGCTGCGAGTAGAAGGCGAACCGTACGATCAGCCCCGCGATCACCCCGAGGAAGGACGCGACCGTGATCACGGCGACGTCCTTGTGCGCGACGTGCGACAGCTCGTGCGCGAGCACGCCCTCCAGCTCCGCGGGCTCCAGCCGCCGCAGCAGCCCGGTGGTGACGCAGACCACCGCGTTGTCCGGGTTCCGCCCGGTCGCGAAGGCGTTCGGCATGTCCATCTCCGACACGGCGACCACCGGCCTCGGCATGTCGGCCATCGCCGACAACCGGTCGACCACTCCGTGCAGCTCCGGGTACTCGTCCCGCTCCACGACCCGGCCCCGCATCGCGTAGAGGGCGATCCGGTCGGAGAACCAGTACTGCGCGCCGAACAGCGCCGCCGCGATCACCACGACCAGTACCCAGGACTTCAGCAGCGCGATCAGCGCGGCGACGAACCCGACATACAGCAGGCCGAGCAGGAAGAGCGTGACCCCCATGCGCACGGTCAACCGCCGGTCACTCCGGAAGCGGCTGGGCATCTGCATCACCCCGCAGCGGTCAGGCACTCGTCCCGCTGTCCAGTGTGCACCCGGCCCGGTTCTAGTAAGGCGCCCGGAAGTTGATGTACCCCAGCAGGACGATGACCGCCGCCACGCAGCCCAGCACCACGGCGGTGGACACCCACGACGACCGGCGGCCGGAGCGCACCGGGTCGGGGTCGGCACGGAAGGGGACCGGTGCGGGCGGGTTCTCCTTCCAGCGCGCGGCCAGCATCCGGGCACGGGCGGAGGGCTCCTTGTGCTCGGCTCCGTCGGCCCACTTGAGGTCGAACTCCCGCTGCTCGTCGTCCCGTTCGGGCATCCCCGCCCCTCTCCCCGTTCTGCGGATCGAACATCCGTTTTAGTACACCAGGAGGGCCGGCCGGCGCAAACGACGGCGTCCCCGCCCCTGGAGACAGGAGCGGGGACGCCGGACGGCCGAAGGCGCCGATCACACGTCGAAGTAGAGCTCGAACTCGTGCGGGTGCGGACGCAGCTGCAGCGGGGCGATCTCGTTCGCGCGCTTGTAGTCGATCCACGTCTCGATCAGGTCCGGCGTGAAGACGTCGCCCTGGAGGAGGAACTCGTGGTCGGCCTCGAGGCGGTCGAGGACGGCACCGAGGGAGGTCGGGACCTGAGCGACGTTGGCGTGCTCCTCGGGAGCCAGCTCGTAGAGGTCCTTGTCGATCGGCTCGGCCGGCTCGATCTTGTTCTTGATGCCGTCCAGGCCCGCCAGCAGCAGGGCCGAGAACGCCAGGTACGGGTTGCCGGAGGCGTCCGGGGCGCGGAACTCGACGCGCTTGGCCTTCGGGTTCGACCCGGTGATCGGGATACGCATCGCCGCGGAGCGGTTGCGCTGCGAGTACACCAGGTTCACCGGCGCCTCGAAGCCCGGCACCAGGCGGTGGTAGGAGTTCACCGTCGGGTTGGTGAAGGCCAGCAGCGACGGGGCGTGCTTGAGGATGCCGCCGATGTAGTAGCGGGCGGTGTCGGACAGGCCCGCGTAGCCCTGCTCGTCGTAGAACAGCGGCTCGCCGTTGCTCCACAGCGACTGGTGGACGTGCATGCCCGAGCCGTTGTCACCGAAGATCGGCTTCGGCATGAAGGTCGCCGTCTTGCCGTTCTTCCAGGCCACGTTCTTCACGATGTACTTGAAGAGCTGGAGGTCGTCGGCGGCGGCGAGCAGCGTGTTGAACTTGTAGTTGATCTCGGCCTGGCCGGCGGTGCCCACCTCGTGGTGCTGGCGCTCGACCTTCAGGCCGGACCGCTCCAGCTCCAGGGAGATCTCGGCGCGCAGGTCGGCGAAGTGGTCGACCGGCGGGACCGGGAAGTAGCCGCCCTTGTAACGGACCTTGTAACCGCGGTTGTCCTCCAGGGCGCCGGTGTTCCAGGCGCCGGCCTCGGAGTCGATGTGGTAGAAGGACTCGTTCGCGCCGGTGGCGAAGCGCACGCTGTCGAAGACGTAGAACTCGGCCTCGGGGCCGAAGAACGCCGTGTCGGCGATGCCGGTGGAGGCGAGGTAGGCCTCGGCCTTCTTCGCCACGTTCCGCGGGTCGCGGGAGTACTGCTCGCCCGTGATCGGGTCGTGGATGAAGAAGTTGATGTTGAGCGTCTTGTCCCGGCGGAAGGGGTCCACGCGCGCGGTGGACAGGTCGGGGCGCAGGGCCATGTCCGACTCGTGAATGGCCTGGAAACCACGGATCGAGGACCCGTCGAAGGCCTGCTCGTCGTCGGGGTCGAACGCCTCGGCGGGCAACGTGAAGTGCTGCATGACGCCCGGCAGGTCGCAGAACCGGACATCGACGAACTTGACGTCCTCGTCCGCGATGAACTTCTTGGCCTCGTCGGCGTTCTGGAACATCCAGCTCCTCCTACTCCCGACCGTCCCGCCGGGGTGGTAGATCGTTCGTGCGGCCAGTGCGGGTGGCACACGCTGACCTCGACCCTAGGGACGGGTGATTTCTCGGGCGTGACCCATTTGTTTCGCAGAAGTTAACCGGCACCGCTTCCAGCGTAGGCCCCGATCGGGCCCGGCACACCCCGCCGTCCACCGGTCATATACGGGCGCAGTACCGTGGACGGGTGGACAACAGGCAAGCAATCGGATCGTGGCTCTCCGGGCCGCGGGCGGCCATCGAGGGCGCCGGCGCGGAGCTGGGGTACCGGGGCGAGCAGCTCGGTCTGCCGGAGGAGGGACCGGGCTCGATCGCCCGCCCCGGCAGGCGGCTCGGCGCCCTGGTCGTGGACTGGGCCCTGTGCCTCTTGATCGCATACGGCCTGATCACGGACGGCTACGGGCAGGCGACGAGCAACTGGGCTCTGCTGATCTTCCTCGTGCTCAGCGTCCTGACCGTCGGCTCCGTCGGCTTCACCCCGGGCAAGCGCCTCTTCGGGCTGCGCGTGGTCGAGCTGGGCACGGGCCGCGTCAACCCGCTGCGCGCGCTGCTGCGCTCGGTGCTGCTGTGCCTGGCGATCCCGGCGCTGATCTGGGACCGCGACGGCCGGGGGCTGCACGACCGGCTGGCCCGCACCGTGGAAGTGCGGATCTGACCACCACATGCCGGTACGGCGATGGGGGCGCCCGGAGTGATCCGGGCGCCCCCATCGCCGTACCGGCATGTGGTGGAGGTCCTACGGGGGTCAGCGCTGCCTGGGGTTGCCGCCCTTCGGCAGGCGCATGCCCTTCGGCATGGGGCCCTTCGGCAGCGGCATGTTGCTCATCAGGTCGCCCAGGGCGCGCAGCCGGTCGTTGGTCGTGGTGACCTGCGGGCCGGTCAGGACGCGGGGGAGCTTGAGCATGGTCGTGCGCAGCTTCTTCAGCTCGACCTGGTCCTCGCCGGTGCCCACGATCAGGTCGTGGACGGGCACGTCGGCGACGATCCGGTTCATCTTCTTCTTCTCGGCGGCCAGCAGGGACTTCACCCGGTTCGGGTTGCCCTCGGCGACCAGCACGATGCCGGCCTTGCCGACCGCGCGGTGCACCACGTCCTGGCTGCGGTTCATCGCCACCGCGGGAGTCGTCGTCCAGCCCCGGCCGATGTTGTCCAGCACGGCCGCTGCGGCGCCCGGCTGGCCCTCCATCTGGCCGAAGGCCGCCCGCTCGGCGCGGCGCCCGAAGACGATCGCCGTCGCGAGGAAGGCGAGCAGCAGGCCCAGGATGCCGAGATAGATGGGGTGACCGATCAAGAAACCGATCGCGAGGAAGACACCGAAGACGATGATGCCGACAGCCGCGAGTACAAGACCGATCTTCTTGTCGGCCTTGCGGGTCATCTTGTAGGTCAGGGCGATCTGCTTCAGTCGCCCGGGGTTCGCAGCGTCCGCTGCAGGTTCCTTCCTCGCCATGCTCCGAAGTCTACGTGGCCCCGGAAGCGCCCACGACGGCAGTGCCCGGCGCAGCGGGGGAGACGGCGGGCGGGGGGTCAGGAGCGGCCGGCGACGGCCTGCTGCAGCACGCGCTCGGCCTCGACCCGGTCCTTGGCGCGGCGGCGGTCCTCCAGGACGGAGGTCCAGGCGTTGCGGCGGGCGGTGCGCTGGCCGCCGCTCATGAGCAGTGACTCGACGGCGCGCAGGGCGTCGGTGAACGACGGGATGGCGGTGGCGCGTACGGGCGCTGCCTGCATCGTGGAGGTCCCCCCTCGGTACGGATCCGGGTGCGGGTGCACGTGGCGTGATGCCAGGGTCACTGATTGGTGTTACCAGGGCGTGACCGACCGGTCAAACACCCATGAAGCCCCGGTGCCGGGACCCCGAACGACGGCGCGGCCCTGACGGGTGTCCTCAACTGCGAGGACGGTCAGGGCCGCGACATATCGGCCACTACCGGCGAGTAGTAACTTGTGCGCGAATTCACACGCTGCCCCGGGCGCGTCGGCGGGAGGGCAGAGGTCGGTCGGTCAGACGGCCTGGGCGCCGATGAAGCTGCCGTCCCGCTGCGGAGCGGCCGAGTGACGCTGCTCGACGGCCATCTGGTACAGCCGACCGGCGCGGTAGGAGGAGCGCACCAGCGGGCCGGACATCACGCCGGAGAAGCCGATCTGCTCGGCCTCCTCCTTCAGCTCCACGAACTCCTGGGGCTTCACCCAGCGCTCGACGGGGTGGTGGCGCACGGACGGGCGCAGGTACTGCGTGATGGTGATCAGCTCGCAGCCTGCCTCGTGCAGCTGCCGGAGCGCCTCACTGATCTCCTCCCGGGTCTCGCCCATGCCGAGGATCAGGTTGGACTTGGTGACCAGGCCGTAGTCGCGGGCCTCGGTGATGACCTTCAGGGAGCGCTCGTAGCGGAAGCCGGGGCGGATGCGCTTGAAGATCCGGGGGACGGTCTCGACGTTGTGCGCGAAGACCTCGGGGCGGGAGTCGAAGACCTCCTTGAGGAGCTCCGGCACCGCGTTGAAGTCGGGGGCGAGCAGCTCGACCTTGGTGCGGCCGGCCTCGCGCTCCGCGGTCTGCTGGTGGATCTGGCGCACGGTCTCGGCGTACAGCCAGGCGCCGCCGTCCTCCAGGTCGTCGCGGGCGACACCGGTGATCGTGGCGTAGTTCAGGTCCATGGTGACCACGGACTCGCCCACGCGGCGGGGCTCGTCGCGGTCGAGCGCCTCGGGCTTGCCGGTGTCGATCTGGCAGAAGTCACAGCGCCGGGTGCACTGGTCGCCGCCGATGAGGAAGGTCGCCTCGCGGTCCTCCCAGCACTCGTAGATGTTCGGGCAGCCGGCTTCCTGGCAGACCGTGTGCAGGCCCTCGCTCTTCACGAGGTTCTGCATCTTCGTGTACTCGGGACCCATTTTCGCCCGGGTCTTGATCCACTCGGGCTTGCGCTCGATGGGGGTCTGGCTGTTGCGGACCTCCAGGCGCAGCATCTTGCGTCCGTCGGGTGCGACTGCGGACACGACCGGCTCCCTAGCGATTGATTCTTCGGCGACCTTCAGGGTACGCCCGTTGATTTGATGCCCGGCGAGGGTGCTGGCCTTGCTGGGGGCTGCCGCCCCCAGGCCCCCGCTTCGGCCCTGGACGGGCCTCGTCCTCAAACGCCGGACGGGCTGCTTTTATGCCGCCGGTGCCTTCTCGATCACCCTCGGCTTCAGTTCCGCGTTCTCCAGGACGTCCCGGAGATGGCGCTCCACCACCGGCAGGACTTCCTCGATGGTCACGTCCCGGCCCAGCTCGTTCGCGAGCGAGGCGACGCCCGCGTCGCGGATACCGCACGGGATGATCTTGTCGAACCACTTGTTGTCGGGGTTCACGTTCAGCGCGAAGCCGTGCATCGTGACGCCCTTGGCCACCCGGATGCCGATCGCCGCGATCTTGCGGTCCTCGCGGCGCTGGCCGGCGTTGGAGGGGGCGTACTCCGGACCGTTGAGGCGCGGGTCGAACTCCTCGTCGGTCAGGCGCGGGTCGAAGTCCATGGAGAGTCCGCCGAGCGCGGGGCGCTGCTCCACCGGGTCACCGAGGACCCAGACGCCGCTGCGGCCCTCGACCCGGGTGGTCTCGAGGCCGAACTCCGTGCACGTGCGGATCAGCGCCTCCTCCAGCCGCCGGACGTGGGCGACCACGTCCACCGGGCGCGGGAGCTTCTGGATCGGGTAGCCGACCAGCTGGCCCGGTCCGTGCCAGGTGATCTTGCCGCCGCGGTCCACGTCGATCACGGGCGTGCCGTCGAGCGGGCGCTCGCTGTCCGCGGTGCGCCGCCCGGCGGTGTAGACCGGCGGGTGTTCGAGGAGCAGCACGGTGTCGGGAACCTCGTCGGCGAACCGGGCCGCGTGCACCCGGCGCTGCTCGTCCCACGCCTCCTGGTACTCGACGGCCTCGGCCCCGAAGCCCATGCGGACGAACCGCAACTCACTCACGGCTAGCGCCTCCCTGGAAGGTCGTAAGGCACGAAGCGTGCCCACGCCACTGTACGACCGGTCGTCCGTCGTCAGCCCGGCGGGCAATCCTCACACGATCGGATGAATGCCTGCGGAAGTGTGCGATCAGGTGCTTACTCTCCGCTACATTCGCGCCGTCCACGAGGCCATAAGGGCTGCTCACAGGCGCTCCGGGCACATCGAACGCCCCGGAAGGCAGGAGACCGCACCGCACCATGACGGAACGACCCGCGCAGCGCACCCCCAACCGCCAGCTCGCCGCGCTCATCGCCGAAGCGGGGTTCTCCAACGCGGGTCTCGCGCGTCGCGTCGACCAGCTCGGCCTCGAACACGGGCTGGACCTGAGATACGACAAGACGTCCGTCACCCGATGGCTGCGCGGCCAGCAGCCCCGCGGCACCACCCCCGCGCTGATCGCCGAGGTCTTCACCCGGCGCCTCGGCCGCCGCCTCACCGCCCAGGACCTGGGCCTGGACGCCTGCGCCCCCGTCTACGCGGGCCTGGAGTTCGCGGCCACCCCGGAGGAGGCCGTCGACATCGTCGGCGGCCTGTGGCGCAAGGACTCCGGCAGCCACGCCGAGCTGCGCAAGATCGCCTTCACCCCGGCGGGCCTCGTCGTGCCCAGCCGGGACTGGCTGATCGGCCGCGCCGACGAGAAGGTGGCCCGCGCCGATCCGCCCGTCCGCATCCCGGCGCAGGGCCGGCCGACGCCGCCCAGGGTCCCGGCCCCGCTCGACCCGTCCCGCCGGCGGGGCCCGGCCGAGCGCGGGCCCGGCCAGAAGGTGACGGCCGGGGACCTGGCCGCCCTGCGCTCGGTCGGCGAGCTGTTCCGCGGCCTGGACGACCGCTACGGCGGCGGACACGCCCGCCAGGCCCTGGTGCGCTACCTGGAGCACGAACTGGAGCCGATGCTGCGCGGCACCTACGGCGAGCAGACCGGCCGCCGGCTGTTCGCCGCCGCCGCCGACCTCACCCGGCTCGCCGGCTGGACGTCGTACGACATCGCCGCGCACGGACTCGCCCAGCGCTACTTCGTGCAGGCGCTGCGGCTCGCGCAGGCGGCGGGGGACCGGGCGTACGGCTCCTACGTCCTGGTCACCATGAGCCGGCAGGCCGTCTACCTCGGCCACGGACGCGAGGCCGTGCAGCTCGCACGGGTGGCGCAGCAGGGCGTCGGCACCTCCGCGCCGCCGGTCGTGCAGGCGCTGCTGCACGCCTCCGAGGCGCGGGCGCACGGTGTGCTCGGCGAGGTGCGCGCCTGCACCGCGGCGCTCGTGCGGGCCGAACGCGCCCTGGAGACCGCCCGCCCCGGGGACGAGGTGCCGCACTGGGCGCGCTTCTTCGACGAGGCCCAGCTCGCCGACGAGTTCGGCCACTGCCACCGGGACCTGCAGCAGTTCCGCGCGGCCGCCCAGCACGCGGAACGCTCGCTGCAACTGCGCGCCCCCGCCTATGCCCGCAGCCGTCTGTTCTGCCGGGTCGTCCTCGCCACCGCCCGCCTCGGCCTCGGCGAACTCGACCAGGCCTGCCAGCTGGCCGCCGAAGCGGCCGGCCAGGCGGCGGAGATGCGGTCGGTGCGGGCGACGGAGTACGTCAGGGACTTCGAACGGCGGCTGGAGCCCTACAAGGACGCGGCACCCGCACGGGGCTACCGGGACAAGGTGGCCGCCCTGGGCTAGCCGGGACGGACGCCCTCAGGCGGCGTGCGCGCTCGGCACGGGGTCGGCCGTGTGCATCGAGCGGTTCACCCCCAGGTCCGCCAGGATCGCCGCCGAGGCACGGTGCCCCGAGTGCAGCGCGCCCTGGACGGTGCTGGTGTCCCGGTGGTCGCCGCACACGTACAGGCCCGCCAGCAGCCGCACAGGCCGCCGCAGGTCGTGCGGCGGGCGCATCGCGGGCACCGCCTCGGCCGCGTGGTGCACGGCCAGGGTCTCCCAGCGGGCGGTCGACGTGCCGTACAGGCGGGACAGGTGGATGCGGACGGCGGTGTCGGCGTCGGACGGGGGAGGCCCGAGGACCGTCGAGGAGACGAGGGCGCGCCCGGCCGGCGCACGGGAGGGGTCCACGTGGCTGACCACGGCCGTGTGGGCGACCGGGCCGCCGCGGTCGGCGTCGAGCAGCAGGGCCGCGCCGGTGGCCGGCGGATCGTCCGTCGTGTGGTGCACCACCGTCACCGGGAGGAACTCGGGCACCCGCAGACCCGGCAGCAGTTCGGCGGCGGCCCGGGCGTCGGTGGCCACCAGGACGGCCCGGCAGCGGACGACGCCGTGCTCGGCGGTGGTCACCGCGTTGGTGGCGACGGAGGTGACCCGGACGCCGGTGCGCACGGTCCCGGGCGGCAGCGTCCGCGCCAGCAGCTCCGGCAGCGCCTCGGCACCGCCCTCCGGCACGCACAGCCGCCCGCCGGCGAAGGCGTGCAGCGCGAGGTCGGCGCACCGGCTGGAGGCGGTGAGGTCCGGGTCGCACAGCAGGGCGGCGAGCAGCGGACGCAGGAAGCCGTCGATCGTGCGGGCGGGCAGCCCGCGCACCGCCAGGGCCTGCGCCGCGGGCAGTTCCGGGCGGGCCAGCAGCCGTTCGACGGGCGTCCCCGCGAGCCGGGTGAGGGCGGCGGTGAGGCGGGCCTGGTCGACGGCGGAGCCGAGCGGGGCGCCGGGCCGGCTCCGCGGCACCGGCACCTGGCTCCTGGGCGCCTTGGGCACCGGTACGAGCCGCCGGGGTGCCGGCACCGACCGGGGGGCGCTCGCCAGGGCGCGCACCGCGTGGAGTGCGCCCCTTGCGCCCCCCGCGCCCGCCGGGGCGCCCGCGCGGTGACGGCGGCCCTCGCTGTGCAGCAGCACCCCGGGCGCGAAGGGCAGCAGCGCGAGGCCGTCCAGTGCGGGGGTGAGCCGCAGTTCGGGATACGCCGTGGACAGCAGCTGTCCGATTCTGTCGAGCCGGAAGCCGTCGACTTTCTCGGTGGCCATCCGGCCGCCCACGCCATGGGCGGCCTCCAGGACCGTGGTCGTCACTCCTGCGCTGGTCAGCCGATGCGCCGCGGCGAGTCCGGCGACTCCGGCCCCCACGACGACGACGTCCGCCTGGTACGCGGGCTCAAGCACGTGCCCCTCCTCGAGGTTGCGCGGCCGCTGGAGACGTCATGCCCCCAACCGGCTTGAGGGATACCCGAGTTCGGAACGAGGTTAGGTCCGCCCACGGTCATCGGGAGTCGCACAGGGGCAGGGCACGGTCGCACGCCGGTCGCATACGGCGGTCATGTGGTCGTTCACGGTCGCGGGGCGTCCGGGGGCGGCCTGCGACGGTCGGGGCCGGCGGGGCGCGGTGGGGTCCGCGGGTGCCGGCGGGGCGTCGGGGCCGGTGCGCGGCGGCGGCAACCGGAGGGCGCCGGGGCGGCATGGCCGGGGTGGCGGGTCCGGTCGGCCGCCGGCGGTCGGGGAGACGGAGGCCGTCGGCCGGTACCGGCCGGGCCGGTCCGCGCGCGGGCCGCGGTTCACGGCCGCGGCGCGGAGCACCGACGAGGGATGGGGCCGACAGGGGCGGAGCGGGAACCGGGCTGGGTCGGCCGGGTGGGTGGAAGAGGGGCCGGGGCGTGGGGGAGTGGCGAGCGCAGCGGGAGCGAGGCGGCCCCCGCAGCCCGCCGGGCCTCACCTCACAGCGCCGCCCGGATCGCCCCGTCGATCTCCGGGAACGCGAACCGGAAGCCTGACTCCAGCAGCCGCGTCGGCAGCACCCGGGCGCTGCCCAGCACGTCCCCGGCCAGCTCGCCGAGGACGGCCCGCAGCACCGGCGCCGGCACCGGGAACGGCGTCGGCCGGTGCAGCACGCGCCCCATGGCCGTGGTGATCTCACGGTTCGTCAGCGGCTGCGGGGCCGTCAGGTTGAACGGGCCGGACAGGTCCTCGCGGTCCAGCAGGTGCCGGATGGCGGCCACCTCGTCGTGCAGGGCCACGAACGACCAGTACTGCGACCCGTCGCCCAGCCGCCCGCCGAGCCCAGCCCGGAAGAGCGGGAACAGCCGCCCCCAGGCCCCGCCGCCCCGGGCGACGACCAGCCCCGTCCGGGTGAGCACCGTCCGTACGCCCGCCTCCCGGGCGGGTGCTGCGGCGGCCTCCCACTCCTCGCACAGCGCGGGCAGGAAGCCCTCTCCCGCGGGTGCGCTCTCGTCGACGGCCCGGGCGCCGGTGTCGCCGTAGAACCCGATCGCGCTGCCGTTGACGAAGACCCGCGGACGCGGCTCCAGCGTCGCCACGGCCTCCGCGAGCGCCGTCGTGCCGTGGACCCGGCTGCTGCGGATCCGCACCTTGTACGCCTCGGTCCAGCGGTGGTCCCCCACCCCGGCCCCGGCCAGATTCACCACGGCGTCGCACCCGGCGAGCCCGGCCACGTCCACCTGCCCGCGCTCGGGATCCCAGCGGACCTCGTCCGCACCCGCAGGCTCGCGCCGCACCAGGCGCACCACCTCGTGGCCGTCCGTGGTCAAGGACCGCACCAGTGCGCTGCCGATGAGACCGGACGCGCCGGCCACCGCGATTCGGGAACCTGCCATGCGCCCATCCTGCATGGTGACCACCGGAAAATCCCTGAACAGCGCCCGACACCCGCGTCGTACAGTGACCGTCATGCCAGTTCCGCACATACGCCACGCCCGGCCCGACGACGAGCAGACGCTGCGCCGGCTCGACCACGAGACCTGGTCCTACCTGCACGCGGTCTCCCCCCGGCCACAGCCGGACGACCCCTTCTTCAGCGAGCGTTCGGGCCCCGGCGACCACCTGGTCGCCGAACTCGACGGCGGCGTCGTGGGCTACGTGCGCCTCGGCTTCCCCACCGAACTCGCCTCCAACAGGCACGTACGGCAGATCCGCGGCCTCGCCGTCGCCGACGCGGCCCGTGGCGCGGGCGTCGGCCGGGCCCTCGTCCGCGCCGCCGTGGAGGAGGCCCGCCGCGAGGGCGCCCGGCGCATCACGCTGCGCGTCCTCGGCCACAACGCCGCCGCGCGCGGGCTGTACGAGTCCGAGGGCTTCGTCGTCGAGGGCGTCCAGCCGGAGGAGTTCTGCCTCGACGGCACGTACGTCGACGACGTGCTGATGGGACAGGCCCTGGTCTGACGGCGCGCGACGGGCGGTCCGGGGGTCACGAGGTCACCAGCCCGCCCGTGTCCACCGCCGCCGTCGCGTCCGCCGCCCGCCGCGCGTCGTCGGCCACCTCGGCGGCCGTGAGCGCGTAACCGGTCTCCGCGTCGGAGGTGGAGCGGGCGAAGACCACGCCGTACACCTGGCCGTCGGTGGTCAGCAGCGGGCCACCGGAGTTGCCGGGGCGGACCGTGGAGCGGACCGAGTAGATGTCCCGGGTGACGGTCTCGTCGCGGTAGATGTTCTGGCCGGTCGCCTGCACCCGGTTCGCGACCGTCGCCGCCCGCAGGTCCAGGTCGCCGCTCTCCGGATAGCCCGCGACCACGGCCGCGTCGCCGCGCCCGGCGCTGCCGTCGAACCGCAGGGCGGGCGCGGTCAGGTCCGGGACGTGGAGCACCGCCACGTCCTTGCCCGGGTCGAACAGCACCACCCGCGCCTCGTACGACCGTCCCACCCCGCCGACCCGCACGCTCGGGTCGTCGATGCCGGCGACCACGTGGGCGTTGGTCATCACGCGCTCCGGCGCGTACACGAAACCGCTGCCCTCCCGGCCCTGGACGCCGGCCACGCCCTCGACCTTGACCGTGCTGAACCTGGCGGCGTCGGCCGCCGCCGGTGTGACGCTGTCGCCGGAGGGCTCGGGGACCTCGGCGGTCGACTCGTTCTCGAACGGGTTGAACACCTGCGGGAACCCCGCCCGGGTCAGGGCCGACGTGGCGCGCGAGAACCACGCCGGAGTGGTGTCCGGCATCGCCCGCTGTACCGTGCCCAGCACCGTCGAGTCCCGGATCGCCGAGGTGATCAGCGGCGAGGAGGACGCGGCCAGGACGCTGGCCGCCACCCAGGCCACGACCAGTACGGCCACCGAGCCGGCGACCGCCCCGCCGGCCCCGTCGGCCACCCGCAGCGGCCCCCGGTCCAGCTGCCGCCGCAGCCGAAGCGCGGGGCGCCCCGCCAGCTCCTGGCCGATCACCGCCGGCACGAGCACCGTGAGCACCGCGGTCACCGTCGCCGTCGTCGTGCCCGGCGTCACCAGGTCCATGACCCACGGCAGGATCAACACGCCGACCACCGCGCCGCCCACGAACCCGGCCAGCGACACACAGCCGGCCAACAGTCCCCGCCGGTAACCCGAGGCCGCGTAGGCCAGGGCCACCAGCACCAGCAGGATGTCGAGCAGACCCACGCCGTGCCGCCTTTCTCTCGGGCCCCGGGACCCCTGAGTACGTGCGGGACGGGCTCGGTGATCAGCCGGAGGCGCGTGGCCGTCGTGAAACCGGCCACATGTACGAGACACCGGAGGAACGTCGCGGACCGGGGCGATGGTTCCGCCAGGTGGCACAGCACACATCGCGGGCGAACCGGCACCGCCCGACAGTGGGACCATGCGTGTCTTCGACAAGTCGCGCCGGGGAGAGCCGCGCGCGGGACGGGTACGGCGTGCGGTACGCATACCGGGCGCGGCCCTGATGCTGCTCGGCTGTCTGCCCGGCCTCGCCGCCGTCATAGCCCTGGCGCTGTGCGCGAGCGGCGTGGAGCGGGCGGTGGTGGCCCACTCCACGCCGCTCGCCAGGCCCGCGGTCCACCACTTCGCCCCACGGCCGGCCATCGTGCCCCGGTCGGCCTGGCTGGGCGCCACCGCCCACCGCCAGCCGCCCCCGCGCTACGACGACAAGGTCGTCGCCGTCTTCGTCCACCACACCGACACGCCGAACGGCTACGCGTGTGCCGACGCGCCCCGCATCATCCGCGACCTCTACGCCGGCCAGACCGGCGCCCGCCACTGGGACGACCTCGGCTACAACTTCGTCGTCGACCGCTGCGGCACCATCTACGAGGGCCGCGCCGGAGGCGTCGACCGCCCCGTCACCGGCGCCCACACCCAGGGCTTCAACCACCGCACTACCGGCATCGCCGCCCTCGGCACCTTCACCGCCGGCGTGCCCGTGCCGGACGCGCTGACCGACGCGATCGCCGCGCTGACGGCCTGGAAGCTCGGCGAGACCGACACCGATCCCCGCGGGAAGGTCGGCCTGGTCTCCAGCAACGGCCTGAGCCGGTACGCGGCCGGCACCACCGCCACCCTGAACGCCGTCGCGGGCCACAAGGAGGGCTTCCCGACCAGCTGCCCCGGCGAGGCCCTCACCGCCCGCCTGCCGCTGATACGGGACACGGCGGCCCGGCTCCAGGGCAGGACCACGGTCCCACAGGCAGGCCACAGCAGGCGCGCAGGCTTCTGAGAGCCCGCCCGCCTACCGTCGTCGCAACAGACGACCGGAGGTGGGGATCATGAACAGCAGCCGGAACCGGAACGAGCGGGCGGGCACCTGGACCCGGGCGGTACGCGGCCCCTGGACGGTCCTGTGCGCCGTCACGGCCGTCGTCCTCGGGCCCGCCGCCGTCACCGCGTCCGCGCTCGACGAGGCCAACGCCGCGCCGCCGCACCAGGCGGTCCGGGCCGACCAGGTCCAGGCGTACCTCCCGTCGGACCCGAGCCGGCGCCGGGCCGCCTGAGCCCGGCAGGCCGGTGAGTCAGCCCCCGTACCGCTCCCACAGCCGGGGGAACCGCTCGGCCAGGACCCGGTCGTCCTCCAGGTCGATCGGGGTGCCCAGCGGTTCCGCGGGCGCCGGCGCGATGCCCAGGTCGGGAGCGACGGTTCCGGTGAGCTGCTCGTACGCCTCGTCGGCCGCGTAACCGAGGTCCTCGCCGTCGCCGTCGATCTCCTCGTCGAAGTCGTCCAGCAGGTCGGCGAGCGCGTCCGGGTCGTGGACGGCGCCCTCGTACACCTCGCGGCCCTGCCCGATCAGCCAGCACCGGAAGAAGTCGAAGGCGTCGTCGCTCGCCCCGCCGAGCAGCACCCAGGCGGCACCCCACAGGTCCCAGGTGAAGGCACGGTTGTAGCGGGCCTCGAAATGGCGGGCGAAGTCCAGGACCATGTCCGGCTCCAGCTCCAGGAGCCGCTCCACGAGCAGGTCGGCCTGGTCCTCGGGGTCGCCGTCGGCGCCCTGGCGGGTGGCGTCGATCAGCTCCCAGAACTCCGTCTCGTCCATCACGGGTCCAGCATCGGCCCTCCGGGGACGGGACGCACGCGGAGTGCGACGGATCGTTATGTCGCCGGGCGGCTTGGGGACGGCCCGGCGGACCACGCACAGAAGCGGGGCCCGCCACGCCCCCGAACACCCTCCTGCGCCGTGCCGCCGGACGCATCGGACCCGCTCATCGCATGGTGGTCTCCCGCGACCCCGATGGGCCGGGTCGGCCCTCGTCCCGGTGCGGCGGGGC
>NZ_BMWA01000022.1:75411-89166 GCF_014650995.1 Streptomyces viridiviolaceus
GAGCCGGCGGGTGTGCCGGGTCGGCTCATTGGTGTCGGTCATGTATTGCCGGATTGCGGGGGTACGGGTGCGCCGGGTCGGCCCTCGTCCGGGTGCGGCGGGGCGAGCCGGCGGGTGTGCCGGGTCGGCTCGTTGGTGTCGGTCATGTATTGCCGGATTGCGGGGGTACGGGTGCGCCGGGCCGGCCCCCGTCCCGGTACAGCGCGGCGAGCCGCCGGGCGTCCTGTGCCAACCGCTGCCGCAGGCCCTCGGGCGCCAGCGCCTCCACCTCCGGTCCGAGCGCCGTCAGCTGGGTGTGCGCGACCTCCTCGGACTCCACGGGCAGCGTCAGCGTCACCCAGCCGTCCCCGTCCGGGGCGCCGACGGCGTCCAGCGCCTCGCGTACGGCCGGCGGGTCCATGACGTGCGGCAGTCTGCGCACGCCCTCCGCGGAGAGCCGCACCACGACCTCCGCCCGCAGGATCGACCGCGCGAACTGCTCGGCGCGCTCCGCCCAGAACGCGGGCAGGTCGAACTCCTCGTCCCGGGCGAACCGCTCCTCACCCGCGTCGACGGCCGTGAACCGGTCGATCCGGTACACCCGGAACGACCCGCCGCCCGCCACCCGCGCACACAGGTACCAGACCCCCGCCTTCAGCACGAGCCCGTACGGCTCCAGCTCCCGGCCGACCTCCTCCTCCGCGACGTCGGCGCTCCGCCCCCGGGACGCCCCGGCGTCAGCGCGACCCCGCGGCTGCGCGCCCCTGCGCCGGTAGCGCACGGTGATCCTCCGGTCGTCCCACACCGCGTCCGCGACCGTCGGCAGCAGTTCGGGTGTCCGGGGCTCCCGGAACCAGTTCGGCGCGTCCAGGTGGAACCTCTGGGCCGCCGTCCGGGAGGCGTCCCGCAGGGAGGGGAGCAGGGCGGCCGACACCTTCAGACGGGCCGCCGAGGCCGCGTCCTCCAGGCCCATCTCGCGCAGCGCCCCCGGCACCCCGGACAGGAACAGCGCCTCGGCCTCGCCCCGGGCCAGTCCGGTCAGCCGGGTGCGGTACCCGCCGATCAGCCGGTAACCACCGGCCCGGCCCCGCTCCGCGTACACCGGCACTCCCGCCTCCGACAGCGCCTGCGCGTCCCGTGTGACGGTGCGCTCCGAAACCTCCAGCTCACGGGCGAGCTCGGCGGCGGTCATGGCGGGCCGGGACTGGAGCAGCAGCACCATTTTGATCAGACGGGCAGCGCGCATGCCCAACATCATGACGGAGGCCCCCGCCGAAGCGAGGGCCTCCCGATGACTGCCGGGCCTCACAGGCCGTAGCGGTCCCGCGCCTCCTTCACGGCCGTCGCCTTGACCTCGCCGCGCCGCGCGAGCTGGGCCAGGGCCGCGACCACGATGGACTCGGCGTCGACGCCGAAGTGGCGGCGGGCCGCCTCACGGGTGTCCGACAGGCCGAAGCCGTCGGCGCCCAGCGAGGACCAGTCCTGCTCCACCCACTGCGCGATCTGGTCCGGGACCTGACGCATGTAGTCGGACACGGCCAGCACGGGGCCCTCGGCGCCCTGGAGCGCCTGGCGGACGTACGGCACCCGCTCCTCGCCGCGCAGCAGCGCCGCGTCGGCCTCCATCGCGTCCCGGCGCAGCTCCGTCCAGGAGGTCGCGGACCACACGTCGGCGGCCACGCCCCACTCCTCGGCGAGCAGCTGCTGTGCCTTGAGCGCCCAGTGGATCGCCGTACCCGAGCCGAGCAGCTGGATCCGCGGGGCGTTCGCCGCCGGGGTCAGGCCCGCCGACTCCGCCGTGTTGAAGCGGTACAGGCCCTTGACGATGCCCTCGTCGATGCCGAGGCCCTGCGGCTTCGCGGGCTGCGGCAGCGGCTCGTTGTAGACGGTCAGGTAGTAGAAGACGTTCGGGTCCTCGCCCGGGGCCGCCTCGCCGTACATGCGGCGCAGACCGTCCTTGACGATCGTCGCGACCTCGTAGGCGAACGCCGGGTCGTAGGTCAGCGCGGCGGGGTTGGTCGCCGCGATGGCCGGGGAGTGGCCGTCGGCGTGCTGCAGGCCCTCGCCGGTCAGCGTGGTGCGGCCCGCGGTGGCGCCGACCAGGAAGCCGCGGCCGAGCTGGTCGCCGAGCTGCCACATCTGGTCGGCCGTGCGCTGCCAGCCGAACATCGAGTAGAAGATGTAGAACGGGATCATCGCCTCGCCGTGCGTCGCGTACGACGTGGAAGCGGCGATGAAGTCGGCCATCGAACCGGCCTCGGTGATCCCCTCGTTGAGGATCTGGCCGTTGGTGGCCTCCTTGTAGTACATCAGCTGGTCGCGGTCGACCGGCTCGTACGTCTGGCCCTTGGGCGAGTAGATGCCCAGCGACGGGAACAGGCTCTCCATGCCGAAGGTGCGCGCCTCGTCGGGGACGATCGGCACCCAGCGCTTGCCGGTCTCCTTGTCGCGGACCAGGTCCTTGACCAGGCGGACGAACGCCATGGTGGTGGCCACGTTCTGCGAGCCGGAGCCCTTGTCGAACGCCGCGAACGCCTTGTCGGCGGGCGCGGGCAGCGGCGCGACCGGGTGGACGCGGCGGGCCGGGGCCGGACCGCCGAGGGCGGCGCGGCGCTCCTGGAGGTAGCGGACCTCGGGGGCGTCGGCGCCGGGGTGGCCGTAGGGGACCACGCCGTCGACGAAGTCGCTGTCCTTGATCGGCAGGCCGAGGCGGTCGCGCATCGCCTTGAACTCGTCCACCGTCAGCTTCTTCATCTGGTGGTTGGCGTTCTTGGACGCGAAGCCCTCACCGAGGGTGTGGCCCTTGACCGTCTGGGCCAGGATCACGGTCGGCGCGCCCTTGTGCGAGAGCGCCGCCTTGTACGCGGCGTAGACCTTGCGGGACTCGTGGCCGCCACGGGAGGTGTGGAAGCACTCGAGGATCTTGTCGTCGCTCAGCAGCTTCGCCATCTCCACCAGCGCCGGGTCGGCGCCGAAGAAGTCCTGGCGGATGTAGGCGGCGTCGCGGGTCTGGTACGTCTGGATCTGCGCGTCCGGTACCTGGCGCAGCCGGCGCAGCAGCGCGCCCGTGGTGTCCAGCTGGAACAGCTCGTCCCAGGCCGTGCCCCACAGCGACTTGACCACGTTCCAGCCGGCGCCGCGGAACTGGGCCTCCAGTTCCTGCACGATCTTGAAGTTGGCGCGGACCGGGCCGTCCAGGCGCTGCAGGTTGCAGTTGATGACGAAGGTGAGGTTGTCCAGTTCCTCGCGGGCGGCGAGCGCGAGGGCCGCCGTCGACTCGGGCTCGTCCATCTCACCGTCGCCGAGGAACGCCCACACGTGCGAGGCGGAGGTGTCCTTGATGCCGCGGGCGGCCAGGTAGCGGTTGAAGCGCGCCTGGTAGATGGCGGACAGCGGGCCCAGACCCATGGAGACGGTCGGGAACTCCCACAGCCAGGGCAGGCGGCGCGGGTGCGGGTACGACGGCAGGCCGTTGCCGCCGGCCTCGCGGCGGAAGTTGTCGAGCTGCTCCTCGGTCAGCCGGCCGTCGAGGAAGGCGCGGGCGTAGATGCCGGGGGAGGCGTGGCCCTGGATGTAGAGCTGGTCGCCGGAGCCGTCCGCCTCCTTGCCCTTGAAGAAGTGGTTGAAGCCGGTCTCGTACAGCCAGGCCGCGGAGGCGAAGGTGGCGATGTGGCCGCCGACGCCGTATTTGCTGCCGCGGGTCACCATCGCCGCCGCGTTCCAGCGGTTCCAGGCGGTGATCCGGGACTCCATCTCCTCGTCGCCGTCCACCACGGGCTCGGCGGCGGTCGGGATGGTGTTGACGTAGTCGGTCTCGAGGAGCTTCGGCAGCGCGATGCCGGCGCCCTCGGCGCGCTCCAGCGTGCGGCGCATCAGGTACGCGGCACGGTGCGGCCCGGCCGCCTTGGTGACGGCGTCCAGGGAGGCCCGCCACTCGGCGGTCTCCTCGGGGTCGCGGTCCGGGAGCTGGTCGAGCTCGCTCGGCTGGATGGCGTTGGGGTCGGTCATGTCGCCGCCTTCCTCAGTCGAAGGGGGTTCCCTCATCGTCAAGGGGTTCGGGGGTGCCCTAGGTCTTTGGCAGGACAGGGCAGTGGGGCTCTGGTGGAAGCCCGTCGGTGACTGTAACTCCCTGATCGATGATCGATCAAAGGGTTGAGGCCCAAAACCTCTTGATTGCGAGAAAGTCGGCACGCGGTGCCTCCGGCGATGGCACGGGGTGACCTTGGAATCCGGGGGTTCTCGCAGGTGAGCGCGGTGAGCTCGGGTGGTCCGGTTGCGTGGCGGGTGCGGGTGTGCCGTGGTGGTCCGCGCCCACGCGGCGGAGCCGCACATCCATACCGCCCGCGCCCCTGAAGGGGCGCAGCCCCCAGGGACAGGAAGGGGCGGCCGGGGGGAGAACCGTCAGGCGCGGGGCGCGCAGCCGAGGACGTGGGCCTTCACGATCTCGGGGATCCTCGGATCCCGGCGACGGAACGCCTCGACCAGCTCCTCGTGCTCCTCCGCGTAGGACTGCTGCACCGTGCCCAGCCACCGTATCGACAGCGCGGTGAACACCTCGATGCCCAGCCCCTCCCAGGTGTGCAGCAGCACCGAGTTGCCGGCCGCCCGCACCAGCTCCCGGTGGAACCCGACCGTGTGGCGCACCTGGGCCGTGCCGTCGGACAGCCGGTCCGCCTCGTACAGCGCGGCCACGTGCGGCTCCAGGGCCGAGCAGTCCACGGCGAGCCGGTCCGCCGCCAGCTCCGCCGCGATGGCCTCCAGACCGGCCCGGACCGGGTAGCTCTCCTCCAGGTCGGCGGCGGTCAGATTCCGCACCCGCACGCCCTTGTTGGGCGCCGACTCGATCAGCCGGAGCGACTCCAGCTCGCGCAGCGCCTCCCGCACGGGCGTCTGGCTGACCTCCAGCTCGGTGGCGATCCGGCGCTCCACGATCCGCTCGCCCGGCTGCCAGCGTCCGCTGATGATCCCTTCCAGGATGTGCTCGCGGATCTGTTCGCGCAGCGAGTGGACGACGGGCGCGGTCATGAGGGCTCCTTCGGGAGGGGCCCATTGCGGCCCCCTGGGGCGTTTGACGTTTAGACAATACGGCCGTCACGCCGAGCGGGAAGGGCGCACGGGGGCGCTTTCACGCAGGTGAGACGAGACTTACACGGCGCGCGGCAGCCGAAACGGGCGGTGCCCCCGCCCGGAGGGTTCCGGACGAGGGCACCGTACAAGCCCGCAGGCAGAGGGATCACCGAGAGGCGATCACAGGCCGAGCTCGACCTCGAACTCGCCCGCCTCCAGGATCGCCTTGACCGCCGTCAGGTAGCGGGCGGCGTCGGCGCCGTCCACCAGGCGGTGGTCGTAGGACAGGGTCAGGTACGTCATGTCGCGGACGCCGATGACCGTGCCCTCCTCCGTCTCGATGACGGCCGGGCGCTTGACCGTGGCGCCGATGCCGAGGATGGCGACCTGGCCCGGCGGCACGATGATCGTGTCGAACAGCGCGCCGCGCGAACCGGTGTTGCTGATGGTGAAGGTCCCGCCGGCCAGCTCGTCCGGCGTGATCTTGTTGTTCCGGACCTTGCCCGCCAGCTCGGCCGTGGCCTTGGCGATGCCGGCGATGTTGAGGTCGCCGGCGTTCTTGATGACCGGGGTCATCAGGCCCTTCTCGGAGTCCACCGCGATACCGATGTGCTCGGTGTCGAAGTAGGTGATGGTCCCCTCGGCCTCGTTGATCTTGGCGTTGATGGCCGGGTGGGCCTTCAGCGCCTGGGCCGCGGCCTTGACGAAGAACGGCATCGGGGAGAGCTTGACGCCCTCACGGGCCGCGAACGCGTCCTTGGCCCGGGCGCGCAGCTTCATCAGGCGGGTGACGTCGACCTCGACGACCGACGACAGCTGGGCCTGCTCGTGCAGCGCCTTGACCATGTTGTCGCCGATGACCTTGCGGATGCGCGGCATCTTGACGGTCTGGCCACGCAGCGGGGAGACCTCCAGGACGGGGGCCTTCTTCGCGGCGGGCGCGGCGGCAGCGGCGGCCGGAGCGGGGGCGGCGGCCTTCGCGGCCTCGGCGGCGGCGAGGACGTCCTGCTTGCGGATGCGGCCGCCGACGCCGGTGCCCTTGACGGTGGACAGGTCGACGCCGTTCTCGGCGGCGAGCTTGCGCACCAGCGGGGTGACGTAGGCGCCCTCGTCGGTCGCCTGGGCGGCGGCCGGTGCGGCCGGAGCCGGGGTGACCGGAGCCGGAGCGGCCGGCGCGGGAGCCGGGGCGGCCGGCGCGGGAGCCGGGGCGGCCGGCGCGGCCGGCTGCGCCGGAGCCGGTGCGGCAGCGGCCGGGGTCGGAGCCGGTGCGGCAGCGGCCGGGGCCGGGGCCGGAGCGGCGGGAGCCGGCGCGGCCGGCTGCGCCGGAGCCGCAGGGGCGGCCGGGGCCTCGGCGGCGGGCGCCGGAGCGGCCGGGGCCGGGGCGGCGGCCGGAGCGGCACCGGCCTCGCCGATGACGGCGAGCTTGGCGCCGACCTCGGCGGTCTCGTCCTCGCCGACCACGATCTCCAGCAGCGTGCCCGAGGCGGGCGCCGGGATCTCGGTGTCGACCTTGTCGGTGGAGACCTCGAGCAGCGGCTCGTCGGCCTCGACGGTGTCGCCGACCGACTTCAGCCAGCGGGTGACGGTGCCCTCGGTGACGGACTCGCCGAGCGCGGGCAGGACCACGTCCGTGCCCTCGGCGGCGCCGCCGCCGGCAGCGGCCTCGGCGGTCGGAGCGGGCGCCGGGGCGGCCTGCTCGGTGGAGGGGGCGGCCTGGGCCGGCTCGGGAGCCGGCTCGGCGACCTGCTGGGCGGCCGGGGCGGCCTCGGCCGCCGGGGCGCCGCTGCCGTCGTCGATCAGCGCCAGCTCGGCGCCGACCTCGACGGTCTCGTCCTCGGCGACCTTGATGGAGGACAGCACGCCGGAGGCGGGGGCCGGGATCTCGGTGTCGACCTTGTCGGTGGAGACCTCGAGCAGCGGCTCGTCGGCCTCGACGCGCTCACCCTCGGCCTTCAGCCAGCGGGTGACGGTGCCCTCGGTGACGCTCTCGCCGAGCGCCGGAAGGGTTACGGAAACCGCCATGGTTTCGGTTGCTCCTTACGAATTGCGGAAGTCTGTGTCGTCGCGCCCAGTGACCGAGGGTGGTCAGTCGTGGGAGTGCAGCGGCTTGCCGGCCAGGGCCAGGTGCGCCTCGCCGAGCGCCTCGTTCTGCGTCGGGTGGGCGTGGATGAGCTGGGCCACCTCGGCCGGCAGCGCCTCCCAGTTGTAGATCAGCTGGGCCTCGCCGACCTGCTCGCCCATGCGGTCGCCGACCATGTGGACGCCGACCACGGCACCGTCCTTGACCTGCACGAGCTTGATCTCGCCCGCGGTCTTCAGGATCTTGCTCTTGCCGTTGCCCGCCAGGTTGTACTTCAGAGCGACGACCTTGTCCGCGCCGTAGACCTCCTTGGCCTTGGCCTCGGTGATGCCGACGGAGGCGACCTCCGGGTGGCAGTACGTCACCCGCGGCACGCCGTCGTAGTCGATCGGCACGGTCTTCAGACCGGCCAGGCGCTCCGCCACCAGGATGCCCTCGGCGAAGCCGACGTGCGCGAGCTGAAGGGTCGGAACGAGGTCACCGACGGCGGAGATCGTCGGGACGTTGGTCCGCATGTACTCGTCGACGAGGACGTAACCGCGGTCCATGGCGACCCCGGCCTCCTCGTAGCCCAGGCCCTGCGAGACCGGGCCGCGGCCGATGGCGACGAGGAGGACCTCGGCCTCGAACTCCTTGCCGTCGGCCAGGGTGACCTTGACGCCGTCCTGGGTGTACTCGGCCTTCTCGAAGAAGGTGCCCAGGTTGAACTTGATGCCCCGCTTGCGGAACGCGCGCTCCAGGAGCTTGGAGCTGTTCTCGTCCTCGACCGGGACGAGGTGCTTCAGGCCCTCGACGATGGTGACGTCGGTGCCGAAGGACTTCCACGCGGAGGCGAACTCGACGCCGATGACGCCGCCGCCCAGGATGATGGCCGACTTCGGCACGCGGTCGAGGACGAGGGCGTGGTCGGAGGAGATGATCCGGTCGCCGTCGATCTCCAGGCCCGGCAGCGACTTCGGCACGGAGCCGGTCGCCAGCAGGACGTGGCGGCCCTGGATCCGCTGACCGTTCACATCCACGGAGGTCGGCGAGGACAGCCGGCCCTCACCCTCGATGTAGGTCACCTTGCGCGAGGCGATCAGACCCTGCAGGCCCTTGTACAGGCCCGAGATCACGTCGTCCTTGTACTTGTGGACGGCCGGTACGTCGATGCCCTCGAAGGTGGCCTTCACGCCGAACTGCTCGCTCTCGCGGGCCTGGTCGGCGATCTCGCCCGCGTGCAGCAGGGCCTTGGTGGGGATGCAACCCCGGTGCAGGCAGGTGCCGCCGACCTTGTCCTTCTCGATCAGGGCGACGTCCAGGCCCAGCTGCGCCCCGCGCAGGGCCGCGGCGTAACCACCGCTACCACCGCCGAGGATCACTAGGTCGAAAACGGTGCTGGCGTCGTTCGCCACGTCACGTCCTCCATGCATGTGCGCCGTACGCCGGTCGTCGGTGACCGGCAGGCGGCTGGTGTCCGGCCGCTCGTTCTTCGGCCCTTAGGTGGGGCCCTGTCCTGCCGAGCCCCATCTTCGCACCTGTGAGAGGCGGACGAGACGTGGGGCCGGTGTGTGAGACGTCCCACGTTCGTCGATGACGGGCCGTGGGACAGCGCCGCCAGGGGTGCGCGGCTGTGTCCGATCAGCGGCTCGGCCGCGTGGGTGCGGCCGGCCCCCGCACGCTCACCTGCGAACGAGGGCGGCCGCGGCCCGGCCCGAAGGGGCGCGGGGAGCCGCGCGATCAGCCCCCACGCCCCCCGCAGCCGCGCCGGGGCGGAACCCGCCGGGCTCCTGGGCGGCTCAGCCCAGGTCGCCCGCCGCGGTCAGCTCCGCCAGACGCACGAGCGTTCGCACGGCGGTTCCCGTGCCGCCCTTCGGCGTGTAACCGAACGGACCGCCCTCGTTGAAGGCCGGACCTGCGATGTCCAGGTGCGCCCAGGTGATGCCCTCGCCGACGAACTCGCGCAGGAACAGACCGGCCACCAGGCCGCCGCCCATGCGCTCGCCCATGTTGGCGATGTCGGCGGTCGCCGAGTCCATGCCCTTGCGCAGGTGCTCCGGCAGCGGCATCGGCCACGCCGGCTCGCCGACCTCCTCCGCGGCCTCGTGCACCGCGGTGCGGAACGCGTCGTCGTTCGCCATGATCCCGAAGGTGCGGCTGCCCAGCGCCAGCATCATCGCGCCGGTCAGCGTCGCCACGTCCACGATGGCGTCCGGCTTCTCCTGCGAGGCCGCCCACAGAGCGTCGGCGAGGACGAGCCGGCCCTCGGCGTCGGTGTTGAGCACCTCGACGGTCTTGCCGCTGTACATGCGCAGCACGTCGCCGGGACGGGTGGCGGAACCCGAGGGCATGTTCTCGGCCAGCGCCAGCCAGCCGGTGACGTTGACCTCCAGGCCGAGGCGGGCTGCGGCGACGACCGCGGCGAACACGGCGGCGGCGCCGCTCATGTCGCACTTCATCGTCTCGTTGTGCCCGGCCGGCTTCAGCGAGATGCCGCCCGAGTCGTACGTGATGCCCTTGCCGACGAAGGCGAGGGACTTCGTGGCCTTGGGCGAGGTGTACGACAGCTTCACCAGGCGCGGACCCGACGCCGAGCCGGAGCCGACGCCCAGGATGCCGCCGTAGCCGCCCTTGGCGAGCGCCTTCTCGTCGAGCACCTGCACCTTGATGCCGTGCTCCTTGGCGGCGGCCTGTGCGATCCCCGCGAACGCCTCGGGGTCGAGGTCGTTCGGCGGCATGTTGATCAGGTCGCGGGCGCGGTTCAGCTCCTCGGAGACGGCGGTGGCGCGCTCCAGGGCCGCCTTGTACGCCTTGTCGCGGGGCTTGCCGCCGAGCAGCGCGGCCTCGGCGAGCGGGGCCTTGCCGTTCTTGGCGCGGGGGCCGGAGCCCTTCTCCTTGTACGTGTCGAAGGAGTACGCGCCGAGCAGCACGCCCTCGGCGACGGCCGCCGCGTCGGCGGCGTCGGTGAGCGGCAGGGCGAAGGCGGCCTTCTTGACGCCGGTCAGGGTGCGGGCGGCGACACCGGCGGCCTGGCGCAGCGCCTCGGCGTCGTACCCGGCGTCCTTCTCGGGCTCGGTGCCGAGGCCCACCGCCACCACGAGGGGTGCCTTGAAGCCGGACGGCGCGGGCAGCTTCGTCACCTCGCCCTCGGCGCCGGACGCGCCGAGGGTCTCCAGGACGCCGGCGAGACGGCCGTCGTACGCCTGGTCCACGGCCTCGGCGCCCGGTGCGACGAGCGGTCCCTTGGCGCCCTTGGCGACACCGATCACGATCGCGTCGGCCCGCAGGCCGGCCGCCGCGGCGGTGCTGAGAGTGAGAGCAGTCACGGTGGTGAATTCTCGCTTCCGTATAAGTCTGGTGTGGCCGAATGCGGGTGGGTCGACCGGGCCCGACAACCGACCCTAGATCCCTCCTGCGATGCGGTCTCCACCTGGGCAGGTGGACACGTGGCACGAGCCTACGCTCGCGGTCGCGTCCGCTCATTCCCGTGGGTTCACCCTCCGGTGGCGGCGAAGCCGCCTTCCGGTGTGGGAGATCATCCTCGGTGTACGTCGCCGCACACCCTGGAGCCCGCCCGATGAGACGCCCGGCCCTGCTCATAGCCCTTCTCCTGCTCCTCACGGCCTGCACCTCGGCGCCCGACGACAAGCCGGACGGCGGCGGCGACCGCTGGCAGCCGCGGGCCGGCACGGACTGGCAGTGGCAGCTCAGCGGCAGGCTCGACACCTCCGTCGACGTGCCGGTCTACGACATCGACGGCTTCGACCACCCCGGGTCCACGGTCGCCGCCCTGCACGACGACGGCCGCAAGGTCATCTGCTACCTGTCCACCGGCGCCTGGGAGGACTTCCGGCCCGACGCGGAGAAGTTCCCCGAATCGGTGCTGGGCCGCGGCAACGGCTGGGAGGGCGAGCGCTGGCTGGACATCCGCCGGACCGACGTCCTGGAGCCGCTGATGGCCGAGCGCATCGACATGTGCCGCGAGAAGGGCTTCGACGCGGTGGAGCCGGACAACATGGACGGCTACAGGAACGAGACCGGCTTCCCGCTGACCGCCGAGGACCAGCTCCGCTACAACCGGCTGATCGCGAAGCTCGCCCACGACCGGGGCATGGCGGTCGGCCTGAAGAACGACCTGGACCAGATCCCGGAGCTGGTGGACGACTTCGACTTCGCGGTCAACGAACAGTGCGCGCAGTACGGCGAGTGCGCGGAGCTGAAGCCGTTCACCGACGCGGACAAGGCGGTCTTCCACGTCGAGTACGAGCTGCCGACCAGCCGGTTCTGCGCCGAGTCCCGTGAGCTGAAGCTGAGTTCACTGCTGAAGAAGTACGAACTGGGGGCGTGGCGCCGGGCCTGCTGAGACGTGGCCCGGCCCGACCCCGGCCTCGCCCGAGTCCCGGCCTCGGCCCAAGTCCCGGCCTCGGTCCCGGCCTCGGTCCCGGCCTCGGTCCGGGTCTCGGGCTCAGCCGAGGGCCAGCACCACCAGCGCGGTCGTGGCCGCCGTCTCCGCGACTGCGCCGAAGACGTCACCGGTGACCCCGCCGAAGCGGCGGACACAGGTGCGCAGCAGCAGTTCGGCGACGGCGACGGCGAGGACCACCGCGAGCGCGGCCCGCGCCGCGGCGTACGGCCCGGAGAACGCGCCCGCCGCGGCCGCGGCCCCCGTGACGGCCGCGGCCACGCCCAGCGCCCCGACCCTCGGGACCACCCCGGCGACCGCGGCGCCCAGGCCCTCCGGACGGGCGGCCGGCACTCCGGACCGGGCCGCCACGGTCAGCGCGAGCCGGGCGGCGGTCGCCGAGACGACGGCGGCGAGCGCGCCCAGCGCCCAGGAGTGGTCGTAGGCCCGGGCGAGCGCGGCCACCTGCGCGAGCAGCACGAACACCAGGGTGAGCACGCCGAACGGGCCGATGTCCGACTGCTTCATGATGCGCAGCGCGTCCTCGGCGGGCTTGGCGCTGCCGAGCCCGTCCGCGGTGTCGGCCAGCCCGTCCAGGTGCAGTCCCCGGGTCAGCGCCGCCGGGACGGCGGCCGTGGCGACGGCGGCGAGCGGCGTGCCGGCGCCCGCGATCAGCAGCAGGAGCCCGACGGCGGCGGCCAGGACGCCGACCACCAGCCCGGCCAGCGGCGCGCACAGCATGCCGCCGCGCGCGGCCCGCCGGTCCCAGCGGGTCACCTCGACCCGGAGCACGGTGAGGGTGCCGAAGGCGAAACGCAGGCCGTGGCAGGAGGGGGAGCTGAGCACCGGCGCAGACTACCCGGCGGTCAGCGGGGCGCCGTCCGCGGTCGGGGATAAGGTGCGCATATGGGAGATTGGTGGCATCGGAACATCGTCGAACCGGGCAAACTCCCGCTGCTTCTCGCCCTCACGGCCTTCGTGCTCACGTTCGTGATCACGCGGGTCGTCACCCGGCTCATCCGGGCGGGCAAGGGTCCCTTCGGCAACGTCGAGGCGGGCGGGGTGCACATCCACCACGTCGTTCCCGGGGTCGTCCTCACCGTTGTCGGCGGTTTCGGCGCGGTCGCGGGCGGGCGGCACGGCTTCGGGTCCGCGCTGAGCGCGGTGGTCTTCGGTGTCGGAGCGGGCCTCGTCCTCGACGAGTTCGCGCTGATCCTGCACCTCGACGACGTCTACTGGACCGAGGCCGGCCGCAAGAGCGTGGAGGTCGTGGTGGTCACCGCGTCCCTGGTCGGTCTGGTCCTCGCCGGGTTCACGCCGTTCGGCGTCGACGGCCTCTCCGAGGACGAGTTGCAGAACCGTGCCGGCGTCATCGCCTTCGTCGCGGGCAACTTCCTGTTGTCCCTGCTCGCCCTGAGCAAGGGGAAGGCCCGGATGGCGATCTTCGGCGTGATCGTGCCCGTCGTCGCGCTGGTCGGTGCCGTCCGCCTGGCCCGGCCCGGGTCGCCCTGGTCCCGCCGCTTCTACGGCCGCCGCCCGCGTGCCCGCGCCAAGGCCCGCCTGCGCGCCTACCGCCACGACCGGCGCTGGTCCGGCCGGAGCCGTGCCGTCCAGGACTGGATCGGGGGTCGCCCGGACGCGGGCTGACGCCTGCGGGTGCCTGCGGCGCTTGGGCGGGGTGCCTGCGGCGGCCTGTGCGGGTGCGGTGGTGGTGCCTGCGGCGGCCTGTGCGGGTGGTCGGGGGTGCGGGTAGCGCTTTCGGTTGTGTGGTGGGTCGGGGCCGTGCCGGGGGGTGTCCGTCCTCGGAACGGCGCGGAATCGGTGGGTGACCATCTGACTGGCGTTGACGCGCCAACCGCTGCGGGCGGACACCCCCCGGCACGTCCCCTTCTCGCCGTACGCGACTGCCGCGCCGTCGCGGTGCCCGCGGGCCGCCGCGCCGCGTCACCGCGCGGCCGCGCCGCCTTGCCGCGTAACCGCGGGCAGTCGTGCCTCCCCCAGTGCCTGAACGGCCTGGGAGGTACCCCCAGGGGCAGCACGGGTGGGCGCGGCGGCACCCCGTCAGCGCCGGACCGCGCGACCCACCCCCGGCCCGCACCCACGCCGACGGTGGCTCACGCCCCTCGGGGGCCCGCATGCGTCGGCGGTGGGATCACCCTCCCTGGGCGCTCGCACGGGCCGGCGGTGGCTCGCGCCCCTCGGGGGCCCGCATGCGTCGGCGGTGGGCTCACCCTCCCTGGGCGCCCGC
>NZ_BMWA01000022.1:89260-133422 GCF_014650995.1 Streptomyces viridiviolaceus
CCCGCAGGGGCCGGCGGTGGCTCGCGCCCCTCGGGGGCCCGCATGCGTCGGCGGTGGGCTCACCCTCCCTGGGCGCCCGCAGGGGCCGGCGGTGGCTCGCGCCCCTCGGGGGCCCGCATGCGTCGGCGGTGGGCTCACCCTCCCTGGGCGCCCGCACCCGCGCCGGCGGTGGCTCACGCCCCCTCGGTGGCCGAGGACTCGTCCGCGGCGTCCGTCTCCTCCGACGCCTTCGGCCGCTCCGGCAGCTCCGCCGCCAGCGCCGCCGCGGCCTGCACCAGCGGGAGCGCCAGCAGGCCACCCGCCCCCTCGCCCACGGTCACACCCTGGGTCAGGAGCGGCTCCAGCGCCATCCGGTCCAGGGCCTTGGCCTGGCCCGGCTCCCCGCTGTCGTGCGCGGCCAGCCACCAGTCCGGCGCCCGGAACGCGACCCGCTGGCCCACCAGCGCACACGCGGCCGCCACGACCCCGTCCAGGATCACCGGCATCTTGCGCACCGCGCTCTGCAGCAGGAAGCCCGTCATCGCGGTCAGGTCGGCGCCGCCCACCGTCGCCAGCAGCTGCAGCTGGTCCCCGAGCACCGGCCGGGCACGGCGCAGCGCGTCACGGATCGCCGCGCACTTGCGCATCCACGCCAGGTCGTCGATGGCGAGCCCGCCCCGCCCGGTGACGACGGACGCGTCCGTTCCGCACAGGGCCGCGACCAGCACGCCCGCCGCCGTGGTCCCGCCCACGCTGATGTCGCCGAGCACCACCAGATCCGTGCCGGAGTCGGCCTCCTCGTCGGCCACCGCGACCCCGGCCCGGAAGGCGGCCTCCGCCTCCTCCAGGCTCAGCGCGTCCTCCATGTCGATGCGCCCGCCGCCGCGCCGCACCCGGTGCCGTACGACCTCGTCCGGCAGTGTCTCCGGGTCGCAGTCCAGCGCCATGTCGACGACCCGCACGGGCACGCCGAGACGCCGGGCGAGGACGGACACGGGCCGGCCGCCCTCCAGCACCTCGCGCACCAACTGCCCGGCACCGCCCGCGGGCCGCGCCGAGACCCCCAGTTCGGCGACCTTGTGGTCACCGGCGAAGAGCACCACCCGCGGCCGTTCGACCGGCCGTACCGGAACCGCCGACTGCGCCGCGGCCAGCCACTCACCCAGGTCGTCCAGGCGGCCCAGCGATCCTGGCGGCACGACCTGACGCTCCCGGCGTGCCTCGGCGTCGCGGCGCACCCCGCCGTCGGGGCGCTCGATCAGATCGGTGAAGTCGTCGAGATTCAGCGAGCTCATTCGCCGAACAGTACCGGCCCCGGTCGAACAGGACGCCGGGCACTTCCGCACCGCGCCCGAGCGGCGTCGTTGCACCCAAGATCGGGATCCCATACGTTCCGTTTTGCAGCGGATTGTCGTACGTCCCCTCGTACGTCCCCTTCTCGCGCCGGGAGCCGCCCATGCCCGCATCGCCCGTACCGTCCGTGCCGCCCCTGCCCCGTCACGAGCCGCGCCGCGAGGACTGCCCCTGGTGCGGCTCGCAACGGCTGCGCACCCGTCGGCGCGGGGGCCCGCCGCAGTACGCGCCGCCCCGCCCCGCCCTCGACGAGTGCCGGGACTGCCGCCACACCTTCCACAACCCCCGGTCCGCGGCCGGAACGGAGCCGTGGGGCCCGTCCGTCCGGGCGCGGGTCCGCCTCGGCCACCGCTCGGCCGCCCGCGCGCTGCACCAGCGGTGCCCCGAGCCGGAGAGCTGGCTGGACGTGGGCACCGGCGACGCCGACTTCCCCCGCACGGCGCGGTCGCTCTTCCCGTACACATCCTTCGACGGTCTCGACCCCACCCACCGCGTGCTGCGGGCCCGCGCGGCCGAGCGGGTCGAGGAGGCCTACGTCGGCCGGCTGACGGACCCGCACATCGCGGCCCGCCTGCGCGCCCGCTACGACGTCGTCAGCATGTTCCAGCACCTGGAGCGCGTCCCGGACCCCCGCGCCGAACTGCGCGCCGCCCTCCACGTACTGCGCCCCGGCGGCCATCTGCTCGTCGACGTCGCCGACCCGCGCCGCCTGTTCACCCTCCTGCCCGGCGCACCGCGTCCGGCCGGCCTGCGCGCCGAACTGGAGGCCCGGGGCTGCACGGTCCTCACCGGCGCCAGGGCGCGCCGCGTCGTCGCGCGCAAGGAGCTGTCAGCCCCGTAGCACCAGGGCCTGCCCGGCCACCACCAGCAGCACCTGCTCGCACTCGCCGGCGAACGCCGTGTTCAGCCGGCCGAGTTCGTCCCGGTACCGGCGGCCCGACGCCGTGGCCGGCACGATCCCCGACCCCACCTCGTTCGACACGGCGACGAGGGTGCGACGGGTGTGCCGCACCGCCTCCGTCAGTTCCCGCACCCGCTCCGCGAGGGCCCGCTCCCCGCCGTCGGCCCACTCCGCGTCGTCCCACGCCCCGACGGCGTCCATCGCGTCCGTCAGCCACAGCGACAGACAGTCCACGAGCAGCGGCGGTCCGTCCTCCTCCAGCAACGGCACCAGGTCGCACGTCTCCACGGTGCGCCACGACCCCGGCCGCCGCTCCCGGTGGGCCGAGACCCGCGCCGCCCACTCGCTGTCGCCGCCCCGGGTTCCGCCCGTCGCCACGTACAGCACGTCGGGGAAGGACTCCAGCCGCCGTTCCGCCTCCACCGACTTCCCCGACCGCGCCCCGCCCAGCACCAGCGTCCGCCGCGGCACGTCGGGTACGTCCTCGTAGGCGCCCACCACGAGCGTCGCCCCGTCCGGCACCGCCCGGGCCCCCGCCGCGGCCAGCCGCCGCGCCAGCTCCGGCCCCGGCGGCACGTCGTGGTCCAGATGGACGGCGACCACGTCGGTCGTCGGCCCCGCCGCACCCACGGCCCGCAGCCTCGCCAGCGCGTCCGGCCGGCCGACGACGTCCGCGAGGACCATGTCGTAGGGCTCGGCCGGCTCCTCCAGCCCCGCCGGCGCGGCGCCCGGCGGCAGATACAGCAGCCGCTGCCCGTCCGGGCCCGTCACCGCGTACCCGGTGCCCGGCGAGTCCATCGCCACCGCGCGCACCCGGTGCCCGGTCAGCAGGGCCAGTTCCCGCCCGTCCGGCACCCGGCCCGGCTGCGGCAGCCCGGCCGGCACCTCCACCGCCGGTCCGTCGTGCGGGTGGGAGAGCAGCACCTGCCGTACCCCGCCCAGGGAGTGCCCGGCCCGTGCGGCCGCGAACGCGGCGCCGGGCGTCAGGTCGAGCAGCAGCGCCCCGTCCACCAGCAGCGCGGTCGCCGCGCGCGCGTTCTCGCCCTGCGCGGCGGCACAGGCCGCGCAGGGACAGTCGGGGCGGGGGAGTCCCGCGGGGGCACCGGTACCGAGCAGAGTGACGTCCACGCACCGATTTTCGCCGGTCACCCCGCGACCTGCGCGTCCGAGACCCCCTGAGGAGCGCCGACCGCCCCCGGCGTTCTGCGGCGGCCTTCTACGGCGCGCCCGGCGAAGCGCATAGGCTGCGACCGGGAGCCGGACCAAGATCCGGCTTCCGCACTGCATGTGCTCACATCTTGGAGGCGTACATGGCGGCATGGACGTGGCGGTTCGAGACGGCCGGCGGGGCGGAGGTCCAGCCCGCGGTCCAGCCGGAGGAGTTCACCACGCAAGGGGACGCCGAGTCCTGGATCGGGGAGCACTGGAAGGCCCTCCAGGAGGGCGGCGCGGACCAGGTGCGGCTGTTCGAGGACTCCACCGAGATCTACGGGCCGATGAGCCTGCACGCCGAGGAGGCCTGACCGGCCGACGGGGCGGCGGGGCGGTCGCGGCCGGACCGCCCCCCGCCTCACTGCTCGCCGAGCGTCACCTCGACCGTCCGGTCACTTCCGTCCCGGCTGAACGTCACCTTCGTCCGCTCGCCGGGCTGCATCGACGCCAGCGCCTCGGCGAGCGACGTGATCGTGGTGATGTCCGTGTCCCCCAGCCGGGTGATGACGTCCCCGCTCCTGATGCCCGCCTTGTCGGCGGCCCCACCGCCGCTCACCTCCACGACGGCCACGCCGATCGCCCGGTAGCCGGTGTCGAGGACCGTACGGCCGCTGATGCCCAGCGCCGCCCTCCCCGAGTCGGTGACCTTGCCGTCCTTCACGATCTGGTCGGCGATCGTCCGCACCGTCGAGGCGGGGATCGCGAACCCGATGCCGGGTGCCTGACTGTCGCCGATGTTGGGGTCGGTCGCGGCGAGCGTCGGGATGCCGACGACCTTCCCGTCGAGGTCCACCAGGGCGCCGCCGCTGTTGCCGGGGTTGACGGCCGCCGACGTCTGCACCATGTTCCCGATCGTCGCGCCCGTGCCGCCGCCGCTGGGACGCTCGGTGACGGTCCGTCCGGTCGCCGACACGATGCCCTGCGTCACGCTCGACGACAGGCCGAGCGGCGAGCCCATCGCCAGGACGATCTGCCCGACCTCGATCTTCTCGGAGTCCCCGAAGGCAGCCGGCTTCAGCCCGTCCGGCGCCTTGTCGAGCCTGACGACGGCGAGGTCCTGCTCGGGGTAGGACAGGACCAGGGTGGCGGCGAGGGGGTCCTCGCTGTGGGCGGTCGTCACCGTGAAGGTCTTGTCGTCCCCCACGACGTGCGCGTTGGTGACGACGTGGCCCTTGTCGTCGTACACGACCCCCGAACCCTGCTCCTCACGGGACTGGACCTGTACGACCGACGGCAGTACGTTCCTGATCACCCGCTGGTAGTCGTCCTGCAGGTCCTTGGCCACCGGCACGGCGGCCCGCGTGGTGGCGCGCTCCTGCTCGTCGCGGGTGTCGGAGTCGGAGTCGGACCCCGTGCAGCCGGCCGCGAGGAACAGGGCGCAGGCCAGCGCGGCGGCAGGGGCGAGGAGCCGTGGCACACGGATGCGGCATATGTCCATGCCTCCGAGTCTCGCCGCGGAGCGCACACACGGCTTGCGGTGAGCACCCGAACGGGCTCAGCCGCGCACCCCGCACAGGTGGAGCAGGGCCGCGACGCCCCGGTACGGGTCGGTCCGCCCGGCCCGCTCCTCCACCGCCAGCAGCGTCTCGACGTCGTCCGGGACCGCGGCCCCGTCGACCGCCGTGTCCGTGAAGACCCGGACGCCGTACCAGGTGTGCAGCGGGGCGCCGATGCTCGCGAGCTTGGCCGTCATCGCCGCCAGCCGGTCCGCGCGGACGTCGAGCCCGAGGCGGTTGCGGTAGGCCGTGGTGTCGAAGGCGGCCAGGGCCCCGGCCCACTCGCCGTACAGGCCCGGCCGCATGGCGAGCGCGTCGCCGTTGCGCACGAGCAGCGACAGCAGTCCGCCCGGGGCGAGCATCCGGGCCAGCCCGGCCAGCAGCGGATCGGGCTCCTCCACGTACATGAGCACACCGTGGCACAGCACGACGTCGAAGCTGCCCGGCAGGAAGTGCACGCCGGTGTCCCGGCCGTCGCCCTCGATGATCCGCATCCGCTCCCGGATGCCCTCCGGCTGGCCGGCGAGGGCCTGCCGGGCCGTGGCGATCATCGTGGCGTCCTGCTCCAGACCGGTCACCTGGTGCCCGGCCCGGGCCAGGCGCAGCGACTGCGTGCCCTGCCCCATGCCGACGTCGAGCACCCGCAGCCGCTGACCGACCGGGAACCGGCCGGCTATCTGCTCGTCCAGCTGCCGGGCCACGAGCTCCTGCCGTACGACGTCCCGCAGACCACCCAGCCCACTCAGCCAGGCGTCCGCCGCGCCCCCGGTGAACGGTGTGGTGCTCAGGGCCGCTCCCCGCGCTTGACCTGCGGCTTGGGCAGCCGGAGCCGGCGCATCTGCAGCGAGCGCATCAGCGCGTAGGCCACCGCGCCCCGCTTGTTGTCGTCGGGGAAGCGCTCGGCGAGGCGCTTCTTCAGCCGGAAGCCGGTGACGATCGAGTCGAGCACGATCAGGACGATCACGACCAGCCACAGCAGCAGCGCGACGTTCTGCAGCGAGGCCACCCGCACCATGCTCAGCACGAGGATGATCACGGCCATCGGCAGGAAGTACTCCGCGATGTTGAACCGCGAGTCGATGAAGTCGCGCGCGAACCTGCGGACCGGACCCTTGTCACGGGCCGGCAGGTACCGCTCGTCGCCGCTGGCCAGCGCCTGACGCTGCCGCTCCAGCGCCGTCCGGCGCTCCTCGCGCTGACGCTTGGCGGCCTCCTTGCGCGTCATGGGCGTGTTGGCGACGCTGCGGCGCTGGGACTGGGCCTCACTGCGCTTGGGCGTGGGCCGGCCCTTGGGGGCCTGCGGGTCGCGGGGCTGCTTGGAGTCGGTCAGCGGCGCCTTGTCGGCGGCTGCGGCCTTCTCTTCCTTGGCACGGCTACGGAACACAAAACCCAAGGGTACGGGGTAGGGGGGTGTGGACCCCAGCCCGGTGGGGAACGATCCGGCAACACCGGTCGTCTGTAAGTGGACAGAGGGGACGTTGTGTACGGCTCCGGGTGTCGGCCCCGCAAGGCGACCCCGGGGAGCACCTACTCCCTACGCCGGATCAGGAACGTGCGCAGTCGTCCTTGGGGATGAGCGCATCCGTCCCCGAACAGTGCGGTAATGGATGCAGGGCCCGTACTGTGGGTTCTGTTGCAGTCGCTGGAGCTGGAGTCGGTCAGAAGGGGGCGCGCGAAGCCCATGAGCGGTGTCATGAAGCGTATGGGGATGATCTTCCGCGCGAAGGCCAACAAGGCCCTTGACCGGGCCGAGGACCCGCGCGAGACCCTCGATTACTCGTACCAGAAGCAGCTGGAGCTGCTGCAGAAGGTGCGCCGCGGTGTCGCCGACGTGGCGACCAGCCGCAAGCGCCTGGAGCTCCAGCTGAACCAGCTCCAGTCCCAGTCGTCCAAGCTGGAGGACCAGGGCCGCAAGGCGCTCGCGCTGGGCCGCGAGGACCTGGCCCGCGAGGCGCTCTCCCGCCGCGCCGCGCTCCAGCAGCAGGTGACCGACCTGGAGACCCAGCACGCCACGCTCCAGGGCGAGGAGGAGAAGCTCACCCTCGCTGCCCAGCGCCTGCAGGCAAAGGTGGACGCCTTCCGCACGAAGAAGGAGACCATCAAGGCCACGTACACCGCGGCCCAGGCGCAGACCCGGATCGGGGAGGCCTTCTCCGGTATCTCCGAGGAGATGGGCGACGTCGGCCTCGCCATCCAGCGGGCCGAGGACAAGACCGCGCAGCTGCAGGCCCGGGCCGGCGCCATCGACGAACTGCTCGCCTCCGGCGCGCTGGACGACCCCTCCGGCATGCACAAGGACGACATCCAGGCCGAGCTGGACCGGCTCTCCGGTGGTACGGATGTGGAGCTGGAACTGCAGCGCATGAAGGCCGAACTGGCCGGCGGAAGCACGGGTGGCCGGCAGGCCATCGAGGGCGGCGACGGCCGGGCGCAGTCCCAGCAGCAGCCGCAGGACACCCCGCGCTTCGACAAGCAGTAGTCACCGACGGCAGCCGGGCCCATCGCCGAGGAGGGCGACATGATCGTACGGATCATGGGGGAGGGACAGGTGAGGCTGGCCGACGGCCGCCTCCCCGAGCTCAACAAGCTGGACGACGAACTCCTGGCCGAGATGGAGAAGGGCGACGGGCCGGGCTTCCGCGCCACCCTCCAGGCACTGCTGGCCAAGGTCCACGAACTGGGTGAGCCCCTGCCCGACGACTCCCTGGAGCCCTCGGACCTCATCCTCCCGTCCCCGGACGCCACCCTGGAGGAGGTCCGGGACCTGCTCAGCGACGACGGCCTGATCCCGGGTACCTGAGGCATGCCCGCCCGTCCGGCGTTCGAGGAGGAGGCCGTTCAGGCCGACGCGGGGCTCCGGTGGAGCAGCCCCCGGGGCGGCGGCCGCCTGAACGCCGGGTGCTGTACGAAGCGACGCCCACCCCGGCTACCGTAAACACGCGTGAGCACTATCGCGCGCGCCCGCTGCCGGCTCGCCGCCCACCCCCTGGCGCTGGACGCGGCCCTCGCCGCGGCGGTCCTGGCGTGCATGGTGGCCGGTTCCTTCGTGGAACCGCACGGTCGGGCCGGCGTCACCTGGGGCGTCCGCACCCCCGACCCGCTCAGCCTGCTCCTCATGGCGCTCGGTGCCGCCGCGCTCGTCTTCCGCCGCCGCGCCCCCATCACCGTCCTCGCGCTCACCAGCGGCGTGTCCGTCGTCGAGTGCGTCACCGGAGACCCGCGCGCCCCCGTCGTGATGTCCGCGGTCGTCGCCCTCTACACCGTCGCCGCCACCACCGACCGCCCCACCACCTGGCGGGTCGGCCTGCTCACCATGACCGTCCTCACCGGCGCCGCCATGCTGGCCGGACCGCTGCCCTGGTACGCCCAGGAGAACCTCGCCGTCTTCGCCTGGACCGGCATCGGCGCCACCGCCGGGGACGCCGTCCGCAGCCGGCGCGCCTTCGTGCACGCCATCCGCGAGCGCGCCGAGCGGGCCGAGCGCACCCGCGAGGAGGAGGCCCGCCGCCGCGTCGCCGAGGAGCGGCTGCGCATCGCCCGCGACCTGCACGACGTCGTCGCCCACCACATCGCCCTGGTCAACGTGCAGGCCGGGGTCGCCGCGCACGTCATGGACAAGCGGCCCGACCAGGCCAAGGAAGCCCTCGCCCACGTCCGCGAGGCCAGCCGGTCCGCGCTCGACGAGCTGCGCGCCACCGTCGGCCTGCTCCGTCAGTCCGACGATCCGGCGGCCCCGACCGAACCCGCCCCCGGTCTGGACCGTCTCGACGAACTGGTCGGCACCTTCCGCAACGCCGGCCTGCACGTCGAGGTGGCCCGCGCCGACCAGGGCACCACCCTGCCCGCCGCCGTCGACCTGGCCGCCTACCGCGTCATCCAGGAGGCCCTGACCAATGTGCAGAAGCACGCGGGGCCGGAGGCGAAGGCCGAGGTCAGCGTGGTCCGTGTGGGCCCGAACATCGAGATCACCGTGCTCGACGACGGTACCGGCGAGCACGACACCCCCGCCGCCGGCGGTGGGCACGGGCTGCTGGGCATGCGCGAGCGCGTCACCGCCGTGCGCGGCACCCTCACCACCGGCCCCCGTTACGGAGGCGGCTTCCGGGTCCATGCGATCCTGCCCGTCAAGATGCCCGTCGAGGACCGCGACCGCGCCTGAAGAGGACCCCGGAGGACCCCGTATGACGATCCGTGTCCTGCTCGCCGACGACCAGGCGCTGCTGCGCAGCGCCTTCCGGGTCCTCGTCGACTCCGAGCCCGACATGGAGGTGGTGGGCGAGGCGTCCGACGGCGCGGAGGCGGTGCGGCTGGCCCGGGAGCAGCGGGCCGACGTGGTGCTGATGGACATCCGGATGCCCGGCACGGACGGCCTCGCCGCCACCCGGATGATCAGCGCCGACCCGGACCTCGCCCAGGTCCGCGTCGTCATACTGACCACCTTCGAGGTCGACGACTACGTCGTGCAGTCGCTGCGCGCCGGCGCCTCCGGATTCCTCGGCAAGGGCTCCGAGCCCGACGAGCTGCTGAGTGCCATCCGCGTCGCGGCCGGCGGGGAGGCGCTGCTGTCCCCGGCCGCCACCAAGGGCCTGATCGCCCGCTTCCTCGCCCAGGAGGGAACGGCGGACCAGGACCGCGACCCCGTCCGGGCCGAGCGGCTGGACACGCTGACCGGACGGGAACGTGAGGTGCTGGTGCAGGTCGCGGCAGGACACTCCAACGACGAGATCGCCGAGCGGCTGGAGGTCAGCCCGCTGACCGTGAAGACCCACGTCAACCGGGCCATGGCAAAGCTGGGCGCACGCGACAGGGCCCAACTGGTGGTCATCGCGTACGAATCGGGGCTGGTACGTCCAAGGGTGGAGTGACCTCCGCCGGGCGTACTGCGGCGGGAGTATGCGCCGGATAAAGAAATGGACCTGCGGCCTACGGAATCACCTCGCCGATGGCCCAGGGTGTTGAGGTGGGCGCTCGCATGTGCCCTTCCTCCGCTCAGGCCACAGAAGAGAGACCCTGACCCATGTCCTGGCTGTCGAGATTCAGCCTCGCGCAACGGGCCCTGATAGGGCTGATGTCGATCGTCGCGCTCGTCTTCGGGGCGATCGCGATACCCCAGCTCAAGCAACAGCTGCTGCCCACCATCGAACTGCCCATGGTGTCCGTGCTGACGCCGTACCAGGGTGCCTCGCCGGACGTGGTCGAGAAGCAGGTCGTCGAGCCGATCGAGGACAGCCTCGAGGCCGTCGACGGCATTTCGGGCATCACTTCCACGGCGAGCGAGGGCAACGCCGTGATCATGGCGTCCTTCGACTACGGCAACGGCACCCAGCAGCTGGTCGCCGACGTTCAGCAGGCCGTCAACCGTGCCCGCGCCCAGCTGCCGGACGACGTGGACCCGCAGGTCGTCGCCGGTTCGACGGACGACATCCCGACCGTCGTCCTCGCCGTCACCTCCGACAAGGACCAGCAGGCCCTCGCCGACCAGCTCGACAAGACGGTCGTGTCCGAGCTGAAGGACATCGACGGCGTCGCCCAGGTCGTGGTCGACGGCGTGCGGGACCTCCAGGTGACCGTGACCCCCGACGACGCGAAGCTGGCGAAGGCCGGCGTGAGCCCGCAGGCGCTCGCCCAGTCCCTGCAGGCGGGCGGCGCGACCGTCCCGGCGGGCTCCTTCGACGAGGACGGCGCCAACCGCACCGTCCAGGTCGGCGGCGGCTTCACCTCGATCGAGCAGATCCGGGACCTCATGGTCACCGGGGAGGGCGTCGACAAGCCGGTGCGTCTCGGCGACGTCGCCACCGTGAAGGAGGAGGAGGCCAGGGCCGACTCCATCACCCGCACCAACGGCAGGCCGAGCCTCGCCGTCGCCGTCACGATGGACCACGACGGCAGCGCGGTCGCGATCTCCGACGCCGTCGAGGACAAGCTCCCCGGCCTGCGCGAGCAGCTCGGCTCCGGGGCGACGCTCACCGTCGTCAGCGACCAGGGCCCGGCCGTGTCCAAGGCGATCGAGGGCCTGACCACCGAGGGCGCGCTCGGCCTGCTCTTCGCCGTCCTCGTCATCCTCGTCTTCCTGGCGTCGATCCGCTCCACCCTGGTCACCGCGGTCTCCATCCCGCTGTCGGTGGTGCTCGCGCTGATCGTGCTGTGGACGCGCGACCTGTCGCTGAACATGCTCACCCTCGGCGCCCTGACGATCGCCATCGGCCGTGTCGTCGACGACTCGATCGTGGTCCTGGAGAACATCAAGCGGCACCTCGGCTACGGCGAGGAGCGCCAGGAGGCCATCCTCAGGGCCGTCCGCGAGGTCGCCGGCGCCGTGACCTCCTCGACGCTCACCACGGTCGCCGTGTTCCTGCCGATCGGCCTGGTCGGCGGCATGGTGGGCGAGCTGTTCGGCTCCTTCAGCCTGACCGTCACCGCCGCGCTGCTGGCGTCCCTGCTGGTGTCGCTGACGGTCGTCCCGGTGCTGTCGTACTGGTTCCTGCGCCCGCCGAAGGGCACCCCCGAGGACGCGGCCGAGGCGCGCCGGCTGGCCGAGGAGAAGGAGGCCAAGAGCCGCCTGCAGCGGTTCTACGTCCCCGTCCTGCGCTTCGCCACCCGCCGCCGCCTCACCAGCGTGGCCATCGCGGTCGTCGTGCTCATCGGCACCTTCGGCATGGCGCCGCTGCTGAAGACCAACTTCTTCGACCAGGGCGAGCAGAAGGTCCTCAGCGTCAAGCAGGAGCTGAAGCCGGGCACCAGCCTGGCGGCGACCGATGCCCAGGCCGAGAAGGTCGAGAAGGTGATCGCCGGCACCGACGGTGTCAAGGACTACCAGGTCACGGTGGGCTCGTCCGGCTTCATGGCCGCCTTCGGCGGCGGCACCGACACCAACCAGGCCTCCTACCAGGTGATGCTGGAGGACTCGGCGTCCTACGAGGACGTCCAGGACCACATCGAGGACGGGCTCGCGAAGCTGGAGGGCATCGGCACCACCACGGTGGCCGCCGGTGACGGCTTCGGCAGCCAGGACCTGAGCGTGGTCGTGAAGGCGTCCGACCCCGAGGTGCTCCGCACGGCCTCGGAGCAGGTCCGCAAGACCGTCGCCGGCCTCGACGACGTCACCGACGTCACCAGCGACCTGGCGCAGAGCGTGCCGCGCATCTCGGTCAAGGCCAACTCCCGCGCCGCCGAGGCCGGGTTCACCGACCAGACCCTCGGCGCGGCCGTCGCCCAGGCGGTCCGCGGCACCCCGGCCGCCAAGGCGGTCCTGGACGACACCGAGCGCGACGTCGTCATCAGGTCGGCGAAGCCCGCCGAGACGCTGGCCGAGCTGAAGGCGCTGCGTCTGGGTCCGGTGAAGCTCGGCGACATCGCCACCGTCGAGCTGGTGGACGGCCCGGTGTCGATGACCCGCATCGACGGCCAGCGCGCGGCGACCGTCACCGCGAAGCCGACCGGTGACAACACGGGCGCGGTGAGCACGCAGCTGCAGTCGGAGATCAACGCCCTGGACCTGCCGGCCGGCGCCACGGCCGAGATCGGCGGCGTCACCGCCGACCAGGACGAGGCGTTCGTGAACCTGGGCCTGGCCATGCTCGCGGCGGTCGCGATCGTGTTCATGCTGCTGGTGGGCACGTTCCGCTCGCTGGCCCAGCCGCTGATCCTGCTGGTGTCCATCCCGTTCGCGGCGACCGGCGCGATCGGCCTGCTGGTGGCGACCGGCACCCCGATGGGCGTCCCCGCGATGATCGGCATGCTGATGCTGATCGGCATCGTGGTCACCAACGCGATCGTGCTGATCGACCTCATCAACCAGTACCGCAAGCAGGGGTACGGGGTCGTGGAGGCCGTGATCGAGGGCGGTCGGCACCGTCTGCGGCCCATCCTGATGACGGCCCTGGCCACGATCTTCGCCCTGCTGCCGATGGCGCTGGGCGTCACGGGCGAGGGCGGCTTCATCGCCCAGCCGCTGGCGGTGGTCGTGATCGGCGGTCTGATCACCTCGACCCTGCTGACCCTGCTGCTGGTCCCGACGCTCTACGCGATGCTGGAGCTGCGCAAGGAGCGGCGCGCGAAGAAGCGGGCGGCGAAGAAGGGCGGCGACGTGCCGCCGCAGGCCGCCTCCGAGGAGCCGGAGCCGGCGAAGGTCTGACGCGATCCGGAAAACGGCCGAGGCCCTGCCCGACACCGAAGGTGGTCGGGCAGGGCCTCGGCCGCAGCAGTACGGGCGGACGGGTGGGGGACGCCCCTTACGGCAGCGCCAGCATCCGCTCCAGCGCCAGCTTCGCGAACGCCTCGGTCTCCTTGTCGACCTCGATGCGGTTGACGAGGTTGCCCTCGGCGAGCGACTCGAGCGCCCAGACCAGGTGCGGCAGGTCGATGCGGTTCATCGTCGAGCAGAAGCAGACCGTCTTGTCGAGGAAGACGATCTCCTTGCCCTCGGGAGCGAAACGGTTCGCCAGCCGGCGGACCAGGTTCAGCTCGGTGCCGATGGCCCACTTGGAGCCGGCCGGGGCCGCCTCCAGGGCCTTGATGATGTACTCGGTCGAGCCGACGTAGTCCGCGGCGGCCACGACCTCGTGCTTGCACTCGGGGTGCACCAGGACGTTCACGCCCGGGATGCGCTCGCGCACGTCGTTGACCGAGTCGAGGCTGAAGCGGCCGTGCACCGAGCAGTGACCCCGCCACAGGATCATCTTCGCCGCGCGCAGCTCCTCGGCCGTCAGCCCGCCGTTCGGCTTGTGCGGGTTGTAGACGACGCAGTCCTCGAGCGTCATGCCCATGTCCCGCACCGCGGTGTTGCGGCCGAGGTGCTGGTCGGGAAGGAAGAGCACCTTCTCGCCCTGCTGGAAGGCCCACTCCAGCGCGCGCTTGGCGTTCGACGAGGTGCAGATGGTGCCGCCGTGCTTGCCCGTGAACGCCTTGATGTCCGCGGACGAGTTCATGTACGACACCGGCACGACCTGCTCGGCCACGCCGGCCTCGGTGAGCACGTCCCAGCACTCGGCGACCTGCTCGGCGGTGGCCATGTCCGCCATGGAGCAGCCGGCCGCCAGGTCGGGCAGGACCACCTTCTGGTCGTCGGAGGTCAGGATGTCCGCCGACTCCGCCATGAAGTGCACGCCGCAGAAGACGATGTACTCGGCCTCCGGGCGCGCGGCGGCGTCCCGGGCCAGCTTGAAGGAGTCACCCGTGACGTCGGCGAACTGGATGACCTCGTCGCGCTGGTAGTGGTGACCGAGCACGAAGACCTTGTCCCCGAGCTTCTCCTTGGCGGCGCGGGCGCGCTCGACCAGGTCCGGGTCCGAGGGAGAGGGCAGATCGCCGGGGCACTCCACACCGCGCTCGCTCGTCGGGTCGGCCTCACGGCCGAGGAGCAGCAGGGCGAGGGGCGTCGGCTGTACGTCGAGCTCCTGGGCTTGGGCGGTGGTCACGACACGCACCCTTTCTACTTTTCGTCGAACTGACGCTATATATCATAACTGGTTCATGTCAGTTTGACGATGCTCATTGTGTCGATGTGACGTGAATCCCGGTGTCCGAGCCGCTGTCCGCGCTCCGGGCCATGTGCGAGCATGAAGGAACAGGCCGGGGAGAAAGACCCGGGCCCGACCCGGAATGAATCCGCGGTCCCGCCGGTTGCAACCGTCGGCAAGCAGTCTCCGTACAACCCGGGAGAGATGTAGATGTCCGTATCGGACGAGACCACCACCGTCACCGACGGCATCATCCTGACCGACGCCGCCGCGGCCAAGGTCAAGGCCCTGCTCGACCAGGAAGGCCGTGACGACCTGGCGCTGCGCGTCGCCGTCCAGCCCGGCGGCTGCTCCGGCCTGCGCTACCAGCTCTTCTTCGACGAGCGTTCCCTCGACGGCGACGTGGAGAAGGACTTCGGCGGGGTCAAGGTCGTCACCGACCGCATGAGCGCTCCGTACCTGGGCGGCGCCACCATCGACTTCGTGGACACGATCGAGAAGCAGGGCTTCACGATCGACAACCCGAACGCGACCGGCTCCTGCGCCTGCGGCGACTCCTTCAGCTGAGCCGAGGGCCGTGCACGCGGCCCTGATCACGGTGTGAGGGCGGCGGCCCGGGGTTCCTCCCCGGGCCGCCGCCCTCGTGCGTGTCCGCGGGGCCGCTACCGGTTCCCGGACGGCGCCGGCAGCCGCGCGCCCGGCTTGTGCGACGGGATGCCCTTGCCGTCCGACCCCACGACCTGCCGGTCGCCGAGCGGCTCGTCGAGCCGCACCGTCTGCTGGTACTCCTTGGCGATCAGGATGCAGACCTTGTCCGGGTGCGGGGTCTCGGTCACGGTGACCGTCACCTCGTCCGCGCCCTCGGCCGCCGTCGCCGCGTAGTCGGAGCACACCCCGCCGGTGAAGTACACGGTCAGTTCCGTGCCCTCGGCGGTGTAGCCGCTCACCGGCACGTCCCGCGGCCGAGCCGGTGCCGAGGTCGGCTCGTCGGAGGGGCTGCGGGGGGCCGTGGAGGTCAGGAACTTCGGTTGGACCGCCGGATACGTCACCGTGAAGGCATCCTCCGCGCCCGGCGCCCGTACCTCGAAGAGCCAGGACGGCACCAGCGTCTGCCGCCCCTGCACCGGGTGCGCGGCCAGCCCGAACACCGCCCGTTCGACCTCGATCGTCTCCTTCTTCGGTGTACCCCCCGGCCCGGACGGCGCGCACCGTGCCTCGTCCGCGCGGTCCTGGTGGGGTACCGGGCTCGCGCAGCCGCCGATGCCGGCGCGGGGGTCGCTGCCCGGTGCGTTCATCAGGCCCAGCGTCCTCTCGGCGTCCAGGACGGGGTACGTGGCGCCCTTCACCGGCGTCTTCAGCAGCCCGCTGCCGCCGACCACGTCGCCCTGCGCGCCCACCGTCACCCCGGTGGTCCAGCCGTGGGTGGGCAGTCCGCCGACCTCGGGCTCGGCGTTCACGGCCCGCTGGGCGCCCATGACCTGGCTCGCGTCCACCTTGGCGTCGTCCTGCCCCACCGCCTTCAGCACCGGCGCCGCCGCCTTCCTGGCGGCCTCCTCGCCGACCGGGGTGCCGCCGGCGGACGGGATCTTGCACGCAGAACCCTTTCCGCAGTCGTCCGTGCCGGGCGTGTACCGCTGGAAGGTCCAGGTTCCCGGCGCCTGCCGGTCCACCCGGAGCAGCGGTCCCGAACCGTCCTCGGCGTTCCCGACCCTCCAGTCCTCCCCCTGCGCCACCGGTGCCCCCTCGACGCCGAGCGCCTCGGCCAGACGGGCCACCTCCTCCTCGGTGACCTCGCCCTTCGTCCCGTACACCGGTGCGGAGCCGGGGCCCTCGGGGAGCGGTCCGCCGGCGCGGTAGGTGACGCCGTACGGGTTGGGCTCACCGGGCGCGATGCCGTTCGTGCCGTCCTGCGAGGGCGCCGCGTAGCCGTCCAGGGCGAGCGGCGGGGGAGCGCCGTCACCCGGGGCACCGGACGCCGTCCCGCCGTCCGGGCCGTCGGAGGCGGTCGTGGCCAGATACGCCCCGCCGCCCCCTACGAGCAGCACGGCGGCGGCCACCGAGGCGGCGGCGACCGCCGCCGAGCGCCGCCGGGCCGGACGCCCCGCACCGGCCTCGTCCGTGCCGCGGGACGTGTCCGCGCCGACCCCTTCGGACGTACCGGAGGCCGCGTCGGCGGCGGTGGTGTCGTCGTTGTCGGGTCGCTCGCTGTTCACCGCATCGCTCCTTCGGCTGTTACTGGGGACAGCGATGGGACGCGGTGGGGGAGCATCCGGTTCCCGGGTGCCGGGTGTCGCCCGGACGGGTGCCTCAGTCGCCGTAGTCCGACATCGCGTCCAGCAGCCGGGCGGACGTCTGCGGCACGGTCACCCCGTGGATCAGCGACAGCGGGACGGGGCGGGAGGGGCTCCGCTCGGGGGCTGACCAGTGCGCCGACATCCGGGCGCAGTCACCGCGCAGCGAGGCCAGGTCGCCCTCCAGGTCGGCCGGGGCACCCGGGGCGGTCGAGACGCTCTTGAGGTTCGTCATAAGGGAACCGTAGGCACGTCCCGGACCGCGAAGAAAGATCTACTATCGGGTAGTTTTGCCTGCTTCGGAGCGGGGGCACTCCCGGGTAGCGTGGACTGTCAACCCACCCTCCCCGCAGGAGAGAGTCCACGCCGTGCGCATCGCAGTCACCGGCTCCATCGCCACCGACCACCTCATGACCTTCCCCGGCCGCTTCGCCGACCAGTTCGTCGCGGACCAACTGCACACGGTCTCGCTCTCCTTCCTGGTCGACAAGCTCGACGTGCGCCGCGGCGGCGTCGCCGCCAACATCGCCTTCGGCATGGGCCAGCTCGGCACCCGGCCGATCCTGGTCGGCGCCGCGGGCTCGGACTTCGACGAGTACCGCGCCTGGCTGGAGCGGCACGGCGTCGACACCGACTCGGTGCGCATCTCCGAGACCCTGCACACCGCCCGCTTCGTGTGCACGACCGACGCCGACCACAACCAGATCGGCTCCTTCTACACGGGTGCGATGAGCGAGGCCCGCCTGATCGAGCTCAAGACCGTCGCCGACCGTGTGGGCGGCCTCGACCTGGTCTCCATCGGCGCCGACGACCCGGAGGCGATGCTCCGGCACACCGAGGAGTGCCGCTCGCGGTCCATCCCGTTCGCCGCCGACTTCTCCCAGCAGATCGCGCGCATGGACGGCGACGAGATCCGGATACTGCTGGACGGGGCGACCTACCTCTTCTCCAACGAGTACGAGAAGGGGCTCATCGAGACCAAGACCGGCTGGACGGACGCCGAGATCCTGTCCCGCGTCGGCCACCGCGTCACCACCCTCGGCGCCCGGGGCGTGCGCATCGAGCGGGCCGGCGAGGAGACCATCGAGGTCGCCGTCCCGGACGAGGAGCGCAAGGCCGACCCCACCGGCGTCGGCGACGCCTTCCGCGCGGGGTTCCTGTCGGGACTGGCGTGGGGGGTCTCCCTGGAGCGGGCCGCACAGGTGGGGTGCATGCTGGCGACTCTCGTCATCGAGACGGTGGGTACGCAGGAGTACCAGCTGCGGCGGGGTCACTTCATGGAACGGTTCACCAAGGCGTACGGGGACGAGGCCGCCGCGGAGGTCCAGGCGAAGCTGGCCTGACGTCCCTGGGGCGGCCCCCGGTCGGGTGCGGGTGCGCGGGGGGCTGGTCCGACGGCTCTCCCCGCGCCCCCGGGCGGGTCACCCGGCCCGGCGGACCAGGTAGGCCGTTCCTCGTTCCGCCGGCTCCTCGCCCACGTACTCCTGCCCCCGCATCTCGCACCACGCCGGGATGTCCAGCCGCGCCGCCTCGTCGTCCGACAGGACACGGACCGTGCCGCCGACGGGCACGTCACCGATCACCTTGGCCAGCTCGATGACCGGAATCGGGCAGCGCCGGCCGATCGCGTCGACGACGAGGTCGGCCCCGCCCTCACGGACGACCTCCGGGGCCGTCGGCGCCCCCAGCTTCTCCCGCACCGCCGCCACCGTGCCCGGCAGCACCTGAAGGAACCGGTCGACGTCCTCGGCGGGTGTCCCCGGCGGCAGCGACACCCGGACGTTGCCCTCGCTGAGCACCCCCATCGCCTTGAGGACATGGCTCGGCATCAGGGTGCTGCTCGTGCAGGACGAGCCGGAGGAGACCGAGAACCCCGCACGGTCCAGTTCGTGCAGCAGGGTCTCCCCGTCGACATAGAGGCACGAGAAGGTGACGATCCCGGGCAGCCGGCGCACCGGATCGCCGACCACCTCCACGTCCGGCACCAGCGCGGGCACCCGTGCCCGGATCCGGTCCGTCAGCTCCCGCAGCCGGGCCGCCTCCTCGGCCGCCTCGGCCCGCACCGCCCGCAGCGACGCCGCGGCGGCCACGATCGCCGGGAGGTTCTCGAAGCCGGGAGCCCGGCCCGACTCCCGCTCGTCCGCCGGTCCCCGGGGCGCGAACCGCACCCCCTTGCGGACGACGAGCAGACCGACCCCCGACGGTCCGCCCCACTTGTGCGCGCTCGCCGCCAGCAGCGACCAGTCGCCCGCCACCCGGCCCCAGCCCAGCGACTGGGACGCGTCCACCAGCAGCGGCACGCCCGCCGCCCGGCACGCCTCGGCCACGGCGGCCACCGGCTGTTCGGTGCCCACCTCGTGGTTGGCCGACTGCAGACAGGCCAGGGCGGTGTCGTCCCGCAGCGCCGCCGCGTAGCCCGACGGGTCGACGGCGCCCGTACGGTCCACGGCGACCCGGGTGACCGACCCGCCGTCCGCCTCGTGCGTCTCGGCCGCGTGCAGTACGCAGGAGTGCTCGACCGCTGACACGATCAGGTGACGACCGGCGCGTCGCCGCCCGGCCAGCGCGCCCGCGACGCCGGAGTGCACCGCACGGGTGCCGGAGGGGGTGAACACCAGCTCGTCCGGCCGGCACCCCACCGCCTCGGCCGCGGCCTCCCGCGCCGCGTCCAGCAGCATCCGGGCCCGACGCCCTTCTCGGTACAGACGCGCGGGATCGGCCCACCCCTCGTCCAGGGAGGCCATCAGGGCCTGGCGGGCCACGGGATGGAGGGGAGCGGAGGAGGCAGCATCGAAGTAGGACACACAACAACGCTAAGCGCCCCGGGCGCGAGGCCGCGCCGGCATGCGGCCGTGCCGCCCGGGCGCATGCCGGCCGCGACGGACCGTCAGCCGCCACATAAGCCGCACTCCCGGCCCAGTTGGCGCGCCGTCCCACCCTTTCAGGTCGACCCGCGACGCGTATGCCACCCTCCCCGCGAACCCCCGGAGGGCGTCGGCTAGGGTTTGGTCCGCATAAACATCAAACCCCTGCCCGACGCAGGGCGGCGACCGACCAGCGAGAAGGCCGCAGCCAACCAGCGCGGGCGAGACTCTCGGGAAGGCGCTACGTGAGTCCCAACGGCTCCGACCGCTCGCCGCGGCGCCCGATGCGGCGGAAGCTGCTGCAGGCACTGACCGCGGGCCTGGTCCTGGCGACCGCCACCGGTTGCACATACGAGGACTTCCCCCGCCTCGGTATGCCCACCCCGACCACGGAAGAGGCTCCGCGGATCCTCTCCCTGTGGCAGGGATCCTGGGCTGCCGCGCTCGCCACCGGCGTGCTGGTGTGGGGCCTGATCCTGTGGAGTGCATTCTTCCACCGGCGCAGCCGCACCAAGGTCGAAGTTCCTCCGCAGACCCGGTACAACATGCCCCTCGAGGCGCTGTACACCGTGGTTCCGCTCGTCATCGTGTCGGTTCTCTTCTACTTCACCGCGCGGGACGAGTCCGAGCTCCTCAAGCTCGAGAAGAAGCCCGACGTCACCGTCAACGTGGTCGGCTTCCAGTGGAGCTGGTGCTTCAACTACGTCGAGGGCGTCGAGGGTTCCTCCGGTGACGCCAAGACGTCCAAGGAACTGGCCGCGATCCCCGACCGGTACAAGGACGAGTTCCCGGCGGACGCCGGCGGCGTCTACGACTGCGGTGTCCCGGGCACGGAGAACCCCCAGACCAAGAACCCGGGCCCCACGCTGTGGCTGCCCGAGGGCAAGCGGGTCCGCTTCGTCCTGACCTCGCGGGACGTCATCCACTCCTTCTGGGTGGTGCCGTTCCTGATGAAGCAGGACGTCATCCCGGGCCACACCAACGCCTTCGAGGTGACCCCCAACAAGGAGGGCACCTTCCTGGGCAAGTGCGCCGAACTCTGCGGCGTCGACCACTCCCGGATGCTGTTCAACGTCAAGGTCGTCTCCCCTGAGCGCTATGAGCAGCACCTCAAGGACCTCGCGAAGAAGGGGCAGACCGGTTACGTTCCCGCCGGCATCGCGCAGACGAGCCACGAGAAGAACCGGGAGACGAACAACCTGTGAGCATCCTCAACGAACCCCAGGGTGCCGCGGCAGCAGGATCCCACTATCAGGATGAGCTGCCGGTCCGGCGCCAGAGGCGTGGCGAAGTCGTCGTCAAGTGGCTGACCACCACCGACCACAAGACGATCGGCACGCTGTATCTGGTCACGTCGTTCGCGTTCTTCTGCATCGGTGGCGTGATGGCGCTCTTCATGCGCGCCGAGCTGGCCCGGCCGGGCCTGCAGATCATGTCGAACGAGCAGTTCAACCAGGCGTTCACGATGCACGGCACGGTCATGCTGCTGATGTTCGCGACGCCGCTGTTCGCGGGCTTCGCGAACTGGATCATGCCGCTGCAGATCGGCGCGCCGGACGTGGCCTTCCCCCGGCTGAACATGTTCGCCTACTGGCTGTACCTGTTCGGCTCCCTGATCGCGGTGGGCGGGTTCCTGACCCCGCAGGGCGCGGCCGACTTCGGCTGGTTCGCCTACTCGCCGCTGTCCGACGCGGTGCACTCGCCGGGCATCGGCGGCGACCTGTGGATCATGGGTCTGGCCTTCTCCGGCTTCGGTACCATCCTCGGCTCGGTCAACTTCATCACCACGATCATCTGCATGCGCGCGCCCGGCATGACCATGTTCCGCATGCCGATCTTCACCTGGAACGTGCTGCTGACCGGTGTGCTGGTCCTGCTGGCCTTCCCGGTCCTCGCCGCGGCCCTGTTCGCGCTGGAGGCGGACCGCAAGTTCGGTGCGCACATCTTCGACTCGGCCAACGGCGGAGCCCTGCTGTGGCAGCACCTCTTCTGGTTCTTCGGACACCCAGAGGTGTACATCATCGCGCTGCCGTTCTTCGGCATCGTCAGTGAGATCATCCCGGTGTTCTCGCGCAAGCCGATCTTCGGTTACATGGGTCTGGTCGGCGCGACGATCGCCATCGCCGGTCTGTCGGTGACGGTGTGGGCCCACCACATGTACGTCACGGGCGGCGTGCTGTTGCCGTTCTTCTCGTTCATGACCTTCCTGATCGCGGTCCCGACCGGTGTGAAGTTCTTCAACTGGATCGGCACCATGTGGAAGGGGTCGCTGAGCTTCGAGACCCCGATGCTCTGGTCCACCGGCTTCCTGATCACCTTCCTCTTCGGTGGTCTGACCGGTGTCATCCTGGCCTCGCCGCCGATGGACTTCCACGTCTCGGACTCGTACTTCGTGGTGGCGCACTTCCACTACGTGGTGTTCGGCACGGTCGTGTTCGCGATGTTCGCCGGCTTCCACTTCTGGTGGCCGAAGTGGACGGGCAAGATGCTCGACGAGCGTCTGGGCAAGATCACCTTCTGGACGCTGTTCATCGGCTTCCACGGCACCTTCCTGGTCCAGCACTGGCTGGGCGCCGAGGGCATGCCGCGCCGGTACGCCGACTACCTGGCGGCCGACGGCTTCACCGCCCTGAACACGATCTCCACGATCGCCTCGTTCCTGCTCGGCATGTCCCTCCTGCCGTTCTTCTACAACGTCTGGAAGACCGCCAAGTACGGCAAGCCGGTCGGCGTGGACGACCCGTGGGGCTACGGCCGCTCGCTGGAGTGGGCGACGTCCTGCCCGCCGCCGCGGCACAACTTCACGACGCTGCCGCGCATCCGCAGTGAATCCCCCGCCTTCGACCTGCACCACCCGGAGATCTCCGCTCTAGACCAGCTCGAGAACGTCGGTCACGGTGAGAAGGCCCTCGCTGGCGGCAAGGAGGCCGGCAAGTGAAGATCCAGGGCAAGATGTTCATCTGGCTGAGCGTCTTCATCCTCGCCATCGCGGTCGTCTATGGCGTGTGGTCGAAGGAGCCGGCCGGCACCACGGCCCTCTTCCTGGCCTTCGGTCTGTGCATCATGATCGGCTTCTACCTGGGCTTCACGGCCCGCCGGGTGGACGTCGGCGCGCAGGACAACAAGGAGGCGGACGTCGCGGACGACGCCGGCGAGGTCGGGTTCTTCAGCCCGCACAGCTGGCAGCCGCTGTCCCTCGGCATCGGTGGCGCGTTCGCCTTCCTGAGCATCGCGATCGGCTGGTGGCTGATGTACTTCTCGGCGCCGCTGGTCCTGATCGGTCTGTGGGGCTGGGTCTTCGAGTACTACCGCGGTGAGAACCGCACCCAGTAACACGCGTCGAGCGCTCAGGGGCCCGGACACTCCGACAGGAGGGTCCGGGCCCCTTCGCATGGCCTACGTTTCTCACCCGTCCGGATGATTCAGCGCGCCACCGTTGACGCCCCTCCCTAGCGTGAGGGCATGAACAACACGGTTCATTTCCCGGCGCTGGGGCGCACCGTCGTCGGCTGCACTCTGCTGGTGGTCGCCCTCGGCGCGACCGGCGTCGCGTGCAGCGGTGACGACAACCCGCTCTCGGCCACGCCGTACGACGCGGCGGACCAGATCTCCTTCAACGGACCCACGGACGAGGGGAAGAAGGCCGACCCGGACAAGCCCCTGGAGGTCGTCGCCGAGGGCGCCGACGGACGGATCACGGACGTCACGGCCATGGACGCCACAGGCCGCTACGTGGCGGGCGAACTCTCCGCCGACGGGGCCCGCTGGCACAGCACCTCGCCGCTGGCCGCCAACGCCCGCTACACGGTGCGGGTCAGCACCGAGAACGGCAGCGGGGCGCCCGGCCGCAAGGTGCTCACCTTCGAGACCGGCAAGCACGGAGCCAAGAAGACCCTGAACGTCACCTTCGGGCCCCAGGCGGGCACGTACGGCGTGGGCCAGCCCGTCACGGCCGAACTGAGCCAGCCGGTGAAGGACGAGGCGCAGCGCGCCGTGGTGGAGCGGGCGCTGAAGGTGCAGTCCACGCCCGCCGTGGAAGGCGCCTGGTACTGGGTGGACGACAAGAAGCTGCACTACCGGCCCAGGGAGTACTGGCCCGCCCACGCCACCGTCCAGGTCAGCAGCAACCTCGAAGGCATCAAGATCGGCGACCGGCTGTGGGGCGGCGCGGCCAAGCCCTTGAAGATCAGCACGGGGGACAGCATCGTCGCCCTCACCGACGCCGCCGCGCACACGATGACGGTCCTGCGCAACGGCAAGGAGATCAAGCGGATCCCCGTCACCGCCGGCAAACCCGGCTTCGAGAGCCGCAACGGCGTCAAGGTCGTGCTGGCCAAGGAATCCGTCGTGCGCATGCGCAGCAGCACCGTCGGCATCGCGGAGGGCTCGTCCGAGTCGTACGACATGCCCGTGCACTTCGCCACCCGGGTCACCTGGAGCGGTGAGTACGTGCACGCCGCCCCCTGGTCGGTCGGCTCCCAGGGCTCCGCCAACGTCAGCCACGGCTGCATCGGCATGAGCACCGCCAACGCCCAGTGGTTCTTCGACACCGTCCGCGAGGGCGACATCGTCCAGGTCGTCAACTCCGCCGGCAAGATCATGGAACCGTTCGGCAACGGCTTCGGCGACTGGAACGTGGACTGGACCAAGTGGCGCTCGGGCAGCGCCCTGACGGGCACCCCCCAGGCCGCACCACAGGACACGGCACGACTCCGCCCGACGGCGGTGTGAGCGCCCCGCAAGGGGCGCGGGGCACCGCGCGATCGACGCCGGACGGCCCGCAGCCGCGGACGACGGAAAGGACCGAGCCCCTAGGCGCTCTGCAGGTGCCTCTGCCGCAGCAGAGAGGCCAGAGCACCGGCGAACTCGACGGGCTCCACCGGCAGCGTCACAGCGGCGTCCGCGCGGCTCCACGTGGCCAGCCAGGCGTCCTGGGGCCGCCCGATGAGCAGCAGCACCGGCGGGCACTGGAAGATTTCGTCCTTGATCTGGCGGCACACCCCCATGCCGCCCATGGGCACCGCCTCGCCGTCCAGGACGCAGACGTCGATCCCGCCCTTGTCCAGCTCCCTCACGACGGCGGCCGGAGTCGCGCACTCGACGAACTCGACCACGGGCACGTCCGGAGCCGGCCGCCGGCCGGTGGCGAGCCGCACCTGTTCGCGGGTGTTGGAGTCGTCGCTGTAGACCAGCACCGTGGCGGTCGGCTGCATGCTTCCTCCGATACGCAGTGAAGACTGTCGTAGCCCGTTGCGCGGGATGCTACTCCCTTGGACACCCCGTCAACACCGGTCGGCACATGCCTTCGACGTGCCGTTCGATGGGCCATACGGGCACTGCAGAGGGTGCGGACACTCCGAACGGCACCCCCCGGAGTGAGGGCGGGATAAGCGACCGACATAATGTCGGTCGTGGCGACAGCAACGACAGTAGAAACCGGGCACGCGCACCCGTCGGTCAACCGGCCGAACCTCACCAGCGTCGGAACCATCATCTGGTTGAGTTCCGAGCTGATGTTCTTCGCGGCCCTCTTCGCGATGTACTTCACCCTGCGATCGGTGACCGGCCCGGACTTCTGGTCCGAGAAGGCCGACGCGCTGAACTTCCCGTTCTCCGCGACGAACACCACGATCCTGGTGCTCTCCTCCCTCACCTGCCAGCTCGGCGTGTTCGCGGCCGAGCGCGGTGACGTGAAGAAGCTCCGGATGTGGTTCATCGTCACCTTCGTCATGGGTGCGATCTTCATCGGCGGTCAGGTCTTCGAGTACACGGAGCTGGTCAAGCACGAGGGCCTGTCGCTCTCGTCGGACCCGTACGGCTCGGTGTTCTACCTGACCACCGGCTTCCACGGCCTGCACGTGACGGGCGGTCTCATCGCCTTCCTGCTGGTCCTCGGCCGTACCTACGCGGCCCGGAGGTTCACCCACGAGCAGGCGACCGCCGCCATCGTCGTGTCCTACTACTGGCACTTCGTCGATGTCGTCTGGATCGGCCTCTTCGCCACGATCTACATGATCAAGTAGGCGCGGACCGCTCCCGCGCACATCCCAGAAGCATCGACGCAGAAGATCCTGACACCGGGGTAATCCGTGAAAAAGCTCTCCGCACGACGACGCCATCCGCTGGCGGCGCTCGTCGTACTACTCCTCGCGCTGGCATGCACCGGGGGGCTGTACGCCGTGTTCGCGCCCGCGGACAAGGCGCAGGCCGATGAAACCGCCCAGTCCCTCGCCATCGAAGAGGGCAAGAAGCTCTACGCCGTCGGCTGCGCCAGCTGCCACGGCACCGGCGGTCAGGGCACCACCGACGGCCCGAGCCTGGTGGGCGTGGGCGCCGCGGCCGTCGACTTCCAGGTCGGCACCGGCCGTATGCCGGCCCAGCAGCCGGGCGCGCAGGTTCCGCGCAAGAAGGTCATCTACTCCCAGGCCGAGATCGACCAGCTGGCGGCGTACGTCGCCTCCCTGGGCGCCGGTCCGGCGGTCCCGTCGGAGGAGAAGTACGGCCCGGAGGGCGCGGACATCGCCAAGGGCGGTGAGCTGTTCCGCACCAACTGCGCGCAGTGCCACAACTTCACCGGTAAGGGCGGCGCGCTGACGCACGGCAAGTACGCCCCGACCCTCGAGGACGTCGACCCCAAGCACATCTACCAGGCCATGCAGACCGGCCCGCAGAACATGCCCTCCTTCCCCGACACCACGCTGTCGGAGCAGAACAAGAAGGACATCATCGCGTACCTGAACGCGGTCAACGGTGAGGAGACCGAAAGCCCCGGCGGCCTGAGCCTGGGCGGACTCGGTCCGGTCACCGAGGGCCTGTTCGGCTGGATCTTCGGTCTCGGCGCCTGCATCGCCGTCGCCGTGTGGGTCGCCGCTCGGACCGCAAAGGCCAAGAAGTCATGAGTAGCCAAGACATTCCAGAAGAGAACCTGCCCGCTGAGCAGGGCGCCGCTCACGGCGCGGTAGGCGTCGCGGACGAGGAGCACCCGTTCGCCGACCCGGGCCTGCCGCCCCACGAGCACCGGATCCAGGACGTCGACGAGCGGGCCGCCAAGCGGTCCGAGCGCACGGTCGCCCTGATGTTCACGGTGTCGATGCTGGCCACCATCGGCTTCATCGCCTCGTTCGTGGCGATCGACGTCGACACGTCGGTCTACATCTGGCCGCTCGGCCACATCAGCGCGCTGAACTTCGCGCTCGGTGTGACGCTCGGCATCGCCCTGTTCACCATCGGCGCCGGCGCGGTCCACTGGGCGCGCACCCTGATGTCCGACGTGGAGGTCGCCGACGAGCGCCACGCGATCGAGGCGTCCCCCGAGGTGCGCGAGAAGGTCTTCGCCGACTTCAAGCAGGGCGCCAAGGAGTCCGCGATCGGCCGGCGCAAGCTGATCCGCACCACCATGTTCGGTGCGCTCACGCTGGTGCCGCTCTCCGGCGTCGTCCTGCTGCGCGACCTCGGTCCGCTGCCCGAGGAGAAGCTGCGCCACACCCTGTGGTCCAAGGGCAAGCTGCTCGTCAACATGAACACCAACGAGCCGCTGCGTCCCTCGGACGTCGCGGTCGGTTCGCTGACCTTCGCCAAGCCCGAGGGCCTGGAGGAGCACGACCACGGCTTCCAGAACGAGATCGCCAAGGCCGCCCTGATGATCGTCCGGATCCAGCCGGAGAACATCAAGGACAAGCGCGAGCTCGAGTGGTCGCACGAGGGCATCGTGGCGTACTCGAAGATCTGCACCCACGTCGGTTGCCCGATCTCCCTGTACGAGCAGCAGACGCACCACGTGCTGTGCCCCTGCCACCAGTCCACCTTCGACCTCTCCGACGGCGCCCGAGTGATCTTCGGTCCCGCCGGTCACGCCCTGCCGCAGCTCCGCATCGGCGTGAACGACGAGGGCTACCTCGAAGCGCTCGGCGACTTCGAAGAGCCCGTCGGTCCTGCATTCTGGGAGCGCGGATGAGCACTACAGCGAACACCGATTCCCGCTCACGCGGGAAGGCACCGGCCGGCGAGCGTGTCGCCGACTGGGCCGACGGCCGGCTCGGGATCTACTCCCTGGCCAAGGCCAACATGCGCAAGATCTTCCCGGACCACTGGTCCTTCATGCTGGGTGAGATCTGCCTCTACAGCTTCATCATCATCATCCTCACGGGTGTGTACCTGACGCTGTTCTTCCACCCGTCGATGAACGAGGTGGAGTACCACGGCAGCTACGTCCCGATGCAGGGCCAGCTGATGAGCGAGGCCTACAAGTCGACGCTGGACATCAGCTTCGACGTGCGCGGTGGTCTGCTGATCCGGCAGATCCACCACTGGGCGGCGATCATCTTCCTCGCCGGCATGTTCGTGCACATGATGCGCGTGTTCTTCACCGGCGCGTTCCGCAAGCCGCGTGAGATCAACTGGCTGTTCGGCTTCCTGCTGTTCGTCCTGGGCATGTTCACCGGCTTCACCGGTTACTCGCTCCCGGACGACCTGCTCTCCGGCACCGGTGTCCGCTTCACGCAGGGCGCGATCCTGTCCGTGCCGATCGTCGGCACGTACATCTCGATGTTCCTGTTCGGCGGAGAGTTCCCGGGCGACGACTTCGTCGCACGGTTCTACTCGATCCACATCCTGCTGCTGCCGGGCATCATGCTCGGTCTGGTGGTCGGCCACCTGATCCTGGTCTTCTACCACAAGCACACGCAGTTCGCCGGTCCCGGACGGACCAACAAGAACGTCGTCGGCATGCCGCTGCTGCCGGTGTACATGGCGAAGGCCGGAGGCTTCTTCTTCCTGGTCTTCGGTGTCATCGCCCTCGTCGCCGGCATCGCCACCGTCAACCCGATCTGGGCCCTGGGCCCCTATCGGGCCGACCAGGTGTCGACCGGCGCCCAGCCCGACTGGTACATGGGCTTCGCCGAGGGTCTGGTCCGCGCCATGCCGGGCTGGGAGATCAACCTCTGGGGTCACACGCTCGTCCTGGGTGTGTTCATCCCGCTGGTGATCTTCGGTCTGTTCCTCGCGTTGATCGCCGTCTACCCGTTCATCGAGTCCTGGGTGACCGGCGACAAGCGCGAGCACCACATCCTGGACCGGCCGCGCAACGCCCCGACCCGGACGGCGTTCGGTGTCGCGTGGATCACCGCGTACATGATCATGCTGATCGGTGGTGGCAACGACATCGTCGCGACCCACTTCCACCTGTCGATCAACGCGGTGACCTGGTTCGTCCGCATCGGGTTCTTCGCAGGCCCCGTGATCGCGTTCATCGTCACCAAGCGGATCTGCCTCGGCCTGCAGCGCCGGGACAAGGACAAGGTGCTGCACGGCCGCGAGTCGGGCATCATCAAGCGCCTGCCGCACGGTGAGTTCATCGAGGTGCACGAGCCGCTCAGCCAGGAGCACATGTACACGCTCACCGCGCACGAGCAGTACAAGCCGGCCGAGATCGGCCCGACCGTCGACGAGAACGGCGTCGAGCGCAAGGCCAAGAGCTCCGAGAAGCTCCGCGCCAAGCTCAGCAACGCGTACTACGGCGAGGGGAACCAGATCCCGAAGCCGACCGTCGAGGAGTACAGGGAGATCACGAGCGGCCACGGCCACCACTGATCACCACGTCGCCACACCACGGTCGAAGGGCCCCGTCCGGTCTGCGGACGGGGCCCTTCGCCGTGCCGCGGGCTGGATAGGGTGGAGGCAGACCTGACTCACCTGTCTACGACCCAGGAGCGGCTGATGAGCGCTGTGACCCCCGCTGGAGGCGACACCGCGGCGGGCCGCTCCTGGCCCGCCCTGCTGAACGGCCTGCTCGACGGCCACGACCTGTCCGCGGACGACACCGCCTGGGCGATGGACCTGATCATGCGCGGCGAGGCGACCGACGTACAGATCGCCGGGTTCGCGACGGCCCTGCGGGCCAAGGGCGAGACCGTCGGGGAGATCTCCGGCTGCGTACGCTCGATGTACGAGCACGCGCACGTCATCGAGGTGCCCGGCAGGACCGTCGACATCGTCGGCACCGGCGGCGACGGTGCCAAGACCGTCAACATCTCCACCATGTCGGCGATCGTCATCGCGGGCACGGGCGCGAAGGTCGTCAAGCACGGCAGCCGTGCCGCCTCCTCGGCGTCCGGCGCGTCCGACGTGCTGGAGAAGCTCGGCGTCAATCTGGAGCTGACGCCGAAGCGGGTGGCCGAAGTGGCCGAGGAGGCCGGGATCACCTTCTGCTTCGCGGTGAAGTTCCACCCGGCGCTGCGCCACGTGGCGGCGGCCCGGGGCCAGCTCGGCGTGCGGACGGTGTTCAACTTCCTCGGCCCGCTGACCAACCCGGCGAAGGTGAAGGCACAGGCGGTCGGCGTCGCCGACCCCAGGATGGCCCCGATCATCGCCGGCGTGTTCGCCGAGCGCGGCAACTCCTCCCTGGTCTTCCGGGGCGACGACGGCCTGGACGAGCTGACCACGACGTCCACCTCCCGGGTGTGGGTCGTGCGGGACGGCAAGGTGACCGAGGAGAGCTTCGACCCGCGGGACGTCGGCCTGGAACTGGTCCCGGTGGAGGCGCTGCGCGGTGCCGACGCCTCCTACAACGCCGACGTGGCCCGGCGGCTGCTGAACGGCGAGAGAGGGCCGGTGCGGGACGCGGTGCTGCTGAACGCGGCGGCCGCCCTGGTGGCCCTGGAGGCCGGCGAAGGGCCGCTGACCGAGCGGATCCGGGCCGGGATGGACCGGGCCGCGGAATCGATCGACTCCGGTGCGGCCAGGCGCGTCCTGGAGCGCTGGGTGGCCGCGAGCCACGCGTAGCCCCTTGTGAGGTGAGGTGCGTCCCGCGATCCGGACTCGGGTTGCGGGACGCCGATCTTTTCCCGTACGTTCCTGTGCAGGTCATGAGTGACAGTCATTCGGCCCCGGCCGACTGTCCGGCAACCCTCCGTCCGTGGCGGGGTGCCCCGGGTGAAGACCAGGCCGTGGACAGCAAGGTCCACGGCAAGCGCGGACCCCTCGCGCGCTCCTGAAGGAGCGCGGGGCCAGGGGTCCTGGTCGTTCGAGGGAGCCTTCCGTGAATCAGCGAATGCGTTAGGGCCGCAGAGCCCCGCCTCCGCACACCCCTTTCACCTTCTCCCACGCCCGAGCCGTGTGCGCTCGCGTGGTGATTCCGCCTGACCTCACGGGAGTTCGCCATGTCCGTCTCCACCGCTGCCGCCGACCAGTCCGTTTGTGCGCCGCTGCCCGTTCTGGGGCGAGATGTCACCGTCCCGCTCGTCACCGGCGGCGAGGTCACCTACGCCGCGCTCGACTACGCCGCCAGCGCGCCCGCGCTGCAGCGGGTCTGGGACGACGTGGCCGCCTACGCCCCGTACTACGGCAGCGTGCACCGCGGTGCCGGGTACCTGTCGCAGCTGTCGACGGACCTGTTCGAGAACGCCCGCAGGTCCGTCGCGGAGTTCCTCGGCTGCCGGAGCGGCGACCAGGTGGTGTTCACCCGGTCCACCACCGACTCCCTCAACCTGCTCGCCGGCGCCCTCCCGGACGACTGCCGGGTCTTCGTCTTCGAGACCGAGCACCACGCCTCGCTGCTGCCCTGGCGGGACGCTCAGGTCACCTACCTCGACGCCCCCGGCAGCCCGGACCAGGCGGTCGCGACGCTGGAGCGCGCCCTCGCCGCCCGCGACCCCTACGGCCCCGCCCTGGTCTGCGTGACCGGCGCCTCCAACGTCACCGGCGAGCTCTGGCCGGTGCGCGAGCTGGCCGCCGCCGCGCACGCGCACGGTGCCCGGATCGTGCTCGACGCCGCCCAGCTCGCCCCGCACCACCCGGTGAGCGTGAGCGACCTGGACGTCGACTGGGTCGCCTTCTCCGGGCACAAGCTGTACGCGCCGTTCGGCTCCGGCGTGCTGGCCGGCCGCGCCGACTGGCTGCGCGAGGCCGAGCCGTACCTCGCGGGCGGCGGCGCCAGCCGCCGGGTCACCCGGCGCACCGACGGCGGCGTGGACGTGGAGTGGCACGACAGCGCCGCCCGCCACGAGGCCGGGTCCCCCAACGTCATCGGTGCCTACGCCATCGCCTCGGCCTGCAAGGCCCTCACCGAGGCCGGCTTCGACACGCTGGTGGCCCGCGAGCGGTACCTGATCGGCAAGGTGCGGGAGGGGCTCGCCGAGGTGCCCGAGGTGCGGGTCCTGTCCCTCTTCGGTGACGACGCCCCCCGCGTCGGTGTGATCTCCTTCGTCGTCGAGGGCTGGAACAGCTCCCACTTCGCCGCCGCGCTCTCCGCCGAGTACGGCATCGGCGTGCGCGACGGCCTCTTCTGCGCCCACCCGCTGGTGCGCACCCTCCTGGGCAGCGACCCGCAGACCCAGGGCGAGTGCGGCGCCCCGGAGGCGGCTCCGGGGGAGAAGTCCCTCAACGCGATCCGCGTGAGCTTCGGCGCGGGCACCCCGGACGAGCACGTGGAGCGGTTCGTGACCGCCGTGAAGGAACTCGTACGGGACGGAGCCCGGTGGAACTACCGTACCGAGGACGGCCGTTGCGTGCCGGACACCTCCGCGTGAACCGGTAGCCGGGCGCCCAGGAGCACCATCCTCAGGGCGCGTTCCGTGGCGTCCGTGAGGAGTTCGGCGGCGCGCACGAGGGCCTCGGCCAGGGCCATCGGCGCCGGCAGGATGCCGTGGCAGGCGTCCACGCCCGGCACGTCGTGCGCGCCCTCTCCGAGGGTGCCCGCCAGGGCCAGGACCGGGCGGCCGTGCAGCTTGGCGCGGCGGGCCACCTCGGCCGGCACCTTGCCGCGCGGGGTCTGCCGGTCCAGGGCGCCCTCGGCGGTGAGCACCAGGTCGGCCCGGGCGAGGCGGGCGTCCAGGTCGAGGTGGTCCAGCAGCACGTCGAAGCGGGGCAGGAGGCGGGCGCCGAGGGCGGCGAGGCCCGCGCCCAGACCGCCCGAGGCGCCGGTGCCGGGGCCGAGGCGCAGGTCGGTGTCGGTGACGCCGAGGTCGCGGGTGAGGACGCGGGCCCAGTTCTCCAGGCCGGCCGACAACTGCTCGACCTGTGCCGGGGTCGCCCCCTTCTGCGGGCCGAACACCCGGGCCACGCCGCGCTCGCCGCACAGCACGTTGAAGGGATTGCAGGCGACGAGCAGCTCGACGTCCCTCAGCCGGGCGTCCAGCCCGGACGGGTCGATGCGTGCGAGGCGAGTCAGCTCCCGTCCGCCGGGCGGGAGTTCGAAGCCGTCGGCGTCCAGCAGCCGGGCGCCGAGCGCCTGGAGCGCTCCCGCGCCCCCGTCGGACGTACCCGAGTCGCCGCAGCCGACGAGGATGCGCCGCACGCCGGTGTCGAGCGCGGCGCGGACCAGTTCGCCGACGCCGTACGTCGTCGTCGCGCCCGGGTCGCGCAGGGCCCGCGGGACCAGGGCGAGGCCGGCGACGGCGGCCATCTCGACCACCGCCGTCCCCTGGGTGCCGAGCAACGCGAAGTGGGTGCCGACGGATTCGCCGACGGGACCGGTGGCGGCCAGCGCGACCAGCCGCCCGCCCGTCGCGGCGGCCAGCGCGGTGGCGGTGCCCTCACCGCCGTCCACCAGCGGGATCCGGTCGATCTCGGCGTCCGGCAGGACGCGGCGCACGCCCGCGGCGATGGCGTCGGCGGCGGCCTGGGCGGACAGGGACTCCTTGAAGCCGCTGGGGGCTACGACGACACGGTTCAGCACGATACGGCTCCTTCAACGGGTCACGGGTACGCCGAGCAGCGGCCAGACGGCGGCGGCGAAGAGCAGGACGAGCGCGGCGGTCAGCGGGGCCAGTACGGCCGACAGACGCAGCAGGTCGCGCGGGGTGTAGGTGGGGGTGCCGGGGATGTCCGCGAAGAGCGTGACGGGCTTGGCGGAGGCCGGCAGCGTGTGGCAGAAGCCGGCGGCGGCGGTGGAGGCGAGTGCGGCGGCGACCGGGTTGACCCCGGCGCCCACGGCCGCGGCGATCACCAGCGGGACCAGTACCGAGGAGCGGGCCGAGCGGGACTGGAGGACCAGGTGCGCCGCAGTGCTGACGACGACCACGACGGTGAGGAAGACGGCCGGGGTGACGTGCGCGGGCAGTCCGGACACCAGCCATTTCGCCGCCCCGGAGTCGGCGAGCGCGACGCCCATCGCCATCGTCGCCGCCATGAACAGCAGCAGCGACCAGGGGACGGTCTTCAGCGCGTCCTTCAGCCGGACGGTGCCCAGCGCGGGGGAGGAGGCGACGACCGCGCCGATCAGCGCGACCACCGCGGGCGGGACCCGGTGCAGCGGCTCGCTGCACCACAGGGCCACGACGGTGGCCAGCAGCAGGGCGCAGCGCTTCTCCTCCTGCGTCCAGGGACCGGTGACGGGGCTGTCGCTGTGCCGCTGTATCTCCTCGGCCGTGATGCGTACGGGGCCCTTGCGGTCCGCTCGCCGGGTCGTCGTCCACAGCACGGCCTCGGCGGCCAGATGGGAGGACGCCACCGCCAGCGGCAGGCCCAGCAGCAGCCACTGGGTGAAGCCGATGCGGTCCCCGGTGGCCTCCCACAGCACCGACACGGTGATCAGGTGCGCGCCCGCGCCGATCAGGGTCGCGACCGCCGACAGGAGGATCACGGTCGGGAACAGCAGCGCCAGCATCACGACCAGTCGCTTCCGGTCGGCGAGGGCCTTGGCGAGGGCGAGGAACACCGGCAGCGCGAGCGCGGCCCGGCCCGAGGTCGCGGGCACCGCGAACGCCGTGACGACCAGCGCGGCCGTGGTCAGGTGGACCAACTGCCGTACGCTGCGCGCCCCGCCCACCAGGAACGCCGCCGCCCGCCCCGCGAGCCCGGTCCGGGCCACCGCGGCCGCCAGGACGAAGGCGCAGATGAGCAGCCACACGGTGGAGTCACCGAGGGTGCCGAAGAGGGTGTCGCTGCTGATGACGCCGGTGGCGGTCAGCGCCAGTCCGGCGCCGAGCGCGATGTACGTGTCGTCGATCGGCGTACCGATCCAGGCGCAGGTCGCCAGCGCGAACACGGCGAAGGTCAGGCGCGCGTCACCGCTCAGGCCGGGGAAGTTGACGGGGACCGCCAGCAGCGCGCACAGGGACAGTGCCACGCACAGGGCCGCCGCGAGTCGGAGATTCAACGTCACGACATCGAGGGTTCACTCGCGTCGTGAAACCCCAATGAGCCGGACATGAAGGAGATTTCACGCGGGCAGCCGGTACCCCATGCCCCGTACCGTCTCCACCTGATGGGGCCCCAGCTTCTTGCGCAGCGCCCGTACGTACACGTCGACGATGTTGGATCCGGGGTCGAAGTCGTAGCCCCAGACGTGGGAGAGGATCTGCTCGCGGGACAGCACCTGCCCGGGATGCCTCAGGAACAGTTCCAGCAGTACGAACTCACGGGCCGTCAGGTCCACGGTCCGCTCACCGGCCCGGGCCCGGCGCGTGCGCAGGTCCAGGGAGAGGCCGCCGGTCCTGAGCACCGTCACCTCCGGTGCCCGGGCCGCCGTGCGCAGCCTGAGCCGTACCCGGGCGAGCAGTTCCTCGAAGCGGAACGGCTTGGTCATCCAGTCGTCGGCGCCGCCCTCCAGGCCGGCCACCGTGTCCCGTACCGAGTCCCGCGCGGTCAGCACGATCACCGGGGTGGTCACCCGGGACTCGCGCAGCTCGCGCAGGACCGTGAAGCCGTCCCGGCCGGGCAGCCCGATGTCCAGGACCACCAGGTCGAAGCCGCCGGTGAGGGCGTACTCGTAGGCGGCGTCGCCGTCGGCGACGACGGTGGTGGTGAAGCCGTTGGCGCGCAGGCCCTTCTCGACGAAGGAGGCGATGCGCTCCTCGTCCTCCACGATGAGGATGCGGTTCATGGACGTGCCTCTTCCTGGAATCAGTCGAGCGTCAGTACGAAGGTGGCGCCGCCGCCCTCGGTGTCGTGCAGGCCGACCCGCCCGCCGTGGCCCTCCGCGATCGCCTTGACGATGGACAGCCCGAGCCCGGCACCCGAGCCGCGCACCCCGCGCCGGGCCGTGCCGCGCCGGAACCGCTCGAAGATCACCTCGGCGTCCTGCGGCTGGACTCCGGGCCCGGAGTCGGCGACGTACAGCTCGACCCGGGGACCGTCGGCGCGTGAGCCGATGCGGATGGTCTGGCCGGGGACGGTGTGCTGCACGGCGTTCTGCGCGAGCTGCACCATCGCCTGCGTGATCCGCTGCGGGTCCAACAGCGTCTCCCGGTCGGCGACTTCGGCGAGCTGCCAGTCGCGCTCGCCGAGCGTGCGGGCCTTGACGTAGACGTCGGCGGTGAGTTCGGCGAGCTGGACCGGCTCGGGGCTGACGAAGTCGGGGCGTTCGGCCTTGGCGAGCAGCAGCAGGTCCTCCACGATGCGGCTCATCCGGTCCAGTTCGTCGGTGACCAGACGGACGGTCTCCTCCCGCTCCGCCGGGTCGTCGCCCATGAGTTCCAGATGGCCGCGCACGATGGTGATGGGAGTGCGCAGTTCGTGGCCCGCGTCGTCGACGAACCGGCGCTGGGTGGCGAAGGCCCGTTCCAGCCGGTCGAGCATGGCGTTGAACGTCTCCGCGAGGGCGGCCACGTCGTCGTGGCCGTGCACCGGGATGCGCCGGGTCAGGTCCTGCTCGGTGAGCTGGGCGGCGGTGGTGCGCACCAGGCGTACCGGCTTGAGGATCCGCCCCGCGACCACCCAGGCGATGCCGGTCGTCATCAGCAGGGCGACCCCGGAGATGGCGAGCAGCACGCGGAACACCTCGTCCGCGCGCGCCTTCTCCCGCCCCGGGTGGAAGGCGACCACGAACGCGGCCTCCGGTTCGCCGCCGTACCGGGCCACGGTGACCTTGGCCCAGCGGATCTCCCCCTGCGGCCGGTGCAGGGTGCCGGTGGCCTCGGACGAGCCGAAGATGCGGCGCCGGGCGTCGGCGTCCTCATGCAGGGGCAGGGAGACCGGGATCTCGCGCTGCTGGATGATCTGCGTCGGGACGGTGCCCGGCCGGCCCACCAGCCCGATCAGCTCCTCGTCCAGGTCGGCGTACTGCCGCTCCAGGAAGACCCGCAGCAGCCGGCCCGGGTCGGTGAAGGGGCGGCCGGTCTCCGGGTCGAAGCCCTGCTCCTCGAAGTTGGCGAACTCGCCGGCCTCCTGCGCGAGCAGGCCGTTGATCCGCTGGTCGGTGTCCCGCAGCAGGATCGAACGGGTGGTGGCGGCCACCGAGGCGAGTGCGACCGCCATCACGAGCAGCAGCCACAGCAGGATGCGGACCCGGGCAGATATCCGCCGGCGGTCACGGTCAGCCGTCGTCGGCCGGTCCGTCGTCGGCGGGGCCGTCGTCCCCGGTGTTCCGGCCGCGGTCGTCGTCATCGTCGTCATCCGGAGGGCTGTCGGTCACCGGCGGCCGGGACACCACCTGGTCGCCGGGGCTCGGCGTCGGCTCGGGCCGGGAGGAGGCGGGCGAAGGCGTGGGGGAGCCGCTCTCCAGCTCCACCTTGGCGGGGACCTTGGGCTCCTGCGGACTGTCGGTGAGGGCGAAACTGGTCGCCGCGATGCCGAGGGGGATCAACACGACGGCGGCCAGTGCCGCCATCCGGCGGGAAAAGACCATGCTCCTGATCCTGCGCCCGGCACCCGAGGATGCGGATGAGCCCGGGATGAAGAACTCTTCATCCGCGGGCACGCCCGTACCTCAGTTGTCCAGACCGATCGCGAAGGCCGCTTCCAGGTCGTGCTGCGAGTACGTACGGAACGCCACGTGCGTGTCCGTGCCCTCCACACCCGGGATCTTGCTGATCCGGCCGGGGATGACCTCCGCCAGGTCCTCGTGCTGCTTCACCCGCACCATGGCGATCAGGTCGTAGGTGCCGGTGACGGAGAAGACCTCGCTGACGTTCTCCAGCGCGGCGATCTGCTCCGCGATCTCGGGAATCCGGTCCACGCTGGTCTTGATGAGGACGATCGCGCTGATCACGGCTGGTTCTCTCCCTCGGGGGCCGTCGCTGGGGCGGTTCTCACTCTAGTCGCACGCCCGAACCGCACCCCGGCGAAGACGAAGCCCAGCCCGAAGCCCACCAGGTGCGCGAGGTACGCCACCCCCGGGCCGTCCCCGGCCCGCCCGGCCGCCGTCCACTGCAGGGCCGCCCAGAACGGCAGCACGAGCCAGGCCGGGAAGCGCAGCGGCAGGAAGAACAGGAAGGGCAGCAGGCTGGTGACCCGGGCGCGGGGGAGCAGGAAGAGGAAGGCGCCGAGGACCGCCGAGATCGCCCCCGAGGCGCCGACCAGGGACTCCTCGGAGCCGGCGTTGGCCGCCGCGTAGCCGAGCAGCGCCAGGTAGCCGCAGCCGAGGTAGAACAGGGCGAACTGGAGGCGGCCCATCCGTTCCTCGGTCAGCGCGCCGAAGACGTAGAGGAAGAGCATGTTGCCGAGGAGGTGGACCCAGCTGCCGTGGACGAACAGGGCCGTGGCCGGGGTCAGGGCGGCCCGGGGGGAGTCCTCGAACAGGTCTGCGGGGATCACGCCCCAGCGCCGGAAGTAGGCGCGCTGCGCGGCGAGCAGCTCGTCGCCGGAGCCGTACGCCGGATTCAGCCCCGCCGCGGGGCCGACCAGGAACAGCAGGCAGCACAGGGCGATCAGTCCGTAGGTCACCGGCGCCGCCGAGCCCCGTGAGGTGCGGGTCCTGCCGAGTGCTCCGATCGTCCTGGCGGCCACCGTGCTCCAGTTGCGGATCATGGATACAGAGCATGACGTAACGGGACGCAACCGCCCAGGTCGCCTCGCCGCCGTGGACGGACGGGCGTCGGGTACCCGCCAGGCCGTAGGGTTACGTGCCATACGCACCGGGGAGCCCGGCGCGTCACCGACACTGGAAGAAAGCGAACAGTCACGATGACGGTTCCCCTGCCGACCGCCACGACCCGGTGGCGCTGCACCCTCTGCGGCAACCTCACCCGCTTCGACGTGACCCGCGCGTCGAAGGTCGTCGAGTACGTCCACCTCGATCTGGCCGGCGAGCCGAAGGTCGAGGAGCGCGAGGTGCTCAGTGAGACGATCGAGTCGGTGCGGTGCCGCTGGTGCAACGCGGTGGACCAGGTCGAACTGGTGGACAGGCCGGGTGCCGATTCCTGACCGGAGCGGGCCGGCGCACAGCCGGTCCCGTACCGTACCGGGATCGCGCAGAGGTATTGGGGTGACGGATGGTGGAGACACACGGCGGGGGGCCGGGCGACGGCGCCGCTGAGGTGCTCGACCGGCCGCTGCCCGACGGAGTGCGCCGCAGGGTCGTGCACATAGTGTCCGACGGCTTCGGCGGGCTCACCCCCGGCGAACTGCCCGCACAGCTGAGGCAGTACGCCCGGTTCACGCCGAGCCGTCGGGTCAAGTTCGCGGGCAACGCCATGGCCGCCGCCCTGGAGACCGATCCGCTGTTCCGGCAGCGCATCGGCGAGAAGTTCAGAGAAGCCCAGCCGGAACTGGCCGGCGCTCTCGACTCCGGCTCCCCGCCCCCGGCCGCGGACCCGCTCGACGTGGCGGCCGCGGCCTACGTACTGCGGCCGCACGGCTGGGTGAAGCTGGTGACCGCCGCCGGCGAGGAGGCGCAGCGCGCCGACGCCGAGCGGGCCGACGAGGAGAGCCGGGCGGAACTGGAGCGGCTGCGCGAGGAACTGGCCCGCGCCCGCGAGCACACCAGGGCCGAGACCGAGCGGCTGCGCGGCGAGCTGGAGGCGGCCAAGAAGGAGGCCGAGTCGCTGCACCGCAAGCTCCGCTCCGCCCTCAGCGACGTCAAGCGCGGCGAGGCGGCGCTGCGCAAGGTGCACGCCGAGATCGAGGCCGTGCGTGCCGAGGGGCAGCTGCAGGTGTCCGCCGCCGAGAGCGAGACCCGGCGCCTGAAGACCCGGCTCGGGGAGGCGGAGGCCGCCCTGGAGGCCACCCGCAGGGCCGCCCGCGAGGGTCGCAGCGTGGAGGACATGCGCGTACGGCTGCTCCTGGACACCCTGCTCGACGCGACTCAGGGCCTGCGCCGTGAGCTGGCGCTGCCGCCGGTGTCGGTGCGGCCGGCGGAAACGGTGGACGCGGTGGAGCCGGGCCGTATGACGCCGAAGGACATCGCCGCCCGCGCGCTGTCCGAGAACGACCCCGCCATCCTCGACCAGCTCCTCGCGCTGCCCCAGGCGCATCTGGTCGTGGACGGCTACAACGTCACCAAGACCGGCTATCCGCAGATGCCGCTGGAGAAGCAGCGGCTCAGGCTGCTCGGGCAGCTCTCCCAACTGGCGGCGCAGACCGGCGCCGAGATGACCTGTGTCTTCGACGGGGCCGAACTGGCGGCACCGGTGCTGCTCGCACCGCCGCGCGGCGTGCGGGTGCTGTTCTCCAAACCGGGCGTCACCGCCGACGAGTTGATCCGCCAGCTGGTGCGCGCCGAGCCGCCGGGCCGGCCGGTCATCGTCGTCTCCACCGACCGCGAGGTCGCCGACGGGGTGGCCCGTGCGGGGGCGCGGCCGGTGGCGTCGGCGGTCCTCCTCAAGCGGCTTTCCTAGCCCCTGGTTCACTTCCGTCCCAACCGCAACGTAGGGGCCCTATGCCCGAATTGACGGAACCGTCACGCAACGTAGCGTCAACCGGGTATCACTGCATGTGAGTTGACGGCAAAGAATGCGGTGCGTAACCGGGATTTTTCGGCGGAGGATTTGAACTGATCACGAGTGGGTCACTAGGGTCTGCCTTCGAACCCGCGATCGGGTGATCACTCTCGAGAAGGAGCTCGTCTCCGTGGCGTCCCACCGTCGTCCCAAGCAGCCGAGCCGCGCGCGCGTGACCGTGCTCACCACCGCTGCCGCCGCCGCTGTCGTCCTCAGCTCGCAGGCCGCCAACGCCGCGCCGAGCGAGAAGCCGAACAAGGACGAGGTCAAGGCCAAGGTCGACAAGCTCTACGAAGAGGCGGAGCAGGCCACCGAGAAGTACAACGGGGCCAAGGAGAAGCAGGAGAAGCTCCAGAAGGAGATCTCCACCATCCAGGACAACGTCGCCCGCGGCCAGGAGGAGCTCAACGAGCTGCGCGACGGCCTCGGTTCGATGGCCAGCGCCCAGTACCGCTCCGGCGGCATCGACCCCTCGCTCCAGCTCTTCCTCTCCGCCGATCCGGACGACTACCTGGACAAGGCCTCCACGCTGGACCAGCTGAGCGGTCAGCAGGTCGAGGCGCTGAAGAAGATCCAGGAGAAGCAGCGCGACCTCGCCCAGCAGCGCAGCGAGGCGTCCGAGAAGCTCAAGGACCTCTCCTCCACCCGCACCGAGCTGGGCAAGAAGAAGAAGGAGGTCCAGGGCAAGCTGGCCTCCGCGCAGAAGCTGCTCAACACGCTCACCGCGCAGGAGAAGGCCGCCCTCGCCGCCGAGGAGGAGCGCGCCACCCGCAGCAGCGAGCGCGAGGTCCTGTCCGGCTCCACCGCGTCCGCCTCCGGCCGGGCCGGCGCCGCCTTCGCCGCCGCCCAGAGCAAGATAGGCACGCCCTACGTCTACGGCGCCACCGGCCCGTCCTCCTTCGACTGCTCGGGCCTGACCTCCTGGGCCTACGGCCAGGCCGGCGTCGGCATCCCGCGCACCTCCGAGGCCCAGGCCAACTACGGCACGCGCATCTACTCGATGAGCGACCTGAAGGTCGGCGACCTGGTCTTCTTCTTCAACGACCTGCACCACGTCGGCCTCTACGCCGGCAACGGCCAGGTCCTGCACGCCCCCCGCACCGGCACGGTCGTCCGGTACGAGTCGATGAACACCATCGGCGGCCCGTTCATGTTCGGCGTCCGGGTCTGACCCGGACCGCCCCCGAGACGGGCGAAGACCCGCACCCCCTGCCGCCCGATCGGGCGAATCACGACAGGGCCGTCTGACTCCCCGCCCCGCCGCTGACCTGCGTCATCGGCGGGGCGTCGCGTTGCGCGCCCCCTCCCGGTCGTTGGTCGGCACACCGCCGCGGGGCTACTGTCTGCCGCGTTTCCCTGTCCGCCAGCGGAAGGAGTGCGGCTTCCCGTGGGGTCCCATCGCCGCCTTGCACCAACCGGGTTCGCACGCGGCGCCGGCGCCGCCGCCGGGCTCGTCACCGTAGCCGCCGCGGTCCTGGGCGCCGTACCGGCCGCCGCCGCGCCGCACGACGACACCCGGGCCGAGGTGGACCGCCTCTACGCGGAGGCCGAGAAGGCGACCGAGGCGTACAACAAGGCCGACGAGCGCACCGACGCGCTGCGCAAGCAGGTCGGCACCGCACAGGACGCCGTCGCCCGGCAGCAGGAGCGCATCAACACCATGCGGGACGCGCTCGGCTCGCTGGCCGGCGCCCAGTACCGCTCCGGCGGCCTCGACCCGTCGCTGGCGCTGCTGCTCTCCGCCGACCCGGAGGACTACCTCGACAAGGCATCCGTCCTCGACCGGATCAGCACCCACCAGGCCGGTGAGCTCAAGGAGCTTCAGCGGGCCATGCGCGACCTCACCGAGGACCGCGCCGAGGCCGCCCGGAAACTCGCCGAGCTGGAGAAGGGCCGCAAGGCCGTCGCCGCCCACAAGAAGACTGTGGAGCGCAAGCTCGCCGAGGCCCGGCGGCTGCTCAACTCCCTCCCGGAGGACGCACGCGACGCCTACGACCGCGCCTCCCGCGCGGATCGCTCCGACCTGTCCGGCCCGGCCGGTGCCGGTCCCTCCTCCGGCCGGGCGGCGGCCGCCTTCGCCGCAGCCCGCTCCGCACTCGGCAGGCCCTACATCTGGGGCGCCAACGGGCCCGGCGGCTTCGACTGCTCCGGCCTGACCCAGTGGTCGTACGCCCAGGCCGGGGTGGCCCTGCCGCGCACCTCGCAGGCGCAGCGGTACGCCGGCCGGCAGATCCCGCTCTCCCAGGCGCGGCCCGGCGACCTGGTCGCCTACCGGGACGACGCCAGCCACATCGGCATGTACGCGGGCAACGGCCAGGTGATCCACGCGCCCTACCCCGGCGCCCCGGTGCGCTACGACCCGGTCGGCATGATGCCGATCTCCTCGGTCACCAGGGTCTGACCTCTGACCCGCGCGGCCCTGCCCCCGTACGATCGGAAAGGTGGCTGGTCGAAGGCGGGTCCCGGGATCCTCGGTGGTGGTGCTGTGCCTGCTGCTCGTCGCCCTGGTGGCCTGCGGCGGCCGGACCGCCGCCGACCCCGCCCGGGCCGAGGTGCAGCGGGTGCTGGACCTGCGTGCGGCGGCCGTCCTCGACCACGACGAGGCCGACTACGCGCGCACGGGCACGCGCGCCGGGTTCGGCAACCTGCGCGCGGTGCCCCTGGCCGACTGGTCGTACCGCGTGCGGGACCTGGACCGCTCCGGCGACACCGCCACCGCCGACGTCGACCTGCGCTACCGCATCGAGGGCCACGACAAGGGAGCCGTCACCACCGCCCGCACCCTGCGGCTGAGCCGGGAGGAGGACGGGCGGTGGCGCGTCGACTCCGACCGGCCCGCCGAGAAGTCCCCCCAGCAGCCGTGGGACCAGGGCGCGGTGCGGGTCGTTCGCGGCGAGAGCAGCCTGGTGCTCGGTGTCGGGCAGTCCACCGAGGCGCTGCGCCGCTTCGCGGACCTGGCGGACAACGCGGTACCGGCCGTGTCGGACGCCTGGGACGGCGCCTGGGCCCGGCGCGTCGTCGTCCTCGTGCCCCGGTCCCTGGAGGGGATGGCGGGGCTGCTCGGCTCGCCCGCCTCCTCCTACCGCGGGATAGCGGCGGTCACCACCGGCGAGACCGGCGGTCCCGCCGACGCCCCCGCGGACCGGATCATCGTCAACCCGGACGCGTACGGGCTGCTCGGCACCCTCGGCAAACAGGTCGTGCTCACCCACGAGACCACCCACGTCGCCACCCGGGCCGCCACCACCGCCGCCACTCCGCTGTGGCTGTCCGAGGGGTACGCCGACTGGGTCGGCTACCGGGGCAGCGGCCGCTCCCCGGCCCAGGCCGCCCCCGAGCTGTCCCGCGCGGTGTCCGAGGGACGCCTGCCCGGGGCGTTGCCGACGGACGACGACTTCGGCTTCACCGGTGACGGGGCCGAGCTGGCACGCGCCTACGAGGGCGGCTGGATGGCCTGCCGGATGATCGCCGAGCACTGGGGCGAGGAACGGCTGGACGCCTTCTACCGGGCCGTGGGGGCCCACGACAAGCGCGAGGGGGCCGTCGAGGACGCGATGGACACCGTGCTCGGCACCACGCCGGAGGAGTTCACGACGCGGTGGCGGGACTACCTGCGGGCGCAGTTCCGCTGACGCGACCGACGCCGGGCGGTCGCCCCGGTCCGGATCCCCGCGCCGAGCCGGGTGCCGGACCTGCGCGGTCCGGCGTCTCCGCGGCCCCGGTGGGCCGGGACCCGCGTGTCCGTGCCGAACGTCGGGCCGGATCCGTTCGCGCCGGCTGTCGGCCGTGGTCGGTGTCTCTGTGTCGGCTGTCGGCCGGTCCTGTCGGTCGCTTCGTCCGTCGGTGGGCTCGTGTGTCCGCCTTGTCCGTGGGGCGGGCCCGCGTGTCCGTGTCGGTCGTCGGGCCGGGTTCGTCGTGTCGGGTGTCGGCGGGGGGCGGTGTCTCTGTGTCGGCTGTCGGCCGGTCCTGTCGGTCGCTTCGTCCGTCGGTGGGCTCGTGTGTCCGCCTTGTCCG
>NZ_BMWA01000022.1:133519-153244 GCF_014650995.1 Streptomyces viridiviolaceus
CGGGGGGCGGTGTCTCTGTGTCGGCTGTCGGCCGGTCCTGTCGGTCGCTTCGTCCGTCGGTGGGCTCGTGTGTCCGCCTCGTCCGTGGGCCGGGGCTCGCCCGCTCGCCCGCCTCGTCCGTCAGCCGGTCTCGCGCGGCAGTCGGCCCGGCCCGGACACGTCCCCCGTGGGCCTCCGGGCCGGCGTGACGGGTGACCGGAGCGGTCGCGGCCGTGGGGGTGCGTGTGAGGAAGCCGACGGCTGTGCCGGTCCACGAGCGGGCGCCGGGGCCGTCGGGTGCCCCCGAGCCGGCGTCGTGGGGTGTGCGGTGCGCGCCGCTCGGCCGGGTCCGCCGAGGCCGGAGAGACCACCGGCGACCGGACCGGTTCGACGAAGGCCGGATCACGGGGAGAGTTGCGCCCTGTCCGCGTGGGCGGCCCGCGTCGCGGGCGGTGGGGCGGGTGCTCGGTGCGGGACCGTCTCGCGCCACAGCACCCGGGCCGCGACGAGCGCGGCGGCCACCAGCAGTCCGTTGCGGACGAACAGCAGGGTGACACCGAGCGCGTCACTGGCGACGACGTGCCCGAACCAGACGGGGAACTCCAGCACCGTCACCAGGCTCGCCGCCAGCACCAGAGCGGCGGGCAGGCCCATGCGGTCGGCCCGGAAGCACAGGCAGACGGCCGCGAGCCCGATCAGCCACACCATGTACTGGGGGCTGATCACCCGGCTCGTGACCGTGAACATCAGCACCGCCACGAACGCCGCGTCGGCGGCCGTGTGCGCCTCGAACCGCGAGGACCTCAGCCGCCACAGCAGCAGCCAGCCGAACGCCGCCGCCGTGAGCGCCAGCGCGGCGGTGCTCACCACGCCCACGTAGGGGCCGAGGAACTCGACGGAGCCGTAGTTGAGCAGCACCTGCCCGTCCCAGCCGAAGTGCCGGGCGACGTGCAGCACGAGCGAGCCCAGCGACTCCACCTCGGTGCCCCGGTCGCGCTGGAACGTCAGGAACGCGAACGCCCCCGGCACGGCCAGGGCGAATCCGCCGGCCAGCACCACGCCGGTCAGCGCGGCGGCGGACCAGGCGCCGCGCCCGCGGACGCCGAGCAGCACCAGCGCGGGCCACACCTTCAGCAGCGCCCCGAACGCCGCCAGCGCCCCCGCCGCCCGGGGATGCCGGCCGGCGGCGAGCAGCGCGGCCACCGCCACGGCGGTGACCATCACGTCGTAGCGGGCGTACACCGTCGGCCCGAGCAGCGGAACGCCGGCCACCCACACCCAGGCCCCGCGCGGCGACCGGCCGGGGCGGCGGCCCGCGTACCGCAGCAGGAGGAGGACGGCGAGGTCGGCGGCGCAGGCCAGGACGAAGAAGGCCGTCGCGTAGTCGAGGAACGGCAGCAGCGCGGGGGACAGGACGGCGAGGGCCGCGGCGGGCGGGTACTGCCAGGTGACGTCGTCCAGCGGGAACGTTCCGGTGCGCAGCACCTCGTACCAGCCCCGGTAGATCACCGACACGTCGCTGGTGACGTCCGGGCCGGGGAAGACGTACACCTTGAGCACGAACAGCAGCAGCATCAGCCGCGTCGCGGCCCAGGCCGCCGGCAGCCAGGCCGAGGACCGTTTCGCGTCCGTCGTCTCCACGTGCTCCCTGCCCGTCCGCGTTCCGTGCCGGTGGGGCCATGATGTCCCGAACAGCTGTGTGCGGGCCACAGACACGGCCGGGACCCGGCGCGAACGGCCCGTTCGGTAGGGTCGGCCCCGATGCGCAAGACCTTGATCGTGACGAACGACTTCCCGCCCCGGCCGGGCGGCATCCAGGCCTTCCTGCACAACATGGCGCTGCGGCTGGACCCCGAGCGGCTGGTCGTCTACGCCTCCACCTGGAAGCGCGGCCGGGAGGGCGTGGAGGCCACCGCCGCCTTCGACGCCGAGCAGCCCTTCACCGTCGTACGGGACCGTACGACGATGCTGCTGCCGACGCCCGGGGCGACCCGGCGGGCCGTGTCCCTGCTGCGGGAGCACGGCTGCACGGCGGTGTGGTTCGGGGCGGCGGCGCCGCTCGGGCTGATGGCGCCGGCGCTCAGGAGGGCGGGCGCCGAGCGGATCGTGGCCACGACCCACGGGCACGAGGCCGGATGGGCCCAGTTGCCCGCCGCCCGGCAGCTGCTGCGGCGGATCGGTGAGTCGACGGACACGATCACCTACCTCGGGGAGTACACGCGTTCGCGGATCGCCGGCGCGCTGACGCCCGAGGCGGCCGCGCGGATGGTGCAGCTGCCGCCCGGCGTCGACGAGAAGACGTTCCACCCCGACTCGGGCGGCGACGAGGTACGGGCCGCGCTCGGGCTGACCGAGCGGCCGGTCGTGGTGTGCGTCTCGCGGCTCGTGCCGCGCAAGGGGCAGGACACGCTGATCCGGGCCATGCCCCGGATCCTGGCCGCCGAGCCCGACGCCGTGCTGCTGATCGTCGGCGGCGGGCCCTACGAGAAGGACCTGCGCAGGCTGGCGCGGGAGACCGGCGTCGCCGGCTCCGTCCGCTTCACCGGCGCCGTGCCCTGGTCCGAGCTGCCCGCCCACTACGGCGCCGGGGACGTCTTCGCGATGCCGTGCCGGACCCGGCGGGGCGGACTCGACGTCGAGGGCCTCGGGATCGTCTACCTGGAGGCCTCCGCGACCGGGCTGCCCGTCGTCGCGGGCGACTCCGGTGGCGCCCCCGACGCGGTGCTCGACGGCGAGACCGGCTGGGTGGTGCGCGGCGGCTCGGCCGAGCAGGCCGCCGACCGGATCGTCACCCTCCTCGGCGACGCGGAGCTGCGCCGCCGGATGGGGGAGCGGGGGCGGGCCTGGGTCGAGGAGAAGTGGCGCTGGGACCTGCTCGCCGAGCGCCTGAGAACCCTGCTGTGACCCGTGCGGCCACGCCGCCGTGGGGCGTGGGCGATCCGGCGTTCGCTCTGTCGCCCGGCGTGCCTGGCGGCCGGCGTCGAAGGAGTGCCGCCGCGCCCCTGTGCCACCCCGGGGGGTACCTCCCAGGTCGTTCAGGAACCGCGGAGGCACGACTGCCCGCGGTTGCGCAAGCACGACGGCGCGGCTCCTCGTGGAGGGGCCGCGCCGTGATCGCGCCTGGTGAGGCTACTTCTGGTAGATCGCCTCGATCTCGTCCGCGTAGTCCTTGGCCACCACGTTCCGCTTCAGCTTCAGCGACGGCGTCAGATGGCCCGAGTCCTCCGTGAACTGGGCGGACAGGACGCGGAACTTGCGCACCGACTCGGCCTTCGACACCGCCGCGTTGCCGTCGTCGATCGCCGTCTGGAGCGCGGCCAGCAGGTCGGGGTCCTCGCGCAGCGACGCCGGGGTGGAGTCGGCCGGCTTGCCGTGGTCGGCGGCCCAGCGGCCCAGGAACTCCTCGTCGATCGTGATCAGTGCACCCACGAACGGCCGCCCGTCGCCGACCACCATGCACTCCGCGACCAGGGCGTGCGCACGGATGCGGTCCTCGATCACGGCCGGGGCGACGTTCTTGCCGCCCGCGGTCACGAGGATCTCCTTCTTGCGGCCGGTGATGCGCAGATAGCCGTCCTCGTCGAGGGTGCCGATGTCACCGGTGTGGAACCAGCCGTCGGCCAGCGCCTCCGCCGTGGCCGTCGGGTTGTTCCAGTACTCCTTGAACAGGTGCTCGCCGTGCAGCAGCACCTCCCCGTCGTCCGCGATGCGCACCACCGAGCCCGGCAGCGGCTGGCCGACCGTGCCGATCTTCTGCCGGTCCCAGGGGTTGAAGGCGGTGGCCGCGCAGGACTCGGTCAGGCCGTAGCCCTCCAGCACCGTGAAGCCGATGCCGCGGAAGAAATGGCCGAGGCGCTCGCCCAGCGGGGCCCCGCCGGAGATGGCGTACTCGCCGCGCCCGCCGAGGACCGCGCGCAGCTTGCTGTAGACGAGCTTGTCGAAGACCTTGTGCTTGACCTTCAGGCCGAGGGACGGGCCCGAGGGGGTGTCCAGCGCCCTGCTGTAGGCGATCGCCGTGTCGGCGGCCTTGTCGAAGATCTTGCCCTTGCCGTCGGCCTGCGCCTTGGCGCGCGCCGAGTTGTACACCTTCTCGAAGACGCGCGGCACGCCGAGGATCAGCGTGGGCCGGAACGCGGCCAGTTCGTCGGTGAGGTTCTTGATGTCCGGGACGCAGCCGAGCTTGATCGGCGCGATCATCGGCGCGACCTGGACGAGGCGCCCGAAGACGTGCGCGAGGGGCAGGAAGAGGAGGACGGAGCACTCGCCCGTGCGGAACAGCGGGCGCAGCCGCTCGACGACGTTGCCGCACTCGGCGAAGAAGCTGCGGTGGGTGAGCACACAGCCCTTGGGCCGGCCGGTGGTGCCGGAGGTGTAGACGATGGTCGCCGGGTCGTCGGCCTTCGCGATGGAGCTGCGCTCCTCGACCGTCTCGTCGGTGACGTCCTGCCCGAGGCGCCCCAGTTCGTCCACGGCGCCGGCCTCGATCTGCCAGACGTGCTTGAGCGCGGGCAGCTGCTCGCGCACCGACTCCACGGCGGCGGCGTGCCCGGCCGACTCCACGACGCAGGCGGTCGCGCCCGAGTCGCTGAGGATCCACCGCACCTGCTCGGGCGAACTGGTCTCGTACACCGGCACGGTGATCGCGCCCGCGCTCCAGATCGCGAAGTCGAGCAGGGTCCACTCGTAGCGGGTCCGGGACATCAGGCCGACCCGGTCGCCGGGCTGGACACCGGCCGCGATCAGGCCCTTGGCGGCGGCGTGCACCTCGGCGAGGAAGGCCCGTGCGGTCACGTCCTGCCAGGCACCGCCCACCTTGCGGGCGATGACGGCGACGTCGGGATGCTGCGCGGCGTTTCTGCGGACGATGTCGGTCAGATTGCCGTCTGCAGGGACCTCGTACAAAGCCGGAAGGCTGAACTCGCGCAAGACTGCTGCTCCTCATAGGGCGCCGGCGCCACGACGTTGTGTGATGCGACGGTGCGGTCCATGGCTCGGGCAAGTGCTCGCGGATTCACATGCGGAACATGTTGAAAACCTGAGCACGACTGGACTGCCCGGACGTTACCCGCCGGTATGGCTTCTCCGACAGGGGGTCCCCGCGAGATGTTCGCTGCGTCACACGGATGGGGTTTCCTTCGCGCACAGTAGTCGACACCTGAACCAACCAGCCAGTAACCGCAGGTCCGGCCGCCACTGTTCACGCGTGCCGCACACACTTACGCTTGATCGCCATGGCATCCACACCGGCCGGTAACCCGACAACGCGTGTCCATGTGGTCAGCGACGTGCACGGCAACGCCCGTGACCTGGCCCGAGCCGGCGAGGGTGCCGACGCCCTGATCTGCCTCGGGGACCTCGTCCTCTTCCTCGACTACGCCGACCACTCGCGCGGCATCTTCCCCGACCTCTTCGGCGTCGCGAACGCCGACCGCATCGTCGAGCTGCGCACCGCCCGGCGGTTCACCGAAGCGCGGGAGTTCGGGGCCCGGTTGTGGGCGGGCGTCGAGGGGGACCGGGCCGCGCTGATCGAGAAGGCCGTGCGCAAGCAGTACGCCGAGCTGTTCGCCGCGTTCCCGACGCCGACGTACGCCACCTACGGCAATGTCGACATGCCGCCACTGTGGCAGGAGTACGTCGGCCCCGGCACCACTGTGCTCGACGGGGAGCGGGTGGAGATCGGCGGGCGGGTCTTCGGCTTCGTCGGCGGGGGCCTGCGCACGCCGATGCGGACGCCGTACGAGATCGGCGACGAGGAGTACGCCGCGAAGATCGAGGCCGTCGGCGAGGTGGACGTGCTCTGCACGCACATCCCGCCGGAAGTGCCGGAACTGGTCTACGACACGGTGGCACGGCGCTTCGAACGGGGCAGCCGGGCGCTGCTGGACGCCATCCGGCGGACCCGGCCCCGGTACGCGCTGTTCGGGCATGTGCACCAGCCGCTGGTGCGCCGGATGCGGATCGGGGCGACCGAGTGCGTGAACGTCGGCCACTTCGCGTCGACCGGGAAGCCGTGGGCGCTCCAGTGGTGAGCCGCCCGGCCGGAGTTCGCCGGAGTTGCGCAGGTAGGGGGTGACATCGGCCGTGCCCGTGCGCGGTAGCCTTCACGCTGCACACACGTGCGCACGACGACCTCAGTACCGGCCCGCATCTGGAGGAGCCACGGCGATGGCGGAACACACCAGCTCGAGCATCACGATCGAGGCGGCACCGGCCGACGTCATGGAGGTGATCGCCGACTTCGCCCGCTATCCGGACTGGACCGGTGAGGTGAAGGAGGCCGAGGTCCTCGCGGCCGACGCGCAGGGGCGCGCCGAGCAGGTCCGGCTGGTCATGGACGCCGGAGCGATCAAGGACGACCAGACCCTGGCGTACACCTGGACCGGGGCGCACGAGGTGTCGTGGACGCTGGTGAAGTCGCAGATGCTGCGCTCGCTCGACGGGTCCTACCTGCTCAAGCCCGCGGGAACGGGCACCGAGGTCACCTACCGGCTCACCGTCGACGTCAAGATCCCCATGCTCGGCATGATCAAGCGGAAGGCCGAGAAGGTCATCATCGACCGGGCCCTGGCGGGGCTGAAGAAGCGCGTGGAGTCGGGGGCGAAGTAGCCCTCCGGGCGCACCGCACGCCGTCGTCGGCGGACGGTCGCCGCGGGCGCCGTCGCCCCGGGGCCGGGGGCGGCACGCCCGGGCGCACCGCTGCCGTACACCGGCGACGCGCGTGACCGCGGGGGCTTCCCGGGCGGCCCGCCGCGGGGGCACGCCCGTCCCGCCGAGGAGTGACGGCGGTTTACGAACCGCCTGCGCAGGTACCGTTCAGCCTCATGCGCACCATCCTGATCACGGGCCCCGGCGGCAGCGGTCGCACGACCGTCGCGGCCGCCACCGCGCTCGCCGCCGCCCGTGCGGGCACCCGCACCCTCGTCCTCGGCGGCGACCGCGACGACACCCTCGGCGCCGCGCTCGGGGTGAGCACGGGCCCCGCCCCCACCCTTGTCGAGCCGAACCTCACCGCCTGGCGGCCCGACCCCGCCCAGGGGTTCCGGGACGACCTCGCCGCCCTCCAGGACCGCGCCTCCTCCGTCCTCGACCTCCTCGGCGCCGCCCGGCTCGACCCCGAGGAACTCACCCCCCTGCCGGGCGCCGAGGAACTCGCCCTGCTGCGCGCCCTGCGGGACGCCGCCCTCGCCGAGGCGCACGACCTCCTCGTCGTCGACCTCCCGCCCGCCCCCCGCGCCCTCGCCCTGCTCGCGCTGCCCGAGGAACTGCGCCGCTACCTGCGCCGCCTGCTCCCGCCCGAGCGGCAGGCGGCCCGCGCCCTGCGTCCCGTCCTCGGCCGGCTCGCCGGGGTCCCCCTGCCCGCCGAGGGTCTCTACGAGGCCGCCGCCCGCTGGGACCTGGAACTCGCCGCCGCCGAGGCCGTCGTCGCCGACCGGAACACCGTCGTACGGCTGGTCGCCGAGCCCGGCCCGGCCGGTGCCGACGCCGTCCGCGCCGCCACGCTCGGCCTCGCCCTGCGCGGGCTGCGCCCCGACCTGCTGATCGCCAACCGGGTACTGCCCGAGGACGCCCCCGCGGACAGCTGGCTCGCCGGTCCCGTCGCCCAGCAGCGCAAGACCCTGGAGGAGTGGCAGGGCGCCTACGACGTCCGCACCGTGGCCCACCTGGGGCGCGACCCGCGGGGCGCGGACGACCTCGCGGCCCTGGACGCGCCGGGCGTCAGTCCGGCCGCCTCCCCCGTGGAGTGGCCCGTCACCGACCGGCTGGCCGGGGACGGCGTGCTCGTCTGGCACATCCCGCTGCCCGGCGCCATACGCGACGACCTGGACCTCGTCCGGCGCGGTGACGAACTGGTCGTCGCCGCCGGGCCGTTCCGCCGGATCGTGCCGCTGCCGTCCGCGCTGCGCCGCTGCACCGTCGACGGCGCCGCCCTGCGCGAGGGAGAGCTGAGCGTCCGGTTCGCGCCCGACCCGCAGCTGTGGCCCCGGACCCGGTGAACCGCCTCGGCCCGTTCGGGTAACGTCGTAGGGACGAACCGTAGTCAGGAGTCCGTCATGAGCGAAGAGCTCCCCCCGTCCGAGTCCGCTCGCGACGACGCGGTCGACGAGGTGCGGGCGAGCGACGCCGACGCCTGGGCCACGGCCTGCGCCGAGGACCTGGAGGCGGAGAAGGCCCGCCGACGCACCCAGTACGGTCCGCCCCCCGGGTCGGCCGCCGAGGAACTGCGCCGGCTGGTCGACACCGTCGCGGACAAGCTGTCCAGCCTGCAGTCCCCGCTCTTCGGCGCGGTCGCCGGGCCCGCCGCCCAGCAGGTGGTCCGGCAGGTCGTCCAACAGGCCAAGGCCGCCGTCGAACCCGTCATCGAGCGCAACCCGGACGTCTTCGACCACCTCGCGGCGGCCGGCGGCGAACTGCTCGCCGCCTACCGCTCCGCCGTCCAGAACCAGGAGCGTCGCTGGACCACCGGGGACCGCGATCCGCGCGACCTGGACGAACGCCACGACGAAGGCGACGAGGGCGACGAGGGCACCGGTCCCGGCCAACGCATCGACTTGGACTGACACTCCCCTCGGGTACGGTTGGCCGTAGCGGGGCTCGACCGAAACTGAGGGATTCATGGGACTCACCATCGGCGTCGACATCGGCGGCACGAAGATCGCGGCCGGCGTGGTCGACGAGGAAGGCAACATCCTCTCGACCTTCAAGGTGCCGACCCCCACCACACCCGAGGCCATCGTGGACGCCATCGCCTCGGCGGTGGAGGGTGCACGCGCGGGGCACGAGATCGTCGGCGTGGGCATCGGCGCCGCCGGCTACGTCAACCGCCAGCGCTCCGAGGTCTACTTCGCGCCCAACATCGACTGGCGCAACGAGCCGCTCAAGGAGAAGGTCGAGGCCCGAGTCGGCCTCCCGGTCGTCGTGGAGAACGACGCCAACGCCGCCGCCTGGGGCGAGTACAAGTTCGGCGCGGGCAAGGGCCACCGCAACGTCATCTGCATCACCCTCGGCACCGGCCTCGGCGGCGGCATCATCATCGGCAACAAGCTGCGCCGCGGCCACTTCGGCGTGGCCGCCGAGTTCGGCCACATCCGCATGGTGCCGGACGGCCTGCTGTGCGGGTGCGGCTCGCAGGGCTGCTGGGAGCAGTACGCCTCCGGCCGCGCCCTCGTGCGCTACGCCAAGCAGCGTGCCAACGCCACCCCGGAGCGCGCCGAGGTGCTGCTCTCGCTCGGTGACGGCACCCCCGACGGCATCGAGGGCAAGCACATCTCCATGGCCGCCCGGCAGGGCGACCCGGTCGCCGTGGACTCCTACCGCGAGCTGGCCCGCTGGGCCGGCGCCGGCCTCGCCGACCTCGCCTCGCTCTTCGACCCCTCCGCGTTCATCGTCGGCGGCGGCCTCTCGGACGAGGGCGACCTGGTCCTCGACCCGATCCGCAAGTCGTACAAGCGCTGGCTGGTCGGCGCCCACTGGCGTCCGGTCGCCGACGTGATCGCCGCCCAGCTCGGCAACAAGGCCGGCCTCGTGGGCGCGGCCGACCTGGCCCGGGAGCCCGACCCGATCATGTAGCGCCGACCGTGCTCCCGCGCACCCGGTCGTTCGTACGCCGCGCCCGCCGCCCTCACGAGGGACGGCGGGCGCGGCGTATCTTGATCGGCATGGAGACGACGCCGCCCCCGCTGCTTCCCGACTCCCGTACCGAACCCGACGGTTCCGCCGTCGTCCGGGTCCTCAGCTACAACATCCGCTCGATGCGCGACGACACCGCCGCCCTCGCCCGGGTGATCGGCGCCTGCGCCCCCGACCTGGTCCTGCTGCAGGAAGCCCCCCGCTTCTTCCGCTGGCGCAAGAAGCTCGCGCGGCTGGCCGCCGCGTCCGGGCAGGTGATCCTCTCCGGCGGTGCGACGGCCGCCGGGCCGGCGCTGCTGTGCTCCCTGCGGGCCACGGTCGAGCGCACGGAGGACACGCTGCTCCCACTCACCCCCGGCCTGCACCGCCGCGGCTTCGCCACCGCCGTGGTCCGCTTCGGCGGTGCCCGGCTCGGCGTCCTGAGCTGTCACCTGTCGCTGCAGAAGGACGAGCGGTACGAGCAGGGCGGCATGCTTCTGGACCGGCTGGCCGCGATGGGAGTGGAGCACGCGGTCGTGGGCGGTGACCTGAACGAGCGGCCCAGCGGCCCCACCTTCCGGCGGCTCGCCGAGGGGCTGCGGGACTGCCGGGCCACCGCTCCCTGGGGCGGCGAGTACACCTCGACCCCGGCCGACCCGCACCAGCGCATCGACGCCCTCTTCGTCACGAAGGGGGTCGAGGTGCTGGGCTGCGGGGTCCCGGTCGGCCATCCGGGGGTCACCGAGGAAGACCTGAGGGCGGCCACCGACCACCTCCCGGTCCTGGCCGCCCTGAAAATCCCCGCCGCGTAGCCCGCAGGGCGCCACCCCGGCATCCGGCTTCGCGGCCCGGCTCCCGCCGCGGTCCCTGGTGTGCCGTCGTGCCGGTCCGGGCCTTCCGGGTGTTGCGCCGCACGGCTTGGGTCGCGTCGGGCGGGCCGGGGGGTTCGCCGGGGAGTGCTCGCTCCGGGTGCACAGCCTCGTCGCGGCTCGGCTCCCGCCGCTGTCCCCGGTGTGCCGTCGTGCCGGTCCCAGCTCCCGGGTGCAGCGCCGCACCGCGCGGATCGTGCCGGGCGGGCCCCCGGGCTCGCCGGACAGCTCCGGGGCCCCGCCGCGCGCGTCCCGGAAGGGTCAGACCACCGCGCCCCGGCCCGGGTCGTCGTCGTCCTCGTCGCCCGGGCGCATCCGCATCACCAGCGTGGCGAAGCCGCCGATGAAGCCGCCGATGCTCAGGGTCGTCAGCCACCAGGTCATGTCCCAGCCCAGCAGGATCGCCAGCAGCAGCAGGACGGGACCGCCCAGGACGCCCAGCCAGGCGAACTTGGCCGTGGTGTCGCCCTCGGGCAGCGGCGGCGGCTCGGGCGGCACGAAGTGGCCCTCGTCGTCCTCGTCGAAGTCGTCGTCGGAGGGCTCGGGCGGGGTGTGGTCACGCGGGCCGACACCGGGGGCGAAGGCCACGGAGCTGCCGAGCGGCCGGGCCGAGGCGGGGCCGGCCTCCCCGGAGCCCGCGTCCGGCCGGTCCGCGTCGGGTCTCTCGTCGTTCGTCTCGGCCTCCAGCAGCGCCAGGTCCTCCACCGACTTGAACGGCTTGGCACCCGGCGGGTCCGGCGGCTCCTCCCCGTACCCGGCGACGATCGCGGCCCAGGCGGCCTCCTCGTCGAACGGCACGCCCTGCTCCTCCGGGTCGCGCTTCTCCCGGTCCTCGCGGTCCTCGCGGTCGGCGTCGTGCTCAGCCACCTGCGACCGTCCCTTCCTTGCCGAGCCCGGGCTCCGTGACCGGGTCGGGTTCCTTGACCGGGCCGGGGTCCTTGACCAGGCCGGGCGCGAGCCGGTCGATGAAGGAGACGCTCTCCTGCAGGATCCGGTGCGCGTCATGGTCCAACGTCGCGACGTGATAGCTCTGTTCCAGCAGGATCTCCGTCACGTCCGTCGACGAGACCCGGCCGAGGATGCGGGCGGAGTCGGCCGGTGGCACCACGTGGTCCTGGGGGCTGCGCAGGAGCAGCAGCGGCTGTGTGACCTGCGGCAGCTCACCGTCGAGGCGGCGGAAGAAGGTGCGCAGGGAGTGCGCCGCGTGCAGCGGCACCCGGTCGTAGCCGAGTTCCGAGGAGCCGGGCTTGGCGATGTCGCTGGCGATGCCCTTCGTCGTCCGGACGAGGTGCCGGGCCACCGGAAGGGCGTACGCGGACAGGCCGTGCACCCTGTTCGCCGGATTGACGACCACGACGCCCGAGACCGCGTCCCCGTGCTTGGCGGCCAGCCGCAGTGCCAGGGCGCCGCCCATGGACAGCCCGGCCACGAACACCCGCCCGCAGCGCTCGCCGAGCGTGCGCAGCTCGCGGTCCACCTCCGCGTACCAGTCCTGCCAGCCGGTGACCTGCATGTCCTCCCAGCGCGTGCCGTGCCCGGGCAGCAGCGGCAGGGAGACGGTCATGCCGTGCTCGGCGAGGTGCTCCGCCCAGGGGCGCAGCGACTGAGGGGAACCGGTGAAGCCGTGACAGAGGAGGACGCCGACCTCCCCGCCCTCATGGCGGAACGGCTCGGCTCCAGGGAGGACCGGCACCTTTCGGTCTCCTGTTCGTGAAGGGGCTGGCACGTCTGATCGTGAAGGCTCTGCTGCGCCGTCCGCGGGGCGCCGCGTCGGTCGCAGGTACTTCACCGTACGCGACCGCACTGACACCGACCAGGGCCGTCGGGGCCATTGGCGCTCCACCGGGATAAGGTCTGAGTCATAGACACAGGAGGCACTCGGTTGTTGTACGGCGCGATGAAGGTCACCGTCGGGGGTTCGCTGAAGCTCGCCTTCCGGCCCTGGGTGGAGGGCCTGGAGCACGTCCCGGCCGAGGGCCCCGCCATTCTGGCGAGCAACCACCTGTCGTTCTCCGACTCGTTCTTCCTGCCGGCCGTCCTCGACCGCAAGGTCACCTTCATCGCCAAGGCCGAGTACTTCAACACCCCGGGGGTGAAGGGCCGGCTGACCGCCGCGTTCTTCAAGGGCGTCGGCCAGCTCCCGGTGGACCGCTCCGGCGCGCGCGGCGCCGGCGAGGCCGCGATCAAGAGCGGCATCGAGGTTCTGGAGCGCGGTGAGCTGTTCGGCATCTACCCCGAGGGCACCCGCTCGCCCGACGGCCGCCTCTACCGCGGCAAGCCGGGCGGCCTCGCGCGCGTGGCGCTCGCCACCGGCGCGCCCGTCATCCCCGTCGCCATGATCGACACGGAGAAGATCCAGCCGCCGGGGAAGGTGATGCCGAAGCTGATGCGGCCGGGCATCCGCATCGGCAAGCCCCTGGACTTCACCCGCTACCAGGGCATGGAGCACGACCGGTTCGTCCTGCGCGCGGTGACCGACGAGGTCATGTACGAGATCATGAAGCTCTCCGGCCAGGAGTACGTCGACATGTACGCGACCGCCATGAAGCGGCAGATCGCGGAGGCGGCGAAGGCCGAGAAGGAGGCGGGCAAGGCGGCGAGGGCCGCGCTCGCCCAGGCCGAGAAGGAACAGGCCGCGAAGGAGAAGGCGGCGGAGCGGGAGCGGCCGGAGCAGTGAGCCGCAGGGCGCGCCGGTGGGGAGAGCGCGACCGCGGGGAGGCCGGACGGGCCGGGCAGCGTCCCGCTCCGTCCACCGGCTGAGGCGCCCGGAGGCGAACGACCGGACGAAACAGGGGGGACATGGCCAGGCGCGAGCGAGTCATGAGGATGTCGGTCGAGCAGCCGCTGTGGCGTGCGCTCACGGCCTACCGCGTCCTCACCATGCTGTACGCGATCGGCCTCTTCGCCACCGCCTACGAGGAGTTCGTCCGCCCCTGGCTCGCCGTGGCCTACTACGCCGTCCTGGCCGTCTGGACCCTCGCCACCCTGCCCAGGGTCGCGAGCGCGGCCCGCTGCACCAAGCGGTTCCTCGCCGTCGACCTCACCATCGCGCTCACCGGCATCCTGCTCACCCCGGTCGCCGACGCCCACCAGCGGGTCATGGACGGCGGCCCGACCATGCCGTCGATATGGACCGCCGGTTCCGTCCTGGCCTTCGCGATCAAAGGCGGCTGGCGCTGGGCGGCCCTCGCCTCCACGCTCGTCGCCGTCGCCAACCTGGTCGAACGCGGCACCCCGGCCCGCGACACCGTCCACAACGTGATCCTCGTCTGGGTCGCCTCCATCGCCATCGGCTACGTCGTCGAGGTCGCCCGTGCCTCCGAGCGCACCCTCGCCCGCGCCCTGGAGATCGAGGCGGCGACGAGGGAGCGGGAGCGGCTCGCCCGGGACATCCACGACAGCGTCCTTCAGGTACTGGCGATGGTGCAGCGGCGCGGCGCCGTCATCGGCGGCGAGGCGGCCGAGCTGGGCCGGATGGCGGGCGAGCAGGAGGTGGCGCTGCGCACCCTGGTCTCCGGCGGCCTGGTGCCCGTGTCCCGGGTGTCGGAGGACGCCGCCGAGGGAGCCGTCGTCAGGGCGGTGGAGGAACCGGAGGCGGACGGCCGGGACGGGCCCGTCGATCTGCGCTCCCTGCTCGCCCCGTACGCCGGCGCGCGCGTGAACCTCGCCGAGCCGGGGGCGCCGGTCCTGCTGGCTCCGGCCGCGGCACGGGAGGTCGCCGCGGCCGTCGGGGCCGCCCTGGACAACGTCCGCAGACACGCGGGTGAGGACGCGCGCGCGTGGATCCTGGTCGAGGACGAGCCGGACGAGGTGATCGTCACCGTGCGCGACGACGGTCCCGGCATCCCCGAGGGGCGGCTCGCCGAGGCCGAGGGCGAGGGGAGGCTCGGCGTCGCCCTGTCGATCCGGGGCCGGCTGCGCGACCTCGGCGGCACGGCCGAGCTGATCTCGGTGCCCGGGCAGGGCACCGAGGTCGAACTGAGGGCACCGAAGACACGGACGGCGTCGAAGCCGTCGAAGGCACCGAAGGAAACCGGCAGCGCACGGGGGAAGGCGGCGGACCATGAGTGAGCGACAGGACCCGATCAAGGTCATGGTGGTCGACGACCACCCGATGTGGCGTGACGCCGTCGCCCGTGACCTGGCCGAGTCCGGATTCGAGGTGGTGGCCACCGCCGGCGACGGCGAGCAGGCCGTGCGCCGGGCCCGGGCCGCCGCGCCCGACGTGCTCGTGCTCGACCTCAACCTGCCCGGCAAGCCCGGTGTCCAGGTCTGCAAGGAGGTCGTCGGCGCCGACCCGAAGGTGCGCGTCCTCGTGCTGTCGGCGAGCGGGGAGCACGCCGACGTGCTGGAGGCGGTGAAGTCCGGCGCGACCGGTTATCTGCTGAAGTCGGCCTCCACCCGGGAACTGCAGGACGCGGTGCGCCGCACGGCCGCCGGCGACCCGGTCTTCACCCCCGGGCTCGCCGGACTGGTCCTCGGCGAGTACCGCCGCCTCGCCTCCGAACCGGTTCCCGCCCAGGGGACCGGTGAGCCGGGGGCGCCCCGGCTCACCGACCGCGAGACCGAGGTGCTGCGCCTGGTCGCCAAGGGCCTGAGCTACAAGCAGATCGCCGAACGCCTCGTGATCTCCCACCGCACCGTGCAGAACCACGTCCAGAACACCCTCGGCAAGCTCCAGCTGCACAACCGGGTGGAGCTGGTGCGGTACGCGATAGAACGCGGCCTCGACGAGGAGTGAGCCGGAAGGGGCGGCAAAGCCCCCGCCCGGCCGCCGACCCGCGGACGTTTCCCCGGAATTGCCCTTCCCGGCCATGCCGAAGTGACCTGGATCACCATTAGCGTTCGGTCAACGGCACAGCACGGCACACGGCAACCGCGGCGAAGGGACATTTCCATGCGGGTCGGAGTACTGACCGGAGGCGGCGACTGCCCCGGGCTCAACGCCGTCATCCGGGCCATCGTCCGCAAGGGCGTACAGGAGTACGGCTACGACTTCGTCGGCTTCCGGGACGGCTGGCGAGGCCCCCTGGAGGGCGACACCGTCCGCCTCGACATACCGGCCGTCCGGGGCATCCTGCCCCGCGGCGGCACCGTCCTCGGCTCCTCGCGCACCAATCCGCTCCAGCACGAGCACGGCATCCGGCGCATCAAGGACAACCTCGCCGAGCTCGACGTCGAGGCCCTGATCACGATCGGCGGCGAGGACACCCTCGGCGTCGCCACCCGCCTCGCCGACGAGTACGGCGTGCCCTGCGTCGGCGTGCCCAAGACGATAGACAACGACCTGTCCGCCACGGACTACACCTTCGGCTTCGACACGGCGGTCGGCATCGCGACCGAGGCCATCGACCGGCTGCACACCACGGCCGAGTCGCACATGCGGGTCCTGGTCGTGGAGGTCATGGGCCGGCACGCCGGCTGGATCGCGCTCCACTCGGGCCTGGCCGGCGGCGCCAACGTCATCCTCATCCCCGAGCAGCGCTTCGACACCGATCAGGTGTGCGCCTGGGTGACCTCACGGTTCCGGGCGTCGTACGCCCCGATCGTGGTCGTCGCCGAAGGGGCGATGCCGCGGGACGGGGACATGGTGCTCAAGGACGGGTCGCTGGACTCCTTCGGGCACGTGCGGCTGTCCGGGGTGGGGGAGTGGCTGGCGAAGGAGATCGAGAAGCGCACGGGCAAGGAGGCCCGGACGACCGTCCTGGGCCATGTCCAGCGCGGTGGCACGCCCAGTGCCTTCGACCGCTGGCTCGCCACCCGCTTCGGACTGCACGCCATCGACTGCGTCCGCGACGGCGACTTCGGCACCATGGTCGCCCTGCGCGGTACGGACATCGTCCGTGTCCCGATCGCCGAGGCCACGGCGCGGCTGAAGACCGTCGACCCCCGGCTGTACGAGGAGGTCGGGGTCTTCTTCGGCTGACCGGCACCGCCGTGTCGCGCGCCGTATGCTGCGCGTGTGTCCGGCGCAGAGCCCAGCGATGCGGGAGCGGCCGTGGAGATCCTCGCCTTCGGAGTGCAAGCCGACGAGAAGCCCCTGATCGAGCAGGCGTTCCGCGACCGGTACGCCGTCCGCTGTCTGGACGTCTTCCTCAACGAGGACACCGCTCCCATCGCTGCCGGCCACGAGGTCGTCTCGTCCAGCGTCAACGCCGACCTCGGCGCGGGCGTCCTGGAGATCCTCGCGGCCGGCGGCACCCGGATGGTGGCCCAGCGCTCCACGGGCTTCAACAACATCGACCTGACGACGGCCGAACGCCTCGGCATGACCGTCGCCCGGGTGTCGTACTACTCGCCCTACTCCGTCGCCGAGTTCGCCTGGGCGCTGGCCATGGCGGTCAACCGCCGGATCGTGCGGGCCTCCACCCGCACCCGCGACTTCGACTTCCGTCTGCAGGGACTGATGGGCCGCGACATGCACGGCCGCACCGCGGGCGTCCTCGGCACCGGCAAGATCGGCGAGGCGTTCGCCCGGATCGCCCGCGGCTTCGGCATGCGGCTGCTCGGCTGGGACATCGCCGAGAACCCCGCCTGCACGGAACTCGGCATGCGCTACGTCCCCAAGGACCGGCTGCTCGCCGAGTCCGACCTGATCACCCTGCACGTCCCGCTGATGCCCGAGACCCGCCACCTCATCGACGCCGGCGCCCTGAAGGCGATGCGGGACGACGCGATCCTGGTCAACTCCAGCCGCGGCGGTCTGATCGACACCGCCGCCCTCGTCGGGGAGCTGCGCGCGGGCCGCTTCACGGGCGTGGGCCTGGACGTGTACGAGGCGGAGGCGGGCCTGTTCTTCCTCGACAAGTCCCTGGAGGCCGTCGAGGACGACACCCTCGCCCGCCTCGTCACCTTCCCGAACGTCCTGGTCACCTCGCACCAGGCGTACTACACCGAGGACGCCGTCGGCCAGATCGTCGACGCCACGGTGCAGAACGTCGTCGACTACCGGGCGGGCCGCTGCTCGGAGAACGTGCTCGTCCCGCGCAGCTGACCGACCAGCCGGCGCACGATCGCAGCGCCGTCCAGCGTCAGCACCGACTCCGGGTGGAACTGCACGGAGGCGAAGCCGGGGCCGCGCAGCGCGTGCACCTCGCCGTTCGCCGCGCGGCTGACCTCGACGCCGTGCGCGGCCAGCTCACCGGCCGCGTCGTCCTCGCAGCGCGCCACGAAGCTGTTGTAGAAGCCGACGGTCTCCGGCCGCCCGAACAGCTCGATCTGCGTCTGCGCGCCCTGGTACGGCACCTCCTTGCGGACGATGTCCAGCCCCAGCTCAGCCGCGATCAGCTCGTGCCCCAGGCAGACGCCCAGGACGCCGTGCCGGCCCGCCCTGATCACGTCGGCGGTCAGTGCGCGCAGGAAGCGCATCTTGGGGTCGGCGGTGTCGGCCGGGTCGCCGGGGCCGGGGCCGAGCACCACCGGTCCCTCGTGCCCGAGCACCGCCTCCCGCAGCCCCAGCTCGTCGTACCGGCGCACGGTGACCTCCAGGCCGCCGGAGCGCAGCACGTGCGCGAGCATCGCCGTGAAGGTGTCCTCACCGTCGACGACCAGGGCATGCCCCTGGAGCGCGTCCGACGGCTCCTGCATCCGCAGCCAGAAGGGGGCCAGCGCGGCCCGGCGCCCGTCGAGGGCCGCGCGCACCCGCGGGTCGTCGGCCAGCCCCGGCCGCTCGGCGTCCTCGCGCGGCCGGGACGGACGTACGCCGAGGGCGGCCAGTACTCCTGCCGCCTTGGCGTGCGTCTCCGCGACCTCGCCGGCCGGGTCCGAGCCCCGCACCAGCGTGGCTCCCACCGGCACCCGCAGCCGCCCGGCGGCGTCGATGTCGGCGGTACGGATGAGGATGGGGGAGTCGAGGGTCTGGGCCCCGGCGGATCCTTCCCGCCCGCCGTCCGTGTACCGCCCGAACAGCGCCAGCGCCCCCGCGTAGTAGCCGCGGCCCCCGACCTCGTGCCGCTCGATGACCCGGCAGGCGTTCTGCACCGGCGAGCCGGTGACCGTCGCCGCGAACATGGTCTCCTTCAGCACCTCCCGCGCGTCCAGCGAGGACCGGCCGCGCAGCTCGTACTCGGTGTGCGCGAGGTGCGCCATCTCCTTCAGCCGCGGCCCGACGACCACGCCGCCCATGTCGCCGACGGTGCACATCATCTTGAGCTCCTCGTCGACCACCATCGACAGCTCCTCGATCTCCTTGCCGTCGGCGAGGAAGCGCAGCAGGTGCTCGGGGGTCGGCCCCTCGGCGGGATAGCGGTAGGTCCCGCTGATCGGGTTCATCACCACGGTCCCGCCGGACATCCGCACGTGCACCTCGGGACTCGCGCCGACCAGCGTCCGGTCCCCGGTGTGCACCACGAACGTCCAGTACGCGCCCCGCTCGCCCTCCAGCAGCCGCCGGAACAGCGCCAGCGCGTCGGCCCGGCCGAATCCCGGGATCCTGCCCTCGTACGTCCGCCGGATCACGAAGTTCGCGCCCTCGCCCCGCCCGATCTCCTCGTCCAGCACCCGTCCGACGATCCGCGCGTACTCCTCGTCGCCGACGTCGAACCCGCCGCCCTCGACGCGGACGTCGTGCGCGGGGAGCCGGTCGAGGGCCTCGGCGAGCGGGATCTCGTACCGCTCCTCGGGCGTCAGCACCAGCAGCGGCGTGCCGTCGTCACGGACGTCGAAGCCGCGTTCGCGGATCTGGCGGAAGGGGACGAGCGCCAGTCCCTCGTCGGGCAGGTCGGCGAGCCGGTCGCGTGCCGTGACCGGGCCGAGCAGCAGTTCCACGGTGTCGTGGTCGCGGCCGGGTGTGCGGCGGCGCAGCAGGGCGAACGGGCGGGGGTCGGCGGGCAGGTCACGCAGATCGGGCAGTGCCATGGGTCCGTGTCCTTCTCGGTCTCTCGAGGAGAGGAACGGCCCCTGGTCGCGAAAACACCGAAGGCCGCCCCTCGGGCGGCCTTCGCGAAGTCTTGCGTACGCGCAGTCAGTGGGCCGCCGGAGAAGCGGTCCACCACCAGTTCTGGGTCGAGTGCGCGAACATGTGCCGCAGCCTACCGCATGCCCGCGCGCCGCTCCCCGATCTCCGTGGCGTCCGCAGGGCGTACTCCGCGTCTCATTTCCTGGGCACACGGCAGGGGGACGCGGTGCGACCCCGTAGTGTTGAGGTCGTGACCGTGAACGCTAAGACCAGCGCGAGCGCTGGCAACACCTGGCGAGACCTGCCCGCGGCGCAGCAGCCCGAGTACCCCGACCCCGAGGCTCTGCGCGCAGTGATCGCGGACCTCGAGTCGTA
>NZ_BMWA01000023.1 GCF_014650995.1 Streptomyces viridiviolaceus
GTGGGTGACCGGCTCGCCCGGCGTTGACGCGCCAACCGCTGCGGGCGGACACCCCCCGGCACGTCCCCTTCTCGCCGTACGCGACTGCGGGTCCGTCGCGGTGCCCGCGGAGCGCCGCGCCGTCCAACCACGGGCAGTCGCAGCCGTCCAACCGCTGCGGGCGGACACCCCCCGGCACGTCCCCTTCTCGCCGTACGCGCCTGCCGCGCCGCCGCGGGCAGCTGCGCCGTCGTCACCGCGCGGGCGCGCCGCCGCCTTCCCGCGTAACCGCGGGCAGTCGTGCCTCCCCCAGTGCCTGGACGGCCTGGGAGGTACCCCAGGGGCGGCACGGGTGGGTGCGGCGGCAACCCGCAAGCGCCGGGCCGCGCGACGCACCCCCGGCCCGCACCCACGCCGGGCACCGGGTGAACGCCGGACGAGCGGCACTCGCCGACGCCGGTCAGGTCACCTACCCGGCGTCACTCCCCGGCCCTTCCCCCGGAGGGACCGTCGGCCGGAGTTTCAGCCACGCCAGGAAGAACAACCCCAGCAGCAGCATCCCCAGCCCGGTCCACAGGTTGATGTTCACCCCCTGCGCCTTGTCGATGTCGTCGTCGGACGCCGTGAAGCCGGCGATCGTCACGATGACGCCGTAGATCACGAACAGCCCACCGATGATCCGCCGGATGTCGAACAGGCGTGCGGCCGTGGTGGACTTGGTCTCCAGCTCGGAGACCTCCCGCTGGACGTCCTTCTCGGAGTATGAATCGGACATGTTCTCTCAATCCTCCCGCGATCAGAACGAGAACGGGATGTAGCAGATGGCGGCCAGCACGATGGCTCCCCAGCCCAGCAGCGCCGGCTTGCGGTACCACGCGTCGTCGCCCGCGGCGGGCGGCTCGGCCATGCCGGGGGAGCGGGTGCCGTAGACCAGGCCCTGGAGTTCGTCGGCCGGCTTCGGCTTGGTGAACAGGGACACGGCGACCATGACCACCGCGCCGGCCACGAAGCCCGCGATCGCCGAGACGAAGTTGGCGCCCTGGTCGGAGGGGATGTCGATGAGGCCCTGCTTGTAGATGACGAAGTAGTTGACCATCGCGGCGGTGGTGCCCGCGAACAGACCCCAGAAGCCGGACTTCATGGACGCGCGCTTCCAGAACATGCCGATGATGAAGACCACGAACATCGGCACGTTGAAGAAGGAGAACAGCGTCTGGAGGTAGGCCATGATGTTCGAGAAGGACGCCGCCAGGAACGCCGTTCCGATGGAGGCGAGGACGCCGATCGCGGTGATCAGGCGGCCGAAGCGGACGTAGTAGGAGTCCTCGCGGTCCTTCACCACGTACTTCGCCCAGATGTCGGTGGTGAAGACCGTGTTGAAGGAGGAGACGTTCGCCGCCATGCCCGCCATGAAGGCCGCCAGCAGACCCGTCACCGCGATGCCGAGCACGCCGTTGGGCAGCAGTTGCTGCATCAGGTACGGGATCGCGTCGTTGTACTGGAGGTCCGAGCCGGGCGTGCCGATCTTCGGTACGAGGACGGCGGCGACCAGCCCCGGGATCATCACCAGGAAGACGATGAAGATCTTCGGGAACGCGGCGATCAGCGGGGTGCGCTGGGCCGCCGAGAGGTTCTTCGCCGACAGGGCGCGCTGCACCTCGGCGAAGTTGGTCGTCCAGTAGCCGAAGGACAGGACGAAGCCGAGGCCGAGGACGATGGTCAGCCAGTTGGCGCCGAGCGGGTTGTCGTTGCCGATGCCGGTGCCGCCCCACGAGGTCATGAAGTCGGCGCCGTGCGACCGGGTGAGGGAGTCGGACAGGCCGTCCCAGCCGCCGACCTTCTTCAGGCCCAGGACGGTGATCGGGATGAGGGCCGCCAGGATCACGAAGAACTGCAGGACCTCGTTGTAGATCGCGGAGGACAGGCCGCCGAGGGTGATGTAGGCCAGGACGAAGAAGCCGGCGACCACGATGGCCACCCACTCCGGCCAGCCGAGGAGGGCCTCGACGACGATCGCGAGCGCGTAGAGGTTCACCCCGGCGATCAGGATGGCGGCGAAGGCGAACAGGACCGAACTGAGGAGGTGTGCCGCCTTGTCGAACCGGAGGAGCAGGAACTCCGGGACCGAGCGGACCTTCGAGCCGTAGTAGAACGGCATCATCACCAGGCCGAGGAAGACCATCGCGGGGATGGCGCCGATCCAGTACCAGTGGGTCGTGTAGACGCCGTACTGCGCGCTGTTGGCGGCCATGCCCAGGATCTCGGTGGCGCCCAGGTTGGCGGCGATGAACGCCAGACCGGTGACCCAGGCGGGCAGGGAGCGGCCGGACAGGAAGAAGTCCAGGCTGGTCTTGACCGAACGGCGGGCGGCGAAGCCGATGCCCAGGACGACGACGAAGTAGATCCCGAGGATCGTGTAGTCGAGCCAGTTGGTGGGGAGTCGGAGCTCCGCGGCCAGGTAGGTGGGGGGTGTGGGGGTCTGCATAAGCACTCGCTTCGTTGCGCGAACTGATCCGGAGCGGAACCTACGCCTCCGCGTTCAGGAATTGAACACTTTTGGTGATGTTCTTTGTTTGATTGTGATGAGCCCCGGGCTGGTCGTTTGTGAAGTGTTATGTTTGATTGTGTTGAGTGATTGGGTGCGGGTGTAGAGGAGTGCGGCAGTGAAGAAGACCTCGACCCGGCTGGCCGACGGTCGCGAGCTCGTCTACTACGACCTGAGCGACGCCACCGTGCGGGACGCCGTGGACCGCCGGCCGCTGGAGCGGACCGTCACCACCTCCGAGATCCGCCGTGACCCCCTGCTCGGCGACTCGGTCGCCGTCGCCTCCCACCGCCAGGGCCGCACCTACCACCCGCCCGCGGACGAGTGCCCCCTGTGCCCCTCCCGGGGCGAGCGGCTGAGCGAGATCCCGGACTCGTCGTACGACGTGGTCGTCTTCGAGAACCGCTTCCCCTCGCTGGCCGGCGACTCCGGCCGCTGCGAGGTCGTCTGCTTCACCTCCGACCACACCGCCTCCTTCGCCGACCTGAGCGAGGAGCAGGCCCGCCTCGTCCTGGACGCCTGGACGGACCGCACCGCGGAGCTGTCGCATCTGCCCTCCGTTGAACAGGTGTTCTGCTTCGAGAACCGCGGCCCCGAGATCGGCGTGACGCTCGGTCATCCGCACGGGCAGATCTACGCCTACCCCTTCACCACTCCCCGCACCGCGCTGATGCTGCGCCAAGTGGCCGCACACAAAGAGGCGATCGGCGGGGAGAACCTGTTCGACGCCGTCCTGCAGCGGGAACTGGCCGGCGAGCGGGTCGTCCTGGAGGGTGAACACTGGGCCGCCTTCGTGCCCTACGCCGCCCACTGGCCGTACGAGGTGCACCTCTACCCCAAGCGGCGCGTGCCCGACCTGCTCGGCCTCGACGAGGCGGCACGCACAGAGTTCCCCAAGGTCTACCTGGAACTCTTGAAGCGCTTCGACCGGATCTTCGGTGAGAACGAGCCGGCGACGCCGTACATCGCGGCCTGGCACCAGGCCCCGTTCGGCTCGCTGGAGGACTTCGACGGTGTCACCCGTGACGACTTCGCGCTTCACCTCGAGCTTTTCACCATCCGCCGTACGTCCGGCAAGCTGAAGTTCCTCGCGGGTTCCGAATCCGGCATGAACGTGTTCATCAACGACGTGCCGCCGGAGCGCGCGGCCGAGCGACTGCGAGAGGTAGCGAGTTCATGAGTGGGAAGTACCTGGTCACCGGGGGCGCGGGCTACGTCGGCAGCGTCGTGGCCCAGCACCTGCTGGAGGCCGGCCACGAGGTCGTCGTCCTGGACAACCTCTCGACGGGCTTCCGCGAGGGGGTGCCGGCCGGTGCTTCCTTCATCGAGGGCGACATCCGCGATGCCGCCAAATGGCTGGACTCCTCGTACGACGGGGTACTGCACTTCGCGGCCTTCTCGCAGGTCGGCGAGTCGGTCGTGAAGCCCGAGAAGTACTGGGACAACAACGTCGGCGGCACCATGGCGCTGCTGGAGGCCATGCGCACGGCGGGCGTGCGCAGGCTGGTGTTCTCCTCCACGGCGGCGACCTACGGGGAGCCCGAGGAGGTGCCGATCGTCGAGTCGGCCCCGACCGCCCCGACCAACCCCTACGGCGCCTCCAAGCTCGCCGTCGACCACATGATCAGCGGCGAGGCGGCGGCCCACGGGCTGGGGGCCGTGTCCCTGCGGTACTTCAACGTGGCGGGCGCCTACGGGGAGTACGGCGAGCGGCACGACCCGGAGTCCCACCTGATCCCGCTGGTGCTCCAGGTCGCGCAGGGCAGGCGGGACGCGATCTCGGTCTTCGGCGACGACTACCCGACCCCGGACGGCACCTGCGTCCGCGACTACATCCACGTCGCCGACCTGGCCGAGGCCCACCTGCTGGCCCTGGACGCGGCGGCCCCGGGCGAGCACCTGATCTGCAACCTGGGCAACGGCAACGGCTTCTCGGTCCGCGAGGTCGTCGAGACGGTCCGCCGGGTCACCGGCCACCCGATCCCGGAAGTGGTCGCCCCGCGCCGGGGCGGCGACCCGGCGGTCCTGGTGGCATCCGCCGACACCGCCCGCGAGAAGCTGGGCTGGAACCCGTCCCGCGCGGACCTCGCGGGGATCGTCGCGGACGCGTGGCAGTTCGCGCAGAACCGCGCGAAGTAGAACATACGGAAGAGTCAGGGGTCAGGGCATGAGCGAGGCTGTCGCAGGGGCTGTCGCCGAGCGGTTCACGCAGTTGTACGGGGCCGAGCCGGAAGGCGTGTGGGCGGCGCCGGGGCGGGTGAACCTCATCGGCGAACACACCGACTACAACGACGGCTTCGTCATGCCGTTCGCCCTGCCGCACACCGCGGTCGCCGCGGTCTCCCGGCGCGAGGACGGCGTACTGCGCCTGCACTCCGCGGACATCGACGCCGGCGTCGTGGAACTGCGCGTGGCGGACCTGGCCCCCGAGTCGGACAAGAACTGGACGGCGTACCCGTCGGGCGTTGTCTGGGCGCTGCGCGAGGCCGGCCACGAGGTGACCGGCGCGGACATCCACCTCGCCTCGACGGTCCCGTCGGGCGCCGGTCTGTCGTCGTCGGCGGCCCTGGAGGTCGTGATCGCCCTGGCGCTGAACGACCTCTACGCCCTGGGACTGCGAGGCTGGCAGCTGGCCCGGCTGTGCCAGCGCGCCGAGAACGTCTACGTCGGCGCACCCGTCGGCATCATGGACCAGACCGCCGCGGCCTGCTGCGAGGCGGGCCACGCCCTGTTCCTGGACACCCGCGACCTGTCCCAGCGTCAGATCCCCTTCGACCTCGCGGCCGAGGGCATGCGGCTGCTGGTCGTCGACACCCAGGTCAAGCACTCCCACAGCGAGGGCGAGTACGGCAAGCGGCGCGCGGGCTGCGAGAAGGGCGCGGCGCTGCTGGGCGTGGACGCCCTGCGGGACGTCCCGTACGCCGAACTCGACGCGGCGCTGGAGAGGCTGGGCGACGAGGAGGAGGTGCGCCGCCTGGTCCGCCACGTCGTCACGGAGGACGAGCGCGTCGAGAGGGTCGTCGCCCTGCTGGAGTCGGGCGACACCCGCGCGATCGGCCCGGTGCTGGCCGAGGGCCACGCCTCCCTGCGGGACGACTTCCGCATCTCCTGCCCGGAGCTGGACCTGGTCGTGGACACGGCCCTGGCCTCCGGCGCCCTGGGCGCCCGGATGACGGGCGGCGGTTTCGGCGGGTCGGCGATCGTGCTGACGGAGGCCGCGGACGTCGATGCGGTCACCAAGGCGGTGGAGGAGGCGTTCGCGGCGGCCGGCTTCACGGCGCCCCGGGTGTTCGAAGCGGTGCCTTCGGCGGGGGCGCGGCGGATCCGGTGAGTGCCGGGGTGGGGGACGGCCCTCACCCCAGTCGCTTCACCAGCGTGTACTCCGTGATCCCCGGCGGGTAGTCGGGGATCACGCACACCACCTCGTACCCCCGCCCGGTGTAGAAGCCCGGCGCCTGGAAGTCCCACGTCTCCACGCGGGCCGCCGCGCAGCCGCGCTCCTCCCGGGCGGTGCGCTCCGCCGCGGTGAGCAGGCGGGTGCCCAGTCCCGTGCCCCGGTGGCGGTCGTCCACCCACAGGTACGTCACGTGCAGCCAGGTCGCCCAGGTGTGGCCGACGAGACCGCCGGCCAGGCCGCCCTCCCCGTCCACGGCCCACACGTGCAACGGGAATTCGCGTTCGTGAGGGGTGCCGCGCAGGGAGCGGAGGACGGGGGAGGCCGCGGTGTTCGTCTCCCGCAGCCGGGTGCGCAGCAGATCACGCCGTGCCTTGTCTACTTCTGTCACAAGACGAAACATGCGGCTCACCATAAACGCGGCGGAGCGCCAGTTCTGCAAATAACCTTCCGCTCCCGGCGCCCGGCCGTACCCTGATGGACAGCACCGGTGGGGGCCGGTGCCGATCAGGGGGCGAGACAGCCGGGTACGGCGCCCGGGGCGGGGGTAGCGGTTACTGCACGGCGGCGGCCGTGCGGCCGCGGCGACCCGTCCCCGGACATCGGGTCGAGAGCTGGATACGGGGGCTTCGGGCGTCGTACCCGCGCCGGTGTCGTCTTCCGACGTTGGGTGATCCCCTGCTCCTGCCGAGGGGCCTGGGGAAGGGGGTTTCGTGGTTCGCATCCGTGTCCTGGTCGTCGACGACCATCGCATCTTCGCCGAGTCGCTCGCCGCGGCCCTGGCCGCCGAGCCCGACGTCGACGTCTCCGCGGCCGGCAGCGGCCCGGCGGCGCTGCGCTGCCTGGAGCGCGCCGCGTCCGAGGGGCGGCGGTACGACGTGCTGCTCGTCGACGCCGACCTGGGCGGCAGCGCGCCCGGGGTGCGTGCCGCCGTGCCCGTGCGGGACGGCACCGAGGACGGCCTCGTGGACGGGATCTCGCTGGTCGCGGGCGTGCGGTCGGCACAGCCCGGGGTGCGGATCGTCGTCCTCGCCGAGAAGGACGATCCCCGGCGGGCGGCCCTGGCCCTGCAGGCCGGTGCCTCCGGGTGGGTGGCCAAGGACTGCTCCCTGTCCCGGCTCCTCAACGTCATCCGGGGAGTCCTGCGCGACGAGACGCATCTGCCGCCCGCCCTGCTCACCGCGGTCCTGCGCGAACTGACCGCGGCCCGCAAGCACCGCACCGAGAGCGAACGGCTGGTGGAGTCGCTGACCCCGCGCGAGCGTGAGGTGCTGCGCTGCATGGTCGCCGGGCTGGGGCGCAAGGCCGTCGCCGAACGGCTGTATCTGTCGCCGCACACGGTGCGGACCCACATGCAGAACGTCCTGGGGAAGCTGGGTGTGCACTCCACCCTCGCCGCCGTGGCGCTGGCCCGGCGGGCCGGGGTGGGACCCGTCGACCTGGGGCCTCCCGGGCGGATCGGGCCGGAGGAGAGCAACAGCGCCTGAGCGGCGCGGAACTCGGGTGCGGGCCCCGCGTCCGCGGCCCGAGCCGCCCGGGAGGCCCTCAGCCGGGGATGTTGTCGAACGGGGCGGTCAGCTGGCGCAGCAGCGCCGCCAGTTCGCTGCGCTGGGCACGGGAGAGTTCGGCGAGGATCGCCCGCTCCTGGGCCAGCAGGCCGGCCAGGGCCTGGTCGGCGCGGTCCCGGCCCTCGTCCGTCAGCCGGACCAGTACGCCTCTGCGGTCGCTGGGGTCGGGCAGACGTTCCACCAGGCCCTTCTTCGCCAGGCGGTCGATGCGGTTGGTCATCGTGCCCGAGGTGACCAGGGTCTGGGTGAGCAGCTGTCCCGGTGAGAGCTGGTAGGGGGTGCCCGCGCGGCGCAGCGCCGTCAGAACGTCGAACTCCCAGGGCTCCAGCTGGTGCTCGGAGAAGGCGAGCCGGCGTGCGCGGTCCAGGTGCCGGGCGAGTCTGCTCACCCGGCTGAGCACCTCGAGCGGTTCCACGTCGAGGTCCGGGCGCTCCCGGCGCCACGCTGCGACCAGCCGATCGACCTCGTCCTCCATGACGATCAGTGTAGTGGTTGTGTCGACGTGAAGTCTCTTGATGTCAACTTTCTTGACGTCGAGAGATATGTGGGGTGACGCTGGATGCTCGGTACCCGCCCGTACGGCCACTTCCCCGGGAGACTCCATGTCCGCCACCGCACCCGCCTGGGACCCCGCGCAGTACCTGCGTCACGCCGGCCACCGCGCCCGCCCCTTCACCGACCTCCTCGCCCGCGTCCCCGACCTGCCCGGCGAACCGCCCCGCGTCGCCGACCTCGGCTGCGGCCCCGGCAACGTCACCACCCTGCTCGCCGGCCGCTGGCCCACCGCCCGCATCACCGGCTACGACAACTCCGCCCAGATGCTCGAACGGGCCCGGCAGCACGCCAGCCCCACCCCCGGCGGCGGGCGCCTCGACTTCGCCCACGCCGACGTCCGGACCTGGACGCCCGACGAGCCGTACGGCCTGATCATCAGCAACGCCACCCTCCAGTGGGTGCCCGGGCACGTCGAGCTCTTCGCCGGCTGGATCGCCGCACTCGCCCCCGGCGGCACCCTCGCCTTCCAGGTGCCCGGCAACTTCGACGCCCCCAGTCACCGCCTGATGCGCGAACTCGCCCACTCCCCGCGCTGGCGCTCCCGTCTCGCCGACACCCTGCGCCACGACGACGCCGTCCTCACCCCCGGGGCCTACCTGGCACACCTGACCGCCGCCGGCTGCACCGCCGACGTCTGGGAGACGACGTACGTACACCTGCTCACCGGCGAGGACCCGGTGCTGGACTGGGTCAAGGGGACCGGGCTGCGGCCCGTGCTCACCGCGCTCGACGACGACCCGGAGGCCAGGGACGCCTTCGTCGGCGAGTACCGGGCCGCCCTGCGCGCCGCCTATCCCGCCGGACCGCAGGGCACGCCGTTCCCCTTCCGCCGCGTCTTCGCGGTGGCCCGCACGAGCGGGTGACCCGCGGGGCCGGGAGCCGTGCCCTCAGCTCTTGCGGTGCCCGATCAGCCGAGGCTTCTGCTCCAGCCCGTCCAGGCCGTGCCACGCCAGGTTCACCAGGTGCGCCGCCACCTCCGCCTTCTTCGGGCGGCGCACGTCCAGCCACCACTGCCCCGTCAGCGCCACCATGCCGACCAGCGCCTGCGCGTACAGGGGGGCCAGCTTCGCGTCGAAGCCGCGGTTCTTGAACTCGCGGCCCAGGATGTCCTCCACCTGCGTGGCGATGTCGGAGATCAGCGAGGCGAAGGAACCGGTCGACTGGGGGATGGGGGAGTCACGGACGAGGATGCGGAAACCGTCCGTGTACTCCTCGATGTAGTCCAGCAGGGCGAACGCCGCCTGCTCGCACAGCTCGCGGGGGTGGCCGGCGGTCAGGGAGCTGGTCACCATGTCCAGCAGCCGCCGCATCTCGCGGTCCACCACCACCGCGTACAGCCCCTCCTTGCCCCCGAAGTGCTCGTACACCACCGGCTTGGACACCCCGGCCTTCGCCGCGATCTCCTCCACCGACGTGCCCTCGAATCCCTTCGCGGCGAAGAGGGTGCGACCGATCTCCAGCAGCTGCTGGCGGCGCTCGGCACCGGTCATCCGGGTGCGGCGCGCACGCCGCGGCTTGTCGTTGCTGGGGGTGCTGGAGTCGGTCGCCACAGCGACCATCATGCCGCCTCGGCGGTTTCCTTCCGGCGCCGGGAGCCGCCTTCCCCCGTGTTGCGACGGGAATCGATACGCGAGCGTGACGGCCACCGCACGTCGTACGCCCAGCCGAGCTGCTCGAACCAGCGGATCAGCCGGGCCGAGGAGTCCAGCTGGCCGCGCATCACACCGTGCCGCGCCGACGTCGGGTCGGCGTGGTGCAGGTTGTGCCAGGACTCGCCGCAGGACAGGATCGCCAGCCACCACACGTTGCCCGAACGGTCACGCGACTTGAACGGGCGCTTGCCGACCGCGTGGCAGATCGAGTTGATCGACCACGTCACGTGGTGCAGCAGCGCGACCCGGACGAGAGAACCCCAGAAGAACGCGGTGAACGCGCCCCACCAGGACATCGTCACCAGACCGCCGATCACCGGCGGCAGGGCGAGGGACACGACCGTCCACAGGACGAACTGGCGGGAGATCGTGCGCATCGTCCGGTCCTTGATCAGGTCCGGCGCGTACTTCTCCTGCGGGGTCTGCTCCTCGTCGAACATCCAGCCGATGTGGGCCCACCACAGCCCCTTCATCAGGGCCGGGACCGTCTCGCCGTAGCGCCACGGCGAGTGCGGGTCGCCCTCGTCGTCGGAGAACTTGTGGTGCTTGCGGTGGTCGGCGACCCAGCGGACCAGCGGCCCCTCGACGGCCATCGACCCGGCGATCGCCAGCGCGATCTTCAGCGGCCGCTTCGCCTTGAAGGAACCGTGGGTGAAGTGACGGTGGAAACCGATGGTGATGCCGTGGCAGCCCAGGAAGTAGAAGAAGACCAGCAGGCCGAGATCGAGCCAGCTCACGCCCCACCCCCACGCCAGCGGCACCGCCGCCACCAGCGCGAGGAACGGAACGGTGATGAACAGCAGCAGCGTGATCTGCTCGATCGAGCGCTTCTGCTCACCGCCCAGCGTCGCGGAGAGAAGAGGAGCGTCGTCGGGCGCCTTCGGAGCGTCAGGAATCACATCGGAACTCGTGGTCATGCGCGTCCCCTGTGGGGTCGAGGGTTGTGTCCGGTGCCGGGCCTGGGAACCACGCACACTTTCCTACGGTTCCGTAACCTACGGCGACGTAAGTATGGCAGCGCGTCGCCCCGCGGCAAGAGCCCGAGAACCTGCGCGTCCCGGCCGACACCTATCCTGGAGTCGGTCGGACAGCGCGGTCCGCTCTGTTTTCTTCCCGGACGTCCGGCCCGGTAAGCGGCACCCGCCGCGCGAGACGGCCGTCCGGGTTCCCTCCCAGACGAGCTTCAACACTGCAAGGAGCCGCACCTGTGAGCAGTGCCGACGACCAGAGCACCACGACGACCAGCAGCGAGCTGCGTGCCGACATCCGCCGGCTGGGTGATCTCCTCGGGGAGACCCTCGTCCGGCAGGAGGGCCCCGAGCTGCTGGAACTCGTCGAGAGGGTGCGCCGACTCACCCGCGAGGACGGTGAGGCCGCCGCCGAGCTGCTGCGCGGCACCGAACTGCAGACCGCGGCCAAGCTGGTGCGCGCCTTCTCCACCTACTTCCACCTCGCCAACGTCACCGAGCAGGTCCACCGCGGCCGCGAACTGCGCGCCCGGCGCGCCGCCGAAGGCGGACTGCTCGCCCGTACGGCGGACCGCCTGAAGGACGCCGACCCCGAGCACCTGCGCGAAACGGTCCGCAACCTCAACGTGCGCCCCGTCTTCACCGCGCACCCCACGGAGGCCGCGCGCCGCTCCGTGCTCAACAAGCTGCGCCGCATCGCCGCCCTCCTCGACACGCCGGTCATCGAGTCCGACCGGCGCCGCCTCGACACCCGCCTCGCCGAGAACATCGACCTCGTCTGGCAGACCGACGAACTGCGCGTCGTCCGCCCCGAGCCCGCCGACGAGGCCCGCAACGCCATCTACTACCTCGACGAACTGCACGCGGGCGCGGTCGGCGACGTCCTGGAGGACCTGACCGCCGAACTCGAGCGCGCCGGCGTCAGGCTCCCCGACGACACCCGCCCCCTCACCTTCGGCACCTGGATCGGCGGCGACCGCGACGGCAACCCCAACGTCACCCCCCAGGTCACCTGGGACATCCTCATCCTCCAGCACGAACACGGCATCAACGACGCCCTGGAGATGATCGACGAGCTCCGCAGCTTCCTGTCCAACTCCATCCGCTACACCGGCGCCACCGAGGAACTCCTCACCTCCCTCCAGGCCGACCTCGACCGGCTGCCCGAGATCAGCCCCCGCTACAAGCGCCTCAACGCCGAGGAGCCCTACCGCCTCAAGGCCACCTGCATCCGGCAGAAGCTGGAGAACACCAAGCAGCGCCTCGCCAAGGGCACCCCCCACGAGGACGGCCGCGACTACCTCGGCACCGCGGAACTCCTCGCCGACCTGCGAATCCTGCAGACCTCCCTGCGCGCCCACCGCGGCGGCCTCTTCGCCGACGGCCGCCTCGCCCGCACCATCCGCACCCTGGCCGCCTTCGGCCTGCAGCTGGCCACCATGGACGTCCGCGAGCACGCCGACGCCCACCACCACGCCCTCGGCCAGCTCTTCGACCGGCTCGGCGAGGAATCCTGGTGCTACGCCGACATGCCCCGCGAGTACCGCGCCAAGCTCCTCGCCAAGGAGCTGCGGTCCCGCCGCCCCCTCGCGCCGACCCCGGCGCCCGTGGACGCCGCCGGAGCGAAGACCCTCGGGGTCTTCCAGACCGTCCGCCGCGCCCTGGAGGTCTTCGGACCCGAGGTCATCGAGTCCTACATCATCTCCATGTGCCAGGGCGCCGACGACGTCTTCGCCGCCACCGTCCTCGCCCGCGAGGCCGGCCTCATCGACCTGCACGCCGGCTGGGCGAAGATCGGCATCGTGCCGCTGCTGGAGACGACGGACGAGCTGAAGGCCGCGGACACGATCCTCGAAGACCTGCTCTCCGACCCGTCCTACCGGCGCCTGGTCGCCCTGCGCGGCGACGTCCAGGAGGTCATGCTCGGTTACTCCGACTCCTCCAAGTTCGGCGGCATCACCACCAGCCAGTGGGAGATCCACCGCGCCCAGCGCCGCCTGCGCGACGTCGCCCACCGCTACGGCGTACGCCTGCGCCTCTTCCACGGCCGCGGCGGCACCGTCGGCCGCGGCGGCGGCCCCTCGCACGACGCGATCCTCGCCCAGCCCTGGGGCACCCTGGAGGGCGAGATCAAGGTGACCGAGCAGGGCGAGGTCATCTCCGACAAGTACCTCATCCCCTCCCTGGCCAGGGAGAACCTGGAACTGACGGTCGCCGCCACGCTCCAGGCGTCCGCCCTGCACACCGCCCCCCGCCAGTCCGACGAGGCCCTCGCCCGCTGGGACGCCGCGATGGACGTCGTCTCCGACGCCGCCCACGCCGCCTACCGCGAACTCGTCGAGGACCCCGACCTGCCGACGTACTTCCTGGCCTCCACGCCGGTCGACCAGCTCGCCGACCTGCACCTGGGCTCGCGGCCCTCCCGCCGCCCCGGCTCGGGCGTCTCGCTCGACGGCCTGCGCGCCATCCCCTGGGTCTTCGGCTGGACCCAGTCCCGGCAGATCGTCCCCGGCTGGTACGGCGTCGGTTCCGGACTGAAGGCACTGCGCGAAGCCGGCCTGGACACCGTCCTGGAAGAGATGCACCAGCAGTGGCACTTCTTCCGCAACTTCATCTCCAACGTCGAGATGACCCTCGCCAAGACCGACCTGCGCATCGCCCAGCACTACGTCGACACCCTCGTTCCGGACGAACTCAAGCACGTCTTCGACCGGATCAAGGCCGAGCACGAACTCACCGTCGCCGAGGTCCTGAAGGTCACCGGCGAGACCGAACTGCTCGACGCCGACCCCGTCCTGAAGCAGACCTTCGCCATCCGCGACGCCTACCTCGACCCGATCTCCTACCTCCAGGTCGCCCTCCTCGGCCGCCAGCGCGAAGCCGCCGCCGCCGGCGAGGAAGTCGACCCGCTGCTCGCCAGGGCCCTGCTGCTCACCGTCAACGGCGTCGCCGCCGGACTGCGCAACACCGGCTGACCCCGCCCGCACGGACACGACGGTGCCCCCGCGCTCACCACGAGCACGGGGGCACCCTCACGTTCCGGGCCCGGGAATCAGACCGCCACGAACGCCGCCGTCAGCAACGCCATCCCCGAACCGGCCAGCAGCCACCCGGCCCGCGTCCGCCGCAGTCCGCCCGCCACCACCACCGACGCCAGCAGCAACGCACCGCCCAGCGGCACCCACGCGTACAGCACACCCGCCGGACCGGACCGCACCACGTCATCGCTGCCGGGCTTCACCACCACCGTGTACGTCCGCCCCTTCGCCACGGCGACCGAATCCTCGATCACGACGCGCTCCCGCGCCTGCGACCCCGCCGAAACCGGCGTGTACGGACCGCTGCACCTGCCCTCGGCGCACCGCGTCACCTGCACCGTGCCGTGCTCCCGGCCCTTCGTCAGCATCACGTGCTGCGCCGTCCCCCACGACGCCCACACACCGGCGATCAGAATCAGCAGCGTGACGGTGCCCATCGCCGCGACCCGGCCGAACCGCAGCGCGGCGCGCGAGGCCTGACGGGGACGGGCAGCGGCAGCGGCTGAGGCAGGCATGGCCGGGATCATTGGCCATGCCTGCGCGCCCGGTCAACTCACGTGAGGGACAAGTCAGGAGTTGTACGAACTCTGCGCCCGCTCCAGCCCCTCGATCACCAGACACTCCACCGCATCCGCCGCCCGGTCCACGAAGTAGTCCAGCTCCTTGCGCTCCGCCGACGAGAAATCCCGGAGCACGAAATCCGCCACCGGCATCCGCCCCGGAGGCCGCCCGATCCCGAATCGCACCCGGTGGTAGTCCGACCCCAGCGCCTTCGTGATCGACTTCAGCCCGTTGTGCCCGTTGTCGCCGCCACCCGACTTCAGACGCAGCACCCCGTAGTCGATGTCCAGCTCGTCATGCACCGCCACGACGTTGCCGACCGGCACCTTGTAGAAGTCCCGCAGCGCCGTCACCGGCCCGCCCGACACATTCATGTACGACATCGGCTTCGCCAGCACCACCCGCCGGTTCCCCGGGCCCGGCGGGCCGATCCGGCCCTCGACCACCTGCGCCTGCGCCTTGCCGTGCCGCTTGAAGCGTGCCCCGATCCGCTCCGCCAGCAGATCCACCACCATGAAACCCACGTTGTGCCGGTTCATCGCGTACTCCGGCCCCGGATTGCCGAGACCCGCGATCAGCCACGGGGCACCCGCGTCCGTCGTCACGTCCATGTCTCCTTCATACGCGTCGGCCGCTGCCCCGCACGGGAACAGCGGCCGACGAAACGATGACCGGCAAGGTCAGCCGGAGGCTCAGGCCTCGGCAGCCTCTTCGCCCTCGGCGGCCTCGCCCTCCGGGGCCTCCTCGGCCTGCGCGGCCAGGACCTGGAGGACCACCGCGTCCTCCTCGACGGCCAGGGTCACGCCGTTCGGCAGCTTGACGTCCTTGGCGTGGATCGAGGCACCGGCCTCCAGACCCTCGACCGACACGGTCACCTGCTCCGGGATGTGCGTGGCCTCGGCCTCGACCGGCAGCGCGTCCAGCACGTGCTCCAGCAGGTAACCACCCGGGGCCAGCTCGCCCTCGGCGTGCACCGGAACCTCGACCTGGACCTTCTCGCCGCGCTTCACCAGCAGCAGGTCCACGTGCTCCAGGAAGCCCTTCAGCGGGTCGCGCTGCACGGCCTTCGGGATCGCCAGCTCGTTCGACTTGCCGTCGATGTCCAGCGAGATCAGCACGTTCGGCGTACGCAGCGCCAGCAGCAGCTCGTGGCCCGGGAACGTCAGGTGCAGCGGCTCCGAACCGTGCCCGTACAGAACACCCGGAACCTTGTTGTCACGACGGATACGACGCGCGGCACCCTTGCCGAACTCGCTGCGCGTCTCAGCGGCGATCTTCACCTCGGACATGATCACTCCTCGTAGAAACTGGGAACGGACGTGGTCACCCGGCCACGAACGGCCTGCTACGAAGAGCGCGTCGATTACGGACCGCCATACCCACCAACGAGTACGGCCTCCCTCGCCGAGCAACTGCAGCAGTCTACTCGGACAGGGAGGCCGCACCCAAAACGATCAGGGACGAGGCCCTGAAGAACGGTTACTGCACGACGCTCACTGCTCGTCGAACAGGCTCGTCACCGAACCGTCCTCGAACACCTCACGCACCGCACGCGCGATCGTCGGCGCGATCGACAGCACCGTGATCTTGTCCAGCTCCAGCTCGTTCGGCGTCGGCAGCGTGTTCGTGAACACGAACTCGCTCACCTTCGAGTTCTTCAGCCGGTCCGCCGCCGGACCCGACAGCACGCCGTGCGTCGCCGTCACGATGACGTCCTCCGCACCGTGCGCGAACAGCGCGTCCGCCGCGGCACAGATCGTGCCACCGGTGTCGATCATGTCGTCGACGAGGACGCAGATGCGCCCCTTCACGTCACCCACGACCTCGTGCACCGTGACCTGGTTCGCCACGTCCTTGTCGCGGCGCTTGTGCACGATCGCCAGCGGCGCGCCCAGACGGTCGCACCAGCGGTCCGCCACCCGCACCCGGCCGGCGTCCGGAGACACCACCGTCAGCTTCGAACGGTCCACCTTGGCACCCACGTAGTCCGCCAGCAGCGGCAGCGCGAAGAGGTGATCCACCGGCCCGTCGAAGAAACCCTGGATCTGGTCCGTGTGCAGATCCACGGCCAGAATGCGGTCCGCACCCGCCGTCTTCATCAGGTCCGCGATCAGACGCGCCGAGATGGGTTCACGTCCCCGGTGCTTCTTGTCCTGCCGCGCGTAACCGTAGAACGGCACGATGACCGTGATGGAGCGGGCCGACGCACGCTTCAACGCGTCGATCATGATCAGCTGCTCCATGATCCACTTGTTGATCGGAGCCGTGTGGCTCTGGATCAGGAAGCAGTCCGCACCACGCGCCGACTCCTGATAGCGCACATAGATCTCGCCATTGGCGAAGTCGAAGGCCTTCGTCGGGACGACCCCGACACCCAGCTCGTGGGCGACCTCCTCGGCAAGCTCGGGGTGGGCGCGGCCGGAGAAGAACATCATCTTCTTCTCGCCGGTCGTCTTGATCCCGGTCACAGCACTTTCTCCTCAGAGGTTTCGCAGCTGAGCGTCACAACGCTCTGCCCGGCTGGGTGCGGGAGGCGTCTCAGCTGGTGGGGTGCGGATGTGCACTTATCACGGTACGCCGTGTTCGACGCACCGGTTTCCGGTCAGCCTTCGCCGCCCGGCTCACCGGACGCATCCTCGGCCGCCTTCGCCGCCGCGCTGCCCGGCCGCTTGCGAGCGACCCAGCCCTCGATATTCCGCTGCTGACCACGGGCCACGGCCAGCGAGCCGGGCGGTACGTTCTTGGTGATCACCGAGCCGGCGGCGGTGTACGCACCGTCCCCGACCGTGACAGGCGCCACAAACATGTTGTCGGAACCCGTACGGCAGTGCGAACCGATGGTGGTGTGATGCTTGTCCTGCCCGTCGTAGTTCACGAACACGCTCGCGGCGCCGATGTTCGTGTGCTCACCGATCGTCGCGTCACCCACGTACGACAGGTGCGGCACCTTCGTGCCCTCGCCGATCGACGCGTTCTTCGTCTCGACGTACGTGCCGATCTTCGACTTCGGCCCCAGCCGCGTGCCGGGCCGGAGGTACGCGTACGGACCCACGCTCGCCTGCGGACCGACCACGGCCCCGACGGAGACCGTGTTGTCGACGCGCGCCCCGGCGCCCACCCGGGTGTCCGTGAGCCGGGAGTTCGGCCCGACCTCCGCCCCCTCGGCCAGATGCGTGGCCCCCTGGAGCTGCGTGCCCGGGTGGACCAGCACGTCCTGCTCGAAGGTCACGGTCACGTCGATCCACGTCGTCGCCGGGTCCACGACCGTCACGCCGGCCAGCATCGCCCGGGTCAGCAGCCGGTCGTTCAGGATCCGGCGGGCCTGCGCCAGCTGCACCCGGTTGTTGATCCCGGCGATCTCCCGGTGATCACCGGCCACGGAGGCACCCACCCGGTGCCCGGCCTCGCGGAGGATCCCGAGGACGTCGGTCAGGTACTCCTCGCCCTGGCTGTTGTCCGTCCGCACCTTGCCCAGCGCGTCCGCGAGCAGCTGCCCGTCGAAGGCGAAGACCCCGGAGTTGATCTCACGGATCGCCCGCTGGGAATCGCTCGCGTCCTTGTGCTCCACGATCGCCGTCACGGCACCCGAGGCCCCGTCCCGCACGATCCGGCCGTAACCGGTCGCGTCCGGCACCTCGGCCGTCAGCACGGTCACGGCGTTGCCGTCGGCGGAGTGGGTGGCGGCGAGGGCCTGCAGCGTCTCGGCGGTCAGCAGAGGGGTGTCCCCGCACACGACCACGACGGTCCCGTCGACGGAACCGCCCAGCTCCTCCAGGGCCATCCGGACGGCGTGCCCGGTGCCGTTCTGCTGCTCCTGCACGGCGGTACGGACGTCCGGGGCGACCTCGGCGAGGTGCGCGGTGACCTTCTCACGGGCGTGGCCGACGACCACGACCAGGTTCTCGGGGTCCAGCTCACCGGCGGCGGCGAGCACGTGGCCCACGAGGGACCGGCCGCACAGCTCGTGGAGGACCTTGGGTGTGGCCGACTTCATACGGGTGCCCTCACCCGCTGCGAGAACGACGACGGCTGCCGGGCGAATGGCGCTCACGGGATGCCCTTCGGCTTTGAGGGGTGGGGGTGGACATCCGCAGGATACCGGGGGGGTTTGTGGGGGGCATGAGTGCGGGCCCCGACCGGTGGTTCGCCGGTGAGGGCCCGAATGTGAGAAGAGCTCCCCTGCCAGGACTCGAACCTGGAACAAATCATCCAAAGTGACCCGTGTTGCCAATTACACCACAGGGGAGTGTAGGGCGGCCCAAAACAGACAATCCGTCAGTCCGTTGAGGTCGCGGCACCTACTATGCCGCACCACCAGCCCAGAATGCGACGGTACAAGTCCGCCCCCCGTGGGGCTCGGACGACGAGGCGGCCGCGGCAGGTGTTCGCGCGCGGGTCGTCCTCGGTTCGCGCACGCTTCGTCCGTTCCGGTGGTGGCCCGCCCGCCGGGCTCCGGTGCTGGTCGGGGACTGGTTCGCCTGTTCGAGGGATATCGCGTCGTATCGCTTGTCGAAAGTCACCGGAAATGCACCGTGCGCCGCCCGTAGGCTGGAGGCATGACCACGACGGGGGAAGACCACGTACCGGCCCGGGGTGGGCCTTGGTGGTGGGACAGGCGGCGCGGTGCGGTGCTCGATGTGAGCCTCGCTGTCGTGTCCGCGTTCGAGTGCGCGGCGGAGGGGGTTCCGTTCGCGCGGGATGCGGGGATCCCGTGGGCGGCGGGGGTCGTCTTCGGATTGCTGGCCGGTTCGGTGCTGGTGGTGCGGCGGAAGTGGCCGATCGCGGTCGTGCTGGTGGCGATCGCCATCACGCCGGCCCAGATGGGCTTCCTGATGGGCATCGTCGGCCTGTACACGCTGGCGGCGTCGGAGTTGCCGCGCCGGATCATCGGTTCGCTGGCCGGGATGTCGTTGCTGGGCACGTTCATCGTCATGTTCGTGCGGCTGCGGCAGGACATGGCGCGGGACGACCTGGACCTGGGGGACTGGTTCGTGCCGTTCGCGGCGATCACCACCTCGCTGGGGGTGACGGCTCCGCCGGTTCTGCTGGGGATGTACGTGGGGGCCCGGCGCCGGCTGATGGAGAGCCTGCGGGAGCGGGCGGACAGTCTGGAGCGGGAGCTCCAGTTGCTCGCGGAGCGGGCGGAGGAACGTGCCGAGTGGGCGCGTAACGAGGAGCGGACGCGGATCGCGCGGGAGATGCACGACGTGGTCGCGCACCGGGTGAGTCTGATGGTCGTGCATGCCGCCGCCCTTCAGGCCGTCGCGCGCAAGGATCCCGAGAAGGCCGTGAAGAACGCGGCGCTCGTGGGGGACATGGGCCGGCAGGCGCTGACCGAGTTGCGGGAGATGCTCGGAGTGCTGCGCAGTGCCGGGGAGAGCGGGCGTCGCGAGCGGGCGTCGGTGCCGTTGGCGGCCGTGGGGGTGGCGGCGGCCGCGGCGGCTTCGCGGGCCGCGGGGGACGACGGGCGGGCGGATGGTCCCTGTCTGTCGGAGCTGGACGAGCTGATCGGGCAGTCGGCGGCTGCGGGGATGGTCGTGGACCTGTCGGTGGAGGGAGAGGAACGGTCGTATGCGCGGGAGGTGGAGCAGACGGCGTTCCGGGTGGTGCAGGAGGCGTTGACGAACGTCCACAAGCATGCGGCGGGGGCGAAGACGTATGTGCGGCTCGCGCACCGTGTGTCGGAGATCGCGATGCAGGTGGAGAACGAGCCGCCTCCGGAGGCGGCGTCGTCGGCGCGGTTGCCCTCGGGGGGCAACGGCCTGGTGGGGATGAAGGAGCGGGTGAACGCTCTGGGGGGCGTGTTCGTGTCGGGGCCGACGGACGCGGGGGGTTTCCGGGTGTCGGCGGTGATTCCGGCCTCCTAGGTCAGTCCCGGCTGCGGGGCTCAGTGCACGGTGAGGCGGGTGGGCTGGGTGCCGGAGACCAGGGCGGCGAGGGCGTGGTCGATGTCGGGGCCGAGGTACCAGTCGCCGGTGTGGTCGAGGGCGTAGACGCGGCCTTCGGCGTCGATGGCGAGGAGTGCCTGGCTGTCGGTCTCGGTGCCGAGCGGGCAGACCTCGGTGTCGAGCGCGCGGCCGAGGTCGCCGAGGGTGCGGGCCATGTGGAGGCCGTGGAGCGGGTCGAGGTGGAGGGCGGCGGGGGCGATCTGGCGGCCGGGGCCGGTGGGGGCGATGTTCAGGCCGCCGAACTCGGCCCAGGCTTCCACGGCTGCGGGGAAGACGGTGTGGCGGTGTCCGGCGGGCGAGGTGTGTTCGCGCAGGGTGTCGGCCCAGACCTCGGCCTGTTTGATGTCCCAGCGTCCGGGTTGCCAGCCGGCGTCGCGCAGGGCGGCGTCGACGGGTACGGGGAAGCGGGTGGTGGAGGTGCGGTCGGCGTGCATCTGCCCTTGGTTCGTTTCGGTGGTGGTGGGTCGGTGGCCGTCAGTCGTCGGGGGTGGTGGGGTCGACGATGCGCACGCCGAAGTGGGCGCTGAGGGCGGTGCAGGCGCGGCAGGGGGTGGCGAAGCTGCCGTGGAGGGGGTCGCCGTCCTCGCGGATGCGGCGGGTGGTGAGTTTGGCGTTCTTGAGCGCCTTGCGGGCTTCGCCGTTGGTCATGGGCCTGCGGGAGGCGCGTTTGCTGCGGGCCGCGTCGGCGGTGGTGAGGTGCCGGGAGATGAGGATGGTCTCGGCGCAGCGGCCGGTGAAGCGGTCGCGTTGGCCGCTGGTGAGGGTGTCGAGGAAGTCCTGGACGAGGTGGTGCAGGGCGGGGGGTGCGTCGGCGCGGGTGGCGGTGCCGGTCAGCGTGGTGCCGCGGACGGAGAGGGCGGCGGCGACGGTGGGCAGTATGCCGTCGCGGCGGTGGCGGAGTGCGGGGGCGTGGGCGGTTTCGGCGGCGCTCCAGCCGATGCGCGGGTCGCCGGTCCGTGGGTCGCCGGAACCGCCGGGGCGTGGCCCGGTCTGCGTCGCACTCATGATCATCATCCCCTCCTGAGCATCCCCCCGAAGGTCACAGACTGCCAAATCCCGTGGCGGCTGGGGAAGCTGGGGCGAGGTGACACGCCCGGTCATGGGCGGTCCGTCACGGCGGGGTGACGGCTGGTCACGTAAGCGGAGGGACTGCCGACCGGTGCCCGGTGACCGGTGTCGTCGTACCGCATAGGCTGTCGGCACCGCGATTCCATGCGGTGATCCAGACAGCCAGACAGCCAGACAGTCGAGACGGACAGTCGAGACGGACAGACGCCGCAGGGGGCAACCGCCATGACGACAGGTCGGCTCGGGCAGCAAGCCGCGCCGCCGAACGCGGCCTACGCCGGGCAGGTAGTGCATTTCCCGGATCCGGTCAGGGCGGCCCGTCATCCCAGAGGGGTGCGGGTGGACGAGCGTGGTTACCCGGACTTCTCGCCCTATGCGCGGGCGGCCGCGGAGGTCGCGGAGCCGCCGGAGGGATTCGGTGTCGACGAGCTGCGGCTGACGGACTACGTGTCGGCGAACGCGGCGCTGTCGGCGTCGGGTCACGAGTTGTGGGACACGGTGCCGGCGGTGGCGACGCCGCACGGCTGGACGTGGCATCACGTGGCCGGTTCGCGCCGGATGGAGCTGGTGCCGGTCGAGGTGAAGGCGTTGCTGCGGCATCACGGCGGCATCGCGACGGCGGCGGTGGACCAGGCGAAGCGGGGCACGCGCCCGTTGCAGGAGACGCGTCCGGCGCATTTCGGGCTGCCGAAGTCGGGCGTGGCGGTGACGGAGCAGCAGGTGCAGGGGGTCGAGGAGGATCTCGGGTACCGGTTGCCGGGTGCCTACCGGTCGTTCCTGAAGGCGGCGGGTGGTTGTGCGCCGGTGGGGACGGCGCTGGACGCGGAGTTGGGATTGCTGGTCGACCAGCCGTTCTTCACGGTGCGTGAGGAGGCGGCGGTCAATGACCTGGTGTACGTCAACAAGTGTCTGCGGGACCATCTGACGAAGGACTTCCTGGGCGTCGCGTTCATCCAGGGCGGTCTGCTGGCCGTGAAGGTGAAGGGCGACCGGATCGGTTCGGTGTGGTTCTGCGCGTACGACGACGCGCGGGACGTGGATCCCTCGTGGCCGCCGGCGGAGCGGGTGGAGCGTCTGCTGGTGCCGTGCGGTGACGACTTCGACGCGTTTCTGTCGCGGCTGGCGGGGTCGCCGCCGGAGCTGGAGACCGTGGCGAACCTGATGGTGGACGGCGGTTTCGCGCGTGCGGTGCCCACGTCGTCGGTAGGGGAGTGAGCTGGGCGATGGTGACGTTCGCGCAGGCGCAGGAGCGCGCGGAAGAGTGGATCAACGGTGATGTGCCGTCGTACCAGCACCGTGAGGTGCGGGTGCGGGAGTTCGAGCTCGGGTTCGTGGTGTGGGCCGAGGACCGTGCGGACGGGCCGCGTTCGGACGGGGGTTCGCAGCGGCTGGTGATCGCCCGGGACAGCGGTGAGGCGACCTTGTGGCCTTCGCTGGCGGTGGGCGAGGTGATCCGCCGGTACGAGGAGGAGTACGGCCGTCCCGACGCGGCTCCCGCCGAGCCGGCGCCGGCGGCGCGGGTGGATCTGAATCAGACGTCGTTCCTGCTGACTCCGCCGGAGTGGTTGCAGGAAGCGGCCGACAGGATGGGCGTTCCGGATCGGCGGCGGGGGGAGGAGGACGGCGCCACCGGGTCCGGGGCGTTGCCCGGGACGCAGGCCGGGGTGCCGTCGGCTCCCTCGGCTTCGCCTGGTGCGGCACCGGCCTCCTCGGGGAGCGGTGCGGCGTGGCCGGCGGCCGGGGCGCCGGCGGGGGCGACTCCCTGGGCCGGGACGGACACCAACGCCGATGCCGGTGACGACCGTTCCGTACCGCTGCCGGAGACGGTGTTCGCGCCGCAGTTGAGCGGTGCCGACGACGACACGCCGCCGCCCGCGGCGCCGGACGCCAAGACGGCGCTGATGTCGGGCGGCAGTCAGCTCCCGCCGACGGCGCTCGCCCCGGCGATCGACGAGCCGAACGCGTCGGCCGTGCCGCCCGCGGCGCCGGGCACGCCCGGGGTCGGTGCGCCGCCCTCCGGGCCTGCCGCTCCGGGTACGCCGGCTCCGGGTGTGCCTTCCGGGTCTGCTGTTCCGGGTACGCCGGCTCCGGGTGTGCCGTCCGGGTCTGCTGTTCCGGGTACGCCGGCTCCGGGTGTGCCGTCCGGGTCTGCTGTTCCGGGTACGCCGGCTCCGGGTGTGCCTTCCGGGTCTGCTGTTCCGGGTACGCCGGCTCCGGGTGTGCCGTCCGGGCCTGCCGCTCCGGGTATGCCGGCCCGGCCGCTCGCGCCGAACGCCGGGGACATCGCTGACGCCGCGACCAGCAAGGCGGCGCCTCCGCCACGCCGGGGCGGGGGTGCGGCCACGCCGCCTCCGCCGGGCGCTCCGGGGACGCCGGGTGCGCGGCCGGGGAGCACGCCGCCGCCCGCCGCGCCCCATGCGCCGGGTGGGTCGTCGGGCGCTTACGTGCCGACGCAGCTGGTGTCGTCCCTCGGCCCCGAGGGCCCGCAGGGTCCCGGTACGCCGCCTCCGCCGAGCGCGCCGCAGCCGCCGAACGCCCCGGGCGGGACGCCTCCGGGTGGGGTGCACCACGCCGCGACGATGCTGGCCGACCCCGGCCGGACGGGCGGGGCTCCGCAGCCTCCCGGCCCTCCCGGTGCCCCGGGTGCGCCCGGCGCGGCGCAGCCCCCGGCCGCTCCCGGCGCTCCCGGCACGTCGGGGGGCGGCAGCGGTGCCGTTCACCACGCGCAGACCGTGCTGGCCTCGCCCTCGGTGGGTGGTCCCGGCATGCCCCCGCCGCCGCAGGCCCCGGGGGTTCCGGGCCCGCCCGTGCCGCCGGGTGCCCCCGGCGTCCCCGGTGCCGCGCAGCCCATGCCGCCCGGTGCGATGCCGCCGCCCGGTCAGCCCCTGCCGGGGCAGCCGCCGGCGTACGGCTATCCGCAGCCGCCGGCCGGTCAGCCGATCGTCGGCCCCGGCTATCAGGCCGTGCTGCGCTACCGCGCGCAGGACGGTTCCGAGCAGCAGCTGATCCGGCGTTCGGCGCCGGGCACGCCGCACCCGGAGTGGCAGATCTTCCACGAGCTGCGCGCCATGAACGTGCCGCCGGACCAGGTGCTGGAGCTGCACACGGAGCTGGAGTCCTGTGAGCTGCCGGGCGCGTACTGCGCGCGGATGATCCGGGAACAGTGGCCGCAGGCGCGGATCACGTCCATCGCGCCGTACGGCACGGACCACGCGAGCCGGCAGCAGGGCATGCAGCAGCTGCTGGCCCACCAGGGCGAGCTGCACCAGGTGGCCGACGGGCCGGCGCGTCCCGCGCCGGTGCGTGCTCCGCTGCCGCCGGTGCAGCCGGTGCCGCCGATTCCTCCGGAGGGCATCGGGCAGGAGCTGGCGGCGGCGTTCGGTCCCGGCGTCTTCCGGTTCGAGCAGGCCGCCGTGTCGCGGCAGGGTGTGCCGCCGGTGGTGGCGCACACGCTGGTGGCGGCGGGGCTGCCGATGGACATGGGTCCGTTCTTCTGGGCGCAGGCCCAGCCGGGGCGGCCGGTGCCGACGCTGGCGGAACTCGCCGCCGAACGGGGGGTGCAGCCGGCCGCGGACGCGGGCTCGTACCTCGTGGTGGGCAGTGACTTCGGCAAGGCGATCTGCGTGCAGTACGGCACGGCGGCCATCGTGGCGGTGCCGGTGGAGGCGGGGCCGGGCGGTGCGCCCGTACCGCCGCAGTTCGTGAACACCGGGCTGCCGGAGTTCACGCGCTGCCTGGCGCTGCTGGGCCGGATGTGGCGGCTGCGGTTCGGGCTGAACCAGGAGCAGGCGGGCCGCTGGACGGTCGATTTCCAGGCTCAGCTGGCCTCGCTGGACCCGGCGGCGCTCGGATCGCCGGAGAGCTGGTGGTCGGTGCTGCTGGAGCAGATGTGGGACGGGCTGTTGTGAGGCGCCGCTGACGCGCCCTCACCTGGTGGGCCGGGCCCGGTTGATTCGTACGCGACCGGGCCCGGCCCTCTTTTGTCGACTTCTCCGGCGGCCGTGGCGGCGGGCGCGGGCGCGCGCGAGCCGGGTTGTGGCCACGCTGCCGTCACCGTCCTGCGGAGTGTCGCGTTATGAACGCCCAAGTGCGATCCATCAAGATATGCGCGAATTGTCATGGAATCGGATGAATCGGGAGTTCCGGAATGAGCAGCGCATCGGCGTCCCCGCACGGCTTCGTGGCCGTACGGGGACGCGGCTACCGTCCCGACCAGGTCGACGCGTATGTCGAGGCACTCTCCGAGAAGCGTGACGCCGCCTGGGAGCGGGCCGCCCGGCTCACCGTGCTCGCCCGTGAGATGGAGGCGGAGCTGAACCGGCTGCGGGAGACGGTGGCCGGGCTCGCGCCGCAGACCTACGAGGCGCTGGGGGAGCGCGCGCGGCGCATCTTCCAGCTCGGGCAGGAGGAGGCCGAGGCCGTGCGGGAGAGTGCGCGGCGCGCGGCGGAGGACCTGATGGAACAGGCGCGGGCGTACGCGACCGGCGTACGCGAGGCCGCGCAGGCGCACGCCGACGCCGTACGGGCCGAGGCCGACGAAAGTGCCCGCCGGCGGCTGCTCGCGGCCCGGGCGGAGGCCGACGAGACGCGGATCGCCGTCCGGCGCGAGGTGAGGCAGTGCCGCGGTGAGGCGCTGGTCGCGGTGCGGGAGATGCGGCGGCGCGCCTCCGGGATGCTCGCCGAGCAGGCCCGTGAGCACGCCGGGCGCCGGGCGCAGGCCGAGCGGGCGGAGGCCGAGGGGGCGACGGCCCTGGACGCGCGGTTCGCGAAGCCGATGGCCCGCGCGGAACGGGAGCTGGCCGCGGCGAAAAGGGCCCTTGCCGACGCCGAGGAGGCGGCCAGGCGCTGGCCGGAAGTGGCCCGGGCCCGGGCGGCCGAGGTGATCGCCGAGGCCCGGCTGCGGGAGGAGCGGATCACCCGGGAGACCGAGCGGGTGCTGTGCGAGCACGGGGAGCGGTGGGACGACGTGCAGGCCCAGGTGGACGACGTACGCAGCAGTCTCAGTTCGCTGACGGGGCGGGCCGCGGACTGAGCCGCCGGGGCCCGCCCTCATCGTCCGGCGGTGCCTCAGCCGCCCCTGCGTACCGCGCCCGCCAGGATCCAGCCCTCCACCGCCTCGTACTGGTGGCGCTGTTCCTCCGCCTTGCGCCGGCCGGAGAGCATGGTGCCCAGCCAGCCGCAGGCGAAGCCCAGGGGGATGGAGGCCAGGCCCGTCGTGGTGAACGGGAACCAGTTGAAGTCGGCCTCGGGGAAGGCGGAGACGGGTGAGCCGGAGACCAGGTTGGTGCCCGGCATCAGCAGCAGCACGGCCAGGGAGCCGCCGATGAGGGTGCTGAGCATCCCTGCGCGGGTGTACCGGCGCCAGAAGAGGCCGTAGACCAGCGCGGGGGCGATGGCGGAGGCGCCCAGGCAGAAGGACAGGGTCACCAGCGGCTGGAGACTGCGGTGCTGGACGAGGGTCGCCAGGACGATCGCGGGAATGCCGACGGCGAGGGCGGAGGCGCGGGCGAGGAGCATCTCGCGGCGCGGTGACATCTCCTGCACCCGGGTGGCGAACACGTCGTGGGCCAGGGAGTTGGCGCAGGCGAGGATCATGCCGCCGACGGAGGCGAGCAGGGTGAGGAAGACGGCCGTGGTGACCGTCGTGAACAGGAAGGTCTCCGCCGTCGACACCTCCGCGCCGAACGCGGCCTGGGAGCCGAGCAGGTACGCGGTGTTGCCCTGCGGGTCGATCCCGGCGATGACCGCCCGCCCGACCAGTGCGGTCGCGCCGAATCCGACGACCGTGATGACCAGGACGAACAGCGCGACGCTGGAGACCGCCCAGGACATCGAGCGGCGCACCTGGCGGGCGGAGGACGCGGTGTACATGCGCATGGTGACGTGGGGCAGGCAGGCGCCGCCGAGGACGACGGTCAGCTGCGAGGTGATCATGTCCACGTTGGGGTGGGGTCCGCCCGCGAACTCCAGGCCCGAGTTCAGGAACGCCGAGCCCACGCCGCTGCGGTCCGCGGCCGCGTTGAACAGGGCGCCGGGGTCCCAGTCGAAGCGGTTCAGGATCAGTGCGGCGACCACGATGCCCGACCCGAGCAGCATCACGATCTTGAGGATCTGGATGAGGGCGGTGCCCTTCATGCCGCCGATCGCCGCATAACTGATCATGAGGATGCCCAGGCCGATGATGCAGCCGGTCTCCAGCGACTCCCCGGAGAAGCCGAGGACGAAGGCGAGCAGCTGGCCGGTGCCCGCGAGCTGCACCAGCATCAGCGGCAGCAGTGCGGCGATGGTCACCGCGCAGGCGGCGATGCGGACGCTGCGTCCGGGCATGCGGCGGGCGAGCGCGTCGCCCATGGTGAACCGGCCCGCGTTGCGCAGGGGTTCGGCCAGCAGGAACATCAGCAGCATCAGCGACAGGGCGGTGCTGAGCGCCAGCACGATGCCGTCGTAGCCGAAGAGGGCGATGACGCCGCCCGTGCCGAGGACGGTCGCCGCGGAGATGTAGTCGCCGGCGATCGCGAGGCCGTTGCGCATCGGGGACAGGGAGCTGTAGCCGGTGTAGAACTCGTCCAGGTCGTCCCGGTCCGGGCCGGTCATCACGCACAGCAGCAGCGTGACGGTGGCGACGGCGGTGAAGCCGACCAGGGACATGGTCTGTGCGTTGCCGCTGAACTCCGTCACCGTCCGGCCTCCCGCCTGGCGTCCAGTGCGGCCTCCTTGCGGATGCGGTCCGCGAGGGGGTCGACATGGCGGCGGGCGGTGTGCTCGTACAGCGCGATCGCCAGCCAGGTGACGGGGAGCTGGAGCAGGGCGAGCACCAGGCCGTTGGGCAGTCCGTCGGCGCCGCCGCCGGTCATGAACTCCGGTGCGTAGGCCGACAGGATCAGGAACAGCGTGAAGTAGCCGAGCGCGGTCAACGTGGCCGTGCGGCGCTGCCACCGGTAGGCGCTGCGCAGGATCCGCAGGTCGCTGTGGTGCCCGAGCGCGGCCCGCCGGGGCGCCCGCCGCCCGGCGGGACCGGGGGCGGGCTCGGCCGGCTGCCAGGGGTGGGCGCCGTAGTGCGGGAAGGCGGGCGGTGCGTCGTGGAGCGGATAAGGACGCGGGGACGGGTGTGACGGGGGGCGGTACGGCGGAGGGGGATACGACGGGGAAGGGTCGTAGGACATCCCGGTGCTCCTTGCGTGGCTCGGGTCCGGTGCGGCGGACCGCAGGGAGGTGGGGGGTGCGAGCCACGCACGCTACTCGCCGGTTCGGTCAGGCGCTGCCTTTTGGCCAAACTGGGCGGTCGGTATGCGCTTGCTGGGGTGAATCAGTGGTGTTACCCGCGTTAACCAGGGCCGTCGCGGGGCGACGGGGAGTGGATGCGGGCCCGCGCGCGGGCAGCCGCCCGGCCCCGCTCAGTCCTTGAGGACCGGGAACTTCCGCGGCGCCAGCACCAGCAGAACCAGGAAGGCCAGCGCCGCGGCCCCCGCCGCGCCGAGGTAGACCGCGTGGACGGCGTCGGCGATCGCCCGCCGTACGGACTCGTCCGCCGTGCCCGGATCCAGCGCCCGCGTCACCGAGTCGAGGTCGCTCGCCCCGCCGAGCCGTGCGGCCAGCACCCCGTTGGCGATCGCGCCGAAGACGGCCGCGCCCACCGTCTGCCCGGTCTGCCGGCAGAACAGGACGGACGCCGTCGCCGTACCCCGCTCCGCCCACCCGACCGTCGACTGGACGCCGACGATGAGCGGCAGCTGGAACAGGCCGAGCGCGGCGCCGAGCAGCAGCATCAGCAGCGTCGGCTGCCACGCCTCGCCGGGGTAGGGGAGGAAGGGGAAGGCGAGCAGGATCAGGGACGCGGTGCCGATGCCGAGCATGGCGGTGTTGCGGAAGCCGATCCTGCGGTACACGTGCTGGCTCAGCGCCGCCGACACCGGCCAGCTGAGCGTCCAGACGGACAGCACGAAACCGGCGGCCACGGGCGCCAGGCCCAGGACGGACTGGGCGTAGGTGGGCAGGAACACCGTCGGCGCCACCATCAGCAGGCCCAGCGCGCCGAGTGCGAGGTTCACCGCGGCGATCGTGCGCCGCCGCCACACCCAGCCGGGGATGATCGGCTCGGCCGCCCGGCGTTCGATCACCACCACGGCCGCCAGCAGGACGAGCCCCGCCCCGAAGAGGACCAGCGAGGGCGCCGACAGCCACGGCCAGGCCACCCCGCCCTGCACCAGGGCGGTGAGCAGGACACCGCCGCAGGCGAACACGGCGAGTGCGCCCGCCCAGTCGACACGCGCGCGCGTGTCCGCCTCCTCCCGGGCCGGCTCGTGCAGGTGACGGACGATCAGCCACAGGGCGACCGCGCCGACCGGCAGGTTGATGAGGAAGATCCAGCGCCAGTCGGCGTACGCGGCCAGCACGCCGCCCAGACCCGGGCCCGCGACCGCGGACACCGCCCACACCGTGGACAGTTTGGCCTGGATCCTGGGGCGGTCCTTCAGCGGGTACAGGTCGGCGGCGAGGGTCTGCACCGTGCCCTGGAGGGCGCCGCCGCCCAGACCCTGCACCACGCGGAAGGCGATCAGCGCGCCCATGTTCCAGGCGAGCGCGCACAGCAGGGAGCCGATCAGGAACACCACCGCGCCCGCGACCAGCACCGGTTTGCGGCCGAAGGTGTCGGACAGCTTGCCGTAGACCGGGAGGGTGACCGTGACGGCCAGCAGATAGCCGGAGAAGAGCCAGGAGAACACGGAGAACCCGCCGAGGTCGCCGACGATCTGCGGCACGGCGGTGGAGACGATGGTCGAGTCCAGCGCCGCCAGCGCCATCGCGAGCATCAGGGCGGCGACGACGGCGCCGCGCCGGTCCGCCCCGGCGGGTTGTGCGGCCTCGACCACCGCGGGTCTGGTGCTGCCCACTCCGGGTCCCTCCCTTTGTTTCCCCATGCATCCAGTTGCCGGGATCAGCTTCGCACTTGAGCCTGACGCAGCGGGAGGGTGGACGCTGGATGCGCCGGAGGGAGGAGACCGACCCCGAGACGTGCTCCGCCGAAGGGTGGACTGCCCCTAGGGGTACCTCCGTACTACGGCCCGGGGAGGGTTCGTACCGACGGAGGACGAGACGGCCGCGCGCCCTCCTTAATCTGGCTTTACGCCGCTGGGGGGGGGGCGGCGCACCGCACCTGTGGGGGTGGGGTTTTCCCCAGCAGAAGAGTGCGCTGAACACCAGCGCGGGCGACCCCTGGTTGCCGCCAGACTCGAAGACGTGGCGATCCGCGCGGCCCGGCCCGGCCGGTCCGGGCCGCCGCACCCGACAGCACCACCCGCCTTCGGCACCGGCGGCTCACCTGATGACCGACATAGGAGACTTGACATGACATCGGCCGTGACCATTCCCAGGCACGGAAGCACTGGAGGGCGTACGGCCGTTGCGGCGCGGGCGCGGCAGGTCGTGAAGGCGTACGGAGCCGGGGAGACCCGGGTGGTCGCCCTGGACCACGTGGACGTGGACATCGCCCGCGGTCACTTCACCGCGATCATGGGTCCCTCGGGGTCGGGCAAGTCCACGCTGATGCACTGCCTGGCCGGCCTCGACACCGTCAGCAGCGGGCAGATCTATCTCGACGAGACCGAGATCACCGGCCTGAAGGACAAGAAGCTCACCCAGTTGCGCCGCGACCGGATCGGCTTCATCTTCCAGGCGTTCAACCTGCTCCCGACGCTGAACGCGATCGAGAACATCACGCTGCCCATGGACATCGCCGGCCGCAGGCCCGACCGGGCGTGGCTGGACCGGGTCGTGGAGACCGTGGGGCTCGCCGGACGGCTCAAGCACCGGCCCACCCAGCTCTCAGGCGGCCAGCAGCAGCGGGTCGCCGTGGCGCGGGCGCTGGCCGCCCGGCCCGAGATCATCTTCGGGGACGAGCCGACCGGGAACCTCGACTCCCGCGCGGGCGCCGAGGTGCTGGGCTTCCTGCGCCGGTCGGTGGACGAACTGGGCCAGACCATCGTGATGGTCACCCACGACCCGGTGGCGGCCAGCTACGCGGACCGGGTGCTCTACCTCGCCGACGGCCGGATCGTCGACGAGATGCACAAGCCGACCGCGGACGCCGTCCTGGACCGGATGAAGGACTTCGACGCCCGGGGGCGCACGTCATGACCGTCGTGAAGACCTCGCTGCGCAACTTCTTCGCGCACAAGGGGCGCATGGCGCTGTCGGCGGTGGCGGTGCTGTTGTCGGTGGCGTTCGTGTGCGGCACGCTCGTGTTCACGGACACGATGAACACGACGTTCGACAAGCTCTTCGCGGTCACGTCGTCGGACGTGACGGTCGCCCCGAAGGAAGCCGGGGCGGCCGGGGACACGCCGCAGAACGGGGTGCCCGAGTCGCTGCCGGCGTCCACGCTGGAGCGGGTCCGCTCCGCCGAGGGCGTCAAGTCGGTGGAGGGCGCGGTCGCCTCGCTGAACGTGACCGTCGTCGACGGCGACAACGACAACGTGGGCGCCACCAGCGGCGCCCCGACGATCGCCGGCAACTGGACGAAGAACGACCTGCGTTCCATGGAGATCACCTCCGGGCACGCCCCGCGCGGGCCGACCGAGGTGATGGTCGACTCCGACACCGCCGACAAGCACGACCTGAAGCTCGGCGACGAACTGCGCACCATCGCGCAGACCGGCGACTTCAAGGCGCGCATCGTCGGCATCGCCTCCTTCACGGTGACCAACCCCGGCGCGGCCGTCGTCTACTTCGACACCGCCACCGCGCAGCGCGAACTGCTCGGCGGCACGGGCAAGTTCACCCAGCTCAACGTCACCGCCGCGTCGGGTGTCTCCGACGCGCAGCTCAAGACGAACGTCTCCCGGGTCCTGGACGGCACGTACAAGGTCCAGACGGCGAAGGAGAGCGCCGACGAGAACCGCAAGGACGTCGGCGAGTTCATGGACGTCATCAAGTACGCCATGCTCGGCTTCGCCGGGATCGCCTTCCTGGTCGGCATCTTCCTCATCATCAACACCTTCTCCATGCTGGTCGCCCAGCGCACCCGCGAGATCGGCCTGATGCGGGCGATCGGCTCCTCCCGCCGGCAGGTCAACCGCTCGGTGCTGGTCGAGGCGCTGTTCCTCGGCATCGTCGGCTCGATCCTCGGTGTCGCGGCCGGCGTCGGGATCGCCGTCGGCCTGATGAAGCTGATGTCGGCGGCGGGCATGAACCTGTCCACGGACGACCTGACCGTGAAGACGACGACCCCGGTGGTCGGTCTGGTCCTCGGTGTCGTCGTCACCGTCCTCGCCGCCTACCTGCCGGCCCGCCGCGCCGGCAAGGTCTCCCCGATGGCCGCGCTGCGCGACGCCGGGACGCCCGCCGACGGCAAGGCCGGCCTGCTCCGCGGAGTGATCGGCCTGGTGCTGACCGGCGCCGGAGCCGCGGCACTGTTCACGGCGGCGGGCGCCGACAAGGCGGGTGACGGTGCGCTGATGCTGGGGGCGGGCGTGGTGCTCTCCCTGATCGGCTTCGTCGTCATCGGCCCGCTGCTGGCCGGCGGCGTCGTGCGGGTGATCAGCGCGGTGCTGCTGCGGGCCTTCGGGCCGGTGGGCCGCATGGCCGAGCGCAACGCCCTGCGCAACCCGCGCCGCACCGGTGCGACGGGCGCGGCCCTGATGATCGGCCTGGCGCTGGTGGCCTGCCTGTCCGTGGTCGGCTCCTCCATGGTCGCCTCGGCCACCAGCGAGCTGGACAAGTCGGTCGGCGCGGACTTCATCGTCCAGGGCAACCAGCGGATCGTGCCGCAGGCCGAGCAGAAGATGCGGGACACACCGGGCCTGGAGCACGTCACCCGCTACAAGACGCTCGACGCCACGCTGACCTCGCCCGACGGCTGGACGGACGACGACGGCCTCACCGCCGCCGACCCGACCTACGCAGAGGACGTGCGCCGCGCGACGACGGAGGGCACCCTCTCGGCCGCCTACGGCCGGAACGCCATGTCGGTCGGCTCGGACTACGCCGAGAAGCACGGGGTGCACGTCGGCGACACCATCTCGGTCGCCTTCAAGGGCGGCGAGACGGCGAAGCTGAAGGTCGCCGCCATCACGGACGACGACGTGGCCATCGACCAGGGCGCGCGGTACATCAGCATCGAGACGATGCGGGAGTACCTCCCCGCCGACAGGATCCCGCCGAACACGATCATGTTCGCCAAGGCCGAGGACGGCCAGGAGGAGCAGGCGTACGCGGCGCTGAAGCAGTCGCTGGACGCGTACCCGCAGTACCAGGTCCGTGACCAGACCGACTACAAGCAGGAGCTGAAGGACCAGGTCGGCCAGCTGCTCAACATGGTCTACGGCCTGCTCGCCCTGGCGATCATCGTCGCGGTCCTGGGCGTGGTGAACACCCTGGCCCTGTCGGTGGTCGAGCGGACCCGCGAGATCGGCCTGATGCGGGCGATCGGCCTCTCCCGCAGGCAGCTGCGCCGGATGATCCGCCTGGAGTCCGTGGTCATCGCCCTCTTCGGTGCCCTGCTGGGCCTGGGGCTGGGCATGGGCTGGGGCGCCACGGCGCAGAAGCTGCTCGCCCTGGAGGGCCTGAACGTCCTCGACATCCCGTGGCCGACGATCATCGGCGTCTTCATCGGCTCGGCGTTCGTGGGTCTGTTCGCCGCCCTGGTCCCGGCGTTCCGGGCCGGCCGGATGAACGTACTGAACGCGATCGCGACGGAGTAGGCCGGACCGGCGAGTCGCGGCGGCCACCGCTCACGGGGGTGCGACCACCGCGCACGGGGGGCGCGGAGGAAGGCGGCGCCGGGGAGTCACGAGGACTCCCCGGCGCCGGTGCGTCGCCCGTCCCCGGCCGGGCGTCGTCCACAGCCTCCGTCGCTCGCTCGCGCGGCGTCGTACGCTGGACACCCCCGGCCCGCACCGCGTGTCGGGCCCGTCGTGTTGTCCACCCCGGACGAAAGCGCCCCTTCATGAGCCTGCACGGTCTGCTCGACGCCGTCGCCAAGGACGCCGCCCTCGCCGAAGCGATCGCGGCGGCCGCCGACGGCAACCGCATGCACGTCGACCTGGTCGGTCCGCCCGCGGCCCGGCCCTTCGCGGTCGCCGCACTGGCCCGCGAGACGGGCCGCCCGGTGCTGGCGGTGACGGCGACGGGACGCGAGGCGGAGGACCTGGCCGCGGCCCTGCGCTCGCTGCTGCCGCCGGAGGGCGTGGTGGAGTACCCGTCCTGGGAGACGCTCCCGCACGAGCGGCTCAGCCCGCGCAGCGACACCGTGGGGCGGCGCCTGGCCGTCCTGCGGCGCCTGGCCCACCCCCGGCCCGACGACCCGGAGACCGGCCCGGTGTCCGTCGTCGTCGCGCCCGTGCGGTCCGTGCTCCAGCCGCAGGTCAAGGGACTGGGCGACCTGGAGCCGGTGTCGCTGAGGAGCGGGCAGAGCGCCGATCTGAACGAGGTCGTGGAGGCGCTCGCCGCCGCCGCGTACGCGCGCGTCGAGCTGGTCGAGAAGCGCGGCGAGTTCGCCGTGCGCGGCGGCATCCTCGACGTGTTCCCGCCCACCGAGGAACACCCCCTGCGCATCGAGTTCTGGGGCGACGACGTCGAGGAGATCCGCTACTTCAAGGTCGCCGACCAGCGCTCCCTGGAGGTCGCCGAGCACGGGCTGTGGGCCCCGCCCTGCCGTGAGCTGCTGCTCACCGAGGACGTCCGGGAGCGCGCGCGGACCCTCGCCGAGCTCCACCCCGAGCTGGGCGAACTCCTCGGCAAGATCGCCGAGGGCATCGCCGTCGAGGGCATGGAGTCGCTGGCACCGGTGCTCGTCGACGACATGGAGCTGCTGCTGGACGTGCTGCCCAAGGGCGCCATGGCGCTCGTGTGCGACCCGGAGCGGGTACGGACGCGGGCCGCCGACCTGGTGGCCACCAGCCAGGAGTTCCTCCAGGCGTCCTGGGCGGCCACCGCCGGCGGCGGCGAGGCGCCCATCGACGTGGGCGCGGCCTCCCTGTGGTCCATCGCGGACGTCCGGGAGCGGGCCCGCGAGCTGGACATGATGTGGTGGTCGGTGTCGCCGTTCGCCGCCGACGAGGAGCTGACGGGGACATATGCCGCTGACGCGGCGGGGGACACCCTCAAGCTCGGCATGCACGCCCCCGAGACCTACCGCGGCGACACCGCGAAGGCACTGGCCGACACCAAGGGCTGGCTCGCCGACGGCTGGCGCGTGGTCTACGTCACCGAGGGCCACGGCCCGGCGGCCCGCACGGTCGAGGTCCTCGGCGGCGAGGGCATCGCGGCCCGTCTGGACTCCGACCTCGGCACGCTCAGCCCCTCCGTCGTCCACGTCTCCTGCGGCTCGATCGACTACGGCTTCGTCGACCCCGCGCTCGAGCTGGCCGTCCTGACCGAGACGGACCTGTCCGGCCAGAAGGCCGCCGGCCGCGACGGCACCCGCATGCCCGCCCGGCGCCGCAAGACCATCGACCCGCTCACCCTGGAGGCGGGCGACTACATCGTCCACGAGCAGCACGGCGTGGGCCGCTACATCGAGATGGTGCAGCGCACCGTGCAGGGCGCCACCCGCGAGTACCTGGTCGTGGAGTACGCCCCCGCCAAGCGCGGCCAGCCCGGCGACCGCCTCTACATCCCCACCGACCAGCTGGAGCAGATCACCAAGTACGTCGGCGGCGAGGCCCCCACGCTGCACCGCCTCGGCGGCGCCGACTGGACCAAGACCAAGGCCCGCGCGAAGAAGGCGGTCAAGGAGATCGCCGCCGACCTGATCAAGCTCTACAGCGCGCGGATGGCGGCGCCCGGACACGCCTTCGGCTCGGACACCCCCTGGCAGCGCGAGCTGGAGGACGCCTTCCCCTACGCGGAGACCCCGGACCAGCTGACCACCATCGCCGAGGTCAAGGAGGACATGGAGAAGACGGTCCCCATGGACCGCCTGATCTGCGGCGACGTCGGCTACGGCAAGACGGAGATCGCGGTGCGCGCCGCCTTCAAGGCCGTACAGGACGGCAAGCAGGTGGCGGTGCTGGTGCCGACGACGCTGCTGGTGCAGCAGCACTTCGGGACGTTCAGCGAGCGGTACGCGCAGTTCCCGGTGAAGGTGAAGGCGCTGTCCCGCTTCCAGACCGACACGGAGGCCAAGGCGGTCCTGGAGGGCCTGCGCGAGGGCTCGGTGGACGTCGTCATCGGCACCCACCGCCTCTTCTCCTCGGAGACGAAGTTCAAGGACCTGGGCCTGGTCATCGTCGACGAGGAGCAGCGCTTCGGCGTCGAGCACAAGGAGCAGCTGAAGAAGCTGCGCGCCAACGTCGACGTGCTGACGATGTCCGCCACGCCCATCCCGCGCACCCTGGAGATGGCGGTCACCGGCATCCGCGAGATGTCGACGATCACCACCCCGCCGGAGGAGCGTCACCCGGTGCTGACCTTCGTCGGCCCCTACGAGCAGAAGCAGATCGGCGCGGCGATCCGCCGCGAGCTGCTGCGCGAGGGCCAGGTCTTCTACATCCACAACCGGGTCGAGTCCATCGACCGCGCGGCGGCCAAGCTCCGCGAGATCGTCCCGGAGGCGCGCATCGCCACCGCCCACGGTCAGATGTCGGAGCAGGCGCTGGAGCAGGTCGTCGTCGACTTCTGGGAGAAGAAGTTCGACGTGCTGGTCTCCACGACCATCGTCGAGTCCGGCATCGACATCTCCAACGCCAACACCCTCATCGTCGAGCGCGGCGACAACTTCGGCCTCAGCCAGCTGCACCAGCTGCGCGGCCGGGTCGGCCGAGGCCGCGAGCGCGGCTACGCCTACTTCCTGTACCCGCCGGAGAAGCCGCTGACCGAGACCGCGCACGAGCGGCTCGCGACCATCGCCCAGCACACCGAGATGGGCGCGGGCATGTACGTGGCCATGAAGGACCTGGAGATCCGGGGCGCCGGCAACCTGCTCGGCGGCGAGCAGTCCGGCCACATCGCCGGCGTCGGCTTCGACCTGTACGTGCGGATGGTCGGCGAGGCCGTCGCCGACTACCGGGCCTCGCTGGAGGGGGGTGTCGAGGAGGAGCCGCCGCTGGAGGTCAAGATCGAGCTGCCGGTCGACGCGCACGTCCCGCACGACTACGCCCCCGGCGAGCGGCTGCGCCTGCAGGCGTACCGCTCCATCGCCTCCGCCAACAGCGAGGAGGACATCAAGGCCGTCCGGGAGGAACTCGTCGACCGCTACGGCAAGTTGCCGGAGCCGGTGGAGAACCTGCTGCTGGTCGCGGGTCTTCGCATGCTGGCGCGGGCGTGCGGCGTGGGCGAGGTGGTCCTGCAGGGCAACAACATCCGGTTCGCGCCGGTGGAGTTGCGCGAGTCGCAGGAGCTGAGGCTCAAGCGGCTGTACCCCGGGACGGTCGTCAAGCCGGCCGCGCACCAGGTGCTGGTTCCGCGCCCGAAGACCGCGAAGGTCGGCGGCAAGCCGCTGGTCGGGCGTGAACTGCTGGCCTGGGTCGGGGAGTTCCTGACCTCGATTCTGGGGTCGTGACCCGCCCGTCGGAGAAGCCGTCCACGGATCATGCCTGTGGACGGCTTCGATGTGTCGGGGTACGGGAGCGAGCTACTGCTGCTCCGGCCGGTCGCCGCCCCGCTCGCGCCCGAAGCCGAGCCTGTCCTCGGCCTGCTGCTGCGCGGTGTCGACCTGCTTCTCGTACTTTCCGCCGGTCCTCTCGTTGACCTGGCGTTCGGCGGCGTCGGACATCTTTCGTGACCTGCCCTTGTCCTTGCCGGCCATGCTCTTCATTTTGTCGAGGATGCCCATGCAGAGCTCCTTCCGAGACGTGGCTCACTGTCGAAGGTACGACAGATATGCCCTGCATGCCCAACAAAGCCCGCTATGGTCTGAACCTCTCTCTCGCTACGGTGATACCGGCGGACGGCAAGGGGAGGGGCGCGTATGTGGCGGCACAGGGGGATCCGTACCGGTTGGGCCGCGGGCGCGGCCCTCGCTCTGGCCCTGGTCACCGGATGCGAGGGACTCGGCGACGACGGGGCCACGGCCTCGGGAGGCGGGCACGAGGCACCGGCAGGCGGACACGCCGTCAGCCCGCTGCGCAACCCGGACGGCACCGGACCCGGCCTCGCCCCGGTCGAGGGCGACAGCCCCGAGGCGACCGCCCGCAAGCTCATCGAGGGCCTGAAGACCAAGGGGCGCGGCCCCCGGACGGGCTACGACCGGGACGAGTTCGGCTACGCCTGGATGGACTCGGCCGACGGTGTGCCGCTGGCCCGCAACGGTTGTGACACGCGGAACGACCTGCTGAGGCGCGACGGTCAGAAGCTGCGCTTCCGGTCCGGGTCCCGCTGTGTGGTCGTCGCCATGACGCTGGACGACCCCTACACCGGCTCGACGATCGAGTGGCGCAAGCAGAAGGCGAGCGAGGTCCAGATCGACCACGTCGTGCCGCTGTCGTACAGCTGGCAGATGGGCTCCTCGCGGTGGCCGGAGAGCAAGCGCGAACAACTGGCCAACGACCCGCTGAACCTGCTCCCCGTCCAGGGCCGCGCCAACTCGGCCAAGCGCGACTCCGGTCCCGCGTCCTGGCTTCCGCCGAGGAAGTCGGTCCGGTGCGCGTACGCCGTCCGCTTCGCGCAGGTCGCCGTCAAGTACGAACTGGCGGTGACCGCACCGGACCGGCGGGCGATGCTGCGTCAGTGCGGCGGCTGACGGCGGAAATTGGCTTTCCGGTCCCCGCCCGCGCTGCCTACGGTGACGCCATGGAGCTGAAGATATCGAGCCTCGCCGAGCGTCCGGAGATGCTGGACCGGGTCCGCGCGATGGCCGACAGCTGGCCCGCGTTCGCCGTCGAGGACCTCTCGGGCAACGCCCACTACCCGCGCATCCCCGTCGAACTGCCCGAGTACGTGCAGTTCGCGGAGGACGAGTACGGCGAGGTCGTCGCCCACGGCCACAGCGTGCCGTTCGCCCTCCATACCGAAGGGCGCGGTGCGCTGCCCGCGCGCGGCTGGAGCGAGGTCCTCGTCTGGGCCTTCGGCGACCTGCGCCGGGGCGTGCGCCCCGACACCGTCAGCGCGATCTCCGTCGTCGTCGCCCCGCACGCCCAGGGGCGCGGCCTGTCCGGCCGGATGCTCGCCGCCATGCGCGACAACGCCCGCGCGCACGGTTTCCGGGAGGTCGTCGCCCCCGTCCGCCCCAGCGCCAAGCACCTCGAACCGCACACCCCGATCGAGGAGTACGCCCGTCGCCTGCGCCCCGACGGGCTGCCGCACGACCCGTGGCTGCGCGTCCACGCCCGGGCCGGCGCCACCCTCGACGGCGTGGCGCCGGCCTCCATGACCGTCGCCGCCTCGCTGGAGGAGTGGCGCCACTGGACGGGGCTGCCCTTCGACACCGCGGGCGACGTCGAGGTGCCCGGCGCCCTGGTGCCGGTGCGCTGCGAACCGGGCCGCGGGTACGCGGTGTACGTCGAGCCGAACGTGTGGATGCGGCACGCGCTGTGAGCCCCCGGCCGGTCAGCCGGCCGGCGCGTCCAGGTCGACGATCTCGCCGTCGGGCTCGCGGGCCGGGACCGGGACGTCGTAGTCGCTGAAGGTGAGGGAGCCGGGGTCCGTCGCGGACGTGCTGTCGACCCGCAGCAGGTACGGGGTGCCCTCGGCGGCCACGTAGAGCGTCTGCCGGTCCGCGCCGTCCCTCTCGCTCAGGACGATCGCGGAGGCGCCGTCGACCGTGGTCGTCCTGCCCCGCGTGGCGTCCGAGTCGACGTCCTGCGCGCCGCCCAGCACCGTGTCCAGATCGCAGAAGCCCGCGATGTCCTGGGCGTCCTGCCCGGTGACGGACATCTTGGTCCACCGCCCGGCCAGCATGGCCACGGCCGCGTCGGTCTCCGCGGCGGACTCGCCCTCGCTCTGGGCGCGCAGGAACGCCTCGTCGTACTTCAGGTAGAGGGTGTCCCCGGTCCTGATCAATTGGGCTTCGCCCTCGCCGCCGGCGCTCACCGTCCCGGCGCACTCGCCCTTCCTGTCCATGGCCAGGTCGACCCGGACGGTGCCGCCGCCCCGGTCGTCCGGGACGTCGCCCGTGATCCGGAGGGAGGCGGCGCCGGCGGTGGCCTCCACGGCCCGCTCCACGATCTCCCCGCCGGTCAGCCCGGCGAACGGCTCCTTCTTCTCCTCCGCCTTACTCGCCGAGGTGCTCGGCTGCTGCCCGGACGTGCCCGGCTCGGCGTCCGCCCGGCCCTGGCCGGGCAAACAGCCGGTGAGTCCGGTGGCCGCCGCGGCGACGATGCAGAGCGCTGCGAAAGCGGTACGACGCATGGATTCCCCTGGGTCCTGGTGCGGTGGTGAGCCCGAGTCGTGGGACGGGCCGGATGTCCGGGGGCCGGCCCGTCAGCCGGTCTTCTGCCAGTCCTTGCAGCCGGTCGTCTTGAAGTAGCCGTCCGAGGCGCTGATCGTCACGACCGCCGTGCCGCTCACGTTGTTGTTCGCGACGATGGAGTCGAGCGAGTGCTCGGCGTCCTTGGAGCGCTCCCAGTAGCACATGTCGTCGGTGTTGCCCGTGGACTTGTAGGTGCCGGGAGCGATGTCGGTGCCGACCGCGAACATGCCGCCGTCTCCGGCCATCTTGGTGGCGGGGGTCCCCTTGGCCTTCGGGTCGACGGCCTCCCAGTCGTTGCAGCCGCTGGACTTGAAGAGCTTGTCGGTGGCCTTGACGGTGACGTAACTCGTGCCGCTCACGTTGTCGTTGGCCAGCAGCGAGTCCAACTCGCCCGAGGCGTCCTTGGCGCGCTCCCAGTAGCACATGTCGTCGGTGTTGCCGCTCGTGCGGTAGGTCCCCGGCTTGACGTCCGAGCCCACCTCGAAGTCGCCGTCCCCCGCGAACGCCGCCTTCTTCTCCGTGGCTTCCGCCCCGCCCGCGTCCTTCTCGCCGCCGGCCTGCCGCTGCGCGGACGCCGAGGAGCCCTTGTCGCCGGAGCCGCCGTCCCCGTCGCCGCCGTTCGCCGACACCGCGCCGATGACGACGATCCCCACGACGGCGCCGAGCGCGACCTTGCCCTTCATGCCCATGACTGTGTCCCCTCCCGATACGGCAGCCGCCGCCTTGCCGGCGGCTGCTCGTTGGCGAGGTCAATAAGAACAGAGACTGTGAACCGAGTCAACCAGGTTCACAGTGTGGGGCGTGTACACGAGCGTGAATGCAAACGATCAGACACACGTCGGTATGCTCGGCGTCACACATGGGACGAGGGGAGCCGCGCGGGTGCAGGACAACGCGACAGAAGTGACCGCCGCCGGGATCGCGCGGCTCGCCGGCGTCGGCCGCGCGGCCGTGAGCAACTGGCGCCGCCGGCACGCCGACTTCCCCAAGCCCGTAGGCGGCACCGAGACCAGCCCGTCCTTCGCCCTCACCGACGTGGAGTCCTGGCTGCGCGGGCACGGCAAACTCGCCGAGGTCCCGCTGCGGGAACGGGTCTGGCAGCAGCTCGTCGGACATCCCGAGGGCCCGGTCACCGCGCTCGTCCACGCCGGCTGCGCGCTGCTGCTCATCCACGACCGCCCCACCGCGTGGCTGGAGCTGAGCGCGGGCTCCGACGAGCGGCTCGCCGCGATGCTGCCGGGCGCGCTGGAGCAGGTGCTGACACCCCGCTTCGGCGCGGTGCCCGGTGGCGACCGGAGCCGGACCGTGCCTGGCGGGCCCGGGGCGGGCGAGCCGGCCGCTGTGAACACCCCGGTCGCCGGCTCCACCGCCGTTCACGCCCCTGCCGGGGCGAGCGGCTCACCCGCTGTGAACACTCCGTCGGCGTTCCCCGCCGTCCACCCGCCCACCGGCCCCGCGCTCCTCGCCTCCGCGCCCCTCCTGCGCGGCGCCGCCGAACTGGCCGCCGGTACGGGCGCCCGCCAGACCTTCGAGTTCCTGCTCGGCCGGCACCTGGACGCCAACCCGCGCCAGTACACGCTCACCCCCGCCGACCTCGCCGGCCTCATGGCCGACCTGGCCGGCCCCGCCCGCACCGTCCTCGACCCCGCCTGCGGCACCGGCGCCCTGCTGCGCGCCGCCGCCCCGCGTCCCGGCCAGGAGCTGTACGCCCAGGACGGCGCAGCCGACCTCGCCACGCTCACCGCGCTCCGCCTCGCCCTGCACACCCCGGCCGGCGTGCACGCCGCCGCCGGCGACACACTGCGCGCCGACGCCTTCCCCGGGCTGCGCGCCGACGCCGTCCTGTGCCACCCGCCGTTCAACGAGCGCAACTGGGGGCACGACGAACTCGCCTACGACCCCCGCTGGGAGTACGGCTTCCCGGCCCGCACCGAGTCCGAACTGGCCTGGGTGCAGCACGCGCTGGCCCGCCTGAGGGACGGCGGCACCGCCGTGCTCCTCATGCCGCCCGCCGCCGCCTCCCGCCGCTCCGGCCGCCGGATCCGCGCGGACCTGCTGCGCCGGGGCGCACTGCGCGCCGTGGTCGCGCTGCCGGTCGGCGCGGCACCCCCGTACAACATCCCGCTCCACCTGTGGGTGCTGCGCCGTCCCGAGAAGGCGCCCGCGCAGCCGGAGGTACTGCTCGCCGACGTGGGGCAGTTCGCCGGTGAGGGCCGCGGCGGCCCCGACTGGCGCGGCGTGGGGGACGCCGTCCTGGACGCCTGGCGGGCCTTCGACCGGGCCGGACGGCTCGACGAACGGCCGGGCGTGGCCCGCTCCCTGCCCGTCATCGAACTCCTCGACGACGACGTCGACCTGGCCCCGGCCCGCCATCTGCCGCCCCCCGCGGTCGCCGACGGCGCCGGAGAGCTCACGGACGTGCGCACCCGCCTCGGCGAGACGCTGCGCCTGACCGCCGACCTCACCCCGGCCCCGGCCGACGCCGTGCAGGCCGCCCCCCGCTGGCCGCTGACCACCGTCGGCGAACTCGCGCGCGGAGGCGCCCTGCTGATGCGCACCGGCGGAAACGGCGGCCACGCGCGCGTGCCCGTGCTCACCGACCACGACGTACTCGCCGGAACCGCCCCCTCCGGCACGCTTCCGGAGAGCGACGAGGAACCCGTGCTGACCGAACCCGGTGACGTCGTCGTCCCCGTGCTCGGCGGCGGCTCCGTCGCGCGCGTGGTCGACGACGCCACCGCGGGCGCCGCCCTGGGACGCAACCTCGTGCTGCTGCGCCCCGACCCCACCGCGCTCGATGCCTGGTTCCTCGCCGGCTTCCTGCGGGGCACCGCCAACAACCGCCAGGCCAGCAGCTACGCCTCCACCGCCACCCGGCTCGACGTGCGGCGCCTGCAGCTCCCCCGGCTCCCGCTGGACGAACAGCGCCGCTACGGCGACCGGTTCCGCGCGCTCGACGAGTTCGAGCGGGCGCTCAGACTCGCGGGCCGCCTCGGCGAGCAACTCGTACGCGGAATGTACGACGGGCTCACGGACGGTACGGTCACGCCCGGCTGACCGCTCGAAGGCGGGAAGTGATCAGCACGACAACGGTTCGGTACAACCAGGGACCGCTTGTCCGTGTCGGCCTATACGCTCGAAGCGACATTCACCCGTCTTGAGGTCCCAGGAGCAGCCATGCACGGCCACGGCTACACGCAGCCGGTGAAGCAGCCACCGCCCACAGGGTGGTTGGTCTTCCTGCGCGTGCTGTTCGTGGCGCTGTCGATCCTCAGCATCGGACTGCTCGCCTGGACGATGCTGCTGCGCCTGGCCATCGTCACGCGCAAGGGGCTGGACTGGGGGCTCTTCGTCGCGGCGCTCGTGGCCGACGTCCTCGCGCTCGTCCTGGTCGGCACCGAGCCCGGCGACGAGGTCCACACCGTGGGCGGCTGGACCGGCATGGCCCTGCTCCTCGGCACCCTCGTGGCCGCCATGGCCTACTACCTCTCGGCTGACGTGCGCCACTTCCACCAGCTCCGCTACGGCCCCGGCTACAGCCCGCAGCCGACGCCCGCACCGGCGTACGGCCACCCGCAGCCCCCGGCGCCCTACACGGCCACCACCATGCCGCACACGGCCGGGCCGCCGCCGCACACACCCCCGGTCCCGCACACCCCCCACACCCCGCCCCCGACGCCGCAGCCGCCCGCCCCCACGCCGCCGCCCCGGCAGCCGGGCCCCGCCCGCATCGACCAGGTGCGCGCCGAGCTCGACGAACTCAGTGACTACCTGCGCAGGCACGACGGCAACCACGAGGGCGGAAGGTGACCGTGACGACGGGACGTGTCGTCGCCGGCCGCTACGAGCTGTCCACGCTCATCGGACAGGGCGGCATGGGACAGGTCTGGACGGCGTACGACCAGCGACTCGACCGGCGCGTGGCGGTGAAACTGCTGCGCCCCGACAAGGTGGCCGGCCAGGAGGCCGACGAGCTGCGCCGCCGCTTCGTACGCGAATGCCGGGTCACCGCCCAGGTCGACCACCCCGGCCTGGTGACCGTGCACGACGCGGGCAGCGAGGGCGAGGAGCTCTTCCTCGTCATGCAGTACGTCGACGGCGCCGACCTCTCCGACCACCTCGCCGAACACGACCCGTACCCCTGGCAGTGGGCGGTCGCGGTCGCCGCGCAGCTGTGCGCCGTCCTGAGCGCCGTGCACGCCGTGCCGATCGTCCACCGCGACCTCAAGCCGCGCAACGTGATGGTGAAGCAGGACGGCACGGTCACCGTCCTCGACCTCGGCGTCGCCTCCGTCATGGACGCCGACACCACCCGCCTCACCCACACCGGCACCCCGATAGGCTCGCCCGCCTACATGGCCCCGGAGCAGGCCATGGGCGGCGCGGTCGGCCCGTACACCGACCTGTACGCGCTCGGCGTCCTGCTGCACGAACTGCTCAGCGGCGACGTCCCGTTCGCGGGCTCCACCGCGCTCGGCGTCCTGCACCGGCACCTGTACGAGCCGCCGCTGCCCGTGCGCCGCGTCCGCCCCGAGGTCCCCGAGGCGCTCGAAGCGCTCGTCCTGCGCCTGCTCGCCAAGGACCCGCAGCACCGCCCCGCCTCCGCACAGGAGGTCTACGAGCACCTGGCGCTGCTGCTGCCCGCACGCGGCATGCCCACCGGAGGGCCCCTGGACCCCACCCGCCCCTTCGTGCGCCCGCACGCGCCCTGGCCGGACCGCGCGCGCACCCCGGCGCCCCAGCCGGCCCCGGTCCCGCCCGTCGCGGAGGCCGAGAAGCCGGACGTCGCCCGAGCCGTCGACGAGGTCAAGCGCCTGCTCGGCGAGGGCCGCATCACCCAGGCCGTCGACATCCTCGGCGCGATCCTGCCCACCGCCGCCGAGCAGCACGGCGAGCGCTCCCCGGTCGTGCGCACCCTGCGCAAGCAGTACGCGGCCACCCTCATGGACGACGGCCAGTACCGGCGTGCCCTGCCCGAGCTGCGCCGCCTCGCCGACGAACGCGCCGCAGAGGCCGGCCAGGCGGACCCGCAGTCCCTGCGCCACCGCTACGACGCCGCCCAGTGCCTGGAACAGCTCGGCGAACCGGCGGCGGCCCTCGCCGAGTACCGGGCGCTGCTGCCGTACTACGAGAACCAGTACGTCGCCGCCGGCGACCCGGACCTCGCCCACGACGTCCGCCGCCGCATCGGCCACCTGCTCCTCGCCCTCGGCGACCGCGCAGCCGCCCACGACACGCTGGCCCGGCTGCTGCACGACGTGGAACGCGTCCACGGACCCGGCCACCCCCTCGCGGCCGACATCCGGCGGACGCTGCAATGGCTGGGCCAGGTGCGCGGCTGACGACCGCCGCCCCCGCGGGGACGGCGCGGCGGTGCCCGAAGTCCCGGTGAATCGTTGGTCGAATGGGTTGGCCGGAGCTTGCCCACTGCCTACCATCGATCACCGCAAGACTTTGTGCACCGTCGCACAATCTCCTCGGGAGGTTTCCTTGCACCGCCGCCGTCGCACCGCGCTCCTCCTCACCGCCGCGATCGCCGCCGCGGCACCGCTCCTCACCGCCTGCGGGAACGACGCGCATCCCGGCGCGGCGGCCGTCGTGGGCGGCCAGCGGATCACCGTCGCCCAGCTGGAGAGCCGGGTCGACGAGGTGCGCGAGGCACAGCGGGCCACCGTGCCGGACGAGGCCCAGTACGAGCAGGTCGTCGCCAGGACCGGCAGCCTCGCCCGCGACACCCTGCACGGCATGGTCCTCGACCGGGTGCTGCACCGCGCCGCCCAGGACGCGGGCGTGAGCGTCACCCGCAAGGAGGTCCAGCAGATGCGCACGGGCCTGGAGCAGCAGGCCGGCGGTGCCGAGGAACTGCAGACGGTCTGGCTGCAGCAGTACGGCGTCGCCCCCGAGCGCCTCGACGAGAACCTCCGCCTCCAGCTGGAGGCCCAGAAGCTCGCCGAGCACCTGGGCACCGACACCGGCCGGCCCGCGTTCTGGAAGGCCCTGTCCGAGGCGTCCGAGCAGCTCGACGTCGACCTCAATCCGCGCTACGGCGCCTGGGACGTGCAGAAGAGCAGCCGCGTCGACGCCAGGACGCCGTGGGTGCGTGAGATGACGGCGGCGGGCACGCAGCAGACCGCTTAGACCCGCCCCGCCGGCCCGGCGGCGTAACGGTCCTGCGGCCGCCGGGGCCGCCGGTGCCGTGCGTTACGTTCGAAGCGTGAACGCAACCAGCCCCGACACCGCCCCGGACCCGGGCCGCATCGTCCTGCTCACCACCAGCCACCGCGTCGCGCCCGGCCTGCTGTCCTGGCCCGCCTGGCAGGCGCTGCGCACCGCCGACCGCGTGCTGTGCGCGGACGGGGCGCACCCGCAGCTGCCGTATCTGCGCGAGGCGGGGATCCGGGTCGACGAGGCGGCGCCGACCGCCCAGGAACTGGTCGACGACTGCGCCGGCGGCCGGACGGCGGTGGTCGTGGCGACCGGGGAGGGCGACCCGGCCCTCACCGACGGCCTGGCCCGCCTCGCGGGCTCCGGCCGCGTCCGGATGCCGGACCTGGAGCTGCTGCCCGCCTCCTACGACCTGCCGGGCGCCCGCCTGCTCGACCTCGTCCAGGTGATGGACCGCATCCGCACCGAGTGCCCCTGGTCCTCCCGGCAGACCCACGAGGGCCTGGCGAAGTACGGCATCGAGGAGGCGTACGAGCTCGTCGAGGCCATCGAGGCCGGCGACCGCGAGGAACTCCGCGAGGAACTGGGCGACGTGCTGCTCCAGGTCGTCTTCCACGCCCGCATCGCCGAGGAGCACCCGCAGACGCCCTTCTCCGTCGACGACGTGGCCGGCGGCATCGTCGCCAAGCTCGTCCACCGCCATCCGCACGTCTTCGGCGACGAGACGGCGACCACCCCCGAGGAGGTCAAGGAGCACTGGCTGCGCACCAAGGCCGTCGAGAAGCGGCGCACCTCGGTCACGGAGGGCGTCCCGCTCGGCCAGCCGGGCCTGGCCCTCGCCACCAAGCTCGCCTCCCGTGTACGCACGGCGGGCCTGTCCGTGCCCCTGCCGTCCGGCGAGGGCATCGGCTACGAGCTGCTGGCGATGGCGGCCCGCGCCGAGGCCGAGGGCGTGGACCCGGAGGCGGCCCTGCGGGCGGCGGCCCGGGCGTACCGGGACGCGATCAGGCAGGCGGAGGGCGTCAGCGGCGCCGAGGGCGGTGAGGACGCCGAGGGGGGCGAGGACCCCGAGGTCTGAGTCCGGCGGCGGGGCGGGGAGGGCCCCGGCATCCCGGTCAGCCCCCGGATACGGTCGAGGGGTGACCGACCAGCCCATGCCCCACAGCCCCGCCCCCGAGCTCTTCACCTGGGAGTTCGCGAGCGACCCCTACCCCGCCTACGCCTGGCTGCGCGAGCACGCCCCGGTGCACCGGACACGGCTGCCCAGCGGGGTGGAGGCATGGCTGGTCACGCGGTACGCCGACGCCAGGCAGGCCCTCGCCGACCAGCGGCTCTCGAAGAACCCCGCGCACCACGCGGAGCCCGCCCACGCCAAGGGAAAGACCGGCATTCCGGGCGAGCGCAAGGCCGAGCTGATGACGCATCTGCTCAACATCGACCCACCGGACCACACCAGGCTGCGCCGACTGGTGAGCAAGGCGTTCACGCCCCGGCGCGTCGCCGAGTTCGCGCCCCGCGTGCAGGAACTCGCCGACGGCCTGATCGACCGGTTCGCCGGCGCGGGCTCCGCCGACCTCATCCACGAGTTCGCCTTCCCGCTGCCCATCTACGCCATCTGCGACATGCTCGGTGTTCCCCGCGAGGACCAGGACGACTTCCGGGACTGGGCGGGCATGATGATCCGTCACGGCGGCGGACCACGGGGCGGGGTCGCCCGCTCGGTGAAGAAGATGCGGGGCTACCTCGCCGACCTCATCCACCGCAAGCGCGAGGCGCTGCCCGCGGAACCCGGGCCCGGCGAGGACCTCATCTCCGGCCTGATCCGCGCCTCCGACCACGGCGAGCACCTCACCGAGAACGAGGCCGCGGCCATGGCCTTCATCCTGCTGTTCGCAGGATTCGAGACCACGGTCAACCTGGTGGGCAACGGCACCTACGCCCTCTTGACCCACCCCGAGCAGCGGGCCCGCCTGCAGGCGTCCCTCGCCGCGGGCGAACGCGCCCTGCTGGGGACCGGCGTAGAGGAACTCCTGCGTTTCGACGGCCCGGTGGAGCTGGCCACCTGGCGCTTCGCCACCCGGCCGCTCACCATCGGCGGACAGGACATCGCCCCCGGCGACCCCGTCCTGGTCGTCCTCGCCGCCGCGGACCGGGACCCGGAGCGGTTCGCGGAACCGGACACCCTCGACCTCGCCCGCCGGGACAACCAGCACCTCGGCTACGGCCACGGCATCCACTACTGCCTGGGCGCTCCGCTCGCCCGGCTGGAGGGGCAGACCGCGCTGGCCACGCTGCTCACCCGGCTCCCGGACCTGCGTCTCGCCGTGGACCCGGACGAACTGCGCTGGCGCGGCGGGCTCATCATGCGGGGTCTTCGCACTCTGCCCGTGTCGTTCACACCCGTTGCGCGATCGGCCGACATCGGGACGCCGTCATCGCAGAAGTGACACATGCTCACCTCTGTGATCTTCATGTGATCTGCACGGCATGAACTTGTGACAAGCGATCATCTGCCTATACGTTCACGGATCAGCGCGACCCCTGAGCATCACCCGTCGCGCGAACACCGTTGTCTCGCGAAAGGTTGTCGCATGCTCTCCGGGAACGGTCGCCACCGTCGCCCTCGCCAGGCCCCGGCCCTCGTCGTCGCCGCCGGTGTGACCGGCTCGGCCATCGCGATCCCGCTGCTCGGCGCCACCGGCGCGCACGCGGCCGACGGTGCGAACTGGGACCGGGTCGCCGAGTGCGAGACCGGCGGCGCCTGGAGCCAGAACAGCGGCAACGGCTACTACGGCGGCCTGCAGTTGTCCCAGGAGGACTGGGAGCGGTACGGCGGTCTGGACTACGCGTCCAGCGCCGACCAGGCCAGTCGCGCCCAGCAGATAAGAGTCGCCGAGAAGGTGCTCGCCGACCAGGGCATCGCGGCCTGGCCGACTTGCGGCCTGCTCGCGGGTCTGGGCAACGACTCGGCGTCCACCGGTGCCGGTAACGGTGCGACGGATGACGGGACGTCGGACACGCCCGACTCGCCCGACTCGTCCCTCCCGTCCGATTCGGCGGAGTCGGGTCGATCGGCCGGTTCGGCGGAACCTGCGCCCGAATCATCCCCTTCGTCGCCTTCCGAGTCCTCCTCTGACGCGCCGTCGGACACTGCGGATGAAACGACCAAGTCCGACACGTCCCCTGGATCCGGCGACGCGTCGGCGGGCGGTGGCGCATCGAATCCCGACAGCTCGCCCACGATCCCCCCGAAGGCTGACGACTCGGACAAGTCGGCGCGGGAAGAAAGCGTTTCGGGCTCCACCGGTACCGGGGAGCCCGGCACCGGCCGGCACCGCGGTGACAGTGCGGAAGAGGGCGCGGCGGACGGTCGTACGGCCGAGTCCTCCGGCCGGCACGCCTCGCGCGGCGAGGGCGAACCGCGCGGCGTCGTGGACGGGTCCTACACCGTGCGCACCGGTGACAGCCTCTGGGGCATCGCCGACTCCCTTGACCTCAGCGGCGGATGGCGTGCCCTGTATGCCGGCAACAGGGAGACCGTCGGTGCCGACCCGGACCACATCGTCCCCGGTCAGACACTTGAGGTCGCGGGCGAATCGGGCGAAAAGTAGCGGGAGTTCACGTCATGGTTCGGGCTTAATGTCCGGTATAAAAGCCGTGAGAGATAGGTCTCAGAAGCCCTGATCGTCTTTGAAAATCCGCGGAGCGCGTGTCTACGGTCATGACCGCTCGCCATCGCGAGCCCCGGCTGCCGCAACGCCGAATCCTGCCAGCGGCCGTCCGGGAACAGTCGTCGCGTCAAGCGCCGCAGGCAGGAGCGGGGGACCCAAGGTAAGTGCCGCACCGGGCAGTTGACCGGCCGCGGCTAGGGGTGAAGCCGTGTTCCGCGAGGGACACGGCCGGGCAACTCAACCGGCCCGAACCCGACAGCTCACCTCGCAGGCGTCGGTGAGGGGATCAACCATGCTGTTTTCCGGCAAGGGCAAGCACCGTCGTCCGTCCAAGGCCACCCGCGCCATCGCCGTCGCCGGTGCCACCGGTGTCGCCGTCGCCGCCCCGCTGATGGCGGCCGGCAACGCCTCCGCCGCCACCGCGTCCGAGTGGGACGCCGTCGCCCAGTGCGAGTCCGGCGGCAACTGGTCCATCAACACCGGCAACGGCTACTACGGCGGTCTGCAGTTCTCCGCCTCCACCTGGGCCGCCTACGGCGGTACGCAGTACGCCGCCACCGCCGACCAGGCCACCAAGGCGCAGCAGATCGAGATCGCCGAGAAGGTGCTCGCGGGTCAGGGCAAGGGCGCCTGGCCGGTCTGCGGCACCGGCCTGTCGAACGCCGCGTACAACGGCGGCGGGTCCACCGGGAGCCAGGACAGCGGCTCCTCGCAGACCACGCAGAACTCCCAGAGCCAGAGCGCCGGCTCCGCCGCCGAGCGTTCCACCGAGCAGAAGGCCTCCCGCTCCGCCGAGCGTCCGGCGGCCGAGAAGACCGTCACCACCCCGACCGGCGAGAAGGTCGAGAAGGGCGACGGCGAGTACAAGGTCGTCAAGGGCGACACCCTCAGCTCGATCGCCGAGGAGCACGCCGTCAAGGGCGGCTGGGCGAAGCTGTTCGAGCTCAACAAGGACATCGTCGACGACGCCGACCTGATCTACCCGGGCCAGCAGCTGCACCTGAAGTAAGCAGCGGCCCCCCGGTCGGCCCGCCCCGGTGCGTGTTCCCCCGTACGCACCGGGGCGGGCTTTTCACGTCGGGTTTCCCGAACCGTCTTTGTTCCGTTCGGAAACAATTTACTCTCGGTTCTGTCCATCGGGTGGGTGACCGGCTGGCCGATCGGCCGGAGCCGGTTAGGCTCATCCCGCAGAGCCACGCGGTTCGTCACGTAGAGCCGCCGCGGCCCTGCCGAACCGCGTCACATCCCAAGAAGGAGATGCTCGTGCCGTCCATCGACGTCGTCGTAGCCCGGGAAATCCTGGACTCCCGAGGCAACCCCACGGTCGAGGTCGAGGTCGGCCTCGACGACGGCAGCACGGGTCGTGCCGCCGTCCCGTCCGGCGCCTCCACCGGCGCCTTCGAGGCCATCGAGCTCCGCGACGGCGACCAGAACCGCTACCAGGGCAAGGGCGTCGAGAAGGCCGTCCTGGCCGTCATCGAGCAGATCGGCCCCGAGCTGGTCGGCTACGACGCCACCGAGCAGCGTCTGATCGACCAGGCCATGTTCGACCTGGACGCCACCGACAACAAGGGCTCGCTCGGCGCCAACGCCATCCTCGGCGTCTCCCTCGCCGTCGCCCACGCCGCCTCCGAGGCGAGCGACCTGCCGCTCTTCCGCTACCTGGGCGGCCCGAACGCGCACCTGCTGCCGGTGCCGATGATGAACATCCTGAACGGCGGCTCGCACGCCGACTCCAACGTGGACATCCAGGAGTTCATGATCGCCCCGATCGGCGCGGAGTCCTTCTCCGAGGCGCTGCGCTGGGGTGCCGAGGTCTACCACACGCTGAAGAAGGTCCTGAAGAGCAAGGGCCTGGCCACCGGCCTCGGCGACGAGGGCGGCTTCGCCCCGAACCTCGGCTCCAACCGCGAGGCCCTCGACCTCATCCTCGAGGCCATCAAGGAGGCCGGCTACACCCCCGGCGAGCAGATCGCCCTGGCCCTCGACGTGGCCGCGTCCGAGTTCTACAAGGACGGCTCCTACCTCTTCGAGGGCAAGACCCGCTCGGCCGCCGAGATGACCGAGTACTACGCCGAGCTGGTCGACGCCTACCCGCTGGTCTCCATCGAGGACCCGCTGTTCGAGGACGACTGGGAGGGCTGGAAGACCATCACCGCCAAGCTCGGCGACAAGGTCCAGCTCGTCGGCGACGACCTGTTCGTCACCAACCCCGAGCGCCTCGCCCGCGGCATCGAGGAGGGCGCCGCCAACGCCCTGCTGGTCAAGGTCAACCAGATCGGGTCGCTGACCGAGACCCTGGACGCCGTCGAGCTGGCCCAGCGCAACGGCTTCAAGTGCATGATGTCCCACCGCTCCGGCGAGACCGAGGACGTCACCATCGCCGACCTGGCCGTCGCCACCAACTGCGGCCAGATCAAGACCGGCGCCCCGGCCCGCTCCGAGCGCGTCGCCAAGTACAACCAGCTGCTGCGCATCGAGGAGATCCTCGACGACGCCGCGGTGTACGCCGGCCGTAGCGCCTTCCCGCGCTTCAAGGGCTGACCCGGCCCTCAGAGGCAGCGTCGTACGTACGTCCCCGTACTCGGTCCCGTACCGTGTGCGGGGACGTACGCACGTGTGGCGGCGTACCGACGGACGAAGGCGAACGGGAGGCGGGGACATGGCGGTGAAGGACCGGGACCGTTTCTCCACCGCGACCAGGATCCGGCTGATCGGCGAACAGACCGCGGCCCGGGTCTACCGCTCGCAGACCAAACGCCAGGCCCGCCGCTCCCGGCTGACCGGCCGGGCGGCGCTGCTGGCGATGGTGATCTGCTCGCTCGTCGTGGCCCTCGCCTACCCGATACGGCAGTACGTCGCCCAGCGCGCCGAGATCGCCGACCTGCAGCGGCAGCGGCAGGAGACCCGGGAGCGGGTCGAGCAACTGCGCGACCTCAAGGCACGCTGGCAGGACGACGCCTACGCCGAGCAGCAGATCCGGCTGCGGCTGCACTATGTGATGCCGGGGGAGACGGGGTACATCGTCGTCGACCGGGACGCGGCCGAGCAGTCGCGCACCGACCTCGGCTCCGCCGACCGCCCCTGGTACCGCAACGTCTGGGACGGGGTCGACAAGGCCGACGCCGCCCGCGACCAGTGAACCAACAGAGAGACACACTGAAGACAGTCATGGAAACGCCCGCCCGTCGCCCGACCACCACCCCTCAAGGACAGCGCTCCGCGCTGTCGCTGTTCGATCTGCCGCCCACCCCGCGCACCGAGCCCACCGACGCGGACGTCGAGGCCTTCAAGCAGCAGCTCGGGCGTCCTCCGCGCGGACTGCGCGCCATCGCGCACCGCTGTCCGTGCGGGCAGCCGGACGTCGTGGAGACGGCACCGCGGCTGCCCGACGGCACGCCGTTCCCCACGCTGTACTACCTGACGTGTCCGAAGGCCGCCTCGGCCATCGGCACGCTGGAGGCGAACGGCGTGATGAAGGAGATGACCGAGCGGCTGGCCGCCGACCCCGAGCTGGCCGCCGCCTACCGCGCCGCGCACGAGGACTACATCCGGCGGCGCGACGAGATCGAGGAGCTGACCGGCTTCCCGAGCGCGGGCGGCATGCCGGACCGGGTCAAGTGCCTGCACGTGCTGGTCGCCCACTCGCTGGCGGCCGGGCCGGGCGTCAACCCGCTGGGCGACGAGGCCCTCGCGATGCTGCCCGAGTGGTGGCGCAAGGGGCCGTGCGTGACCGTCACGGACGAGGAGGACGCCAAGTGACCCGTGTCGCCGCCGTCGACTGCGGTACGAACTCCATCCGGCTCCTGGTCGCGGACGCGGACCCGGACTCCAGCGAGCTGGTCGAACTGGACCGGCGCATGACCATCGTGCGGCTCGGACAGGGCGTCGACCGCACCGGGCGGCTGGCGCCCGAGGCGCTGGAGCGGACCTTCGCCGCCTGCCGGGAGTACGCCGAGATCATCAAGGAGCACGGCGCCGAGCGGCTGCGCTTCGTGGCGACCTCCGCGTCCCGGGACGCCGAGAACCGGGACGAGTTCGTGCGCGGGGTGCTCGACATCCTGGGCGTGGAGCCCGAGGTGATCTCCGGCGACCAGGAGGCCGAGTTCTCCTTCACCGGTGCCACCAAGGAGTTCACGGGCAGTGACCACCTGGACAGGCCCTACCTGGTCGTGGACATCGGCGGCGGCTCGACCGAGTTCGTCGTCGGTGACGACCACGTGCGCGCCGCCCGCTCCGTCGACGTCGGCTGCGTCCGGATGACCGAGCGGCACCTGGTGCGGGACGGTGCGGTGACCGATCCGCCCACCGAGGAGCAGATCGCGGCGATGCGGGCCGACATCGAGGCGGCCCTCGACCTGGCCGAGGAGACCGTGCCGCTGCGCGAGGCGCGCACGCTGGTGGGGCTCGCCGGCTCGGTCACGACGGTGTCCGCGATCGCCCAGGAGCTGCCGGAGTACGACTCGGCGGCCATCCACCACTCCCGGGTCTCCCACGACCGGGTCCGCGAGATCGCCGACTGGCTGCTGCACTCCACCCACGCCGAGCGGGCGGCCGTCCCGTCCATGCATCCGGGTCGCGTCGACGTGATCGCGGCCGGGGCCCTCGTGCTGCTGGCGATCATGGAGCGGACCGGTGCGGAGGAGGTCGTCGTGAGCGAGCACGACATCCTCGACGGCATCGCGTGGTCGGTGGCGTAGGCACCCGCTGTCCTCTCGGTCTGAGCAGGTCGGACGACGAATGAGCGCCTTCAGGGGGCCCTGCGGGGCCCCTCGGCGACATTCCGTCGGGAAAGTTCGTGAAGTTCTTCACAAGGAATTGGGTCCGGACGGGCGACGAACCGGGTCCCGTTGACCCTTTTGGGGGTTCAACTGCCCTTTGAACGTGTTCAGGACGCTGCCCTGCGGGGCCCCTGAGGGGCGTCTCCGAAAAGCGGGCCGGGCACCGGCGGCGGCCCGGAGGAGCAGCTCACGCGGCATTGACAACGGGGTGCACTACACGCTGGTTCCCGGTCGGCGCCATGATCTCCGTCACGTGGGCCGCGGATAGTAGCACAGCCCCTGCCCGAGCTTGTGAAGGGGCGCACGAACGACCCCCCTGCGACGGGTGGATACTCGATGGCATGAGCACCACGGAGCGTCCCAGGATCCTCGTAGTAGGCGGTGGGTACGTAGGCCTGTACGCAGCTCGACGCATTCTCAAGAAGATGCGTTACGGAGAGGCGACCGTCACCGTCGTCGACCCCCGGTCGTACATGACCTACCAGCCCTTCCTCCCCGAAACCGCCGCCGGCAACATCTCCCCGCGGCACGTCGTCGTACCCCTGCGACGCGTGCTTCCCAAGGCGGAGGTCCTCACCGGCCGGGTCACCACCATCGACCAGGACCGCAAGGTCGCCACGATCGCCCCGCTGACGGGCGAGGCGTACGAGCTGCCCTTCGACTACCTGGTCATCGCGATGGGCGCGGTCTCCCGCACCTTCCCGATCCCCGGTCTCGCCGAGCAGGGCATCGGCATGAAGGGCATCGAGGAGGCCATCGGCCTGCGCAACCACGTCCTCGAGCAGCTCGACAAGGCCGACTCCACCACCGACGAGGAGATCCGCCGCAAGGCGCTCACCTTCGTCTTCGTCGGCGGCGGCTTCGCCGGCGCGGAGACCATCGGTGAGGTCGAGGACATGGCCCGGGACGCGGCCAAGTACTACAACAACGTGTCCCGCGAGGACATGCGCTTCATCCTCGTCGACGCCGCCGACAAGATCCTCCCCGAGGTCGGCCCCAAGCTCGGCAAGTACGGCAAGGAGCACCTCGAGGGCCGCGGTGTCGAGGTATACCTGTCGACCTCCATGGACTCCTGCGTCGACGGCCACGTGGTGCTGAAGAACGGCCTCGAGGTCGACTCCAACACCATCGTGTGGACGGCGGGCGTCAAGCCCAACCCGGCGCTGTCCCGCTTCGGTCTGCCGCTCGGTCCGCGCGGTCACGTCGACTGCGCCGCCACCCTCCAGGTCCAGGGCACGGACTACATCTGGGCCGCGGGCGACAACGCCCAGGTGCCGGACCTCGTCAGCCGCAAGGCGGGCAACGAGAACGCCTGGTGCCCGCCGAACGCCCAGCACGCGCTGCGTCAGGCCAAGGTCCTCGGCGACAACGTGGTCTCCGGCATGCGGGGCTTCCCGCAGAAGGAGTACAGCCACGCCAACAAGGGCGCGGTCGCGGGCCTCGGCCTGCACAAGGGCGTCGCGATGATCGTCATGGGCAAGATGAAGATCAAGCTCAAGGGACGTCTCGCCTGGTACATGCACCGCGGCTACCACGGGCTGGCGATGCCGACCTGGAACCGGAAGATCCGTGTCCTCGCGGACTGGACGCTCGGCATGTTCCTCAAGCGCGAGGTCGTCTCGCTCGGCGCGATCGAGTCGCCGCGCGAGGAGTTCTACGAGGCCGCGAAGCCGGCGCCCGTCGCCGCCGCGCCGAAGACCGAGGAGAAGGCGAAGGCCTCCTGACCCCCGGTCGTCCGTAGCACCCCAGAAGGGGCCGTCCGCCATCCGTGGTGCGGACGGCCCCTTCCGCGTTGCGCCGACAGGGCGACCCAATGTGTGGTGTGTACAAGCATTTTGCTCAGTCGTAACGCGTGCCGGGGACTGTGCCGGGGGCCCGCGAGTGTTTACGTGGTGATGGACATTCCGGGATCGCTCGTCACGGAGGTACGCCATGGCTGATGCCGCGCTGCGGCTGCAGGGCCTCTTCGAACAGTTGCTGGGAGCGCCGCTGCCGGTGCGCATCCGCGCCTGGGACGGTTCGCAGGCGGGGCCGCCGGGCGCGCCGACCCTCGTCGTACGCCATCGCCGGGCCCTGCGCCGCCTGCTGTTCAAGCCGGGCGAACTGGGCCTGGCCCGCGCCTGGGTGGCCGGCGACCTGGACGTCGAGGGCGACCTCTACACCGCCCTCGACCTGCTCGCCGGGCTCATCTGGGAGCGCGGCGAGGACGCCCGCACCCTCACCGAGGCCCTGCGCGACCCCGAGGTCCGGGCCGCCGTACGGGGTCTGGTGAAGCTGGCCGGCTGGCCGCTGCCGCCCGCCCCGCCCCGCGAGGAGGTCCGCCGGGCCCGCGGCCATCTGCACACCAAGCGCAGCGACAGGCGGGCCATCAGCCACCACTACGACGTCGGCAACGACTTCTACGAACTGGTCCTCGGCCCCTCCATGGTGTACTCCTGCGCCTACTGGACGGCCCCCGAGTCCGAGGGCGGCACCCTGGAGGCCGCCCAGCGCGACAAGCTCGAACTCGTCAGCCGCAAGCTCGACCTGAGGCCCGGTCAGCGGCTGCTCGACGTCGGCTGCGGCTGGGGCTCCATGGCGATCCACGCGGCCCGCGAGCACGGCGTGAGCGTCGTGGGCGTCACGCTCTCCCAGGAGCAGGCCGCCTACGCCCGCAAGCGCGTCGCGGACGAGGGGCTGACCGACCGGGTGGAGATCCGGGTCCAGGACTACCGGGACGTCGCCGACGGGCCGTACGACGCCGTCTCCTCCATCGGCATGGCCGAACACGTGGGCGCCGAACGCTACCTGGAGTACGCCGGCGACCTCTTCAAGCTCCTCAAGCCCGGCGGACGGCTGCTCAACCACCAGATCGCCCGCCGCCCCCAGCGGGACGAGTCCGCCTACAGCGTGGACGAGTTCATCGACTCCTACGTCTTCCCCGACGGGGAGCTCGCCCCCATCGGCACCACCGTCACCCAACTGGAGCGCGCCGGGTTCGAGGTGCGCGACGTGGAGTCGATCCGCGAGCACTACGCGCTCACCCTGCGCCGCTGGGTCGCCAACCTGGAGTCCGGCTGGGCCCGCGCCGTCCAGCTCACCAGCCCGGGCCGCGCCCGCGTCTGGCGCCTGTACATGGCGGCCTCCGCGCTCTCCTTCGAACGCAACCGCATCGGCGTCAACCAGGTCCTCGCCGTGAAGACCCCCGACCGGGGCGAGTCGGGCATGCCGCTGCGCGCCCGCACCTGGAACTGACCTCCGCACCGCACGCGAAAGGGCCCCGCTCCCTCCCGGGAACGGGGCCCTTCCTCGCGTACCGCTACTCCGACTTGATCGCCTGCAGCATGTTCAGCCGCCCCGCCCGCCGGGCCGGCCACAGCGCCGCGAGGACGCCCACCACCGCGGCCAGCAGCAGGAACACGGCCATCCGGACCCAGGGCAGGACCAGCTCGTACGTCGGCATCGTCGAGCCCAGCAGCTGTCCGGCCGCCCAGCCGAAGAACACGCCGAGTCCGATGCCCAGCACGCCGCCGAACAGCGAGATGACGAGGGACTCCAGGCGGACCATGCGCTTGATGCCCCGGCGGTCCAGGCCGATCGCCCGCAGCATGCCGATCTCCTGGGAGCGTTCGAAGACCGACATCGCCAGGGTGTTGACGACCCCGAGGACCGCCACGATGACCGCCATGGCCAGCAGGCCGTAGAGCATGTTCAGCATCAGCGTGAACATCTGCGCGATCTCGTTGGAGATGTCCTTCTTGTCCTGGACCTTGATCGCCGGGTTGGAGCCGAGGGCCTTCTCCAGCCCGTCCTTGACGGCACCGGAGGCCCCGTCGGACGTCTTCACCATCACCTGCATGTCGACCGGGTCGGACTGGTGCGGGGCGAGGTTCGCCGTGTCGAGCATGATGCCGCGGATCATGTCGTTGCCCTCGTAGACCCCGGCCACCGTGAGCCGCTGCTTCTCGCCGTCCTCGTAGGCGACGGTGAAGTCCGATCCCGCCTTCCAGCCGTGGCTCTCGGCGGTGTCGCCGTCCACGACGACCTTCGTGCCGCCGACCGTGAAGGACCCCTCCTCGACCCGCAGGTCGGTCAGCTCACCGATCGTGGAGCCGGTGACGCCGGTGAGGTACTCCGTCTCGCCGTCGATGCGCGAGGCCGCGTTGCGCAGGGGGCTGGTGGCGGTGACGCCGTCGGCCTTGCGCAGCTTCTCACCGACGTCCGGCGAGAGCGCGTTGCCGTTCGCCATGGAGACCACGTAGTCGGCCTCGATCGCCGCCGACGCCATCTTGTCGATCGACTTCTGCAGACTGCCCGCCATCACCGTCATGCCGGTGATCAGGGTGAGGCCGATCATCAGCGCGGAGGCGGTGGCGGCCGTACGGCGCGGGTTGCGCACGGAGTTCTGCCGGGCCAGCTTCCCCGAGACGCCGAACAGGCGCAGCACCGGTGCCGCCGCGGCGATCAGCGGGCGGGACAGCAGCGGCGTCAGGATGAACACGCCGATGATCAGCAGCACCGCGCCGAGCCCCATCGGGGCCTGCCCGTCCGAGCCGCTCATCGTCGTCGCCGCGAGGACCACCGCGATGCCGGCGGCCGAGAACAGGGCGCCGAGCGTGTTGCGCAGCACCAGCGACTTGGCCGTGGCCTTGGCGTGCAGGCTGCTCATCGCCGCCACCGGCGGGATCTTCGCCGCCCGGCGGCCCGGCAGCCACGCCGCCAGCATGGTGACCAGCACGCCGACCGCGAGGGCCGTGACGATGGTGCCCGGGCTGACGACCAGCGGCCCGTCGGGCACGGTCGCGTCCAGGGCGCCCATCAGGGAGCGCAGCCCGGCCCCGATGCCGATGCCGGCGACCAGACCGACCACGGCGGCGACCGCGCCGACCACGAACGCCTCGATCAGCACCGACCGGGTGACCTGCCGGCGGGAGGCGCCGACCGCGCGCAGCAGCGCCAGTTCCCTGGTGCGCTGGGCGACCAGCATCGTGAAGGTGTTGGCGATGATGAACGTGCCGACGAACAGCGCGATGCCGGCGAAGACCAGCAGGGCCTGCTTCATGCTGCTCATCGACGAGGCGATCGTCTCCGCCTGGTCGTCGGCGAGCTTCTCGCCCGTGGTGGTCTCGGTGACGCCCTTCGGCAGCGCCTCGTCCAGCTCGGCCTCGAGCGCGGCCTGCGTGACGCCCGCCTTCGCCCGCACGTCGATCTCGTCGTACGTGCCCGGCTTGCCGAACAGCTTCTGCGCGGTCTCCGTGTCGAACAGGGCGAGGCTGCCGCCGGCGGCGACGGTGCCGTCGTCGGTGGTGAAGATGCCGGTGACCGTCGGCTTCAGGACGGGCCCGTCGACCGACATCCGCACGGTGTCACCGACCCGGTAGCCGGCCCGCTCGGCGGTCCTGGAGTCGATGAGGATCTCGCCCTCGCCCTTCGGGGCGTGGCCCTCGACCAGCGGGTACCGGGGGTCCTCGGTCCCCCAGTAGTTGCCGCCCCGCGTGCTGAAGCCGTCGCCGATCAGCTTGCCGTCCTGGTCGGCGATCGCGGTGAAGCCGCTGACGACCCCGATCGCGGAGGCCGCGCCGGGGACCTGCGCGCTCCGGTCGAGCACGGCCTCGGTCAGTTCGGGCACCTTGCCGATCCTGTCGCCCTCGGCGTCCTGGTACTTCGCCGTCACGGCGACGTCCACGTGGTCGAAGCCCTTGGCCGAGCTCTTCTGCAGCGCGTCGGAGATGGTGTTGGTGAAGACCAGGGTGCCGGACACGAACGCCACGCCGAGCATCACGGCGAGCACGGTCATCAACAGCCTGGCCTTGTGCGCGAATACGTTGCGCAAGGCGGTACGGAACATGGGTCTTCTCTGTCCGGAGGTACGTGCGGAAGGGCGGGCGGGCGTCAGCTGGTGCGGCCCTTGGCGTCGAACCGCTTCATGCGGTCCAGCACCGAGTCGGCCGTCGGCCCGTACACCTCGTCGACGATCCGCCCGTCCGCCAGGAAGACCACCCGGTCCGCGTACGCGGCGGCCACCGGGTCGTGGGTCACCATCACCACCGTCTGCCCCAGCTCCCGCACCGAGTTGCGCAGGAAGCCCAGCACCTCGGCGCCGGAGCGCGAGTCGAGGTTTCCGGTCGGCTCGTCACCGAAGACGATCTCCGGCCGGGAGGCCAGCGCCCGGGCCACGGCCACGCGCTGCTGCTGGCCGCCGGAGAGCTGGGAGGGCCGGTGGCCGAGGCGGCCGGAGAGGCCGACCATCTGGATCACGGAGTCCAGCCACTGCTTGTCCGGCTTGCGGCCCGCGATGTCCATCGGAAGGGTGATGTTCTCCAGGGCCGTCAGGGTCGGCAGCAGGTTGAACGCCTGGAAGATGAAGCCGATCTTGTCCCGGCGCAGCTTGGTCAGCTGCTTGTCCTTCAGCGAGCCCAGTTCGGTGTCGCCGATCCGCACCGAACCCGAGGAGAAGGTGTCCAGGCCGGCCACGCAGTGCATCAGCGTGGACTTGCCGGAGCCGGACGGGCCCATGATCGCGGTGAACTCGGCCCTCGGGAAGTCGACGGAGACCCGGTCCAGCGCGACCACCTGGGTCTCGCCCTGGCCGTAGATCTTCGAAAGCTCCGTGGCGCGTGCGGCCACGGTGGTGGACCGGTCGGCGATGGGTGCGGTGGTCACGGGAAAGGCGCTCCTGTCGGGACGGCGGTGTGTTCGGGGACGTCATCCATCGTCCCGGCCGCGGGCCGCCGTGTAGTCAGCCGCTGCTCCGGTTCCGGGGGGCGACTTCGGTCGCACGGCACGGGTCCGTGTCATACCTGGGGAGGACGGGCGACCCTGAGCCGCCGGGGCGTCACCGACCGCTGCGGGAGCGGGCGGGGCGTCCTTGCCGAGACGGTGAAATTCCGTCATTCCGCGTGCGCGGCCCCCCTGCCGCGCGCAAGGCTGTTGGCAAGTGCGGACGGCGCGGTCGCGTGGCTGATGCACCCTCAGACATCAATAAAATAAGACAACATCGGTTCGCCCTCCCGCTGTTCGCAGGACGCGTCCCGATAGGCTCGGGGCACTCGACGCGGAGCCCAAGGCCTGCCCGGATGGTGGAATGCAGACACGGCGAGCTTAAACCTCGCTGCCCCTTCGCGGGCGTGCCGGTTCAAGTCCGGCTCCGGGCACTTCCCACGCCGTCGTTCCGGCACCACCCCTCCTCGAACTACTTCGCCGCAGACCGTTGACAGCGGCGTGTACGCGGTCGGAAACTCACGTCAGCAGTTGGTGAAGGAAATTTCACCATGCGAACAAGCGCACATCGCGCGACCAGCCCGCAGCGGCAACGACGCCAATCGAAGGGAACGACCGATGCGCACCACCGTCGGCATCATCGGGGCCGGCCCCGCCGGACTCCTCCTCGCCCGGCTGCTCCACAACGCCGGGATCGACTCGGTCGTCCTGGAGAGCCGGGACCGCGCCTACGTCGAGCGCCGGCAGCGCGCGGGAATCCTGGAGCAGGGCACCGTGGACGTGCTGCGCGCCGCCGGGGCCGGGGAGCGGATGGACCGCGAGGGGCTGCGGCACGACGGGATCGAACTGCGGTTCGACAGGCGCCGCCACCGCGTAGACTTCCCCGCGCTCACCGGCGGCAAGTCCGTGATGGTCTACGCCCAGACCGAGGTCTGCAAGGACCTCATCGCCCTGCAGCTCAAGGAGGGCGGCCCGCTGCTGTTCGAGGCGGAGGCGCTGGCCGTCGAGGGCGCCGACACCGACCACCCGCGCGTCCGCTTCCGGCACGAGGGCGCCGAGGACGTCCTGGAGTGCGACTACGTCGTCGGCTGCGACGGCTTCTGGGGCGTGGCCCGGCAGGCGATCCCGGCCGGACTGAGCCGCACGTTCGAACGGACGTACCCCTTCGGCTGGCTCGGCATCCTCGCCGACGTCGCCCCTTCGCACGACGAGCTGGTCTACGCCCGCCACGACCGCGGCTTTGCCCTGCTGTCCATGCGCTCCCCGTCCGTCTCCCGCCTCTACCTCCAGGTCCCCGCGGACACGGACGCCGAGTCGTGGAGCGACGAGGAGATCTGGGCCGAGCTGGAGCGCCGCTTCGAGACCGCCGACGACTGGACGCTCCGGCGCGGTCCGATCACCCAGAAGTCCGTCACGCCGATGCGCTCCTACGTCCACGAGCCCATGCGTCACGGCCGCCTCTTCCTGGCCGGCGACGCCGCGCACATCGTGCCGCCCACCGGCGCCAAGGGCCTGAACCTCGCCGTGGGGGACGTCGTCACCTTCGCGCGGGCGCTGACGCACCGCGAGGAGACCGGCTCCGACGGACTCCTCGACGCCTACTCCGCGACCTGTCTGCGCCGCGTCTGGCAGGCCGAGCGGTTCTCCTACGACATGACGACCATGCTGCACCGCGCCCCCGACGCCACCCCGTTCGACGACCGCATCCAGCTCGCCCGGCTGGACCGCCTCGCCTCCTCCCGCGCCGCCGAGACCGACCTCGCCGAGGGCTACACGGGCTTCCCCGTCGGGTGAAGGCCCTGCCCGCCAGTGAGGGGAATCACGGGCCCGCGTAGCGTGTTCCGCAGCAGTAGCAGGGAAAGATCCTCCCCAAGCAGTAGGGTCAATCCTTTGCCGTTCTATTACTCTTGAGCCAAGGCTGCGCAGTGTGGCCATGGAGGAGTGAAATGAGGAGCAGAAACCCGGTCTTCTCGCGACGGGGGTTCAGCCGCGACAACGGCTACGCGGGCTTCAACGCCGCGCCGCAGGCCGGGGGTCCCGCCGTCGCCACCCAGGGCAATCCGTACGCGCAGGGCAACCCGTACGCCCAGCCGGCCGGCAACCCCTACGCGCAGAACCCGTACGCCCAGCAGGACCTGCAGTACGGCGCGCCGCCGCAGGCGCCGGCCACCACCGGCCGGATGACGATGGACGACGTCGTCATGCGGACGGCGAGCACGCTCGGCGTGCTCGTCGTCGCGGCCGCGCTCGCCTGGGCCCTGCTGCCCGTCGACGACGCCAACATCAGCCGTTCCTACGGCATCGGCATCGGCGCCGCGCTGATCGGCATGGTCCTGGCGCTCGTCCAGTCCTTCAAGCGCAAGGCGTCGCCGGCGCTGATCCTTCTCTACGCGGCGTTCGAGGGTGTCTTCCTCGGCGTCGTCTCCAGCGTCGTCGACAACCGCATCGCCGACGGCGCGGCCATGCAGGCAGTGATCGGCACGATGGCGGTCTTCGCCGGCGTGCTCATCGCGTACAAGGCGGGCTGGATCCGCGTCAACCGCCGCTTCTACGGCTTCGTGATGGCGGCGGCGCTCGGCTTCGTGTTCCTGATGATGGTGAACCTGCTGTTCGCCGTCTTCGGCGGCGGTGACGGCCTCGGCTTCCGCAGCGGCGCGCTCGGCGTCGTCTTCGGCATCGTCGGCATCATCCTCGGTGCCTGCTTCCTCGCCCTGGACTTCAAGCAGGTCGAGGACGGCCTCGCCTACGGCGCCCCGCGCGAGGAGGCCTGGCTCGCGGCCTTCGGCCTCACGCTGACGCTGGTGTGGATCTACCTGGAGTTCCTGCGGCTCATCTCGATCCTCAACAGCAACGACTAGCACGCGATACCCCGACGCGGGTATGCGAAGGGCCCCGGGCGCAAGCCCGGGGCCCTTCGTCGTCGTTGCGGCAGGGCACGCCTACAGCAGCTTGCGTGCGGCCCTCCTCAGGTCGTACTCGTGGACGATCGCCTTCGCGTGGCCGTACGCGAGGTCGTATTCGTGGCGGAGCCAGCTGACCTTCTCCTCGAAGCGGGCGAGGGCCGGGCCGTCCTCGACGGTGCGCAGCCAGTCGGAGATCTCACGACCGGTGCAGTGGGGGATGCGGGCGAGCATGTTGCGGTGGGTCTCCTCGGAGAGGACATGGGACATCGGCGCCTCCGGACGAATGGGGATGTAAGCCGGTCCTTCAGGTCACCGTGCCTGAGCGTTCGCCCGTTGGCAACAGTCCGGGAACGGCGCGTACGCTCGCGCCGTGGTTGATACGACGCCTCTGACCCGTGCCGTGGACGACTTCGCCGACCGGTTGAGGGCCGCTCCGCAGAGCCGGCTGCAACGCGGGGCCGCCGCCGAGGCACTGGGGCTGGCCAGGGAGTTGGCCCGCCGCGCCCAGCTCGTCGAGGAGCCGGGCGCGGAGCCCCGCGAGATGCCGGACGCCGGGATGTTCGCGGCCGCCGACCAGATCACCGTGGCCGCGCACGATCTGGCCCTCGTCCTCGAGGACGAGGGCCAGGTGGAGGAGGCGGCGGCGCTGGTGGAGGAGGCGCGCCGGCGGGCCGGCGTGTGACGCGGGGCCCGGACCGCGACTACAGGGACGCGATGACCCGGTCCGCCAGGATGTACACGTTCTCCTCGCCGCAGGCGAAGGTCAGCGTGTAGGCGCCGGAGATCCCGGAACCGCCCAGGAGGTACGGCGTCTCGCCCGCGTGCAGGGCGGCGGCCAGGCGCTCCGCGGTCTCGCGGTGGCCCGGGGTCATGCACAAGGTGGTGCCGTCGGCGAAGACGTACACGTCGAGCGTGCCGAGCGGGCCCGGGCGGACGTCCGCCAGCGCGACTCCGGTGGTGGACAGCTCCTCCAGGGTGGCGACGGTGCGCTCGTGGTCGTTCACGGCCGGCGACGGGTTGGGGACGAAGTCCGGGTGCGAGGGGTGACGGCGGCGGGCCGCGGCCAGCTCGGCGGACTCCCCGGCCTGCTCCTCGCCGTCCGCGCCCGGTTCGGTCACCGGCTCCAGGCCGGCGAAATCGGCCTGCCGGGGCAGGAACAGCTCGCTGTCGGGCAGGCCCAGCAGCAGGGGCGCGTCGGAGGCGTCACGGGCCTCCTGGGCGGCCCAGAAGGCCCGCGCCTCCGCGAGCTCCCGCTCCCGCTCCTCGGCGAGCGCCTCGGCGACGGCGGCGCGTATCTCCTCGGCGTCCGCGGTGCTGCGGGCGGCGGGAACGCGGCCCCGCGTGGCGGCGGCACGGCTCTCGGCCAGCTCGGTGCGCAGTGCGGTCACCTGGCGGCGCAGCGTCATGACGCTGCGCAGGACGGCGACCCCCACGGCGCCCGTGGCGGCCGTGGTGAGCAGCAGGGCGATCGGCATGGCGCTCACTGACGTACTCCCGGTTCAAAGTCGACCCCCGACTTCCTACATCAGCTTGAAGGGCGGACTAACCCCCTGTCAGTGCGTAACGTCACGAAACGGACAGGACCTTGGGCCCGGAAGGTGCGGGTGCGACTGGCCTGACCTGCGTAAATCGTGACGCGTGAGAGGTAGGTCACATCCTGGGGGAGATTAGGTCACAAAACAGCCCAGAACCCTGGTGGGTCCAGGGTTCCGGGCCTAGGGGTCACGCAGGGTTCCGCGGGGGCTACCGACCGTCTTTCAGCAGCGGGCCGTTCAGCTCAGGCGCTCGATGACCATGGCCATGCCCTGGCCGCCGCCGACGCACATCGTCTCCAGGCCGAACTGCTTGTCGTGCCACTGCAGGGAGTTGATGAGCGTGCCGGTGATCCGGGCGCCGGTCATGCCGAAGGGGTGGCCGACGGCGATGGCGCCGCCGTTGACGTTCAGCTTCTCCAGCGGGATGCCGAGGTCGCGGTAGGAGGGGATGACCTGCGCGGCGAACGCCTCGTTGATCTCGACCAGGTCGATGTCCCCGATGGTCAGCCCGGCCCGCTTCAGGGCCTGCTGCGAGGCCTCGACCGGGCCGAGCCCCATGATCTCCGGGGAGAGGCCGGAGACGCCGGTGGAGACGATCCGGGCGAGCGGCGTGAGGCCCAGCTCGCGGGCCTTGGTGTCGCTCATGATCACGAGGGCGGCGGCGCCGTCGTTGAGCGGGCAGCAGTTGCCGGCGGTGACCAGGCCGTCGGGGCGGAAGACGGGCTTGAGGCCCTGGACGCCCTCCAGGGTGACGCCGGCGCGCGGGCCGTCGTCCTTGGAGACGACGGTGCCGTCGGGCAGGGTCACCGGGGTGATCTCGCGCTCCCAGAAGCCGTTCTTGATGGCCTCCTCGGCGAGGTTCTGCGAGCGGACGCCGAACTCGTCCATGTCCTGCCGCGTCACGCCCTTCCAGCGGGCGAGGTTCTCGGCGGTCTGGCCCATCGCGATGTAGGGGTCGGGGAGCAGGCCGTCCTCGCGCGGGTCGTGCCAGGTGGTGCCCTCCTGCTGCGCGACCTCCGCGGTGCGGGCCTCGGCGTCGGCGAACAGCGGGTTGTGCGTGTCCGGCAGGCTGTCGGAGTTGCCCTTGGCGAACCGGGAGACCATCTCGACGCCGGCCGAGATGAAGACGTCGCCCTCACCGGCCTTGATGGCGTGCAGGGCCATGCGGGAGGTCTGCAGGGACGAGGAGCAGTACCGGGTGATGGTGCAGCCCGGCAGGTGGTCCATGCCCATCTGCACGGCGACGATCCGGCCGAGGTTGTTGCCCTGTTCGCCGCCGGGCAGACCGCATCCGAGCATCAGGTCGTCGATGTCCCTGGGGTCCAGCCCGGGGACCTTGGCGAGGGCGGCCTGGATGATCGTGGCGGCCAGGTCGTCGGGGCGCAGGTCCTTCAGCGAGCCCTTGAAAGCGCGGCCGATGGGGGAGCGGGCGGCAGAGACGATCACGGCTTCGGGCATCACGGCTCCAGTCGAAAGGGGCGGCGCGGAGCGCCTCGTTGAGGGGTGGTGGTCGGGTGACGGGCGGACATACGGGGGTTGGCTGGGCTGGTTGGGAAGTTACCCCTACGTATGGGCTGGGTCACGGGTCGCGCGGTGTGACACTGGCCGCAATTTACTAAGCGCTTGCTTTCCCGGGTGCGTTCCTACGACGGCTGCGCCGAAGGCTCCGGCTCCGTCTCCGACACCCGCCGGCGCCGCCGCCGCTTGAGCAGGGCCCACGGACCCCGCGGCCCCGTCGGCATCGCCGCCGCGACCTCCGTGCCCGCCTCGGAGGCGGCCTCGGCCGCCGCCCGGGCCACCGGCAGGAAGCCCTCGCGGCGCAGGGCGTCGGGGCGCTCCTCCTCCGCCGGCCACAGGCCGAGCGCCGCGCAGACGGTGGGCAGCACCGCCATCGCGGCCGTGGCGTACCCCTCGGCCGAGGGGTGGTAGCTGTCCGGGCCGAACAGCTCCCGCGGGTTCTCGGCGAACTCCGGACCCAGCAGGTCGCCCAGCGACACCGTGCGCCCGCCCTGTTCCACGACGCCGATCGTCTGTGCCGCCGCCAGCTGCCGCGAGGCCCGCCGGGCCAGCCAGCGCAGCGGCTGCCGCACCGGCTCGATCGTGCCCAGGTCCGGGCAGGTGCCGACCACCACCTCCGCGCCGGCCGTGCGCAGCCGCCGGACCGCCCCCGCGAGGTGACGGACGGAGCGGGTGGCGGGCATGCGGTGGGTCACGTCGTTGGCGCCGATCATGATCACGCAGATGTCGGGCACCCGGTCCGGGTCCGCCAGCACCTCCGCCACCTGCCGGTCCAGGTCGTCCGAACAGGCCCCCGGGAGCGCGGCCGAGGCCAGCTGCACCGGCCGCTCCGCCACCGCCGCGAGCCCCGACGCCAGCAGCGCGCCCGGCGTCTGCCCGGCCCGGTGCACGCCCTGCCCCGCGGCCGTGGAGTCGCCCAGCATCGCCAGCCGCAGCGGCGGCTCACCGGACGTCGGCAGGGTGCTGCCGTACAGCCCCTCCGCGTTCGGCACCCGGCCGGCCGTGCTGTTGCCCACCCGGCGCCTGGCCAGCTGCACCTCGGCCAGCAGCAGACCCACCGTGGCCGCACCGGCCAGCCCGATGCCGCCACCGCCGTAGGCCGCGCCGGCCGCGATCCGCCGGGCCACCCTCGCCCTCGACATGCTCGTCATACGTCGCCGCCATCTCCTCGAACCCGTACACCCAGTGCTTGCCCCGTACGGACGGTCGCCCAATCTCAACAGGGAGTGAACGACCGTCACGGGGCATCGGCAGGCCATAGGCTGGCGGAACCAGTAGGACCACACTCTTTTGCAGCATCCGGAGACAACGGTGCATTTCCACGACTCGATGATCAGCCTCGTCGGCAACACCCCGCTGGTGAGGCTCAACAGCGTGACCAAGGGCATCAGGGCGACCGTCCTGGCCAAGGTGGAGTACTTCAACCCCGGCGGCTCCGTCAAGGACCGCATCGCCCTGCGCATGATCGAGGCCGCAGAGCAGAGCGGAGAGCTGCGGCCGGGCGGCACGATCGTCGAGCCGACCAGCGGCAACACGGGCGTGGGACTCGCGATCGTGGCCCAGCAGAAGGGCTACAAGTGCATCTTCGTCTGCCCGGACAAGGTGTCCACCGACAAGATCAACGTGCTGCGCGCCTACGGCGCCGAGGTGGTCGTGTGCCCGACGGCGGTGGCACCCGAGCACCCGGACTCCTACTACAACGTCTCCGACCGGCTGGTGCGCGAGACGCCGGGCGCCTGGAAGCCGGACCAGTACTCCAACCCGAACAACCCGCTCTCCCACTACTACTCGACCGGCCCCGAGCTGTGGGAGCAGACGGAGGGGAAGATCACCCACTTCGTCGCGGGCGTCGGCACCGGCGGCACCATCTCCGGCACCGGCCGCTACCTGAAGGAGGTCAGCGACGGCCGGGTCGAGGTCGTCGGCGCCGACCCGGAGGGCTCGGTGTACTCCGGCGGCTCCGGGCGGCCGTACCTCGTCGAGGGCGTGGGTGAGGACTTCTGGCCGACGGCGTACGACCGCGGCGTCGCCGACGAGATCGTCGCCGTGTCCGACAAGGACTCCTTCCAGATGACCCGGCGCCTCGCCAAGGAGGAGGGCCTGCTGGTGGGCGGCTCCTGCGGCATGGCCGTCGTGGCGGCGCTGCGGGTGGCCGAGCGGCTCGGCGAGGACGACGTGGTGGTCGTGCTGCTGCCGGACAGCGGACGCGGCTACCTCAGCAAGATCTTCAACGACGAGTGGATGGCCGACTACGGCTTCCTGGAGGACACCGGCCCCAGCGCCCGCGTCGGCGACGTCCTGAACGACAAGGAGGGCGGCTCCATCCCCTCCCTCGTCCACATGCACCCGGACGAGACGGTCGGCCAGGCCATCGACGTGCTGCGCGAGTACGGCGTCTCGCAGATGCCGATCGTGAAGCCGGGCGCCGGCCACCCGGACGTGATGGCCGCCGAGGTCGTCGGCTCGGTCGTGGAGCGCGAGCTGCTGGACGCCCTGTTCGCGGGGCGCGCCTCACTGGGGGATCCGCTGGAGAAGCACATGTCGGCGCCGCTGCCGCAGGTCGGCTCCGGTGAGCCGGTCGCGGACCTGATGTCCGTGCTCGGGACGTCGGACGCGGCGATCGTCCTCGTCGAGGGCAAGCCGACCGGTGTGATCGGCCGTCAGGACCTGCTGGCCTTCCTCGCCAAGGACGGCGGGAAGCAGCGGTGAACGCCGGGTGAACCGCCGGGTCCGGGCCCCGTCCGGGCGCGCCCGGCGGTCTGCGCGGACTTCGCGGAAGTGGTACGAGCGCGACACGTTCACGCAGCACACGCTTAACACGGGTTCGGCACAGTAGGGGATGTCGGCAGGGCGGGAGCGGCTCCCCGCCCCGGCCGGCACCGAACGGCGTCACGGACCTTCCGGAGCGGCTCCCGGACCTCCATGGACGCCACGGACGCACCGCCCGGCCCTGGCGCCCGGCGCCGCGTCCCTCGCGGGGACCGCCGTCGTCCCGCCCCCCGGCAACGGGGGTGCGGCGGTCCCCGCGCACGTTCTCCCCGGCCGGCGTCGAGCGCCTCTCGGCCGGCGTGCCCCGTCGTGCGGCCGCCCAGCGGTGCCGTCGGCTCGTACGGGAGCGTCGGCGGACCCGTCCGGCCCCTTCCGGCACCGCCTCCCCGTCAGTCCTTCCAGTCGCCGTCCTCGCCGGACCGGCGGCGGCCGAAGAGCCCCGGGTTGGTGCGGGCCACCTGGACGACGTTGACGCCGACGATGCCGGCCCAGGCCACCAGCAGCCCGGAGAGGTTCCCGACGCCGCCGCCGATGGCGGAGAGCGGGATCGCGAGGACGAGCGAGACGATGCCGAAGCCGAAACGCTCGCCCCAGGAGTCCGTGGGCCGCGGCGACCGGGAGTCCCGGGCCGACGCCATCTGCTGCTCGGCGAGCTGCCGGCGCACCCGGCGCTCGACCACGCCGTCGATGCGCTGGTCGACCTTCTCCAGGAACGAGTCGACCAGCGCGGAGTCGTACTCCTCGCCCAGTTCCCTGCGGGCCTGCAGGGTGGCGTCGAGTTCCTTCTTCAGGTCGGGGTCCCGCGCGTCCATTCCGGTCATGCCGTCCACGGTAGGCAGCGCGGGTGGTCGCCGCACTGGGGCTAGCCCCCCGTTCGCCCTCGGGGTGTCAGGCCACCAGCGCGTCCGTCGCCCGCTCGGGGGTGTGCGCCGTGGTGCGCCGTGCGAGGAGCCAGTACAGCAGGGCGGGTACGACGAGACCCACGATCCAGGACACGTCCGCACCGCCCAGCGGGTCGACCAGCGGGCCGGTGTAGAAGTGCGTGACCAGGAACGGCAGCTGGGCCAGCAGCCCGATCCCGTACACCACGAGCGCGTCCCAGCGCCACGCTCCGTAGCGGCCGCCCGGGTCGGAGAGCGCCGGGATGTCGTACCGCTCCTTGGAGATCAGGTAGTAGTCGACCAGGTTGATCGCCGACCACGGGGTGAAGAAGGTCAGCAGGAACAGCAGGAAGTCCTTGAACGCCGTCAGGAAGCTGTCCTTGCCGAGCAGTGCGACCGCCGTGCCCGCCACCATGATCAGCGCGATGTACGCCGTCCGGCCGCGCCGCGAGAGCACCCGTTGCCCCCGGAAGCCGCTCACGCTCGTCACCATCGACATGAAGCCGCCGTAGGTGTTGAGCACGTTGACGGTCAGCTTGCCGAGCGCGATCACGAAGTAGATGAACGACGCCACCAGGCCCGTGCCGCCGAGCGCGACGACATAGCCGACCTGGCTCGCCAGGAACCGCTCGCCCGCCGTCGCCGCGACCAGCACGCCGAAGGTCATCGACCACTGCGAGCCCAGCGCCGAACCGGACAGCGTCCACCAGAAGGTGGCCTTCGCCGACGTCGTACGGGGGAGGTAGCGGGAGTAGTCGGCCACGTACGGGCCGAACGCCAGCTGCCAGGACGCGGAGAGGGACACCGCCAGCAGGAACATGGGCAGCGAGAAGTGGGCGTCCTGCAGCAGGGTGCCGAGGTCGGCGCGGTCCAGAAGGCGGATGCCGAGGTAGACGAAGGCCAGCGCGCAGATCACGCTCGCCACCCGGCCGAGGGTGTGGATGACCCGGTAGCCGACCGTCGCCGTGATCGCCGTGACCAGCGCGAACACGACGATGCCGGTCGTGTCGTTCGTGTGGGTCAGCTCGCCGACCGCCTGCCCGGCGAGCACACTGCCGCTCGCGAAGAAACCCACGTACATGACGATCACGAGCAGGAGGGGGACCACGGCACCGCGTACGCCGAACTGGGCCCGCGACTGGATCATCTGGGGCAGACCCAGCTTCGGTCCCTGTGCCGAGTGCAGGGCCATGACCGCGCCGCCCAGCAGGTTGCCGAGCAGCAGGCCGATGACCGACCAGACGACGTCGCCGCCGAAGACGACCGCGAGCGCGCCGGTGACGACGGCCGTGATCTGGAGGTTGGCGCCGAGCCAGAGCGTGAACTGCGAGAACGCGCTGCCGTGGCGTTCGTCGTCGGGAACGACGTCGATGGAACGGAGTTCGACCAGGCCCGCCACTTACTTCACCAGCCCCTTCTGCTGCGCGTAGGCCCGGGCCACGTCTTCCGGGTCCTTCTTGTCCTTGTCCACCTGGCGGTTGAGTTCGGTGAGGTCAGCGGTCGTGAGGACGTTGCCGAGCCCGGCGAGCGCCTTGCGGACGGTGGAGTCGGCCTTGCGGTCGGCGATCAGGGGGACGACGTGCTGGCCGGGGATCAGGTTCTTCGGGTCGGTCAGGACCACCCAGCCGTTGGCCTGGATGTCGGTGTCGGTGGTGAAGAGGTTGGCCACGTCGATGTCGCCCTTCTTCAGCGCGCCCTTGACCAGCGGACCGGAGGAGTCGAGGGACTTGAACTCCTTGAACTCCACCCCGTACACGTCCTTCAGCCCGACCGCGCCGACCTGACGCGCCTTGACCTCCGCGGCGGCGCCGATGACCAGCTTGCCGTTGTGCTTCTTCAGGTCGGCGAGGGAGATCAGGCCGTACTTCTCCGCCGTCTCGCGGGTCACCGCGAAGGCGTCGGAGTCCTCGGCCAGGCCGTACGGCAGGACCTGGAGGCTGGCGGGGAGGGCCATGGCCAGGGAGTTCTGCATCTCGCCCTCCTCCGTGGCCGCCGCCTTGGGGTCGAGGTAGTGCAGCAGGGCGCCCTGGTACTCGGGCAGGAGGTCGATGTCGCCGCCCTTGAGGGCGGGGATGAGGATCTCGCGGGTGCCGAGGTTGGGGCGGACGGTCGTCTTCACGCCGACGGCGTCGAGGACGGCCGCGTACAGGTACCCGAGCACCTGGTTCTCGGTGAAGTTGGCGGTGCCGATGGTCAGGCCGCCCTTGCTGGAGCCGCCGCCGGAGGTGGTCGTGCCCTCGCCGTCGAGGGACGTGATGCCGCTGGAGCAGGCGGAGAGGGCGGGGACGGAGGCTGCGGCGAACAGTCCGCCGAGGAGAGTGCGACGGTTCATTTTCGTTCCCTAGGCGGTGCGGTGTCGGAAGAGGAAGCGCTGGAGGGCGGCGAGGGTCACGTCGAGGGCGACCGCGATCACGGCGACCAGCACGGCGCCGCCCATCACCTGCACGAGGTCGCGCTGGGCCAGGCCGTCGAAGACGTACCGGCCGAGGCCGCCGAAGGAGACGTACGCGGCGATGGTGGCCGTGGCCACCACCTGGATCAGCGCGAGACGCAGGCCCGTCATGATCAGGGGGAGGGCCAGCGGGAGCTCCACCTGGAGCAGGACCTGGTGGCCGCGCATGCCCTGTCCGCGGGCCGCGTCCTTCACGTCCGGGTCGACGGCGGTCATTCCGGCGTAGGTGTTGGTGACGAGCGCCGGGACCGCGAGGGCGACCAGCGCGACGTAGACGGGCCACATCGACAGGCCGCTGGCGAGGAAGACCAGCACGACCAGGCCGACGGTGGGCAGCGCGCGGCCGAAGGACGACAGGTTGATCGCGACGAACGCGCCTTTGCCGGTGTGGCCGATCAGCAGGCCCAGGGGGAGGCCGATCGCGGCGGCGACGAGGGTGGCGAGGAGCGAGTACTGGAGGTGTTCGGCGAGGCGGGTGGCGATGCCGTCGGGTCCGGCCCACTGCTCGCCGCTGGTCAGCCAGCCGCCGAGGTTCTTGAAGAGTTCGTACATCTCAGGCTCGCCGCCTCGTCCACGGGGTGAGTACGTACTGGACGGCGACCAGCAACGCGTCCGCCACCACGGCCAGCAGGAGGGTGAGGACCACGCCCACGATCACCGGGGTCGGGAAGTTGCGCTGGAAGCCGTCGGTGAAGAGCTGGCCGAGGCCGCCGTCGCCGATGTAGGTCGCCACGGAGACGAGGGAGATCGACATGACCGTGGCGATCCGGACGCCCGCCATGATCACGGGGAGGGCGAGCGGGAACTCGACGGTGAGCAGGGTGCGCAGCGGGCGCGTCCCCATGGCCTTCGCCGCCTCCTTGGTCCTCGTGGGGACCGAGTCGAGGCCCTCGACGGTGTTCCGGAGCAGGACGACCAGGGTGTAGATCGTCAGGCCGATGACCGTGGTGGTGCGGGTCAGGCCGGAGACCGGGAGGAGGAGCACGAAGACCGCGATCGACGGGATCGTGAACAGGACGTTCGAGAGGCCGAGCAGAAAGCCGCGCAGCGGGCGGACGCGGTGGGCGACCACCGCGAGCGGGAGCGAGATCAGCAGGCCGAGGAGAACGGCGGACAGGGCGGCCTGGAGGTGGGAGACCGTCAGGGTGGTCAGGTCGTCGGTGTGGCCGGATATCCAGGACCAGTCGATGGTCATGCGGCCACGACCTCGGTGTGCGCCCGGTTCGCGTGCTCGTGGATGTCGTCGCGGGAGGAGACCCCTGTGAGGACGCCGGCCGCGTCGACGCGGGCGATCAGGCCGGTGGGGGAGGCGACCGACTCGTTGAGCGCCGACAGCAGGGAGTCGGTGTCCTGCAGTGGTCGTACGGGGAGTTCGGCGTCCTTCGACGCCCAGTGCAGCGGCTTGCGGGCCTCGTCGAGGACGAGGGTCCAGGTGCCGCCCTCGGGGACCGCGCCCTGGGGGACGTCCGCGAGGGTCCTGAGCGAGAGCAGCTTCAGGCCGCGCTCGGCGCCGAGGAAGTCGGCCACGAAGTCGTCGGCCGGGCGGGCGAGGAGTTCGGCGGGCTCGGCGCACTGGATCAGGTGGCCGCCGGTGCGGAAGATCGCGATCCGGTCGCCGAGCCGGACCGCCTCGTCGATGTCGTGGGTGACGAAGACGATGGTCTTGCTCAACTCCTTCTGCAGCCGGAGAAGTTCGTCCTGGAGCTGGGTGCGGACCACCGGGTCGACCGCGCCGAACGGCTCGTCCATCAGCAGGACGGGCGGGTCGGCGGCGAGGGCGCGGGCGACGCCGACCCGCTGCTGCTGGCCGCCGGAGAGCTGGTGCGGGTAGCGGCGGCCGGCCTCGGGGGCGAGGCCGACGGTCTCGAGGAGTTCCGCGGCCCGGGCGCGAGCCTTGCGGCGGCCCCAGCCGAGCAGCAGCGGCACGGTGGCGATGTTGTCGAGCACCGTGCGGTGCGGGAAGAGGCCCGACTGCTGGATGACGTACCCGATGGACCGGCGCAGTTCGGCGGCGTCCTGCTCCTGGACGTCCTTGCCGCCGACCCGGATGGTGCCGGAGGTCGGCTCGACCATCCGGTTGATCATCCGCAGGGTGGTCGTCTTGCCGCAACCGGAGGATCCGACGAGGACGGTCACGCCGCCCTCCGGCAGGGCCAGGGAGAGGTCGTGGACTGCTGTCGTGCCGTTGGGGAAGAGCTTGTGGACCGCGTCGAACTGGATCATGAGATGTCCCTTGCCCGGCTGTATAACGTCATGCAGAGTTCTTGGTGTCTGAATAGCTTGTCAATGCTCCGGCGTTAATCCGCGGTTACGGATGGCCGGTGGGCAAGATCATGTGTCCGATTTGAGGAAGGTATGCACGTGATGTCGTCTCGGATCGTGGACGCCCCGGAGGGTGTGGCCCCCGGCCTCGTCGTTCTCGACGGGCGTGGGCTCGGCGTCGCGGACGCCGTCCGGCTCGCCGACGGGGCCGCGCGACCGGTGCCGGGGTCCGAGGCGATGAAGCGCGCAGAGGAGTCCTGGGATGCCGCCCGCCGGATCGCCGCCACCGGTCGCGTCTACGGCCGCTCCACCGGCGTCGGCGCCAACCGGAACGAGGACGTGCCCACCGATGCGGCCGCCGGCCATGGCCTGAGGCTGCTGCGCAGCCACGCCGGCGCCATCGGGGAGGAGCTGCCCGCCCGGCAGGTACGCGCGATGCTCGCCGTACGCGCCAACCAGCTGCTGGCCGGGGGCGCCGGGCTGCGGCCGTCCGTCGTCACCGCGCTGTGCGAGGCGCTGGAGTCCGGGGCGTACCCGGTCGTGAACGAGTTCGGGTCGGTCGGGACGGGAGACATCGCCGCGCTCGCGCAGGTCGGGCTGGCGCTCGCCGGGGAGCACCCGTGGCGGGGACCGGCCGCGCCGACGCCCCAACCCCTCGACAACAACGACGCGTTGGCCCTGATCAGCAGTAACGCCCTCACCCTCGGCCAGTCCGCGCTCGCCCTGCACGAACTGCGCGGCCTGCTCGCCGCCACCCAGGTCGTCGCCGCGCTGTCCCTGCTGGCCGTCGACGGCTCCCACGAGGCGTACGCCGCCCCCGTCCACGCGGCCCGACCGCACCGCGGCTCCGCCGAGGTCGCCCGGCGGATGCGGGAGCTGATCGGTGCCGCCGACCGGCCCACCCCACCGCTCGGCCGGATCCAGGACCCGTACGGCTTCCGCTGCCTGCCCCAGATCCACGGCCCGGCGCACGACGCCGCCGACGCCCTGGAAGAGGTCCTCGTCGTGGAGATCAACGCGGCCGCGGAGAACCCCCTGATCTCCCCCGACGACATGGCGGCCTACCACCACGGCGGCTTCTACCAGGCGCAGCTCGCCCTCGCCCTGGACCACTTCAGGCTCGCCATGACCCAGGTCGCCCGCCTGTCCACGTCACGGCTGTCGACGCTGAACGAGCCCGCCTACACCCGCCTGCGCCCCTTCCTCGCCGACCACGAGCCCGCCTCCTCCGGCGTGATGATCCTGGAGTACGCCGCCGGCGCCGCCCTCGGCGATCTGCGCGCGTTCTCCGCGCCCGCGTCGCTCGGTCACGCTGTACTCTCCCGAGGCGTCGAGGAACAGGCCAGTTTCGCCTCGCTCGCCGCACGGCAGACGCTGCGCGCGTGCGGCGCGTACCGACTCGTCGTCGGCTGCGAACTGGTGGCCGCCGTACGGGCGTTGCGGCAACGCGACCTCCGCCTGGAACCAGACCTCCCGGCGGGCCGGGCGCTGGAGCTCGCCGAGTCGGTGCTGGACGCGGACCCGGCCGACCGGCCGCTCACGCACGATGTGACGGTGGCGTCCGAACTGCTCGACCGGTTCACGGACATCTGGAAGGGGAGCACGTCATGAGCGGAACCGAAAGCCGTACCGAGGGGCGTACCGACAGCCCTGCCGCGCGGCTGCAGGCGCTCTTCGAGGGGCACCGGCTCACGCCGACCCAGCGGCGGATCGCGCACAGCATGGTGCGGCGGGCCGCCGACGTGCCGTTCCTGTCCAGCGTCGAGCTCGCCGAACTCGCCGGGGTCAGCCAGCCCTCGGTCACCCGCTTCGCGGTCGCCCTCGGCTTCGACGGCTATCCGGCCCTGCGCAGGCACCTGCGCGAGGTGGCGCCCGCCGAACAGGGCGCGGACCCGGCTTCGTGCAACGAGTACCAGCAGGCCGTCGAGGCCGAGATCGAGAACCTCAAGCACCTCGCGGAACTGCTCGCCGATCCGCGGCCGGTGCGGGAGGCGGGCCGGCTGCTGGCCGCCTCGCGTCCGCTGCCGGTGCTCGGCCTGAGGGCGGCGGCCTCCCAGGCGTACGGCTTCGCCTACTTCGCCGCCAAGGTCCATCCGGACGTCCGGCTGCTGAACGAGGGCGGCACGATGATCCACGACCGTATCGACGCCGCCGTACGGGCCGGGGCGACGGCGCTGCTCTGCTTCGCGCTGCCCCGGCATCCCCGCGAGGTCGTCGACACGCTCGCGCACGGCAAGGAGGCGGGGCTCACGGTGGTGACGGTCGCCGACTCCGCCTTCGCGCCGGTCGCCAAGGTGTCCGACCTGCTGCTGCCGGCCGCCGTCGGTACCGGGCTGGCCTTCGACACCGCCTGCGCGCCGATGCTGCTCGGCCGGGTGCTGCTGGAGGCGATGTGCGACGACCTGCCGGACGCCCAGGCCCGGCTGGAGGAGTTCGACGCGAAGGCGGCGGCGCGGGGGCTGTTCGTGGAGTGAACGCCGGTGCGCCGTTCTCAGACTCGTCTCACCTTGTCCCGTTAACGTGCCTGCCCTGACACACCTTTCAGACGCTTCGCACACCGGGGACGGGAGGCAGGAACGTGGCGCGCGGAGGACAGGGGCTGGCTCGGGTCGCCGTCGTCGTACGGGCGGGGGCGGCACCGCTGTGGTGGCTCGGCGTGTGCGCGGCGGGCATCGGCGTGCTGGTGCCGGGACTGACCGGACGCCGGATCGGCCTGTCGGCCGGGGCCGCGCTGTTCGTCGTCGCGACGGCCGTCGTGGCGTACGCGGGGCGCAGGAGGTACGCCGCCCTGGCCCGCTCGGCCGCCCGCGCGGGCAAGCACGACGTGCTCCAGGACCGCGCGGTGTCGGTGCGCACCTGGCGCCGCGGCCACCGCTGGTGGCTGTTGCTCGCCTTCCTCGCCGTGCTGGGCAGCGCCTTCGCCGTACCCGCCGCCGGTGGCCTGCTGCTGGCCGGCTGCGGCGCCGGCCTGTGGCTGAAGGCCGCCTGGATCGGCCGCCGCGAGCAGGACGGGGACGCCCTGCTGTGGGTCCGCGTGGACTGGCTCACGAAGAACGGCGGCCGCCCGGCGGGCAAGGCGGTCAGGGCCTACCGCACCACGGGCGTCGCAGCGGGCGACGCGGCCCCCGGCGGAACGAGGCGCAAGCCGTCCGCACTGGTCTGACCGGGGCGGGTGACGGCAGCGCCGGTTCGGCCGGGGCGGACGACGGCTGCGCTGGTCGGGCGGCGTCGTTCTGGTCGGATCGAGGCGGTGCGGGGTCGCCGTGCATCGATGCGGGGTGCGTCCGCGCCGGCCCGACGGAGGCGGATGACGGCTGCGCTGGTCGGGCCGGGTGGATGAGGCCGTGCTGGTCGGGCCGGGTGGATGACGGCCGCGCTGGGCTGTCGAGGCGCAAGGTCGCCGTGCCGGTTCGCCGGGGCGGAGGGGCGTTGTGCTGTTCCGGCCAGGTGGCGGGTGCCCGCGCCGGACCGACGGGCGCGGGCGGTGTCGTGCCGGCCGGTCACGAGCCGGCGCCGGCGGCGCCCTCGTGCCGGGGGGCCGGTCGCAGGGCCGTGAGATCGGATGCGTGCGGTCCTCCGGACTCCGCCACGATCTCCTCGACCGTCTGCGGCTCCCGCACGACCGCGAAGGCCAGGCCCCCCGCTCCGTCCGGGCCGAAGCCGTACACCCCGGGCCGCGCCAGCGAGTTGTACGCGTAGTGGTGGGCGAAGTAGTACGCCCCCGTGTCCAGCGCCGCCGCGTAGTCCCCCTGCTCCAGCAGCGGCAGCGACCGGCCCACCGCCAACAGGTCGCCCGCGAAGCAGGCCGGACCGGCCACGTCCTGCACCACGGCCGGCCCCTCCTTCGGCCGCCCCTTGCCGTCGTACGCGGCGATCCGCAGCGGCCACGCCCCCGGCGCGTACACCGTCCGCGTCGCGACCTGCACCCCCGCGTGCGTCACCGCGACCGCCCGGCCCCCGGCGCTCTTGGCGTACTCGACCCGCGCCACCACCGTGCCGTGCTTGGCCAGCAGTGACCGCCCGAACTCGGTGACCAGCCCGTACCGTCCGTCGAACAGCCCCGGCACCGCCTCGCGCAGCACGCGCGCGTACTCGGCGTACGTCGGTGTCGTCGCGTCCGAGGAGAAGTTCACAGGGAGCCCGCCGCCGATGTCGAGCGTGTCGACCTGCCGGCGCCCGGCACGTTCGTTGATCTCCTCGGCGAGCGTGTACGTCTCCCGCACGCCCTGGGCCATCAGCGTCAGCGGGATCCCCTGGGACCCGGTGTGCGCGTGCAGCCGGGTCAGCCACGGCCGGTCCAGATACGCCCGCACCACCCACTCCCGGGCCCCCTCGTCGCGCAGCGCCACCCCGAACTTCGACGTCGCCGTCGCCGTCGACAGCGCCTCGATGGAGCCGCCGCCGACCTGCGGGTTCACCCGGATGCCCAGGGGTGAGGAAGGGCCGCCGGAGGACTTCACCAGGGCGTCGATGCGCTCCAGCTCCTGCGGGTTGTCCGCGTTGAGGGCGATGCCCAGGGCCAGGGCCTCGCGCAGCTCGCCCGGCGTCTTGGCGGGCGAGTCCAGCACCGTCCGCTCGGGCGGCACCCCCGCCGCGCGCGCCAGCGCCAGCTCGCCCGGGCTCGCGACCTCCGCGCCGACGCCCTCCTCGTCCAGCAGCCGCAGGACGGGAACCAGCGGCGTCGCCTTCACCGCGAAGGCGTGCAGCACCGGTGTCCCGGGTGCCGTCACCGCCTCGAACGCCGCCCGCAGCGCCGCCGCGGACTCCCGGATCCCGGTGACGTCCAGCAGCCCGACGACCGGGGCGTCGGGCCCGAGGAGGCCCCCTTCCACGGCCGCCCGCACCGCCTGGTCCCGGCGCGCGGCCCGCTCCCCGTCGGTGCCGCCGAGGTCACTGCCGATACCCGTGCCGTCGCTCACTCGATCCTCCGTCCCGTCACTGTCCGCCCGACGCATCCAGCCAAACACTCGCGACGCGCCGACGCTGGCACACGGACGTATTGACTAGCTCTATTCATGAAGTCAGGATGTGAATAACCGCAGTAACAATCCGCCGGGAGCAAGCCACCAGGAGGCAGACCATGTCCGGACCCCGCCCTGTCCGAGCGCCACGCGGTACCGAGCGAAGCGCCCTGGGCTGGCAGCAGGAGGCCGCCCTGCGGATGCTGCAGAACAACCTCGACCCCGAGGTCGCCGAGCACCCCGACAAGCTCGTCGTCTACGGCGGCACCGGCAAGGCCGCCCGCGACTGGCGGTCCTTCGACGCCATGGTCCGCACGCTGAAGACCCTCAAGCAGGACGAGACGATGCTCGTCCAGTCGGGCCGCCCCGTCGGTGTCATGCAGACCCACGAGTGGGCGCCGCGCGTGCTCATCGCCAACTCCAACCTGGTCGGCGACTGGGCCAACTGGGAGGAGTTCCGCCGCCTGGAGTCCCTCGGCCTGACCATGTACGGGCAGATGACGGCCGGCTCCTGGATCTACATCGGCACCCAGGGCATCCTCCAGGGCACCTACGAGACCTTCGCCGCCGTCGCCGCGAAGAAGTTCGGCGGCACTCTCGCCGGGACCATCACCCTCACCGCCGGTCTCGGCGGAATGGGCGGTGCCCAGCCGCTCGCCGTGACGATGAACGACGGCGTCGCGATCTGCGTCGACTGCGACCCGCGGGCCATCGACCGCCGCATCGAGCACCGCTACCTCGACGTGCGCGCCGACTCCCTCGACCACGCCCTCCAGCTCGCCACCGAGGCCCGGGACGCCCGCCGCCCGCTGTCCATCGGCGTCCTCGGCAACGCGGCCGAGCTCGTCCCGCAGCTCCTCGCCATGGGCGCCCCCATCGACATCGTCACCGACCAGACCTCGGCCCACGACCCCCTGTCGTACCTCCCCGTCGGCGTCGCCTTCGAGGACATGGCCGACGCCGCCGCCAAGGACCCGGCCGGCTTCACCACGCGCGCCCGCGAGTCCATGGCCCGGCACGTCGAGGCCATGGTCGGCTTCCAGGACGCCGGTGCCGAGGTCTTCGACTACGGCAACTCCATCCGCGGCGAGGCCCAGCTCGCCGGATACGACCGGGCGTTCGCCTTCCCCGGCTTCGTCCCCGCCTACATCCGCCCCCTCTTCTGCGAGGGCAAGGGCCCCTTCCGCTGGGCCGCCCTGTCCGGCGACCCCGCCGACATCGCCAGGACCGACAAGGCGATCCTCGACCTCTTCCCCGAGAACGAGTCGCTGGCCCGCTGGATCAAGATGGCCGGCGAACGCGTCCACTTCCAGGGCCTGCCCGCCCGCATCTGCTGGCTCGGCTACGGCGAGCGCGACAAGGCCGGCGAGCGGTTCAACGACATGGTCGCGAGCGGCGAGCTGGCCGCGCCCGTCGTCATCGGCCGCGACCACCTGGACTGCGGCTCCGTCGCCTCCCCGTACCGCGAGACCGAGGCCATGCTCGACGGCTCCGACGCCATCGCCGACTGGCCGCTGCTCAACGCCATGGTCAACGTGGCCTCCGGTGCCTCCTGGGTGTCGATCCACCACGGCGGCGGCGTCGGCATGGGCCGGTCCATCCACGCCGGCCAGGTCACCGTGGCCGACGGCACCGCGCTGGCCGGGGAGAAGATCCGCCGGGTCCTCACCAACGACCCCGGCATGGGCGTCATCCGGCACGTCGACGCCGGGTACGACATCGCGGAGTCGGTCGCCGAGGACCGGGGCGTGCGGGTTCCGATGCGCGAGGGTGACGAGCGTTGAGCTTCCACAGCATGTGGGCGGAGCTGCTGCCGATCGGACGCAGCTCCGCCTCCGGCGGCTACCGCCGGTTCGCCTGGACCGGCGCCGACGCCGACTGCCGGGCCTGGTTCCGGCAGCAGGCCGAGGCGCGCGGACTGGCCCACGAGGTCGACCGCAACGGCAACCAGTGGGCCTGGCTCGGCGACCCGGCCGAGGGCAACGCCGTCGTCACCGGCTCCCACCTGGACTCCGTGCCCGACGGCGGCGCCTTCGACGGACCCCTCGGGATCGTGTCCGCCTTCGCGGCGCTGGACGAACTGCGCGCTGGGGGAGCGAGCTTCACCAGGCCGGTCGCGATCGTCAACTTCGGCGACGAGGAGGGCGCCCGGTTCGGCCTCGCCTGCGTCGGCTCCCGGCTCACCGCCGGACAGCTCACCGTCGAACAGGCCCACCGCCTGACCGACGGCGACGGCATCTCGCTCCCGCAGGCGATGGAGGCCGCCGGACACGACCCCGACGCCATCGGCCCCGACCCCGACCGGCTCGCCCGCATCGGCGCCTTCGTCGAACTCCACGTCGAGCAGGGCCGCGCCCTCGACCTCTCGGGCGACCGCATCGGCGTCGCCAGCGCCATCTGGCCGCACGGACGCTGGCGGTTCGACTTCCGCGGCGAGGCCAACCACGCCGGCACCACCCGGCTCGCCGACCGGCGCGACCCCATGCTCAGCTACGCCGAGACCGTGCTCGCCGCCCGCCGGGAGGCCGAACTCGCCGGTGCCGTCGCCACCTTCGGGAAGGTCGCCGTCGAGCCGAACGGCGTCAACGCCATCCCCTCCCTGGTGCGCGGCTGGCTCGACTCCCGCGCCGCCGACCAGGAGAGCCTGGACACCGTGGTCGGCGCGGTGCAGAAGGCGGCCCGGGACCACGCCGCCGCCCACGGCGTCGACCTGGACGTCGAACGCGAGTCCTTCACCCCCGTCGTCGAGTTCGACCACGCCCTGCGCGACGAACTCGCCCGCATCCTGGGCAGCGACACGGACCTGAAGGTGCCCGTCCTCGGAACCGGCGCCGGACACGACGCCGGGATCCTCTCCGGGCGCATCCCGACCGCCATGCTGTTCGTACGCAACCCCACCGGCGTCTCGCACTCCCCGGCCGAGTCCGCCACTGAGGACGACTGCGTGGCCGGGGTGACCGCTCTCGCCGACGTACTGGAAGGACTGGCCTGCACGTGACCACCACCGAGCGGACACGGACGTACTGGCTGGAGCACGCCTGGCTCGGCACCCACGTCGAGCCGGGTGTCGCCCTGACGGTGTCCGTCAGCGGCTCCGCCGCGGGCCGCGACGGGCGCATCACCGCCGTCCACCAGGGCACCCCCGCCCCGCCGCCCGGCGCCGAGATCCTGCGCGGACTGACGCTGCCGGGACTGGCCAACGCCCACAGCCACGCCTTCCACCGCGCCCTGCGCGGCACCGTCCAGGTCGGCTCCGGCACCTTCTGGACCTGGCGCGAGGTCATGTACTCCGTGGCCGACCGGCTGACCCCCGAGAGCTACCACGAGCTGGCCCGCGCGGTGTACGCCGAGATGGCCCTGGCCGGAATCACCGCCGTCGGCGAGTTCCACTACGTCCACCACGCCCCCGGCGGAACCCCCTACGCCGACCCCAACGTGATGGGCGAGGCCCTGATCGAGGCCGCCGCCGAGGCCGGCATCCGCATCACCCTCCTCGACACCTGCTACCTGTCCTCCGGCTTCGGCGAACCCCCGGGCGCCCACCAGCTCCGCTTCTCCGACGGGACGGCCGAGGCGTGGGCGGAACGCTGTTCAGTTCTCAAGGAACGGGATCACGCGCGGATCGGGGCCGCCGTCCACTCCGTACGGGCCGTACCCGCCGACCAGTTGGCGACCGTGGCGCGGTGGGCCGAGGAGCGGCGGGCCCCGCTGCACGTGCACCTGTCGGAGCAGACCGCCGAGAACGACGGCTGCCGCGAGGCCCACGGCCGCACCCCGGCCCGGCTGCTCGCCGACCACGGTGTCCTCGGGCCGCGCACCACCGGCGTCCACAACACGCACCTCACCGACGAGGACATCGCGCTGATCGGCGGCAGCGGCACCGGCACCTGCATGTGCCCGACCACCGAACGGGACCTCGCGGACGGCATCGGACCCGCCGCCGCCCTGCAGAGCGCCGGCTCCCCGCTCTCCCTCGGCTCCGACAGCCACGCCGTGATCGACCTGCTCGAAGAGGCCCGAGCCATGGAGCTGAACGAGCGCCTGCGCACCCGCACCCGCGGCCACTGGACGACCGCCGCCCTGCTGCGCGCCGCCACCGCCGACGGTCACGCGGCCCTCGGCTGGGACGACACGGGCACCATCGAGGCGGGAGCCCGCGCCGACTTCACGACGATCGCGCTGGACTCGGTCAGAACAGCGGGACCGCTGCCGAGACTCGGCGCCGAGACGGCCGTATTCGCCGCGACGGCGGCCGACGTGCGGCACACGATCGTGGGCGGGCGGCACGTCGTACGCGACGGGGCGCACACTCTCGTCCCCGACGTGCCGCAGGCACTCGCGCGGGCCGTGTCCGCCCTGCGCGCATGAGGACCGACGTGCAGACCGCCGAACCCCGTATCCCCAAGGACGAGACGGACACCATGAGCAGCAGCACCGTCATCACCAACATCGCCGCGCTGGTCACCAACGACCCCTCCCTCGGTGACAACTCCCCCCTCGGACTGGTCCGGGACGCGGCCGTCGTCATCGACGGCGACCGCATCGCGTGGACCGGTGAATCAAGCAAAGCACCCGCCACTGACAATCGCCTCGACGCCGAAGGCCGGGCCGTCCTGCCCGGCTTCGTCGACTCCCACTCCCACCTCCTCTTCGCGGGCGACCGCACCGAGGAGTTCAACGCCCGCATGTCCGGCCGCCCCTACGGCGCGGGCGGCATCCGCACCACCGTGGCCGCCACCCGCGCCGCGAGCGACGAGGAACTGGAGGCGGGCCTCACCCGCTACCTCGCGGAGGCACTGCGGCAGGGCACCACCACCTTCGAGACCAAATCCGGATACGGCCTGACCGTCGCCGACGAGTCCCGCGCCCTGCGCATCGCCGCCCGCCACACCGACGAGGTCACCTACCTCGGCGCCCACATCGTCGCCCCGGAGCTCGCCGACGACCCGGCCGCCTACGTCGACCTCGTCACCGGCGAGATGCTCGACGCCTGCGCCCCGCACGCCCGCTGGATCGACGTGTTCTGCGAGAAGGGCGCCTTCGACGGCGACCAGGCCCGCGCCATCCTCACCGCAGGCAGGGCCAAGGGCCTCCACCCCCGCATCCACGCCAACCAGCTCACCCACGGACCCGGCGTGCGGCTGGCGGTCGAACTCGACGCGGCCAGCGCCGACCACTGCACCCACCTCACCGACGCCGACGTGGACGCGCTCGCGAACAGCCGTACGGTCGCGACCCTGCTGCCCGGCGCCGAGTTCTCCACCCGCGCCGAGTGGCCCGACGCCCGCCGCCTGCTCGACGCCGGCGTCACGGTCGCGCTGTCCACCGACTGCAACCCCGGCTCGTCCTTCACCTCCTCCGTCCCCTTCTGCATCGCGCTCGCGGTGCGGGACATGGGGATGACCCCGGACGAGGCGGTGTGGGCGGCCACGGCGGGCGGCGCGGCGGCGCTGCGCCGCGACGACATCGGCCGCCTCACCCCGGGCGCGTACGCGGACCTGACCCTCCTCGACGCCCCGAGCCACGTCCACCTGGCCTACCGGCCCGGCGTACCGCTGGTCGCCGGGGTGTGGCGGCGGGGCGTGCGGGTGGTGTGACCGGCTGGCCGGCGCCCGGTCAGGAACCCGCCCGCCAGCGCTGGTCGGCCCGCTCCGTCTCCGTCACCAGCACCACGGACGTGCCTCCGCCCGGCGTCACCGCACGCTCCGGGTCGATGCCCGGGCGGATCACCCCGCGTGCGTCCACCGCGAACCGGAGGTTCTGCCCGTTGCGCCCGTCGACGGAGTCGCACTCCCAGATGCCGACGCCCCGGTCCACGGAGCCGCGGCTGTCCAGGCAGTAGTCGGTGTCGGCGTACGACTGGACCACCCCGCGCCCGGCGTCGACCCGCCACAGCTGGGTGGGGGAGGAGGTGCAGGGCGCCGTGACGACGTCCGTGCCCTTCTCCAGGGCGCCGTCGCGGATGTCCAGGCACCGGCCCGAGGCGACGTTCACCACCTGGGCGTACGAGCCGTCCGGCGGCCGGAACGGCGGGGCGTCCCGCGCCGGCGGCGGCGTGGGACGGGCAGTGCGCGACGGTGCCGGACTGCGCGTCGGGGTCGGGGTCGGGGACGGGGAGGAGGCGTCCGACGGGGACGCGGAGACCGGCGGGGAGGGCGCGGGCGGCGCCGCGGACACCGTCGCGGTCACCGTCACCGGCGGCGGGCCGGACGGCGTGGCCGCCGAGCCCGCCGGCCGCTGGGACGGCGTACCGCCCTGGGACACCAGGAAGACCAGCAGCGGAGCCAGGGCCACGCCGAGTGCCGCGGAGGCCAGCGCGAAACGGCGGGACGGCGGCCACGGCCCGGGCGCGCCGGGGGACGTCGGGTGCGGGTCGGCCGGCTCGCGCACCGCGTACGCCGTGCCCGCCCAGGGCAGCAGGCCCTCGGCCAGGGCCGTGCGCGGGTCGTCCCGCAGGGCGCACAGCTCCTCGTGGGCCGCCGTGCAGTGCGGGCACGTCGTCATGTGGCTGTGCAGGTCGGAGCTCTCGCGGGGGTTGTCGGGCCGTACCGACTCCTCGATGAGCCGCCGGAAGTCCGGGCAGCGGGGGTCGTCGGAGGCGCCCAGCCGGGACCGCAGACAGGCCTGGCCCAGCGCCTGCAGCGCCGGACCGGTGCCGTACGTCACGTCATGGCGGGAGAGGCCGAGCAGCGAGGCCGTGCGGTCCGCGGGCTCCCGGTCCACCACCCCGTACCAGATCAGGCCCTGGGCCCGGGGCGGCAGGGAGCGGAACGGCGCGAGCATGGTCGGCACCGGGCCGCCCGTGTCGCCGGTGCCGCCCGCGTTGAGGACGAGGAGCAGGCCCGGGTCCAGTGCGGCGGCCCGTTCGTCGGCCGCCCACTCGGCGGCGACCTGCCCGGTCAGCAACAGGAGGTGGTGCCGCCACGGACCGCCGGGATCGGTGCCCCGGGCGGTCTGACGGGCCGCCAGGGTGAACGCCTGCGCGGCCAGTTGCCGCGCCGCCGACTCGCCGGCGGCGCACAGGCGGGCGTAGGCGAGGACGGAGGGCTGGTGCCGCGCGCGGAGTTCCTGGAGCGCCGGGTACGCGGTGGGCGTCCGGGCGCGCAGCAGTTCGGCCAGGCGCGCGTCGGAGGCGTCGGCGTGCGTTCCGTCCCCGGCCCGGTCGCCGTCGCCGGTCCCGTCCCCCCGCGTCATCCGCCCGCCTCCTCGCAGCCGCGACACCGTGCCGCCCCCGGTCCTGACGTACCAGCCGGTCTGGGCGTGCCCATAGTGGTGGAAGGGGACCGGGGAGAAAAGGGGTTCCCGGAGTTTCCGCGGGTAACAAGCGGCCCTGCGAGGGGAGCACGGGGGCGGTCCGGCCGGACCGCCCCCCTCGGGCGGACGTCACCGAGTGACGGTCACTCCTCGAGCGTCAGCCCCTTGCGGAGCCGGACCAGCGTCCGTGACAGCAGCCGGGAGACGTGCATCTGCGAGATGCCGAGCTCGTCACCGATCTCCGACTGGGTCATGCCCGCGACGAACCGGAGGGAGAGGATCTTCCGGTCCCGCGAGGGGAGTTCGGCGATCAGCGGCTTCAGCGACTCGACGTACTCGATGCCTTCGAGGCCGTGGTCCTCGTATCCGATGCGGTCCGCGAGCGCGCCCTCGGCGTCGTCCTCCTCCGGCTGGGCGTCCAGCGAGGAGGCGGTGTAGGCGTTGGACGCCGCCATGCCCTCGACGACCTCGTCGTTGGACAGGCCCAGGTGCTCGGCCAGTTCGGCCACCGTCGGGGCGCGGTCCAGCCGCTGGGCCAGTTCATCGCCGGCCTTGGCCAGGTCGAGTCTGAGTTCCTGGAGCCGGCGCGGGACGCGCACGGACCAGGAGGTGTCGCGGAAGAACCGCTTGATCTCGCCGATGATGGTCGGCATCGCGAACGTGGGGAACTCGACACCGCGGGAGAGTTCGAACCGGTCGATCGCCTTGATCAGGCCGATCGTGCCGACCTGGATGATGTCCTCCATCGGCTCGCTGCGCGAGCGGAAGCGGGAGGCGGCGAACTTGACCAGGGCGAGGTTGAGCTCGACGAGCGTGTTGCGTACGTACGAGTACTCGTGGGTGCCTTCCTCCAGCGATTCCAGCCGCTCGAAGAGGGTCTTGGACAGGGCCCGGGCGTCGGCCGGAGCCACCTCGTCGTATGCGGGGATGTCCGGAAGCCCGGCGAGGGCGCCGTCGACGTCGGTGCCCGCGTCATGGTGCTCGATGGGATCCAGATGTTCCGGAGGGGGTGTCGACGTCGCTTTGTGGGTACGCGATCCGTCGAGCCGGGGTGACATGATGTCCTCCATCGTTCTCGGCATACGGCTGCCGAAGCCAGTACGTGCACTGCGGTGTGCGGCGCCTCCAAAGCCGGCCGTGTCGGTTACGTGTTCCTACTAGCCCTACCGGGTTTACCGAGCTCACCGCAAGTGTGTTCTGTGTGGGTATGTCCGTTTGTGTGCGGTTGTTCGGGTGTCGAAGGGCGTAGGGAAGGCGTAGTGTTCGAGGGCGTCAGCAGCAGTCACGACCCCGGGAGAGAGAGACGGCATGGACCGCGGGACGGTCGGCAGCGCACAGTCGGGCCGGCTTCTGGTGGAGGTGCGGGAAGAGGGCCACAGTGCCGTCGTGACTCCGGCGGGTGAGTTGGATCACCACACCGCCGATCTGTTGCGCGAGCCGCTGGAGGACTGCCTCGCCAAGGGATTCAACCGCCTCGTCGTCGACTGCTCACGCCTGGAGTTCTGCGACTCCACAGGACTCAACGTCCTGCTCGGCGCGCGGCTGAAGGCGGAGGCCGCAGGGGGTGGCGTGCACCTGGTGGGGATGCAGCCCGTGGTGGCGCGGGTGTTCGAGATCACTGGGGCGGAGGCTGTCTTCACTGTCCATGACACGCTTGAGGCGGCCCTGTCCGACGAGTCCGACTGACCGCCCCACGCCGGGCCGGAGACGGGTCTCGTGCGGCCCCTGGGACCGGTGTTCGTCCCCGGCTCTGTGTTTCTTGCCCAATACAGGGGTGTTCTGTCGGTCCGCTCGGGCAGGAGACATCCTGAACCTGTCGGCTGCCCGGGCGGGACGCCGGGGTGGACCGCACTCCTGTACGGCGTGACTGACTGTGTACGACTTTGAAACGTGAACTGGTGAATCGGTGAGGTGAAGCGCTGATGAGCACCACCCGGCCCTACTCGCCGGGCGACCGCGGTCCGGAGCCCAGCGGCGCTTCCGGGGCGTCCGAGGACGGCGCACCCGCGACCGGGGAGCCCGCAGGAGGCCCGCCCGCGGCGGGCGTCTCCGCGGGGCAAGCCGCCGTCCCCGGGGCTGCCCGCGCGCCCCAGGGGACCGCGGACCGGCCGTCCGCGCCCGCCGCCGGCCGGCAGGTCCGCAGGCTGAGCTTCGACGGTCAGAGCGGTGTCGTCCCGCTCGCCCGGGACTTCACCCGCCAGGCGCTGTACGCCTGGGGCTGGCTGCCCTCCGCCACCGCCGACCAGCGCGCCGCCGCCGAGGACGTCCTGCTCGTCGTGTCGGAGCTGGTCACCAATGCCTGCCTGCACGCCGAGGGGCCGGACGAGCTGTGGATCACCTGCGACAAGAAGGTGATCCGGCTGGAGGTCTCCGACCGCGGCACGGGCCAGCCGGCACCCCGCACCCCGCACCGCGCCGGGCGCCCCGGCGGCCACGGCATGTTCATCGTGCAGCGGCTCTGCCTGGACTGGGGCGTCGTACGGACCCCGGGCGTCGCGGGCAAGACCGTCTGGGCGGAACTCGGCGCGCCCGCGTAGGCCACCGACTCCAGCGGTCAGCACACGAACGCCCGGCCCCTCGGGATCCCGAGGGGCCGTTGTCGTGCCCGCGCGAGTCCCGTGACCGGGTCGGCCGCCCTCGCAGGCGCGGGGCCGGGCTGGCTGTCGTCCCGTTGAGGTGGCCACCGTGGTGGCCCGGACGTGTGCGTAGGGGTCCCTCGGCGTTTCGTGGGGCCGTTGTCGTGTCGGCGGGGGTGCTGCGGCGTGGTCGGTCGTCTTCGGACGTGCGGGGGCCGGGCTGGCTGTCGTCCCGTTGAGGTGGCCACCGTGGTGGCCCGGACGTGTGCGTAGGGGCCCCTCGGCGTTTCATGGGGCCGTTGTCGTGTCGGCGGGAGTCCAAGCGGCGTTGTCGGCCGTCCTCACACGCGTGGGCCCGGAGCGCCCCGTTCCGGTGTGCGGGACGCCGTGGTCGGCGGCCGGTGGTGTGGGCGCGCCGGGTGCCCGGGCCTGCGCGGTCGCGCAAGGCCGTCAGGCTTGCGCACGCCCGGTCCTGGCCGGCTGCCGCGGTGCCGGGCGGGCGACCCGAGCCGTTCCGCCGCAGCCCGCGCAGGGTTGCCGGGCGTTCTCCCGCGCGCGGACGTCCCCGCAAACGCCCGGAGGGCCGCCGCATCCACCAGGGATGCGGCGGCCCTCCGTCGGCAAGGCCGGACCGGCAGACGTCAGCGGACGTCGCCCATGAGCTCCTTGACCCGCTTGCGGTACATCCACACCGCGACACCGGCGACCACGGCGAGCGTGGCCTCCGCGGCGACGATGCCCGTCTTGTTCAGGTCGACGCCGGCGATGGACAGCAGACCCGTGGTCGCGTCACCGGCGGTGACGGCCAGGAACCAGACGCCCATCATCTGCGAGGCGTACTTCACCGGCGCCATCTTCGTGGTGACCGACAGGCCGACCGGGGAGAGCAGCAGCTCACCGCAGGTCTGGACGAAGTAGATCGCCACCAGCCACAGCGCCGCCGCCTTGTGACCGCCCTCGGCGATCGCCAGCGGGGCCAAGAAGAGGAAGAAGGACGCGCCGACCAGGACCAGGCCGAACGAGAACTTCACGATCGTGCTCGGCTCCTTGCCGCGCCGGGCGAGCGCCAGCCACAGCGTGGCGAAGACCGGGGCCAGCGCCATGATGATGACCGGGTTGACCGACTGGTACCAGGAGACCGGGAACTCCCAGCCGAAGACGCTGTTCTCGGCCGAGGAGTCGGCGAAGATCGAAAGGGTCGAACCGCCCTGGTCGTAGATCATCCAGAAGACGGCCGCGGCGACGAAGAACCAGATGTACGCGGACATCTTGGACTGCTCGGCGCGGTCCAGTTCCTTGTCCCGCTTGATGCGGGTCAGCACCAGCACCGGGATGATCACGCCGAGCAGCGTCAGCGGGACCAGGATCCAGTTCAGCGTGTAGTGGCCGGAGAAGCCGACGATGGCGTAGAAGACGACGGCGACGGCGGCCCAGAACGCGGCCTTGCGCAGCGTCGAGGTCTTCTCGGCGGCCGACAGCGGCTTCGGCACGACGCTGGAGTGCGGGGCGAGGTTGCGGCTGCCGATCAGGAACTGGGCCACACCCAGCGCCATGCCGAGCGCGGCCAGCGCGAAGCCCAGGTGCCAGTTGACGTTCTCACCGATGGTTCCGATGATCAGCGGCGCGGCGAAGGCACCGAGGTTGATGCCCATGTAGAAGACGGTGAAGCCGCCGTCGCGGCGCGGGTCGTCCGGGCCGTCGTAGAGCTGGCCGACCATCGTGGAGATGTTGGCCTTCAGCAGACCGGAGCCGATGGCGACCAGGCCGAGACCGGCGTAGAACGTGCCGGACGACGGCAGCGCCAGCGTGAGGTGGCCGAGCATGATGATGCCGCCCGCGACGGCGACGGTCTTGCGGGGGCCCCACACACGGTCGCCGAACCAGCCGCCCGGCATCGTGAGCAGGTACACCAGCGAGAGGTACACCGAGTAGATCGCGGTGGCGGTGCCGGCGCTCAGGCCCAGGCCGCCCGGGGCCACGAGGTACAGCGGGAGCAGGGCCCTCATGCCGTAGTAGGAGAAACGCTCCCACATCTCGGTCATGAAGAGAGTGGCCAGTCCGCGGGGGTGGCCGAAGAAGGTCTTCTCGGAACCGGGGGTGCCCGGGTGGACCGAGTCCTTCGTCAGGCTGGACGCCATGGTCGTTCCTTGCTGGTCGGGACGCGCTCATGAGGCGATGCGCGCCCGGTGGGGGCGGCCGGCACCGGCGGCCTCGCCCGTCCACCCCACGCCCTGAGGGATTCCGCTCCGGATCACGAAGCGGTGGACGGCGACCACCGGGATCCACGCCTCGGCGCGCGTCGCTGCGCGTCATGAGGCCCGGCCACAGGTCATTCCTTTCAAGGCTGGCCGTGGACCAGCCCGCACACAAAAGAGACCTTCGGCGTCGAAGCCGCCAAAGGTCCCCGTGGTGCTACAGGCGTTGATTCACCATACGGCAGGACACCGCCCGGTATGGAAGCACTTGAGACACGGATCACAGGTGATGAGGGAACCGCGGACGATCTTTCGAAGGTCCATTCCAGGATGGCACCTCACAGCCGCAGGTTCCCCACCGGGGTCGACGGGGCAGCCGGGAACCGGTGTCCGGCATGTCCGAAGGTAAGAAGCGGCCTGGTCGATCACACCTCGGCCGTTGCTCCGAGCGGACTACCATCAGCTCATGACCCGTGTACTGCTCGCCGAGGACGACGCGTCCATCTCGGAGCCGCTGGCCCGCGCACTGCGCCGGGAAGGGTACGAGGTCGAGGTGCGTGAGGACGGACCCACCGCGCTCGACGCCGGGATGCAGGGCGGCGTCGACCTGGTCGTGCTGGACCTCGGCCTGCCCGGCATGGACGGCCTGGAGGTCGCCCGCCGGCTGCGTGCCGAAGGCCACACCGTGCCGATCCTCATCCTGACCGCGCGCGCCGACGAGGTGGACACCGTCGTCGGTCTGGACGCCGGCGCCGACGACTACGTCACCAAGCCGTTCCGGCTCGCCGAACTGCTCGCCCGGGTCCGGGCCCTGCTGCGGCGCGGTGCCGCCGAGCCCCAGCAGCCGCCCGCCACGCACGGTGTGCGCATCGACGTCGAGTCGCACCGGGCCTGGATGGGCGACGAGGAGCTCCAGCTCACCGCCAAGGAGTTCGACCTGCTGCGGGTCCTGGTGCGGGACGCGGGCCGGGTGGTCACCCGCGACCAGCTGATGCGCGAGGTCTGGGACACCACTTGGTGGTCGTCGACGAAGACCCTCGACATGCACATCTCCTGGCTGCGCAAGAAGCTGGGGGACGACGCGGCGAACCCCCGCTACATCGCCACCGTGCGGGGCGTGGGCTTCCGCTTCGAGAAGAACTGAGCCCCCGGGGGGCCGGTCACGGGCATGATGGGCAACACGGGCAGTACGGGTGACAACGGGTAAGAGGACATGCGCCGTCGACTGATCCAGTCCACGCTCGCCGTGGTACTCGTCGTGATCGGCGTCTTCGGCGTCTCCCTGGTCATCGTCGAGACCCGGACGATCAGCAGCACCGCCCAGGAACGGGTCGACCTGGAGGCGGCCCGGCTGGCCAGCATCGTGGACAGTCGCCTGCTCGGCACGGGCACCGTCGACGCGGACGTCCTGCGGCAACAGGTCGAGGGCAACCGCTACGCCGAGATCAGCATCCCCGGCCGGCCGGTCATCGAGGTGGGCACCGAACCGACCGGTGACGTCATCCGCGGCGAGGCCACCGGGGAGGAGGGCGAGACGGTCCTCGTCGAGGAGCCCAAGTCCTCGGTGACCCGGGAGGTCGGCCGCACCCTGCTGATCATCGGCCTGGTGGCGCTGCTGGCGGTGGTCGCCGCGGTGCTGCTGGCGATCCGCCAGGCCAACCGCCTCGCCTCCCCGCTCACCGACCTCGCCGAGACCGCCGAACGCCTCGGCTCCGGCGACCCGCGCCCCAGGCACAAGCGGTACGGCGTCCCCGAGCTGGACCGGGTCGCCGACGTGCTGGACGCCTCCGCGGAACGCATCGCCAGGATGCTGACCGCCGAGCGCCGGCTGGCCGCCGACGCCTCGCACCAGCTGCGTACGCCGCTGACCGCGCTGTCCATGCGGCTGGAGGAGATCACCCTCACCGACGACCCGGAGACGGTGAAGGACGAGGCGACGATCGCGCTGACCCAGGTGGAACGTCTGACGGACGTGGTGGAACGGCTGCTGACCAACTCCCGCGACCCGCGCAGCGGCTCCGCCGTCACCTTCGAGCTGGACGACGTCATCCAGCAGCAGATCGCCGAGTGGCGCCCCGCCTACCGCAGCGCGGGACGCGCCATCGTCAGCTCCGGAAAGCGGCACCTGACGGCCGTGGGCACACCGGGCGCGGTGGCGCAGGTGCTGGCCGCGCTGATCGAGAACTCCCTGATGCACGGCGGCGGCACCGTGGCCCTGCGCACCCGGGTCACCGGCAACCAGGCGGTGGTCGAGGTCACCGACGAGGGCGCGGGCGTCCCGGCCGACCTGGGGGCGCGGATCTTCGAGCGTACGATCAGCGGACGGAACTCGACGGGCATCGGCCTGGCCGTCGCCCGTGACCTCGCCGAGGCGGACGGCGGACGCCTGGAACTGCTGCAGGCCAAGCCTCCGGTGTTCGGCCTGTTCCTGTCCCGCACCCCTCCGCCGAAGAAGGCGTCGACGGGTACGGGGGAGACGGTCCGCTAGCCGCCGCAGAACTCCGGGCGGGGCCCTGGACCGCGGGTCACGGCCTGCGGGCCGCGCCGACCCGGGTCGCTCCGGCGGGACGGGGGGCGGGGCGGCCGTCCGCCGCGGGGACCGCCGCCGGCTGCTCGTGCTCCGGGAAGGACTCGGCCCGCACCACCGGCTCCCGGGCCGGCAGCGCGCGGAAGACCCAGGTGCGGTACGACCAGAAGCGGAACAGCGTTCCGAGACCGATGCCGACGAACTTGAAGATGTTGCTCTGCAGCGGGCTGTCCCAGCCGAAGCCGTACGTCGCCGTGTACAGCACACCGTTCTCGATCACGAGCCCGACCGCGCTGAACAGCAGGAACAGCGACATCTCGCGCGTGCGCCCGCTCTTGTCGCGGTCCCGGTACGTGAAGTAGCGGAAGCCCAGGTAGTTGAAGACGATCGCGACGACGGTCGCGACGATGCTCGCCCGCACCACCTGCAGGTCGGTCGTGTGCCGCACCAGGTTGAACACGAGGAGGTTGACCAGAACCCCCGCGCCGCCCACCGCGCCGAACTTCACGACCTCGCGGACCAGCCGGTCGACCCGCTGCCGCACCGCGCCGCGGGGTGCCGGGGGAGCCGTTGGAGGCCCCGAGGAACCATGTCCCATGGTCGTGCAGGCCCCCGTCCGTCGGTTGGCGTCAACCCAGTCATGCTAACCACCCGCACGCGCGATCTTCCTGCCGACGGGGGCCACGGGCGGGAAGAGGACCGGCGGAACGGCCGGTAATCCGGTGGGCTCCTCGCGGCCGATACGCTAGGGGTGTGACGTTCCCGGTAGTCGGCATGGTCGGCGGGGGTCAGCTCGCTCGTATGACACACGAGGCGGGCATCCCGTTGGGCATCAGGTTCAAGCTTCTCAGTGACACTCCTCAGGATTCCGCGGCGCAGGTCGTCAGCGATGTCGTCATCGGCGACTACCGCGACCTCGACACGCTGCGCGACTTCGCACGCGGGTGCGACGTGATCACCTTCGATCACGAGCACGTGCCCACCGAGCACCTCCGGGCCCTGGAGGCGGACGGCATACCCGTGCGCCCAGGGCCCGACGCGCTGGTGCACGCCCAGGACAAGGGCGTGATGCGGGCGAAGCTCGACGCGATCGGCGTGCCCTGCCCGCGGCACCGGATCGTGAGCGATCCGCAGGACGTGGCCGCGTTCGCGGCGGAGGGGGACGGCTTCCCGGTCGTCCTCAAGACCGTCCGCGGCGGCTACGACGGCAAGGGCGTGTGGGTCGTGGACTCCGTCGAGGAGGCCGCCGAGCCCTTCCGCGCCGGTGTGCCCGTGCTCGCGGAGGAGAAGGTCGACTTCGTCCGCGAGCTCGCCGCCAACGTCGTACGCTCCCCGCACGGTCAGGCGGTCGCCTACCCGGTCGTCGAGTCCCGGCAGGTGAACGGCGTCTGCGACACGGTGATCGCGCCCGCCCCCGACCTCGACGAGGCCCTGGCCCTCGAGGCCGAACAGATGGCGCTCAGCATCGCCAAGGAGCTGGACGTCGTCGGTCACCTCGCCGTCGAGCTGTTCCAGACCCGCGACGGCCGCATCCTCGTCAACGAGCTGGCGATGCGCCCGCACAATTCCGGCCATTGGTCGATGGACGGCGCGATCACCAGCCAGTTCGCCAACCATGTCCGCGCGGTCCTCGACCTGCCCCTCGGCGACCCGCGCCCGCGCGCGAAGTGGACCGTGATGGTCAACGTCCTCGGCGGCGACTACCCGGACATGTACTCCGCGTACCTGCACTGCATGGCCCGCGACCCCCAGCTGAAGATCCACATGTACGGCAAGGACGTGAAGCCCGGCCGCAAGGTGGGCCACGTCAACACCTACGGCGACGACCTGGACGACGTGCTGGAGCGCGCCCGTCACGCAGCCGGCTACCTGAGAGGCACCATCACCGAATGAGCCCTGTTGTTGGCATCGTCATGGGGTCGGACTCCGACTGGCCCGTCATGGAGGCCGCCGCCAAGGCCCTCGACGAGTTCGAGATCGCCTACGAGGTCGACGTCGTCTCCGCGCACCGCATGCCGCACGAGATGATCGCGTACGGCGAGCAGGCCGCCGGACGCGGACTGAAGGCGATCATCGCCGGGGCCGGAGGCGCCGCCCACCTGCCCGGCATGCTCGCCTCCGTCACCCCGCTGCCGGTCATCGGCGTGCCCGTGCCGCTGAAGTACCTCGACGGCATGGACTCGCTGCTGTCGATCGTGCAGATGCCGGCAGGCGTACCCGTCGCGACCGTCTCCGTCGGCGGTGCCCGCAACGCCGGTCTCCTCGCCGCCCGCATCCTCGCCGCCCACGACGAGGAGCTGCTGACGCGGATGCGCGAGTTCCAGCAGGACCTCAACGACCAGGCCACCGAGAAGGGCAAGCGGCTGCGGTCCAAGGTCGAGGGATCCGCGGCCGGTTTCGGCTTCGGGAAGTGACGGGGATGACGTCACTGGACCAGGCCCGCGAGCTGCTGCGGGAGTTCCCCGTCGTCGACGGTCACAACGACCTGCCCTGGGCCCTGCGCGAGCAGGTGCGCTACGACCTCGACGCCCGCGACATCGCCGGCGACCAGGCCGCCCACCTGCACACCGACATCCCCCGGCTGCGCGCGGGCGGCGTCGGCGCGCAGTACTGGTCGGTGTACGTGCGCTCGGACCTGCCGGGCGCGGTGCCGGCGACGCTGGAGCAGATCGACTGCGTACGGCAGCTGCTCGCCCGTCACCCCGAGGACCTGCGTGCCGCCCTGACCGCCGCCGACATGGAGGCGGCGCGCGCGGAGGGCCGTATCGCGTCGCTGATGGGCGCCGAGGGCGGCCACTCCATCGACAACTCCCTCGCCACGCTCCGCGCCCTGTACGCGCTCGGCGTGCGCTACATGACGCTCACCCACAACGACAACGTGGCCTGGGCGGACTCGGCGACCGACGAGCCCGGCGTCGGCGGCCTGTCGGCCTTCGGCCGCGAGGTCGTGCGGGAGATGAACCGCGAGGGCATGCTCGTCGACCTCTCGCACGTGGCGGCGACGACCATGCGGGACGCGCTGGACACGTCCACGGCCCCGGTGATCTTCTCGCACTCCTCCGCGCGGGCCGTCTGCGACCACCCGCGCAACATCCCCGACGACGTGCTGGAGCGCCTGCCCGCCAACGGCGGCATGGCCATGGTGACGTTCGTGCCGAAGTTCGTGCTCCAGGCGGCCGTGGACTGGACGGCCGCCGCCGACGAGAACATGCGGGCGCACGGCTTCCACCACCTGGACACCAGCCCCGAGGCGATGAAGGTCCACCGCGCCTTCGAGGAGCGCACCCCGCGCCCCGTCGCCACCGTGTCCACGGTCGCCGACCACCTCGACCACATGCGCGAGGTCGCCGGCGTCGACCACCTCGGCATCGGCGGCGACTACGACGGCACGGCGTTCACCCCGGACGGCCTGAACGACGTGTCCGGTTACCCGAACCTGATCGCCGAGTTGCTCGACCGTGGCTGGTCCAAGGCCGACCTGGCCAAGCTGACCTGGAAGAACGCGGTACGGGTGCTGGGCGCCGCCGAGGACGTCGCCCGAGACCTTCAGGCCACGCGGGGGCCGTCCAACGCGACGCTCGAAGCACTGGACGGCTGAGCGGCCCCGTCGCCGAGGGCGGGGTAGTCGGTGTAGCCGGTCGCCCCGCCCACGTACATCAGGTAGCGCTCGCGCACCTGGTTCAGGGGCGCGCCCAGGCGCAGCCGGGTCACCAGGTCGGGGTTGGCGAGGAACGGCCGGCCGAGGGCGATCAGGTCGGCCCCCGCGTTCAGCAGCCGTGCGGACGCCTCCTCGATCGCCGGGCCGGACATCTCCTGGAGCACCGGGTTGGCGACCAGTGTCCCCGGCCACCCGGCGCGGATCCTGTGGAAGACCGGTGCGTCCGGGTCGGCGAAGACCAGGTGCAGGTAGGCGAGTCCCAGCCCGCCGAGCCGCTCGACGAGCGCCGGATAGATCTCCTCCGTCTCGCCCTCCGCGATGCCGTTGACGGTGTTGCCGGGGGAGACCCGCAGCCCCACCCGCTCGGCCCCGATCTCGGCGGCCACGGCCTCGGCCACCTCGGCCGTGAACCGGATCCGCGCGGTGAGCGAACCGCCGTAGCCGTCGGTGCGGCGGTTGGTGTTGGCGGCCAGGAACTGGTGCAGGAGGTGGCCGTTGGCGGAGTGCACCTCCACGCCCTCGAACCCGGCGTCGAGCGCGCGCCGGGCGGCGCGCGCGAAGTCGGCGACGGTGCCGCGGATGTCCTCGACGGTCATCTCCCTCGGTACGACGGCCGGCCGGTGGCCGTCCGGCGTGAAGATCGTCCCGGGGAGCGGCACGGGCGAGGGCGCCACCGGCGTCAGCCCGCTCGTCGCGGGGTGGCCGACCCGGCCGCCGTGCTGGAGCTGCAGGAACATGCGGCCGCCGGCGTCCCGCACGGCGTCGGTCACCTGCCGCCAGCCCGCCACGTGCCGCGGGGTGTGGATCGCGGTGATGTCGGGGTACGTCTGCCCGACCGCGTTGGGTGTCGCGGCCTCGGCGATGATCAGACCGGCGGAGGCGCGCTGGGCGTAGTAGGTGGCCATCAGCGGGGTCGGGGTGCCGTCGGCCTCGGCCCGGTTGCGGGTCAGCGGGGCCATCACCAGACGGTTGGGGAGGGTCAGCGGGCCGAGGGCGGCGGATGCGAAGAGGTCTGTTGTCTGCGACATGTCCGTACGCTAGAACCTGACACTGGTGTCAGAATCAAGTCCTGGGGGCGGCGGATGAGGATCGGCGAACTGGCCGGGCGCACGGGCGTCAGCGAACGGTCGCTGCGCTACTACGAGAAGCAGGGGCTGCTCGCGGCCGAGCGTACGCCCGGCGGCCACCGCGAGTACCCGGAGTCGGCCGTCGACCGGGTGGTGCGGATCCAGGAACTGTTCGCGGCCGGGCTGTCCAGCAGCAAGATCGCGCAGTTGCTGCCGTGCATGCGGGACACCGACGGCGGCCCCTCGGCCGTCGCCACGCCCCGCCTGGTCGCCGACCTCGCCGCCGAGCGCGAGCGCATCGACCGCACGATCGCCGACCTGGTCCGCTCCCGGGAGACGCTGGACGAGGTGATCGAGGCGGCCCGGGGCCGCTGAACGGGCGGGCCGGTGTCGTCGTCCGCGGGGCGGGCGGTGGCGGTCGTTCGCCGGCGTGGGACTGATCGACGGCCGGACGGGCGCCTGCCCTCTCCGCGGACGCGGGCGGGCACGCCCGCGGATACCCGTCGGACTTGAGGACCGCGGCGGCCGCGGCCCGAACGCACCTACCCCCGAACGCTCCACCCACCAGGAAGCGCCCTGCGCTCCGTGCGACGGTGGCGGTAACCCGCGACGACCGTACGGAGCCCGCGTCATGGCAGATCTCCAGGACGACCTGCACACCAGCGCCGAGGCCGGCGAGCTCGACGACCTGTCCGTGCGGCTGCCCGCCGAGGTCTTTCCGCCCGAGCCGTACGCGCCCGTCTCCGACCACGACGAGCCGCTGACGCGGGCCCACGCCGTGCTCGCCGCCCACCCGGTCGCCGACGGCTGCTGCGGCCTGCCCCGGGTGCTCGGACCCCTGCCCTCGTACGACCTGGAACTCGGCGAGTACTCCTTCGACACCGACGTGCCCCGGCTTCGCGAAGGCCACGTCGGCGCCCTGTTCTGGTCGCTGCACCTGCCCGACGGCATCGACGGCGACCGGGCCGTCGGAGCCACCCTGGAGCAACTGGACCTGCTCGAGTCGGTCGTCCGGACCCATCCCGAGGGCCTGCGCCTGGCCCACGACGCCGGACAGACCACCGACGCCCGCAACTGCGGCCGCGTCGCCGTCGTGCCCGGCCCCGCCCGAGCGGCCGCCCTCGGCGACAGCCTCGGCGTCCTGCGCTGTCTGCACGCCCTCGGCCTGCGCGTCCTGACGCTCACCGGCGCGAGCTGGGCGAGCGAGGCGGGGCTCACCCGGTTCGGCGAGGAGGTCGTCCGTGAGATGAACCGGCTCGGCGTCCTCGCCGACCTCTCCGGCGCCTCCGCGGAGACCGTCCGGCGCACCTTCGCCGTGTCCAAGGCGCCCGTGCTGTGCACCCGGTCCGCCGCCCGTGCCCTGCGTCCGCACCCGGCCAACCTCCCCGACGACCTGCTCGTCGAGCTGGGCGCGGCCGGCGGCCTGTGCATGGTGCCGCTGACCGCCGAGCAGACCGGCCCGACCGTCCGCGACGTCGCCGACCATCTCGACCACGTCCGCACGGTCGCCGGCCCCGCCTGCGTCGGCCTGTCCGGCACGTACGACACGGGCGCCGCCCACCCGCTGGAGCTGGGCGACGCCTCCTGCTACCCGCGCCTCATCGCCGAGCTGCTGCGGCGAGGTTGGGCCGAGTCCGACGTGGCCCTGCTGACCTGGGGGAACGTCCAGCGCGTGCTGCGGGACGCGGCGTTCACCGCCCGCGCTGCCCAGCTGCGCCGGGAGCCGTCGCGGGCGACGATCGCCGACCTCGACGGCTAGCCGTCACCGCCTCACGCGTGCTCGATCCGGCAGAGGCAGAACGGGTGCCCGGCCGGATCGGCGTACACCTGGAAGTCCTTCTTCTCCCGGTCCTCCAGGTCCAGCGGACGGGCACCCAGCGCCAGCACCTTCTCGTGCGCCGCGTCGATCTCCTCCCAGGTCGACCCGGCGTCGAAGTCGAGGTGGAACTGCTGCGCGTTGCGGTCGGAGCGCGGCCACTCCGGCGGGGTGAGACCCGGTGCGCGCTGGAAGGCCAGGCGCGGCCCGCCGGGCACCTGGAGCACCACCCAGTCGGGGTCCTCCTCCTCGGGCGTGCCGCCCGCGACCTGCGCGTAGAAACGGGCCAGTTCGCGGGGCTCGGGGCAGTCGAGGACGACGGAACGAAAACGTGCCACGGATGCCATGCCAGGGTCCTCCCGGTGTCAGCAGGCGCAGAGGCAGAACGGGTGCCCGGCCGGGTCCGCGTAAACCCGGAAGCTCCGCGAGCGGTCCGCCGTGTCCAGCGGCTTCGCCCCCAGCTCCAGCACGGCCTTCTCGGCCGCGTCCAGGTCCTGCACGGTCAGGTCCAGGTGGAACTGCTGGGAGTGGTCGGGCGCCGGCCACTTCGGCGGTACGAAGCCGGGGGCCTCCTGGAAGGCCAGTGCCTGACCGCCGGGAAGCCTCAGGTCCACCCACTCGCCCTGGTCCTCGACGGAGCCGCCGAGGACCTCGGAGTAGAAACCGGCCAGGGCGCGGGGGTCGGGACAGTCCAGGACGACGACGCCCAGTTCGGCGACAGCCATGACTTCCTCCTCGAAGTCCGCGGTTACCGGCAAGATGCGGGTAACCAGTAACGGTTACTGCATGCTCCCGCATTGGCGGTAACGTCGCAAGCATGAGTGACAGATCGCCCGCGCCGGGGGGCCTGGAGCTGGTCCAGTCCCTGGTGAACACGCTGGACATCGAGACGGGCGGCGACCGGCTCGACACACCGGAGGGCCGGGCGCGTTTCGGGCTGACGGAGGACGAGGTGCCCGCCGCACGGGAACTGCGGGAGTCCCTGCGGGCGGCCCTGCTCGCCCACGCCGGCCACCCGCCGCACCGTGCGGTGACCCCGCTGGGCGAGCTGCTGGCACGGGCGCCGCTGGTGCTGACGGCCGACATGGCCGACGGCTCCGCCGCGCTCGTCCCCGCCGACGCCCGCCCCCTGCCCTCCCGCGTCGCCGCGGCCGTCGCCGAGGCCCTGGTCGCGGGTACCTGGACCCGGCTGAAGGCGTGCGAGGCCGCCGACTGTCACTGGGCGTACTACGACCGCAGTCCCGCCGGACGGGGGCGCTGGTGCTCGATGCAGGTGTGCGGGGCACGCGCGAAGATGCGCCGGTACCGGGCCAAGGGTGGGTAGTGCCCCGGGGGTTCACCGGTCGCCGACGCGCCCGGTGGTGCACAATGCAGACGGACGCCGGTTCGGCCGACTGAGCCTCGGCCGAACCGGCGTCCGCCTCTTCGCCGGGCCCTAGGCCGTCGGCCGCCCCATCGCGCGGTACGTCCATCCGGCCCGCCGCCACACCTCCGGATCCAGGGCGTTGCGACCGTCCAGGACGACCCGGGCCGCCGCGACCTCGCCCAGGTCCTCCGGGTCCAGCTCGCGGAACTCCCGCCACTCCGTCAGGTGCAGCACGACGTCGGCGCCCCGCACCGCCTCCAGCGCCGAGTCGGCATAGCCGAGGGTGGGGAACAGCCGCCGGGCGTTCTCCATGCCCTTGGGGTCGTACACCGTCACCTGGCCGCCCTGGAGGTGGATCTGCCCCGCGACGTTCAGCGCGGGCGAGTCCCGGACGTCGTCGGAGTCGGGCTTGAAGGTGGCGCCCAGCACCGCGACCCGCTTGCCCAGGAAGGAGCCGCCGCCCAGTGCCTGCCGGGCAAGCTCCACCATCTGGCCGCGCTGGCGCATGTTGATGGAGTCGATCTCGCGCAGGAACGTCAGCGCCTGGTCGGCCCCCAGCTCTCCGGCGCGCGCCATGAAGGCCCGGATGTCCTTGGGCAGGCAGCCGCCGCCGAACCCGATACCGGCCCGCAGGAACTTCTTCCCGATCCGGTCGTCGTACCCGATGGCCTCGGCCAGCTTGGCGACGTCGCCGTCCGCGGCCTCGCAGACCTCCGCCATCGCGTTGATGAAGGAGATCTTGGTGGCGAGGAAGGAGTTCGCCGAGGTCTTCACCAGCTCGGCGGTCGGGAAGTCGGTGACGACGAAGGGCGAGCCCTCCGCCACCGGCGTCGCGTACACCTCCCGCAGCAGCTTCTCGGCCCGCTCGCTGCGCACCCCGACCACGATCCGGTCGGGGTGCAGGGTGTCCTGCACGGCGAAGCCCTCGCGCAGGAACTCGGGGTTCCAGGCCAGCTCGGCGTCGCCGCCGGCCGGAGCGTGCTCGGCGAGGTAGGCGGCCAGCCGGTCGGCGGAGCCCACGGGCACGGTCGACTTGCCGACGACGAGCGCGGGCCCCTTCAGGTGCGGCGCGAGCGAGGCCAGCGCGGAGTCGACGTAACTCATGTCGCAGGCGTACTCGCCGTGCTTCTGCGGCGTGTTCACGCACAGGAAGTGCACGTCGCCGAAGGCCGCGACCTCCGCGAAGTCGGTGGTGAAGCGCAGCCGCCCGCTGGACCCCTCGATCCCCGCGACATGCCGCCGCAGCAGTTCCTCGAGGCCCGGCTCGTACATCGGGACCTCGCCCCGCTGGAGCATCTCGATCTTCTCGGGCACCACGTCCAGGCCCAGCACCTCGAAACCGAGCTCGGCCATGGCCGCCGCGTGGGTCGCGCCGAGATAGCCGGTGCCGATCACGGTGATCTTGAGGGCCATGGGTGCTCCAGAGGTGTACGGCGGAGGTGCGGGCCCGAGCATAGCCGGGGCATGCGAAGGGGCCTCGGCGGGCAGCTTCCCTGCGGCCGGCCGACTGTCGTCAAGCTCACCTGTTCACCGAAGCGGCCGAGCCCTAAAATTTGGGTTACTTAACAGTAGTTAGCGCCAGCATCGTTGCTTTTTGGAGCGTGAGAGACCTTGGCCGGATCGGCTGACTTCGACCTGTACCGCCCGTCCGAGGAGCACGACATGCTCCGCGACGCCGTCCGCTCGCTGGCCGAGGCGAAGATCGCGCCGTACGCCGCCGCGGTGGACGAGGAGGCCCGCTTCCCGCAGGAGGCCCTCGACGCCCTGGTCGCGAACGACCTGCACGCCGTGCACGTCCCCGAGGAGTACGGCGGCGCCGGCGCCGACGCGCTCGCCACGGTGATCGTCATCGAGGAGGTCGCCCGCGTGTGCGCCTCCTCCTCCCTCATCCCGGCCGTGAACAAGCTGGGCTCCCTGCCGGTGATCCTCTCCGGCTCCGAGGAGCTGAAGAAGAAGTACATGACCCCGCTCGCCAAGGGCGACGCGATGTTCTCGTACTGCCTCTCCGAGCCCGACGCGGGCTCCGACGCCGCCGGCATGAAGACCAGGGCCGTCCGCGACGGCGACACCTACGTCCTCAACGGCGTGAAGCGCTGGATCACCAACGCGGGCGTCTCCGAGTACTACACGGTGATGGCGGTCACCGACCCGGCCAAGCGCTCCAAGGGCATCTCCGCCTTCGTCGTCGAGAAGTCCGACGAGGGCGTCTCCTTCGGCGCGCCGGAGAAGAAGCTCGGCATCAAGGGCTCCCCGACCCGCGAGGTCTACCTCGACAACGTCCGCATCCCCGCCGACCGCATGATCGGCGAGGAGGGCACCGGCTTCGCCACCGCGATGAAGACGCTGGACCACACCCGCATCACCATCGCCGCCCAGGCCCTCGGCATCGCCCAGGGCGCCCTCGACTACGCCAAGGGCTACGTCCAGGAGCGCAAGCAGTTCGGCAAGCCGATCGCCGACTTCCAGGGCGTCCAGTTCATGCTCGCCGACATGGCCATGAAGATAGAGGCCGCCCGCCAGCTGACCTACGCCGCCGCCGCCAAGTCCGAGCGCGGCGACAGCGACCTGACCTTCCAGGGCGCCGCCGCCAAGTGCTTCGCCTCGGACGTCGCGATGGAGGTCACCACGGACGCCGTCCAGCTGCTCGGCGGCTACGGCTACACCCGTGACTACCCGGTGGAGCGCATGATGCGCGACGCGAAGATCACGCAGATCTACGAGGGCACGAACCAGGTCCAGCGCATCGTCATGGCGCGCAACCTGCCGTAACGGGGAACGCGACGGACGAGCGAGGGCGCCCGGGACCGACGGTCCCGGGCGCCCTTCGCGTGCTGCGCGGGGTCAGTCCTCGTACCCCTCGGCGGCCCGCTTCTCCCGCAGCTCCATGATCGCGCGGCGCCGGGCCAGGCGGTGGGTGCGGCGGATCTGGGCTTCCTGGTAGCGGCGCTTGTCCCGCTCGGTCTCCGGGAGCACCGGCGGCACCGCGCGCGGCTTGCCGTCGGCGTCCACCGCGGCGAACACCAGATAGGCCGAGCCGACCTGGGTGGCCGGGGCGGATTCGTTCCAGCGCTCGGCCAGGACCCGGACACCGACCTCCATGGAGGTCCGGCCGGTCCAGTTGACCTGGGCCTTGACGTGCACGAGGTCGCCGACGCGGACCGGTTCGAGGAACGCCATCTCGTCCATGGACGCGGTGACGGCGGGACCGCCGGAGTGGCGGCCGGCCACGGCGCCCGCGGCGTCGTCGACCAGCTTCATGATGACGCCGCCGTGCACCGTGCCCAGAAGGTTGGTGTCGCTGTGGGTCATGATGTGGCTGAGGGTGGTGCGGGATGCCGAGGTCGGCTTGCCCGGGATCTCCGGAGTTCCCGACTCGGCGGGTGAGGCCTGGTCTGCCTGGTCTGTCATGGCCTCCACCTTATGCCGAGGCGACATGGGCGTAATTTGTGTCAGCTTCGCAACAGCGCTGACCTTATTTTCCGACGACCCTTGTATGGGGCACAGCCGGGACCTGCACACTGGGGCGCATGAACGATTGGCCCGAGGGATGGTCCGGCGAGAACCGCGGCGACCGGTACGGACGCGGCAGCGCGAGCGCACGGCCCGAGAGCGCCCGCGTGATGCGGCAGGTCCGCCGCGGTCCGGCGGTACCGCCCGGCCCGGGCCCGTCGGCACCGCCGTACGGCGGCGGGGTGCCGCGGCAGCCGTCGTACGTCGACGGCCACGGCTACGGTGACCAGGACGGCTACGACAGCGGCTACAACACCGGGCAGGTCTACGGCAGCCCCGGTGGCCGTGGCCCCGCCGGTGCCGGTCCGGGCGGCCCGCGCCCCGCGCCGAACTGGCGGCGCCGGATCAAGTGGACGGCGATCACGCTGGTGACCGTGCTGGTCGTCACCTTCGTCGGCACCTACTTCTGGGCCGACTCCAAGCTCAACCGCGAGGTCGACCTGTCCAAGGTCATCGAGCGGCCCGAGGCCGGAGAGGGCACCAACTACCTGATCGTCGGTTCCGACAGCCGCGAGGGCATGACCGACGAGCAGAAGAAGGACCTGCACACCGGCTCCGCCGAGGGCAAGCGCACCGACTCGATGATGATCCTGCACACCGGGGACAACGGGTCGACGCTGATCTCGCTGCCCCGTGACTCGGACGTGGAGATCCCGACCTTCGTCGGTTCCGACTCCGGCAAGACCTACCAGGGCACGGGCCGGCACGTGAAGCTGAACGCCGCCTACGCGGAGGACGGGCCCGAGCTGCTGGTTCGCACCGTCGAGTACAACACCGGGCTGCGCATCGACCACTACGTCGAGATCGGCTTCGCCGGCTTCGCGAACATCGTCGACGCGGTCGGCGGCGTGGAGATGGACATCCCGCAGGACATCAAGGACACCAAGTCCGGCGCCGACTTCAAGAAGGGCAAGCAGACCCTGAACGGACAGGAGGCCCTGGCCTTCGTCCGCACCCGGTACGCGCTGGCCGGCTCCGACCTGGACCGGACGAAGAACCAGCAGAAGTTCCTGTCGGCCCTGGCGAGCCAGGTGGCCACCCCGTCCACCGTCCTCAACCCGTTCAAGCTGTACCCGACCATGGGCGCCGGCCTGGACTCCCTCATCGTCGACAAGGACATGGGCCTGTTCGACCTGGCCGACATGTTCTGGGCGATGAAGGGCGTCAGCGGCGGCGACGGCACCTCGATGAACATGCCCGTCTCGGGCAGCACCGGCGGCAACCTCCAGTGGGACAAGGCCAAGGTGAAGACGCTGGTGGAGCAGCTGAAGAACGACGAGAAGGTCACCGTCTCGGGCAACTGAGCGGGCCCGGAGGCCGGGCTTGCCCCGGCCTCCGGCGATCGCGGGTCACATCGTGGCGCCCGCCATCGTCCGGCACAGCTCGGCGCAGCGGCGACAGGCGTCGGCGCAGCGCATCATCTGGGCGTCGTCCGGCATGGACATACACGCCTCCGCGCACATGTCACAGGCCCGGGCACACAGGGCGCACATCTCGCCGGCCATCGGCGAGAGGCGCATCATCATGTCCGCGCACATGCGAGTCGTCTCGGAGCAGTCCAGGAGCGCCCGCATGATCTGCATCTGGGCCTGGCCGCCCCGCTGCAGACAGGTGCTCATGGTCTCCTCGCACACGCTGTGACAGGACATGCACGCGTTGACGCAGTCCTGCATCTCCTTGCTCATGGCGGTGGTGGGCTGCATGGTGCCTCCTCGGGGGTGACAGGGCACATCGGCCCCGTCCTTCCGTGGTACGCCCGTCCGGGCGACTCCGCCACGGGGGAGCCGGCCGCGGCCGCCGTCACGGCTTGCCGCAGACCACCTCGTCGCCGCGCACCACCGTCCCCGCCTCCTGCGGCGGCTCCTCGGGCCGGACCTTGCGGACCTGTTTGAAGTCGGCGCCCGCGATCACCTTCAGTGTCGCTCCCTGGCCCGTCACGGGCCTGAGCTCGCTGCCGGGCAGGGCGGCGGCCAGCGACTGCGCCGAGCGGTCCCAGCGCGGGTCGTAGGCGACGACGGTCCGCTCCACCGCGCGGTCGACCGCGTTCACCGGTACCCGGGTGGTGCGGAACCCGGTCGCGGCGAGGGCGTCGTCCACCCGCCTGCCGAGCCCGGCCGTGTCCGTGCCGTTCTCGACCTGGACGCGGATCTGCTTCGGGTCCACCGGGACGCGCTCGGCCGGCTCGGCCGGCGGCGGCCGGTGCGCGGCCAGCGGCTCGTCCTCACGCAGGGCCGCGAAGAGCCGCTCGGACCCCGCGGGGTCCCACTTCAGGGTCGAGCCGACGCCCTTGACGACGTGGCCCATCTGTCCGACGGGCACGGTCATGAACTCCGAGGAGGAGGGCGAGAAGTTCCGCATCGCCCGGCCGAGGGCCAGCATCTCGTCGGTCCCGAAGCCCTTGTCGGCCCGCACCGAGCCCAGCACCGCCCGGGTCACGTCCCGGAACCTGATGGGGTTCAGCAGGATCCCGGAGGACGTCGCCCGGTCGATGAGGGCCGCCAGGAAGCGCTGCTGGCGTCTCATCCGGCTCAGGTCGGCGGCCCCGTCGAGGTGGCGGGCCCGGACGTACTGCAGCGCCTGCCCGCCCGTCAGCTGGTGCGTTCCGGCCGGCAGGTCGAGTCCGGTGTAGGAGTCCTTCAGCGGATGGGCGGTGCAGATCCGCACGCCGCCGAGCACGTCGACGGTCTTCATGAAGCTGGTGAAGTCGACCTCCACGTAGTGGTCGATCTTCACGCGGGTCATGTTCTCGACCGTGCGGATGGTCAGCTGCGGGCCGCCCTCGGCATAGGCCGCGTTGAGCCTGACGGGATGTCCGGCGTGCTGCTCACCGGTCGTGGTGTCGGTGTGCGCGGGTGTCATCGCGAAGGAGTCGCGCGGCAGGCTGACGACGCTCGCCCGTTCCCGGTCCTCCGAGATGTGCACGATCATGATCGTGTCGGTGCAGTGGCAGGGCGCGCCGCCGAGCCGGTACTTCCGCCGCTCCTCCTCGCTGATCCGGTCCCGGCCGTCGGTGCCGACCAGTAGCACGTTCATGCCGTGCCCGGCCTGCGGCCGGTTCTTCATGTCCTTGAAGGCGTCGACCCGGGTGATGTCCGCGTCCAGACCGGAGAGCACCGCGTGTCCGATGCCGGCCGAGGCGAGCACCACCACCGACAGGGCGGTCACCGCCCGCATGGCCCAGCGCGGCTTCCTCCGCCGTACGGGGGGCCGGGGCGACCGGCCGGACGGCCGTGGGCGGCCCCGCTGCGGCGGGGGGCCGCCCGCGGCGGTCGGGACCGGGACCCGGGGGGAGCGGGGCGGCATGGGCAAGGGGGGCACCTCCGCGAGGACGCATCCAGGGCCTGCCTGGGGATTCCCCGTGGCGTCACGGGGCATCCCCAGGCAGGCCCTCTGGCCGGACGTGGGATCCGTGAGCACCGTAGGCCGATACGATCTGCGGCCCGGGGAAGCGGCCCCCGCGGCGCGCACCGGTGTCCCCCGTTCGCGGTAACGTGAGCACCGATGAACGCCAAGTCCGACGTGCGGTACCCCGCAGTTTCCGTGATCATGCCCGTCCTCAACGAGGAACGGCACCTGCGCGGAGCAGTCCGCGCCATCCTCGCCCAGGAGTACGCCGGCGAGATGGAGGTCGTGATCGCCCTCGGTCCCTCCACGGACCGCACGGACGAGATCGCCGCCGAACTCGTCCGTGAGGACCCGCGCGTGCACACCGTGCCGAACCCCACCGGCCGTACCCCCGCCGCGCTGAACGCCGCGATCAAGGCGTCCCGCCATCCGGTCGTCGTCCGCGTCGACGGTCACGGCATGCTGTCGCCGAACTACATCGCCACGGCCGTACGCCTGCTGGAGGAGACCGGCGCGCAGAACGTCGGCGGCATCATGCACGCCGAGGGCGAGAACGCCTGGGAGGACGCGGTCGCCGCCGCGATGACCTCGAAGATCGGCGTCGGCAACGCCGCCTTCCATACCGGCGGCCAGGCGGGCCCCGCCGAGACGGTCTACCTGGGTGTCTTCCGCCGCGAGGCGCTGGAGCGGCAGGGCGGCTACAACGAGGAGTTCATCCGCGCCCAGGACTGGGAGCTGAACTTCCGCATCCGCGAGGCCGGCGGGCTGATCTGGTTCTCGCCGGAGCTGCGGGTGTCCTACCGTCCCCGGCCCTCCGTGCGGGCGCTGGCCAAGCAGTACAAGGACTACGGCCGCTGGCGGCACGTCGTGGCCCGCTACCACTCGGGCTCCATCAACCTGCGCTACCTCGCCCCGCCGACCGCGGTGTGCGCGATCGCGGCGGGGATCGTGGTCGGCGCGGCGCTGACCCCCTGGGGCTTCGTGATACCCGGCGGCTACCTGGCCGCGATCGCCGCCGGCTCGGTCCCGGCGGGCAAGGGGCTGTCGTGGAAGGCGCGGGCGCAGATCCCCGTGGCGCTGGCGACCATGCACATGTCGTGGGGGTGGGGCTTCCTCACCAGCCCGCGGTCGCTGGCCCGCAAGGTGATCGCGAGCCGGCGCCCGGCGGTCCGGCCGGACGCCGACACCGCCGGCAGCCGCTGACGACCGTCATGACCAGGTGAACGCCGGGTTCACGTGCATGCAGGCGGCCTCGTCCGCGCCGTTGAGGGCGTCCGCCGACTCGGGGGTGCGGTCGTCCGCCACGGGCGGCTCGTAGGCCGTACCCTCGCGCCAGTCGGCTCCCACGACGAGCGTGACCCCCGAGACGTCGGTCGAGCGCCGCACGGAACTCAGCGGGATGCCCAGGGACTCGGCGACCCGCTGGGCGTCGCCCTCCAGGTCGGCGCTCGGGTAGCGGACGATCGTGCGCTCCTCGCTCGGCAGCACGGAGGGGTCGGCCACCGCCCTGGCGAACCCCTCGTCCACCAGCAGCCCGGCGACCGTGTTCGCGCGTTCGCGTGCCGCGCCCTGCGTGTCCGTGCGGGTGCCGTTGCGCACCTGGACGGCGATCTCGCCGTCGGCGGCGGCCGGGTCGTCCGAGACCTCGGACTTCTCGTCGGGGTCCTTCTCCTTCTTCGCGTCCTTGCCGTCCAGCGCGATGTCCTCGCGCACCAGCCGGAACAGCTGCTCGGCGTCCTCGGTCGGCTCCACGCGCGCACCCACGTACCGGTTGGGCATCGTGGTCATGGTGATGCGCTCCGGCTCCACCTTCCGCAGCTCGGCGCTGAGGTCGTACAGCTTCTTGACGGTGTCCAGGCCGGGGTCCACGGTGAGCGCCCGGGTGGCCTCCTCGGCGAGCCTGCGCAGCTTGCCCGGGTTGCTCAGGGTGGCGTTCTCGCGCAGCTCGCGGACCATCGAACTCATGTACATGTGCTGTGCCTTGGCGCGGGCCAGGTCGCTGCCGTCCTCGAAGCCGTACCGGGTGCGCAGCCACTGCAGGGCCTGCTCGCCCTTCACCGGGTGCGTGCCCTTCTCCAGCTTCAGGCCGGAGCCGTGTCCCTGGCCGTCGCGTGAGTGGATGTTGGCGTCCACGCACACCGGGACACCGCCGACGGCGTCCGCCATGGACACCACGCCGGCGAAGTCGACCATGACGAAGTGGTCGATGTGGATGCCGGTCAGCTCCTGCCAGGTGGCCACCGTGCAGCCGGGACCGCCGTGGCCGAGGCTCTGGTTGGTCATCACCCGCCCCTCGCTCGCGGGGTAGACCTTGCCGTCGTCCGGGTCGGTGCACTTCGGGATCTTCACCAGGGTGTCCCGAGGCATGCTGACGACCGACATGTTGCTGCGGTCGGCGGACAGGTGCACCAGCATCTGCACGTCCGCGAGCGGCGTGGAGCCGAACGTCTCGCGGGCGCCGCCGAGTTCCTGGTTCTCCTCGGTGTCCCGGGCGTCCGAACCGATGACCAGGATGTTCAGCGGGGTCTGGCCGGCGGCGTTCGGTGTCGGCTCGGCCACCTTGTGGTCGCCGAGGTTGAGTTCGTCCTTCTTGATGTTGTCGTTCAGATGCTCGTAGTAGAGGTATCCGGCGCCTGCCGTGCCGATCATCAGCACGGCGAGGGCCACCGCGGTCCAGCGGAGCGCGCGGCGCCCGCGCCGCGGCCGGACTCTGCCGCCGTCACCCCCGCTCTCGCCGTCGCCGGCGCTCTCGGCGGCGTCGTCCCGCTCCCCGGCGGCCGGTGCGTCCGGCCGCGCGTCCTCCACCTGCACACTGCTCCGCGTCACTTCCGCGTCCTCCCCACCCCTGCACCACGGCGCGGGCCCGTCGCCCGTTCTGTGAGACGTACGACGGGCCCGTCAGGTCAACTGGCGCACTGCACCTTGTCGGCCGTGGACTTCTCCACGTCCGGCGTCTCCATCGACGCAGCGTTGAGCTTGACTCCGGCGCCCTTGAAATCCTTGCCGAGGGTGAGGGTCATGGTGGGCAGGCCCTGGGCGTTGGTGACGCTCTCGCCGGGCTTCATGGCCGAGCCGGACAGGCCGAGGATGTCGGCGAGACGGCGGGCCTCGTCGGCCTGGGCGGGGTCGTACTCCAGGGTCGTCTTCGCCACCTCCGCCGGAGCGTTGCCCGCGTTCTCGGACTTGGTGACGCCGGCCTCGGTCTGGAGGAAGGCGAGCTCCTTCTGGGCGCTGCCGGCGGGAGCACCGCCGTTGAGGATGCGGACGCGGACCTCGGCGGGGTCGGACTTCTCCCCCTTGAGGCGGGCGGCGACGGCGGCCGCCTCCTTCTTCTGCTTCTGCTTGACCTCGGTGAAGGAGATGTCGTTCTTGATCATGTCGAAGACCTGGGGGGCGGTCGCCTCGTTGACGACGACGGTCGCCTTGACCTTCTCGGCGGGGTTGTCCTTCACGGGCACCGTGGTGAACGTGATGTTCTTCGTCGGCACCTTCTTCAGCTCCAGGGCGATGTCCTTGAGGGTGCCCACGTTGCCGATGGCGCTGTCGACGGTGAGTGCCTTGGTCGCGGCCTCGGCCAGCTTCACCAGCTTGCTGGGGCTGGTGAGGGTGTCGCTGGAGGACATCTTCCGCATGAGCGAACCCAGGAACTGCTGCTGCACCTTGATGCGGTCCAGATCGCCCTCGTTGCCGAAGGCGTGCCGGGTACGGACGAAGGCGAGGGCCTGCTCGCCCTCGACCTTGGACTTGCCCGCGGGCAGCTTGAGTTTGGACTTCTCGTCGTCGACGGCGTGCTCCACACACACCTCGACCCCGTCGACGGCGGTGGTCAGCGTCTTGACCGCGTTGAAGTCGGCCATCATGAAGTGGTCGGGCTGGATCCCGGTCGCTTCCTTCACCGTGCGCATGGTGCAGCCCGCGTCCCGGCCGCTCTCGCCGAGGCTGGTGTTGAAGCGGACGCCGCTGGAGCCGGGGACGACCGTCTTCGTGCCGTCCTCCTGCGTGGTCGGGCAGTCGGGGATGTCGACGATCAGGTCGCGGGGGATGCTGAGCGCGGTCGCGTTGGAGCGGTCCTTGGCGACGTGCAGCAGGATCGTGGTGTCCGCGTGCCCGACGCTGCCCTTGTCGCCGTAGCCCTCGTTGCCGGCGCCGGTGCGCTTGTCGGTGCCGATGATGAGGATGTTGAAGGCCTCGTCCTTCTTGAAGCTGCTGCTGCCCGCGCTGCCGACGTCCGTCGTCGAGACGTTGCCCTCGAGGTGCTTGAGGTAGAGGTAGCCGCCCGTGCAGGCGGTGAGGACGACGAACGCCATGGTGCCGCCGGTCCACAGCAGGACCTTCTTGCCCTTGGACTTCTTCTTCACCGGCCGCCGACCGCGCCGCCCGGGCGGGGGCTCCTCGGGGGCCGCACGGCGCCGCCGCTGGGCCGGGACCTCACGGCCCGGCGCGGGCGTTCCACGGCCGCGTGCCCGGCCGCCGGTGCTGCCGGTGGCGCGGGGGGCACCGCTGCGGGGGGACGGGACGGCCGACTGCGGTGCGGAAGAAGGCAGTCGCAGTTCGTATTCGCCGGTGTTCGGATTGAGCACCCACTGGTCTGCGGGGTCGATGTTGTCCGCCCGCCCACGGCCTTGCGCGTCCACGGTCGTCCGAATCCTCCGTCGGGGCCACGCGGCACCTTCGCCGGAAGGTGCTCGGTAAGGGTCTACGAGTGCGCGACGCCAGGGCGGACCTCGCGGCGGGGGCACTGGAGCGTTCACACTATCCGCCAAGTTCAGCGTCGAACGACGCCGGTGACAAATTCCACGTCCCTACAACAGGGCAATCCGTCCTATTTCCTGAACGTCTACCAGCGGTAGGGCGCGTACACGTCCATGCACTTGCCGGTGTCGGAGCCGTTGAGGGCGTCGGCGTCCTCGGGCAGGCTCCCGGCCTCCGGCGTCTCCTGCTCCGGATACGTCGTGCCCGTGCGCCAGTCCGCGCCGACGACCACGGTGACGGCGGACACGTCGGCCGACTCCTTCACGGAGTTCTCCGGAATCCCCAGGGCCTCGGCGACCCGCCGGGCGTCACCCGCCAACTCGGCGCTCGGGTAACGGACGACGGTCCTCTCCTCGGAGAGCGCCGCCGAGGTGTCCGTGGCCGCCCTGGTGAAGCCCTGCCGCACGAGCGCCTGCGCGACCGTGCCCGCACGGCCCGCGACCGGGCCGAGCGTGGCGGACCGGGTGGCGTTCCGCACCAGGACGCCGATCTCGGAGTCGGCCGCGGCGGAGTCCCCCGAGGGCTCGTCCGGTTCCTTCTCGGAGGACGAGGAGCCGCTCCCGCCGCCGCTGACCTTGCCGTCCCCGCCCGTGCCGTCCCCGCCCTTGTCGTCGAACGACACGTCGTCGCGGAGCATCGCCCAGACCTTCTCGGCATCGGCGCCGGCCGGCAGCAGGTGGTTGCGGTCCTGGGGATCCTCCACGGTGGGCAGCGTCGTCATGGTGATGCGGTCCGTCGGCACCGTCTTGAGCTGCATGCCCAGGTCGTAGAGCTTCTTCACCGTGCCGATCTCCTCGGAGACCGTCAGGGACTTGGTGGCCGCCTCGGCCAGGTCCATCAGCCGGCCGGTGTCGGTGAAGACGTTCTGCTGCTTCAGCGTGCGGATCATCGAGTTCATGTACATGTGCTGCGCCCGGGCCCGCAACGGGTCACTGCCCCAGGCGTGGCGGGTGCGCAGCCACTGCAGGGCCTGCTCGCCCTGCACCTTGTGCCGGCCGGCCTTCATCTTCAGGCCCGAGCCGCCGGGCACGCCGGGCAGCGGGCGGTCCCACACGTTCTGGTTCACGCAGACCTCGACCCCGCCGACGGCGTCCGCCATCTGCACCACGCCCGCGAAGTCGATGGTCATCCAGTGGTCGATGTAGACGCCGGTGAGGTTCTGCCAGGTGGCCAGGGTGCAGCCGGCTCCACCGCGGGACAGGGACTCGTTGATGATCGTGTTGGTCGCCGGGTACTTCTTCCCGGTCTGGGGGTCGGTGCACTCCGGGATGTCGACCCGGGTGTCGCGCGGGACGCTCACCACCGCTGCGCTCTTGCGGTCCGCGGCCAGGTGGATCAGCATCTGCACGTCACCCAGCGGCGGGTTGTCGCGGTGGTTCTTGCCGCCGCCCAGTGCCACGTTGGCGGCGGAGGCCCGGCTGTCGGAGCCGATCAGCAGGATGTTCAGGGGCGTCTGCCCGGCCGCGTTGGGCCCGGTGCGCCGCGCCTTGGAGTCGCCGCTGCTGCGTTCGCCCTTCTCGATGTTGCCGTTCAGGTGCTGGTAGTAGAGGTATCCGGCGCCGGCCGTGCCGAGTATCAGGACGGCGAGGGTGGTCGCGGACCACCGGAGCGCACGGTGCCGCCGTCCGGCCCGCCCACCGCTCCCGGCGCCCGCACCGTGTCCGCCGTCCGCGCCGGACCCGTCCTCGTCCGGGCCCCCGGCCCCCGCGCCCCGGGTACGACGGACGCCGCCCGGCCGTGTCCCCTCCCCGTGCACACTGCTCTGCGTCATGTCCCTCTCCCCGCCCCCGCACCGGCGAACGTGCCCGTGCGCGCGTCCAGTTCGCACAGTTGGACGCCTGGACGCCCCCGTTGGCTGTACGCCGGGCCCGACGGATCGCACGGCGCCCCGGCGGACGACGTCCGGCCCTGCGTTTCCGAGGCCGTCCCGCCGGTCGTACGGCCGTCCTCCTGGACGTACGGCGGACCCGTCAGGTCACTTGGCGCACTGCACCTTGTCGGCCGTGGACTTCTGGACCCCCTCCGGCGGCTTGCCGGACGAGGAGTCGAGCTTGACTCCGGCGCCCTTGAAGTCCTTGCCGAGGGTGAGGGTCATGGTGGGCAGGCCCTGGGCGTTGGTGACGCTCTCGCCGGGCTTCATGGCCGAGCCGGACAGGCCGAGGATCTCGGCCAGGGCGCGGGCCTGGTCGGCCTGGTCGGGGGCGTACTCGAGGGTGGTCCTGGCGATGTCCTCGGGGGCGTCGCCGGCGTTCTCGGACTTGGTGACGCCGGCCTCGTTCTGGAGGTAGAGCAGCTCTCGCTGGGCGCTGCCGTCGGCGGCGCCGCCGTTGAGGATGCGGACGCGGACCTCGGCGGGGTCGGACTTCTCTCCCTCGAGGCGGGCGGCGACGGCGGCGGCCTCCTTCTTCTGCTTCTGCTTGACCTCGGTGAAGGAGACGTCGTTCCCGATCATGTCGAAGACCTGGGCCGCCTCGGCCTCCTTCAGCACGACGGTCGCCTTCACCGTCTCCGCGGGGTTGTCCCTCACCGGCACCGTGGTGAAGGTCAGGTTCTTGGTGTTGAGCTTGCCCAGTTCCAGGCCGAGGTCCTTCAGCTTGCCGATGCTGTTGAGCTTGGAGTCGACGGTCAGTGCCTTGGTGCCCGCCTCGGCGAGCTTCACCATCTTCGAGGGGCTGGTGAGCGTGTCGTTGGACTTGAGTTTGCGCATCAGCGAGCTGAGGAACTGCTGCTGGATCTCGATGCGGCTCAGGTCGCCTCCGAGGCCCACCGAGTGCCGGGTGCGCACGAACGCCAGCGCCTGCTCGCCCTCGATCGTGTGCTCGCCCTTCGACAGCTTCAGGTGCGAGTCAGGGTCGTCGATGTCCTTGTCCAGGCAGACCTCGACCCCGCCGACCGCCGAGGTCAGCGTCTTGACCGCGTTGAAGTCGGCCACCATGAAGTTGTCGGGCGTGACCCCGGTCAGCTCGGTGACGGTCCGCATGGTGCAACTGGGCGTACGGCCGCTCTGACCGAGGCTGGTGTTGAAGCGGACGCCGGTGGAGCCGGGGATGACCGTCTTCGTGCCGTCCTCCTGCGTGGTCGGGCAGTCGGGGATGTCGACGATCAGGTCGCGGGGGATGCTGAGCGCGGTCGCGTTGGAGCGGTCCTTGGAGACGTGCAGCAGGATCGTGGTGTCCGCGTGCCCGGCGCTGCCCTTGTCGCCGTAGCCCTCGTTGCCGGAGCCGGTGCGCTTGTCGGTGCCGATCAGCAGGATGTTGATCGCCTCGTTCTTGCGGAAGCCACCGGTGCCGGCGCCGTCGTCCGGGAGCGACGAGATGTTGTCGTTGAGGTGCTCCAGGTAGAGGTAGCCGCCCGCACCGACGGCGAGGACGACGAACGCCATGGTGCCGCCGGTCCACATCAGGACCTTCTTGCCCTTGGACCTCTTCTTCACCGGCCGCCGACCGCGCCGCCCGGGCGGGGGCTCCTCGGGAGCCGTGCGGCGCCGCCGCTGGGGCGGCACTTCACGGCCCGGCGCGGGAGCGGTGCGGCCGCGCGCCGTACGGGACGCGCCGGACGCGGCCCTGCGCGGCCCCGGGACCGCCGGCTGCGGAGCGGAAGGGGTCAGTCGCAGTTCGTATTCGCCGGTGTTCGGATTGAGCACCCACTGGTCTGCGGGGTCGATGTTGTCCGCCCGCCCACGGCCTTGCGCGTCCACGGTTGTCCGAATCCTCCGTCGGGGCACGCGGCGCCTTTCCCCTCCAGGCGCTCGGGTCTCGGTCACTCGGTGCGCGACCCCAGGACGGAGCCTCGTGGGGCACACCGGATCGCTCACATTAACCGCCTTGTTCGGTCCCGGCGACGTCGGTGACAAATTCCACGACCCTTACAACTGGGCAATCCACCCATTTTCGTGGACAAGAACCCGTTGCCTTGGCGGCGCCTTTGAGTCGGCTTTACCTGCAGGTGTCCTCCGCGGCGGTGTTGCCGGGGAACGTCGGCGGCGGGGAATCGCCTTCCCCGGGCTCGTCCGCCCGCAATTCCGGGGACTTTGCGTCGCCGTGCCCGTACTCGCCGTAGTCGTGGGGGAGTTCGCGCGGAACTCCCGAACCGGCCCGTGCGCCGCCCGGTGAGCCGCCATTTCCGGAGAAATCCCGCGGAACGTCTCCCGCGATCACCACGGGTTCGTCCCTGCGCAACCGGGTGAACAGCTTCTCCGCCTCGGACTTCACGAGTTGGTCGCGATTGGCGTCGAGCGTGTACGACTCCCTGGGGACGGTCAGGAATTGCACGCGTTCGGTGGGGATGTCTCGCAGTCCGCGAACGAGTTCGTACAAACCACGCAGACTGGCCAGACCCGGGTCCGTCGTGAGGGAGGAAGTCGCCGCGTCCAGCACGGGATACAGCTTCACCGGATTCAGCAGGACGTCATTGCTGCGCACCTTGTTGACGAGCGCCCCCAGAAACCGCTGCTGCCGCTCCATCCGATCCGTGTCGCTGCCGTTGCCGAGCGACTTGCGGGCGCGCACATAGCCGAGGGCCTGTTCCCCGTCGAGCGTCACCCGGCCCGCGGGCAGCTTGAGCCGGGCGTCCTTGTCGTCGATCGGTTCCTTCAGGCACACCTCGACGCCGTCGAGCGAGTCGACCATTTTCTTGAAGCCTTGGAAGTCGACGACCACGTGGTGATCGACCCGGATGCCGGTCAGCTTCTCCACCGTCCGGACGGTGCACGCCGAACCGCCCGTCTGGAAGGCGTAGTTGAACATCGCGAACACCGGCTCGGTGCGGGATCCGTCCGGACGGAGGCAGCCGGGCACGTCCACCATCAGGTCACGGGGGACGGAGACGGCGGTGGCGCTGTGCCGGCCCGCCGCCAGGTGCAGCAGGATCGTGGTGTCCGACCGCTCGGTCCCGGAGTCCTCCCCGTAGCGTGCGTTGGCGTCGCCGGACCGCGAGTCCGAGCCGATCAGCAGGATGTTCTGGGCGCCGTGGGCGAGCGAGGTGGGCCGCTCCTTCTCGTACCGGGCGAGCTCGTCCGCCGCCGCCTCGTCGGGCGTGATGTTGTCGCTCAGCTTGGCGTACACCGCCCAGCCGGTCCCCACGGCGGCGACGACGAGAACGGCGACCGCGATCCCCGACCGCCGCAGCCAGCGCCGCCGACGCCTACGGCTCAGCCCTCTGCCGCTCGCGGACGCACCCGCCCCCGGGGTCCCCCCGGTGCCGGCCCCGCCGGAGGGAGTGCCTGCGCTGTCGCTCACGTCTGGCTCCACCCCCTCGTGCCGTCCGAGCGTGTCGTGCGTTGCGTGCGTGTCCTCCTACGACCATGACCCGCAAGAGCACGGAAGGGCGGCTGGAACTGGTCCGAACGGGGGCGTGGCCGCGGCGCCACCCCGGACGACCGGACGCGCCCGGCCGCAGGCGGCGGTGCCGTGCCACTGCGGACGGCCGGGCTCACCCAGCCGCGGGCGGCGGGGCTCGCCGAGCCGCGGGCGGCAACCCGATAGCGCCGGGCTGCGCGACCCACCGTCGGCCCGTGCCGACGCCGGGCAACCGGCAAACGCCGTGTCAGCGTGCCGGCGCCGGGCAACCGGCAAACGCCGTGTCAGCGCACCCACGCCGGGCAACAGAGCAACGCCGTGCCACCGAGACCCACGGCGTCAACACCCACGCCGGTCACCACCCCCCGGCCAGAAACTCACCGCGCCGTAGCCGTAACCCGCTCCGCCTCGATCCGCTTGTCCAGCACCCCCGCCCCCGCCCGCTCCAGATGCCGGCACAGCACCACCGAGCCCCCGGACGCCAACGGCCCGTACAACCCCGCGCTCAACCCCTCCCACGTGTCGTACGGCAACCCCGACAGGATCCGCGCCCCGGGCCCCGTGAGCCCCAGCTCCGACGCCTCCGCCCGGGCCCGCTCCACGACCTCGGCCCCACTGAACTCCCGCCCGGCCACGATCAGCGCCGGCTCCTCCGGATCCACCGGCGCGTACGGCACGAACCGGTCCCCCTGCCCCGGCACCTCCACCGCGTAGTCGGCGAAGCCCTCCGGCGCCTGCGGCAGGAATCGGCCCCCGAGCGGCCGCAGCGCCAGCGCGATCCGCGGCCCGGAACACGCCCGCGCCGCCTCCAGCGACTCCGGCTCCGGCCCGCTCACCACCACGTCCGCCGCCGCCGGATCCCCGGCCATGTCGGCGACCGCGCCCACCGACGCGCACGCCAGCAGCCACACCGCCGTCTGCCAGTGCGCGGGCAGCAGCAGCGCGACCCGGTCACCGGGTTCGACGGACAACTCGTCCTGGAGCAGATTGGCGGTCTTGGCCACCCAATTGGCGAAGGTGGCCACGGACAGTTCGACGCGTTCGCCCGTGGCGTCGTCGTAGAAGGTCACCAGGGGGCGTCCGGGGTCCGCGGCGAGCGCGGAACTCAGCAGGTCGGCAGGGGTGCGGTCGGTCGCGTTCACCCGCGCTAGCGTACGCGGGCCCGCGTACGTGCACCGTGCGGACGGCGTACCGCACCGCCACCGATCGGATGAAAAGGCCCTACAGCCCGTCAAGTTCCCGATGGACAGATTTGTATGAGGATGTCCACGATCAGGGGCATGCTGCGATTCCTTGCTTCCTCGATCGGTGTCACCTGCGCGGCCGCCCTCGCCCTCCCGCTCGCCCCACCCGCGGCGCAGCCGACGAACGGGAGAACGGCGCAGGCCGAGGCAGACGCCTCCGGCAGCACCCAGTCGCTGCCCCTCGTTCCCCTCGCGGGCGACCGCGCCCCCGTGGAACAGGGCGTACCCCGCAGGGACGTACGGCACTTCTCGCTGCTCGGTGTCATCTGGGACGACCCGGACACCGAACTGCACGGCCGTGTCCAGGTCCGCACGCGCGCCGCCGGCACCGGCAACTGGTCCTCCTGGCAGGAGCTGGAGACCCACAACGCCGACCATGCCGCCGACCCGGACACCCCCGAGAGGACCTCGGGCCGCGTCCGCGGCGCGACCGCACCGCTGTGGGTGGGCGACTCCGACGGCGTGGAGGTACGGGTGCGGGCGGAGACCGACGGCGAGGCCACGAGGGCCGTCTCCCCGCTCCCCACCGGGCTGCGCCTCGAACTCGTCGACCCCGGCGAGGACGCTGCGCTGTCCGAGGCCCCGGTACCGGACGACGGAGCCCGCACCGGCGCCCTGGACGAGATCCCGGCACTGGACCGCGCCCAGACCGAGCGCGAGCTCCTCGCCCTGGGTACCGGCGCGTCGACGGGGCAGCAGAAGGCCAAGCCGTACGTCGGTCCGCGCCCGCGCATCGTCACGCGCCGCGGCTGGGGCGCGAACGAGAAGCTGCGCGAGAAGAAGTCGGTGTACACGAAGAAGGTCAAGGCGGCCTTCGTGCACCACTCGGCCACCGGCAACAACTACAGCTGCAAGCAGGCGCCGTCAGTCATTCGCAGTATCTACCGCTACCACGTCAAAAGCATGGGATGGCGCGACATCGGCTACAACTTCCTCGTCGACAAGTGCGGGAAGATCTACGAGGGCCGGGCCGGTGGTGTGGCGAAGCCGGTGCTGGGCGCCCACACCCTCGGGTTCAACTCCAACAGCATGGGAATCGCGGTTCTCGGCACCTACAGCTCCAAGAAACCGTCGTCCGCCGCCGTGAAGGCCATCGCCCGGCTCACCGCGTGGAAGCTCGGTCTCTACGGCATGAATCCGCGCGGCAAGACATACCTGAAGTCCGCTGGTGGCAATCTCTACCGAAAAGGTAAGAACGTACGACTGAACGTCATCTCCGGTCACCGGGACGGCTTCGCGACGAGCTGCCCGGGCCGGAAGCTGTACGGCAAGCTCAAGACGGCCCGCTCGACCGCGGCGAAGTACCAGGGCCGCTGAGGGGGACATCGAGGAACGGATTCACCGCCGTCGGGGGGCGAGGGCGGATCACCGCACGGCCATCGAAGGCGCCATGGAACGGTCTGCATACACTGGCCGGCCGAAAGACAGTTCGGCCGGTCCCGGCAGGAAGCAGAGACGACAGGTGACAGAAGCGATCCTCCTGGTCGGCGGTAAGGGCACGCGCTTGCGTCCGCTCACGGTGCACACCCCGAAGCCCATGGTCAGGGCGGCGGGGGTGCCGTTCCTCACGCACCAGCTGGCGCGGGCGAGAGCGGCGGGCGTCGAGCACATCGTGCTCGCCACGTCCTATCTGGCCGAGGTCTTCGAGCCGTACTTCGGCGACGGATCGTCGCTGGGACTGCACATCGAGTACGTCACGGAGGAGGAGCCCCTCGGCACGGGCGGCGCCATCCGCAACGTGGCCTCGCGGCTGCACTCCGGGCCCGACGACCCGGTGCTGATCTTCAACGGCGACATCCTGACGGGCCTGGACATCGACGCGCTGGTCCGCACCCACGAGACGACGGGAGCGGATGTCTCCCTCCACCTGACCAAGGTGACGGACCCGCGGGCGTACGGCCTGGTCCCCACGGACGACACGGGCCGGGTCCTGGCGTTCCTGGAGAAGCCCCAGACCCCGGAGGAGATCGTCACCGACCAGATCAACGCGGGCGCGTACGTCTTCCGCCGCTCGGTGATCGACACGATCCCGGTGGGCAGACCGGTCTCGGTGGAGCGCGAGACCTTCCCGGAGCTCCTGGCGACCGGGGCGCATCTCCAGGGCATGGTCGACTCGACGTACTGGCTGGACCTGGGCACTCCCGCCGCATTCGTGCGCGGCTCGGCGGACCTGGTCCTGGGCCGCGCCCCGTCCCCGGCCATACCGGGCCGCTGCGGCGACCGTCTCGTCCTCCCGACGGCGAGGGTCGCGCCGGACGCCAAGCTGTCCGGCGGCACGGTGGTCGGCGAGGGAGCGTTCGTGGCGGAGGGCGCGCGGGTCTTCGGCAGCACGATCCTGCCGGGTGCGGTCATCGAGCCGGGCGCCGTCATCACGGACTCCCTCATCGGCAACCGCGCCCGCGTCGGCGAGCGCTCCGTCCTCACGGGCACGGTCATCGGCGACGGCGCGGTGGTCGGCGCGGACAACGAACTCCGCGACGGCGTCCGCGTATGGTGCGACGCCCGCATCCCTGCGGGCTCGGTGCGCTTCTCGTCCGACGCGTGACGCCGGCGGCGGCCTGTGCGGGGCCGTGCCGTCGCAGCCGCGTGCAGTGCCGCCCGGGGTGGCACGGCCGGGCGCGGCGGCACCCCCGTCGGCGCCGGGCCGCGCCGCCAGGCGACGGAGCGCACACGGGTCCGGCGGACCCCGGTCACAACCGCCCGATGTCCCGCGGAGCCATCCGAGGCGCCCGCCGAGGCGGCACCCGCCCGCTCAGCAGGATCAGCCGAGCCGCTCGATGCCGCTGCCCGGCGTACGGCTCCAGCAACCGCAGCATCTCCGCGTCGTCCGCGTTCCGGTCCCCGGCCAGCGCGAACCCCACGATCCCCGGCAGATGCAGGTCCCCCACGGTCACCGCGTCCGGCGCCCCGTGACTGCGCTGCACCGTCTCCGCCGAGGTCCACGGCCCGATCCCGGAAACGAGCTCCAGCCGCTGCTGCGCCGCCGCCGGCTCCATCCCGGCCGCCTCCTCCAGGCGCGCGGCGACCCGCACCGCCCGCAGGATCGTCGAGGCCCGCTTGTCGTCCACCCCCGCCCGGTGCCACTCCCAGGACGGGATCAGCGCCCACGTCCGGGCCGCCGGCATCACACACATCCGCCCCGGCGCGGGCCCCGGCGCAGGATCCCCGTACTTCCGCACCAGCAAGCGCCACGCCTGGTACGCCTCGATCGTCGTGACCTTCTGCTCCAGGACCGACGGGATCAGCGACTCCAGCACCAGTCCGGTCCGCGTCAGCCGCAGCCCCGGCCGCCGGTGCCGCGTCAGCGCCAGCAGCCGGTGCCGTGGCGCGAACGCGGAAGGGTCGTCGTCGGCGCCCAGCATCCGCGGCAGCTGGTCCAGCAGCCACTCCGCCCCGGGCCCCCAGGCCTCGCCCCGCACCTCGCCGCCGCGCGCGACGACACGCAGCGTGCCCGGACCGGCGGGCGTCCGGCTGGCCCGCCACACCGACCCGTCCGGCGTCGCCCGGAACGTCGGATCACCCGGTCCGCGCCGCAGCGGCCCGAGGACCAGCCCCAGCTCCAGCGGACCGTCCGGCACCCACACCCGGACCTTCCCCGGCGCGGTCGCCTGCCGGGGCACGCCGGCGGATACGCCGACCTCCCCGCCGCGCACGGTGGTACGCGTGGGCCGGGGTGCGAAGCGGCCTGCCACGAATGAAGCCCCTGGGGAGTGGGAGACAAGAGTCCCTACGAGAGTAGGCGCTCGCCGGAGTGCGTCACCGCACCTCGATGAAGACCTCCGCGTCCCGCTCCGGACGGGGGCGCGGTTCCTCGGCGGGATGGCCGACCGCGACGGCACCCATCGGGTCCCACTCCGCGGGCAGCGCCAGCACCTCCCGGACGACGTCCCGGCAGAACATCGTCGAGGACACCCACGCCGAGCCGAGCCGCTCCCCGGCGAGCGCGACGAGCAGGTTCTGCACGCCGGCGCCGGCCGCGACCACGAACATCTCCCGCTCGGCCCCGTCGCGCCGCGCGTCCCCGTAGGTGTGCGAACCGTCCATGACCAGGCAGGGGACGATCAGGTACGGCGCGTTGCGCAGGACGTCGCCGCGGCGGATCCGTTTGGCGATCGACTCCTCGCTCTTGCCGTCCCGTCTCAGGTCCTCGACCCAGGCGTCCCGCATCGCGTCCAGCAGTCGCGTCCGCGACTCCCGCGACTCCAGCAGCACGAACCGCCACGGCGTCGTGTGGTGCGGTGCCGGTGCCGTGACCGCCGCGGCCACCGCACGGCGCACGGCGCCCGGGTCCACGGGCTCGTCGGTGAACGCCCGTACCGTACGGCGCTGGGTCACCGCCTGGCGCACGGCCTCCGAGGTGCCCAGCCGGAACATGTCGTCGCGCGCGCCGCGCACCATGACCCGTGCCCCCTCGCCGTCGTCCTCGGCCACCACGTGTGGCAGCCCGCGCACGACGGCGACGGGCAGTCCGGCGGCCTTGCCCTTCACCAGGTCGCCCGCGGCGGCGAGCTCGTCGGCCGTGGCGACCACGGTGGCACTGAGCGGATTGCCGTACGCGTCCGTGCCCCCGCGCAGATCGTCCAGCACCCGCACGCCGGCGGCGCCGATCGCGACGTCCGTGAGGCCGGAGCGCCAGGGCCGTCCGAACGTGTCGGTGACGATCACGCCGACCTCGACACCCAGCGCGTCCCGCAGGCCGGCGCGGATGGCCCGCGCGGAGGCGTCCGGGTCCTCGGGGAGCAGCAGCACTGTGCCGGACGGCGTGTTGGAGGCGTCGACCCCGGCCGCCGCCATGACCAGGCCCTGCCGGTTCTCGACGATCCGCAGAGGACCGCGCCGGGCCACCACCCGTACCGTCTCGGCGTCGATCGCGGCCTCCCGGTCGCTCGCCCGGACGACGCGGCCCTCCGCCTTGGACACGATCTTGGAGGTGACGAGCAGCACGTCCCCGTCGGCCAGCCCGGGCTCGGCCGCGGCGATCAGCTTGGCCAGGTCGTCGCCCCGCTGCACCTCCGGAAGGCCGGGGACGGCCCACACCCGGCAGCCGTCGGCGGATGCGCCGCTCATGAGGTCCGCACCTCGTCGGCCAGTGCCAGCGCCTCCCGGGCCATCTGCGCGGCCGCCTCGACGTCGGTCATCATCAGCGGCACGGCGCGGCAGAGGATGCCGGCCGCCTTCACGCGCGTCACGGAGTCCGCGTCGACCGTGTCGACCAGCCAGCCGTCGAGCAGCCCCGAGCCGTAGTGCTCGGCGACCGCCGCCGCGGTGGCCTCCACGCCGACCGCCGCGAGCACCTTGTCGGCCATCCCGCGCACGGGTGCGTCCCCGACGATCGGGGAGAGCCCCACCACCGGCACCCCGGCGTCCGCGATCGCCTCCCGGATGCCGGGCACCGCGAGGATCGTGCCGACCGAGACGACCGGGTTGGAGGGCGGGAAGAGGATGACGTCCGCCTCCGCGATCGCCTCCAGGACGCCGGGCGCCGGCTTCGCCTGCTCGGCGCCGACCGGTACGACCGCCTCGGCGGGGACCGAGGCGCGCAGCTTCACCCAGTACTCCTGGAAGTGGACCGCCTTGCGTTCGCCGTCGATCTCGACGGCGACGTGCGTCTCGACCCGGTCGTCGGTCATCGGGACGAGGCGCACGCCGGGCTTCCAGCGGTCGCACAGCGCCTGCGTGACCGCGCTGAGCGGATACCCGGCACTGATCATCTGCGTCCGCACGATGTGCGTGGCGAAGTCCCGGTCGCCGAGTCCGAACCATTCCGGCCCGACGCCGTACGCGGCGAGTTCCTCCTTGAGGTGGAAGGTCTCGTCTGCCCGCCCCCAGCCCTGCTCCTCGTCGATGCCGCCGCCGAGCGTGTACATCACCGTGTCGAGGTCCGGGCAGACCTTCAGCCCGAAGAGGTGGATGTCGTCCCCGGTGTTGCCGATGACCGTGATGTCCGCGTCCGGCGCGGCCCGCTTCAGACCACGCAGGAACCGGGCACCGCCGATGCCGCCTGCCAGAACCACAATGCGCATGGAAACAGTGTGTCAGCCGCCGGGCCGACTCGTTGAGGGGTGGCGGCCGGGTGACGTGTGGGCCGGTCTTGCATGCGGTACGACAGTGCGTCAGGCAGTCGGCACGGCCGCGGCGTCCGCGCCGCGCGCCACGGCGGCCGAGCACTGCGGTGAGTGCATCGGCATCTCCGTCAGGCCCGGGTAGTAGATGTGCAGGCTGACCGCCGGCTCCAGCGCGTCGTTGACCACGTCGTGCACGTACCCCGGCGCGAACACCCGCTGCGCTCCCGCCCCGAGGGTGCGCGTGCCCCGCTCCGTGCGCTCGGTCAGGGCGCCGTCCAGCACGGTCAGCACGCCGGACGAGGGCCCGTGGTCGTGCGGTCCGCTGCCCTGGCCGGGCACCCACGACAGCAGCCACACCTCGTAGCCGGGGCCGGTGCGCACCCGGTGGTACCAGCGCGTCGTCGCGTCGTACCGGACGAGGTGCTCCCACTGGGAGCGGTCGGCGGCGATCTCACGGGCCAGGCCGGCGAACTCGGCGACGGTGGCCGGGTGCTCGCGCGGTGCCTGCAGGAGGTGGGGAACTTCGAGGATGTCGCCGGCGATCTGGAGGTCGCTGTCGCTGTTCATGGATGCGGTGGTTCCTCGGCGGAAGAGTGTGGGGGAGGAGCGAAGAGCGGAGCTGCGCCCTGGTCGGGCGAGACAGACGAACGGCCGGGTCGCGTGAACCCGAGGACAGCCGGAGCGCGGTCGGCTCAACAGCTGGAACAGCAACAACAGCTACAGCGAGCGCGGGCAGCACCGTGGGACCCGGCGGTGCGGGTCGAGGTGAGTGCCGAGTTCGCGAGCATGCCCACAAGGACACCGGGTCACACCTTCACTGTCAACTCGGTGCCCGTTATGTGGGACATGTTTCACCTCATCCGGTTCATCTCACAGGTGAAAGGTTTGCTCAGACGACTTCCGGGACACATGGCGCACAAGCCGGGCGCGCAAGCCTCGTTGCGATCCCGTGATCCGAATGTGATCCGGTTCGCTTCGGCGTGCCTGTCGGAACGAGATCGAACGCGAGGGCGTCCTTCCCCGTGCAGGCGCTGTACGGGGCCGGGGCTCTCGGGGGCCCGGTCGGTGTGTCAAGGTTTAAGTCGATTTGAACACTTTCCGCAGGGCCTTGGTTCCGCAGAGTGAATAAGGGGCCCAATAGCAGATCTCGGCTTGACTCGCCCGGAGCAGCACACTTGTAATTTCACTCGTGTCGTTCAGCCGGAATCGGTAACGACCGCATCACGGGGACGCGAAAGACAGACGAGGGGCGCACATGACCGAGCTGGTGCAGCAACTGCTGGTCGACGACGCGGACGAGGAACTCGGCTGGCAGGAGCGCGCACTGTGCGCCCAGACCGACCCCGAGTCCTTCTTCCCCGAGAAGGGCGGCTCCACCCGGGAGGCCAAGAAGGTCTGCCTCGCCTGTGAGGTCCGCTCCGAGTGCCTCGAATACGCCCTCGCGAACGACGAACGCTTCGGTATCTGGGGCGGCCTGTCCGAGCGCGAACGCCGCCGGCTGAAGAAGGCCGCCGTCTGACCTCGGTACGAAGCAGTACGGACACTTCCCTGCATACGCCGCGAACGGCCCGTCGCCGGTGGGTTGTCCACAGGCGGCGGGCCGCTGTGCGGGCCAGCCGATAGTGTGGTCGCTCGTCCGAGACGCCCCGCCACCCCCAACAGGCACGGGTGTCCACCGCAGTCCACCGAACCGGGGCCCGTACCTCGATGTCCGTGCACAGCCACACGGCAGCCCATCAAGACCTCGCTGCCACACCTGAGTTCCCGCGTCACGTGGTGACCGCGGTCCTCGTCTCCCACGACGGAGCCCGCTGGCTGCCCGACGCGCTCGCCGGGCTGCTCGGCCAGGAGCGCCCCGTCCAGTACGCCGTGGCCGCCGACACCGGCAGCGCCGACGACTCCGCCCGCCTGGTCACCGAAGCCCTCGGCGACGACCGCGTGCTGCACCTCGCCCGGCGCACCGGCTTCGGCCAGGCCGTCGAGGAGGCCACCCGCACCGCCCCCGTCCTCACCCCCGAGGACCTGCCGTACCTGAAGCGGCCCAGCGGCTGGGACCCCGTCACGCGCACGTGGCGCGACGACGCCTACGACCTGCCGGAGCTTCCGCACGGGGAGCCGGTGCAGTGGCTCTGGCTGCTGCACGACGACTGCGCCCCCGAACCCGACGCCCTGGCCCAGCTGCTGCGCGTCGCGGACAACGAGTACGAACTCGGCCGCGACGACGTCGCCGTCGTCGGCCCCAAGCTCCGCGGCTGGTACGACCGTCGGCAGCTGCTGGAGGTCGGCGTCTCCATCGCCAACTCCGGTCGCCGCTGGACCGGCCTGGACCGCCGCGAACAGGACCAGGGCCAGCACGACCACGTACGGTCCGTGCTGTCGGTGTCCACCGCGGGCATGCTGATCCGGCGTGACGTCTTCGAGCGGCTCGGCGGGTTCGACCGCCGACTGCCCCTGATGCGCGACGACGTCGACCTGTGCTGGCGCGCGCACGCCGCCGGTCTCCGCGTCCTCGTCGCCCCCGACGCGGTCGTACGACACGCCGAGGCGGCCTCGCGTGAACGACGCACCGTCGACTGCGCGGGCCGCACCGCCGCATCCCCGCACAAGGTGGACAAGGCCGGCGCCGTCCACACCCTGCTCGTCAACACCCGGGCGGCCGCCCTGCCCTGGGTACTGCTCCGCCTCGTCCTCGGCACCCTGCTGCGGACCCTCGCCTACCTCGTCGGCAAGGTCCCCGGACAGGCCCTCGACGAGATCCGCGGTCTGCTGAGCGTCCTGCTGCGGCCCGAACGCATCATCGCCGGGCGGCGGGAGCGGGGCCGGCCGCAGATCGACAAGGACGAGCTGCGAGCGCTGTTCCCGCCGCCCGGCGCGACCATCCGCGTCACCGTCGAGCAGGTCGCGGGCAACCTCGTCGGCCGCTCGGACCCCGAGGCCGCCTCGGGCGCCGGACGCCACGGCGGAGCCATCGAGTCCGGACCCGGCGGCGACGACGCCGACTTCCTGCAGGTCGAGCAGTTCGCCCGCCTCAAGCGCATCGCCCGCAGACCCGGCCCGGTGCTCTTCCTCGTCCTGCTGCTCGTCTCCCTCGCCGCCTGCCGCGAACTCCTCGGCGGCGGCGCCCTGGCGGGCGGTGCCCTGCTGCCCGCCCCGGCCGGCGCCGGCGACCTGTGGTCGCGGTACGTGGACGCCTGGCACACGGTGGGCGCCGGCGGCACCGCCTCCGCGCCGCCGTACCTCGCGATCGTCGCCGTACTGGCCTCCGTACTGCTCGGCTCCACCGGACTCGCCGTCACCGTGCTGCTGGTCTGCTCGGTGCCGCTGGCCTGCCTCACCGCGTACTTCGCCTCCCGGCCGCTCGTCCCCTCCCGGCTGCTGCGCGCCTGGGCGGCCGTCGCCTACGCCTTCCTGCCCGCCGCCACCGGCGCACTCGCCGGCGGACGCATCGGCACGGCCGTCCTCGCCGTGCTGCTCCCGCTCCTGGCACGCGCGGGCATCGCCGCCGCCGGCCTGACGAACGCCCCCGGTGTCCGCGGCAGTTGGCGGGCCACCTGGGCCTTCGCGCTGCTGCTGACTGTCGCCACGGCCTTCACACCCGTCGTGTGGCCCATCGCGCTGGTCCTGGGCGCCGCGCTGCTGGTCCTGCGCAGGGCCGACATCACGGCGTACGGGCTGCGGTTCCTCGCCCAACTCGGCACGCCGCTGCTGATCCTCGCGCCCTGGTCGCTGTCGCTGCTCCCGTTCGGGTTCTTCGAGGAGGCCGGCCTGGACCACGGCGCCTCGGCCGCCTCCGCCCTCGACCTGCTCGGCATGAGCCCCGGCGGGCCCGGCACGGTCGGCGGGCTGCTGCTCATCGGCATCGTGCTGGCCGCGCTCGCCGCCCTGCTGCGCTCCGAACGGCAGCTGGGCATCCGGACGGCCTGGGCCGTCGCCCTGATCGGTCTGGTCTTCGCGGTCCTCTCCAACCGCTCCGCCTGGGCCGGACCCGCGACCCTCGTCTACGGCCTCGCTCTGCTGTCCGCCGCGACCCTCGGCGCCGACGGAGCACGCGCGCGCGTGGCCGAGCAGAGCTTCGGCTGGCGCCAGCCGGTCGCCGCGCTGATCGCCCTCGCCTCGGCCGTCGGCCCGCTGGTCGCCGCCGCCGGCTGGATGGTCCGGGGCGCCGACGGGCCGCTGGAGCGGCGCGACCCCGTCCAGGTGCCCGCGTTCGTCGCCGAGGAGAGCCGGACCCGCGACCAGGCCCGCACCCTGGTCCTCGACAGCGACTCGGCCGCCCACGTGAGCTACATGCTGGTCCGCGGCTCCGGAGCCCGCCTCGGCGACGGCGAACTGGCCGACTCCGACGGCGGGAACAGCAGGCTCGACAAGGTCGTCGCCAACCTCGTCGCCGGTTCCGGCGCCGACCAGGCCGACCAGCTCGGCGGTTTCGCCGTGCGCTACGTCCTCGTCCACAAGGGCGCGCCCCGCGAGGTCACCCGCGTCCTGGACGCGACCCCCGGCCTCAGCCGGCTCAGCCAGCAGGACGGCAGCGGGCTGTGGCGTGTCGACCGGGAGGTCGCCCGCGCGACCATCGTGTCCGGCGACGGCTCCGGTGAGCCCGAGCCCGTCGCGGCCGGACCCGTCGAGATCCACACCGAGATCCCGTCCGGCGCCGAGGGCCGCGTGCTGCGCCTCGCCGACTCCGCCGCCGAGGGCTGGACCGCCACCCTGGACGGCAAGCCGCTCGGCCGCACCACGGTCGACGGCTGGGCGCAGGGCTTCGAACTCCCGGCCTCCGGCGGGAAGCTGGACATCACCTACGACGACCCGTTCGCCCACACCGCCTGGTTGTGGACGCAGGGCCTGCTCGCCGTCGTCCTGGTCGTCCTCGCCCTGCCCGGCCGGCGCCGCGACGTCGACGACGACCTGCCCGAGGAGCCGTTCGTCCCGGCGCAGGCCGCGACCGGCGAGGGGCGCCGGGCGCGACGCCTGCGGGCGCAGGCCGAGGCGGAGGCGGAGGCCGAGGCGCCGAACGCAGCCGACGGCACGGCCGACGCCGTGGAGCCGCCGTCCCCTCCGCAGGAGGACATCCCGGTCACGGTTCCCCAGCAGCAGACCTACGGCGAGTGGAACGCGGCGGGGCACGCGGGCACCGAGTACGGCTCGTACGGCACCTACGGCGGCGAGCAGTACCAGGACGCCCAGCAGTACGAGGCGGGCGCGTACGGACAACAGACGTACCAGGCGGACCCGTACCAGGGCGGCCAGTACGACCCGTACGCCTACGGCGACCCGTCCCAGGCCGGGACGTACGACCAGACGTACGGCCAGGGCGGTTACGACACGCCGTACGACCCGGCACCACCCCACCACCCCCACGGCACGGGCAGTGAGCGTCCCGACGGGAGCCAGCAGTGAACCGCACCACCCTGTCCCTGATCGCCGCCACGACCGCGCTCGCCGCCGTCACCGGATTCGCGGCGCTGGCCACGCCGGACGCCTCCGGCGCGGACACCGCCGGGGCAGCCGCCCGGCTGCCCGTGGAGCGCACGAGCCTGACCTGCCCCGCGCCCAGCGCCTCGGACCTCGCCGAGACCTCGTACACCTCGTTCACGCCCGTCACCAAGGGCACCGACGACAAGGGCGAGGCCGAACTGCTGGCCGCGAAGGCCGAGTCGGCCGCCGGGGACGGCGACAAGGCCGGCAAGCAGGACGAGAAGCCCGTCGTCCAGCCCAAGACGCCCGGTACGCCGGCCACCGGGGACACCTCCGGTGCCGACGCGCCGGCGCTCGTCGGCACCGCCGAGGGGAGGTTCGCGCCCGGCTGGACCGTGCAGCAGACCACGGAGGTCGCCGCGGGCACCGGCCGGGGACTGCTGGGCGTCAACTGCGCCGCCCCGGACACGGAGTTCTGGTTCCCGGGCGCCAGCACGTCGGCCGACCGCACGGACTACGTGCACCTGACGAACCCCGACGACTCGGCGGCCGTCGTCGACATCGAGCTGTACGGCAAGGACGGCGCCCTGGAGTCGACGGTGGGCGAGGGCATCACGGTCCAGCCGCACGCCAGTGAGCCCATCCTGCTGTCCACGCTCACCGAGGTGCAGCAGACCGACCTCACCGTGCACGTCAGCGTGCGCAGCGGGCGGGTGGGCGCCGCGGTGCAGGCCCTGGACGACAAGATCGGCGGCGACTGGCTGGCTCCGGCCACGGACCCGGCGGGCAACCTGGTGCTGCCGGGCATCCCCAAGGACGCCACGATCGTGCGCCTGGTGCTGTTCGCGCCCGGTGACACGGACGCCGACCTGAAGGTGCGGCTCGCCTCGCCGTCCGGGTCGATCACTCCCGCCGGGCACGAGACGGTGCACGTGAAGGCGGGCATGACGACCGGCGTCGACCTCGGTGACGTCACGCGCGGCGAGGCCGGATCACTGGTGCTGACGCCGACGGGCCGGTCCGTGCCGGTGGTGGCCGCGGTCCGGGTGGTGCGGGGCAAGGGCACCGAGCAGGAGACCGCGTTCATCCCGGCCACGGGCCCGGTCGGCGCGCGTGCGACGGCGGCGGACAACCGGGCCAAGGGCACGACCCTGTCCCTGGCCGCGCCCGGGCAGACCGCGAAGGTGAAGGTCACGGCGTCCGCGGGCAGCGAGGGCGGTACGGCGGTGGCGAAGACGTACACGATCAAGGGCGGCACGACCCAGAACGTCGAGGTGCCGGTCCCCGGCGGCCTCGAGGGCACCTACGCGCTGACGGTCGAGCCCGTGTCGGGCGGCCCGCTCTACGCGGCCCGCACCCTGACACTGACGGAGGACGACGACGTGTCGGCCTTCACCGTCCAGACCCTCCCGGACGACCGTGGAACGGTGTCGGTGCCGAAGGCGGAGGAGGACCTGTCGGTCCTGCAGCCCCAGTAGGGCGCCCTACCGGCCGCTCCGCGCCCACGAACAGCCGCATCACGGTCCCGCCGCGGGCGCCCGCACCGCCGTCCGCCGTCAGTCCGCGGGCAGTCGTGCCGCCTGGGGCGGCAGGAGTGGGCGCGGGCGGCACCCCGCCGACGCCGGGCTGGGCACCCGCCTCCGGCACCGATGCCGAGCGACGGGGCGAGTGCCGGGCCGCGCACCCGCCCCCCGCACCGACGCCGAGCAGCAAGACATCCGCCGACCACGGCTCTCGCCCGTCCCCTCAGTCCTCCCCGTACCGCGGATCCACCGTCTCCGGCGTAAGCCCCAGCAACTCGGCGACCTGCTCGACGACCACCTCGTGCACCAGCGCCGCCCGCTCGTCGCGCCCCTTCGTCCGGATCTCGACCGGCCGCCGGTACACGACCACCCGCGCCCGCCGCCCGTCCCGCGAGGGAAGCGTGCCACCGAGCGGTACCGCCTCGTCGCTCCAGACCTGCCCCGGCCCGTCCAGCCGCGGCACCTCCAGCACCAGGAAATCGATGTCGGCGAGCTGCGGCCACCGCCTCTCCAGCCGCTCCACGGAGTCCTGCACCAGATCCGCGAACACCTCGGCGCGACTCGCGGCGAGCGGTACCTGCGGCGGTGCGATCGGGCCGCGCATGCCCCGGCCGTGGCGATCACGACGGCGGGGCCCGGGGGCGGCGGCACGGGGCGTCACGGGGTTGTCCATCACTGCTGAAGGGTAGTCCCCGCCGGGTCCGCGCGCCGGACCGCACACGGCATGCCGGAACGCGCCGGAAGACCCCGTACCGCATGTCGCCGGATGACCATTCCAGCCAAGGTTGGGCTCAATTCCGTATCTCTCCGAGACCATGGATCTCACGGCAAATGGTGCTGTTTATGGCGAGTCGTGACCGGTTCCGAGATCGTTCAAGATCTCGAAAACGGGCGTCCGCCCAGGTCACCGGCACGTGTCGAGGGGGGTGTGTGGGGCGTTTCACACCACGACACGGAGGTGTGACCTGGTGGGGAGTCGTCGCGGCCCGCTCAAGAGTGCGGTACCGTCCAACGTCGTGAGCCCTGTACGTCGCTGTTCGCGCACCGCCTGCGGCCGTCCCGCCGTCGCGACGCTGACGTACGTCTACGCCGACTCGACCGCGGTCCTCGGCCCGCTCGCCACCTACGCCGAACCCCACTGCTACGACCTGTGCGCCGAGCACTCCGAGCGCCTCACCGCCCCGCGCGGCTGGGAGGTCGTCCGGCTCCTCGACGGGTCGGTCCCGGCCCGCCCGAGCGGTGACGACCTGGAAGCGCTCGCCAACGCGGTGCGCGAGGCCGCCCGCCCGCAGGAGCGCGCCGCCCAGGCCGGCGGCGGAGCGCGTACGGCCGACCCCATGGAGGTCGCTCGTCGGGGTCATCTGCGGGTGCTGCGCTCGCCGGACAACTGAGTCCTCCTGCCACTCGTTCCCCTTCCGTGCACACCTGTTGCTGCACACCCATTGACGTCTCCTTGTCGCGGACACGACCATTCCGAGTGCCGCGAGAAAACGCTTTCGCATGGCGGAATCCTGGGAGGCGCCCGTGTACGTCCAGGAACTGGAACCCGTCGCCGGCTCGCTCGGCGTGTCCGCCCTCGTGGCGGCCCTGCCCCTGGTGATCGTCCTCGTGCTGCTCGGCGGCGTCCGCATGAAGGCCCACCTGGCGGGACTCACCGGCCTCCTGGCGGCCGTGCTCGTCGCCTGGCTCGCCTACGGCATGCCGCTGGACCAGACGGTCTCCAGCGCCGCCCAGGGAGCCGTGTTCGGCCTCTTCCCCATCCTGTGGATCGTCGTCAACGCCCTCTGGGTCTACCGGATGACTGTCCACACCCGGCACTTCGACATCCTGCGCCGCTCCTTCGGGCGGCTGTCCGACGACCCGCGCATCCAGGCCCTGGTGATCGCCTTCTGCTTCGGCGCCCTGCTGGAGGCGCTCGCCGGGTTCGGGGCGCCCGTCGCGATCTGCTCCGTCATGCTCGTGGCCCTCGGCTTCGACCCGGTGCGCGCGGCCGTCGTGTCGCTGGTCGCCAACACCGCGCCCGTCGCCTTCGGCGCGATGGGCACCCCCGTGGTGACGCTGGCCCAGGTCACCGGGCTGCCGCTGGACGACGTCGCCTCCGTGGTGGGCCGGCAGACGCCCCTGCTGGCCCTCGTCGTCCCCCTCGTGCTGGTCGGTCTGGTGGACGGCCGGCGTGGACTGCGGGAGACCTGGGTGCCCGCGCTGGCGTGCGGAGTCGCCTTCGCGATCGCCCAGTTCGTCGCCTCCAACTACGTCTCCGCCCAGCTCGCCGACATCGGTGCCGCCCTGGCCGGCGCGGGCGCCCTGGTCGCCGTACCGCACGCGCGCCGGCCCGCCGCCGAGCCCGTACGGGCCTCCGTACTGACCGGTGCCCGCAGCGAGGAACTGGACGAGGAGGACCCGGGCCGGGAGGTGCTGCGCGCCTACGCGCCGTACGCGCTGATCGTCGCGATCTTCTCCGTCGCGCAGATCCCGGCGGTCAAGGACTGGCTGGCCCGCGCGACCCAGACGTACGACTGGCCGTTCCTGGACGTGGCCGACCCGGAGGGCAATCCGGTCGGCGGCAACGTCTTCTCCTGGCCGATCGTCTCCACCGGCGGCACGCTCGTGCTGATCGCCGGGGTGTGCACGGCCGTCGTCCTCGGCGTGCACGCGCGCGTGGCGGTCAGGGAATGGCTCGCGACCGTGCACGAACTGCGGTTCGCGATCCTCACCGTGACCTCCGTCCTGGCCCTCGCCTACGTCATGAACCTCTCCGGGCAGGCCGCCACCATCGGCCACTTCGTCGCGGCGGCCGGCGCAGGACTCGCCTTCCTGTCCCCGGTGCTCGGCTGGTTCGGCGTCGCCGTATCCGGCTCCGACACCTCGGCCAACGCGCTGTTCGGCGCCCTCCAGGTGACCGCCGCACGGGAGTCCGGACTGTCGCCGGAACTGCTGGCCGCCGCCAACAGCTCCGGCGGGGTGCTCGGCAAGATGATCTCCCCCCAGAACCTCACCATCGCCTGCGCGGCCGTCGGACTCGCCGGCCGCGAGGGCGACCTGCTGCGCAAGGTGCTGCCCTGGAGCCTGGGCCTGCTGCTGGTGATGTGTCTGATCGTGGTCGGCCAGTCCTCACCGGTGCTGGACTGGATGCTGCCCTGACCTTCCCGGACCGCACGGCGCCCTGTCGGTGCGTACGGGTAGTTTGTGGGCACCGACAGGACTTTCAGGAAGGTTGGCCGTGGCTGCTGATCTGTCGCAGATCGTGAAGGCGTACGACGTACGCGGTGTGGTCCCGGACCAGTGGGACGAGTCGCTGGCCGAGCTGTTCGGCGCGGCCTTCGTCGAGCTGACCGGCGCGAGCGCCATCGTGGTCGGGCACGACATGCGGCCCTCGTCGCCCGGCCTGTCCGGCGCCTTCGCGCGCGGCGCGGCGGCCCGCGGCGCCGACGTCACCGAGATCGGCCTGTGCTCCACCGACCAGCTGTACTACGCCTCCGGCGCGCTGAACCTGCCGGGCGCGATGTTCACGGCCTCGCACAACCCGGCCCGGTACAACGGCATCAAGCTGTGCCGCGCGGGCGCCGCCCCCGTCGGCCAGGACACGGGTCTCGCCGAGATCCGCGAACGGGTCGAGCGCTGGAGCGAGTCCGCCGCCCCCGAGCCGGCCGCCCGGCCGGGCACGGTCACGCGGCGCGACACCCTGGCCGACTACGCCGCCCACCTGCGCTCCCTCGTCGACCTCACCGCCATCCGGCCCCTGAAGGTCGTCGTCGACGCGGGCAACGGCATGGGCGGCCACACGGTCCCCTCGGTCTTCGCCGGCCTGCCTCTCGACCTCGTGCCGATGTACTTCGAGCTGGACGGCACCTTCCCCAACCACGAGGCCAACCCGCTCGACCCCGCCAACCTCGTCGACCTGCAGAAGCGCGTCCGCGAGGAGGGCGCCGACCTCGGCCTCGCCTTCGACGGCGACGCCGACCGCTGCTTCGTCGTCGACGAGAACGGCGACCCGGTCCCCCCGTCCGCGGTCACGGCCCTCGTGGCCGCCCGCGAACTCGCCCGCAACGGCGGCAAGGGCACGGTCATCCACAACCTGATCACGTCCTGGTCCGTGCCGGAGGTCGTGCAGGAGAACGGCGGGACACCGGTACGCACGCGCGTGGGCCACTCCTTCATCAAGGCCGAGATGGCCAGGACCGGCGCCATCTTCGGCGGCGAGCACTCCGCCCACTACTACTTCCGCGACTTCTGGAACGCCGACACGGGCATGCTGGCCGCCCTCCACGTCCTGGCCGCCCTCGGCGGACAGGACGGCCCGCTGTCCGGCCTGGTCGCCCAGTACGACCGCTACGCCGGCTCCGGAGAGATCAACTCCACCGTCGCCGACCAGGCGGACCGCCTCGCCGCGATCCGGGCCGCGTACGAGGGCCGCGACGGCGTCACCCTGGACGAGCTGGACGGTCTGACCGTCACCACCGCCGACTGGTGGTTCAACGTCCGCCCCTCCAACACCGAGCCCCTGCTGCGCCTGAACGCCGAGGCACGCAACGAGGCGACGATGACGAAGGTGCGCGACGAGGCCCTGGCGATCATCCGGGCGTAGCCGCGGGCAGCAGTGCCTCCTCCGTGCCCGAACGGCCTCGGAGGTGCCCCGGGGCGGCACGGGTGGCCGATGGGGTCTCCCCGCTCGGGCGCAGCCGAGAGCGGGGGGAGACACTGCGCGCAGCGCCGCGCTGCGCGACCCGGCCCCCCGGGCACCGGAGCCCGGTGCCCACCCCGCCGTACGCCCCGACACGCGCCCTTGGTCGGCGGTACCCTGACCAGCACATCCGCAACAAGAACAAGCCGCCCCACCGCCCGAAGGGAACCCCCCATGCCGCTCGAAGCCGGCCTCCTGGAGATCCTCGCCTGCCCGGCCTGCCACGCCCCCCTCAAGGAGCAGGACACCGAGCTGATCTGCACCGGCCAGGACTGCGGCCTGGCGTACCCGGTCCGCGACGGCATCCCCGTCCTCCTCGTCGACGAGGCCCGCCGCCCCGAGTGACCACCACTCGGTACCGACCACCCGGCACCCAGCGCAACCGCCGCCCCGGCGATCGGAGACTGCCGCCATGCTCGACGAATCGCTGCTCGACGCCCCCGACGGGCTCGCGGAGGCCGACCGCCGTGGCCTCCTCCGCGGTGCCGCCGAGGCAGGTGCCCGCGTGCGCACCGCCGCCCGGCACGCCGCCGAGGCCGGCATCGCCGGCCTCCGACCGGACGGCCGCCCCCGCGCCGTCCTGATCGCGGGCCCCGGTGCCGCCGCGACTCACGCCGCCGACTTCCTCGGCACCCTCGCGGGCGCCGGCAGCCCGGTCACCCGTCTGGTGCCCACCGGGGTCGCACCCGCCGCCGGTGCCCTGCGCTGGGAGCTGCCCGGCTGGGCCGGCTCCGTCGACCTCCTGCTGGTCGCCACCCCCGACGGCACCGAACCCGGTCTGTCCCTGCTCGTCGAGCAGGCCTACCGCCGCGGCTGCACGGTCGTCGCCGTCGCTCCCGCCCGTTCCCCGCTCAGCGAGTCGGTCAACGGCTCCCACGGCCTGTTCGTCCCGATGGCGACCGCGCCCTACGACCAGGACGAACCCGTCGCCGGCGCCGCCCCCGGCGTCCTGTGGGCGCTGCTCACCCCGCTCCTCGCGCTCCTGGACCGCGCCGGCCTCCTCACCGCCCCGCCCGACGCCCTGGAGAAGGTCGCCGACCGCCTCGACCAGGTCGCCGAACGCTGCGGGCCCGCCATCGCGACGTACAGCAACCCCGCCAAGACACTGGCCGCCGAGCTCTTCGAGGCCCTGCCGGTCATCTGGACCGAGGGCACCTCGGCCGGTCCCGCGGGCCGCCGCTTCGCCGCGGCGCTCGCCGAGCTGTCCGGCACCCCGGCCGTCGTCGCCGAACTGCCCGAGGCGCTCGCCGCGCACAGCACCCTGCTCGCCGGCCGGCTCGCCGCGGGCGCCGACCCCGACGACTTCTTCCGGGACCGCGTCGAGGAGACACCCGCCCTGCACGCGTGCGTGGTGCTGCTGCGCGACCGCCCGGGCGGCGGCCTCACCGCCGCGCCCGCCGCCCGTGACCTCGCCCTCGGCCACGACACGCCGATCAGCGAGATCGAGCCGGAGGCGGGCGGGGAACTGGAGAGCCTCGCCGAACTGATCGCCATCACGGATTTCGCCGCCGTTTACCTGGCGCTCGCCTCGGGCGCCTGATCTCGTACGCAGCGGAAATCACGCGACCGTACCGAGACACGCAACGCGCACACGCGCCACGCAACCGCGCAACGCACCAAGAACCGGCAGAGAGAGCCCATGGACCGCCTCGACAACACCATCCGCCCCTACGCCTGGGGTTCCACCACCGCGATCCCGAAGCTGCTGGGGACCGAGCCGACCGGCGAACCGCAGGCGGAGATGTGGATGGGAGCCCACCCGGGCGCCCCCTCCCGCACCGGCCGGGGAACCCTGGCCGAGGTCGTCGACGCCGACCCGGAGCGGGAGCTGGGCCCCGCCGCCGTCGCCAAGTTCGGGCCTCACCTGCCCTTCCTCCTCAAGCTCCTCGCCGCCGGAGCCCCGCTCTCCCTCCAGGTCCACCCCGACCTGCGACAGGCCATGGAGGGTTACGAGGACGAGGAGCGCCGCGGCGTCCCCCTGGACGCCCCGCACCGCAACTACAAGGACGCCAACCACAAGCCCGAACTGGTCTGCGCCCTCACCGAGTTCGACGGGCTCTGCGGCTTCCGGAACCCGGCCGACGCCGCCGGCCTGTTCGACGGACTCGGCGTCGCCTCCCTCAAGCCGTACGTCGACCTGCTGCACGCCCACCCCGAGGACGCGGCCCTGCGCGAGGTCCTCACCGCGATCCTCACCGCCGACCCCGAGGAGATGTCCCACACGGTGACCGAGGCCGCGGCCGCCTGCGTCCGCCTCGGGGGTGCCTACGCGCCCTATGCCGACATCGCCCACCACTACCCGGGCGACCCCGGCGTCCTCGCCGCGATGCTCCTCAACCACGTCCGGCTCCAGCCCGGCGAGGCCATGTTCCTCGGCGCCGGCATCCCGCACGCCTACCTCAGCGGGCTGGGCGTCGAGATCATGGCCAACTCCGACAACGTCCTGCGCTGCGGCCTGACCCCCAAGCACGTCGACGTCCCCGAACTGCTGCGCATCGTCCGCTTCGAGGCCGGCGACCCCCGCGTCCTGCGCCCGGAGGCGTCCCCCGACGGCGAAGAGGTCTACGAGACCCCGATCGACGAGTTCCGCCTGTCCCGGTACGTCCTCCCCGAGGGCGGCGCCACCCACGACCTGACCCTGCTCACCCCCCAGATCCTGCTCTGCACGGCGGGCGCCGTACGGGCGGGGGACCACGAACTGACCCCCGGCCGGTCCGTCTTCGTCCCGGCGGGCGAAAAGGCCGAAGTGTCCGGGACCGGCACGATCTTCCGGGCCACCGTGCGTCTCTGACGTGAGCACGGCAGCCCGGTCGGGCACACGCATGCCGGACGGGACTGCAACAATGACCCACCGCAAAGGACGGGCAAAGCCGATCACCGGCCGGCCCGGACGGCGTACGTAGGCAGACGAAGGCGAAGGGACAACGCGACACATGAGCGCGTCAGGCGGCACCAAGGCGATCGTGGCGGCACTGGCCGCCAACCTCGCGATCGCTGTATCGAAATTCGTGGCGTTCCTCTTCAGTGGTTCGTCGTCGATGCTCGCCGAGTCCGTGCACTCGCTCGCGGACTCCGGCAACCAGGCCCTGCTGCTCGTGGGCGGCAAGCGCGCCCAGCGCGCGGCCACCCCGCAGCACCCGTTCGGCTACGGCCGCGAGCGCTACATCTACGCCTTCCTCGTCTCCATCGTGCTCTTCTCGGTCGGCGGCATGTTCGCCCTCTACGAGGGCTACGAGAAGATCAAGCACCCGCACGAACTGGAGCACTGGTACTGGCCGGTGGGCGTCCTGGTCTTCGCGATCATCGCCGAGACCTTCTCCTTCCGGACCGCCATCAAGGAATCCAACGTCCTGCGCGGCCGGAGGTCGTGGAAGGAGTTCGTCCGCCACGCCAAGGCGCCCGAACTGCCGGTCGTCCTCCTCGAGGACCTCGGCGCGCTCGTCGGCCTGATCCTCGCCCTCGGCGGTGTCGGCGTGGCCCTGCTCACCGGCGACGGCGTCTGGGACGGCATCGGAACCCTGTGCATCGGCGTCCTGCTCATCCTGATCGCCCTCGTCCTGGCAGCAGAGACCAAGTCCCTGCTGCTCGGCGAGTCCGCGGGCGCCGACGAGGTCCAGAAGATCCAGACCGCGATCGTCGCCGGTGAAACCGTCACCGGCGTCATCCACATGCGCACCCTCCACATCGGCCCCGAGGAACTCCTCGTCGCCGCGAAGATCGCCGTCCGCCACGAGGGCACCGCCACCGAGATCGCCACCGCCATCGACGCCGCCGAGGCCCGCATCCGCGAGGCCGTGCCGATCGCCCGCGTCATCTACCTCGAACCGGACATCTACAGCGAGTCCGAGGCGGCCAGGGGCGCGGACCCGGAGGCCACTCCCGGCGGCCCGAGCACCCATCCCACCGGTCACTGACACCCGTAGACCCTCTGCTCACGGGGCCCGCCGAACCTTTCGGCGGGCCCCGTGAGCGTTCGACAGCCACTCCGATCACGCTTCGTGATCGGCCTGATGTGTTCGGAGGCGGACTGGGGACGGCGGGCGCCGCCGGTGTAGCTTGGGACGGAGCCAGACGTCGCTGCTGATGGCGGTCGGGCGGCCCACCGCGGGCCGACCGAGGGAGAGAGGGCCTCCGACGGACTGCGCTGCGCGCACGCGGGCATGCCTGTGTCCTCTTCTGGGCACCCCTGTGTCCGCCGCCGCGCAGGTCAGCCGTACCCACCTCGACCCAACCCGAGGAGCAGCTCGTAATGACGACTGTCGAAAACCGCCAGGACTTCAAGGTCGCCGACCTTTCCCTGGCCGAGTTCGGCCGCAAGGAGATCACCCTCGCCGAGCACGAGATGCCCGGCCTCATGGCGATCCGCAAGGAGTACGCCGAGGCCCAGCCCCTCGCCGGCGCCCGCGTCACCGGCTCCCTGCACATGACCGTGCAGACCGCCGTACTCATCGAGACCCTGGTCGCGCTCGGCGCCGAGGTCCGCTGGGCCTCCTGCAACATCTTCTCCACCCAGGACCACGCCGCGGCCGCCATCGCCGTCGGCCCGAACGGCACGCCCGACAACCCGCAGGGCGTCCCGGTCTTCGCCTGGAAGGGCGAGACCCTGGAGGAGTACTGGTGGTGCACCGAGCAGGCCCTGACCTGGCCGGACAGCCCCACCGGCGGCCCGAACATGATCCTGGACGACGGCGGTGACGCCACCCTCCTCGTCCACAAGGGCGTCGAGTACGAGAAGGACGGCAAGGTCCCCTCGCCCGACACCGCCGAGTCGGACGAGCACCGCGTCATCCTCGAACTGCTGACCCGCACCCTGGGCGAGAACCCCCAGAAGTGGACCCAGCTGTCGTCGGAGATCCGCGGCGTGACCGAGGAGACCACGACCGGCGTCCACCGCCTGTACGAGATGCACCGCGAGGGCACCCTCCTGTTCCCGGCGATCAACGTCAACGACGCCGTCACCAAGTCGAAGTTCGACAACAAGTACGGCTGCCGCCACTCCCTCATCGACGGCATCAACCGCGCCACCGACACCCTGATCGGCGGCAAGACCGCCGTCGTCTGCGGCTACGGCGACGTCGGCAAGGGCTGCGCCGAGTCCCTGCGCGGACAGGGCGCCCGCGTGATCATCACCGAGATCGACCCGATCTGCGCGCTCCAGGCCGCGATGGACGGCTACCAGGTCACGACCCTCGACGAGGTCATCGACAAGGCCGACATCTTCGTCACCACGACCGGCAACAAGGACATCATCATGGCCTCGGACATGGCCAAGATGAAGCACCAGGCCATCGTCGGCAACATCGGCCACTTCGACAACGAGATCGACATGGCCGGCCTCGCCAAGATCCCCGGCATCGTCAAGGACGAGGTCAAGCCCCAGGTCCACACCTGGACCTTCCCCGACGGCAAGGTGATCATCGTCCTGTCCGAGGGCCGCCTGCTGAACCTGGGCAACGCCACCGGCCACCCGTCGTTCGTGATGTCCAACTCCTTCGCGGACCAGACGCTGGCCCAGATCGAGCTGTTCACCAAGCCCGACGCGTACCCGACCGACGTCTACGTGCTGCCCAAGCACCTCGACGAGAAGGTCGCCCGCCTCCACCTCGACGCGCTCGGCGTCAAGCTGACCACGCTCCGCCCCGAGCAGGCCGACTACATCGGCGTCAAGGTCGAGGGCCCGTACAAGCCGGACCACTACCGCTACTGAGCCCGCACCGCTCCGCGGCTCGCCGCGAGCGCGTCCGTGCACTGACGCGCTCCGCGGCGGCAGGTTCTCCGAGTCAGGCCCCCGCACCCCCGTGCCGGGGGCCTGCCCCGTTGGCGGACCAGCGGCCGGATCACCCGTCAGGACCAGGACCACCATGCCCCGCGGCCGTTATTCGCTCCACGATCCGCACGATCACACCCCCCTCGCGGAAGAACACTTCCAGTGCGCCACCGGCCCCTCCGGCTGGCGCTACGTCTCCCAGCTGATCACTCCGGCCGGGGACCACCACGGCTCCGTCGACCTCGCCCTCGACGAACTCGGCCGCCCCATCCGCCTCGAACTCCATGCTGCGAACTGGCAGGTGCGCGGCGCCGCCATCGACGGCGTCACCTGGGTCCGTACCGACCCCACCGGGATCCACGCCACGGAAGGCAATGTGCGCGCCCACGCCTTCACCGGCACTTCTCCGGCATTCCTCGTCGCCACCGCCCGTCTCCTGCGCCTCACCCCCTCCGGATCGGCCACCCGCGTACGCCTCGTCGCCTTCACGGACCCGGTCCTCGCCCCCCGTACCGTGGACCAGTCCTGGGCCCTGCTGAACACAGAAGCACACGCCACTGACAACGGCCCCCTCACCGTGGACGAATACCAGGTCACGGCCCTGGACACGGGCGAGCAGCACACCGTGCACATCTCCGGCGACGTGGTGCTCGCCGCCCCCGGCATCGAACTGGAGGACCTGGAGACACCGCCGTCCGTCTTCCCCTGAGCAGCACCGGGGCCTGCCGGTGACGCGGCCGCTAGGCCGGTGGCGCGAAACCGGTGGACGAGCCACCGCTCGACGGCACGTCCTGCGGCACCGCCGGCGCATTCGGGCCGGGGCCACCGCCCTGCCGGGGCGCCACGGCGGGCGCCGCCGGGTGAGCCGCCGACGGTGTGGACGACGGCGCCGGCGCGGAAGCGCCCGGTACCGCGCCGCCCCCGAAGGCCCGCCGGGCCTCCCGGGCCTGCCGTTCTTGCAGCACCGCGGCCAGATACGCAGCCGGCGGCACACCCTGCGGCGCCGGAGCCCCCGTACGAGCCGCGACGTCACCGGCCAGCCGCTCCGCCATGGCCCAGCCGACCTGGGGATCCAACTGCCCCATCCGCGTCAGGTACTGGCGCACGGCGAGCCACAGGTCATCCGGAACCGCCGACAGATCCACGCCCGAGAACCGGCCCGCCAGCCAGGGCGGAGGCGGCGGCAGGAAGCCCGCCGGCGCGACCGGCACCCGCTCCCGCACCACCAGGGTCCCCGCGAACACATCACCGAGCCGCCGCCCACGTGCCGACACCAGCGAGGCGACACAGGCCACCACACCGAACGTCATCAAAATCTCGATCACCCCGATGAGACCCCGCACCAGCGCATGCCGGAACCGGATCGGCCCGCCGTCGTCCCGCACCACGCGCAGCCCGCATGCCATCTTCCCGAGCGACCGCCCGTGGCTCAGCGTCTCGACCGCGATCGGCAGACCCACCAGCAGGAGCACGAACGCCGCGATGGACAGCGCGGTCTGCGCCGCCTCGTCCAACGAGGACGTGGAAGCCACCAGCCCGATCGTGACCGCCACATAGACGGCCACGGCCACCGCAAGATCGAGCAACACGGCCAGCGCCCTGCTCGGCAGCCTCGCCGGACGCAGTTCCAGCGCCACCGCCTCGCCCGTCACCAGCTCACTCACGCCTGCCGCCTTCCCCTGGCCTGCCCCCGACACCGCCAGTCTGCCAAGCTGAGGACGCACCGCGCCGCAGTAGTACGACAAGCTGATCCACGACGAGCCGCCGACGACAGCCGAGGAGCAGGCACCGATGGACCTCGACGTCTTCGTCTCCGCCCACCGCGCGGAGTGGGACCGCCTCGATGCCCTGCTCCGCAGGCGTCGCCTGACCGGCACCGAGACCGACGAACTCGTCGCCCTCTACCAGCGCACCGCCACCCATCTCTCCCTGATCCAGTCCAGCGCCCCCGACCCGCAGCTGACCGGACGGCTCAGCCAACTGGTGGCACGCGCGCGTAGTGCGGTGACAGGCACCAGGCGCGCCACCTGGCGCGACGTCACCCACTTCCTCACCCGTGGGTTCCCCGCCGCCGTCTACAGAGCACGCCACTGGTGGGTACCCACCGCACTCCTGTCCACCGCCGTCGCGGCTCTCCTCGGCTGGTGGATAGGCACCCACCCCGAGGTGCAGTCGACCATCGCCGCCCCCGCGGAACTGCGCGAGCTCACCCGCCCCGGCGGCCAGTACGAGACGTACTACTCCACCCACCCCGCGGCGTCCTTCGCCGCCCAGGTCTGGACGAACAACGCCTGGGCCGCTGCCCTGTGCCTGATCCTCGGCGTCTTCCTGGGACTCCCGGTCATCTGGATCCTCTTCCAGAACATGCTCAACCTCGGTGTCGGCTTCGGCCTCATGTCGTCGGCCGGCCGTCTCGACACCTTCCTCGGCCTAGTCCTCCCGCACGGGCTGCTCGAACTGACCGCCGTCTTCGTGGCCGCGGGCACAGGCATGCGACTCGGCTGGACCCTCATCGACCCGGGCCCGCGCACCCGACGCACCGCTCTCGCCGAAGAGGGCAGAGCCGCCATCGGCATGGCGATCGGCCTCGCCCTGGTCCTGTTCGTCTCCGGCGCCATCGAAGGCTTCGTCACGCCGTCCGGCTTGCCCACATGGGCCCGCATCACCATCGGCGTGGTCGCTGAACTGGCCTTCCTCGCCTACGTCTACGTCCTGGGCGGCCGCGCGGTGCGCGCCGGCGACACGGGCGACGTCGAGGCCGCCGAACGGAGCGCGACCGTGCCGACGGCCGCGTGATGTGCGCACACGCCCGATGAGCTGCTAGTCTCCTCTTCGCCCCGCAGGAGCCGTTGACACGGCGCTGGCGGGGAGGTAGATTCGAACAGTTGCCTGGAGGTGGGGGTCACCCCCACAGTGCAACAGTTGAGAACCTATCTACTTCCCGGGTCACCGAATCCGAGGAAGCCCCCCGATGAATCGGAAATGAACGGCTGGTCAAACCGGCCCGGAACTTCTGATAAAGTCGGATCCGCCGGAAAGGGAAACGCGAGAGCGAGAACCTGGAAAGCACCGAGGAAATCGGATCGGAAAGATCTGATAGAGTCGGAAACGCAAGACCGAAGGGAAGCGCCCGGAGGAAAGCCCGA
>NZ_BMWA01000024.1 GCF_014650995.1 Streptomyces viridiviolaceus
TGCACGTGACCGCGAAGGACCTGGGCACGGGCAAGGAGCAGAAGATGACCGTCACCGGCGGCTCCTCGCTGCCGAAGCAGGACATCGACCGCATGATGCGCGAGGCCGAGCAGCACGCGGAGGAGGACCGGCGCAGGCGGGAGGCCGCCGAGACCCGCAACCAGGCGGAGCAGGTCACGTACCAGACCGAACGGCTGCTCACCGACAACGCCGACAAGATCCCCCCGGACGTCAGGAGCGAGGTCGAGGCCGCTCTGGCGGAGCTCAAGGAGACCCTCAAGGCCCAGCCGGCCGGCGGCGAGGACCCGGCGGCTCTGCGGCAGGCCACCGAGAAGGTGATGGCGGCGGCCCAGAAGGTGGGCACGGCCATGTACGCGCAGGCCCAGGGCCGGCAGACGGCCGCCGGCGGCGCGGGCGGGGGCGAGGCAGGCGCCGCAGGACAGGACGAGGAGGTCGTCGACGCGGAGATCGTCGACGACGACAAGCGGCAGGAGGGTCGAGGATGACCCGCCCGAGCGACATGCACCGCACAGGCAAGAACCCGCTGACGCTCATCCACGACGACCGGCGGCGGGAGCCGGGAGCCAGCCTGGAGCCCCGCCGCCGCGGCGACGTGGAACCGGCCCGGCAGACGCACCCGGCCGTCGGCGAGGCCGATGCCCTGCGGGCGCAGCTGCGCGAGCTGACAGCGGACCTGCGGCGCGTGACGTCCGAGTTCGACAACTACCGCAGGCGGGTCGTCCGGGACCGCCGCGCGGTCGGCGAGGTGGCCGTGGCCAACGTGCTCACCGGTCTGCTCCCCGTCCTCGACGCCATCGACCAGGCGCGTAGGCATGGAGACGTCACCGGCGGATTCCAGCGCGTCGCCGAGGTGCTGGAAGGCGAACTGGCGGCCCTGGGACTGCAGCCCTTCGGCACTGTCGGCGATCCCTTCGACCCCGCATGGCACGAGGCTGTCTCCTGCACCCACTCCGACCAGGTCGAACAGCCCACCTGCACCGCGATCCTGCGTCCCGGGTACCGCGTCGGCGGCCAACTCCTGCGGCCCGCTCAGGCCCAGGTCACCGAACCACCGGCCGGACGGTGACGCGCCCCCGCCGCGCCCCGGCCGTCGTCCGCAAGCACCGAGGCCGCCGATGGCACGCGTCTCCCCACCGATGGAATGAAAAGCGGTTCCGTACCGGGACGGTGGGACCGCACGGTGCCGGCGCCCCGCCAGGGTCTGGACGACCCCCGCAGCCAACGTCCCGGTCAGGTGACGGAGGCGGTTCCATGAGCACCCCGACACGTTCGCCGGTCAATTCGCACAACGAGTGGGACCCGCTGGAGGAGATCATCGTCGGGCGTCTGGAGGGCGCGACGATTCCCTCCGGTCATCCGGTCGTGACCTGCAACGTCCCACCGTGGGCCGCACGGCTGCAAGGGCTTGCCGCCGGCTTCAGGTATCCGCGCGCACTGATCGAACGCGCGCAGCATGAGCTCGATCAGTTCATCGCCCTCCTGCGGTCCCTTGGCGTCACGGTCAGGCGGCCGGAACCGGTGGACCACCGCAGGCGCTTCGGCACGCCCGACTGGTCGTCACGCGGTTTCTGCAACACGTGCCCGCGGGACAGCATGCTGGTGATCGGCGACGAGATCATCGAGACCCCGATGGCATGGCCGTGCCGGTATTTCGAGACCCACTCCTATCGCGCGATCCTCAAGGACTACTTCCGGCGCGGCGCACGCTGGACGGCGGCACCCAGGCCGCAGCTCACCGACGAACTGTTCGACCCCGACTTCCGTGTCCCGAAAGCCGGCGAACCGATGCGTCACATCCTCACCGAGTTCGAGCCGGTGTTCGACGCGGCGGACTTCGTCCGCGCGGGACGCGACCTGTTCGTGACGAGGAGCAACGTCACCAACCGCATGGGCATCGACTGGCTGCGCCGCCACCTCGGACCCGGCTACCGCGTCCACGAGATCGAGAGCCGCTGCCGTACACCCATGCACATCGACACGACCTTCCTCCTGCTCGCGCCGGGCAAGGTCCTGGTCAATCCCGAGTACGTCGACATCGACCGCCTCCCCGACCGCCTGGACTCGTGGGACATCCTGGTCGCCCCCGAGCCCGACCCGATCGACGACCGCCTGCTCAAGATCACCTCGATGTGCGGCAAGTGGCTCAACATGAACGTTCTCATGATCGACGAGAAGCACGTGATCGCGGAACGGCACCACACCGGCATGCTGCGGGCCCTGGAAGGCTGGGGGTTCGAGCCGGTCCCGTGCGACCTGCTGCACTACGCGCCGTTCGGCGGCTCCTTCCACTGCGCGACGCTCGATGTCCGGCGGCGCGGCACGCTCGAGTCGTATTTCGACTGATCCCGGCTGCGCCCGGTCACCTGGTCGGGGTGCGGTCCGCTCCGCACCGTCTCTCGCATGGCGGGTCATCGGCCGGCGGGTGAGCATGGGTGATGCGCAGGGTTCCGGCCCGGGTGGGCAGCGGGTGCCACAGGGCGCCTGGCGTGAACGGGCGGGTCAGGCGCCGTCGCCCCGTCCGACTCGTCCTCCGGGGGCCACCATGTCCCAGCCTCGCCGGCATCAAATCCCACTCGGCCCGGTTCGGCGATCACGGGTGGTACCTCTGCCCGCCCCGGACGAGGTACGCCACGTCTCCGGGGCCCGGATCGGCGGGCAGCCGGTCCCGTGAGTACCCGCGGAACACGCCTGTACCCGCTGAGGCTGACCGTCACGGCGAAGCCGCTTGTCTTCGGTGGTCACGCGATCGCCCGCCGCCTCGGCAAGACCGGCATCCCGGACTGGAGCATCGCGGAGACCTGGGAGTGCAGCGACGTCACGGGCGCCGGCGGCGTGGTGACCGACGGCCCCCTGGCCGGCCGGTCCTTGCGCCAGGTGGTCACCGAGCACCCCGAAGCACTGATGGGCACCGGGTGGTCCGGCCGGTACTTCCCCGTACTGACCAAGTTCATCGACGCCACCGGCGCCCTGCCCGTGCATCTGCACGCCGACGACGCGAACGCCCAGCGTCTGGAAGGGCAACGCAACGGCAAGACCGAGGCGTGGCACATCCTTGACGCGGCACCCGGCGCGACCGCCCTGTGCGGTGTCAAGGACGGTGTGACGACCGACCGGCTGCGCGCCGCCCTGGAGGCACAGGACTTCGACGCCGTCCTTCGCCGTCTGCCCGTGCGCGCGGGAGAGACCCTGTACGTGCCCGGCGGCACCCTGCACAGTTTCGGCCCGGACACGCTGGTGTACGAGATCGAGCAGACGTCCGACATCCAGCAGCACGCGATGCGCTGGAACATGGAGGACGGCTCTCCCGTGGGCGACGCGGAGTTCGGCTCCAACCTCGACATGCTGATGCAGCAGGTCGACCTGGAGACCAGACCGGACTTCACACCCGGCCTGAGCGTCGCCGTGGGTGACGGGGTGGAGCGGGTCTTCTTGTGCGCGGGCCCGTACTTCGCTCTCGAACGCTGGCGTGCCGGCACGGCGGAACCCTTGCGGCACTCCTTCGCCACCGCGCAGATCCTGTCCAACGTCGGCTCCCCGGTGCGGGTACGCACGGGCGCCTGGAGCGAAGAGCTCGGCCGCGCGGAAACACTGCTGCTGCCCGCGGCCTGCGGGGAGGTGGAGATCGCCGGGCCGGCCGACGTCCTGTTCGGCTACCTGCCCGACCTCGACCGCGACGTCCGCGGTCCGCTGCGCGAGGCCGGCCACCCACTCCAGCTCATCGGCACGCTCGGCGGGAGCACGGACACCCGGGCAGAGGCGATCCGATCCGCGAACCTCGGTTGATTACCGGTGTCTTACGGGGCGCCCGATCCCGTACCCCGGCCGGGCGGGGACGTGTTCGCTGAACGCATCATGGAGTCGGCCGGTCGCGGCCGGTCCGCTCGTCCCCTTCAGGAGGTCCTGGTGTCCCGCCTGTCCCGCCGTACCGTCGTGCCCGCCGTGCTGGTCCTGGCCGTCGCCGCCGGTTTCGTGCTCTACCTTTTCCAGCCCTGGAAGGCGTTCACCGACACGACGGTGAACGAGGCCCTGCCGGCGTCCTCAGCTCCCACGGTGGCGGACGGGCCGCGGATGAAGGACGACGCCGGGGCCAAGGGCGACGAGGCACCGGTGAAGGACACCGGACCGGAGGATCTCACGCAGGGCAGCTTCGTCAGCCACGAGCACGACACCAGCGGCACCGCCCGTACGCTGCGGCTCGCGGGCGGCGGGCAGGTACTGCGGCTGGAGGACCTCATGACCTCGGCAGGCCCGGATGTGCGGGTCTATCTTTCGACACGGGACGCCGACACGGTGAAGGCGGGACTCGGGGAGGGGGCGGTGGAGCTGGGGAAGCTCAAGGGCAACCTGGGCAACCAGAACTACACCGTCCCTGCCGCCACGGATCTGTCCACGTTCCGCAGCGCCGTCATCTGGTGCAAGCGGTTCTCGGTCTCCTTCGGCGCCGCCGACCTCGCCCCGGTGAGGAGCTGACCCTTGAGCACCCGATCCGCCCCCGGTCCCAGTACCACCCACCGGGTTCTCGTCGTCGAGGACGATCCCACCGTCGCCGAGGTCGTCACCGGCTATCTGAGCCGCGCCGGCTACGAGGTCGAGCATGCCGCCGACGGCCTTGCCGCGCTGGAGTCGGCCATGGCCCTGCGCCCGCGGCTGGTCGTCCTGGACCTGATGCTGCCCGGGCTGGACGGCCTGGAGGTGTGCCGCAGGCTGCGGTCGGGCGACGGGCCGCCGGTACCGGTGGTGATGCTCACCGCGCGCGGCGAGGAGGCGGATCGCATCCTGGGCCTGGAGTTCGGCGCGGACGACTACATGACCAAGCCCTTCAGCCCACGGGAACTGGTGCTGCGCGTGACGTCCGTACTGCGCCGCGCCGAGGCCCCGCCGCCTGCCGCGTCCTCTGCGGTCCTGCGGGCCGGTGACCTCGTCGTCGACCCGGCCGCCCGGCGAGTCGAACGCGACGGACGGGAACTGGCCCTGACCGGGCGCGAGTTCGACCTTCTGGTCTTCCTGCTGCGCCATGCGGGACGGGTGTTCTCCCGTGAGGAGCTGCTGCGGCACGTGTGGGGTTGGGAGTTCGGCGACACGTCGACCGTCACCGTGCACGTACGGCGGCTGCGCGAGAAGGTCGAGGACGATCCTGCTGCGCCGAAGTTGATCAGCACGGTGTGGAGCGCCGGTTACCGCTTCGACCCGCCCGCGGCTCCGACAGGGAACGGGGGCCTCCAGCCGTGATCGACATGCTGGTCATCGTCGTCCTGGCGGCTCTCGGTGCCCTGCTCGCCGGGCTGATCGCCGCTCCCGCCGTCACCCTGCTGCGCCGTCGTTCGGTCGTTCTGTCGATGTTCGCGGTCGCCGCGCTCGCCGTCGTCGCGATGGCGGCGGGCACGGTCGCGGTGGCGCTGGAGATGTTCCTGTCGGGGCACGACTTCCGCGTGGTGCTGATCGTGGTCGTCGTGTCCGGTCTGATCTCCCTCGGCGCTGCGCTGTTGTTCGGACGCCGCATCGCCGCGGGCAGCCGGGAACTGGCCGTGGCGGCACTGGGTGTCGGCAGTGAGACCGGCTTCGTGGCCCCCGCGGACCCGCCCACCTCCGAACTCGCCGCGCTCGCCGCCGCTTTGGAGGAGACCGGTGTCCGGCTGAAGGCCGCACAGGCGCGCGAGCGGTCACTGGACACCTCGCGGCGTGAGCTGATCGCCTGGATCTCGCACGACCTCCGTACTCCGCTCGCTGGGCTGCGCGCGATGGCCGAGGCCCTCGAGGACGGCGTCGCCCCGGACCCCGCGCGCTACCACTCCCGCATGCGCACCGAGGTCGAGCGGCTGTCCGGCATGGTCGACGACCTCTTCGAGCTGTCCCGTATCCAGGCGGGGTCCCTGGACCTCGTCCTGGCCCGGGTATCGGTCTACGACCTCGTGGACGACGCCCTGGCCACAGCGCGGCCGCTCGCGGACGAGCGGGGAGTGCGGCTGGTGGACGGTGGCACCGATGCCCTCCCGGTCCGTGTCGACGCGCAGGGCATCACGCGCGTGCTCGGCAATCTCCTGGTCAACGCCATCCGGGCGACACCGGCCGACGGAACCGTCGCGGTGAGCGCGCGCCGCGAGGACGACCTGGTCGTTCTCGCGGTGGAGGACTGCTGCGGCGGCATCCCGCAGCAGGACCTCCCGCACGTGTTCGACACGGGCTGGCGGGGCAGCCGGGCGCGCACCCCGCCGCACGGCCGCACCGCCACGACGGCCCCGGTGACCGATGCGGGCGCGCCGGACGGGATGAGGACCGCTGCCCGTGCCGCCAGGGGGCACCAGCGGCACGGGGACACCGGCGCCGGACTCGGGCTCGCGATCGTCCGTGGCATCGTCGAGGCCCACGGCGGGCGTGCCTCGGTCCACAACGCCACGGCGGGATGCCGCTTCGAGATCACCCTCCCGACCGTCGAGGCCCGAAGGCCTGAAGGGGTCGGGTGAGACCGGCGTCTTCGACCGCCGGGGAGTCGCCGTTCGGCTCAGGTGGCGGGCGCGTTCTGTTCCAGGCGGGCGCGCAGGGTCGCGGCGAAGTCCTCGGCGCGGGCCAGCTGGACGCGCAACTTGTCGACCTGCTCCGCGGCAGCCCGTTCGTACCCGCGCACACGCTCCAGAAGAGCCTCGCGCTCGTCGGCGTCCAGGCCCGTGCCGGCGTCGAGGCGGTCGGTGGCTTGCAGCAGGTCCCGCATCTGCTCCAGCGTGAAGCCCAGCGGTTTCAGGCGGCGGACGACCATCAGGCGGGCGTCGTCGGCACGATCACGGCCATGGTCGTCTTCGCCAGGCGGGTCGCCCGCCTCGCCGAGGTCACGGCCGTCACCGACCCCGACGGCACGTGCGTGGTCTACCGGGTGACGGGTGAACTCTTCTTCGCCTCGTCCAACGATCTCGTCGGCCAGTGCGACTACGCCGCCGACCCGGACAGGGTCGTGATCGACCTGAGCGCGGCGCACATCCGGGACGCCTCCTCCGTCGCAGCCCTGGACGCCATCGAGACGAAGTACGCCCAGCGAGGCAAGACCGTCGAGATCACCGGCCTGAACAAGCACAACGCCCACCTGCACGGCAAGCTCAGCGGCGAACTGACCCCCGGCCACTGACCGGCCGTCTCCGCGCCCCGAGAGGACCCCGGCCCGCCGGGGTCCTCCGCGCCTCGGATCCGCTGACCGTCACCCTTCAGGTGGCGTGCTGGTGGGCGCGGGTGTATGCGCCCCATGCCCCGTGGGGCCCTGTCACTGGCCGACCCTTCCGTCGATGCACTCACGCAACAGGTCGGCGTGCCCGCAGTGACGGGCGTACTCCTCGACCCTGTGCACCATCAGCTCCCGAACCGCGATCCCGTCCTTCCCCACGCGCTCGCTCAGGTCCGGGTGCTCGGCCAGCGCGGCGTCGGTCGCGGCCTGCTCGCGTTCCAGATCGACGTACGCGGCGTCGACCACCGCCGGCTTGGCGACAGCTCCGTCGAAGTCCGCGTCGCGCTCGCCGTACAGCTTCGGCAGCGGATCGCCGTCGCTGATCCAGTTGCGCCAGTCCCGCTCCACCTCGGCGAGGTGCCGCACGAGGCCGAGCAGTGACATCGTCGACGGCGGAACCGACCGACGGGCCAGTTGCTCCGCATCCAGGCCCTCGCACTTCATCCGCAGGGTCGTGCGGTAGCCCGACAGGAAGTCCTGGAGCGTCGCGAGCTCGCCGTCCGGACTCGCTCCTTCGCTGTGGCGTGGGTCGTCGTCCGGGTCGACCCACATGTCGGGGTGGACGGTTGCCTGGCTCCATCGCGCGGGCTGATCACTCATGTGCTCCATGTTCGCCGGTGACGGCTCGAGTTCGCTACCGAGTTCTCTCTCCTCGCAGCAGGGAGCCGGCGTCAGGTCGGGGCTCCGGCCTCGGTGACGAGTCCCCGATCTCTTCATGGAACAGGGCGGTTATCCGCTGGACAAAGCACCGGCAGGCAGCGAGCGTTGACGGAATGCGACAAGAGGAGATCTGGGACGCACACGCTGCCCAGCGCTATGACACGCCCGGAGCCGGCATGTTCGCGCCCGAGGTCCTGGGTCCGGCCGTGGACCGACTCGCCGAGCTCGCAGGGCAGGGAGCAGCGCTGGAGTTCGCGATCGGGACCGGCCGGGTAGCCGTCCCACTCGCCGGGCGAGGAGTTCCCGTCACCGGCATCGAGTTGTCCTTGCCGATGGTGGAGCAACTGCGCACCAAGGTGGACGCGGCGACGATCCCCGTGGTCATCGGCGACATGGCGACCGCTGTCGCCCCCGGGACGTACACCCTCGTCTACCTCGTCTACAACACGATCTCCAACCTGCTCACCCAGGCCGAGCAGGTCGAGTGCTTCCGTAACGCCGCCCGCCACCTCGAGCCCGGTGGCCGGTTCGTGGTCGAGCTCTGGGTACCCGAGCTGCGCAAGCTTCCGCCGGGCCAGAAGGCCACCGTCTGGCAGTCCGACCCCGGGTACATCGGTCTGGACACCTACGACGTCTTGCGTCAGCACGTCGTGTCGCACCACTTCAGGTTCGACGAGACCGAGCAGGCGCAGCTGTTCCGCAGCCCGCACCGCTACATCTGGCCGGCCGAACTCGACCTCATGGCCCAGCTGGCGGGGTTCGAACCGGAGAGCAGGCACGCGGACTGGGCCGGCGCCGCGTTCACCGCCGAATCACGTTCTCACGTGTCCGTCTACCGCATCCCGCCGACGCGATAGCCACCCACGGCGGGTCGGGACGACGGATCGCCCTGCTCCCCCTCGTGCGGGGCGGAGCAGGGCATTGGTCGGTCCGTGCGCCGGTCAGGGCTTCCGGGCGAGTCCGCCGTGTTCGGCGATGACCTCCGAAGTGGGCGAACCGGGCTCCGGACGCCACTGCGTGACCGGGACGACGCCGGGTTCGACGAGCTCCAAGCCGTCGAAGAACGTGGCGATCTCCTCGACGGTGCGGAGGTTGTACGGGACGGCGCCGCTGTTGTTGTAGGCGTCCTGAGCCTGCTCGAAGACCGGATCGACACCGCGTGATCCGTCGTTGACGGAAAGGTAACTGCCCGACGGCAGGCCGTCCATCAGCCTGGTGACGATGGAACGGGCCTGATCGTGGTCGGCGACGTGGCCCAGGATGTTGCTGAGGATCAGTGCTGTGGGCCGGCTGAGGTCGAGCGTCTCGGCGGCGGCCGCGAGGATGCGGTCCGGATCCGTCACGTCGGCATCGATGTAGGCGGTCGCGCCCTCGCGGGAGGAGTAGAGCAGCGCGCGGGCGTGCGCGAGGACCATCGGGTCGTTGTCGACGTAGACGATCCGTGCATCGGGAGCGAGTCGCTGGGCGACCTCATGGGTGTTCTCGGCGGTCGGCAGGCCGGTGCCGACGTCCAGGAACTGCCGGATGCCCGCCTCGGAGACCAGATAGGCGATGTTGCGGCGCAGGAAGGCACGGCTGCTGCGGGCGATGGTGACGATCCCCGGGAAGACGGCGGTGTACTCGTCGCCGGCCTCCTCGTCGACGGGGTAGTTGTCCTTGCCGCCGAGCCAGTAGTTCCAGATACGGGCGGAGTGCGGCACCGAGGTGTCGATCTTCTGGTGCGCCACCGGTTCGGGCGCCGTCGTGGGGTCGGTCATGAGTCGTGTCCGTCTTTCAGCCGAGGCGTGGATCATTCAAGGCACAACCTACGTCCGAACGACCTTCGCGCGCCCATCAGTTCGCGTTTCCGCGCACGGCCGGTCTCCGCACCGTGCGCTCGCGCCCCTCCGCGGGGTGGACGGCTCCCCGCGCACCTGGGACTTCGGCGTCGCCCCACTCGACGGGTGGTGCGTTCACACCGACGGACGCGTCCGACGTGGTGGCCGGCCCGACGTGGGTCGAGGTGACGAAGCCGCAGCCTGGCGGCGACCTGCGTCTGACGACGAGCGGCCGGTCAGCCTACGGGCGAAAGTGGTGACCATGAACCGTCACCGACGCCCACCCCGCCGGGCCCCATGGATCGCGGGCGGCGCCGCCGTGCTCGTCCTCGGCGGCATCGGCGTGTGGGTGTTGGTCGCCCCGGACGGCGGAGAACCCGAACCCGTGCCGTCGGCCTCCGCCGACCTGTCCCTGCCGACTCCGGCCCCGCTGCCGTCCTCGACGCCCACCCTTACGCCGACGGCATCGAGCACCGCACGGCCGAGGCCGAGCGGGACCCGGGAGTCCGCGTCGACCGAGACGGCCGGCCCACGGCAACCGGCTCCGCCCAGCGCTCGGGCGTCGCGCCCCGGCACCACGGCTGCCCCGCGGACCGCACGGACGCCCACAGGGTCGCCCCGCCCGTCCACACCGCCCCGCCCCAGCGAGGCAACCGGCAGACCGGTACCCGTACCGTCGCGCACCCGCACCGTGGTGACCCCACGGTCCACGGAACCACCACTGACGGCGCCCCACGCCACCAGAGCGACACCCGAGCCGCTCCCCCCGCCCTCCCGCCCCCGCACCACAACCAGCCCACCGACGACACAACCGCCGGGACCGACACCCCACCCCACCGAAGCAATACCCCGGCCCGTCGCCCCGTCCTCCCGCGCCCGCACCACCATCACACCACCGACCGCACAACCGCCGATGACGACACCCCATGCCACCGGAGCGACACCCGACCCCGTACCGAAACCGCCCAGTGCGTCGGCCCCACGGCCCCCCACACGGAAGTCCGCGTCCCCTGCACCGACACCGAGCGGCAGCAAAGCGGCTCCCACGACGTGGTACACCTCCTCGACCGCGCTGGCCGCCGCCCGGCGGATGGCCGCCGCGGAGGTGGTGGGCGATCCCGCCTGCTCCGTGGCCGCCGTCGGGCAGCTGGATCCGAACCTGCTGCCGCAGGCCGCCCGCATCGGCGTCGGGCAGAGCGGCCGCTACACCTGCCTCATCGTCTGAGGTCAGCCGTCGGCATCCAGGCGCGGGCCGCGGAGACGAGGGCCTTGATGCCGGTGGTCAGGGTGGGTTCGATCACGGGGGCGTAGTGGGGGGAATGGTTGGACGGAAGGCTGCGCGCGATGCGTTCGATGCCTTCGAAGTCCCGGGCGTGCGCGAAGGCCGCCGGATCCGCTCCGCCGAGCAGCCAGTAGACGCACGGGGCGTCCGCCGCGTCCGCCAGGATGCCGACGTCTTCGCTGCCGGTGACCGGGCCGGGATCCACGACCAGACCGGGGCCGAGGACGGTGGCGAAGGCCTGCTGGGTGAAGGTGCAGGCTTCCGGGTCGTTGTGGACGGCGGGAAACGATTCCGCCACGGTGATCTCCGGCTCGCGGGGAGCGCCGGAGGCTGCGGACTCGGCCCGGACGATGCGTTCGACGGCGGACAGGACGGCGTCCCGTACGGCCGCGTCGAAGGTGCGGACGCTGAGGTGCATCTCGGCCCGGTCCGCGATGATGTTCCCGCGGGTGCCGGCGTGCAGGGCCCCGACCGTCACGACGGCTGTGGAGGAGCCGGCCACTTCGCGCGAGACGATGCCCTGGAGGCGCATCACGGTCGCCGATGCCATGAGGACGGGGTCGACGGTGACTTCCGGACGTGATCCGTGTCCGCCCAGGCCGTGGAGCACGACGGACAGGGAGTCCGAGGCGGCGAACGCGGGACCGGGGCACAGCCCGAGGAATCCGGCCGGCAGCGGTGCCACGTGCTGGCCCAGGACGACGTCCGGCTTGCCGAAGCGGTCGTACAGGCCGTCGTCGACCATCGCCTGCGCACCGCGGCCGGTCTCCTCCGCGGGCTGGAAGACGAGCATGGCGGTGCCGCTCCAGGCAAACCGCTCTCCGGCCAGTTCGGCCGCTGCTCCGAGGAGGCAGGTGACGTGCATGTCGTGGCCGCAGGCGTGCATGAGGGGCACGGTCGTGCCGTCGCTGTCGGTGCCGTGGGCGATGCTGGCGTAGGGCAGGCCGGTCCGTTCCCGCACCGGAAGGGCGTCCATGTCGGCTCGTAGGAGGACCGTGGGCCCGTCGCCGTTGCGCAGCAGGCCCACGACTCCCGTGCCGCCGACCCCGGTCGCGGTGTCGTACCCCAGGGCGCGCAGCCGGTCGGCGACGATCGCTGCGGTGCGTGTCTCCTGGAAGGCGAGTTCGGGGTGCGCATGGAGGTCGCGGTAGACGGACGCGAGATCCGTCGCCGTGGTTGCTGCCGGCATTCGTGTCTCCCCAGGCTCGAGGTGGTCTCAGTGGTCCGGGGGCAGGTGGACGTCTGCCCTGACGCATTGCCGGTACTGTTCGCAGGTTTCACCTCATACCATCACGAAGCGCCGGGCGCACGGCCTGCGACCGCACGCCCGGCGCCCCGCAGGCCGGTGCTCAGCCGGCACCCTCCGCTGCCGTCCGGGAGGGGCCGGGCAGGGCGTCGCGCACAGCGGTGGCCAGCTCCACGGGGTCGCCCGAGGCCTTGACGGGGTAGCCGTCGTGCTGCCGGTTCCAGGCGTTCTCGACCGTGAACCAGTCGATCGCGACCGGCGCCCGGCCGGTGACCAGAGCGGTCTCGAGGGAGTCGAGGTACTTCGTCCAGCGCATCGCGTAGAAGTCGGAGACCAGCCCGGACCACTCCCGGTTGGCGTAGTCCCGCAGACCGCCCGAGTCGCTGCCGGAGCGGTGGCCCCAGGTGGTGAGGATCGAGCGGGCGTCGAACTCGGCGGTGGCCCTCTCCGCCTTGGTGGTGCCCCAGGACTTGGCGTCCTCCAGCCACGGGCCGAGGAGGAACCGGGCGTCGGTGGCGAGCAGTTCGTCCAGCAGGGCGAGGTCGCTCTTCCACTCCAAGGCCCGCTCCCGGAAGCGGGGCAGGTCCTTGGCGTCGTAGGCGGCCTTGATCTGTGGGAGCAGGGTCCGGCTCCGGTTGGCCAGCGCCTGACGGGCGACGTCGACCAGGTCGAAGCGGTAGGCGTCGGTGGTGCGCAGTGCCGGTGCGACCTTCAGCAGCTCGATCAGCGCCTGGTGCACCGTACTCGGGTCGTAGCGCATCGCGCCGGGACTCCAGCTGGCCGCGTTGGTGGCGGTCAGCCGGGGACGGGCGGTGAAGAGACTGTCCTGCGCCTCGCTCCAGCTGCCGGACGGGGTGCTGTACGGGCCGCTGCGCAGCAGCTCCCACGCCTTGGCGGCATGTGGGTCGGCACCGCCGTAGCGGCGTTCCGCGTACTGGGCGAACCATGCCTCGTGGTCCACCGGCCCCGTGCGCCAGGCCAGTTCGGTGAACAGCTCGTAGGCGACGGGATTGCCGCCGGTGCCTTCCGGCAGATAGGCGATGCCCGACAGGGAGCTGCCGGGCTTGGTGCGCCATTGATCAAAGCGTTCGGCCCAGACGGCGGTGTTGGCGCCGATCGTGGTGTGGCCACCGAAGTTGGGGATCGTGCCGAACGCGTAGGGCGCGCCGTGCCAGGCGGCTTCTCGGTCGAGGCCGTCGTAGCGGTCGGAGAGGCCGTCGACGATGAGCAGCTTGCTCTTGTCGACGGCGTCGATCAGCTGCGTCGAGGGGTTGTTCTGCCAGCCGATCAGCGTCCAGACGGCACCGGGGTGCGCGGTCTGGAGCGCGTTCATCACGGCCTCGGCGGCGTCCGGGACGGGCACGTCCCCCGGTCGTCCGCCCTCGTGCAGCAGGTCCATCTTGTACATCGTGGAGTCGCCGAACAGTTCACGCTGGTGCCGGTAGAACGAGGCGGCGACCTTGGGGAACATCTCGCTGCGCGGGTCGAGCCAGTCGGGCCGCTCGAAGCCGACCCAGTCGCCCTGCGGGACGACCGGACCGGTCGGGTTCTTCTCCGTGAACTTCGGGGGCACCGTGCCGTAGTAGCCGGGCAGCACCGGGGTCATGCCCAGCCGGCGCAGGCGGTCCGCGATCCTGCGGCCGAGTTCCGCCCGCTCCTTCAGGAGCCGCTCGGAGACCGGGCCGCCGAAGCCGGACATGTTCTGCATCAGCCACCACGGCTGGTGCGCGGGCCCCGGAATCCAGGACCTGAGCTCGTCCTTGGAGTAGCCGAACTCCTGGAGGGTCTCGTAGTAGACGGCGTCGGCGCCCATCTGGACGAAGACCTCGTTCACTCCGTGCAGGGCGAGGAGATCGATCTGCCTCTCGTAGGAGGCCCAGTCGCGATATGCGCCGGAATAGCCGTCGTCGGTGTCGTTCAGCGCGAAGCGGTGCGGCACCGATGCGTCCTTGCGGACGGTGCCGGCGGGAGCGGGCAGGGTGCGGGGCAGCCTGGCCGTGCTCGCGCCGGGCCACCCGATGTCCACCTTGGCGGTGTACTTCAGGTACCAGTTGACGCCGCTGAGGATCACCGCGGGGCTGGTGCCCTGGACGCGTACGTCGCCGGCGCCGCCGGAGACGGTGAAGTAGTCACCGGTCTCGGGACGGCTCACCGGGACGAGGGTGAACTGCGAGACGTGGCGCGGCAGCAGCCGGGCGAGCGCTGCCTCGGCTGGTCGGGCGGTGAAGGGCGGCTTGCCCGGTGGAGCGGTCGTCGCGGTGGCGGGGACGCGACCCAGGCCCGTGGCGAGAAGAGCGAGGACGGTGGCTGCGCAGAGGGCAGCCCAGGTTCTGAGGCTTCTCACTGGTCACCTCAAGGGGAGTCGTTGACGACGCGTCCGTCAATTGGGCGGGAGTGACGTCCGCTCAGTCAAGCGGTGCGACGCGCCGGTTGTGGTTGCGTGCGGTGACCGGCGAGCGGGAGAGCCGGCGGCACGTCAGACGTTCCGCGGGAGCCGTCGGCCGCCGCGCCGACCGGCCCGGCGGCGTCCACCGCGGCGCGGGCGGCACGTCGAACGGCCGGCGGGCGCGGCCCGGACGGTGCAGCCGTCGCACCCGGCGCATGCGCTCGACACCGGCCGAAGCCGATCTGGCGGCCCGGCGGGATCACGAGCATTCCCGCAGGTGGGGACGGTGTGGGCCACGATGTCGGCGATCGGCCTAGGGTGGGGACATGGGCACCAGCGTGGTGACACTGTTCCTGTGCGGTGACGTGATGCTCGGGCGCGGCGTCGACCAGATCCTCCCGCACCCCGGTGACCCGGAGCTGCGGGAGGACTACGTACGGAACGCACGGTCGTACGTGGAGCTCGCGGAGCGGGCCGCCGGTCCGATACCCGCGCCCGTCAGCCCTTCGTGGCCGTGGGGCGAGGCACTGAAGGTGCTGGAGCGAGCCGCCCCGGAAGTCCGGATCCTCAATCTGGAGACCGCGATCACGAGCGACGGGGAGTTCGCACACGGCAAGGCGGTGCACTATCGGATGCACCCGGCCAATCTGCCCGCCCTGTCGGTGGCCCGGCCCGACGTCTGCGTGCTGGCCAACAATCACGTACTGGACTTCGGCCGCGGCGGCCTGATCGAGACACTCGACGCGTTGTCCCGGGCCGGCCTGCGGGTGGCCGGAGCCGGGCAGGACGCCGTGGCGGCCCGCGCACCGGCCGTGGTCCCCGTGGGCCCGGCCGTCCGGGTCCTGGTCTTCGCCATCGGCATGTCCTCCAGTGGCATCCCGCCGAGTTGGGCGGCCACCGAGGAGCAGGCCGGACTCGCCTACGTACCCGCGCCGACCGCTGCGGCGGCCGAGTCCCTGGTCCGGCGCGTACAGCAGGTGAAACGACCCGGCGACATCGCGGTCGTGTCCGTCCACTGGGGATCCAACTGGGGTTATCACGTGCCCCAGGCGCAGGTCCGCTTCGCCCACACGCTGGTGGACGGTGGCGTCGACATCGTCCACGGACACTCGTCGCACCACCCACGCCCCGTCGAGGTGTACCGCGACCGGCTGATCCTGCACGGCTGCGGGGACTTCATCGACGACTACGAGGGCATCGGCGGTTACGAGGAGTACCGCGACGACCTCCGCCTCGCCCACCTGGTCTCGGTGAGGGCCGACACCGGCCGGTTGGCCGCCGTGCGCATCGTGCCGTTGCTGGCCCGGCGGATGCGGCTGGAACCAGCGCCGGACGAGGACCGTGCCTGGCTGCGCGCGACGCTCGCCAGGATCAGCGACGGCGTGGACGTGGCTCTCGGCCCCGCCGGAACGCTCACGCTCGCCTGGCCCCACGGCACGCGCAGCGACCGGTGAGCGACGGGAGAAAGCACGGCACCAGGCCCGTCACCCGTGGTGCAGGTGGTCACGGAACCAGTCGGCGGCGGCCGCGGCGACCTCTGCCAGAGCGCCGGGCTCCGGGAAGAGGTGGGTCGCGCCGGGCACCACGTGGGTGGCATGGGGTGCGGACAGTGCTTCGGCGGCCTCGCGGTTCAGGTCGAGGACCGTCTCGTCGTTGCCGCCGACGATGAGCAGGACCGGGGCTCTGACCAGGGGCAGCGCATCGCCGGCCAGGTCCGGCCGCCCGCCCCGGGACACGACCGCGGCCACTGTTCCCGGTCGCTCGGCCGCCGCGACCAGGGCCGCGGCCGCTCCCGTGCTCGCGCCGAACAGGCCCACGGGAAGATCCGCGGTGTCCGGCCGTTGCCCCGACCAGTCGATCGCGTCGGCCAGCCGCCCGGCCAGCAACGCGATGTCGAAGCGGTGCTCTGCTGTCACCGCGTCCACGCGGTCTTCCTGCTCGGTGAGCAGGTCCATCAGCAGCGTGCCGAACCCGGCCCGTTGCAATTCGTGGGCGACCGCGCGGTTGCGGGGGCTGAGACGTGAGCTACCGCTGCCGTGCGCGAACAACACCAGCCCGCCTGCCCCGGGCGGGATCTCCAGGTCACCAGCCAGGTCAGCCTGTCCCGAGGGGACAACCACCGATTCCGAAACCATATGCCGTCATCCCTCTGGTTCCGTCCGACGAGCCGTACGAGTACCCCGTCAGGCAGCCCGACACCGATCGCGGCGCCCTTCGGTCACCGTACGGGTGCTGGGACCGGGCCCCGTAGGGGACATGGCAGGGGCGGCTCAGGGCGGCTCCCGGATGTTCGCGGCACCCCTGGACCGAGATCGTCTGGGTATGACGACAACGGGGACGACGAGGAAACCAGGGACGGGCAGGACCGGGGAGGACGGGGGAAGGGCGGCCGGGCCGCCGGCCGGCCGGGGGAAGGGGCGTCGCACCCTCAAGCGGGTCCTGTTCACCCTCGGCGCGGTGGTGACCGTACTGCTCGTCCTGCTCGGCGCCGGGTTCGCATGGCTGTGGACCGGCGCCGACACCAGCACGGCCGGCGAGACCTCGTTCACCGAGGAACTCGCCATCCCCCCGCTCGCCGAACCGACGCGGGTCGAGGCAGACGGCACCAAGGTCTTCGACCTCGCCATGCGCGCCGGCGAGAAGGAGTTCCGGCCGGGCCGGAAGACCACCACGTGGGGCTTCAACGGCGACCACCTCGGCCCGACCCTGCGCGCCGAACGCGGTGACAAGGTGGAGGTCAGAGTGCGCAACACCCTCGACGAGCCGTCGACCGTGCACTGGCACGGCATGCACCTGCCCGCGCGGATGGACGGCGGCCCGCACCAGATGGTGGCGCCCGGCGCCACATGGACCCCGCACTGGACGGTCGATCAGCCCGCTGCCACCCTCTGGTACCACCCGCATCCGCACGGCAGGACCGAGAAGCACGTCCAGCGCGGCCTCGCCGGGATGTTCCTGCTCGACGACAAGCGGTCCTCCGCCCTGCCGCTGCCGAAGAAGTACGGGGTCGACGACCTGCCCGTGATCGTCCAGGACGTGAAGTTCGACGGCGCCCGGTTCGACCACGGGCACCGCCTGATGCGGAACGTCGGCTTCCTCGGAGACCGCACCATGGTCAACGGCACCCTTGACCCCTACCGGGAGGTCCGTGACGAACTGGTACGTCTGCGGCTGCTCAACGCCTCGACGGCCCGGGTGTACTCCTTCGGCTTCGACGACGACCGGCGCTACGCGCAGATAGCGACAGACGGCGGACTCCTGGAACGCCCCGTGCAGACCCGTCGGCTGCAGCTCTCACCGGGCGAACGCGCCGAGATCGTCGTACGGATGCGGCCCGGCGAGCGCACCACCCTGCGCAGCTTTCCGCAGGACAACTACGGCGACGCCTGGAACACCCGGTTCGGCGGGGGCGACGACTCCTTCGACATCCTGCAGCTGCGGGCCGCGACGACGCTCCGTCCCTCGCCCGCCCTGCCCGGACGGCTGGGCGAGCTCGAGGTGCCGGACGGCTCGGAGGCCGTGCGCGCCCGGCACTTCGACCTGAAGATGTCCGGCATCAACGGACGCAAGATGGCCATGGACCGAGTGGACGAGACCGTCACCCAGGGCACGACGGAGACCTGGACCGTGCGCAACACCAACGGCATGCCGCACAACTTCCACGTCCACGACGTGCAGTTCCGTGTCCTGGAAGTCAACGGAGAGGCTCCACCGGCACACCTGCGCGGCGCCAAGGACACCGTCTTCCTGCCGAACGACACGACCGTGAAGCTGGCGATGCGCTTCGACGGGCAGCCCGACCCGGACACTCCGTACATGTACCACTGCCATCTGCTGTACCACGAGGATCTGGGCATGATGGGCCAGTTCGTCGTGGTCGAGAAGGGCGGGCGGGCCGGCCGGCCGGACCTCCCTGACGACGCACACGCGGCGCACTGACGTGATCCTCCGCACGGCGTGCCCCATGCCGACTCGGCGACTGCCCCGTCCACCGGGCTCGCCCGCCCCGGAAGCAAGGCCGCTCTGAGATTCGCAGCGCTCTCCGGCCGCTGTTCGCCCGGGAGCCCGACCGCTCCCGGGTCACCGTGCCCGCGTCCCGGGCGGCTCGGGATCGACGGGCCGGACCTGTGCCAGCAGGAGGGCGACGTCGTCGTGATCGTCGGGTTTCCGCAGGGCGTCCAGGAGCTCCTGGCACGCTCTCTCAAGGGGCCCTCGCCGGCCGGCGAGGGCCTGGAGCAGAGTGTCCAGTCGTTCGTCGATGGGGTGCTCACGGGTCTCGACGAGGCCGTCGGTGTAGAGGACGAGCTGGTCCTCCGGCCGAAGACCGAAGGCCGCGGTGTGGAACCGGACACCGCCGACGCCGAGCGGGGCTCCGGAGGGCAGGTCGAGCAGTTCCGGGCGCTGCCGGTGGCGGATGAGGACGGGGGGCAGGTGTCCGGCGTTGGCGATCCGGCAGAGGTGCTCGTACGGGTCGTACACGGCGTAGAGACAGGTCGCGATGTAGTGCTCCAGCCCGCAGGTGATCTTGTCGAGGTGGTGGAGGACCTCGTGGGGGGCCAGGTCGAGGTCGGCGTAGGCACGCGTCGCGGTGCGCAGTCGTCCCATGGTGGCGGCAGCGGCGATGCCGTTGCCCATCACGTCGCCGACCACCAGGGCGGTCTTGTCGCCGGAGAGGGGGATGACGTCGTACCAGTCGCCTCCGACCTCGCTGGACGCCTGGGCCGGCTGGTAGAACGAGGCCACCTCCAGGCCGGTGAGGCGGGGAGGGTGGCTGGGCAGGAGGCTGCGCTGGAGGGTTTCGGCGGAGTTGCGCACGCTCTGGTGCCAGCGGGCGTTGTCGATGGCGACGGCGGCTCGTGCCGCCAGTTCCCGGGCGAGGAGGACGTCGTCTTCGTCGAAGGGGACGGGGTTGCGGGCCCGCAGGAGGTCGAAGGCGCCGAGTATCTCGTTGTGGGCGATCAACGGAACCGCCAGGTAGGAGTGGACGCCGGCGCGGGCGAAGGCGGCTGCGGCGTTCTCGTCCCGCGCGATGCGCAGCAGATCGTCCGGGCCGGTGTGGGGCACGAACACGGGCCGGCCGGTGTGCACGCACTGGGTGAGCAGGCGGTCCGGGCCGTACGGGGCGACGTCCCCGACCTTGTCCGCGGCGCCGGTGATCTCGGTGGGGTAGGCGGCGGCGATGGCGAGGGCGCGGAATCGCTCGGGCCCGCTGTGGTGGCCGCCGTTCCGGCGGCAGGCCAGAACGCTGTCCAGGACATCGACCGCCGCCACGTCCGCCGGCTCGGGGACGGCGACGTGTGCCAGTTCCTGCGCCGTCTGCTCCACTCCCAGGGTCGTGCCCACGCGTGCGGAGGCGTCGGCGATCAGCGCGAGCCTGCGCCGTGCCCGGTCCGCCTCGGCCGTGGCCCGGTGGCGTTCGGTGACGTCGACCACCGAGTACGCCACACCGATCACCCGTCCGCCAGGCCCTTCGAGCCGGTAGTACGACACCGACCAGGCGTGATCGTTGTCGGGATCGGCGAGGGTGCGGCCGACGACGTACTGGTCGACCATCGGCGTGCCGGTCACCAGTACCTGCCGCATCACTGCCTCGATGGTGCCGACCTCGGGAGAGGTGTGGACGTCGTGCGGGTGCCGCCCCAGGTGGTCGGCGATGGGCACGCCGTTGATGCGTTCCAGGGCCGGATTGACCAGGAGGTAGCGCAGGTCGGTGTCCAGCAGCGCGATGCCGACGGGTGCCTGTGACACGAGCTGTTCGGACAGCGCCAGCTTGGTCTCCACTCGTTCCAGCACGCTCTGGTCGGCGGCGATCCCCAGGGCGTAGACGTCGCCGAGATCGTCCTGCAGCCGCACGTTGCGGAACTCCACCAGCCGTGTGCTGCCGTCCTTGTGCCGGATCGGGAACGCGCCGGCCCAGCTCTCCCCCGAGCTCATCACCCGGGCGAACAGCTTCATGGCCAGGTCCCGGTGCTCCTCGCGCAGCAGGAGTCGGGCCGCGTACCGGCCCAGCGCCTCATCGGCGCAGTAACCGAAGACGTCACTGGCCTGCGGGCTCCAGAAGACGATGCGTCCGACGTCGTCCAGTACGACGGCCGACACCCCGAGCAGGTCCAGCAGTCCCCCTGCCGACGAGGACCACGCCTGGGAGATCCCCAGTGCCGACACGTGGCTTTCGTACGAGTCGCGCCCATCCATTGTCCGAGCCCCCTTCCCTGCGAGCCCCAGGGGGTACAGCGCCAGCCGGCCCGTCCCTCCATGCTGCGCTCGACTCAGGCCGAGCACGAACGGGGGCCGCGCTCCGACCGGGGGTTCACAGCCAGTCCCGGCGTTTGAACACGATGTACAGGCTGGTGCACACCAGGGCCATCAGGGCGATGGCGAAGGGGTAGCCGAGTATCCAGTGCAGTTCGGGCATGTGGTCGAAGTTCATGCCGTAGACGGTGCCGATGAGGGTGGGCGCGAAGAGGATGGCCGCCCAGCTGGAGATCTTCTTGATCTCGTTGTTCTGCGCGTGGCTCGCTTCGGCCAGCGCCTTCATCTCCTCGTTCTGTGCCTGGGAGACGAGGGTGGCGTTGAGGGTGAGGATGTCGCCGAGTATCTGCCGGAAGCCGTCCACGCGCTCGGCGACGGTGGTGGCGTGGTCGGCGACGTCCCGCAGGTAGCGCTGCAGTTCCTCGCTGGTGCCGTACTTCTGGAAGCCGGCCTCCAGCCCGCGCATGATGGTCAGCAGCGGGCGCGTGGCGCGCTGGAAGTCGACGACCTCGCGGGAGAGTTCGTAGATGCGGCGGGAGACCTTCGGGTCGCCACCGAAGACCTCGGTCTCGATCTCGTCGATGTCGTTCTGCAGGCCGGCCACCACGGGCGCGTACCCGTCGACGACGGCGTCCAGAATCGCGTACAGCACCGCCTCCGGACCCATCGCGAGCAGTACCGGGTCGTCCTCCAGGCGCTTGCGGACCGCGCCCAGGTCCGGGGCCTGGCTGTGGCGGACGGTGAGCACGAACTCCGGGCCGACGAAGATGTGGATCTCGCCGAAGTCGACCTCCTCCGTCTCGTCGAGGTAGCGGGCCGAGCGCAGGACGACGAAGAGGGTGTCGCCGTAGCGTTCCAGTTTGGGCCGCTGGTGGGCGACGATGGCGTCCTCCAGGGCCAGCTCGTGCAGCCCGAACTGCTCGGCGGCCTGCCACAGCTGCTCCGGAGTGGGGCGGTACAGCCCGATCCAGGCCATCGTGCCCGGCTCCCCCGGCAACTGCCGGTAGATCTCCGCCAGCGAGGTGTGGGCGTCGACGCGCCGGCCGTCGCGGTAGACCGCCGCGTCGACCAGGCTGCGCTCCAGGGGGACCCTAGGGGGCTCGGCCTCCGTCCACGAGTCCATCGAGTGCTCGGGTGCCGGGTCCGCTCCGCCGTGGCCCGGGTGGCCGGACGGACGCAGCGGCCACTTGCCCGCGCGGGCCGCGCGCGCTCGCCAGTCGGACATGAGCGCACCTCCAGTGGAGTACCCGGACCTGGTCCGCCGGGTGGTCCGAGCGGGTGGCACCTCGCCGGGCGAGGTCGGTGAGGCCCGAAGGACGGCGGGAACGAGCCTAGGGGCTCCCGCGTCGCCGCGCGATGCGGCGGCCCGGATCGGCCGCTTCCTTCCGAGGGAGGCGTGCATCGGCCAGGTGGCCGGAACGAGGAGGACGGCGGCCGGCCGCGAAGCCGCGGCGACAGGCACGCACCCAGCGATCGGGCGCGGTGGGCGCAGTCGCCGCTGCCGGTCGGGGCGACGGGGCGCGCCGGGGTGTATTCAGGACATATGTTTCCTCGGCGATTCAGCAGAGATCCCCGCCGGCCGGGAAAACCGCGTCACGCGCTGCTGGCCGCGCCGATCGCGCTGATCGCGACCGTAACGGTGGTCGACATCCTCGCCCCGCCCAGCGTCCACCTCGGGCCCTTCCTGGTCGCGGCCCCCGCTGTGACGGCGTCGTTCGCAGGCCCCCGGGCGACCGGATGCATCGGCGCGATCGCCGTCCTTGCGCAGGCGGTGGTGGCGATCGTGCGCACCAGCCTCATCGATCTGAACCACAGCTTCCAGCTCATCGCTCTGATCCTCATGTCCGTCCTCGTGACCTTCTTCGCCTACTGGCGAGAGCGCCGTGAAGGGGAACTGACGCGGCTGCGCTCGGTGGCGACGGCCGCGCAGGATGTGGTCCTCAAGCCGCTTCCGCACCGGATCGGTCCGCTGCGCATCGCCAGCGTGTACCTGGCCGCGGAGCGCGAGGCACAGATCGGTGGCGACCTCTATGCCGCCGCCCGCACCGCGCACGGAACCCGGATCGTCATCGGTGACGTCAGGGGCAAGGGTCTGGAGGCGGTCGGTGATGCCGCGCTGCTCCTCGGGGCGTTCAGGAGCGCGGCGCACAGGCAGTCCGACCTCTCCTCTCTGGTCGCCTTCCTGGAGGGAACCGTCTCCTCGGACCTGGACGACCCCGCGGCGGCCGAGGACGAGAACCGGGGCGAGGCGTTCATCACTGCCGCCGTACTGGACGTTCCCGACGACGAGCCGGCCCTCCGCCTGATCAACTGCGGGCACCCTCCGCCCCTGCTGCTGCGCCGCGGCGAGGTCGGCGTGCTGGATGTCCGGCGCCCCGCGCCGCCCCTGGGCCTCACCGAGTTCGTGGACGCCGAACTCTTCGTGGAAAGGTTCGCCTTCGAGCCCGGTGACATCGCCCTTCTCTACACGGACGGTGTCATCGAGGCCCGCGACCGTGAGGGCACCTTCTACCCGCTCGCCGACCGCGTGACCGGCATGGCCTCCAAGGGGCCGGACGCTCTGCTGACCCACCTGCGCAGGGATCTGTTACGCCACGCCGGCGGTCATCTGGGGGACGACGCCGCCATGGTGGCGATCGAGCGTCTGGCGGGGTCGTCGTGAGCGAAGTCCCGCACGCCGGCCGCCGCGCTCTGCGTGGTCCGGGCCGGCGGGCAAGGTCGGCAAGGCGGGGCGCCACGTCCTCATCACGGCAGGACGCCGAGGTGCGCCCGGCCTGCCGGCCCGGCAGTGCCGGCACACAGGGGGCGGGGGCCGTCCTTCACGAGGGTGCCTGCCGCCCGAACTGTGCGCCCGCTTCACCCTCGCGGACTCCGCCTGCGGCGCGGCGCCCCGGCCGGGCCGAGCCTGATCTCACGTCCCTGCCAGCGTCTCCTCAGCCACCGGTCGTGACTGGCCACGACGATCGCGCCGGGCCCGGGGCCGAGGGCCTCCTCCAGCTCGTCGCACAGCCGCGGGGACAGGTGGTTCGTCGGCTCGTCGAGCAGGAGGAGGGCGGGCGGACGCGCGACCAGCAGCGCCAGGGCGAGCCGGCGCCGCTGGCCGACGGACAGGTGGCCGACCGGCTTGTCCAGGTCCGCCTCGTGCATCAGGCCCAGTGCCGCCAGGGGAACCGCCTCGGCACGTGCCGCACCGAGCGTGAGTTCGTAGGTGTCCCGGACCGTGCGCTCCGGCCGGTCGAACACGGTGTCCTGAGCCAGCATCCCCACGGTCAGTCCGCGCCGCCGCCGGACGTCGCCCTGTGCCGTGAGCCGCCCGGCGAGCACGGCCAGCAGCGTGGATTTGCCCGTCCCGTTGCCGCCGGTGACCAGCAGACGTTCCGTGGCCGACACCTCGAGGTGGTCCACGGCCAGACGCCCTGGTACCCGCACGTCGCGCAGCTCCGTGAGGGTGCCCTCCTCCGACCGGACGGCGAGCGCCGTACGCCGGAACCGCAGTGCTTGCGGCGGCCGGGCGACCTGCGTGCGCTCCAGTTCCTCCAGCCTGCGGGCCGCGTTGCGCACCCGCCGTGAGATCTGTTTCTGGACCCGGCCGGAGCGGTGCCCGTAGCCCATCTTCTCGTTGTCGGGGCGCTCTCGGTGAGGGGCGACGGCGTGCGCGGTGACACCGGCCGAGTAGCGCAGCGCCTCGATCTCCTCCTGCTCCTCGGCGTAGCGCCGTTCCCAGCGTTCCCGCTCCGCCCGCTTCTCGGAGAGGTACGCGCTGTAGTTGCCGCCGTGGCGCACGGGGCCGTCCACCGCCGGGTCGAGGTCGATCACGTCCGTGCAGACGGCGTCGAGGAAAGCCCGGTCGTGACTGGCCAGCAGCACGGCGCCGGGCAGCTCGCGCACCTGCTCCTCCAGGAAGGCGGCGCCGCTGTCGTCGAGGTGGTTGGTCGGCTCGTCCAGCAGCAGCGCCGAGGGCCGTCGGACCAGCAGGGCGGCGAGCGCGAGCCGGCCGCGCTGCCCGCCGGAGAGCGACGAGAGGGTGCGGTCGTGTCCGACCGCGCCGAGTCCGAGCCCGTCGAGGACGAGCGCCGCGCGCCGGTCGGCGTCCCATGCCTCCTTCTCCTGAGCCCGCTCCAGTCGCCTGCCATAGGCGTCGAGCAACGCCGCGTGGCCCGGCGATCCCTCCGTGGCACGGGCCAGCTCCGCGGAGAGGAACTCCAGCTCGGCGAGGTCCTCGCGGGCCTCGCGCAAGGCGTCGTCCAGGACGTCGGCGATGGTGGATGCCGCGTCGAACGGCATCTCCTGATGGAGGTAGCCGAGGTCGGCCGGGCGCGTGACCCGGCCGGCGTCGGGCTCGTCCTCTCCGGCGAGCAGACGCAGCAGGGTCGACTTGCCGACGCCGTTCTCTCCGATCAGTCCGATGCGGTGACCGGGGGACGCGGTGAGGGAGACGCCGTCGAGCACCCGCTTGCCGCCGAGGGTGCGGACGAGGTCGTGGGCGAGCAGGGCTGGTTGCGGCATGACGGTACGTCCCGGGTGATCGGTGTGCGGCCCGCCGGGTGAGAGACCTCGGTGCGGGCCCGGTCGATGCGACGGCCGTTCACACCTCGGGGGCTCCCGTCTCCGTCAGCTCGCCGTCGGCCAGCCGCAGCCACCGGTCGACGCCGATCTCGGCGAGGAAGCGCTCGTCGTGGCTGACCACGACGAAGGCCCCCCGGTAGGAACCCAGTGCGCTTTCCAGCTGTCCGACGCCGACCAGGTCCAGGTTGTTCGTCGGCTCGTCCAGGAGCAGCAGCTGGGGAGCCGGCTCGGCGCACAGGACACAGGCCAGGGTGGCCCTCAGGCGCTCACCGCCGGAGAGGACCCCGACCGGCAGATGTGCCCGGGCACCGCGGAAGAGGAAGCGGGCGAGCAGGTTCATCCGTTCTGCCTCGCTGCGGTGCGGTGCGAAGACGGCGAAGTTCTCGGCGACCGTACGGTCCATGTCCAGCAGGTCCAGCCGCTGCGAGAGGTGGGCGATCCGCCCTTCGGCCCGCCTGATCGCGCCGCCGTCCGTGGTGAGATCGCCGTTGACGAGTCGCAGCAGCGTGCTCTTGCCCGCCCCGTTGGGTCCGGTCAGTGCGATGCGTTCCGGACCTCGAATCGTCAGGTCGACGCCCTTGTCGCCGAATACGCCCTGTTCGCCGTGGCGGACCTGCATCGCTTCACCGAGGAACAGGGTGCGCCCGGCGGGCACGTCGGTGTCCGGCAGGTCCAGGACGAGGCGCTGTTCGTCGCGCAGCGCACGCCCCGCCTCGTCCAGCCGTGCCTTGGCCTCGCCGACCCGGGCCGCGTGCATCTGCCCGGCACGGCCCGCCGCTTCCTGCGCCCCTCGCTTCATGTTGCCGGCGAAGATGCGGGGCAGGCCGGCGTTCTTGAGGTTGCGGGCGGCGTTGCTCGCGCGGCGGTCGGCACGTTCACGGGCTTGCTGCATCTCCCGCTTCTCCCGCTTCAGCTCCTGCTCGGCATTGCGGACGTTCTTCTCGGCGACCTCCTGCTCGGCGCGCACCGTCTCCTCGTACTCGGTGAAACTCCCCCCGTACAAACGCAGTTCGCGGCCGTCGAGTTCGGCGATGCGCTCCATGCGGTCGAGCAGCGCCCGGTCGTGGCTGACGAGCAGCAGGCATCCGTGGAAGGTTTCCAGCACGTCGTAGAGCTTGTGGCGTGCGTCGAGGTCGAGGTTGTTGGTGGGTTCGTCGAGCAGGAGCACGTCGGGGCGCCGGAGCAACTGGGCCGCGAGACCGAGGGAGACGACCTGGCCGCCGCTGAGCGTGCTCAGGCTCCGGTCCAGAGTGAGGTCGGTCAGGCCCAGGCGGTCGAGCTGGGCGCGGGTGCGTTCCTCGATGTCCCAGTCGTCGCCGATGGTCGTGAAGTGCTCCTCGCTCACGTCGCCGGATTCGACGGCGTCGATGGCCCGGATCACTGAGTCGACACCCAGTACTTCGGCCACCGTGAGACCGGCGGTCAGGGGAAGGCTCTGCGGGAGGTGACCGAGGGTGCCGCTGACGGCCACGGTCCCGGTGCCGGGCCGCAGTTCGCCGGCGATCAGCTTGAGCAGGGTGGTCTTGCCGGAGCCGTTGGGGGCCACCAGGCCCGTACGGCCGGGGCCCACGGTGAACGACAGGTCCTTGAAGACCGGGGTGTCGTCGGGCCAGGAGAAGGACAGGTTCGAGCAGACAATGGAGATGTCGGACATGGAGCGGCCTTCAGAAGAAGAAGGAGGCAGCCTGAGCACTGCCTCGGCAGGCATGGGAATGAGGGAACGACGAGACGACCACTCTGGCGGCGCCCTTGTGCGCCTGCCGGTGGCCGGTCAGAGCCGGGTATCACCCGGAGATGTCGTCGTCACCCACCATGTCTGCGACTCCTCGCCCAACGATCAGAAACGCCTGCAGCTTAGCAGCCGAGCTCTAGACGCCATGCCCGGACGGTCCAGCGCATGGGCCACGGCCAGGGAGCCGGCGCCGCGGTCCGAGCCGAGTCGGCGGAATCCAACACATCGCCACTTCTGTCAGCTTTTGCCGGGAATATTCTAGGGTGCCTGGCATGAGCGAACACTTCGACGTCGTGGTCCTCGGCGCCGGCCCCGGCGGCTACGTCGCAGCCATCAGAAGCGCCCAACTGGGGCTGCGCACGGCGATCGTGGAGGAGCGTTACTGGGGAGGCGTCTGCCTCAACGTCGGGTGCATCCCCTCGAAGGCCCTGCTGCGCAACGCCGAGCTGGCCCATGTCTTCGACCGGGAGGCGAAGACCTTCGGAATCCGGGTGGAGGGCCGGGTCACCTTCGACTACGGGGAGGCCTTCGCCCGCAGCCGCAAAGTCGCGGACGGGCGGGTCAGAGGCGTCCACTTCCTGATGAAGAAGAACCGGATCGCCCAGTACCACGGTCATGGCGGTTTCATCGATGACCGGACACTCCAGGTGTCACGCGCTGACGGTGGCACGGACGCGCTCACTTTCGATCACTGTGTCATCGCCGCCGGCGCGACCACGAAGCTGCTCCCCGGTACGTCCCTGAGCGAGCGGGTCGTCACCTACGAGGAGCAGATCCTCACCGACCGGCTGCCGGACAGCATCCTGATCGCGGGAGCGGGGGCCATCGGCGTCGAGTTCGCCTACGTTCTGCACAACTACGGAGTTCAGGTCACCCTCGTCGAGTTCCTCGACCGGCTCGTACCCCTGGAGGACCAGGACGTCTCCGCCGAACTCGCGAAACAGTACCGGCGGCTGGGCATCACCGCGCTGACCTCCACCCGGGTCGAGTCCATCGACGACTCCGGCGACAAGGTACGCGTCCATGTCACCACCGGCGGCCAACGCCAGACGCTCGAAGCCGACAAGGTGCTGCAGGCCATCGGCTTCCAGCCTCGCGTCCAGGGCTACGGCCTGGAGAACACAGGGGTACGGCTCACGGAGCGCGGAGCGATCGACGTCGACGGCCGGTGTCGCACCAGCGTCCCGCACATCTTCGCCATCGGCGACGTGACCGCGAAACTCATGCTGGCACATGCCGCGGAAGCCATGGGCATCGTCGCGGCGGAGACCATCGGGGACGCGGAGACCATGGAACTGGACTACGTGATGATCCCGCGGGCCACCTACTGCCGCCCACAGATCGCCAGCTTCGGCCTGACCGAGGACCAGGCACGCCGGCAGGGCTACGACGTGCGGGTGGCCAAGTTTCCCTTCACGGCGAACGGTAAGTCGCACGGTCTGGGCGAGACCGCGGGCTTCGTCAAGATCCTCAGCGACAGCCGCCACGGAGAACTTCTCGGCGCCCACCTCATCGGCCCCGACGTGACCGAGTTGCTGCCCGAGCTGACCCTGGCGCAGCAGTGGGACCTGACCGTGCATGAGCTGGCCCGTAACGTTCACGCACATCCGACGCTGGGCGAAGCCGTCCAGGAAGCGCTTCACGGACTCGCCGGCCACATGATCAACATGTAGTCGCCGACGGCCCGCCTCCGCGGCCATGATCGTCTTTCGTGGACGGCCGTCGGGGCCCACCATGGGAGACGGGCCCCGCAGTCCGTGGAGGGACCACCACGCCCCACGCCGCGTGGGGACCGGCCCCGTGCCCTGGAAGCCCGCACCAAGACGATGGGTGACTGAATGATGCGCCGCGAAGACCTCCCGGCTCCCGCGTCCGGGATACTGCTCACACACTTCCTCACCGTGGCCGATGTCGCCCGGTCACGAGCGTTCTACGCCGACGTCCTCGGTGGCGAGGTGGTCCTCGCCGAGAATCCGTGCATCGTCAAGCTCGCGAACAGCTGGCTCATCATGAACCCGGGCGGCGGACCGACTCCGGACAAGCCCGACGTCACCCTGCACCCACCCGCCGACCCGACGAGGGCCACGAGCTTTCTCAACATCCGCGTCGCCGACATCGAACAGTGCTACCGGGACTGGAGCGCCCAGGGCGCCGAGTTCCTCACCCCTCCGATCGACCGCAAGGCGGAACTCCGCTGCTACATGCGCGACCCGGACGGGTACCTCATCGAAGTCGGGCAGGCCACGGGCATGCTGGAGGGCATCTTCGCCGATCCGCCCGCCGGCACGGGCTGAGACCGGTGATCATGTCCGAGGGCCGGGAAAGGCGAACGCCGCGAGCCGGGCATCGACCCGGATCGCGGCGAACATCGCAGTCGCTCCCGCGGCAGTTCCGCCGTCAGTCCTCGGCGACCAGAGCCGGGGTCGACTTCGTGAGCACCTCGCCGCGGAAGAAGGCGGGGCTGCGCCGGCGCATCACGAACATGATCACCAGGCCGAGGGCGAGCAGGCCCACGCCGATCACGAAGACCGAGCCGACCCCGAGGACGGACGATCCGCTGCCGTAGGCGGGGTCCCACATGTCGGCGAGCGTCTTGGCGAAGACGGCCGTGAGCAGCACTCCCCCGACGACGGGGAAGAGTCCCTTGAACATCAGGTCGCGGCCGGACTTCAGCAGGTCGGCCCGGAAGTACCAGGCGCAGGCGAAGGCCGTCAGCGCGTAGTAGAAGCAGATCATCAGGCCGAGGGCGTAGATCGTGTCGACCAGGACGTGCTCACTGAGCAGCGTCATCACCGTGTAGAACACACCGGTCGCGATGCCGGCCGTCACGGTGGCGCGCCCAGGGGTGCGGAAGCGGGGGTGGACCTTGGCGTAGGAGGCCGGCAGCGCCTCGTAGGTCGACATGGCCAGCACCGTGCGGGCGACGGGGATGAACGTCGTCTGCAGGCTGGCCGCGGCCGACGCGAGGACCGCGACGAACAGCAGGATGCCGAGCGCCGGGCCCATCACCGGACCCGCCAGGGCGGCGAAGACGTTGTCCGAGGTTTCGGGGTTGGCGAGCCCGAGGCCCTGGTCGCCCGACCCGACGACCATCTGCGCCGCGACACCGGTGGCCAGGTACGAGCCCACGAGCACCACCATGGCGACGAGCGCGGCACGGCCCGGCGTACGGCTGCTGCCGCTGGTCTCCTCGTTGGCCGTCAGGCAGGCGTCCCAGCCCCAGTACATGAAGATGGACAGCGACAGACCTGCCGTGAACGCCGCGAACGACTGGACGGCGAACGGGTTCAGCCAGGACCACGAGAAGTCGACCGACGTCGGGAACTCCGCGCTGCCGGACTTCGTGAAGGCCATGGCCACGAAGACGGCCAGGACCAGCAGCTGCAGCGCCACCAGCGTGTACTGCACGCCCTTGGTCGCCGTCATGCCGCGGTAACTGATCACTGTGGCGATCGCGATGAGCGCCAGACAGGTGACGATGTGCACCGCCTTGTTCCCGTCGAGCGCCGCCACCGACTCGCTCCCCGTGATCTCGCCGGCGAGCAGCCAGAAGTACGAGGTGGCCACGCCGGCCAGGTTCGACAGGACGATGATCGTGGCGATGACCAGGCCCCAGCCGCACATCCACCCCACTCGGGGCCCGAACGCCTTGACCGTCCAGGTGAACGAGGTGCCGCAGTCGGGCATGGCCTTGTTCAGCTCGCGGTAGGCGAAGGCGACGAGCAGCATCGGGAGGAAGCCCGCCAGGAACACGGCCGGCATCTGCAGCCCGACCTCGCCGGCGGTGGAGCCGAGCGTCGAGGTCAGGCAGTACACCGGGGCCACGGTGGAAACGCCGATGACCGCGCTGCCCAGCAGGCCTACGGAGTTGCCGCTGAGGCCTTTGGTGCGCATGCCTTCGGCGGGAGCCCCGTCGCCTGTGTCGGTGGCCTGGGGCCGTACGTCCAGCTGAGTCATGAACAAGACGTTAAATCCTGCGGTTTCCGTGGTGACCGTTCCATGGGGTTGGCCCTCCCTCCGGGGAGTTGCCGCATGTTCATAGGCTCAGCAGCCATGTGACCAGCATTTCCTAAGGTCGACAGGCGACCACCCTTGCAGGTTCCAAAGACCGAACGACAGGCGTCCGATATTCGGTAACCGCACCACTGTCCAATTTACGACCCTTGGATTCTTCCGCGTGATCTGCATCACATACCCGTCGGTCCCCTTGCCTCGGCTCCGGCAGCCGTCACAACTGACGGCTCCCGGACCGTGATCGGCGGCCGGCGGCCGGCGGGACGGCGTCGCTGCCCGCCGTAGGTCTCGTACTCGGCGACCTCCGGCGTGCCGCTCGAACCGGTGATCTCGTAGGTGATCTTCTACAGCGAGACGGCGGGGAAGGTGATGACGCCCGCGCCGCTGCCGGAGGCCGGTACGGCGCCGGTGCCGGCGTTGACGATCCTCCAGGACCCGATGCGGCCTGCGGAGCCGGACACCTCCCGGATGTTGATCGCGGAGACCGTGATGGAGGAACCCCATGTGACCGAGATCGAACCGGTCGAGCCGGCCGGCGACCAGAAGGTGTTCATGTCACCGTCGCGCACATTGCCGTAGCTCGTCCCGGCGGCCTTGCCGGAACCGCCGGCATCGGCTCACCGATCGTGACGTTGCTGAACTGCTTGAGCTCGATCACGCCGTCAGCGGTGTTGCAGCTGTCGCCCGACACCTTGCCGGTGTTCGCGTGGTTGATCGTCCCCTCGACCTCGATGGTGATCGAGGTGCTGCCGCCGGCCCGGCCACACAGTGCCTCGTGGATCGCGGTGCCCGTGGTGGCCCGCACCGTCTGCCCGCCCGCGCCGCCGGTGGCCCCGCCGTCCCCGGTCGCGCAACCGGTGGCACCGCCGGTCGCCGCCGACGCCGCCTCGGGCATCGACACAACCGCACCGGTCGCGGCCGCAAGGGCCAAAGTGGCCGGCGCCGCATGGAGTCGCGACGCGACTGGTCGTCCCACCCTCGCCTCCCATCACCTCTTCGCATGCCGGATCCCACTGCTTCGAGCCGTGGTCCTTCCGACGGGCCGCCGAGGTTGCCGGCCCGCCGCCACGGGCCGTGGTCGCCCCAGGTCATCGCTGCTCTTCACCGCGGAACGGATCGGTTCTCCGCTGCGCCCGGACGTCAGAGGTCGGTACCGGCCGCACAGTCACCGTGACGGCGCTCTCCATGGGAAAGCAGCCGGTGCAGCGCATGCGTGCCGAGGGCGCCAGGGGCACCCTGGTGACATGGCGAGCGATCTGCCCGTGGTGATCTACCCACCCGCCGAGGACGGCGGGCGGCGCGTCCGTGTCGACGGAGCCTTCGTGGGCATGGCGTACACACTCCTCGACATCGCCGAGTTCCTGCGCCGAGCCGGGCTGGAGGATGTGGAAGCGTCCGATGTCGAGGGCGCCTCGTGGATCGAATGGCACGGTGGTGGCCCGGAGGTGTGGACGCCCTGACGCCTCACGAGCCGCTCACCGACACCCCGTGTGAGGCACACGTTCACCGGTCATGGTGGCGCGACGGGATCACCCCTCGGACAGCAGACCGAGGAGCGGTGAACCCCGGCCTGCGCCATCACCGCCCCACCCCGGCACACGCATCACCCGTTCGGCCCCCTTGCCCGAGTCGGCCACTGGAAAGTCCGTGAAGTGCACCGGACGGGGCCGGGACCAGCCGGCGATCTTTTTCGCCGTCCCCGTGGGCCGCTTCGGCCCCGGCCCGTTCCCGCCCTAATATCTGTCGTCATGCAGGTACCGGGGGACGTGATCGACGGACGCTTCGAGCTGGTGGAACGGCTCGGCAGCGGAGGCATGGGCACGGTGTGGCGGGCCCGCGACACCGTGCTGCAGAGAGAGGTGGCGCTCAAAGCCGTACGTGCGGACGCCGACACCTCGGACTCCACACGGGAGCGGGTCCTCAGGGAGGCGCGAGCGCTCGCACGCCTCAGCCACCCCCACGTGGTGACGGTCCATCAGATCATCGACACGGACCCGCATCCGTGGATCGTGATGGAACTCGTCCCCGGTGTGTCACTCCAGCAAAGGCTCGCCGGCGGGTCGTTGGGCCCGCAAGAGGCGGCGCGCATCGGCCGCCAGGTGCTGTCCGCGCTCCGCGTCGCGCACGCCGCCGGCATCCAGCACCGCGACGTCAAACCCGCGAACATCCTCCTGCGCACCGACGGCTCGGCCGTCCTGACCGACTTCGGCATCGCCGCCCTGCACGACGCGACCGCCCTGACGGCCACCGGTGAACTCGTGGGCTCCCCCGAGTACATGGCCCCTGAACGCGTCCGTGGCCATGGCGACGCTCCCGCATCCGACCTGTGGTCCCTCGGGCTGGTCCTCTACGTCTGCGTGGAGGGCGTGAGCCCGCTGCGCCGCGCGACGACGCTCGCCACCCTGGCTGCGGTCCTCGACGACCCGGTTCCACCGCCCGTACGGTCCGGCCCGCTCGGGCCGGTCCTCGCCGCCCTGCTCGTACGCGACCCGGTGGCCCGCCCCGACGCCGAGCAACTGGACGCCCTGCTCGCGCAAGTGGAGGCCGAACCCTCACCGCACTGGACCCTGCCGACGGTGACGGCCACCCCAGCGCCGACGCCCGCACCGACGCCCACCACGCCGAACGTGCCGCTCGCGGCGGGGCCGCGCCGGCCCCGCAAGCCGGTCCTGATCGCGGGCGCCACCGCTGTGGCCGTCGTCGCCGCTGCCGCGGCGGTCTTCACGGTGCTCAAGACCGCCGACCCAGACGGACGCACCGACGCGGCGGGCGGGTCCACGACGCAGACGTCGACCGCGCCGAGTGTCCGGACCCCGTCCTCGCAGCAGACACGGGAATCGGCACGTACCCCGACGCAGGGATCCAGCCCGACGTCGTCACCCGCCGCCGCGAGTTCGCCCACCGCGCCCTCCAACGCCCCGGCCGACGGCGGGCGTTGGATCGGCCAGTTGTACTCCGAACCCGTCTCCTCCGGCACCGGAGCCCGCGACCGACGACTCGCCCTGATCCGCGAGACGGTCCCGAAAGCGGACTACCTCCGCAGCGACGACTACGCGTCACTCCGCCCGGGATTCTGGGTGATCTACGCTCCGGGGCCCTTCGGCGACGGCCGCGAAGTGCTCGACTTCTGCGCCGGGCGCGGCCGTACGACGGCGAACACGTGCATCGGCCGGTATCTGAGCCGCGATCCAGCCGACTTCGCGATCCAGTGCCGCCCGCCGGCCGCCCAGCCCACGGGACGTTGCGGCCGCGGGAGGTGACCCTGCGGCGGCAGAACGGACGTACCCATAGGGTGGCCTCATGTCTCCCACGTTGAGTCCCGCGAGAACCCGCGCCGCCCTTCGCACGACCGCGCGCGTCTCGGCCGAGTCGCTGCTGGTTCTCGCGATGCTCGCGGTCGCCCTGTGGATCCTCGGCCGGATGTGGTCGATCGTATGGCCCCTGATAGTGGGCCTGTTGCTCACCACGCTGACGTGGCCCGTGACCCGCTTTCTGCGGCGGCACGGGTGGCGTCCGGCCTTGGCCGCGTCGACGGTGACGGTGCTGTTCCTCCTGGTCGCCACGGGCATCGCGGCCCTGATCGCGGTGCCTGTGGCCTCGCAGTCCGGTGAGCTGACCGACGGCGTCGTCGAGGGCATCCAGAAGCTGCGCGAGTGGGCCGCGGGACCGCCGCTGAACATCGGCGTCGACGAGATCACCGGTGCCGTCGACTCCGCGATGGCCCGCGTGCAGGACAGTGTCGGCAGCATGGTCTCCACCGTGGCCACGGGGTTGAGCACCGTGGTCAGCGGCTTGATCACCGCGGTGCTGGCGGTGTTCCTGATGTTCTTCTTCCTGAAGGACGGACCGCGGTTCCTTCCGTGGCTCACGCGTCAACTGCCCGGCCGACTCGCCACCGACGTCCCGACCGTCGCCGCGCGCAGTTGGGAAACCCTGGGCTCCTTCGTACGCTCCCAGGCTCTTGTCGGCCTGATCGACGCCTTCTTCATCGGCCTCGGCCTGTGGATCCTGGGGGTGCCCCTCGTGCTCCCGCTGGCTGTGCTGACCTTCGTGTCCGCGTTCGTACCCATCGTCGGGGCCCTGTTCGCCGGCTTCGTCGCGGTTCTCATCGCGCTGGTGTCGAACGGCCCGACGGATGCTCTGATCGTGCTGGCGATCATCGTCGTGGTGCAGCAACTGGAGGGCAACGTGTTCCAGCCCATCATCCAGAGTCGTGGCCTCGGCCTGCACGCGGCGGTGGTCCTGCTGGCGGTGACGTTGGGCGGGAGCCTGGCCGGCATCGTGGGGAGCCTGCTCGCCGTACCGGTCACCGCGCTGCTCTCGGTGGTCTGGAACTACGTGCGCGAGCAGCTCAGCGACCCTCCGGAGGAGCCGGAGAACGCGGCGCCGAACGTCGGCGCGGCTTCCTGACTCGACCAGACCGCGCCCCGGAAGACCGCGAAGCCGAGGGTCGGTCGTCGGAACGCCCGGTTCGCGAGGACCGGCCGGCAGGCGGCGCAGCGCCCACGGCCGGGACGAGGGCGCACCTGGGATCGGCCTCGCCCCGGCCGTCAGTGACGCCGCGGCCGCCGGGCGGATCAGCGCAGCTGCTGGATGCGGACCAGGTTGCCCGCGGGATCGCGGAAGGCGCAGTCGCGAACGCCGTAGGGCTGCTCGGTCGGCTCCTGCACGACCTCGGCGTCGCCGGCCTGCAGCCGTTCGAAGGTGGCGTCGAGGTCCTTGGTGGCCAGCAGGATCCAGCCGTAGGTGCCCTTGGCCATCATCTCGGCGATGGTGCGGCGCTCGTCCTCGGTGATACCGGGGTCGGCGGCCGGTGGCGCCAGGAGGATCGAGGTGTCGGGCTGGTCGGCGGGGCCGACCGTGATCCAGCGCATGGTGCCGCTTCCCACGTCGCTGCGGACCTCGAAGCCGAGGGCGTCGCGGTAGAAGGCCAGGGATGCCTCCGGGTCGTCGTGCGGGAGGAAGCTCGAGTGAATGGTGATGTCCATGGCGGTCACGCTAGCTGCGGCTGCCTGTCGCGCGCTTCTCGATTCCTGATCGGCCTGTTCACCTGTTTCACCACGCACGGCGGCATCCCCGCCGTCGCACCCGCCGCCCGGCGCCGATAGACACCGGGCGGGACGCCGACCAACTCGGTGAACCGCGTGCTGAAAGTACCCAGCGATGAGCAGCCGACCGCGAAACACACCTCGGTGACACTGAGGTCGCCGCGGCGCAGCAGCGCCATCGCACGTTCGATGCGCCGCGTCATCAGGTAGGCGTAGGGCGACTCGCCGTAGGCGAGCCGGAAGCGGCGGCTGAGGTGCCCGGCCGACATGTTCGCGCCACGGGCGAGCGCCTCGACGTTCAGCGGCTGCGTGTACTCGCGGTCGATCCGGTCGCGGACGCGGCGCAGCCGGGCGAGGTCGCCCAGGTGCTGAGCCATGGCGAGCGCGCGTATGCGCGAGGGGTGACACATGGGAGAAGCCCTTTCGTCGATGCCGGCCGGTGCCTGGTCGACCGTCGTGCGATCAGGCTAGTTCCGGCTCGGTGACGGGCACTTCTCCATTCGTGACCGTTCCGGTCACCTGTCCGGTGATTCAGGACTGGGGTCTTTTGCCGTGGTTCGCCGGGTGGTTGCGGCGGGACTTCTTCTTCCGACGTCGCTTCGAGGACATGGGAACCTCACAGATGCCGTGCACCGCCAGGCCGCTTCGACCGGGTGCCTTCGTGTGTTTCAACCGTCATCGTTCCACGCGGGTCCGGACACCGCGACTCGTGCACGGGCGCGGGCGTTGCTGCCCGAAAGCCGAAGGACACGGACCTCTCAGTCGCTGCCCCGGGAAGGTGTCGGGTCCAGGTAGACGCGCTTGACGGCCGGGATCAGGGCCCGTAGGCGGGTGTCCGCCTCCTCGCAGGCCCATTCGATCTGGCGGGCCGTGGAGACGTCACAGAAGTCGACCTTGGCGGCGATGAGGATCTCCCCCGGACCCTGAATCAGTGTCGTCAGCTCCAGGACGTTCTCGATGTGCCGGACCGCCGTCAGTTCGCGGCTCACGGCCTCCCGTACCGGCGCCGGCAGGGCGCGGCCGATGAGAAGTTCCGTGTTGGAGCGGCCGAGGACCCACGCCACGACGACGAGCAGCAGCCCGATCAGGATCGAGGCGACGCCGTCCCACACGCCGGATCCGGTGAGCTGTCCGCCGAGCAGCCCCAGCGCCGCCAGGACCAGACCGGTGAGGGCCGCCGCGTCCTCCATGACGACCGCTTTGACGGCCGTGTCGGGCGTGTGCTGGAGATAGCGCAGGATGGGGACCCGGAAGTGTTCCGCCCTCCCGGTGGCCTGCTTGAGACCGGTACGCAGCGACCAGCCCTCCATCAGGAAGGCCGCGGCGAGCACGATGTAGGAGATCAGGGGGTCGCTCGGGCTCTCCCCGTGCGTCAGGGCGTGGATGCCGTCGTACAGGGCGAAGACGCCGCCGCCCACGAAGGTGGCGACGGACGCGAGCAGTGCCCAGATGTAGCGCTCGGGGCCGTGTCCCAGAGGGTGTTCGTCGTCCGCGGGCTTCTTGCTGCGCCTGAGGGCGGTGAGCAGGAGTACCTCGGTGACGGTGTCGGCCACCGAGTGCCCTGCTTCGGCCAGCATGGCACTGGAGCCGCTGATGATGCCGGCCACGGCCTTGGCGAGTGCGACACCGAAGTTGGCGGCGGCCGCCACGATCACGGTGAAGGTCGACCCGCCGGCTCCGGGACCTTCCGAGGACCCGACCCGGGGGTTCAGAACCGTACGGGACCGCCGGTTCGACCCCTGCCCCGGTTCACCCTGTCTGTCCATGCGGACACAGTATGCCCCCTTCTGTGCGTGAGGTGCGCGGGTGCGTCCGCTGTGCCGCGGCTATGTGACGATGGCGGCCAGTGCGTCGATACCCACGTGCCGAAGCGTCCGCTGGATCGGGCGGCGGGCGCCGCGGATGGTGACGGCGGGCGGCTTCGGCACGCTCGCCATGGCACGAAGGAGCGCGTAGGCACTGGCCAGGTCCAGTTGCTGCAGGTCGCTCATCTCCAGCAGCCAGCTGCCGGCCTGCCGCAGGCGCTGGTCGAGGAGCCGTTCTTCGAGATCGCGCAGCACGTGCTCGTCCAGGACGCCCGAGAAGGCCAGGACGGCGTGCTGCTCGTCCGCCTCGATGAGTCTCACCGCCCCGGCCGGGGACCCGGTGGAACGCTCATGAGTCATGGCGACCTCCTCGGCGAGCCCTGGACGTACCTCTCCATTCTCTCAGTGGGAACCGCGGGCTGCGTCCCGGCAGGGAGAGCTCTGTCGGCCTGTGGGTGCCGGCGTGGCCGGGGCGGGCGTGGTGTGTGACATCCCCAAGACATGAGGAACTGTTCTCGAACGTGGTGAAAACGACACCGCACACCCCGTTTTCGTAGTATCACTGCAGCACTGCTGTGCAGCAGTAACCGGTGCCGGGCATGAGGCACCAGGCCACAGAGCAGAGGCATTTGGTCCTGCAAGCGTGCAGACTCGCCGCCCGCGGTCTGCGCAAGCAACAGGGAGGGTTCTCAAGAACATGGCTGAAACCACCGCTACGACACCCGGTCTGACCTCGCACTACACCGCTCAGGTCGCGGACGACCTCGAGCGCAACACCAAGGAGCAGGAGCGCATCGGCGCGGAGATCGCCGCGTTGCAGCAGCAGTTGTCCGCTCTGCAGCAGGACCACACCGTCCTGGTCAATCTCCAGCAGGCCCTCGGTCTCGCCCCGGCTCCGGCGGAGTCCGCCCCCGTCCCGCCGGTGCCGGCGCCGCGCAAGAAGGAGGAGTCCAAGGCGGGTACGGGCAAGCAGGCCCGCGCCAAGAAGGCGTCCGCGCCCAGCCGCAAGCCGGCCGCGAAGAAGAGTCCCGCCAAGGAGGCGTCCGCCAGGGCGACCACAGACAAGGCGGCGCAGCCCACACTCGTCGACACCGTCCGCGCTCACCTGGCCGAGCAGAGCGAACCGCGCTCCGCGGCCGAGATCGCCACCGCCCTGGGCCGGCAGCACCCCGAGCGCGACATCAAGACCACCGTCGTACGCAACACGCTGGAGAGCCTGGTGGCCAAGGAGCAGGCACAGCGCTCCAAGCAGGGCTCGTCGGTGTTCTACACGGCGGTCACCCCGAAGTCGGGTGCCACTGCGCAGGAGAAGCAGGACCAGCCCGCCTGACGGCGCCCCGGTCGTCATGTGAGGCACGACGCGGTCGTCGAGGACGTGCTGCCGCACCCGCCGGGTGGCCACGGCAGCATCTCCTCACCGCGTAGGCGCACATATTTCAGGGCTAAGATTTCTTCGCAGGTCCGCATCAGCAGGTGACTCGGGGAGGCGCGGAACATGGCGGGGAAGAAGGCCACGGCCCAGAAGGACGCCGTCGCGGTGATCATCGAGGACTGGGCGCGGGAGCGGCCCGAGCTGGACACCTCTCCCCTGGAGGTCCTGGCACGGCTGCACCGCACCTTCCTGCGCTACAACACCGAACTGGCGGCGGCCATCGAGCGGCACGGCCTGGCCGTGGCCGGCTTCGACGTCCTCACCGCCCTGCGCCGGGCCGGCGAGCCCTACCGGCTGACAGCCGGGCAACTCGCCGACTCCGGCCTCATCTCCTCCGCCGGGGTGACCCTGCGCATCGACCGGCTGGAGAAGGACGGTCTGATCGTGCGTGAACGTGACCCGGAGGATCGCCGCGTCGTCTACTCGCGGCTCACCGAGGCCGGACTCGCCAAGGTGGACGAGGTGTTCGCCGAGCACCTGGAGAACGAGCGCCGGATGCTCGCGGACCTGTCGCCGGCGGAACGACGGCAGCTGGCCCGTCTGCTGTCCAAGCTGGAGCGCTCCATCGTCGGCTCGGCGACATCGTAGGCACGAGGCCGCCGGCGGCCACGGCTCCCCGTCAGCCGTCGCGCCCGTCCGGCGTCACGGCCTGGGCCTCGGCCTCTTGCCGGAACAGACGGCGCAGGCGGACCACGCCCAGGTCGTGCTGGTAGAGGTTCTCGAACCGGTCGGCGTCCGCGGGCATGGCCTCCAGCATCACCCGGTCCTGCTCCAGGACCTCCCAGTGGCGTTCCTCGATGAGCGTCCGGTACAGGAACCGCCAGGTGTCCCGCTGCCAGCCGGTCACCTGCCGGTAGCGCCAGAAGAAGACGCCCGTGCGTCCGGCGTCGACCGGGCAGGCCATGCCGACGATGCCGAAGGCGCCGCCGGGTCCCGCGGACGGCGGGTACGGGATGGACAGGTCGACCCAGTCGACGCCGGTGCGGCACAGCTCCACCCAGTCGAAGTTGACGCCGCGCTGGTCGGTCTTCTCGAAGAAGTAGCCGCGGTCGGTCTCCCGGATGCGGAACTTGGCCTGTGTGTCGCCGTCGTACATCGTGTGGGAGTCGTGGTGCAGGAAGGCGCCGTGCATCGGGTCGAGGAGGTTCTCCATGGCGAAGCGCCACGGCACGTCCCACTCGGCGTAGCAGAGGAAGGACGCGATGTCCGGGTTCGTCAGCGGCTCCGGCAGGGTGAGTGCGGCCGGCTCGGGGTGCTGTTCGTCGCCGAAGTAGGCGAGGATCGCGCCGGCCACCTCGCGCACGGGCAGGGAGGTCACCAGCTTCTTGCCCTCCAGGTTGCAGCCGGGCAGGCCGGGCACGGAGGAGACGGTGCCGTCGCCCTGCACCTCGACGCCGTGGTACCAGCAGGCCACGCGATCGCCGAGGTGTTTGCCGAGGGAGAGCGGCGCCCCACGGTGCGGGCAGCGGTCGGCGAGCAGGGACAGGGTGCCGTCGGACCTGCGGAACAGCAGCCAGTCCTCGCCGAGGGCGGTGACCTTGCGCATGCCGCCCGGCTCGACGAAGTGCGAGGGGACGACGGGGTGCCACTGATTGCGCAGGCCGTGGGCGTAGATGTGGTCGGCGGTGACGTCGGTGGTGAGGGTCATGTCAGGCTCCCAGACGGTGCATCTCGGCGCGGAAGGTTTCCTCGGTCCAGGGCGTGCCGTCGGGGGTGCGCACCTGGCGGGCGTTGAGTCCGCCGACCACGGCGGCGAGGTCGTGACCGTCCTCGGTGAAGATCTCTTCGAGGGTGCGCGCGAGTTTCCGTTCGTACGGGGTGGGTTCGTGGGTGCGGGACTGGTGCCGGTCGAGATACGGCCAGGTGGTGGTCATCAGGGCCTCCTCCATGGGGCGGCGGTGGTCTAGAGGTCGAGGACGAGCCGGTCGGAGGCGCAGCGCGAGACGCAGATCATCATCGTCTCGTTCGTAGCCTGTTCGGCTTCGGAGAGCAGGAAGTCGCGATGTTCGGGGGTGCCGGCGAGGACGCGGGTCTCGCAGGTGCCGCAGATGCCGTCGCGGCACGAGGAGGTGACGGGCACGCCGGCCGCCTCGACCGCGTCCAGGACGGAGGTGCCGGCGCCGACGGCGACCGTCACGCCCGACCTTCGGCACTCCACCTCGAAGGCGGTGTCGTCGCCGGGTCGTTCCACCGCCGGGGCGGCGAACCGCTCCAGCCGCAGCCGGCCCTCCGGGCAGGCCTGCTGCAGGGCGCAGAGCAGCGGCTCGGGGCCGCAGGCGTACACCAGCGCGTCCGCGGGGAGGCCGGAGAGGGCATCCGCGAGGTCGATGTGGCCCTGTTCGTCCTGGGGGACGATCGTGATCTCGCCCCCGGTCAGCCGGGCCAGTTCGCAGCCGAACGCCATGGAGGCGCGGGTGCGCCCGCCGTGCACGAGGCGGTACGGGATGCCGTCGCGTTCGGCCTGGCGGACCATGGCGAGGATCGGCGTGATGCCGATGCCGCCGGCGACGAAGACGTAGGACCCGGCCGGTTCGAGTGCGAAGTGGTTGCGGGGGCCCGCCGTCCGCACCCGCTGGCCCGGGCGCAGCTTGGTGTGCACGTGGCGGGAACCGCCGCGCGAGGCGGGCTCGTCGAGGACGGCGATCCGGTACGAGGTGCCGTCGGCCGGATCGCCGCACAGCGAGTACTGGCGGACGAGGCCGCCCACGTGCAGGTCGAGGTGGGCGCCCGGGGTCCAGGCCGGCAGGGGCTTGCCGGCCGGGTCGACGAGTTCGACGGACAGCACACCGTCCGCCTCCCACGTCATGCGGCGTACGAGGAGTTCGCGCTCCTGCTCGTCGTTGACGCTCATCGTGGGGCCTCCCTACGCGGTGGGGATCTTGACGGGTGGGGTGAACGGGGTCTTCATCGGACCGAGCGAGGCCAGGTCCACCTCGACGATGACCGGTCCCTCGGCGGCGAGTGCCCGGCCGATGACCGGCTCGGCGTCGGTCTCGGCGGCGATACGCGCGTACGGCAGGCGGCAGGCGGCGGCGAGGCCCTCGAAGTCGGGGGTGAAGAGGTCGACACCGGAGCGGCGGTCGCTGTACCGGTCCTGTGTGTTGCGCAGGACTCCGTAGCCCCCGTCGTTGAAGACGAGCAGCAGCAGCCGGGGCCGCTCCTGGGCGAGAGTGAGCAGTTCGCCGAGGTGGACCGCGAGACCGCCGTCCCCGGCGATGACCACGGTGGGCGCCTCGGGGCGGGCGAGCGCGGCCCCGAGGCCCATGCCGAGTCCCTGGCCGATGCCGCCGCCGCGCGGGAAGACGTTGGCGCGCGGGTCGTGCATGGGCAGCAGCCGGTTTCCCCACGTGGAGGAAGGGATCGTCACGTCGCGGGCGACGACCGAGCCGGGCGGCAGGGCTGCGGCGAGCGCGTCGCAGATCGCGGCCTGCGGCCCGATGGCGTCGCGCAGGGCGGCCCGCACCTCGTCGCGGACGGCACGGGCGCGGGCGGTCCAGTCCGCGTCGGCGGGTACGGCCGACGCAGTCAGCTCCGGCAGGACGCGCGCGGCGTCTGCGTGCAGGGCGTGCCGGGCCGGGTGGACCCGGCCCAGGGCGGCGGCGTCGAGGTCGATCTGGATGTGTGCCTCGGGGAGTCGCAGTGCGTAGTCGGCCGTCTCGTTGGAGCGGAAGTGGGTGCCGACGGTGACCAGCACGTCGGCGTCGGCGAGGAGGGCTCGGGCCGCGGGCGTGGTGGCGAAGTTGCCGATGACCTGGGGATGGTCCTCGGGGACCGAGCCGCGGCCGGAGTTCGAGGTGAGCAGTCCCGCGCCGGACGCCCGGAGCAGGTCGAGCAGTTCGCGGCGGGCCCGGTTCGCGCCGCCGCCGGCCCAGATCAGCGGGCGGCGGGCGGCGGCCAGCAGTTCGCGTGCGGCGGCGAGTTCTGCGGGGTCCGGGTCCGGGGTCCCGGCGGCCGGGGCGGCTGCGTTCCCGTCCTGCTGGGCCGCGTACTGGAGGTCGATCGGCCACTCCAGGCTGGCCGGGCCGCCGGGCGCGGCGAGGGCCGTGGTGGCGGCCTCGCGGAGCAGGCGCCCCGCGCTCGCGGTGTCCGGCACGGTCGCGGCGTACTTGGAGACCGCGGTGAGCATGCCCAGCTGGTCCTTGGTCTCGTGGATGAAGCCGCGTGCGCCGCCCAGGAAGCGGCTCTCGATCTGCCCGGTGACGTGCAGGACCGAGGTGCCCGAGGCGAGCGCTTCGACCAGCGAGCCGGCGGCGTTGCCCGCGCCGGTTCCGGTGGAGGTCAGGGCACAGCCGAGGGCGCCCCGGGCTCTGCCGTAGCCGTCGGCGGCGTTGACGGCGGTGGCCTCGTGCCGCACCGGCACGAAGCGCAGTTCGCGGTCGACGGCCTCCACGAGGGGCAGGTTGTGCACGGACACGATGCCGAAGACCGTGTCGATGCCGAGTTCCTTCAGGACAGCGACGAGGAGGTCGCCTCCGTTGCGGTACGTCATGGGTGCCTCTCAGAGGATGCCGCGGCCGACCCCGCCGCAGACGTCGATGGCGGTTCCGGTGATGTACGAGGCGCGCGGCGACAGCAGGGTCACGATCGCGTAGGCCACCTCGTCGGCCCGGCCGAGCCGGCCGAGGGCGACGCCCCGGTCGGCGGCGAGCCGTGCCTGCCACTCCTCGTAGCCGAGACCGGAGTCGGCGGCCGCGTGGCGACGGGTCCACTGTCCGGTGTCGATCAGGCCCAGGCAGACGGAGTTGACCCGGATGTCTTCCGCGGCCAGCTCGGCCGCGAGGGACTTGGAAAGGTTGAGGATGCCGGCGCGGGCCGCGCTCGTCGTGATGAGGCGGGGTTCGGGTTGCTTGGCGAGTACGGCGTTGACGTTGACGACGCTCGCCGCGTCCGAGGCCCGCAGGTGTGCGCGGGCGGCTCGGAGGGGGTTGAGCACGCCGGCGAACTTGAGTTCCAGTTCATCGCGCCAGTCCTCGGTGCTGGTGTCGTCCAGTCGCTTCATCCGGGACTGGCCGGCGTTGTTGACCAGGCCGTCGATGCGGCCGAACCGGTCGGCGGTCCGCTCGGCGAAGCCGCGTACGGCCTCCGCGTCGCGGACGTCGCAGACGGCGGTCAGCAGCCGGTCGCCGCCGTCCAGTCCGGCAGCGGCCTCGGCGAGGCGGGCGGCGTCGCGGCCGCAGGTGGCGACGTTGGCGCCTTCGTCCAGCAGTGCGCGGACCGTGGCCAGGCCGACGCCCGAGCTGCCGCCGGTGACCAGGACGGTCCGGTCGGCGAGACCGAGATCCATGGGGTTCTCCAGTCGGTTCTAGTGCATGGTGAAGCCGCCGTTGACGGCGATCACCTGTCCGGTGAGGTAGCGGGATTCCTCGCTGAGCAGGAAGGAGACGAGGCCGACGAGGTCGTCGGGCTGCTGGGGGCGGGATATCGCGCGGTTGGCCGCGTAGAGCGCGTGACGTCCGGCGGGAACGGCCTCGGTGGCCTCGCACTCGGTGAGGCCGGGGGCGACGGCGTTGACGGTGATGCCGTGGGGGCCGAGTTCGCGGGCCATGCCGCGGGTCAGTGCGATGACCGCGCCCTTGGAGGTGATGTAGTGGGCGAGGCGGGGGGAGCCGTACAGGGCGGCGTCGGAGGCGATGTTGACGATGCGTCCGGGGCGGGCGAGCAGCGGGTGGAGTGCCTTGGCCACCAGCCACGGGCCGCGCACGTTGACGGACATCAGGCGGTCCCAGACGTCGATGTCGATGTCCTGGAACTCCTTGCCGCCCACGCCGTTGGCGAGGGCCGCGTTGTTGACCAGTCCCCAGACGGGGCCGTGCTCCCGCACGGCGTCGGCGAGGCGGGCGACCGACGCCGGGTCGGCCACGTCGCAGTGCACGTAGTGCGCCTCGCCGCCGGCCGCGCGGACGGCGGCGGCGGTGCGCTCGCCCGACTCCCGGTTCAGTTCGGCGACCACGACCCGGTGGCCGTCGGCGCCGGCCCGGCGGGCCATGGCCTCCCCCAGGCCACGGCCCGCCCCGGTCACGACGACCGTGGTCCCCGTGTCAGTCACGGGTGACGCCGTACAGCGGCGAGTACTCGGGGTAGGTCGGCACCTGCGGCTTCTGCGTGCCGATGATCACGCAGAACAGCGCGTCGGTGTCCCCTTCGTTCTTCAGCGAGCGGGTGACGCCGGCGGGCACGACGATCATGTCGCGGTAGCCGAGCGTGCGGTACTCGACCTCGTCGGGGCCCCGGTGGATGCCCACCCGGACCTGGCCCTCCAGGACGAAGAAGGCCTCCTCCACGTCGTGGTGGGTGTGGGCCGGGCCCTCGGCGCCCGGGGGCAGCAGCATGTTGGAGAACGTGAATCCGCCGGAGGGGATGATCCGCTGGTCGTTCTCGTGGTTGCCGGTGGCGCCGGAGCCGACGTAGCGGATCTGTGCGCGCCGGTACTGCGGTCCGGCCTTCTCCTGGAAGGAGAGCGTGCCCCAGTCGGGTTCGCGGGAGTCGCGGGTCGCGATCAGGGAGTCGGTGTACTTGGCGAGGTCGCCGGCGTTGTCGTACTCGGTGGTGCTCAGAGGCATGGTGTGTCAGCCCTTCGTGTGGTGGTCGGTGTTGGGGTTGGTGGCGATGTGCAGGTGGGAGAGGACCCAGGCGTTGAAGCGCTCGGGTTGCTCCTGGTTGGCCAGGTGACCGGCGTCCTTGACGATCACGTAGGCCGCTTTGTGCAGGCCACCGGCCAGGGCCTGGGCGGCGTCCGGTCCGGTGACCTGGTCCTTGTCGCCGCACAGCACGAGGGCCGGGGCGGTGATGTGCGCCAGATCGGGTCGCAGGTCGGCGGAGGCCATCGACTCGGCGGCGTGGGCGTAGCCGGGCAGGCGCACCGCGGCGGCCATGGTGTCGACGACACGGCGCACGAGCTCGGCAGAGGCGTCGGCGGACACCAGGCGCGGCCCGCGCCGCTCGGCGAACGCCCGTGGCCCGAGGCTTGCCAGTTCCGGTACGCGGGCCCGCATGGCCGCGGCCTTCTCGGGGTCCGTGCCCGATCCGGGGCTGGAGTCGGCGACGACCAGGGAGCGGACGAGCCGCGGGTGGCGCACGGCGAGCCGCAGGGCGATCACGCCGCCCCAGGAGACGCCCAGCACGTGTGCCGATCCACCGCGGGCCAGGATCACCTCGGCCGCGGCGTCGGCGAACCCGTCGAGGTGCAGTGGCCCGTCGGGATCCGGCGACCTGCCGTATCCAGGGGCGTCCCAGGCGGCGACGCGGAACCGGTCGGAGAGCGTGGCCAGTTGCGGTGCGAAGGAGGCCGACGAGGAGCCGATGCCGTGCAGGCACAGCAGCAGCGGCCCGTCGGTGCCCGCCTCCTCCACGTATGTCTTCGCGGCGGTGGTCACAGGATCTGTCCCGGTCGTCCGGCGATCGCCCCGAGGGAACGCAGGACCGCGTAGGGGACGACGCCGCTGGTGGCGGGGTTGTCCGCGTCCGGGGTGTGGGCCACCTCGAAGCGGTAGGAGCCGTGCGGGCCGGCCGCCTCGATGACGTGCCGGGTGCGGACCGCGTGCGGGTCGGCGACGACTCGGACCTGGACCGCGTCGAGGTCGCCGACGGCCAGCGCGACCGAGGCGGCCACGTTCGTCGACCTGGGGAACTTCACGGGCACGTCCCGTGCGGTGCCCGCAAGCACCTCCACGGGCTCGGTGGCGGAACGCAGTCGCCCGATCAATTCCTTGTCCATCCAGGGCTGTTCGAGGGTCGTGGGCAGCTTGGTGGTGGTCAGCAGGACCTCGTCGAGCGGGCCGAGGGCGCGCACGGCCTGGAGCAGGTCGAGGCCGCCGACCGCGCCCGAGGTGAAACGGACCCGGCCCGGCCCGGCCTCCAGGAGGCGCTTGGCGAGGTCCTCGTCGGTGAGGGCGCCGGTGGAGGCGACCAGGAGATCGGTACCGGCGGCGAGGATCCGCTCGCCCCACTCCCGGACCACCCCCTGCCCGGCGGCCTCCACGATCAGGTCGCAGCGTTCGATCGCGGTGTCGAAGGGGACCTGTTCGGCGGGGGCGGCCCCGCCCAGCGGGCGGTTGTCGACGACGCAGGTCAGGACGGCGCCCGGCACCTCGCCGGCGGCGAGGGCCGTCCCGACGACGCGGCCGATCGCACCCCAGCCGACCAGGCCGACCTTCAGTGTCCCGGTGGTGCTCATGGTTCAGGCTCCTTGCGGTACGGCGGATTCGGCGTCGACGGGAGGCAGCACGGGACTGCCGTCCCGGGTGCCGGCCATGTGGGCGCGGATCAGCCGGGACGGCGGGCCCGCGGTGCCCCACAGGTCGGACAGTTCGGGGACGCGTCGCCACACCTTGCAGATCCAGCGGTCCTCGACGACCTGCGCGACCTCGGAGGTGTACTCGCACACCAGGCCCGTGGGGTCGGTGAAGTAGGAGAAGGTGTTGTTGCCGGGGCCGTGCCGCCCGGGGCCCCACTGCGGGGCGACACCGTGGTGGCGCAGTCGTCCGATGCCGCGCATGAAGTGGTCGAGGGAGCTCATCTCGTACGCCACGTGGTTCAGCGAGACCCAGTCGGCCTGGTTGAAGGCGATGCAGTGGTGGTCGCTGTTGCAGCGCAGGAACGCCATCTGGTGCTCCGACCAGTCCGAGACGCGCATCCCGAGCACCTCGCGGTAGAAGGCGACGGAGGCGTCGATGTCGGTGGTGTTGAGGACGACGTGGGTCACGCCGACGGGCACGGCGGCCTCCCGCCCGCGGGGCGGCACGGCCCAGGTGTCGGCGGACAGTTCGATCAGGCGGCCCTCGGGGTCGTGGAAACGCAGTCCGTAGCCGCCGCCGACCTGGTCGAGCGGTCCGGGGCCGGTGACCGGCTGGATGCCGCGGCGTTCGAGGAGCTGGGCGGCTTCGTCGATCTCCGCCGGCGTCGCCACGGCGAAGGCGAGTCGGCCGAGGCCGATCCGGTCGGCGCGGGTGAGCTGGAGGGCGTGGTGCTCCTCGCCGGTGCCGCGCAGCCAGCTCGCGCTGTGGCCGGCCTCGACCACCTCCAGGCCCCAGGCTTCCTCGTAGAAGTCGGTGGCCTCGGTGAAGCGGGGGGTGAGCAGTTCGACGGAGCGCAGAGCGCGCAGGCGGGCGATCGGGGGTTCCTGGAGGGCGGTGCGACGGTACATGGGTCCTCTCCGGGGATGGTCAGCCGGCCCAGGGCAGCGGCGTGGTGGCGGTGCCCCAGTACAGGGACTTCTGGCGCTGGTAGGCGCGGATGGCGTCACGGCCCTTCTCGCGTCCGAGGCCGCTCGCCTTCATGCCGCCGAACGGCGTGGAGGCGCTGAACTGCTTGTAGGTGTTGATCCAGACGGTTCCCGCCTCGACGCGGCGCGCGATCCGCCAGGCTGCCCGGTGGTCGCGGGTCCAGATGCCGCAGGCGAGTCCGTAGACGGAGTCGTTGGCCTGGCGCACGAGGTCCTCCTCGTCGTCGAAGGGCAGCGCGACCAGGACCGGCCCGAAGATCTCCTCCTGGCACGTGCGGGCGTCGTTGGGGAGTCCGTCCAGCACGGTGGGGAGGTAGTAGGCCCCGTCGGCGTACTCGGGGCCCTCGGGCGCGGCGCCTCCGCACAGCACGCGGGCGCCCTCCCCGCGGGCCAGGTCGACGTAGGCGGCGACCTTGTCGCGGTGCGCGGGGTGCACCAGTGGGGCGACCTGCGTGTCCGGCCGCGTTCCTGGGCCGACGCGCAGCTTGGTCACGCGGGCGACCAGTTCGCCGACGAATCCGTCGTAGAGAGCGCGGGCCACGAACAGCCGTGACCCGGCGATGCAGGACTGCCCGCTGGAGGAGAAGACGCCGAACATGACGCCGGCCAGGGCCTGCTCGATGTCGGCGTCGGCCAGCACGACGGTGGGCGACTTGCCGCCGAGCTCCAGCGACACGGGCATCAGCTTCTCGGCGGCGGTCCGCGCCAGGGCGCGGCCGGTCTCCGTACCGCCGGTGAAGGCGATCCGGCCGACGTGCGGATCCCGTACGATCGCGTCGCCGACCACCCGCCCGGATCCCGGGAGGACGGCCAACAAGGCCGTCGGCAGGCGGAGTTCGCCCAGGGCCTGAGTGATCAGCCGTCCCAGCGCGAGGGAGACCAGCGGGGTCCATTCGGCGGGCTTGAGCAGCACCGCGTTGCCGGCCGCCAGGGCGGGGGCGAGCTTCTGGGCATCGCTGGCAACCGGGGAGTTCCAGGGGTTGATCGCGCCGACGACGCCGATCGGCTCGTGCACGCTCAGCGTCACGTAGGCGCCGCGTGACGGCGTGATCGCTTCCTCGGCGGTCTCCAGGGCGGCGGCGGTGTAGCGGAACGTCGCGGCCGCGCTGGCCACGAGCGCGCGGGTTTCGGTGAGCGCCTTGCCGGTGTCCGCGGTCTGGAGCGCTGCGAGGTGTTCGGCGTTGTCCTCGATGAGCGTGGCCACACGGGTGAGCAATCGGGCCCGCTGGTGGGGCAGGAGGTCGTACCACTGGGGCTCGGCGGCGGCCCGGGCGGCGGCCCTCGCGGCCTCGGAGACCTCGTCGGGGGTGACGGCGTGCACCGTGGCGAGGGCGGCGCCGGTGGCCGGGTCGAGGGTCTGCGTCGCGGCACCCCCGCCGCGCCGCCACCGGCCCGCAACGAGTGCTTCGTCAGGGGGAGTTCGGAGCATACGGGGGCCTCCAGAACAGGTCGTGTGGGAGCTGCTTGAGTAAGCGCTAGAAATCTAAGGGCTTAAATATCTTCGACGCAAGAGGCTGTCGCGAAAGGATCTCCGGTTAAATCCGCGCTCCAGACCTTGACGCGGTCCCGAGGGCGAGAGATACAACTTAAGCGCTTAGAAGCTTGGCGCTTACCTGCCGTTCCGATTGGCTCAGCAGCCCGGACCTTCTTCGCCGTGTCCCGCGCTCCCGTCCCCCGCCCCTGCGAACCAGCGGAGTACCAGCATGACGACCGAAGCAGTGCCCGACAGCGCACTCCGAGCCTCCATAGCCGCCCGCTTCGAACGGTTGCCGTTGTCCCGCTGGCACGTCACCGTCCGCCTGGTCGTCGGGGCGGTCACCTTCTTCGAAGCGTTCGACCAGCTCCTGATCGCCTACGCGCTGCCCGAGCTGCGCGGCGAGTGGCATCTGTCCACCTCGGCCACGACGCTCCTGCTCACCGTCGGCTCGGTGGGCATGCTGGTCGGCGCCCTGCTCTCCGGGCGGATCGCCGACCGCATCGGACGCGTCCGGGTGATCGCCCTATGCGTGGCGGTCTCCAGCGTCGCCAACCTCGCGCTCGCCTTCTCCCCCTCCCTCGAGGTCTTCATGGCTCTGCGGTTCGTGCAGGGCCTGGCCATCGGCGGTGAGGTACCGGTGGCCGCCACCTTCATCGCCGAGATCACCCGGAGCCACCGGCGGGGCCGCTTCGTGCTCCTGTACGAGCTGGTCTTCCCGGCCGGCCTGACCGTCGGAGCGCTGGCGGCCGCATGGCTGGTGCCCCTGCTCGGCTGGAGGTGGATGTACGGGCTCGCGGCGCTGCCCGGCGTCCTGGCCTTCGTGGTGCACCGCATGGTGCCCGAGTCGCCGCGCTGGCTCGCCGACCGGGGCCGGACGGCGGAGGCCGCCGCCGTGATGACCCGTATCGAGACGGCCGTCGAGAGGGCGACGCGCGCCCCGCTTCCGCCCGTCCCCTCGCCCTCCCCCACCGCCGTGCCCGGCGGGCCCGCCGACGCGCCGGCCTCCGGCCTGCGCGGCCTGTTCAGCGGTCGTTACCGGCGTCGCATCCTGGTCGTCGGGGCCCTGTGGTTCACCGGGTACTTCGTCAACTACGGGATCACCTCCTGGCTGCCGACCATCTACCAGAACCGCTACGACCTGTCCCTGTCCGACGCTCTCCTGTACTCCACGGTCACCTCCTGCGCGGGTCTGCTCGGCTGCCTCGTCGCCGCTCTCACCGTCGACCGGGCCGGCCGCCGCCGCGTCATCACCGGCTGCCTCGGCGGGTCGGCCGCGGTGCTGGTCGCCCTCGCCTGTTTCGGTGCCGACACGCCCCTGCGGGTGCTGGCCTGGACATCCCTCGCCGCCGTCTTCTTCTTCGGCTCCAACATCTGCCTCTACCTCTACACACCCGAGCTGTTCCCGACCCGGATGCGCGCCCTGGGGAGCAGCGTCGGCGGCGCCCTCAACCGCCTCGGCGTGATCCTCGGCCCGATCGTCGTCGGCGCGGTCTACGCCGGCGGGAGCATCGAAGCCGTGTTCCTGACCCTGGGCGCCGTCTCCCTCGCGGGCGCCGTCGTCGCCGGCGTGGGCGCGGAGGAGACCGCGGGGCGCCGGCTCGAAGAGGTGTCACCCTGACGGGTCGGCAGACGTCGACCGGAGAGCCGTGCGCCGGCCACGGAGGGGAGTCCCCGTCCAGGGCCGTCGCACGGCGGTTCCGCCCGCCCGGTGCGTCACCGGTCGGACCATCACACTCCGCGGCCGGTCGTTCCTTTCACGATCGTGAGGTCGTTGCACAGGTGTGGAGCCCGACAAGAACGACGAACCGGCAGTGCTCAACCCGTTCACCTCAGCCGCCCGTGGGGTGATGGTCGCGGTGTCGGCGGTGGTGGTACTCGCCGGACTGCTGGTCACGCTCGCGGGGAGCCCCTAGCGTCGCTGCGGCTCCGGCGGGGGCGGGCGGCCGTGCGGATCAGCCGGGCACGGTTCGCGGTCACGAACCGGACCGCGGGTTCACCGCGTCAGGCGGCGGGCCGTCGGGAGCGACGGCCGCGGGGGCGTGCGCCGCGGTCGCCGCTCGTGGTGAAGCGCGACGGCGGCACGCCGAAGGCACGCGAGAACGCGGCGGTGAACGCGGCGGGAGAGGCGTAGCCCAGGCGGCCGGCAACCTCACTGACCGATGCGGTGCGCAGCAGCGGTACCGCCGCGAGCGTGCGGGCACGGGCCCGCCATACGGCCGGGCTGTCGCCGGTCTCGGTGCGGAAGCGGCGGGTGAAGGCGCGCTCGCTCATGGCCACTCGCGCTGCCCAGGCTTCGTTGGTGACCGCGGCGTCCGGAGCGGCCAGGTACTCGCGGCACAGCGCCACGAGTTCGGCCGAAGCCGGCATCCCGACGTGGAACGGGAGCGGGGTGCGCGCGGCGATCTCGTGCAGGAGGAGCGCCGCGACGTGTCCTCCCCGTCCCGACAGGTCGTAGTCGGGCTCGAACTCGACGGCGGCGAGGAGCAGTTCGCGCAGAAGTGGTGGAACGTCCACGACCGTGCACGTGGTGGGCCACCAGGGGACGGCGTCCGGCTCGATGTACAGGCTCCGTGTGCTCACCCCCAGCATGCGCACCCGGTGCGGGGTGGCGGCCGGAATCAGTACGGCGCGCTCGGGCGGAACGGTCCAGGTGCCGTCCACGGTGTCGACGACCATGACTCCCGTGGCACCGTGGAGGAACTGCGCGCGCCGGTGCTCGTGCCAGTCCAGCAGGTGTCCGGGCGGATAGTCCGTGCCGATGGGCAGTACGGCGCGGTCGACATGGTCGACGTCCGCCAGGGCGACGTTCCTCACCCGGTCATCGTAGTGGCCGAGACTCGAAGGAACCGTGCCGACTTTCGCATGCGGGGCGGGGGGCGGTCCTGGTGGGGTGGGTCCGTGGACGTGATGACACTGATCGGCATCGGACTGCTCACCGGCCTCACCACGGTGATGTTCGGCTTCGGCGGCGGTTTCGTCGCGGTTCCTGTCGTGGCCTGGGCGGACGCCGGCCTCGGCACGGACGCGATGCGGGTGGCGACGGCCACCTCGGCCCTGGTGATGGTGGTGAACGCGGCATTCGCCACCGCGGTCACACGGCGCCGGGTGCTCGCCGAGCTCCGCGGCAGTGCCGCGCTGCTCCTCCTGCTGGCGGCCGGCGCCACGGCCGGTGCGACGGCCTCGCGCTTCGCCCCTCCCGACCCGGTCCGCTGGGCGTTCGTCGCGTACGTCGCTCTCACGGTCGTCGACCTGCTCGTGCGCCCCGGCTTTCTCCGCCCGCGCGGACAGGCGGGCGAGGCGTCGAAGGCGCCACGGCCGTTGCCGGCCGTCCTCGGTGTGCCGATGGGCGCGATAGCCGCCTTCCTCGGCGTGGGAGGCAGCGTCATGACCGTCCCCGCGATGCGACGGGCCGGGCACACGATGCATGTGGCGACCGCGCTGGCCAACCCTCTCACCCTCGTCATCGCGCTCCCTGCCACAGCGGTCTCCCTGTGCGGCTCCACGGCGCCGACCGCGGTGCACGCGCACGTGAACCTGATCGGCCTCGTCGACCCCGGCGCCGCGGCGGCACTGCTCCTCGGTGCTCTGCCGGTGATCCTCGTGCTCCGGCGGCACCCGCCGCGGATCCCCGACCGGGCTCACGCCTGGACCTACACCGGGCTGCTCGCTCTGGTGGCGACCGCCATGCTGCTGTCGGGCTGAGCACTTCCGGGCCGCGCGTGGTGCCGAGCACCTGCCGAGTGGTGCGTGGCGCGGGCCGCCCGGAGCGTGCCCGCGCCGTCAATCGTCACGTCCGGCCGGCCGACGGCCGTGCGGCGGAGCCGGGTCCGGCCCTCAGGACGATCCGCTACCGACCTGCCGGCTGCCGTCTTCGTCACCGAGCGGGCCGGCGATCGGCCCACCGGAGCCGAGGACCGCACATGCAGCCGACCCCGCGCGTCGACGACCCCCCGACCCCCCGCCCCGGACGACTGCGCACCGCGTGGCGGGCGGCCCACCGGCCCGTCGCCGGGGTGTCCCGGAGAATCCAACTCGTCGCCTGCGCGGTGCCGTTCATCGTCCTGCCGTCCGGCGTCCGGCGGCTCCCGGCGGCATTCGCCGACGGCATCGGCTTCGGCCAACGGGCGTACATCGTCTCCCTCTCCGTCCTGTCCGAAGTCCTCGCGTTCAGCGCGATCGGGCTGGTCGCCCGCTGGGGCGAGGTGTTCCCGCGGTGGGTCCCGCTCCTGGGCGGGCGCCGGATACCGACGACGGCGGTGGTCCTGCCGGCCGCCGTCGGGGCCACGCTCCTCACACTCCTGTGGACCGTCATCACACCCGTCACCGAGGTCATGGGAGTCACGGTCCGAGGCGAGGAGGTGCCCAGCACCTACCCGGGCCGGGGGCTGGGAGAGTGCCTGGTTCTACTTCTGCTACGCGCCGCTGGTCCTGTGGGGGCCACTCCTGGCCGTGCTGACGGTCGCGTACGGGTAACGCCGTCGCGCGGCCGGCAGCATGGCCCGGTGACAGCCGACGCCGCCTGATCCGGCATCCGGGTGCCGGCTCGGTGCCGCGCAGCTCAGATGCCGCTCAAGTTCCTTGATCCGCACGGTGGTCGGCGTCGAGCATGGCTGCATGTTCGGACGGAGCGAGCAACCGGGACTCAGTGTCCTCGTCCTGCGGGACGCGGACGTCATCGCCGCCGGCGTGCGTCAGGCGCTCGCCGAAGCGGGGCCCGAGCAGCGGCCCGGGCTGGAAGAAGCCGCCGCCTTGATCGAGCAGGCTGCCGCCGCCTCCGACGCGGAGCTGCGCGCCCGTTGGGTCCACGAACGACTCGCCGCGGCCGGTCACGAGGGCCCCGCCGACTCCGTGCAGGCGATCAAGGTGCTGCGCGAGGCTGCACCCGGTCTCAGCCTGCTCTCGGCCGTCCAGTTGTCGAAGGACGCCGCGGCCCACCGCCCGTAGCCCGAGGGAGACGGCCCACGGCCCTCCTCGGGACGGTTGACGCGTGCACGGACCGCATGCGTCACGAGATGACGCGGAGGTGGCTCCGGGACGGGCGGCGGAGTTGTTCGACGGCCAGGTCCGTGCCTTCGTCCGCGGGGAGGAAGACGACCAGTTGCTGCGCGTCCGAGGAGAGGTCGAGCGTTTCGCGGACGAGCCGCAGCTCGCGCCCGCTGGGGTGGTTGAGCCTGAGGGCACCCCGCTGCGGAACCACGTGGCGGTTCAGCCTGCGTGTGAAGTCGGCACCGGCCATGGGCGCGAGCTCCGCGGTGATCCACTCGGAATTCTCGACGGACGGCCCGAGCCACAGGTCGAGCGCCTGCTCGTCCGCCACGTCGTCCCAGTCGGCGAAGAACGTGCGCGCCCGGGAGTCGGTGAAGACGTAGCGTGTGAGGTTCGGGGCGTCGGTGTCCAGCAGCCCGGTTCCGCTCGTCACGGCCTCGAACGCGCTGGTGTGAGCGAGGATGTCGCCCACCCTGTTGGTCACGATCGCGATGCCCGGTTCCAGGAGGCGGAGCGTCCGGAGGACCGACGTCCGCACGTCACGGCGCGCCGGCGCCGACCGGACGTGGGCGGAACACTCACCACCGGTGATCTTCGCCAGGTAGCGCAGGTGGTTCCGTTCCGCGGGGTCGAGGCTGAGCGCATCGGCGAGCGCGTTCACCACGGCGATCGAGGGATTGCGGTCTCGGCCCTGCTCGATACGGGTCAGGTACTCGACGCTGATGCCGGCTCGTGTGGCGAGGTCCGAGCGGCGCAGCCCGGGTGACCGGCGGCGGCCGTGATCGGGCAGCCCCAGCGATTCCGGCTGGATGCTGTCGCGCCTGGCCCTGACGAAATCCCCCAACGGCGTGCCCATGGGCCGAGCTTATGGCGCCGGCCTCCCGTCGCGCAGTACTCAGGGTGGCCCTGCGGGGGCCAGCCTGAGCCCGGTCTGTCTGCCGCCGTGCCGGGAGCCGATCGTGGTGGGCATGGAGAACACACACAAGCTGCTGGTCATCGTCGGAAGCGTCCGAGAGGGACGCTTCGGTCCCACGGTGGGCTCATGGGTGGCCGAACAGGCCCGTTCGCACGGCGGGTTCGAGGTGGACGTCATGGATCTGGCCGAGTTCGACATCCCGCTGTCGCTCCCCGCGGCACCGCCGAAGTACGCCGGCGACGACTACCCCCGCCCGGCCGGGATGGCTGCGCTCACCTCGGCGCTGGAGGCCGCCGACGGGTTCGTCGTCGTCACGCCGGAGTACAACCACAGCTATCCCGCGTCGCTGAAGGCGGCCATCGACTGGCACTTCACCCAGTGGACGGCCAAACCCGTCGCCTTCGTCAGCTACGGCGGTGCGGCAGGCGGCCGGCATGCGGTGCTGCACCTGGAGAACGTCCTGACGGAACTGCACGCCGTGACGATCCGCGACGGCCTGGCCTTCCCGAACTACTTCCACACCTGGCAGGACGATCGTCCGCTCGATCCCGAAGCTCCCGTGTACGCCAAGACCCTGCTCGACCAGTTGGCCTGGTGGGCGGGCGCGCTCCGATCGGCACGCCGGGCCGCCCCCTACCCCGCCTGACGGGGCGGGGGGCGTGGCGGCCCGGTGCGCATCGCGGGCCCGCCCCGAGGAGCGCGGACTGCCCACGAGGGTTGACGTGTCCGACGCCCCCCGTGCGTCCCCACGTCCAAAAGGACGCGGCGCGCAGCACGGTCGGCATCTACGCCTCTTCGATGCCTGAGGAGCAACTGCGCCGCAACGGCGTGGAGCCGGGTGAACTCAAACCGGTCGTCGACGCCATCGCCGCCGGGGACCTTTCTCGCGGCATCGAGCTGACCACGCCGGAGATCGCCGAACGCCTCTCCATAGCGGGCACGCCCGAGGAGTGCCGCGAGAAGATCCGCCGGGAGATCGCGCCGAGCGGCGTGAACCACGTGATCTGCGCCGTCACCGACCGCACCCTCGTCAAGGCGTTCACCGGCCGGGACCTGGCGGACGTCGCCGACGTGAACACGCAGCTCCGCCTCATCCTGGGTGCAGGAGGTGCTTGGCCTCCCGGGTCATAATGTGACGAACGGCCGCATGTCGCGGTCCGGCGACCCGAGCGAGGCAGCAGGATGGCGAACCGTATCCATACGGTCGGGCATTCCACGCGTGACTTCGACGAGCTGCTGAGGATGCTGCGGAGCAATGACGTCACCTGCTTGGTCGATGTCCGCTCCTTTCCGTCGTCGCGGAAGTACCCCCAGTGGAACCAGTCGGCGATCGTCGACGCCCTGCCGTCCGATATCGAGTACCGCTGGATTCCCGAGCTGGGTGGCCGCCGGCACACCCCTGAAGGCGTGCCGAGTGTCAACGGCGCATGGCAGGTCAAGGCCTTCCGCGACTACGCCGACTACATGGCGAGCGACGAATTCGCGGAGGGCCTGAACGCGTTGCTCGAAGTGGCCGAACGCGAGCGGCCGGCGATCATGTGCAGCGAAGCGGTGCCGTGGCGCTGCCACCGCAGGTTGATCGCTGACGCGTTGATCGTCGCCGGCGCGGAGGTCGTGGACATCATGTCGGCCACCACCTCGAAACCGGCCGTCCTGAACAAGCACGCGAAGGTCGAGAACGGGCACCTGACCTACCCGCCTCCCCCGTCGGGACGCTGACGGCAGATTGCCGCAAGATAACCCTCGCTTATCGGACGATCAAAAACTCCTCTTTGACCGGCCCCGGTAATGCACCGACGCTTGTGACCGGCGAGGATTCGGCCGACGCATGCGACTGCCGCCGCCCCTACGGCCGATCGGCGCCGACTTCCGCGACCGAAGGGATGCGCCAGCACTGTGATTCCCACGCACCCGGAACCGGCAGCCCTCCGCGCATTCACCGTCATCGGCGACACCAATCTCGCCCGCCGTGTCTGCGCATCGCTCAGAGAGCACCGGCACTCCGTCGACCACCTGCTCCGGCCCACCGACGGCGAGTTGCGCCGCTCGCTGCGGGCCGATCCCGATGGCGTGGCGATCGTGCTGCACGATGACGTCGCAGCCCTGCGCTACGCACTGGCCGTGGCCCATCTCCTCCCCGAGGTCCCCATCGTCGCCATGGTCTTCGACCGCACCGTCGCCGACGAGCTCAGACGCCTGCTGCCGCAGTGCGACGTCACATCGCCGGCGGACCTTGCCGTACCCGCCCTTGCCGGTCCCTGCACCGATCCGTCGAGCCTTGCCCTGTACCGGTCCGGTCAGCGGGTACGGACCGTCCGCGCAGGAGACGGCGGACTGCGGGCGGAGACATGGCTGCGGCACCGGCGGCGCCCGTGGCACTGCCTGCGGCACGTGGCCGGGCAGTTGCGGCCTCATGATGCGGGCGCCCGTCTGCTGCTGACGGGTCTGTCCGGCATTCTCGCCGTGCTGGCGGTCGACTGGTCGTGGCTGGTGAGCCACGGCCACCCGCCCACCGAGGCCTTCTTCCACGCCGCCCGCGTCGTCGCCGCGGTCGGCCCGGCGACCGCTCCGACCGATGCCCCCGGCTACCAGGTCCTCTCCAGCGTGTCCATGCTGGTCACGCTGGTTCTCAGTGCCCTGTTCACCGCAGGCGTCATCGAGCGCATCCTGGGCTCGAGACTCATCGGGCTCATAGGGCCCCGCACAGTGCCCCGCTCGGGTCACGTCATCGTGGTCGGCATGGGTCAGGTCGGCATGCGGCTCTGCGTCGAGCTGCGGCACCTGGGCATTCCCGTCGTCGGGGTGGAACGGGACCCCCACGTCTCGACCGCGCGCCTCGCCCGCACTCTCGGCATCCCCGTCATGGCCGGTCACGGCGGCGACCGGTCCGTACTCGAACGGCTACGCCTCGGGCATGCCCGGGCCCTGGCCGCCGTCGGCTCGGACGACCTCGACAACATCGCCGTAGCCATCGCCGCCCACGGCGTGGCACCCGGCACTCGCGTCATCATCAGGGCCGGCGAACACGACGCCATCGCCGAGACCCGTTCCCTGCTGCCGATGGGTACGGTCAGAGACGTCACCAGTCTGGCCGCCGCCTACGTGCTGGCCCGGCTCCTGCGCGAACCCGCCGTCGGCGTCGTCACCCACGAACACGACGTCTACCTGCAGGCACCGGACGAAACCTTCGCCCGCCGGCCCCTCACCGCTCGCGAAGGCTGTCCCCACGCGCCGTCCTCTCCCGCCGCGCTCGCTCTGCCGGCCATCTCCTCGGACCGGGTCGACGTACCCGGCGGTTAGCGTAGGGGAATGCACCATCAGGTAACCGATGCCGACACGGCGGTGACAGTGGGCAGCGGCGACGTGCCCGTGCTCTCCACCCCTCGGCTGATCGCATGGATGGAAGCGGCGACCGTGCGGGCCGCCGCGGCCTTCACCGGAGCGGGCCAGACGACGGTGGGAACGGCCATCCGCGTCGAACATCTCCGTGCCACACGCGTCGGCGGGCGGGTGGAGGTCGTCGCCGAGCCTCCGGCCTCTGCGGCCGGCAGGCGGCTCACCTTCCGTGTTCGTGCCGTCGACGGCGCGGGCGAGCTCGTCGCCACCGGAGAGATCGATCGGGCGGTCGTGGACCGGCAGCGGTTCCTCGCGGCGGCGCCCCGGCCATAGGCACACCACCGATCGACGTGCTTCGCGCTCAGGAGGTGAGTGCCACCACGGCCTCGTCCGTGTACACCAGGAACGTCAGGGTCTGGCGGAGGTACAGCTCGATCTCGTCGGCGTCGTGCCCGGTGTAGCCGATCGCGAGATCCTCACCGAGGCGCAGTTCGAAATCTCCTCCCCGCGTGGACACCAGAAAGGCGCCGTCGAGCGCCGGTGCCCATATGGGGGGTCCGTCCAGCAGGCGGCCGAGATGCGCGGCGATGGGGTATCCGTGGTCGGACGTCTCACTCACCGCGGTGTACGCCTCGGCGCCCAGCACCAGGGCGTACGGACCGGCGACTCCGGCCAGGCGCAGTGTCGTCAGGGCTCGGCTGACGGCGTCCGGGTACTCACGGGGCTGTGCAGGCAGGCCGAGGACCGGGTTGGAGGTGCGCCGGCGCAGGCCGTCGATCCCGGCCGCCGCGTACCCCTCGAAGATGGCTCGGTCCTCGGCGAGGGCCATGGCTCGCGCCGCGTCCTTGACCGGCTGCCAGTCGGAGTCCTGCGCGCCGCGCTCGACGTCGTCCACCGCGTCGCGGGTGATCTTGAAGGGGACGCGCAGTTCGACCAGTGGCTGCACCTGACGCAGTCGGGCGGCGACGCCCGTCGCCGGGGCTTCGACGGCGGTGAGGTGGCCGGTGCCGACTGCCGCCGACGCAGGTCCGTCGGGTCCGCTCACATCCACCACGCGACGGCCCCCGACGTTGCGTTCGAAGGTGCGTCGGGCCTCGTCCTCGATCTGTGCCCACGCCTGCGGGGTGATCGGGGCGAGGCCGCGGTGGAGGTTGTTCGTTCCGGTGGGCGTGGACATGTAATCAGGCTCCTTTGAGACTGCCGATGCCCAGGGAACCTTCCGTCACTGTGGCGCCCGTGGGCGGGGCGGGCAGATCGTCGAGGAAGTCGGCGCTCGGGACGTGGAAGAGGCAACCGGTGACCGCCGTGGAGAAATCGAGGATGCGGTCGTGAACGTGGGGACGGTCCCCCAGGAACATGTGCCGCAGCATCTGTTCCGTGACGTCGGGGGTGCGCGCGTAGCCGATGAAGTAGGTGCCGAACTCCCTCGCTCCGACGCGGCCGAACGGCATGTTGTCCCGCACGATTTTCCGCTCGTTGCCGTACTCGTCGGTGATCGTGTTGAGGGCGACGTGGGAGTCCGCGGGCTTGACGTCGTCGGGCAGTTCGACGTTGTTCAGTTTGGTCCGGCCGATGGCCTTCTCCTGCTCCTCCGTGGTCAGGGCGTTCCACGCCGTGAGATCGTGCAGGTACTTCTGCACGATGACGTAGCTGCCACCCGCAAAAGCGCGGTCTTCCTCCCCGATGAACACCGCGTCGGCCGCGAGTCGGCCCTCCGGGTTCTCCGTGCCGTCGACGAAGCCGAGGAGGTCGCGCTCGTCGAAGGACTTGAATCCGTGCACCTCGTCCACCACCATGACCGCTCCGCCGAGACGTTCGGCGATCAACTGAGCCAGCTCGAAACAGAGGTCCATACGACGGGCCCGCACATGGAAGAGGAGGTCACCGGGGGTGGAAGGGGCACAGTGACGGGGGCCCGCCAACGGCACGAAGGGGTGCAGCTCACGCGGACGCGGCCCCTCGAAGAGCCGGTCCCATGCCGCTGAGCCGATACCCACCACGCAGGTGAGTTCTGCATCCGGGGCCCGGAATCCGACCGACCGCTTCAGCCCGGCGAGATCTGGCAGCAGGTCACGGACAATGCCCTCGCCCCCCGCCTGGATGGTGCACACGAGGAAAACCGCCGCTTTGGCTGGTGGGGCGAGCACGGGCTGCGACTCGACCACAGAGTCTGCCTCCTCCTACCTGTCGCGGCTACGGCACAACGCCCAGCGGGCAAAAGCCTCCGCGCTCACCCAGTCTCGCCGCCCGACCGGCAGGTCGCCACATGGCCGGCCCGCGTGACCCAACCAGCGCGCGCTGTCTCGCGTCGCCTGGCAAAGTGTCCGTGCAGGCTCCGGGCAGCTGCTTCGAACGCGCGCCCCAGCAGCATGCGCCAAGGACACACTCCGCCAGAGACAGGACCGGCGTATGGCCTGCCGGGAGGCTTCATGCACGAGAAATTGCTGAGCAGGATCACCCGTGAGCTCCTTCACCCGCGCCACGGCGCGTCCCGCAGCTCGCGAGGCCGATCGACACCCGCCGGATTCGGCTTGGATCGCGCGCTGGTCAGCGACTTCGTCGCCGGCACGCCGACTCCCCAGCGTGAGGCGGAGCTCGCGGACCAGGTGGCGCGGCTGCTGCCGTTCCATTGGGTCCTGCCCAACACGCTCGCGGCCGGCATGTCGGAGATCATCGACCACCTCGGTGGTCAGCACGGCCTTGTGACGTGGCTGGACCGGCACCCTGGCCTGCCGCGACTGGTGGCGCGGTTGTACGTCGTCATGGGCCTCCTCGACCGATACAGCGAAGAGCCCGCGGTCGTCACCGCCCTGCGTGAATCCAGGGAGCGAACACCCTACCCACCCGGGTTGAAGGGCTGCCTGCTCCCGGAAACCGACGACGAAACGCTCGCCGGCATCGCTTTCGAGATCGAAGAGCTGCTCGGCGACGGTCACGGAGAACAGGCGGCCGAGCTGGCGGAGGCCGCGGCGACATGGCTGCAACAGGCCGCGCCGCGCGCAGAGGAGCTCAACCCCGAAGTCGGTGAGCTGGGCGAGTTGATGAACCACATGCGCCATGACATCCGGACCGCAGCCGACAGCTGGACATCACAGCGATCGGTCTGAAGTGATCGAGGTTTCCGCTCAGTGGGAGCTGGGGGGCTGGGGGCGCGCCTCGGGCGGCGCGGCAGGACTGCGCCGCTGGAAGGTCGCGTACAGCAGCCACAAGGAGGGAGCCAGCAGGACCGCTCCTACCGCCAGCGCGATCAGGCAGGCGGAGAGGACCGCGCCGTCGGAGGCGGCCTGGTCGACCGTCGTACCGCCCACCAGCATGGCGGGGTACTGCGCCGCGCCCCAGGCCCACAGGATCGCGGCGACGGCCAGCGCCGCGACGGGCCGTGCCAGTACGTAACGCCTCCTGTGCAGCAGCACGAGCCCGCTGAGACCGGCGACGGCACTGAGGACCACGAGGGGCAGCCCGCGGTGGGTCAGTCCCCGGAAGAGGTCCGGCGCATCGGCGTGCAGTACGGCGATCCCGACGCACGCGACGGCACCGCACGTCAGGCCGCTGATGATGCCGCGGCGGGCGAAGGCGGCGGCGAGAGCGGTCCGGTCCTCGCGGGCGGCGTCGGCGCACAGGTACACCGCTGCCAGGTGGGCGCAGGTCAGCACGGCCAGGACACCGCCGAGGATCGACGTCGGGTTGAGCCAGCTGGTGAGGACGTCACCCTCGGCGAGGCCGGGCGGCACCCGTCCGGAGGCGACGCCGCCGGCGACGGTGCCGAGGAAGAACGGTGTGATCAGCGAGGACAGGGCGAAGCAGGCGCCGAACAGACGTTGCTGCCACAGCTCGGTGCTGGCCTTGCGGAAGGCGAAGGCGGCTCCGCGGGCGATGATGCCGAGGGCCGCGAGGGTCAGCGGCAGGTAGAGCGTGGACATGACGGCGGCGAAGACCGGTGAGAAGGCCGACCACAGCAGCACGATCACGAAGATCAGCCAGACGTGGTTGGCCTCCCACACGGGGCCGATGCTGTGCTCGACCAGTTGACGCTGGGGCCGTCCCCGTCGTGACCCGCCGGCGAGGAGGTCCCACACGCCGGCGCCGAAGTCGGCACCGCCGAAGACGGCGTAGCAGGTGAGACCCACCCACATGACGGCGAGCGCCGTGTCTGCGAGCACGGTGACCTCCAGTGGTGGCCGGGGAATCGGGACGCGGATCGGGTGGTGCCGGACGGGTGACGGAAACTCCCACGGTCACACGACCGGGTAGCGTTCGACGTCCTCTTCCTGCGGCGCGAGCGGCACGGCCGTGCGCGTGGCCAGACGGCGCAGGACGTACACCGTGGCCACGGTCATGGCGGCATAGACGACCAGCACCAGCCACAGGCCGGTCATCAGCCCGGGCGCGGGGTTGACGGCGTCCCGCACGCTCATGATCCCCCACACGATCCACGGCTGCCGTCCGAGTTCGGTGACACACCAGCCGCACTCCAACGCGATCACCGAGGCAGGTCCGGCGATCGCGGCGAGCCACAGGAACAGGCGCGATCCGCGCTGGTCGAGCAGTTCACCGTTGCCACGTCGGCCACGCCACCACGAGAGCAGCAGCCAGGCCCCGAGGAGCAGCAGGAAGAGCCCGACGGCGACCATCACGTCGAACGCCCAGTGCACCGCTGTGACCGCGGGCCACTGACTGCGCGGCACCTTGTCCAGGCCCTGGACGACGGTGCTGGGGTGGTATCCGATCAGCAGGGAGAGCCCGTTCGGGATCTCCAGCCCGTAGCGCAGGGCGTCGTCGCGGGCGATGCCGCCGAGTGTCAGGGGCACGTGGGAGCCGGTGGTGTACACGCCTTCCATGGCGGCCAGCTTCGCCGGCTGGTACTCGGCCAGGAACCGTGCGGCCCAGTCGCCGACGACGATCTGGAACGGGGTCACCACTGCGCCCAGTGTGAACGGGATGAAGAACCCGGCCTTGTGATAGGAGTCCCGGCGGCCCCGCAGCATGGCGACCGCATAGACCGCGGCGGTCAGGAAGGACGCCACCATGAACGCCGCCAGGATCATGTGCACGGTCTGGGGCGGGCTCGCCGGGTTGAGCATGGCCGCCCAGGGGTCCACGTCGACGACTTTCCCGTCCCGCAGGGTGAATCCGCGGGGCTGGTTCATCCACGCGTTGGCGCAGACGACGAAGAACGCCGAGGCCACGCCCGCGACCACGATCGGCAAGCCGGTGAGCAGGTGCCGCCTGGGGGGCATCCGGTCCCAGGCGTAGAGGTAGATGCCCAGAAAGATCGCCTCGATGAAGAACGCGATGCCCTCCAGCGCGAAGGGCAAGCCGATGACCTGCCCGTACGTGCCCATCAGGCCGGGCCACAGCAGCCCCATCTCGAAGCTGAGGATGGTGCCGGAGACGGCGCCCACCGCGAACAGGACCCCCATGCCTCGGGCCCATCGGCGTGCCAGCAGGCGGTGCGCGGGATCTCCTGTGCGGATGCCGTACCACTCGGCGATGAGCGTCAGGGCGGGCAGCCCCACGCCGAGGCAGGCCACGACGATGTGCCAGGCCAGTGAGAATCCCATTTGTGCCCGGGCCGCGGCCAGGTCGCCGTCCGACACCCCGTCCGCCGCCAGGGCGGCGAACGACCGGACGCCGCAGGCGAGGCGATCGAGCACGAGTTACTCCCGGAACGGTACGAAACAAGGCCCTTTTGGCCTGATTTTTCAGAGATGACCGTATCCCCCGAGGGCAGGGAAGAGCCCGCAGCGCCACGCATGGCACTCGCCCTCGACTGCGGCGTGGGCCGTCCGCTGCCGCCGGTGCGCCACTTCGCACGGAAGAACCGCCGCGGCGGCACCACCTCCGCTACGATGCCGAAATCAGGCGGTTTTGTATCGCTTTGCCCCCATGCACTCCCACCCCGAGGACCCGGCATGTCCAGCGAACCAGCGCCGATCAGCGACGCCGCCCGTCAAGCCCTCGAGCAGGAGCTCGCCGATCTGTGCGACGAACGCGCGACGGTCGCGGCAACCCTCCGGAACAACGACGGGGTGGGCGACCGCGCCGACGAGGCGGACGAGTTGCAGCGGGCCGACGCTCTCGAGCGTCTGGACGCCCGCATCGCGCAGATCACCACTCGGCTCCGTCGGGCGAGCGTGGCCGGCCCGCCTCCCACCGATGTGGTCGGCGTGGGCAGCACGGTGACCGTGCGCTTCGCGGACGGCACGGTCGAGACCGTACAGATCGGCGAGACGGCCCAGGCACTGGACCGGACGTTGGTCACGTCCGACAGTCCGCTCGGCCGCGCACTGCTCGGCCGCCGCGCCGGCGACTCGTTGCACTACGACACGCCCGACGGGCGGGCGACCGCGGTCGTGGTGTCCCTCGGCGGGTCATCCGGCGGGCAGTGACGCCCCCGGCCGCGCCCGGGCTCAGCCCCGGTAGCCGGTCGGCGGGAAGGAACCCCGGTGCTTGCGCGGGGAGCCCGTCGGGATGTCCCCCGCGTTGGCCTCGCTGTCGACCTGGTCCAGCACCGCTCGGTACACGGTGTCCGCGTCCTGCGGCGCCCGGGCGGGCAGCCCCGCCTCTTCTCGCTCCCTTACCGTCCGCGCGTCCAGTTCGTCCTGGTCGGGCCGGCGGGGCATCCCACGGGTGTGGCCGTACGCCGGGTCGCCCTCGACCGCTCGATTGGGCTTGTGGTGGTGTGCCATGGCTGCGTCCTCCTCCGATGCGCACCCCGGCGCCCTTGTGCACGGGTGCGCATGCCGCGTCAGGACTGCTCGTCGGAATCCTGCCTCGAACTCTGGCTCCCGCTCTGCGCGGCGACCGCGGGGTCGCCTTTGCCGACCGTGCAGTGAAGGGAGTCGTCCCGCACGTCGGCGACGATGGTGTCACCGGGTTCGGCCTCGCCGCCCAGCAGGAGTTCTGCGATGCGGTTGTCGAGTTCGGCCTGGATCGTCCGCCGCAGCGGGCGGGCACCGAACTCCGGCTGGTGACCGTGGGCGATCAGCAGCTTCTTGGCGGCTTCCGTCACCTTCAGCTTCATGCCCTGCGCGTGCACCCGGTGCTCGCTCTGGGCCAGCAGGTGGTCCAGGATCTCCGACAGGTCTTCCTCGGTGAGGCTGTGGAAGATGATGATGTCGTCGATGCGGTTGAGGAACTCCGGCAGGAACCGGCCCCGCAGCTCCTCCATCAACTCGTCCTTGAGGTCGGAGACGTCGCCCTTGTGATCCAGGATGCGATGAGCTCCGATGTTCGAGGTCATGATGACGACACAGTGCCGGAAGTCCACGGTGCGGCCCTGGCCGTCGGTGAGCCGCCCGTCGTCGAGTATCTGCAGCAGGGTGTTGAAGACGTCGGGGTGGGCCTTCTCGACCTCGTCGAACAGGACGACGCTGTAGGGCTGCCTGCGGACCTTCTCGGTGAGCTGACCCGCTTCTTCGTACCCGACGTATCCGGGAGGGGCACCGACGAGCCGTGCGACCGTGTGCTTCTCCTGGAATTCGCTCATGTCGAAGCGGATCATGCGGTCCTCTTCGCCGAAGAGCAGCTCGGCGAGGGTCTTGGCCAGCTCCGTCTTGCCCACGCCGGTGGGACCGAGGAAGAGGAAGGAGCCCACGGGCCGGTTCGGATCGCCCATGCCGGCCCGGTTGCGGCGCACCGCCTGCGAGACGGCGGTGACCGCCTCGTCCTGGCCGACGATCCGGGAGTGCATCTCCTCCTCCAGCTTGAGCAGCTTCTCCTTCTCGCTGGCGGTGAGCTGGGAGACCGGGATCCCCGTACGGCGGGAGATCACATCCGCGATGTCGACGGCGGTGACGGAGACGACGCCCTCGCGGCGCTCCCCGATGCCCGCGAGTTCGCCCTCCGCCTCGGCGATCTGGTGCTTCAGCTGGGCGGCCTTCTCGAAGTCCTCCGCGGCGACGGCCTGGTCCTGTTCACGGCGCAGCTTGGCGATGCGGTCCTCGCGGCTGACCACTTCGGTGGAGCGACCGGCACTGCGCAGACGCACCCGTGCGCCCGCCTGGTCCATCACGTCGATCGCCTTGTCGGGCAGGAAGCGATCACTGATGTACCGGTCGGACAGTTCGGCCGCGGCCGCCAGGGCACCGTCGGCGAAGCGCACCTGGTGGTGGGCCTCGTACGCGTCGCGCAGCCCCTCGAGGATCTGCACCGTCTCCTCGACCGTCGGCTCGGGAACCATCACGGGCTGGAAGCGACGTTCGAGCGCCGCGTCCTTCTCCACGTACTTGCGGTACTCGTCGATGGTCGTGGCGCCCACGACATGGAGTTCCCCGCGCGCGAGAGCCGGCTTGAGCATGTTGCCGGCGTCCATCGAACCCTCGCCCGTGGCGCCCGCGCCGACCACCGTGTGCATTTCGTCGATGAACAGGATGATGTCACCGCGTGCTTGCTGAACCTCCTCGATGACCTTCTTGAGCCGCTCCTCGAACTGCCCCCGGTACTGCGCACCCGCCACCATCCCGGACAGATCGAGAGCGACCACTCTCTTGTCCTTCAGGGTGTCGGGGACCTCGCCGGCCACGATCCGCTGCGCCAGCCCCTCCACGATCGCGGTCTTCCCGACACCGGGCTCACCGATGAGTACGGGATTGTTCTTGGACCGCCGCGACAGGATCTCGACGGTCTGCTCGATCTCCTCGGCCCGGCCGACCACGGGGTCGAGCTTGCCGGCCTTCGCCTCCTCCGTCAGGTCCCGTCCGAACTCGTCCAGGGTCGTCGCGGGCTGCTTGCGCTCGGCGGCCTGCCCGTCGCCGCGGGCCGCCTGCTCCGTGAGCCCCGCCAGCTTCCTCACGTCCTCGCCCTCCGCGCGCAGCAGTCGGGCGGCGCCCGAGTCGGCGCTGTCCAGGAGAGCGCCGAGGATGTGCTCGGGTCCGATGTAGGACACGCCGGTTGCCTGGGAACGTGCGTAGGCGGTGGCGAGGGTGCGCTTGGCAGCGGGCGTGAGACCCGGTTCGGAGGACGGCTCCCCCGACTCGCGGGGAAGCACCTCGGCGATCTGGGACGCGAGCACGTCGGGATCCAGCCCCGCCTGAGCCAGGAGTCCGCGGGCGGGCTCGACCTTCGTGGCCGCCCACAAGAGGTGCTCCGTGTCCAGGTCGGACGTGCCGTCCTCCAGGGCCCGTCGCGCGGCCAGATTGAGGAGCTCCTGGGAGGACTCGGTCAGCAACCGTCCGATCGGCACCCGCTGCACCGCGGGGGGCGACGACGCGGGCGACATGCCAAAGAACCGGTTCAACAGTTCGCTGAACGGGTCGGACGATCCAAAACCGAACGACGACATCGACATGGCAGCTCCCGGTGCAGCGGCGGGTCTCTTCAACCGAAACGCCATGCCGACCACTCCGCAAGTGGAACGGGAGTCGCACGCGGACGCCCGAGCGCGCCCGCCTCAGCAGCCCGGTTTCAGCCGGTGACCGGTCTGATTCGCATGCCGGTGGGCGGCGGTGCGTCCACGTCCGTACTGGTCGCGCGTTGCCCTTGCCCCTCCTGATGACCGATGCGGCGCGGCGCGATCAGGGGCTGTCGCCGGACCAGTCGAAGCGGCTCCGGTCACCGGGACGGGGCCCGTACATCGCGCGTCCGCCGGCGCCGTACCGCCCGAGTTCCGTCGGAAGTGCGACGCCGGTGTCGATCTCGTCCCGCGCCCAGCCGGTGATGTCGAGCAGCAGGCCGTCCAGCGGACCGCCGACCAGTTCGGCGTAGACGTGTCCCGGTCTCGGGCCGGGGTGCGGGTCCTCGTGATCCGTCCCGTAGACCCGGCCGCGCAGCAACTCCTCATCCCTGTCCATGGCTGCCAGCCTCCCAGCCACCACTGACAACGAGGGGCAGCCGTCGGGGACCGAACCGTGCCGGTCAGCGCCGGGACGCTCCGTGCAGGATGCGCAGGAGCCCGATCTCCGCGACGTTCTTGGTCAGTTCGACGTTGACCCAGCCCGCCACGTCCGCGAGCGACATGCCGTGCCCCCAGGGCAGGGTGGCGGTCCTCTCACCGGAGTCGAGCTCGGCGTCGGTCAGCTCGTGCAGTCGCGCCCGCCATTGTCGATTCAGCCCGCGCAGCCATTCCACGGCGCCTTCGGCGGTACCCGGCCAGAAGATCTCCTCGCGTTCCGGAGGCGCTTGCTTCTCGAAGCAGTGGCCGAGCGTGGTCGTCCACCAGTAACCGATGTGCCAGGTGATCCATCCGATGGTGAGTGCCGGTACGGGGTCGGGCTCGGGCACCTGGAAGTCGGCGACCCACCGCCCTTGCCCGTCCGGCCGCACCGTCCAGTGGTACGGGTCGGGTGCCCAGAGGCACCCGGCGTCGTCCAGTCCCTCGACGTGGTGCTCGAGCAGGGCCCAGGTGATGTCGAGCTGACGGATCAGGAGGTCGGTCCGGGGTGTGGTCATCCTCTGTCCAGACTGTGGTCGTCAGTGAAGTGCGCAGCGGGTCGCCGCCCGCAGCGGCCGGCTTCCCGGCCCGCGGGTTTGCTCACGATCATCTAATCGTTGATTACTCATCGAATAATCACCGATCCAAGGGGCCCCATGGACGACCTCGCCCTCGCTCTCGCGCTGGCCCGTGCCGCGAGCGGTATGCGCCGACGACTGGAGGTCCACGGTCTTTCGTTCCGGGAGTTCGCCGTGCTCCATCACCTCGCCGAGGCCCCTGGACGACAGCTGCGGCGCATCGACCTCGTCGACCTGCTCGGCCCGACCCCTTCGGGCGTCGCCCGGCTGCTGGCGCCGCTGGAGAAGCAGGGATACGTCACGCGCCGCCCCGATCCGCGCGACGCGCGCCGTGCGCTGGTCGCCCTGACCGAGGTCGGAGGGGACCGCGCCGAGGAGGCCCGGACCGTCGCCACCGGCAAGGCCGCCGCACTGCTGTCCCAGGTCCTCGGCACCTCCGACCGGGAGACGCTCGCCGGGCTGCTCGACCGTCTCACCCGGGTGGTGTGACGCCATGGCCGTCGACAGCAACCGGCAGTGGATCCTGACCCGCCGGCCCCGGGGCGAGCTCACCGAGGACTGCTTCGAGCTACGGACCTCCCCCGGCCCACGCCCGGTGCGGGGCAAGCCCTGGTGCGGGTGCGCCGGCTCGGTATCGACCCGACCAGAGGGGATGGCTCAACGCCGGCCCCGACTACCGCACTGCTGTCAGCCTCGGTGAGGTGGTCCGTGGCGCCGGCGTGGGCGAGGTCGTCGAGCCGGACGGTCCGGCACTGCCGGCAGGCACTGGGTCTACGGCGAGATCGGACGGCAGGACCACGCCGTCGGCGCCGGCGGCGGTCTCTTCGGCGTCAACCCCGTTCCTCCCGGGGTCGAACCGCGCTCGATGCTCGGTCTCTTCGCACGACCGGGCTGACCGCGCACTTCGGGATGGTCGACGTCGGCCTGCCACGGTCCGGTGACACGGTAGTGGTGTCCGCGACCGCCGGCGCCACCGGCTCGATCGCCGCCCAGATCGCGCGGGCGCTGGGCAGCCGGGTGATCGGCACAGCCGGTGGCGAAGGCAAGTGCCGGTGGGCGGTCGAGGTGGCCGGCATGGACGCCTGCGTCGACCACACCTCTGCGGACGTCGGGGTGGAGCTGGCGCGATTGGCCCCCGACGGCATCGACGTCTACTTCGACAACGCCGGAGGCGCTCTCCTGGAAGCGGCCCTCGCGCACCTCGCCCCGCGTGCCCGCATCGTCGTCTGCGGCGGGATCTCCACGGGCTACGACGGGGGCGACCCCGCCCACGGCCCGCGCAACTACCTCCGGATCGGGCTGCGCAGGGCACGCATGGAAGGCTTCGTCTGCCTGGACCACGTCGACCGGTTCCCCGAGGCGTTCGGCCGCCTCACGGCATGGTCGGCGAGCGGCGACATCGTTCTCGAGGAGACCATCGCCGAAGGGCTCGAAAGGGCCCTGTCGGCTCTCGCCGGCCTCTTCCACGGACGCAACCTGGGCAAACAGCTGGTCCGGGTGTAGACCGATGAAACGTCGCCAGGCCGGAGCGCGCCGCCACGTTGACACACACCACCATCGGAAGTTGACTGGCGTTACGACTCACGCAGCATGCCGCTTCGACAACCCGGCGACCCACGACCCACAGGAGAGCGGCATTCATGTACGACCAGGCACGCGCCCAGCAGCCCCCGGACCGCCCCTCGCAGCGCTCCGAGCACCGCCCCGCCGGACCGGAGCCGCTGCTCCCGGCGGACGAACGGGACAAGATCACCCTGCGTCTGCGACGGGCCCTCAACGAATTCGCCGACGCTCCCCGCCAGGCGCTGGAAGAGGCGGAGGTCGCCTACGACGATGCCGTCACCCAGCTCGCGAACGCCCTCGCGGAACGCGGGCGTGCCCTCCGTGAGGACTGGGAAGGCCGGGACCCCGCGACGCACCCCGACGAGCTCCGGCACGCGCTCAGGGAGTACCGGGAGATCACGCAACGGCTGCTGCGCGCCTAGCGCACGCCGTCCGCTGCGGCGTCGAAGGGCTCCGCGAGTTCGGCTGCCCGGGGGCGGCCACGGTGTGGGACCCGGGCACCGGTGCGTTACTCGACCATCGCGACCCCGCCGACCGTGCAGGCACGCGGCTACACGGCGATCTCGTCCAGGAGTTGCGGGGCGTTGTTGCGGACGTTGTTGACGGCCGGCGAGACGGGCCGGGCGTCCAGACGGCCGTCGGCCGGCCTGCCGAGCAGGGCGCGCAGGTCGTCCGGGTCCTGGTGGTGCGGGTCGAGCCAGGCTTCGTAGTGGTCCGGTGTGAGGGCGAGCGGCATGCGGGGGTGGACACGGCCGGCGGCGTCAGTGGCCTCCGTGGTGAGGATGGTGCAGGTCATCAGCCAGGCCGCGGGGTCGCCGTCCCGCTGGATCTCCGGGTCGCGCCAGTACTCGTAGAGACCGGCGAGCGCCATCACCTGGTCGTCCTCGGGATGGATGAAGTAGGGCTGCTTGCGGGTCTTGCCCTGGTCCCCGGCCTTGATCTGCTGCCACTCGTAGAAGCCGTCGGCGGGCAGCAGACAGCGGCGCCGGGCGAACGCGCGACGGAAGGCCGGCTTCTCGTGCACGGTCTCCACCCTGGCGTTGATCAGTCGCGCGCCGATCTTCACGTCCCTGGCCCACGACGGCACCAGGCCCCAGCGCACCGGCCGCAACTCCCGTTCCACCGATGCGGCACCGTCGCTGCCGCGCGGGGTGCGTTCGAGGACGGCCCACACCTCGTCGGTCGGCGCGACGTTCCAGTTGGGTGCGAGTGCCTCCTCGGCACGCCAGTCGGTGACCTGGAAGAGCTGGACCAGGTCCTCGGGGCTCCGGGCGGAGACGTATCGACCGCACATACAGCCACTTTCCCACCACCTGCGCCGCCTGACGGCGCACCGGCGCCGTGTCGAGGAGGCGGAGTCCGTCCCGGGGCCGTTGTCAGTGGTGGGCGGCATGATGCCGCACATGACAATTCCTGCAGCAGTGATCGTGGATGCCGCCGCCTACGCGCAGGCGGTGGAGGACGCCGTCGGTGCGGCGGCCGCCTACTACGCAGGGGGCTCCTCGCCGCTGGACGACGACGCCTACGACCGGCTGGTGCGGGGCATCGCCGCGTGGGAGGCCGAGCACCCCGACCAGGTCCTGCCCGACTCCCCCACCGGGAAGGTCGCCGGCGGCGCGGCCGAGGGCGACGTGCCGCACACGGTGCCGATGCTCAGTCTCGACAACGTGTTCTCGCCGGAGGAGTTCATCGCCTGGACCGGGTCCCTCGCCCGGCGTACGGGACACGACGTGACACGGTTCAGCGTGGGGCCGAAACTGGACGGGCTCGCGGTCGCCGCCCGTTACAGCCGTGGTCGCCTCACTCGGCTGATCACCCGCGGTGACGGCACGGCCGGGGAGGATGTCACGCACGCCGTCGGCACCGTCGAGGGGCTGCCCGAGACGCTGGCCGAGCCGGTCACCGTTGAGGTGCGTGGCGAAGTCCTCATGACGACGGCCCAGTTCGAGCACGCGAACGAGGTGCGGATCGCCCATGGCGGGCAGCCGTTCGCCAACCCTCGCAACGCGGCCGCGGGCACGCTGCGCGCCAAGGAGCGCGCCTACACCGTGCCGATGACGTTCTTCGGTTACAGCCTGCTGCCCCTGCCGGACACCGACCCGGCCCTCGCCGCGGAGCTGAACGAGCTCGCCCACAGCGACCTGATGTCCATGGCGGCCGGGCTCGGCGTGCACACCAGCGCCCGTACCGCGGTCCCGGACGTCGTCGTAGAGACGCCCGAACAGGTCGTGGCGCGGGTTCAGGAGATCGCCGCGGTGCGGGCCGAGCTGCCGTTCGGCATCGACGGGATCGTCGTCAAGGCCGACCTCGCGGCCGACCAGCGGGCCGCCGGGTCCGGCTCCCGGGCACCCCGGTGGGCGATCGCCTACAAGCTGCCGGCCGTGGAGAAGATCACCCGGCTGCTGGAGGTGGAGTGGAACGTCGGCCGCACCGGCATCATCGCCCCGCGCGCCGTCCTCGAACCGGTGGTCATCGACGGCTCCACGATCACCTACGCCACCCTGCACAACCCGGCCGACATCACCCGCCGCGGTCTGCGCCTCGGCGACCACGTCATGGTCCATCGCGCCGGCGACGTCATCCCCCGCATCGAGGCGCCGGTCGCCCACCTGCGCACGGGCGACGAGCGGCCCATCGCGTTCCCCGAGCGGTGCCCGCGGTGCGGATCGGACATCGACACGAGCGAGGAGCGCTGGCGCTGCGCACAGGGCCGCAGCTGTCATCTGGTCGCCTCTCTCACCTATGCCGCGGGTCGCGACCAGCTCGACATCGAGGGCCTGGGCGCGACCCGTGTCGTCCAGCTCGTCGAGGCGGGTATGGTCGCCGACCTCGCCGACCTGTTCGCCCTCCGGCGCGAGCAGCTGCTCGGCCTGGACCGGATGGGTGGGACCAGCACCGACAACCTGCTCGCCGCGATCGCCAAGGCCAAGGAGCAGCCGCTGTCCCGGGTGCTGTGCGCGCTGGGTGTGCGGGGCACCGGCCGGTCCATGTCCCGTCGCATCGCCCGGCACTTCGCCACCATGGAGAACATCCGTGCCGCCGACGCCGAGGCGATGCAGCGGGTGGAGGGCATCGGATCGGAGAAGGCTCCCTCCATCGTCGCGGAGATCGCCGAACTCGCCCCGCTCGTGGACAAGCTCGCCGCCGCCGGCGTCAACATGACCGAGCCCGGCGCGACCCCGCCCCCGGCCGCCGACGCCGGCCTCGACGCCGACGCCACGTCCGCGACTCCGGCGGAGGGCGGCCCGCTGGCGGGCATGTCGGTGGTGGTCACCGGCGCGATGACCGGGATGCTGGAGAAGCTCACGCGCAACGAGATGAACGAACTCATCGAACGGGCCGGTGGACGCTCCTCCTCCAGCGTCTCCAAGAAGACGACGCTCGTCGTCGCGGGCGAGGGGGCCGGTTCCAAGCGGGCCAAGGCGGAACAGCTCGGCATCCGCCTCGCCACACCGGACGACTTCGCCGCGCTCGTCGCCGGCTTTCTGACGACCGGCAGATGACGGACCCACGGTGATCCCGGTCCCCGCGGCACGGCGGCCCGCCACGCCGGTCCAGCGCCCCGCCGCTCTGCCTCGCCGGGCTGCAGGCGTCGTCGTCAGGCCGCTTGGGTGAGTTCCGCGCGGCCGAAGAGGATCGCGTAGCCGGTGGGCAGCTGGGCGAGGACGCGGTCGAGCAGGGGCCGGCCGGCGAGTTCGGCGACGACGCCGAGGACGGAGCCGACGTCCCAGCGTGTGGTGGCGAGGCTGCCACCGGTGCGGGAGGCGAGGTCCTTGACGAAGGACCAGCCGGTGAGCGGCTCGGGTTCGGGGATCGAGGCGGCGAAGATCTCCGCGGCCTCCCGGGGAAGGCGGGCGGCGAGGTCGACTCGTTCGTCCCCGGTGAGCCGGCGGCCGAGTGCGGCGAGGACGGCGGTGACGACCTCCTCAGCCCTCTCCAGGCTGGGGTAGGCACCGTCGTGGCGGACCTGTTCCAGCATCTGGGCGAACGTCATGGTCGGCGTGGCGATCGTCGTGGGGACCGTCATGGGCTGCATCGGTGGGTGACGCCTTTCTCACGAACGGGGATGGTGTGCTGTGCCCCGGTGCCGGTGACGGCTCTGCGTGTCACCGGCGCCGAGGGCCGTATTCGGGGTCCGCGGTGTCCTGGGGCCGGCCGAAGAGCAGGTCGTAGCCCGGCGGGAGCTGGAGCAGGATGCCGCGTGTCAGCTCCTCGCCCGCCGCGTCGGCGGTCACGCTGAGCACGGCGCCGACGTCCCAGGCAGCGGTCTGTTCGGTCGCTCCTTCGATCCATGCGGCGGTGGCCCGCACGAACCGCTCCGCGGAGAGCGGTTCGGCGGCCTGCAGCGGGTTGAGGAGGATCAGGGCGAACGTTTCCGGGAGCCGTGCGGCCAGTTCGGCCCGTACGTCGCCGACGAGGTGGGCACCCAGCAGTGCCAGCACGGTGCGCGCTGCCCGGTCCGCCTCGGAACGCGTCGGGTATTCGCCGCGTTCCTGCACCTGGTCGAGGAATGCCTCCCGCAGCATGGTCACCACACGTCCTCCTTCCACTCGTCGGTGCGTTGCCCTCGCGGGGGCGGAGCACGGTGACCGGGAACGGACCGGCCCGTCCTTCGCCCCCGGGACGAGGAGTCGTGCCTCAGCCGGAGATCTGCTTGCGCGTCGAGCCCGTGCCGATGGAGACCTTGCGGGGCTTGGCACGCTCGGCGATCGGCACGCGCACGGTGAGCACACCTGCGTCGTAGTCCGCCCTGATGTGCTCGGTGTCGAGGGTGTCGGCCAGCATCACCTGGCGGGAGAAGACGCCCAGAGGACGCTCCGAGAGTTCCACCTGCACGTCGTCGCCCTTGGCGACCGGACGGCGTTCCGCCCTGACGGTCAGCATGTTCCGCTCGACGTCGATCTCGATCGCGTCCGGGTCGACACCCGGCAGGTCGAGAGCGATCACGTACTCGTCACCCTGACGGTAGGCGTCCATGGGCATCGCCGACGGACGTGACCACGTGCCCGTCCCGCCGAGGAGTTGCTGCGTGATCCGGTCCAGCTCACGGAAGGGATCGGTGCGCATCAGCATCGTGAAACACCTCCACTTCAGGCAGTCCCTGCTCATGCGCTGCTTCACCAAATTCTGTACCATGTCATCGGAACGATGACAAGCCCTGATGTCGTCCGAAGGGTGACGTGACGAAGCGGAGGTGACACATGACCGCGGACCAGCAGGAACCCGGTTCCCGGCCCGCGTCCTTCCTCGCCGCCTGGGCGGCGCTGACGGCGATCGAGGACGCGGTCCGCACCGCACAGGAACCGCAGCCCGGGCGGCAGCCCGGTGCCGAGGTCGGCTCCGAGGAGGCACTGGCCGCCCTCCTGCTCCTGCGGAAACTGCGTGATCAGCTCGCCGGCTGGGAGAGCGGACTGATCGAAACCGCCCGTGAGGCCGGCGCCAGTTGGGCGGACCTCGCCCACCCCCTCGGCGTGGCCAGCCGGCAGGCCGCCGAGCGTCGCTACCTGAGGCTGCGTCCGGGACCACCCGGCTCCACAGGCGAACAGCGGGTGCAGGCCACCCGCGACCGCCGCGCCGCCGACCGTGCCGTCACCTCCTGGGCCCGGGGCAACGCCGCCGACCTGCGCAGGCTGGCCGGAGAGATCAGCGCCCTCGCCGACCTGCCGTCCGGACCCCGCGCCTCCCTCGTACGGGCACTGGGCAGCGACGACGCCGCCCGTCTCATCGGGCCCCTGACGGACGCCCGCGACCACCTCACGGCGGACCACTCCGACCTGGCCGACCGCGTCGACACCCTGACCCGCCACACGGACCGCCTCCGCGGGGCCGACCCGAGCCGCAACGGGGACAGCGCACGCTGACGCACGCCGGGAAGGTTCCGCGTACCGCCCTCGCCCGGCCGGCGAAGACCGGGCCGGGTATCCGGGCGCGGTGCGAGGTATACACCGAGAATGCCGAGTTTGCGACGATCCGTCCGTTACGCTTCCCGGCGCGGCCGGCGGCGTTCGATCGCGGGTGCGCGGCGTGTGCTCTCCCCTCGAGGTGTGCTGACGCTGCACGACGTGGACGGAGCGTTCCTCTTCGCGGTGCGGGCCGCCCTGGCGACGGCGCTGGTCGCCCTGCCGGTCGCGCAGGCGGGACGTCCGGACCTCGCGGTCTACGCCATGCTGGGCTCCTTCACCACCACCTTCGGCCGGAATCTGCCCTACGCACGCCGCGCCCGCGTCCTCGCACTGGTCGCCGCGGCCATGACGGCGTGCGTGGGCTGCGGTTCGCTGCTCGCGGTGTGGGCCGGCCCGAAGCAGGGCGCGGGCGGCGCCGGCGTGGTGGTCGTGGCGACGGCGCTGGTCGCGGGGGTGGCGAAGTTCGTCTGCGATGCCACGAGGCTGAGCGGGCTCGGGGCGGTCCTGTTGCTGTTCTCGTTCGCGGTGGCGGCCAATGCCTCGCCGACGCTCGCCGACGTGCTCCCGTACACCGGCCTCGCGGCGGCGGGTGCGGCATGTGCCTGGGTGCTCGGGGTCTGCGGCCGGCTGGTCCATCCGGACCGGCCGCAACGCCTGGCGGTGGCCACAGCCCTGCGCAGACTGGCCGACCTGCTGGAGGCGTCCGCTGCCGGCACCGAGGTGCCCCGGCGGACCAGGCACGGGGCCACCGTTGCCGTACTCCACGCCTACCGCTGCCTCGGACAACCCCCACCGGAGCGCGCTCGCCGCCCCGGCGCCCGCCACGACGAGGTCTTCCTGCAGCTCACCGACCTGTCCTGGACCCTGCTGGTCCGCACGACACGGCAGGCACCCGACGACCTGGCCGACACCGCGCGGCGGCTGCGCCGGCTGGCCCGCATCCTCATGGACCGGCGCCGCCGGATTCCGCCCGAGCTGCGCGAGACGCCCCTCGTCCCCGGGGCGCCCTCACCGCTTCGGACGGCACAGCGGGACGGGCTTCACCATCCGACGCCCACGGCCGCGGCACAGAGCCCCACCGCCGCCCTGCGCGCCACCGAGTTGCTGATCGGCCGTCCGAACGGGCCCCGCCACCGGGCCGCGCTCGCCGTACCCGCCCTGCGGATGGCTCTGGGCACCGGTGCGGCGGGCGGCATCGCCGTGTTGCTGCACCTGCAGCACGGCTACTGGGCAGCGATCTCGGCCGCCGCCGTGCTGCACTCGGTCAACGTCCGCACCACCGCCCAGCGTGCCGTCCAGCGCACCCTCGGCACGCTCGTCGGCCTGCTGCTCGCCCTCGGCGTGCTGGCAGCGCACCCGGAGCCGATGACACTCGCGGTGGTGATCGTCGCCCTGGAGTTCCTGCTGGAGTACGTCGTGGCCCGCAACTACGCCCTGGGCGTCGTCTTCCTCACGCCCCTGGCACTGCTCCTGAGCGACCTGGCGGCTCCCGCACCGGCCGGAGAGCTCGTCCTCGACCGGGTGCTCGGCAGCGTCGTGGGCATCGCCGTGGGACTGCTCTGCGCGCTGCTCGTCGTCCACGACCAGGCCGCCCTGCGCGTGGAGCATGCCCTTGCCGCGTGCCGGGCAGCCACGGAGCAAGCCGAACGGTCCCTGGCCGGCCACGCCGGACCACCGCCCCCCGACCTCCAGGTACACCTGGCGGAGACCGCCGTCGAACTCCGCGAGGCGGACGACGCCGCGGCCGGCGAGCTGTGGCCGGCCGAGATCGACCCCGCCGAACTCGCGGCCGCGGAACAGCGCGCCTACGTCCTGCTCGACCGCCTGCACCACCGCGGCCCTGCGTCCTGACCCACGGGTCGCCGCGTCGTCGCACCGGACGGCCCGACCGGACAGGATCGGGTGCCTTGCGCCCGGCCGGTGGAAAAAACGCTCAGGAGCGGGCGATTCCGATTGAAGAGCCGGCCTTCGGGGAACCGACCGTAGCGTCCCGTGACTCACATGGCGCCCCGCCGACGCGGCGGTGACACTGAGGACAGCAGCGCCTGACGACGGGTGGAGCCATGCAGACAGTGGAAGAGACGATCGAGGTCGCGGTGCCGGTCAGTACCGCCTACAACCAGTGGACGCAGTTCAAGAGCTTCCCCCGGTTCGCGTCCGTGGTGAAGAGGGTCGAGCAGATCCGCCCCAACCTCACCCATTGGGTGATCGGGTTCGGTCCGGTACGGCACGAGTTCAACGCGGAGATCGTGGAGCAGGAGCCCGACTCGCTCGTGGCGTGGCGCAGCCTTGACCGGCGATCCCGCCACGGGGGCGAGGTGTCGTTCCGCGCTACCGCACCGGACCGCACCGCGATCGTCGTACGACTGCGATTCGAGCCCCACGGAGTCGGGGGGCGCCTTGCCCGTTCCACCGGCTTCACCCGTCGTGTGATCCGAACCGAACTCGGTCACTTCAAGGAATACATCGAGGGGCTGGGTCAGGAGTCCGGTACCTGGCGGGGCGTCATCCGCAACGGTCACGTCCTGCCTTCGGAGCCGGAACCACCCAGAAGCCGAGTTGCCCACTGGCCCGTCGGCTGATCCACCGGCCCGGGAGCAAGAGAGCGAGACACGCCCGATGAAGCAGCCACCGAGCGAAGAGCCGGACGAGTCACTCACCGTGGCTCCACCCAAGAAGTGGGCGGCGGGAGTGCCCGCGGTGACCCATGCCCTGCAGTACTCACTCGAGGAGACGTCGGTCCTGCGAACCGGCCGCACCCTGCTGACCATGAACCAGGTGGACGGCATCGACTGCCCCGGCTGCGCCTGGGCGGACCCCGCTCCCGGGCACCGGCACCGCAACGAGTACTGCGAGAACGGCGCCAAGCACATCAACGACGAGGCGACCACACGGCGCATCACGGCGGACTTCTTCCGCAGACACCCCGTCTCGGAACTGGGCCGGCGGTCCGATCTGTGGCTCAACCAGCAGGGCCGGCTCACCGAACCGATGGTCAAGCGGCCCGACTCGGATCATTACGAGCCCATCAGCTGGCACGACGCCATGGGGCTGATCTCCGAGGAGCTGAAGGCTCTGGACTCCCCCGACGAGGCGGTCTTCTACACCTCCGGGCGGGTCAGCAACGAGGCCGCGTTCGTCCTGCAGCTGTTCGCCAGGGCCTTCGGCACCAACAACCTGCCCGACTGCAGCAACATGTGCCACGAGTCGAGCGGCTTCGCACTGCACGAGACGCTGGGCACCGGCAAGGGGACCGTCAGCCTGGAAGATCTGTACCACGCCGACCTGATCTTCCTGGTGGGGCAGAATCCCGGAACCAACCATCCCCGGCAGCTGTCCGCGCTGGAGCGCGCGAAGGCCAACGGCGCCCGCATCATCGCGGTGAACACCCTGCCGGAGGCCGGGCTGATGCGGTTCAAGAATCCGCAGGAGATCCGCGGGGTGCTCGGGCGCGGCGTCCAGATCGCCGACCGGTTCCTGCACATCCGCAGCGGCGGCGACCTCGCGTTGTTCCAGGCCCTGAACCGGCTTCTGCTCGAGGCGGAGGACGCCCGGCCGGGCACGGTACTCGCCCACGACTTCATCCGCGCCAACACCAGCGGCTTCGAGGAGTTCGCACGGCACGCCCGCACCCTCGCCTGGGAGCACGTCCTCGCCGCGACCGGACTCACCCGGGACGAGATCGAGAACGTCCGCGACGAGGTCCTGCGCAGCCGACGCGTCATCGTCTGCTGGGCCATGGGTGTGACCCAGCAACGGCACGCGGTCCCCACCATCAGGGAGATCGTCAACTTCCTGCTGCTGCGCGGGAACCTCGGCAGGGCCGGAGCCGGGGCCTGCCCGGTGCGCGGGCACAGCAACGTGCAGGGCGACCGCACCATGGGCATCTGGGAGCAGATGCCCGACTCCTTCCTCGACGCGCTGCAGCGGGAGTTCGGTTTCGACCCGCCCCGCGCCCACGGACTCGATTCGGTGGACTCCATCAAGGCCATGCGCGAGGGCCGCATCAAGGTCTTCCTCGGTGTCGCCGGCAACTTCGTCCGGGCCGCCCCCGACAGTGCCGTCACCGAGGACGCCATGCGCCAGTGCCGTCTGACGGCCCACATCTCCACCAAGCTCAACCGGTCCCATACGGTCTGCGGCCGGACGGCGCTGATCCTGCCGACCCTGGGCCGCACCGAACGGGACTTCCAGGCCACCGGTGAGCAGTTCGTCACCGTGGAGAACTCGATGAGCGAGGTGCACACCTCCCGCGGGCGCCTCGAGCCGGCGTCCAAGGTCCTGCTCAGCGAGGTCGCCATCCTGTGCCGGCTGGCCCGCCGGACCCTCGACGGCAGGACGGGGATTCCCTGGGACACGTTCGAAGCCGATTACGGGGCCATCCGCGACCGGATCTCCCGGATCGTGCCGGGACTGCACGACTTCAACCGTCGTGTGATCCGTGCCGGCGGAATCAGGCTGCCCAACCCCGTCAACGAAGGGGTGTACCCCACTCCCGTCGGCAAGGCCCTGTTCACCTGCAACGCCTGGGAGATGTCGCACGCCCCGGAGGGACACCTGCTGCTGCAGACCCTGCGCTCCCACGATCAGTGGAACACCATCCCGTACACGGAGAACGACCGCTACCGGGGCATCCACGGCAGCCGCCGAGTGGTCCTGGTGAACCCGCGGGACGTGTCCCGGCTCGGTCTGGCCGAGGGGCAGCGTGTCGACCTGGTGAGCGTGTGGAGCGACGGCGCGGAACGCCGCACCGAGGGCTTCGAGGTGGTCCCCTACCCGACGACCCCCGGCTGCGCCGCCGCGTACTACCCCGAGACCAACGTCCTGCTGCCGCTGGACAGCGTGGCCGAGACCAGCAACCAGCCGACCGCGAAGGGCATCGTCGTACGGCTGGAGCCGACGGTCATGAGCACGGTGTGAGGGCCGGCCGGACGGGTGCGCGGGCGGTCACCGCCCGGGGACGTCGAGGACCTCCACGGGATCCCCGGCGGACACGCCGCCGGGCGGGACCACCGCGAGACCGTCGGCGTACGCCAGTCCCCGCAGCATCGCCGGCCCGTCGAACGGCAGCGGCGTCGCCCCGTGGTCCGTGCGGAGCACGGGCAGCAGCCGTGTGTCCCGTGGGTGGCCGGACAGTGCTGCGGCGGCGACCGTCGTGCGCGGCGTCCCGGCCAGGTGCCCGCCCAGGCGTCGCAGCAGGGGGATCATCAAGGTCACCGTGCCGGCCACGGCGGCCAGCGGGTTGCCGGGCAGGCCGACGAGCCGACGGGGCCGGCCGTCGGCAGCGGGCGGCAACTCGGCCAGCAGCATGGGATGGCCGGGCCGTACGGCGACGGAGTCCACCAGCAGTCGGGCGCCCACCTCGTCGAGGGCGTCGTGCAGGAAGTCCACCGGTCCGGCGGCGGTGCTGCCCGTGGTGACCACGACATCGGCCGAGGAGCGGCGCACGGCCTCCCGCAGCAGGTCCGGGTCGTCCGCCACCATGCGGCGGCCGGTCACATCGGCGCCGCAACCGCGCAGCCACGGCGGCAGCAGCGGCCCGAGCGCGTCCCGGACCCGCCCGTCGCGAGGCGGGCCGTGCTCCAGCAACTCGTCGCCGAGAACGAGGAGTTCCACGGCCGGGCGGCGGTGCACGGCCAGCCGGTCGTATCCGGCCGCTGCCGCCAGCCCCAGCACGGCCGGGGTGACCGTGGTGCCGGAGGGGAGCAGTGGCTCGCCCGAGCGGCACTCCCGGCCGCGCGGCCGGATGTCCCGGCCCGGAACCAGGGGGCCCGGACCGACGGAGCGGTCGTGCAGCACGCCGCTCCGCTCCTCTGCCTGGCCGTGCTCCCGGCGCAGTACGGCCGTCGCACCGACCGGGAGTCGGGCGCCGGTGGCGATCGGCACGGCGGTGCCCTCGCTCAGCGGCTCGGACGGGCCGCCGGCCAGTATCCGGCCGCCCCGTAGCCGCCACGGCGCCGGTCCTGCCACGGCCCAGCCGTCCATCGCGGACGTGTCGAACGGCGGGAGGTCGGTGAGCGCGGCCAGCGGTTCGGCGAGGGCATGACCGAGCGCCTCGGTGAGGTCGCGGGTGACGACGGACAGCGGGCCGGCGGCGCCGCGGGCGACCGATCGGGCCCGTTCCCATGCCATGGCGGGGTCCGGCCCGCCGTCTGCGGCCCGGGCCTCCCGCTGTCGCGCGCCGCCCTCGGATGTCGTTCGTGCCCCTGTCATTCGGTTCCCCATCCGTCGTCCCGTCCGGCCGGGGCCGGCACCTCGCGGTTCGCCTCGGCTGCCGCGGCAGTCCGTGCACACGTCCCGTTCACCCGTCCTCGGTTCCCGTTCCCGCTCCCGGACGCCACCGCGCCGGTCCTCGCCGGGCCGTCCCCGGCCCGTCAGCCGCCGATCGCCGACATCGGGCGTTCCGGGCGGCGGAAACCGGAGCTGTCGATGGCGTGGCCGGCCCCTTTGCCCGCTACAGAGGTCCGCCAGGCGGCCTCCAGTACCGCGTCGTCGGCGCCGCGGCGGAGCAGGGCCCGCAGGTCGGACTCCTCGGTGGCGAAGAGGCAGTTGCGCAACTGCCCGTCCGCGGTGAGCCGCACCCGGTCGCAGCCGCCGCAGAACGGGCGGGTGACACTGGCGATGACACCCACGACCGTCCGGGTACCTGCGATCCGCCACTCCTCGGCCGGCGCGTGGCCCCGGTGTCCGACCGGGACCAGGTCGAAGCGCTCACCGAGTCGGTCCAGGACCTCGGCGGCGGTGACCATCCGGTCGCGGTCCCAGGCACCTTGGGCGTCCAGCGGCATCGACTCGATGAACCGCATCCGGTAGCCGTGCTCGGCGGCGAACGCGGCCAGGTCGGCGATCTCGTCGTCGTTGACCCCCCGTACCGGGACCGCGTTGACCTTGACGGGGACCAGGCCCGCGGCGCGGGCGGCCGACAGTCCGTCCAGCACGTCGCCGATCCGGTCGCGCCGGGTGATCGCGGCGTACCGTTCCGGGCGCAGTGTGTCCAGGCTGACGTTGACCCGGGTCAGTCCGGCCTCGCGCAGGGCGGCGGCGCTGCGCGCCAGGCCGATGCCGTTGGTGGTGAGCGACAGTTCAGGTGCCGGGTCCAGGGACGAGAGGCGGGCGACGAGCCCGGTCAGACCGCGGCGCAGCAACGGCTCGCCGCCGGTCAGCCTGACCTCGGTGATCCCCAGGCGCCGGGTGCCGATGCGGACCAGACGCACGATCTCGTCGTCGGTGAGCAGTTCCGCGCGGGGCAGCCAGTCCATTCCTTCGGCAGGCATGCAGTACGTGCAGCGCAGATTGCACCTGTCGGTGAGAGAGACCCTCAGGTCCGTGTGGACACGGCCGAACCCGTCCACCAGCGGGGCCATGGGCGTGCCGACCGTTTCTTCCCGAACCGCCATCGCGCGATCGTCTCCCTGCGGACACCGAATTACTCACCTGCCGAGCAGCATCGACGAATTCCATGGGGCGAGTCAAAAAGGCGTTTCCGATGGTGTGATCGGCGCAGGTTATGACCCGGGTGACGAGGGATCCCGAGCTGATAGGCGACAGTTGTCAGGTCATCGGGGAAGCCTTTTTGACTTCCCGTCGCAGATGGGCGAAAGATTTTCCCGCACCGGAGCCGGATATTCACGGAAACGGCTCACGAGGAATTCCGGCCCACGTTCACGGATCGCGAAGCGGGGAAGCACGCCGCGCCTTGGCGCACGGCAGAGAGGCAGACCAGACATGAGCAGTATCGAGGACCCCGTCGACGACCTCTCGGTCACTCCGCCCAAGACCTGGGCGACGGGCCTGCCCGCCGTGACGCACGCGCTGGAGTACTCCCTGGGCCAGACCTCCCTGCGGCGCACCGCGCTGACACTTCTGAACATCAACCAGGCCAAGGGCATCGACTGCCCGGGCTGTGCCTGGCCCGAGCCCGCACCGGGCAAGCGGCACAGGAACGAGTACTGCGAGAACGGTGCCAAGCACATCAACGACGAGGCCACCTCGCGGCGGGTCACCCGGGACTTCTTCCGCGAGCACTCGATCGCCGAGCTGGACCGCAGGTCCGACTACTGGCTCAACCAGCAGGGCCGGCTCACCGAGCCGATGGTCAAGCGGCCCGGCGCGAGCCATTACGAGCCGATCGGCTGGGACGAGGCACTCGAACTGCTCGCCCGGGAACTCGGCGGTCTGGACTCCCCCGACGAGGCGCTCTTCTACGTCTCCGGCCGGCTGAACAACGAGGCCGCCTTCCTCCTGCAGCTCTTCGCCCGCGCGTACGGCACCAACAACCTGCCGGACTGCTCCAACCTGTGCCACGAGTCCAGCGGACGCGCGTTGCAGGAGACGCTGGGCATCGGCAAGGGCAGTGTCTCGCTGGACGACATCCACGACGCCGACCTCGTCTTCGTCGTCGGGCAGAACCCGGGCACCAACCACCCCCGGATGCTGTCGGCGCTGGAGGAGACCAAGCGGAACGGCGGACAGGTCGTCGCGGTCAACACACTCCCCGAGGCGGGGCTGATGCGCTTCAAGCACCCGCAGAAGCCCCGTGGGCTGCTCGGTCGCGGCACGCCGATCGCCGACCAGTTCCTGCACATACGCGCCGGCGGCGACCTCGCTCTGTTCCAGGCCCTGAACCGGCTGCTGCTGGAGGCCGAGGACGCCGCGCCCGGCACCGTACTGGACCACGCGTTCATCGACGGCTTCACCACCGGCTTCGAGGCGTTCGCCGCGCAGGCAGCCAAGACGTCCTGGGACGACGTGCTGACCGCCACCGGGCTGTCCCGCGAGGAGATGGAACGCGTACACGCCCGGGTCCTGCGCAGCGAGAAGATCATCGTGTGCTGGGCGATGGGACTGACCCAGCACAAGCACGGTGTGCCCACCATCCGCGAAGTCGTCAACTTCCTGATGCTGCGCGGCAACATCGGCAAGCCGGGTGCAGGGGTGTGCCCGGTGCGCGGCCACAGCAACGTCCAGGGCGACCGCACCATGGGCGTATGGGAGCAGATGCCGCAGGAGTTCCTCGACTCCCTGGAACGCGAGTTCGGTTTCACCCCGCCCACCCGTCACGGCCTGGACGCGGTGAACGGCATCCGGGCGATGCACGAAGGCCGCGCCAAGGTCTTCCTCGGCGTTGCGGGCAACTTCGTACGGGCCACACCCGACAGCGCGGTGACCGAGGAGGCGATGCGCAGGTGCCGGCTCACCGCCCACATCTCCACCAAGCTCAACCGCTCCCACACCGTCTGCGGCGACACCGCGCTGATCCTTCCCACGCTGGGCCGCAGCGACCGCGACATCCAGGCCACGGGCGAGCAGTTCATCACGGTCGAGGACTCGATGAGCGACGTGCACGCCTCCCGGGGCAAGCTGCCACCGGCCTCCCCGCACCTCCTCAGCGAGGTCGCGATCATCAGCCGGCTGGCGCGCAGGACCCTCGGGGAGACGCCGTCCCTGCCCTGGGAGGAGTTCGAGGCGGACTACGGCACCATCCGTGACCGGATCTCCCGCGTCGTACCGGGCTTCGAGGACTTCAACGCCCGCGTGGCCCGGCCGGGCGGCTTCACGCTGCCCAACCCGGTCAACCGGAGGGTCTTCCCCACTCCGAGCGGCAAGGCCGTCTTCACCTGCAACGAGTTCACGATGCCACACGTCCCCGAGGGGCATCTGCTGCTGCAGACCCTGCGCTCGCACGACCAGTGGAACACCGTCTGGTACGCCCCGAACGACCGCTACCGCGGCATCCACAACGCCCGCCGGGTCGTGCTCGTCAATCCCGCCGACCTGGAAGCCCTCCACATCGCCGACGGTGACGAGGTGGACCTGGTGAGCGTATGGCACGACGGGAGGGAGCGCCGGGCGGAGAACTTCCGGGTCGTCGGCTACCCCACCAGTCGCGGCTCCGCGGCGTCCTACTACCCCGAGACCAACGTCCTGGTCCCGCTGGACAGCGTCGCCGACATCAGCAACTGCCCCACCTCCAAAGGGGTCGTGGTCCGCCTGGAAGCCGCCCGCAACCCCAGTTGAGCCGGACGTCGGCCCTCCCGGGGCACCGGCGTCGGGCGCCGCGTCCGGAAAGGAAACAGTCCCGCATGCCCTCATCCCCCGCCGCGCTCCGCCGGCTTCCGGCGGCGGCTGCGGTGAGCACTGCCGGATGGGGCGCGAACCAGTTCACCCGCTCGCAGTCGTGTACCGGACGGAGCAGCACTGGCCCGCCGTCCCGGTCGCCGCCATGTTCACCATGTACCTCCTGGGACTGCTGCCCGGCCTGCTGCTCGGCGGACCGGCCGCCGACCGGCTGGGAAGACGTCGTGTGGTACGGCCCGCGCTGGCGTTGTCCGCCGCGGCCAGCGCCCTGCTGGCGGCGGCGACCGTGTCCGAGAGCGCGGTGTACGTCAGCCGTCTGGCCACCGGGGCAGCCGCCGGGTTGGTCCTGACCGCGGGCACCACCTGGGTGCGCGAGCTGTCCGCGCAGCCGGCCGCCGGCGCCCGCCTCGCGACATACGCCACGGCTGGCGGATTCGCCGCCGGAGCCCTGACGGCCGGTGTCCTGGCCGAGTGGCTGCCGCACCCGACGGTGCTGCCCTGTCTCGTTCATTCACTGCTCGCCGTGCTGGTCCTCGCCGCGACACGCCGTGTTCCGGAGACCGCGCCGTCACGGCGCGGCGCCTGGGTGGAACCGTTCTCGGCGGGCCTGTACCGAGCGGCCGTCAGCCACCCGCGCTTCGTGCGGGTGGTGCTTCCGGCGAGCCCGGCGGTCTTCACCGCCTCCACGGTGGCGTACGTCGTACTGCCCCCCTTGGTGGCCGACCGGGTCCCGGACCACGCGCCGGTGTTCAGCGGCCTGGTGACGGCGCTGACGCTCGCCGTGGGCATCGCCGTGCAGCCCCTGGCGGACCGGCTGGACCACGCCCACAGCGCACGTGCGACGCTCACCGCGATGGTCGCCGTGATCGGCGGACTGCTGGTGAGTGCCGGCGCGGCGTACCTGGACTCGGCACGTCTGGTCCTGACCGCGGCGGTCCTCCTGGGTGCCGGGTACGGCCTCACCCTGTCCTCGGGGCTGCGGGAGATCGAGCGACTGGCGCCGCCGAAGGCCCGCCCCTCGGCCGCGTCCCTCTACCACGGCGCCGCCTACAGCGGCTTCCTCACGCCGCTCCTGCTCGCCGTCACGGCCGGGGCTGCTTCCTATCCGGCCCTGCTGACCGGCCTCGCGGCCGTGGGCCTGCTGTGCCTGGTGTTCACGGCACGGTTCAGCCGACGCCATCTCCCCGACGGCGGCGCGATGTGCCGGGCCGTGGAACCAGGACGATCGCGCAACACCGTCGGAGCACCGCTCCGAGGAGAGGAGTCGACACCATGGGACGAGTGACCGTACGACGGCGGGTGCTGCGGGTCCGGGAGGGTCTGGCGTCACCTCGTCCGGACACCCTGGCCGCCGAGGAGCCGATGGAGATCCGGGTCGGCGGGCGCCCGCTCACCGTGACCATGCGCACTCCGGGCGACGACTTCGACCTCGCGGCCGGGTTCCTGGTGAGCGAAGGGGTGGTGCACGACGCCGACGCCGTGGCGGGAATCCGCTACTGTGCGGGCGCCACGGCCGACGGCGGCAACACCTACAACGTGGTGGACGTCGTCCTGAGCCGGGGCGTGGCCGCTCCCGGCCCGTCACTGGAGCGGAACTTCTACACCACGTCCTCGTGCGGGCTGTGCGGCAAGGCGAGCCTGGACGCGGTGCGCACGCAGGCGGCGTGGTCCGTCGCCGAGGACCCGCTGCGTATCGGCCCGGAGACGCTCGCGGCCCTCCCCGACCGTCTGCGGGCGGCCCAACGGGTGTTCGACAGCACCGGCGGGCTGCACGCCGCCGGGCTCTTCTCGGCCGACGGGGAGCTGCTGTGCCTGCGGGAGGACGTCGGCCGGCACAACGCCGTGGACAAGGTCGTGGGCCATGCCCTGCGATCGGGGCTGCTGCCGCTGCGCGAGACGGTGCTGATGGTGAGCGGCCGGGCTTCGTTCGAGCTGGTGCAGAAGGCGGTGATGGCCGGCATCCCCGTACTGGCGGCCGTCTCCGCACCGTCCTCGCTCGCGGTCGACCTGGCCGCGGAGAGCGGACTGACCCTCATCGGGTTCCTGCGCGGCGCCTCGATGAACGTCTACACCGGCGCCGAGCGCGTGCAGCCGCTGCCCGCGGCCTGAGCCGTCCCGTCGAGGCCCCACCGGGCGTGCGGCGCCGCGCGGCCCCGACTGGCGTTCCGTGGAGCTGTCCGGTACACCCATGGAGTGCTGTTCCGTCAACTCGAGTACCTGGTGGCCCTCTCCCGGGAGCGCCATTTCGCTCGTGCCGCCCAGACCTGCTACGTCTCCCAGCCCGCGCTCTCCGAAGCGATCCGCAAGCTGGAGGAGGAGCTGGACGTACCGCTCGTCCGGCGTGGCCGCAAGTACGAGGGCCTCACGCCCGAGGGCGAACGCATCGTGGTCTGGGCGCAGCGGATCCTGGCCGACCGCGACGCCCTCAAGAACGAGGTCGGCGCCCTGCGCACGGGGCTCAGCGGCAGGATGCGCGTCGGGGCGGTCCCGACCGCGTCGGGTGCCGTCTCTCTGCTGACCGGACCGTTCTGCGCGGCGCACCCGCTGGTCACCGTGGAGGTCAAGGCGGACCTCCAGTCGGAGGACATCCTGCGGCAGTTGCAGAACTTCGAGATCGACGCCGGAGTCACGTACCTGCACAAGGGCCTGTCGGAGGGCTTCCAGGCGGTGGCGCTGTACGAGGAGCGGTACGTGCTGCTGACCACCGCCGCCGACGGCCTGGCCCGTCCGGCGACGGCGACCTGGGCGGAGGCGGCACGACTGCCGCTGTGCCTGCTGACCGAGGCCATGCAGGGGCGGCGGGTGCTGGACGAGGTGTTCGCGGAGGTGGGGGTGCGCCCGTCGCCGCGGGTCGAGACCGATTCGGTGGCGGCCCTGTTCGCCCACGTCCGGACGGGCCGGTGGGCGAGCATCGTGCCGCGGACGTGGCTGCACGTCTTCGGCGTTCCGCACGGCATGCGGGCGGTGCCGCTGACCGAGCCGGCCCGGACGGTGCCGGTCGGGCTGGTGACCACGACCAGGGAACCCGGATCGGTCATGGCCCGTGCACTGACGGACATCGCCCGGCGGACCGACATCGCCGCCGCCCTCGAACGCCTCCCCGGGGAGCCCGCTCCCCAGGCGTGATTCCTCGCCGCCGTGGCGCACCAGGGTGGGGCCGTCTCGTCCCGGAGGGACGGGCTCGCGCGAGCCGAGGGGTTCCGGCGGCGCTTCAGGACCGCGTCGCTCCGGTACGGCGGGCGGCCACCAGGCCGAGTATGCCGATGACGACAAGCGGCCAGCCGCCCGTGACGGGGAAGTAGACGACGCACAGGGGCACGCCGAGGCCCAGCAGGTACCACCCGATCTGCGCGGGCAGGTGGCCGGTGGTGCGCACGAGGTGCCGGGCCAGCGTGCCCAGGGCAAGCAGCGCGACACCGGCCACCATCCACCAGATGCTGAACTCGCGGGCGAAGTAGTCCTCGGCGCCCGTGTCCACGGCGCTGCGGAAGAAGCCGTCACGGACGATGGCGCCTCAGGCGTGGGGCTGGGCGAAGGCCCAGGCGAAGTGGAGCAGCGCGGTGGCGATGATCAGCCGCGGGACCCATCGGGCCAAGGTGTTCACGGGGTGTCCTCCCACTCGTACGCGTCGTGCGGATCGTGCGGGGCCAGGCGCAGGGCCAGGGCGTAGCTGTCGCGCAGGTCGGACGTGGGGACGGGCGGGACGACCTGCTGGGCGCCGACGAGGACCAGGTAGAGCAGCCGGGCCATCGACTCGACGTCGACCTCCGGGCCGCCGAGTTCGCGCAAGAGGGTGCGCAGGTAGTCGATGCGCGACCGGTCCACCCGTTCCTGAAGTGCGTGTGCCTCGGGATCCTGCAGGGCCCAGGACCGCATGGCGATCTCGACGCCCTCACTGCCGCTCTTGTCTTCGAGGACGAGTCCGAGCAGGCGCCGGAGCCTGCGCCGGGCAGAGGCGCCGACGCGTTCCGTGTCGGCGATGAAGCGGCTGGTGTGCTCTGCCTCGAAGTGTGCGAGCAGGTCGGTCTTGAAGCCCGCTGTGCCCTTGAAGTGGTGGTGGAAGGAGCCCTAGGTCAGGTCGAGTTCGCTGCACAGCCGCTCGATGGTCAGGGCCCGCGCGCCGTCCTGTCGCAGCACGGCGAGTCCGGCCTCCAGCCAGTCCCGTTCGCTCGCCACGGCCCGACCGTACGATACGGAATGGTATGGCGCCGTGTCACAGCGGAGGACCGGCGTTGACCAGCGGCTTCCGCGTTCGGTAACAAATTGACTTTGCGTCACCTTTACTGTTGTCTGCCGCTTGCACAGTCCGTGTGACCTGGGGGGTCAATTCCAATGAACCGCATCAGCCGCTCCATCGCCGCCGCGCTCTTCGCGGGCGGTCTCGTCCTCGGGCTCGGCGCCTGCTCGGACGTCGCCGACGAGGCCGCCAAGCAGGTCGAGGACGAGGTGGTCGAGGAGGTCGACAAGCAGCTCAACGAGGAGTATCAGGTCACCTACGAGGTGACCGGCGCCAAGGCCGACTCCATCGAGTTCAACGCGGGCGGCGGCGACGCGGCGGACCCGAAGCTCGAGACGGTGAAGAACCCCACGCTGCCGTGGAAGAAGACGGTGACGCTGCGGGGCATCGAGGCGCCGACCGTGCTGCCGGTGGCGCTGGACGTCAGCGAGGGCGGCTCCGACGGCCTCACCTGCAAGATCGTGTACAAGGGGAAGACCCTCGCCGAGGAGTCCGACGCGGGCGTCGTCTCCGCCGCCGGCTGTGTCGCCGTCTCGCCGATCGCCGGCTGAGCGGGACGGACCGTGAGGTCCCGGGGTGGGCCGGCCACCACGGGACCTCACCGTGCGCCGATCGGCGTACCTACAGCGTGCGTTCCATGCGGTCGGCCACCAGCTTCACGAACCGTGCCGGCTCCTTCGGCCGGCCGCCTTCGGAGAGAACCGCCAGAGCGTGGAGCAGTTCCGCGGTCTCGGTGAGCTCCGTGCGGTCCTCGCGTTCCGTGTAGGCCCGGTTCAGGGTCTTCACCAGCTGGTGCTCCGGGTTGAGTTCCAGGATCCGCTTGGACCGGGGCACCTCCTGACCCATCGCCCGGTACATGTTCTCCAGCGCGGGCGTGAGGTCGTGCGCGTCGGAGACGACACAGGCCGGCGAGACCGTGAGGCGGGACGACAGGCGGACCTCCTTGACGTCCTCGCCCAGGTGCTCCGTCATCCAGCCGAGCAGCCCGGCGTACTCCTCGCTCTGCCGCTCCTTCTCGGCGCCGTCCTTCCCGTCCTCCTCGCCGCCGAGGTCGATCTCGCCCTTGGCCACCGACCGCAGCCGTTTGCCCTCGTACTCCCCGACCGCGTCGACCCACACCTCGTCCACGGGGTCGGTGAGCAGCAGGACCTCCACGCCCTTGGCCCGGAACGCCTCCATGTGCGGGGAGTTCTCGATGGCCTGCCGGGACTCGCCCGTCATGAAGTAGATGCCGTCCTGCCCGTCCTTCATCCGCTCCACGTACTTCGCCAGCGTGGTCGGCTCCTCGGCGTCCCGTGTGCTCGCGAAGGAGGCGACGGCGAGGATCGCGTCGCGGTTCTCGGAGTCGGTCACCAGCCCTTCCTTCAGGACCGGGCCGAACTCCCGCCAGAACGTGGTGTAGCGCTCCGGCGCCGACGACATCAGGTCCTTCACCGTCGACAGGACCTTCTTCGTCAGGCGGCGCCGCATCATGCGGATGTGCCGGTCCTGCTGGAGGATCTCGCGGGAGACGTTGAGCGAGAGGTCCTGCGCGTCGACCACACCCTTGACGAAGCGGAGGTAGGGCGGCAGCAGTTCCTCGCAGTCGTCCATGATGAAGACGCGCTTCACGTAGAGCTGTACGCCCCGCTGGTACCCCTGGGTGAACAGGTCGTGCGGGGCATGGGCGGGCACGAAGAGCAGGGCCTGGTACTCGAAGGCGCCCTCCGCCTGCAGCCGGATCGTCTCCAGCGGTTCGCGCCAGTCGTGGCTGATGTGCTTGTACAGCTCGTGGTACTCGTCGTCGGACACCTCGTCGCGCGGACGCGCCCACAGGGCCTTCATCGAGTTCAGCGTCTCCGCCTCACCGGAGTCGCCGTCGTCGCCCGCCTCGGGGACCAGGCGGATCGGCCAGGTGATGAAGTCCGAGTACCGCTTGACGATCTCCTTCACCTTCCAGGCGGAGGTGTAGTCGTGGAGCTGGTTCTCGGAATCCGCCGGCTTCAGGTGAAGGGTGACCGAGGTTCCCTGCGGCGCCTCGTCGACCTTCTCCAGCGTGTACGTGCCCTCGCCCCGCGATGTCCAGCGGGTGCCCTGGGTCTCGCCGGCGCGCCGGGTCACCAGGGTGACTTCGTCCGCCACCATGAAGCCCGAGTAGAAGCCGACCCCGAACTGGCCGATGAGCCCGTCGGCCCCTGCGGCGTCCTTGGTCTCTCGCAGTTCCTGCAGGAACTTGGCCGTGCCCGAGTTGGCGATGGTGCCGATGAGCTGGGTGACCTCGTCGTACGACATCCCGATGCCGTTGTCCCGGACCGTGAGGGTACGGGCCTCCTTGTCGATGTCGATCTCGATGTGCAGGTCGGTCACGTCGACGTCGGGAGCTTCGTCCCGCAGGGCGGCGAGGCGCAGCTTGTCCAGCGCGTCGGAGGCGTTGGAGACGAGCTCGCGCAGGAAGACGTCCTTGTTCGAGTAGACCGAGTGGATCATCAACTGCAGGAGCTGACGCGCCTCTACCTGGAACTCAAACGTTTCGCTCGGCATGGTTGGTGTGTACCTCACAGGTCGCAGTGGTCTGCACTGGTGGAGGTCACTCTAGAACAGCCCCGGCTCCTCGACAGGTTCTGTCGGGCTCCCGGTGCATGCAGGTGAGAGGGCCGCAAGCGGGTTCACCGCACCCCGGATCCGGGGGCTGGGCGCAGTGATCCGGTGCCGGGATCCTGGCAGGGCCGTCGGCACGGGGACCGACCGGTCCGTGCCGGCCGGGTCACGACCAGGGGGAACACCCATGCCTCGCACGCACCGCGACGCTCACCGGTGCGCTCGCGAGCATGCGGCGTCCCGTCAACCGGAGCCGTTCGAGCGGCAGTTGGATCTGCTCGTCGATCGGGACGGGGTGCCGGGTGCGCTCGCGTACGACGGCAGGCTGACGCGTACCGCAGGCGTCTCGGACCTGCGGTCGGGCCGGCCGAAGGTCGACGAGCGGGGCCGGTTCAGGCCGTCCGGCAGCACCGAGGCGTTCACCGCGGCCGCCGTGATGCCCCTGATGACGGACGGACGGGTCCGGAGGATCTCAACTCCTTCTGGGACGTACTGTTCGGCGGGCGGCTCCTGCCCGGCCGGGCGGTGCACCGGATGACCCGAGACCCGTCGTGGGGAGCCGCGACGTGTACCCGGCGGGCAGCCGCCACGGCTACGGCGTCGTCTCCGTCCCGCTCAGCTGCGGCGGCCTCTACTGGGCCACGGCGGTGATCTGCCCGGCGACTCGGTCGGCGCACAGGGCCGCGCGGCCGGGGCACCGTGACCCGGGCGGCGGAGGGCGCCGGCCCCGTCTCCAGGGGGCGGTGGACGCGGCCCTGTGCGCCGAGGGCCGTTGAGCGCTGCCGTCGACCGGCGGGCCGGACGACCGACAGGACTTGCAGAGGTTTTCTGCAAGTCCTTGCCACGGTGGCGGCCGGCTGTTTGACTCGGCTGCCGACGACGGCCCGGGAGGACCCCATGAGCACCGACATCGACGTCCTCGTCCTGGGCGGCGCGGGAGTGGACACGATCGTCCACGTCCCCGAACTGCCGCTGCCGTTCGCCGACAGCCACATGATCCGGCCCGGGATCAAGACCCGCGCGGGCCAGAGCGGCGACTTCGTGGCGCTCGGACTGACCGCCCTGGGACTGCGCGCCCACCATCTCGACATGATCGGCGACGACCACGAGGGCGACCTGGTCCGCGCCCTCCACCGCGACCGGGGCGTCCCCCTCACCGCGGTGCCTCAGCCGGCGGGCACCAAGCGCGCGGTCAACCTCGTCGGGCCCGACGGACGGCGCCTGTCCCTGTACGACGCGACGCGCTCCGGCGAGTCCGACCGGTTCCCCGAGGCGACGGTGCGGGAGCTCGCCGCCGCGAGCCGGCACGCGCACGTCGTGATCACCCAACCGTGCGCGCACGCCCTGCCCCTGCTGCGGGAGGCCGGGGTCACCCTCTCGACCGACCTCCACGACTGGGACGGCGTCGACCCCTATCACGAGCCGTTCGCCCTGGCGGCCGACGTCGTCTTCCTCTCCACCACCGCGCTGGCCGACACCGAGCGCACCATGCGCGAGATCGCCGCGCGCGGTCGCGCCCGGATCGTCGTCGCCACCGCCGGCGCCGAAGGCGCGTACCTGCTGACCGACGACGCGGTGACGCACGTACCCGCCGTCGATCCCCCGGCTCCGGTCGTGGACTCCAACGGCGCGGGCGACGCCTTCGCCTCGGCCTTCCTGCTCGGCTGGCTGAACGGAGAGGATCCGCAGCGCTGCGCCCGCTACGGATCCGTCGCCGGGGCCCACGCGTGCACCGTGCCCTCCACCCGCACGGAGGCCATCGGCCGGTCCGAACTGCTCGCCCGGGCGGCGGAGTCGGAATCCGCAGCCCTGGCCCTCGCGGCACCGGAGGAGGACTCCTCGCCGGTCACGCCGTAGCGGCGTTCCCCACCACGTTTCAAGAAGTCGGGTCACCGATGTTGACTCGGTGTCAGGACGGGTGCAAATTACCTAACGGTAGAACCGATCGGTAACCCCACAACCGGTACGTCACGGTCGCCGGCGAGCGCGCCCCTCCCCCGGGGCGCGACCGTCGGCCGCTTCCCCACCTGAGCCGCCGCACTCTCACAGAGCAGCACGCACCCCGGGCACCGCCATGCCCGCTCCCCCCGTGCCACTTCCCGAGAAGAGAGAGCACATGCCGAAGCATGCCGTGCGCCATGTCATGACCGCGACAGCAGCCGCCGTTGGCGCGCTCGCCCTCGGCCTCACCGCCACCACCGCACACGCCACCACGACCCTGGACTACGTCGCTCTCGGCGACAGCTACAGCGCCGGCTCGGGAGTCCTGCCCGTGGACACCTCCAACCTGCTGTGTCTGCGCTCCACGGCGAACTACCCCAACGTCATCGCCTCCAGAACGGGCGCCCACCTCAAGGACGTCACCTGCGGCGCCGCCCAGACGAAACACTTCACTCAGGCCCAGTACCCGGGAGTCGCCCCCCAGCTGAACGCGCTCGGCGCGGACACCGACCTGGTGACGCTGACCATCGGCGGCAATGACAACAACACGTTCATCAACGCCATCCTCGCCTGCGGCTCCGCGGGCGTTCTCAGCGGCGGAAAGGGCAGCCCCTGCAAGGACAAGCACGGCAGCTCCTTCGACGACCGGATAGCCGCGAACACCTATCCCGCCCTCAAGGCCGCCCTTCAGAACGTGCGCGCCAAGGCTCCCCATGCGCGTGTCGCCGCCTTGGGCTACCCGTGGATCGTGCCGGCCACCGCCGACCCGTCCTGCTTCGCGAAGCTGCCGATCGCCTCCGGCGACGTGCCCTACCTGCGGGGCATCCAGGCGCACCTGAACGCCGTCGTCGAGCGCGCCGCCGAGGAGACCGGTGCGGTCTACGTGGACTTCTCGCAGGCGTCGGACGGCCACGACGCCTGCAAGGCCGCCGGCACCCGGTGGATCGAGCCGCTCCTCTTCGGCCACAGCGTCGTCCCCGTCCACCCCAACGCCCTCGGGGAGAAGCGCATGGCCGAGCACACCATGAGCGTCCTCGGCCTGAGCTGACGCCTCGGCAGACCGCTCGGGCCGTCGTCGACGGCGGTGACGTGCGGGAGAGAGGCCCGTGGACGCCAGGAGACGCCCCGCCGCCTCGGCGACGGGGCGTCACGTCCGCTCCGTGCGGAGCGGTTTCGGCGTCGGCGGCCCGGCGTCAGGCCACATGAAGCCGTGGCCCCGCCGGCTCGTCCGGGCACCGGTCCCGTCCGCGTCTCAGTCGTTCTTCCGGAAGATCTCCGACATCCGGTCCCCCGTGTCACGGGCCAGCAGCCCCGCCGAGTCCGGGGCGATCAGACCGACCCGGGCCGCCAGCTCCCGGCCGTGTACGTCGACGGCCGCTTCGACGAGTGCCGCGAGCCCCTCCAGCGCGGCACGGGCACGGGACCGGGACGCCGCCGCGCAGCCCACGGCGACCAGCGCGGCCGGCCACCACCAGCAGGCGAGCAAGGCGTAGCCCACCGCCCAGGCCGCGAGCCGCGCCGCGGCGCCGAAGGAGTCGTGGGCCGACCGGATCTGCCGTTCGGCGGGCTCGGGGAGGATCAGCCACAGCCGGGGCCACAGGGCGGCGAGGTCGGCCCCGTAGGCGGCCTCGACGCGGTCCGCGGCCGCCTGCATGCGGTCGCCGTACCAGGTGGGCCGCGTCGGGGCGCGTACCGCGATGCGGTCGCGGGCCTCGGTCAGCGCCTGGATCCGTGCCCACGTACGGGCCGGGACCGACACCGCACCGTCTGCCCCGTCCCCGGTCGTGGCGGCTCGGAGGACGGCCTCCTCGACCTTCTCGTCCCTTTCACCCCACCGACGTCGGCGCCGTGCCGTGAGGGCACGCGAGAGGGGGTCCTGGCCGAAGCGCAGCCAGTACCGCTCGATGGCGCCTCCCAGGAACTGCGCGCCGAGTGAGGCCGCGGCGGCGGCCAGCAGGACGAGTGCCACCACAAGTGCGGCGGTGCCGGTCCGGTCGAGCGCGGGACGGGCGGCGAGCTCGTCCAGTGTGGTGCGCAGCCGGTCGACGTCGTGCCAGTGGCGGTGGCCCAGGGTGGTGCCGACGGCGGTGACGGCCAGGAAGAGGGCGCCGGGCAGCACCAGGAGGTTCAGCCAGCGTTCGGTGAGCTTGCTGCCCAGGGTGGCGAGGAGAGGGTTCATGGGGTCGGCGGCCCGGAGGCGGTCACCCGTCGGGGCGCAGGCGCGCCTTGTGCATACGTGCGTCGTGGACGGCACAGTGCGGGGCGGGCAGCAGGTCGCGGGCCCGCTCCGACCGGCTGCAGCGGACCGGTCCGGGGCACACGGCCACCTTGAGGTGCTGGGCGACCCCGCGGACCGCGAGCCCAACGCGTGCCGGGGAGAGGCCGACCGCGACCCCGGCCCGACGCAGCGCGTGGTCCAAGGCGTCGAAGCACGCGGCGAGTTCGTCGGCGTCCGCCCCCGACCGCAGCCGGTCCCGCGCGCGCTCGGCCGCCTCCCGGACGTCCGGTTCGCGCATCGTGTCGCGCGAGCCGAGCAGCGCGCACAACGCCGCTGTGCGGTGCACGAGTTCGGGATGGTCAGGCGATACGGTCATGCTCCAAGTGTGCCCGAGGACTGGCACTGTTGAGGGTGGGTCGCCACGCCACGGGGTTGAACGACAGGGGGGCGCGACAAGGTGAGGGACGACCGGGACCGGCTCGTGCAGGCCATCCGCGCACGCGTCGCAGGCGCGGGAAGCGCGCACACAGGGGTGAATCCGGACGTGGTGTTCGGCCCCGAGGCCGACGCCGAACTGCGGGGACTGCTGTGCCTGGCCGACCTGAGGACCGACCTGGAGGCCCGGCACGCGGCGGGATGGCTGTGTGCCGCGCGCGCGGCGGCCTCCCCCGGTCCCGACGGCCCCGTCCACGGCGCCATGGCCGGAACCCTGCTCTTCCCCGTCTGGGTGGCCGATCCCGGTCTCGTACCACCGCAACTGGCGGCCGGTTACGCGACGACCGACCCCGCGGTCCGGCCCGACCCCGCGAACGCCGACGGTGTCGCCGAGTGGTCGGCCCAGTGCGCGGCGGCCGTGATCGCGGCCGAGGGCAGACAGCACGATCCGCCACGGGACGCCACCGAGGACGACCTGCGCCTGTACCGGCTGGCCGTGCGGGTGGGCATCGACGCGCCCACGCACGAGGCCCTGCTCGCCACGGCGGTCGCGACAGGCAGCCTCGCCGTCCTCGCGACACCCGAGCACGATCCCGCGTACGTGCCCCGGGTCGCCGATCTGACCCACGCGCTGTCCCTCGTCGGGCGGCGCGAGCCGGACGCCGACTCGGGACCGGCGGCGGGGATCCGACTCAGCCACCGCACCCTCAAACGCATCCCGGCCCACTCCCCCGAGCGGCTCCTGGCCCTCAGCAACCTGGGCATCCAACTGCTGGAGCGCTACAGGCAGTCGCTCGACCCGGAGGATCTCTACGAGGCGGTCGGCATCGCGCGAGACGTACTGACCCAACTGCCCCCGCACAGCCCGCACCTGGCCCACTGCCTGAGCACCCTGGGCGCCGCGCTGCTGGCGCTGAGGCACCGGGAGGGCGCCACGGCCGAGGAGTGCGACGAGGTGGTGGACCTGTTCCGCCGGGCCGCCGCCGGCGATCCCAAGGGTCCGGCCGCCGCAGGTCTCAACCTGGGCCTGGCACTCATGCTGCGATACCAGCGCACCGGCCGGCCGCAGGATCTGCACGAGGCGGTCGGGGTGCTGACACAGGCATGGGAGGCGTCGCAGGACGGGGAGCAGCGCACCGGGGTGCGCAACACGCTGGGCAACGCCCTGCGCGCCCGCTTCGCGCTCACCGGCGATCCGGCCGATCTCGACGCGGCGATCACGCATCTGACGGCCGTGGCAGCCGCGTCCGCGCAGGCGACCGCCGAGACCGCGACGCGGCTGATCGCCCCCGCGATGGCCCTGCACGCCCGGTACCGGCTCGATCCCGACGGCAACAGCGCGGACCTGGCCGAGGCCCTGACGCTGCTGCGAAGGGCCGAGGCGCTGCTGCCGCCGGGCCACCCCGAGCGGGCCGTGACACTCAGCGATCTCGGCCTGGTATTGACCAGCAGCTATCAACGCACCGGCCGTCGGGAGGAGTTGAACGAGGCGGTCCGGGTCATGCGGGAGGCGGTGGCGTCGACCCCGGAAGAGCACGAGATCCTCAGCGTGCGGCTGCTCAACCTCGGGATGGCCCTGGGCCTGCGCCACCAGCTGCTGGGTGACGGCGAGGACCTGCGGGAGGCCCAGGAGTGCCGGCGCCGTGCCAGGGAGCTGCCCGGGCTGGGCCGCGCACACCGCGCGACGGTGCTCGGCTCCACGGCGATCAGTGTCATGACCGGTTTCGAGCGTGCCGCCGACCCGGACGCCCGGCTCGACGAGGCGATCCGGCTCTTCAGGGAGGCCCTCGCACTCACCCCGGCGGACGACCCCCTGCTGCCGCGCCGCCGCCACAACCTGGCCGCGGCCCTCATGAGCCGCCGCGACCCCGCGCAACGGCTGATCGATGCGCGGGAGGCCCGGGAGCTGGCCGACGCGGTCGTCGCGGCACTGCCCGCGGACTCGCCCGACCTGCCCGGTGCCCTGACCCTGGCCGCAGAGACCCGCCTGTTGAGCTTCCGCTCCCTGGTGTCGTCGGCGGTCCGCAAGGAGGCGATCGCGCTGTTCCGCCGGGTGGTCGAGGTCACCCCGCCGGGCCATGCCAGGCGCACACTGCGCCTGACGAACCTCGGCGTCGTTCTGCGGGACCAGGGCACCGGCCGGGGACGCGACACCGATCTGGCCGAGGCGGCCGACGTGTTCAGGCAAGCAGCCCTGGAGCAGCAGTGCCCGCCCTCGGAGCGCCTGACCGCCGCGCGGGCCTGCGGCGACCTCTGGGCGCAGCTCGGCGTCTGGGACCGTGCCCTGGACGGCTACGTGATGGCGGTCGACCTGCTGCACTCCGTCACGCCCCGCCATCTCCTGCGGGACGACCAGGAGTTCCTGCTGAGCCGGTCCGTCGGTCTGGGGGCTGCCGCGGCTGCCTGCGCCGTGCGGTGCGGCCGGCCCGGGCTGGCGGTCGGGCTCCTCGAACAGGCCAGGGGTGTGCTGCTCTCCCAAGCCTTCGACGCCGACAGCGACCTCACCCGGCTCCGGGAGGCCGCACCGGACCTCGCCGACCGCTTCGAGGAGCTCCGTACGGCCCTCGACACGGCGACCGAGAGCCGGGAACCACTCAGTGCCGAGTTCCCGGAGGAAGCCCCCCGGGACGGAGCGCGCGCCGCCGACGCCCGGGCCGACCGGCGCCAGCGGTTGGCCGCCGACTGGCAGGAACTCACACGCCGGATCCGCACCGAGCACCCAGGACTCGGTCTGCTGCGTCCGGTGCGTGAGTGGGACGAACGCGAACTGCGTGCGACGGCGGCGGCAGGCCCGGTGGTCCTGGTCAACGTCTCCCCGTACGGCAGTGACGCGCTGGTCGTCACCGAGCACTCCATCGACGCCGTGCCGCTTCCGGGGCTCGATCCGGGGACGACGGCAACGCGCCGGCAGAAGTTCGAGGAGGCCCTGGCACGCATCGAGTCGCCCGGAACCCCGCGCAGGCAGGCACAGCGCGCCCAGCAGGTCGTCCGGTCCACGCTCGCCTGGTTGTGGCAGACGGTCACCGGCCCCGTCCTCGACCACCTCGGCGTCCCGGCCGCACCGACGGGACCGTGGCCCCGGCTGTGGTGGTCGCCGGGCGGCGCCCTGGGCACGCTGCCGCCGCACGCGGCGGCCCCCGCCGACGGCACCTCGGGCGCGCTGGACCGGGTGGTCTCCTCCTACACGCCGACGCTGCGCGCCCTGCACCACGCCCGGCAGCGTGCCGCCCGCCCGGCGGGCACCGGAACGCTCGTGGTCGGCGTCGCGGAAGCCGCCGGCACGGCACCCCTGCCCGGCGTACGCCGCGAGTCGGAGCACCTGGCCGGGCTGCTGCCCCGTGCCGAGCTGCTGGCCGACTCCTCGGCCACGCGGTCCGCGGTCGTCTCCGCCCTGCCCCGCCACGCGTACGCGCACTTCGCCTGCCACGCCCTCAGCGATCTGCGGAGTCCGTCCGACAGCCGGCTCATCCTCCACGACCACGCCGAACACCCGCTGACCGTCCGCGACCTCGCCCGGCTCAGGCTGCCGGCCGCCCGTCTCGCGTACCTCTCCGCCTGCGACACCCTGCGCAGCAGCCCCGAACTCGCCGACGAGGCCGTCCACGTCGTCAGCGCGTTCCAGATGGCCGGCTTCCCGCACGTCGTCGGTTCGCTGTGGCACGTCGTCGACGCGATCGGGGCCGAGACCGCCCGGAACGTGTATGCGGCCCTGCACACGGGCAACGGCGCACTGGAGGTGTCCCGCACCGCGCAGGCCCTGCACACCACGGTGCGCTCGCTGCGGGACACCTACCCGCAGACCCCCAGCCTCTGGGCCTGCCAGGTGCACGCGGGGCCGTAGGGGGTGCAGGAGCGTTCAGCCGGTCTCGACGGCGTCGTCCATGACCGACGGCGGTCGTCTGCGCGACGAACTCAGAAAGGTCCCGGCCGTCACCCGCGTAGCCTGTCTCCGTGCCGAACTCCCGTCTGCGTCGCGTTGCCGTCCTGGTGCTCGAGGGTGCGAAGCCGCTCGACGTCGGTATCCCGGCGCAGGTGTTCACGACCCGCGCAAGCATGCCGTACGAGGTGCGGGTGTGCGGTGCGGTACCCGGTCTGGTGACCGGCGGCGACGGCCTGTCGTACCACGTCGCCCACGGCCTCGAAGCGCTCGCGTGGGCGGACATCGTCTTCATCCCCGGGTACCGGTCCCCGGACCGCGACGATCCGCCGCGGGCCGTCGTCGACGCGCTGACGGCCGCCCACCGCCGGGGCGCGCGGCTCGCCGCCATCTCGACGGGCGCCTTCGCGCTCGCCGCCACGGGCCTGCTCGACGGCAGGCGTGCGACGACGCACTGGCACTACGCGCGGGCGCTCGCCGCGAAGCATCCGCTCGTCCAGGTCGACGAGAACGTCCTGTTCGTCGACGAGGGCAGCGTGCTGACGTCGGCCGGTGCCGCGTCGGGCATCGACCTGTGCCTGCACATGCTGCGCGGTGACCTCGGAGTGGCCGCGTCGAACCACGCGGCCCGGCGCCTGGTCGCGGCCCCCTACCGCAGCGGCGGCCAGGCGCAGTACGTGCCGCGCAGCGTGCCGGAGCCCCTCGGTGAGCGGTTCGCCGCGACCCGCGAGTGGGCGTTGCACCGGCTCGGCGAGCCCCTCACCCTCGAGGTGCTCGCCCGGCATGCGGCGGTGTCGCCGCGCACACTCTCGCGGCGGTTCGTCGAGGACACGGGCTACACGCCGATGCAGTGGGTCATGCGCGCCCGCGTCGACATGGCCCGTGAGCTGCTCGAACGGTCGCAGCGGAGCGTCGAGCAGATCGCCGCCGACGTCGGTCTGGGGACGGGCACGAATCTGCGGCTGCACTTCCAGCGCATCCTCGGCACCACGCCCAGCGAGTACCGGCGCACGTTCGCCAAGGGCGAGTAGCCCGTCGCACCTGGCGCGATCCTTTCGAACCGTGGCACTCACGCCGCTGCCGCGGACCCGCGCCGCGCGCGAACCTGGTGACGAACGAAGGGACACCACTCATGACGCGCATCGCCATCAACGGATTCGGCCGCATCGGACGCAATGTGCTGCGGGCACTGCTCGAACGCGACAGTGACCTCGAGATCGTCGCCGTCAACGACCTCACGGAGCCCACCACCCTCGCCCGGCTGCTCGCCTACGACACGACGGCCGGCCGGCTCGGTCGCCCGGTGACCGTCGACGGGAACGCCCTCGTCGTGGACGGCCGCCGCATCACCGTGCTCGCCGAGCGTGAACCGGCGCGGCTGCCGTGGGGCGAGCTCGGTGTCGACATCGTGCTCGAGGCGACCGGCCGCTTCACGTCGGCCAAGGCGGCCCGCGCCCACCTCGACGCGGGCGCGAAGAAGGTGCTCGTCAGCGCGCCGTCGGACGGAGCGGACGTCACGCTCGCGTTCGGGGTCAACACCGACGCGTACGACCCGGACCTCCACACGATCGTCTCGAACGCCTCGTGCACGACGAACGCGCTCGCGCCGCTGGCCGCGGTGCTCGACGAACTCGCCGGCATCGAGCACGGATTCATGACGACGGTGCACGCCTACACGCAGGAGCAGAACCTGCAGGACGGTCCGCATCGCGACGCCCGCCGTGCCCGCGCCGCCGCCGTCAACATCGTGCCGACCACGACGGGCGCCGCCAAGGCGATCGGCCTCGTCCTGCCGAACCTCGACGGCAAGCTGTCGGGCGACTCGATCCGGGTGCCGGTGCCGGTGGGCTCGATCGTCGAGCTCAACACGACCGTCAGCCGTGACGTGTCGCGTGACGACGTCCTGACGGCGTACCGCGCCGCGGCCGAGGGCCGGCTCGCCGGCATCCTGGAGTACTCGGACGACCCGCTCGTGTCGTCCGACATCACCGGCAACCCGGCTTCGTCGGTCTTCGACTCGGCCCTCACCCGCGTGGACGGGCGCCACGTCAAGGTGGTCGCCTGGTACGACAACGAGTGGGGCTTCTCGAACCGCGTGATCGACACGCTGGAACTCCTCGCCGCCGGCTGACCGAGCACCGGGTGCGGCGCCTCCTGGGGTGCCGCACCCTGGAACGACGGTGCGCCGTCCTAGCCCGCGGGTACCGAGCGTTCCGGACCGGTCGACGAGGCCGCCTCCCGCGGTCCGGGCTCGCCGTCGCCGCGGCCCGGACCGCGGAAGACGGCCAGCCGCAGTACGAGGAAGCGCACGACGGTGACGACCACGGACGTGCCGGCGAGTACCACGGTCTCGGCGACTCGCGGAGCGCCGGGATCGAGGTGCTTGAACAACAGGACCGCACCGGACGTGACCAGGTAGCCGAGCAGGAAGAGGCCGCCGGCCCCCAGGTGGGCACGGACCGCCGGTGCGGCGACGTGTCCGAAGGTCAGCCGCCGGTTCGCTTCGGTGTTCAGCACGGTCAGTACGAGCAGGGACACCAGGTTGGCGACCGCGGGCTGCCACCAGTTGCGCAACAGCCAGTAGAGCAGTGCCTGTCCGACGGTCGAGACGATGCCGATCGCGATGAAGAAGCCGACCTCCCGGGACCATGGCAGGCGGGCCGCCCCGGGAATCCTCAGCCGAGCCATCTGTCACGCCCCCACCGCTCGTCGGCCGGGTGATCACCACCGGCACCTCGTGCCTGCGCAGCCTACTAGGCGCGGTGCTCCGCGGTGTTCCAGGGCCGACGGGCCCGACCGGGCGGAGGCGCGGGCCCGCCGACGGCGGTGTGGCGGGCACGGCGACCACGACGCGGCGGGGTGCACGGCCGGCTGCGGAGACAGGAGCGCGGGGTCCTCACCCAGCCGTGCCTCCGGCCGCACCACCGCGGCACAACACCGCATGCTCCGCGACGAACGCGACCGGTTCGCCACCAGGGTCGAGGGGACGACCCACGCGCTGCGCCGTCTCGACCAGCCCGTCACCGCGGCCGACCGGCGCGGCGGACGACCGGTCCGACGCCGTCCGCGGGACCGGTGCCGCACTCGTGCCGGACCGTGGGGCGAGGACCGGCGTCGGTGAGGGCGTCGTCCCGCGGCACGGCGGACCGGGCTTCAGTCCGTCAGACGTGCCAGCACCGAGCGCATCGCGCGGTGCACGGCCTCACGGGACTCGTCGGTCGGGTCGAGGGTCTCGAAGCCGTGGTGGCCGTTCGGTACGTCGACCACCTCGACGTCCGCCCCGCAGTCCTTGGCCGCGGCGAGGAACTCCTCGACCGTCGCGGCGATCTCGGGCATCTCCAGTCCCACCCGGACGAGGACCACGGGCAGCGTGCCCGCGCCCGCCAGCGCGTCCGCGGGACGGAACCGGCTGTCGCCGAGCCCCCAGTTCGGCAGCGGGGCCAGGATCGGGTAGACGGCCGCCAGGCAGCGCAGCCATGCCGGGGGCGCCCCGAGCCAGTCCGCCGTGAGCGGGCCGCCGCCGGAGAAGAACCACAGCGCGACCCGGTCCCCGTCCACCCGGGGATCGGCCCGGACCTGCTCCACCGCGGCGGCCACGTCCGCCGCGGCACGCTCGTAGTCGGCCAGGTCGTGCAGGCGGTGGTCGAGAGTCGCTCCCACCACGCCCTGCGCGGCCGCGTACCGGGCGTACCCCACCAGGGTCGGCCAGTCCCTCGGGGTCGGCCGCGCCTCGGCGGGCACCGGGCCTCCGTGCACGAACACCACCGCGGGCCGGGGACCCGCCGCGTCGGGCAGGTACAGGTCGACGTTCCCGTTCCGCTCCCGGGGGATCTCGGGGACGTCCAGCAGGAACGGCCGCAGGTGCCCGGGCGTCCCGGCGGCCTCGGCCGGGGTCAGCCGATGTCCCTCGCCGGCCGCGGCCCGCAGCAGGGTGTCCGCCAGCTCGCCGGGGCAGGACAGCATCGGCCAGTGCCCGGTGGGCAGTTCGAAGAAGGTCACGCTCGGGTCGGTCAGGGCCTGCAGGGCGGGGTCGCCGAAGCCCACCAGCATCTGGACCATCTCGATACTCGTGCCGTTGCCGGTGCACAGCACCCCGGTGGTCGGCACCGCGTCCACCGCGCCGGTCAGCCGCAGCGGCTGCAGCAGGGTGCCCAGCGGCTGCGGTACGGCGAGGGCGGTGAGCCGGTCCAGCGCCACGTCCGGGATGCCCTCGGTGCTGCCCCACCGCTGCCACGCCTCACGTGCCGGAGGCGGCAGAACTCCGTCGGCCCCCTCGGCCCCGCCCGCCCCGGCGCGCTCGGCCAACTGCTCGCGCAGCGACTGGTCGGGCACGGCGGCGAGCGCCGGGACACCGTCCTGCGGCATACCCGAGTCCAGGTGGACGATCCGGGCGATGCGGTCCGCCCGCCGGTCGGCTGCGCCCAGCACCGGGTGGATGCCGTAGTCGTGGCCGACCAGCACGATGTCCCCGGATGCGGCGGAGTCGATCGCGGCGAGCACGTCCGCGACGTGCGTCTCCAGGTCGATGCCGGCGACTTCCGCACCGCCGGGCGGGCCGTCGAGTCCGGTGAGGGCCACCGCGTGCGCTTCGGCACCCGCCGCGGTCAGTCGCCCGGCCGTGCCCTCCCACACGTGTGCGTTGGTGAACAGCCCCGCCACCAGGATGAACGCGGTCATGACTCTCTCCTCGGTACGCAGTCGTCCGCGGCCGCTCCGATGGCCGCGGCCGCGCTCGCGGGTACGGTAGGAACTCCGCCTGGGGGAGGTTCAAGTGTTCACGTCGTACGACGGTCTGTGCAGCATCGGCGAGCTCGCCGAGCACGCGGGGGTCACCGTCAAGACCGTCCGCTTCTACTCCGACCGCGGTCTGCTGCCGGAAGCCTCCCGCAGCGTGGGCGGGCACCGCCGTTACGGTCCCGAGTCGCTCGAACGGCTGCGTCTGATCCGTTCCCTGCGCGCCCTCGGTCTGTCGGTGCCGGAGGTGCACCGCGTCGTCGACGAGGAGGACGCGCCGGGCAGTGTGCTGGAGGACGCCGTCGCCGGCAGATTGCGCGAACTCGGCACCGAGCTCAAGGCGTTGCGCTGGCGTGAGGCCGCGCTGCGGCTGGTGCAGGAGTGTCCGCCCGCGGAGCGGGCCGACCGGCTGCGCGTCATCGGCGCGGTGAGCACCCCGCCGAGCACGGCGCCGCTGGTCCGCTTCTGGCGCGGCTGGCTGCCGCCGCGGATGCCGGCCCGGTCGGTCACCGCGTTCCTGGAGGCGGCGGTCCCCCAGCCGCCCGACGACCCCGAGCCGGCCCAGGTCCTCGCCTTCGCCCGGCTCAACTCCCTCACGCTGCGCCCGTGCAAGGGCGTCGAACAGCCGCAGCCCGAGGCCCACAGGGCGGCGGGGGCCCGCGGGGCGGCCGTACTGTACGCCGGGCTGGCCGAGGCGTACGAGCTGGCGGGCGCGGGGCTGCGCCTGAACCGGGAACCGCACCCGGGTGAGGCGCTGGACTGCTTCGTGGCCGCCTACGCGAGCGCGTACAGCGCTCGGGACACGGCGGACTTCCGCCGTCTGCTGGCGGGGCAGCTCGCGGCGGACCCGCGGATCGACCGGTACTGGGAGCTGGTGGCCGAGGTGATCACCCCGCCGGGCCGGCGGCCGGAGCCCACGCCCGGGTCCGCGCACGACTGGCTGCTCGCCGCGCTTCGGACGCAGACGGCCGGCACGGCGGCGTGAGCCGTCCGCGCGGCACCGGCTCGGAGACCGGCCCCGGTCGGCCGCCGAGGCGATGCGCCGCCGTCGGCGAGACGCCGGCGCACCTCGACGCGTCTACGACGGGCCGGTGACGCCGACGTGCGGGCGGGCCGAGCCGCGCAGCCTGCGGCCCCGCCGGGTCGGCCCCCAGGGCTTGAGGAGCGAGATCACCGTCATGAACACGTAGGCGGACAGGGAGACGATCGGTCCGAACAGCACGTCGCCCGCGTCGGGGAGGGGCCGGCCCGCGGCGACGGCCGCGACCGCCGAGTCGACCCCGGGGCGCAGCGCGAAGGCCGTGGCCACGGTCGTCGCCAGGGTGAGCCAGAACTTGGTCCAGACCCACCGGTGCCGCGCCAGACCCCAGGGGGTGCCCAGGGACAGCACCACACCGCTGGAGAGGGTGAGGAACGCCAGAGGGAGCAGGAGCCAGTCGGCGAAGAGCTTCATGGCGCGGACACCGGCCTCCACGCTCGCCGGTGAGGCGGTGGTGGCCGCGGTGACGCCGAGCGCCAGCAACCCGAGCGTGAGCCCGAGCCATCCGGCGGAGGCGACGACATGGACGACGAGGGAAGCCCGGCGAGCGGGTCGGCTGAGTTTCACCTCACCCACGCTGCCGGGTGATGCCCCCGAAGACGTCCGGCGGCGGGAGTAACCGCGCGTACCGACCTGGGCGTACGCGGGGCGTCGCCGGACCAGGTTCTGGTTGTGGCCGCGCGGGTTGCTGCCGCTCACTGTCGAGCGCGTGACCGGCGTCTTCTTCGCCCGCTTGGCGTAGCCCTCGATGTCGGTGTCCTGGGCGGTGACGGGCGTCGCAGTGCCGCGTCGCGCAGTCCGACCCGATGCCCGTGCCCGCCGCCACGGGCAGCAGCGGCCGGCGCCGGCTCGTGGCACGGGGTTGACCTGGGCGCCGTACATGGTGAAGCGCCTCGAAGTCGACGGGCCATGTGGTCGACGCTCGCCGCCCTGCGGCAGGCCGACGTGCGCCATAGGCTGCTTCGCGAGACTCTTCACCTCGCTGCCGGGAGTTGCCATGCGCCTGCCCATCGAACCGAGACACGTGCCGCCACGACTGGTCACCGGAGCCTTCCTCCTCGACTCCGGCATGTCCAAACGCGGCATGGACGAGCAGAGCGCCGCCTACCTGCACTCCATGGCGAAGACCGCCTACCCGTTCCTCGGCAGGCTGCGGCCGACCACCTTCGTCCGCATGCTCTCGGCCGGTGAGACGGCACTCGGCGCCGCACTGCTGCTGCCGGTCGTACCGACGATGGTGGCGGGGATCGGCCTGACCGCGTTCTCCTCCGGCCTGGTGGGCCTGTACCTGCGCACCCCCGGCATGCGCCGGCCGGGCGGCCTGCGCCCCACTCAGGAGGGCATGCCACTGGCGAAGGACTTCTGGATGCTCGGTATCGGGCTCGGCTTCGTCGTCGACGAGGCCAGGTGCAAGGCCCGCTGACCACCTCCGCCGTCGCTCACACGACCAGGATCAGCCGGCCGCGCACCTCCCCTGCCTCCAGCCTCCGGTGGGCCTCCGCCGTCCTCGACAACGGCAGACGACCGACGATGCGCGGACGCCACGGGGTGTCGCGCAGCAGGCGTACGACCCCCTGCGCCGCCCGGGCGAGGTCGTCGGTCGTGGCGTTGCTGATGGCGAAGCCCACGATGCTCGCGTCCCGGGTGTACAGCCGGCCCAGGGGGAGTTCCGAGGGCCCTGCGCCCAGTCCGGCCATCGCGACCAGGCGCCCGCCCCCGGCCAGCAGTTCCACGGACTCGGCCAGCACCCCGTGCCCGGACGTGTCCAGATGCACGTCGTAGCCGTCGGGCGCGGCCCGGCGCAGCCGCTCGCCGAGGTCGGCCGCCCGGTAGTCGAGGACCTCGGCGGCTCCCAGCTCGCGCACAGCGGCGGCGTCCTCGGCGCGCGCCGTGGCGACCACCCGCGCCCCGGCCCGGGCGGCCAGGGCCACGGCCGCGCCGCCCACGTTGCCGGCACCGCCGCCGATGTACACGGTCTCACCGGCCCGCAGCCGCCCGTGCCGGAACAGTGCCAGCCACGCCGATGCCGCCGGGTGGGCGGCTGCCACGAGGTGCTCCCCGTCGATGTCGTCCGGCGCGACGTAGAGCCGTTCGGCGGCGACCGTCGCGTACTGCGCGCACGCCCCCTGTCTGCCCGCGTGACCGAGGCTGTTGCACCACACCCGCTGCCCGTCGGTGAAACCCACCGCGCCGGGTCCGGCACCGACGACCTCGCCCACGAGGTCACGGCCGACGACGAAGGGAAGCGGAAGAGGTGTGGCGTAGGTCCCGGAGCGCACGAACGTGTCCACGGGATCGACGGCCACGGCCCCGACACGGACGAGGACGTCCGTGGGGCCGACGGACGGCACCGGGAGTTCACCCCAGTGGATGTCGTCGGCGGAGCCGACGGAGTCGATGTACGCGGCCTGCATCGTGGGGGGAACGGGAACTGTGCCGGTCATGCCCTCATGCTACGAACCGGCCGTCCGTCCGGCGGTGCGAGAAGCCCTGGTGGGGGAATCCGGACGGGCGCGGGCGCGCACACGGGTGACGCGGCGCCCGCGGGGCCTCGTGGAACGTCTAGAGCCCGACGTCCCCGCACAGGTGCACCTCGACGCCCAGTTCGGCGAAGAGCGCCGCCTTGGCGCGCAGTGCCTTGTCGGCGGTCGCCGCGTCGGGGGCGTAGGCCACGTTGAGGTGATTGGCGCGGTGGCGGGCCATGAACTGGTCGCGGGTGACGCCGTGCAACACCGCGTGCATGATCGGCCACTGGTGGTTGGTGGCTTCCAGCCGGCGCCGGGTCTCCTCCTCGGGCAGTTCCACCGAGGTGGCACGGCCGAGGTCGACGTGCAGGCGGCCGTCCATCAGGAACACCCGCGACCACACGATCTCGCCCGGCTTGGACACCCCGCTGAGCGTGCCGCCGCCGAGGGGGAAGAACATCGGCGGCTGGCGCATGCTGTACGACCTGTCGTAGCCGCCGTTGTGGGAGGCGGGCACCGAGCCGGAGATCTCGAAGACCCACACGAACCGGCCGTCGTACTCCTCGCCCCAGCGGATGTCGTGCAGGGTGGTGGCCGGGTCGAGGCCCATGGCCGTCCAGATCCGGTTGGTGACGAGCGAGTCGACGGCGACGCCCTCGTCCACCTCGTTGAAGTGCGGCAGAGGCGCGCCGGGGTAGAGCTCGCGGGCGCCGTCGCGGCTGAACACCGGGGGGCGCTGCACGTTGTTGAGCAGGCCCTCGGCGAGGTCGCTGGCCGGGACGGTGTCCTTCAGCCCCTGCTGGTACTGGATGCCGACCGCGTCGAGCCCGAAGTCGTCGGAGATGCGCAGTGCGGCGATGTACATCCTGAACTGGCTGAGCAGCTGGGCGTCGGTGAGTTCGGTGGCCTCGTCGGTGCCGGTGTGGAAGGTCATGCCGGCGCGGTCGAGCCAGGCGCGGACCGCCTGGGCCTCCTCGTCGGAGACCTTGTTCATCTCGGCGACCAGCGCGCTCTGCGACAGGCGTTCCTTGTAGATGCCGAGCGGGTTGAGGAGTTCGTCGTCGATGATGGCGTTGTACATGCCCATGCAGCCCTCGTCGAAGACACCGATGACGGCCTTCTCCTCGCGCAGCTGCCGGGCGAGGGCCACGCCCAGTTCGGTCTCGGCGTCCCGCGGCAGGGGCGGCAGGGGGCGTACATGGCTGGTGTCGTGGGTGAGCGTGCCCGTCTCCAGCCAGGTCCGCAGCCCGTCGCGGGACCGGTCGTCGGTGAAGTCGGCGCTCCACAGGAGCGAGTAGTCCCGTCCGGCCTTGGTGAGGCTGCCGGCGAGGTTCAGCAGACCGACCAGGCCGGGGAACTCGCCGCTCCAGTTGGCCACCACCAGGACGGGGCCCCGGTGGCTGCGCAGACCTGCGAGGACGTGGTGGCTGTACTGCCAGACGGCCTCGACGACGATCAGCGGGGCCTCACGGGGCAGGTTCCTGAAGACCTCGATACCGGCGCGCTGGCTGTCGATGAACCCGTGGCCCTTGGCGTCGTCGACCGGGTGGCCGCGGCGGACCTTCCAGCCGAGGTCGGTGACGGCGGCCGCGAGGTCGCTCTCCAGTTTCTCCTGGGTGGGCCAGCAGGTGGCGTTGGCGGCGGGGCGCAGATCGCCGCTGGCCACGGTGTAGACGGTGTGCGGCTCGGCGGCGGGCGGCCGGTGGAGTGCGGGCAGGGCGTACGTGGTCATGCGGTCTCCGTTGGTCGGGCGTCCCGTGGTGGGGGCCGGCGGGTCGCACACCTGGTGCGTGCGCCGACGGGGTGTGCGGGTGTCAGCGGTCCTGCAGGGCCGCCAGCGTGTGGACGAGGTCCGAGGTCGCCGGGTAGAGCCGCCGGTAGAGCGCGTACAGCTCGTCGTAGCGTCCGGTGTGCCCGGCGCGGGGCGTCACCGTCGTGCGCACCGGGTTCCAGTCGTCGATGCGGGCGTCGCCGACGAGTTGTGCGGCCAGCAGCGATCCGCCGTAGCAGGCGCCGATGGTGACGGTGCGCAGCTCCTGCGGGCGGCCGGTGATGTCGGAGACGATCTGCGTCCACAACGAGCCCTGGGTGCCGCCGCCGACGGCGACGACGCGGCGGATGTCGCCGCCGGCCGCCTCGATGACCTCGATGTTGTGGCGCACGCCGAAACCGGTGGCCTCCAGGGCGGCGCGGTAGAGGTCGCCGCGGGTGTGGGAGAGGGTCAGCCCGGCGATCACTCCGCGGGCGTCGGGGTCCATGACCGGTGTGCGCTCCCCGGCGAAGTACGGCAGCATCAGCAGACCGCCCGCTCCGGGGCCCGACTCCGCCGCGAGACGGGTGAGTTCGGCGTGGTCCCCGTCGGCGAACAGGTCGCGCAGCCAGTTGGTGACCGCTCCGGAGGTGGCCATGCCGGCGGCCAGGTTGCGGGTGCCGGGCAGCGCGCCGATGGTGCTCCACAGGGACGGGCTGGTCAGCGCCTTGGGCACCGTGTGGACGAGGAACATCGTGGTGCCGTACATGAGCATCAGGTCACCGGTGTGCTGTGCGCCCACGCTGAGCGCTTCGGCCCAGGCGTCGATGGTGCCGGTGGTCACGGGGATGCCGACGGGCAGACCGGTCTCCCGGGCGGCCTCGGCCGTGACGGTGCCGGCCGCCTCCCCGGACCAGCGCAGCGGCGGCAGGTCGATACCGGGGGCGACCTCGGCGGCCCAGGGGGCGTACCACCCGTGGGTGTGCGTGTCGTACAGCGGAGTGCACTGGCTGGCCGAGTGGTGGTCCAGGACGTAGGCCCCCGTGAGTCGTGCGACCAGCCATGAGCTGGGCATGTACAGGCGGCGGGCCCGGGCGTACAGCCCGGGCTCCTCCTCGGCGATCCAGGTGATCTTGGGCCCGGCGGCCTGGGTGGTGAGGGCGGAGCCGCCGCGGCGGAGAATCTCCTCGGCGCCGAGCCGGGCCTCGATCCGCTCGATCTGGCGGACCGAGCGCGTGTCCACGCCGTAGAGGATCGCGGGGCGCAGCGGGGTGTCGTGCTCATCGGTCAGCAGGACGCAGGGTCCCATGCCACTGACCCCCACGGCGACCACGATGGCGTCCCCGGCGGCGGTCAGTTCGCGGGACAGTTCGGTGAACTCCCGCCACCACACGGCGGCGTCCATCTCGAAACGGCCGGGGCCCGGTCGTGCGGGGGTGTGCTCCCGTACGGCCGAGCGGATCAGGGTGCCGTCGAGGCCGACGAGAACGCCCTTGCTGCTCGACGTGCCGATGTCCACACCGATGACTGCGTTGCGAGGCATGGCGAGCACGCTGGCAGAAATCGATTTCAGCGTCAAGGGAGCACACACAAGCTGCCGTTCATTCAGGAGAACACCACGTCGGACGGATGCTCCAGCGCGCCTCACCGATGACACATCTCACCCCTTGACACCCCCTGGAGGCCCCTCTACGTTTCGGTGAAATGGATTTCAGAGAGGCGCCGCCGGCGGGACAGCGCCTCGTCTCCCCCGCCCCCCACGACGCCCGTTCCGGGCTCGCGGCGGACTCCGTACCCACCCGTGAGGGCAAGACACGATGACGACCTTTGGACTCGACGGCATCTTCCGCAGGACGCGTGCCGTGAGCCGTTCCATCAGCGCCGAGAACTTCACCGGAGCCAAGTCCGGCGGCGGACGCGCCACCGAGGGCACCGGAGCGGTGGCGGCGAGCCGGCTGGGACCGGGCTGGAAGATCTCCCCCAGCATCGACATCCCCGCCGGCGCGACGGCGGTGCTCGCCGACATCGAGGGCCCCGGCACCCTCCGTCACCTGTGGTGCACCACCGACCCGCACCGGGCGTGGCGGGGCACCCTGCTGCGGATGTACTGGGAGGGCGAGGAGGCCCCGGCCGTCGAGGTGCCGCTCGGTGACTTCTTCTGCAACGGCTGGAACGCCTTCAGCCAGGTCTCGTCGGTGCCCGTCGCCGTGAATCCCCACGGCGGCTTCAACGCGTACTGGCCGATGCCGTTCCGCCGCAGGGCGCTCATCACGCTGGAGAACCTGACCGCGGAGAAGGTCACGCTCTACTACCAGGTGGACTACGAGCTGGACGAGGTCGGCGAGGACGCGTCCTACTTCCACGCCCAGTGGCGCCGCAGCCACCCGGTGCCGTCCGGGGAGGTGCACACACTGCTCGACGGCGTCACCGGCGCCGGCAGCTACGTCGGGACCTACCTCGCCTGGGGCGTCAACAGCCCTGGCTGGTGGGGCGAGGGCGAGCTGAAGTTCTACCTCGACGGCGACGACGAGTTCCCGACGATCTGCGGCACCGGCACCGAGGACTACTTCGGCGGCGCCTGGAACTTCGACGTCCCCGGGCAGGGCTACACCGCCTACACCACCCCTTACCTGGGTCTGAACCAGATACTGCGCCCGGACGGGCTCTACGGCAGCCAGCAGCGGTTCGGGATGTACCGCTGGCACGTCCTGGACCCGATACGGTTCGCCGAGGACCTGCGCGTCACGGTCCAGAGCCTCGGTATCGGCCCCGGCCAGGGCAACGGCCTGCCGCACCGCTACCGGCACACCAGCGACGACATCGCCAGCACGTCGCTCTTCTATCTGGACGCCCCGAGCTCCGCGTCCCGTCCGTCCGCACCGGACCTGCTCACGCTCGAGGTCGACTGACCGCCACGCGTCCGGTCGTTCCCCAGGGCACCCGGCGCGTCACGGCACGCCCCGGTTCCCGGGATCCGTCACCGGGGCAGGGGGCGGCCCTCGTCACGAGCACCGCTTCGCCACGGGCCCCGTCTCCAGAATCCGTACTCCGCAAGACCCCCTCCCACTCCGACAGGAGCGCACGCATGCTCCAGCACGGCAACGACGCCGGGCACCCGGCTTCCCACTCCGGCACCTCACGCCGCCGTTTCCTCACCGCGATGGCGGGCGGCGGCGCGGCCGTGGCGGCCCCCGCGCTGCTCACCGGCTGCGGCTCGGCCCAGGCGAAGGGCGGCACCCTCCAGTTCTGGAACTTCTACGGGCCCCAGCGCTCACCCGACCCGGCGATCAACGCGCAGTCCCAGTGGTTCGTCGACACGGTCGGGAAGTGGAACGCCACCCACAGGACACAGATCGACCTCGTCCACCTGCCGCAGCCCACGTACCTCAACGGGTTCAAGCTGCCGTCCGCCTTCGCCACCGGCGAGGGCCCGGACATCTTCCTGCTCTCCCCCGGCGACTTCCTGCGCTACTACAACGGCGGTGTCCTGGCGGACCTGACCCCGCACCTGGACAAGGCGGCCGTCGACGACTTCGGGTCGTCGCTCGACAGCCGCAAGGTCGACGGCAAGGTCTACGCCCTTCCCATGGAGGTCGAGCCGCTGGCCATGTTCTACGCCCAGGACGTCTGGGAGAAGGCCGGCCTGTCCGAGGCCGACATACCCACCACCTGGGACCAGATGCTCGACGTCGGCGACAAGCTGCGCAGCAGGACCCGGGCCGGTCTCGTCTTCGAGACGAACCCGGGCTACTACCAGAACTTCACCTGGTACCCGTGGATGTGGCAGGGCGGCGGCGACGTCCTGGACGAGCGGGGCGCGGTCGCCTTCGACTCCAAGGCCACCCGTCAGGCCCTGTCCCTGTGGCAGGACGCGGTCCGCCACGGCATCGCGCCACGCACCCTGCCCGCCGCGGGCGACGTGATCGGCGGCTTCAAGGGCGGGAACGTCGCCATGTGGCAGCAGGGCATCTGGAACGTCTCCAGCTTCAAGGCGTTCGCGCCCGACTACGGGTACGGCGTCTTCAAGCTGCCGGTGCCGCCTGGCGGCAGTTACGTCACCGCGCTGGGCGGCTGGTCCTTCTGCGCCAACGCGCAGGGCCGCGACCCCGAGGCGGCGGCCGAGTTCTGCGTGTGGGCGCTCGGATCCATGAAGGACGACTCCATCGACCGGATGGTCGACTGGTGCGTCGGCGCCAAGTCCGACGTCGCTCCCCGCGACAGTGCCCTGGAGCGGGGGGCCGCGAAGGGCGGCTACGACTCCGAGGTGATGAGGAAGTTCAAGGACGAGATCTTCCCGGGGGGCCGCGCCGAGCCGCGCTATCCGCCGGTGGTCTACAAGGCGATCTCCGACGCCATCCAGGGCACGATGCTCGCCGGCCGCGGCGTGGACGGCGAGACCGAGCGAGCCGCCCGGTCCATCACGGCCTACACCAAGAGCTACAAGGGGGCGAGCCTCGTATGAGCAGCGTCGCCGCACAGGAGCGCCGCCGGACCGGCGCGGCCCCGACGCGGACATCCACCTCGTCCGAGCGGCCGCGGCTCAGCCGTAGGCACCGCGAATGGCTGGCCGCCGGCCTGTTCCTCGCACCCGACGTGCTGGGGCTGCTGGTCTTCGTCGCGGTCCCGATGGTCCTGTCCATCGCGTTGAGCTTCTTCCAGGTCAGCGGCTTCGGCTCGTACGAGTGGATCGGCCTCGGCAACTACGAGCGGATGCTGGACGACCCGCTGTTCTGGGACTCCATGAAGATCACCGGCCTGTACGTCGTGGTCCTCGTCCCGGTCCTGTTCTGCGTGAGTCTCGCACTGGGCCTGCTGGTCAAGCAGCGGCTGCCCGGCATCGGCGTCTACCGCACCGCGCTGTTCCTGCCGTACGTCGTCAGTCTGGTGGTGGTCGGCGTGCTGTGGAAGTTCCTGCTCGACGAGCAGACCGGCGCCGTCAACCGGGCCATGCGGGCGGCCGGGTTCGACGGCGAGTCATGGCTCGGCAGCCCGTCGCTGGCCCTCGGCTGCGTCATCGCCGTCATGGTGTGGGTGATGATGGGCTACTACATGATCATCTTCCTCGCGGGGCTCCAGGAGATCCCCAAGGAGTTCTACGAGGCCGCGAAGATCGACGGCGCCGGGCCGTGGACCACCTTCCGCACCATCACCTGGCCGCTGCTGCGCCCGACCAGCTTCTTCGTCCTGTTGATGTCGACGGTCGCCGCCATCACCGGCGGCCTCGACCTGATCTTCGTCCTGACCAACGGCGGTCCCGCGAACGGCACTTCGCTGGCGATCTTCTACATCTACCAGCAGGCCTTCGGATTCGGGGAGTACGGCTATGCGTCGGCCATGGGCTCGTTCCTGGTGCTGATCATGGTCCTCGTCTCCGCGGTGATCTTCAAGTTCACGAGAGGCGGGAGGTTCGACGATGGCGAGTGACACCGTGGCGACCCGGGCCGGCACCACCGTCCACCGCCGGCGGCCCTCCCGGCGCGCCGGGCTGACGGTTCTGGCCGCCGTCCTGTCGCTGATCAGCATCCTGCCCGTGCTGTGGATGGTGACGTCGTCCTTCAAGACGCGTGCCACCGTCACCGACGGCAGCCTGATCCCGCGTGAGTTCACCTTCGACAACTTCGTGTACGTCTTCACGGAGGTGCCGTTCGGACGCTACCTGTGGAACAGCTTCCTCATCTCGGCGGTCATCACCGTGGCGGCGCTGTTCTTCCACTCGATGGCCGCGTACGCGCTGGCGCGACTGCGCTTCCCGGGCCGCGAGAAGCTCTTCGGGGCGATCTTCGCGACCCTCCTGGTGACCGCGCCCGTGGTGCTCATCCCGCTGTTCCTGGTCGCCCGCGAGCTGAACCTGCTCGACAGCTACGCCGGCCTGATCATCCCGTCGATCTTCAACGCCTTCGGCATCTTCCTGCTGCGCCAGTTCTACCTCGGCCTGCCCAGGGAACTGGAGGAGGCGGCGGTCATCGACGGCTGCGGCCACTGGCGGGTGTACTGGAACATCGTCCTGCCGATGTCGCGGCCCATCCTGTCGGCGCTGGCGATCTTCTTCTTCCTCGCCAACTGGAACGCCTTCGTCTGGCCCCTGGTCGCCACCAACGACCAGGACCTGACGGTGGTCCAGCTCGGTATCGCCTCGTTCCAGACGCAGTACACCTCCAACTGGAACTACATCCTGGCGGCGGCGACGGTGGCCGCGCTGCCCATGCTGATCCTGTTCTTCGTCTTCCAGCGGCAGATCGTGGAGTCCGTCAAGACGTCCGGCCTCAAGTGACCCGCGTCCGCGGCACACACGGGCGGCGCCGCACCGGCCGGGAGACCGGTGCGGCGCCGGAGGCCTTTTCACGCTGCGTCCGCCGGTGCCCTCAGGCCCCGGCCGGCCCGCCGGTGCTCTCGCGGACCTGGAGCCTGGTCCGCAGGACCACGGTCTGCAACGGCGAGGCGCTGCCGTCCATCCGTTGCAGCAGCAGCTCGGCCGCGGCCCGCCCCAGCTCGTACGAGGGCAGCTCGACGGCCGACAGCGACGGCCGCACCAGCGAGGCCCAGGGGACGTCGCCGAAGGACAGCACACCGACGCCGGGCGGCGTGCGGCCGGCCTCGCGCAGAGCGTCGAGGACACCGATGGTCATGAGGTTGTTGGCGACGAACACCGCGTCGGGCGGCTCCGGCAGCGACAGCAGCTCGCGCATCGCCGCCCGGCCGCCCTCGACCCGGAAGTCGGCGTGCCGGACGTAGGAGTCGTCCACGGCCCCCGCGCCCCGTGCGGCGGTCAGCGCCGCCCGGTAGCCGGCCAGTCGCTCCTCCGAGGTCGAGGCGCCCTCGGGCCCCGTGACGCAGGCGATCCTGCGGTAACCGGCCTGGAGCAGATGACGGGTGGCCACCTCGCCGCCGTGGTGGTCGTCGACCCTGACCGCGTCCACCTCGGCGTCCCGGGGCCGGCGGTCCACGGCGACCACGGGCACGCCACGAGCGGCCAGCGGCCCGAGGTCCGTCTCGTCCCGGGAGGCCGCCGCCACGATCACCCCGGCCATCTGCTCGCCGAGCGCGACCTCCAGGTAGCGCCGCTCCTTCTCGGTGTCCTCGTCGGAGTTGCACAGCACGACCGAGAGGCTGGTGCGCTGCGCGGCGTCCTCGACACCACGGGCCAGCGAGGTGAAGAAAGGATTCTCGATGTCCGGGATGATCAAGGCGATCACACTGGACCGCTGCTTGCGCAGCGACCGCGCCACCCTGTTGGGTGCGAACCCGAGGGCCGCTGCGGCCTCTTGCACGGACTGCGCACGAGCCGGTGTGACACTGCCGCCGTTGAAGACGCGTGAGACGGTCGCCGGGGATACTCCGGCGGCTCGCGCCACGTCCTGGATCGTCACCACCTGCGCCCGCATCCTTTCACCGTCCGTGAGGCCACCCTACCCTGCCGCTGAAAAGGATTTCACCCCTGAATGGAGCGGCCGTCGAGCTGATCGTCGGCCGGTTCCCGACCGGTGAAGTCCATGCCGGCGGTGCTCAGATCGGCGGATACGTCGGGACTCCACCGGGCCGGACCGCGGAACGTCCGCCCGTCGCCGGTGGCCCCGGTCGATTCTGGAAGACTCGGGGGACGGCAACCGAGGAGGTCCCGTGCAGTTGCGCAACGTCTCACCGTCGGACGTCGACGCCTACGTCCGGATGCGGTGCGATCCCGTCATGATGGCGGACCTCGGCGGTCCCCTGCCGCGCGAGGAAATGGCGGACAAGGTCCGGCGGGACGCACGGGAGGCGGCGGCGGATCTCGCGTGGATCAAGATGATCGTCCCCGATCCGCACACCCCCGACGTGGTGGCCGGCACCGTGACCATCTGGTCCCACGACACCGAGGACGGGCCGATCTCCGAGATGGGATGGATGATCCTGCCCGAGTTCCAGGGCCGGGGGCTGGGCAAGCGTGCCGTCCACGCCCTGTTGTCGCAGGCTCGCGACGAGGACCGCTGGGGCGTCGTGCACGCCTTTCCCGCGACGCGCAACGCGGCGTCGAACGGCGTGTGCCGCTCCGTCGGGTTCCGGTTCCTCGCGCGGCGCGAGGTGGAGTTCGCCGGCCGTGTCCTGAACTCCAACCACTGGGCCATCACTCCCCGGACCGATCTGACGTGACCGGATCCGGTATGCGCGCCGCTCGGCCGGGGGCAGGCTGCTGAATAGAATCCGCTGTCATGCCGAACACTGACGAGCTTCTCGTCGCCATCTCCGCCATGGTGGAGTCCGAGCCGAGCAACCAGATGTCGCTGACCGTGGTCGTCGGGGGTGCTGTCATCACCGGCCGGCTGGCCCCCGAGGCCATGTGGAGGGAGCGCGTGTCGGAGGTCCTGAGGAACTCGGACCGCCTCGGCCCGTTCGCCGACGTCTTCGCCGTCGACCGGTGCCGGGTCCGCGACGACGGCGACGGACCCACGCATCTGCACTTCCACCTGGCCCGGATCCTCCAGGGCAGCATCGGACTCCCCGAGACCGGGGGAATGTACCGAGTCGCGATCAAGGACGTCAGCGCCTGGACCGTGGGCGACCTCAGCTACTCGGACCAGTAGCCGCCGCGACCTGCCGAGCCCGCCGAGGGCGTTGCCCACCGCCCGCGGTCAGCGCGGTACCGGACTCGCCGCTGCCGCGTCGGCCGGCCGCCCGGCTCGGGGCGTCGGCACGAAGGGGAGGCGCCGCCGGTTCGCGGCTCCTGACTCGATGTCGGAGATCAGCTGCCGCAGTGCGGCGAGGACGTGCGGGGCGGGCAGTTCGGGATCCAGGGCGGCCAGGGCGCGTCGGGCCCGTTGCCGGGCTCGCCCGCTGTGACCGCTGCGATGGTCGACGTACGCTCCGGCGCAGCGGGCGACCGCCGTCGCCCAGGCGTCCTCACGGACGCCGGGCACGGTGAAGGCGCGCCGGGCGCTGCGCTGCGCGCGGCTCGGAGCGAAGCCTGCCTGGACCACGGCGAGCGCGGCGTGGCTGACGGCGGCGGAGGGGCCGCCCGGAGCGTACGGCGGGATGATGTCCGCCGCTTGCCGGAAGTGCTCCGCCGCGGCTCGCTCGTCCTGCCGGTGCAGGGCGAGCAGGCCCTCGACATGGGCGATGCGCCCGACGAGGGCGTCGTCCCCGGCCAGGACGGCGGCCGGCCAGGCGCGCCCCAGCAGGGACTCGGCGGCCGGCTGATCGCTGTGCACCGTGAGCCACGCCGCGAGCCACAGACCGCGCACGCGCAGCGCGCTGTCGGCGTCGCACAGCGGCAGCAGCCGCCCCAGGTGGTCGCGGCCCTCCGCGGCGTTGTCGTACACGCCCCACCAGAACCACAGGTTCAGGGCGGTCTCCAGGGCCGCCTCGGCGTGGTCGGGCTGGGTGAGGGCGTGCCGCAGCGTGGCCGTCAGGTCGTCCCGCTCGCTGCCGAGGAGTTGTACGGCCTGCCGCTGCCCTCCCGTGCTCCAGAGGTTCTCGGCGACGGCGGCCACGCGGCGGCAGTGGCCCAGGCGCCGCTCGGCGGCGACCGGGAACTCCCCCGCCTCCTTCAGCCGTGCGGCCCCGAACTCGCGCACGGCACTCATCATCCGGTAGCGGGGCGGGCGCACCCCGCCCGGGTCGCCCACCGTCTCCAGGACGCCTCGCGCGGCCAGCCGGGCCAGGCAGCCGGGTACGTCCTGCGGCTCGACACCGCCGCCCGCGCACAGGTAGACGGCCGTGGATTCCGCGAAGGAGCCGGCGAAGATGCTGGCGCGGGCCCACACCACGCGCTCGGGCCGCTCGCACAGCACGTAGCCGGCGCCGACGGCGTCCCTGAGCGACCGGTGCCGTCGCAGCCCCGAGTGGCGGCCGGTCAGCCAGCTCTGGTGGTGCTCGAGCTTTCCGGCGAGTTCGCGCACGGAGTGGCGTGCCAGTTGAGCGGCGGCCAGTTCGATCGCGAGGGGCACCCCTTCCAGCGTCCGGCACACGTCCTCGACCGCCGCCAGGTCGGCACCGGTCGCGCGGAACCCGGACACCACCGCACGCGCCCGCCGCTCGAACAGTTCCACCGCGGCGGGTCGGCCGCCCGTGCCGTCCGGCGTCTCGAGGCTCAACGGGCCCAGGGTCAGTACGCGTTCGTCCCCGAGGCCGAGGCAGTGGCGCGACGTCACGAGCACGCGCAGTGTCGGACGGGCCATCAGCAGGTGCTGCACCAGGCCGATGCATTCGGCGTGCACCGGATCGACGTCGTCCAGGAGGAGCAGCGTCGCCTCTTCGGGCAGGTTGCGGACCACGGTGCCGGCGTCCGCCGTGTCCCGCTGCGGCCGCACACCGGTCAGCGCACCGACGGCCGCGGCGCCGAGCGCGCCGGGAACGCCCTGCCCCCTGCCCTGCCAGCGCACGGTGACGACCCGTCGCCAGGGGCGGTGCGTCATGGTGTCCGTGACCGCGCAGGCCAGCCGGCTCTTCCCCACTCCGGCACAGCCCGACACCGTCACCAGGCGGTGTCCGGCCAGGAGGGCCCGCAGCGCCGCCTCCTCCTCCGCCCGGCCCACCAGCCCGCCGGGCTCCCGGCTTCTGGCCTCGGACAGCACACTGACCCCGCCGACGTACGACCACACTTGCCTGACTCCCCGCGACGCTCGCTGTTGGACCCATCGCTCAGGACGGAGCTTCGGTCCCGCCCTGCAGAACCGTCACTGCTGTCCCGCCACGGGTACCCCAACGCCGCATCGGCGCCCCGAGTGGCGCCCGCAGACCCCGGATCACACGCCGCGACGACGGCTCGAACGCACGTCCACCGGCGGGCGTGGGAGTTCACCACGGCCGCCTCCGGGCGGACAGGGCGCCGGACCGCCGTGCCCTACTCGGACACGATGTGGAGGACCGCCGTGCCGTCCTCCCCGGCCGCGGCCTGGATCACCACGGCGTCGGGCCCAGGGCTGGGCCCCGCGGCACCCAGACGGCCGCACGAGTTGCCGCCGCCGTTGCGGCGCAGAACCGTGATGCACCCCTGCCCCGGACCGTTCGTGCTCGCCCTGGACCGGCCGTTGCCCGACTCGACCGTGTACTCGACGCGGTTCGGGCCGATCCCGGTCACGGACAGGGTCGCCGGGCCGCCCGGTCCCCGGAAACGGATCGTGACCGGCGCCGACACCGCCACCTCGCAGGTGCCGTCCGTGCAGGCGGCCACGTCCCGCCCGTCCGCGGCCGGAACGGAGGGCTGCGCCGATGCGCCGCGTCCGGTGGAAGGGCCGTCCGGCGGCTGCGCGGGGCGGGACTGCGACGCCCGCTCACCCCCCGGGTCCACCGCATCGCCGCAGCCGGCCGCCGTCACGACGGCCAGCGCCGCAAGTACGATGCCGGTCCCCGGCCGCGGACCGTGCGCCGCCCGGCGACCACCGCGGGCTCTGCGTGCGCTGCCTGCCGATGTCGTTGCCGCCATGATGCTCCCGTGCCCGGCGTGCCCAGTCCAGCGTTCGGCAGCCAGCCTTCCCCGCCGGCCGGGTCGGCACTCCCTCCACGGCACGAACGGGGGGATCCGTCCCCTCCGGTCAGAACAGCCGCTCCTGGCCGGCGGGCGAGGCCCGTCGCCGCCGGGTCCGGCGGGGACCGCTCCGCTCAGGCGCCGTATCGCCGAACAAGGGTGCCGTGCCGCACTCGTCCGGCTCGGCCGGAACGGCGACGGGCCCGCTGCCCACGTTCAGCCTCAGTGGAGCGTCCCGGTCGAAGTCCCCCGGCGTCATCGCCACCCAATCTCGGTCCTGACGCTCGCCCAAGCACCGACACCTCTCTCATGCACCACCCGGCTCTGAGCCGGGCCCTTGCCGCCCGGACACCGGTACGCCGCGACGCCACGGCGCCTCGGGAGCGGGAGCTCCCGAGGCGCCGTGGCGTGTCGCGGCGACGGGTCAGGCGGGGGTGATGTTCTCCGCCTGCGGGCCCTTCTGGCCCTGGGTGATGTCGAACGTCACGGCCTGGCCCTCGTGAAGCTCACGGTAGCCGGTGGCGTTGATGTTGGAGTAGTGCGCGAAGACGTCGGGGCCACCGCCGTCCTGCGCGATGAAGCCGAAGCCCTTCTCGGAGTTGAACCACTTCACGGTTCCGCTGGCCATGCCGGTGCCTCTCTCGGTCGATGACGGGTCCGCACCGCGCGGACCCGGAGGTGATCGTCCTGGTCCTCAGGCACTGCACAGCAGACTGCCCGCACCACGGCGCGGGCAGGTACGGCGAACCACGACATCTGCTGGTGACGCTACACGGCGAAAGTGCCCGCCACCAGTGAGTAAGGACCGTCGGACGGACTGGTGTTGCCGGCGGACGGGGACGGTTCGCTGCCGCAACGCGTGCCGACACAGGGCGGAAGCATGCAAATCACCAGGAGCCGGCCGCACGGACCGACGGCCGCTCACGGCTGCGCGGCCGCTGCTCGCGATCGGCAGCTCCGCCGCGATCACGGCGTACGGCACGACGCGTCCGCAGCTGCGGGCGGCGTCGGCCGAACGCGGCGGCGACGCGGACAGCCCCGTGCGTGACGCCTTCGCCTCCCCCCGCGTGGGCCCCGGGTCCTGGACGTCGACGCATCCGTACACCCACGACGCGATGGAGCCGTGGATCGGGCCCGCACGGCTCGCGCTGGTGTGGCCCCGCGCACGGGGGAGAACGCGGGGCCACGCGAGCAAACTATCGAAGTAATCCATCCCCCACCAGACCCGCCCGGCCCCGAGTCGCACCGGCCCTCACCCGACCGGCGGACGGCCGCACCGACCCGACCGGGGGGCTCGCGGACGGCGTGCTGCGAGCCGAGCCGTGCGGGGCACACACTGATGACATGGGCTACCTCGATCCGCCGGAGGCGGTGTCACGGCGATTTCCTGAGGGTCCGCAGAGCGCGGCGTCGGCGCGGCGGTTCGTGGGCGCGGCTCTGCAGGGAGTCGCCACGGACCTCGTCGACACCGCCCAGTTGCTGGTCAGCGAGTTGGTCACCAACGCGTTGCTGCATGCGCGCACCGAGGTGGAGGTGGGCGTTTCGGTGAGCGGCGGCCGCGTGCGGGTGGGAGTCGGTGACCGTCGGCCGGGCCTCGGCCTCGTACCGCACTACTGCCCGCCGTACGCCGGTACGGGGCAGGGGTTGGCGCTGGTGGAGGCCCTGGCGTCACGGTACGGAATCGACACCGACGACCAGCGCAAGACGGTGTGGTTCGAACTGTGGCCCGACGGTCCGCCGCCACCGTCGTCCGGGTGGCAGGCCACCCTGCCCCCGTGTCCCCCCGGGAAGAACGTCACGCTGGTCGACGTACCGAGCGCCCTGTACTCGGCGGCGCAGCAGCACCGCCACGCGCTGCTGCGCGAACTGAGCCTCGTCCTCCCGGTCGGGCACCACCAGGTGGTGACGCCCGAGGACCTCGTCGTCGCCAACGACATCAGCAACGTGATCAGCGCCTGCATGGCGGTCGCGCTGGAGGAGCCGGTCGCCGATACGGATCTCCGTTCGCTCTCCCTGCCGCTGCCGGCCGACGCGGCACCGGCGGTACGCATCCTGCGCCGTGTGCTCGATCTGGCCGAGGAGGGGGCACGGGAGGAGCACCTCCTCACCCTGCCGGCCCAGCCGCGCAGCCGCGTCTTCCAGGAGTGGATGTTCGATCAGATCACCGAGCAGCTCGCCGGGGGCCGTCCCACCGCGTGGACCGTGCTGCCCCGCGAGCCGGAGGTCAGTTCCTCGGACCTCGTGCCGTGGGAGGCCGCTCATGTGCGGGCGGGCAGGGTGCCGACCATCGCCGCCGACGAGGGCAACCGGATCATCGCGGTGAACGGACCCGCGGCGGACCTGCTGGGCTGGGACCCGGACGATCTCGTCGGGCGCAGGCTCACCACGCTCATCCCCGAGCATCTGCGCCGACGGCACAGCGCGGCGTTCAGCTCGATGCTGCTCACCGGTCGTACCCGCATCGTGGGCCGCTCCGTGCCGCTTCCCGCACTGCACCGCGACGGCCGGATGGTTCCCGTCCGCCTGTACATCCAGGCGCAGGAGACGGCCGACGGCCGGACCGTGTTCGTCGCCCAGCTCGCCCCTCGGGCGACCACGTCCCTCGACACGCCGAGCGCTCCCGACAGGAACCGGCAGGCGGCGGTCGCCGAACCCCGCGGTGTCCACGCGCCGGCGGTCTCCGAGCGCGGCAGGAGCACGAGCGGTACGGGACGGGACCTGTCTACGCCGGACCGGCTCTCCCTCCTGGCCGACATGGGGGCCGAGCTGAGCAACATCCTGGACCTGGACGAGGGGCTGCAACGCGCCGGCCGGCTGCTGACACGGCGCATGGCCGACTGGTGCGTGGTGGACCTGCTCACCGAGCACACCCGGGTCGACCGGGTCTGTGTCGTCCACCGGGACTCCCGAGGGCTGCACACCGCGGCGTACGAGGGCCCGCTCCCTCCGGTCTCCGAGACCTCCAGGGGCCCGCTGGCCCGTGTGCTGCGCGGCGCGGGACCACTGCTGCTCACCGGCCCTCCTCCCCCGGGCCAGGCAGAGAGCGCGCTGGACAGCGACTACCTCGAACTGTTCCGCAAGCTCGGTACGGGCAGCGCCGTCGTCGCCCCGTTGCGGGCCCGGCGCGAGATCTTCGGCGCGCTGACCGTGACCCGTACGGCCGGAGGACGGCCGTTCACCGAGGAGGACCTGTCCCTGGTGGACGACCTGGTGCACAGTCTGGCCCTGGGCGTGGACAACGCCCGTCTGTACCAGGAGACCCGCAACATCGCCGAGCGGCTCCAGCGCTCCCTGCTGCCCGTGCTGCCGGACGTCGAGAACCTGCAGCTGGCCGCCCGCTACGCCGCTTCCTCGACCACCGCGCAGGTCGGCGGGGACTGGTACGACAGCTTCGTGCTGCCCAGCGGGGACACCGCGGTGGTCATCGGAGACGTCACGGGACACAACCTCGATGCGGCCATCGCGATGAGCCAGCTGCGCAGCATGCTCCGCGGGATCGCCGTGGACCGCCAGGAGCCCCCCGCCGAGGTGCTGCACCGCCTGGACCTGGCGAACCACAGCCTCTACCGCGAGGCCACCGCCACCTGCGTGTACGGCGTCGTCAAGGGCCCCGCGCAGGGCCCCTGGGAACTGAGCCACTCCTCGGCCGGTCATCTGCCGCCGCTGCTGACCACCCGGGAAGGCGACACCCACTACCTGGAGGAGGGTGCGGGGCTGCTCCTCGGCATGGACACCGACGTGCCCCGCCGCACGGCCGCCACCATGCTGCCGGCCCACTCGACGCTGCTGCTGTACACCGACGGTCTCGTCGAGCGCCGCGACGAGACCCTCGACGACGCGCTGGCCAGGCTGCGCCGGCACGCCGCCGACCTGGCCCGCGAACCCCTGGAGACGTTCTGCGACGAGCTTCTGATCGGTCTCGGGGCCGACAACGCCGACGACATCGCCGTCCTCGCGCTCCGCACCACACCCGTCACGTGATCCGCGGCGCGCTCGGGGCGGCCAGGGCGGTGGACCGGGCAACGTGGTCGCACGGCCGACGGCGGCGCCGAGCACGGCACGGCACAGGGCAGGTGTGAGGTGCGTGCTCTCGCGCACACCGGACGGCGAACGTGGTCAGGCGCCCGCCCGTGATCAACGGTCGCGACAGCCTGACGACGCATGTCCGGTGCTCCTACCGGGGCGGTCGTCCGCACGCGGCCTCCAGAGGCGGTGCCGACACTCCGCAGTGCATGCGGCACTCGGGCCGGGGCCGGCCGGGCTCCTCCTCAGGACCGGCGGCGGCCTGGGTCCGGACGGCGGCCCATGCGATCAGGGCGCCCAGGACGAGCAGGCCCGCACAGATCGGCATGGCCCGCATGAAGGTGTCACCGAACTCCTCGGCCGAGCGGTAGGCCTCCGGACCCATGCCGGTGAGCAGAGGGAGCGCCGCGACGGCCATCAGACCCGCCGCGCGGGCCGCCGCGTTGTTGATGCCGCTCGCCAGACCGGCCCGGCCGGTCTCCACCGAGGCCAGCACGGTCGCGGTGAGCGGAGCGACCAGGGTGACCATGCCGAGGCCCAGCACGACCAGGGCCGGAAGGACCTCCCGCACGTAGGAGGCGCCCTCGCCCACGCGCAGCATCAGCAGCATCCCGGCGGCGCACAGCAGGGGACCGACGGTCAACGGGATGCGGGGGCCGATCCGCTGGGCCAGCGCGCCCGAACGACCGGAGAGCAGCAGCATCAGGACGGTGGTGGGCAGCAGTGCGGTGCCCGCGCCGAGCGCTGAGTAGCCCACGACGACCTGGAGCTGGAGGGCGGTGAGGAAGAAGAAGCCGCCGAACGCGGCGTACACGCAGACCGTGACCAGGTTGACCGAGGTGAACAGGCGGGACCGGAAGATCGACGGCGGCAGCACCGGGTCGGGCCGCCGCCGCTCGACGAGGACGAAGACGGCACCGAGCACGACGCCGGCCGCCCCCGCGACCGGTACGGCGTCGATCAGGGCGTAGGTGACGAGCGCGAGCGCCACCGCGCCGAGGACCGCGCCCAGTACGTCGAAACGGCCGTGCCGGTCGGGGTCGCGGGACTCGGGGACGTGCCGGAGCGCCACCGGTACGCACACGACCGCCAGCGGCACGTTCAGCAGGAACACCCAGCGCCAGCCGGGACCGTCCACCAGCCAGCCGCCCAGGAACGGTCCGACCGCCGCGCCGACCCCGCCCAGTCCTGACCAGACGCCGACGGCCTTCGCCCGGTCGTCGGGATGGAAGGACGCCTGGATGAGTGCCAGGGAGCCGGGCGTGAGCAGCGCACCGCCGACGCCCTGGAGCGCACGGGCGACGATGAGCACACCGCTGTCGGGGGCGAGTCCGCACAGCAGCGAGGCGAGCGCGAACCACACCACCCCGACGACGAAGACCCGTCGACGCCCGTAGCGGTCCCCCAGCGCACCACCCAGCAGGATCAGTCCGGCCAGGGTGAGCATGTAGCCGTTGACGGTCCACTGCAGGGCGGCGAGATCGGCGTCGAGGTCCCGCCCGATGCGGGGCAGCGCCACGTTGACCACGGTCGAGTCGAGCATCGCCATGGTCGAGCCCAGAACCGTCGTCAGCAGCACCCAGCGGCCGACGCCCGTCCCCGTGCGTACCGTTCCCGCGGCACCGCCGCCGGCGTCGTCCGGTGCCGGCGTCCCCGACGGTGGACCGGACGGAAGATCGGACGGCCGGTGCCCGTCACTGTCTTTTCCCATACGGGGATCATTCCCGCGCACCGCCCGCACGGCACGGCGAACACCTCATCGGGGCGTCCGCCCGTCCCGGCGCGGTCCTCCAGGCCCGTGCGTCCGGACCGCGGCGGGGTCAGGCGCAGGTCCAGGCCGACATCCCCTGGATGCGGGCCAGGCGCTCGGCCACGATGATCTGCTCCTTGCGGGTGGCCAGATCGGCCCGCGGCGCGTACTTGAGGCCTCCGGCCGCCTTCCAGCTGGACTGGGTGAACTGCAGCCCGCCGTAGTGGCCGTTGCCGGTATTGGCCTTCCAGTTGCCGCCGGACTCGCACTGGGCGATGGCGTCCCAGTCGGTGCCCCGTGGGGCGGACGGCGAGGCCGTCGCTTCGGTGGTGGTGCCCAGGGCCGCCGCGGCGATCACTGCCACCAGGGCCGTACGGATCCTGCGACCGCCCTGGCGGTCGGCCGGGGACGCTTCAGCGTTATGGCTACTGATCATAATCAGACTGTTACACCATGTGACGACCGCCTGTCGCGCCGTGAGCGTCCCCCGTAGCCCGGACGGAGCCATTCAGTGCCGCGTTAGTGGGAGCCGCGGCACGTGGCGGTCACGTGCGGCAGCCGTCACCTCGCGCGGGCGGTCCTGGCCGCCCGTCTCGCCCAACGGCTCGCCACCAGCTGAACGTCGTCTCCTCCAGGGTGCCGAGGCGCTGTCCGCCGTCACCTACGCCGTCTTCCCCGCCTATCCGCTCAGGGCAGTGGACTGGGCACGAACTCTCCTGGCGACAGTGCTCGGCCCCGGCCACGATCTCCGGAAACGCCGGCCCCATCTCCGGCGGATCCGCGACGACCGCCACCTGTGTGCGCACCCGTCCATCCGGCCCCCGACCCGTCGCCTAGATCCCAGCGTGAAGGGAAACGGCGACCAGAAGCACAGGACCGTCACGGGGTGGGGCGAAGAGCGACCCTGGTCGTTTCCAAGAATCCCCCTCATCCCGCGCCCTGGCGTCTGCCCGCGCGGCTGCGCCCGGCCGGCGCCCTGGCTCTCTGCTGGTGCGCCGACCCGTCCGGCACGGAGCGCGGAGGCGCCGCCGCCGCGCAACACCACACAGGCCCGCCCCGATCCCCCGGCCGCACACCGCAACCGCCCCGCCCGCCCGTCCCCTTCCCTCCCTTCCTTCCTTCTTTCTGTTCTGGGGTGAGCGCGGGGGTGTGCAGGGGGGATGCCGGGCTCCCCACCATGGCAGCGCGGGCGTGGGGCCGGTCACGCCCCACCACCTCCGCTGAGGCGTGACCCCGGCGGCGGCAGAATGAGCGCCGGAACGTCACCCGGTCAACGGTCAGATGGCGAGTTTCAGGACGGCCGCGCCTGCGGCTGTCATGAGGACGACCAGCGTCCAGAAGGCCGTCCTTCTCCAGCAGGCGCGGCGCCGGGCGCGGCGTCCGCTGCGGAGGATGTAGTCGAGTTCGTCGGCAGAGACGCCTTCGGGGTCGGCTGCCAGCCTCCGGTGGGCCTCGGCCAGTTCCGGCCCCCTGAGCAGGTGTGCGGGGTTACGCTGCTGGAGTTCCCAGCGCTCGCGCTGAGTTCGCAGCGTCTCATGCCAGAGACGGGACTCCCGGGACTCGGTGAGCCACTCCTTGAGTCTCGGCCACTGTCTGGTCAGTGCTTCGTGCGCCAGCTCGACGATCTCGTCGTCCTTTCTCGCGCCGCCCGGAGGGCGGGAGATGACGACAAGCCTCGCTCCCGCCAGCATTCGTGCCGTGATGACGAGTTCGGGGGCCAGCTCCGCGGTCCGCACCGGTCGGCAGACGAAGGCTTCGCCGTCGCCGGGCCGGGTCAGGTGCACGAGCAGGCGTCGGACTCGCTCCGGCTGGTCCTCGGGCAGCAGGAGGAACACGTTCTCCGCGTGTACGGCAAAGGCACCCGCGACGCCACCGCAGGAGTTGTAGGCATCGTGAGTGAGCGCCGAGGGGGTACGGCGGTCCCAGAGCTCGGTGAGGACGTGCTGGACGAGCGGCATCCGTCCGGGGGCTTCGCCCGCGTCGGCGAGGATCCGGTCCGGCAGTCCGGGCTCGAAACGCAGCGCCGGCACAGTGGCCAGCGGCGCTGTGATCGCCTGCTTCAGGTCGTCGGCGTTCAGCGGCGCGAGGAACTGCACCGTGGGAGGCCCGGAGTTCGGCAGGACGTCGAGGATCTCCGGGCGTCCTGCGGCCACGACCTTGAGCAGGTTGTCCCGGTCCGCTTCGAACAGACGGTCCAGCAGACGGAACAAGTGGCGCACCGGTTCCGGGTCCTGACGCGTGCACTCCTCCTCCAGCTGATCGACGAAGAGTACGTGCCCGGCGCCGTCCAGGCGGTCGAGGAACCGATCGTGCAGGTCGGCGCTCACATCGCCGTCGGCCTCCAGCAGGCTTTCCAGTTCCTCTGCCGGGTGGGGCCGTTCCGCACTGCCCGGTCTCAGCCTCAGCACATCGGCGAGCGTTCGGGCGAGAGCGACGGCCGGTGGCGTCCCGGCGAGCTGCACCAGGGTGACACCGAGGCCGTCGGCGCGCAGCAGGGGCAGTACCGCTGCCCGCAGCAGAGAGGTCTTTCCGCACCCCGACGGTCCGACCACCAGCGTCGACGGCTGTCGACTGACGGTCGCGTACACGCGGTCGATGTCTGCCTCGCGGCCCTGGAAGAGCTCTACCTGGGTCTCCGAGAACGCCGCGAGCCCCGGGAACGGGCACGGTGGACGCAGCGTGAGGCTGTCGACCAGGTCGGCCGACGGCAACAGGTACACGGTGTGTCCGCGGGATTCCAGAGCGACTATCATCCCGACCACACCGCCCAGCGAGTCGTCCCAGACCGGAGCCCCGCCGTACCCCGGGCCGAGGGTCGGGCCTGATGCGTCTGCCTCCATCTGCAACAGGCCCAAGCTCTGCCGGGCTCGCAGGACACCAGCGGCCCACTGGCCGTGGTCTCTATGGGCGGGATAGCCGAAAGTGCGGCACGGGTGTCCCCATACGCCTGCCTCACCGACCAAGGGCACCGGCCGGGTGCCGGGTACCTTCGCGCCGAGCCGGAGCAGAGCGACATTCTTCTCCTCCCCGTCATGCCAGGACATGATGCCCGCCCGCACGCGGGGACGGCCGTCGAGCAGCGGGAAATCGAGTTCGACCAGAGCGCCCGGGACCGGCTCCGTGTGTGACGGCACTCCGAGGGCGTACTGAACGACGTATGCGCACGTGCAGACCACATCGGCGGAGACGAGGAACCCCCCGCCCACCACCTCGCCGGTCGCGGAGAGTACCCGTACCAGCGAGGCATGGAGATCGGACACCGGATCATGCCCCAACGGCTGTGCGTTCGGCGGACGTTCGCGGCGTACGGGCAGAGGGGACGGCCGCTTCGGCACGTAGGCACGGTTGCGGGCGATACAGATCTGTGCCGCCGCGTTGCGGCTGTTCATCTGGGGCTCGGGACGTGAGGCGCCTTGGAGTCTGCTTTTCATCGCCTCGTACAACATGCTCATGCTCAACAGTTCCTGAGGGCCTTCCACGCCCCTCTCAAGGACCTCGAGCAGCGCACCGGTGAAGGCGGTGTATTTTTCACCCGGTACGGCGAGGGCCAGCGCCGTCTCCCGGGCCGCCGCGATCAGGCAGGTGCCGTCGACGTCGGCCTTGTGCACGAGGTTCGCCGCACCGCTGCCCATCGCACCGGCCATCGCCCGAGCGCTGTAGCAACAGTCGAGGAGCACCACCTTCCTTTTTGCGCGGCTGGAGCGGATATAGCGCTTGAGGGTGTCGTAGCGGATCGCCGAGTCGATGTGGTGGTCGTCCGTGCGTGACTCGGGCAGGGCCAGATACAGGTCATTGCTGTCTTCCGGGTCGAGCAGCCCGTGCCCCGCGTAGTACACGACCAGTGTGTCGCTGGCTTCGGCCGCGGCCCGCTTCACCGCGGCCACGACCTGCCCCTCGCTCGACGGCTGGTCCAGCACCTCGACCCTGTCACCCGGGACCCCCCACACGCCCACGTCGATCAGCACCTCGCGCAGTCGTATCAAGTTGTCCCGTACGGCGGGGAGATCTTCCAGCACGGTGAAGCCGTGGCAGCCGATGAGGACAACGTTGGAGGTGTCGGCTCCGGAGAGCGCCTCGGCCACGTCAGATACCGGACGACGGGTCGCTGCCCCCGTCCTGCGACGAGTCCGGGCCCTGGGACGAGCCCGAGTCCGCGTCACGGAGCGTCTCGATGAGCGAACGAATAACCTCGGGGTCGTCGCTGTTCACCGTAACGGGCACACCGTTCACCTCGATGCGTACGGCCGGCGGTGGTGCGGGCCGACTAGAGCGCCACGCCACCAAGGTGGTAACCAGGCTGCCCAGAGCGATCGAGTTGGACAACACGACGTTCACGATCTCCAGGGCGGAGCCGCCCATGCCGCCAGGAGGCGGGGGCTGGGCTCCGCCAAGAGACACGCGTGCCTGTCCGTAAAGGTCTCGCTCCTCGTGCAACCAGCGGAGCAGAGTCTCCGCTTCGCCGCCGACCACCTCGTCCACCGTCAGAACCAGCTCCATACGGCGTAGGTTATCGATCCCCGCCGTTCTCGGCGGCGCCCTCGCCTTCGCAGCTGCACCTGTCGGCCGTCGTCACGGCCCGCAAGGACTCCGCGCGCGCCTGGCAAGGTAGTCGGGATGGAGCGGAGTACGAGCGAAACGTGCCACGCGTCAGCGGCCCGGGCGATGCCGCTGACCGCCGTCGCCCCAGGCCTGGACCCACCATCTTCAGGGCGCGCCAATCTCAATATGCGCCACTTTCGGGGCTTGCCGTGACACACGTCTCGGGCCGGTTTGGTGACGGCACTCGTGGGCTGTGGTGTGCCCCACGTGGCAAGTGCTCAAGAAGGCGCTTGACGGGTTGGGCCGGCGGCTGTCCCGGCAGGACGGTGAGACGGCGGGCCGGACGGTCAGAAGTGGGGGAACCGGGCGGTGGGCGCGCTCTTCGTCACTGGTGCCATCGGATCTGATGTCCCGGCGCGGTCCAGGTCGGACAGGAGCCGTTCCGCGTCGGTGACCAGTGATCCGTAGATGTGCCAGGCTCCGGGTTCGGTCAGGGCGCCGCGTGCTACGAGTTCGGTCATGCGGTCATGCCAGCTCCGGGCCTGGTCGAGCGCGGTGCGCAGCCGTTTGCCGCCGTCGGCGTCCTCCGGGTCGGCCGCCCCGTCCACTTCGGCGAAGCCCTCCACTGCCTGTCCGGCCAGCTCCAGTGTCCGGGCGTACTGGTCGGTGAACAACTGCCCCAGACTGAAGTCGTCCCGGGGTGTGTCCACGGTATCGGCCAGGGTTCGGGCGATTCCCCGCACCTGCAGTGATATCCCGTGCAGGACGAGGAGCGCATGGCCGCCGGTTCCGGGCCGCCGGGGCCCGTGTACGGAGCAGCGGATGTTCCAGCGCAGGCTGTCCTCGGCCAGCCGCACGTGGTCCTGCGCTTCGGCGATCTCCTCCTCGAGTTGTCGCGCTCTCGACAGCCAGACCCGTGCATGGCTGGTCCGCTGGTGCTGGCGCAGACCGCGGCCCATGTCGCGCAGCAGCAGGCTGGTGGCCCGGGCCAGCCGGCGCACCGCGGTCCGGGAGTCGGCCACATGCACGGGGGGCAGGATCAGGGCATGGACGGCCGTTCCCACGACGGCACCGGTCAGGGTGGCCAGCGCCAGGAGGGCGAGGTCGCGCACCGGCACCGCCGCCGCGGCCGTCAGGGTGATCAGCGCAGTCGAGGCGACCTGGAGGCGGTCGTCGAAGGCGCGGCGTCCGCGGGCCACCAGGATGACGGCCAGGACTGCCATGATGCTCCCGGCGGTGGGGCCCAGCCACCAGGCGGTGGCGACGGCCAGAGTCACCCCGGCCACGTGGATCGCCACCCGGTGCGCGGCTTCGATCATCGAGTGGTGCACCGTCGAGGTGTTGACCACGAGCAGGGCCGTGGCGACGGCCAGGAACTGGGGCCGCCCCTGCCCCCACGGGGCGCTCGCCTGCCAGGCGAGCAGCGCGGCGGTCAGATTCTTGCCGCCATGGGGCAGGATGCGCCCGCCCTGGCGGGCGACCACGGACCTGACCAGACGCGCCAGCGTCGGCCACCCGGGATGCGAGGCAGGCGGCCTCCTCCCCGAATTAGTTGAATCTTGCACGAAATGAAGAATGCCATTTTCCGCCGGGTTTGACCAGCAGTGCCCCCGCAGCCCGACGGGGCGGGTCACCGTCGGCCGGGCGCGGCGCCGCGAGCGGCGCGTCGGCGGCCGCCGACGCATCGATGCGCTCGGGGTGGCGTGCGTCGGTGCATGTCGGCGCCCTGTCGGGGCACCGTCCGACGTCCCGCGGGGCGGAACGTCGGCACGGCATTCAAGGAGGAGTGATCATGAGTCGCATCTTCGGAAGGCCCGTCGTCACTGCTGCCGCCTGGGGCAGTCGCACGGGTTGAGCCCCGACGAAAGCCTAGGTGCTCAGCCCTGCGTGGTGTGGTGGTGATCGGTCAGGCGTGCGGGGTCCAGAAGGCAACCATATTCCCGGCGCCGGGCTCGACGTCTGTCCAGGAGCCGGTGAAGGTGAGCACGGCGTCGCGGACGTGGGGAAGCCGCTGCGGTTCATCCGGGCCGGCAGGTCGCCATCTGCCTCGCCGGCGGTGTCGCCCGCGCGCACGCCGACCCGCTTGACCGCCTGGTAGGCGGTGAGTCCAGCCAGGGGCACGGCCGCGGCCTGTTCCCAGGTGAGGGCCGCGGGTTTGCGGGCGAGCATGCGGACGTGCGCGGAGACCGGCTCGGCGTAGGCGCCGTGCTGTACGGAGTCCTTGCGGATGCAGCCGAAGACCTCGTCGCCGGGTGCGTACTCCTCGACGTCGAAGCCGACCCGTTCGACGACTCCGGCGACGTCCCAGCCTGGGACCAGCGGAAAGTGGGTGTTCATGAGCGGGTCGAGGCGACCTTCGGCGTGCTTCCAGTCGCGACCGGGTTGACCCCGGCGGCCCGTACACGGATCAGGACCTCGCCGGGCGCGACCTTCGGGTCTGGCAGTTCGGTGTACCGCAGATCGTCCGGTCCGCCGTACGCGTCGAGGGCGATGGCCTTCATGCTGCGGACACCGCCGCCGGCGTGCGGGTGGCCTCGACCGTGCGGACGAGGGGCGCGAGCCGCGGGTCCTCGGCGGCTTCGGCGAGGGCTTCGCGCAGCGCGGCCTCGTTGGTGGGGCGTGCCTCTCCGAGGAGCTTCAGGCCCTCCTCGGTGACGTTGGTGTAGATGCCGCGACGGTCGGTGGGGCACAGGTAGCGGGCAAGCAGCCCGCGGTCCTCGAGGCGGGTGACCAGGCGGGTGGTGGCGCTCTGACTGAGGACGACTGCGTCGGCGACCTGCTTCATCTGCAGGTGGCCGCCCTCTCCGTCGTGCTGGCGGCTGAGCACGTCGAGCAGGGAGTACTCACGCACGCTCAGGCCGTGTCCGGTCTGGAGGGCGTGCTCCAGGTGGGACTCGATCCGGCCGTGCAGCAAGGACAGGGCGCACCAGCCGTGGGCCAGGGCGGTGAGCGCGGGGGCGGTGGCGGTCATCGGGGCTCCTTCGTCGGACCATCCCCTCAATAGTTGCACACGAGGGCTAATGCATGCCGAGGTTGATCACGTTTGCATTCATCCCGCGCTTGCAATTATTGTCTTGTGACGTAAGCGCCGCACACAATCACCTGGAAGGTACTCCCATGCCTCTCGCGCTCCTGGCCCTCGCCATCGGGGCCTTCGGGATCGGCACCACCGAATTCGTGATCATGGGCGTGCTGCCCCAGGTCGCAGGAGACTTCGGCGTCACCATCCCGACGGCCGGCTGGCTGGTCTCCGGCTACGCGCTCGGCGTCGTGATCGGCGCCCCGCTGCTGACGGTCCTCGGCACCCGGGTCTCCCGCAAGAAGATGCTCATGTTCCTCATGGGCCTGTTCATCGCCGGCAACGCCCTCTCCGCCGTCGCCCCCAGCTTCGGCCTCATGCTGACCGGCCGGATCGTCGCCTCCCTCGCGCACGGCGCGTTCTTCGGCATCGGCTCCGTCGTCGCCGCCGACCTCGTCGCCCCGCAGAAGAGGGCCTCCGCGATCTCCCTGATGTTCATGGGCCTGACCGTGGCCAACATCGTCGGCGTCCCCGGCGGCACGTACATCGGCCAGGCCGCCGGCTGGCGCGTCACCTTCGCGATCGTCGCCGCCCTCGGCGTCGTCGGCCTCCTCGGCGTGGCCAACCTCGTCCCCGAGACCGGCCGGCCGGAGTCGGTGAGCGTCCGCGGCGAGTTCGCCGCCTTCCGCAACGTCCAGGTCTGGCTCGCGATGGCGATGACCGTCCTCGGGTACGGCGGTGTGTTCGCCGCGATCACCTACATCACGCCGATGATGACCGAGGTCGCCGGCTACACCGAAGGTGCTGTGACCTGGCTGCTCGTCCTGTTCGGCGTCGGCATGTTCCTGGGCAACCTGCTCGGCGGAAAGTTCGCCGACCGCGCCCTGATGCCGATGCTCTTCACCGCCCTGGCCGCCCTCACCGGAGCCCTGCTGCTGTTCACCGCGACCGCGCACAACAAGGTCCTCGCCGCGATCACCCTCTCGCTGATCGGCGCCCTGGGCTTCGCGACCGTGCCGCCGCTGCAGAAGTGGGTGCTCGACCAGGCTTCGGCCGCGCCGACCCTCGCCTCCGCCGCCAACATCGGCGCCTTCAACCTCGGCAACGCCCTCGCCGCCTGGCTCGGCGGTGTCGTGATCGCCGCGGGCCTCGGCTTCACCGCCCCGAACTGGGTCGGCGCGATCCTCTCCGGTACGGCGCTGCTGCTCGCCTTCCTCGCGGCCCACCTGGACCGGCGTACCCGCAGCGCGGGCCGCGTCGTCGCCGGGTCCGCAGCGGCCGAGCCCGCCCCGGCGACGGTCTGACCCTCCCCCAGCCCTGTCCTCGAGATCCCCCGAGACATCCCTCTGAGAAGGAACCCCTCATGAGCACCACCACCGCACCGGCCCCTGTCGCCCCGCTGACCACGCAGGACGCCGAGCTGCTGATCGACTCCGCGCGTCGCGCCGCCGAGGCCGCCGGAGTTACGGTCAGCGTCACCGTCCTCGACGCGGGCGGCCACCTGCTCGCCTTCCGTCGCGACGACCGGGCCGTCCTGATCTCCGGCGAGACCAGCACCCGCAAGGCCTACACCGCGCTGCAGCTCGACGCCCCCACCGCCGACCTGGTCGACCTGGTCAAGCCCGACGGGCCGTTCCACTCGCTGCCCACCGCCCTCGACAAGCCGTTGCTTTTCATCGCCGGCGGCATCCCCGTCCACCGCGACGGCCGGCTGATCGGCGCGATCGGTGTCGGCGGCGGCGCCCCGGAGCAGGACCACGGCTTCGCCACCGCCGCGCTCGCCGAGCTCGCCCGATGAGCCGCACCCCGCAGGAGGTCTTCGCCGACCACGGCAACCGGCTCGGCACCGGCGACCTCGACCTGATCAGCCAGAACTACACCGAGGACGCCGTCTTCCTCACCCCCGAGGGCACCCTCACGGGACGCGAGGGAGTACGGCGGGGCATCGGCGCCCTGCTCGCCGATCTGCCGGACGCCGACTGGCAGTTGACACCACAGTTCGCCGGTGACGTGCTGTTCCTGCAGTGGAGCGCCGCCACCGACACCCACGAGGTCACCGACGGCGTCGACACCTTCGTCTTCCGCGACGGACTCATCAGTGCCCAGACCGTCCGCTACACCCTGACCCCCCGCACAACCCGTACCCCCTGAAAGGCCACACGCACCATGGCATCGAACAGCAGCATCCCCACCGTCACCCTCAACAACGGTGTCGAGATCCCGCAGCTCGGCTTCGGCGTCTTCCAGGTCCCGGACGAGCAGACCACCGCCGCCGTCGCCTCCGCCCTGGAAGCCGGCTACCGCTCCATCGACACCGCCGCGATCTACGGCAACGAGGCCGGCGTCGGCAAGGCCCTCGCGACCTCCGGGATCGCCCGCGAGGACCTGTTCATCACCACCAAGCTGTGGAACGCCGACCAGGGCTACGACGCCGCGCTCCGCGCCTTCGACGACAGCCTGGCCAAGCTCGGCCTCGACTACGTCGACATGTACCTGATCCACTGGCCCACCCCGGCCCGTGACCTGTACAAGGAGACCTGGAAGGCCATCGAGAAGCTCGTCGCCGACGGCCGGGTCCGCACCGCGGGCGTCTCCAACTTCCAGCCCGACCACCTGAAGCGGCTGATCGACGGCGCCGAGCTCGTCCCGGCCGTCAACCAGATCGAGCTGCACCCGGGCCTGCAGCAGAGCGAACTGCGCGCCGTGCACGCCGAGCTGGGCATCGCCACCGAAGCGTGGAGCCCGATCGCCCAGGGCGCCGTCCTGGGGGACGAGGCCATCACGAGCATCGCCGGCCGGCACGGCAAGTCCCCGGCCCAGATCGTCCTGCGCTGGCACCTGCAGCTCGGCAACATCGTCATCCCCAAGTCGGTGACGCCCGAGCGCATCCGGCAGAACCTCGACGTCTTCGACTTCACCCTCACCGACGACGAGATGGCCTCGATCGCCGGCCTCGACCGCGACCTGCGCACCGGCCCCCACCCCGACCAGCTCAACTGACCCGGCTCCGTCCGACCAGCCCGGGCGGGGCGGCGCCCCTTCGCGCCGCTCCGCCGGGTTGCCCCGGCTCGCGCGGGCGCGGATGGCAGGTCCAGCCCGCGCGAGCCCTCGCTCCCCGCCTTGTGCGCGCTGCCCGCTCCCCCTCACCGCTCCTGCGTCCTCACGACGCGGCAAGGCGCCTCTGGCCATCCGCCCTGGACCGGCTCGTGAACCCCGCGGTCCTGCCGACCCTGGGTCTCGAACTGCCCCTCGACAACGACTGGGCGCTACCCGGCTGCGTGCCGGCCAGGCCGCCGGCAAGCCCTTCGGCGTCCCCCACCTGACCCGCCACACCGACTCGTCAGGCGCGCCGACCAGTTGGGCCTTTCGGGCCTGTGGGTACGGGACGTGCCGCTGTACGACCCCGAGCAGTTCGGCGACGCCGGCTCCGTCTTCGAGACCCCCACCCACCGCGGGCACCTGCCGCCGTGCCCCGGCGGGCCGTGCTCGGCACTGCGGCCGTCGTGCTGCCCCTGCCCCGTCCACTGCTGGTCGCCAAGGCCGCAGCCACCGTCGACGTCCTGTCCGGCGGCCGGTTCGTCCTCGGTCTGGCCAGCGGGGACCGGCCCGTCGAGTACCGCCTGTGAGGACTGCCACGCCCGTGGTGACCTCTTCCGCCGGGGAGTGGAGACGCTGGGCGCCCCCTGGACCCGGCACGCCGAGGGCACGGGCATGGAGCTGCCTGAACTCGTCTCAGGGCCAGACGCCGTCTCGACGTCCTGCCCAAACCGACCGGCCCGACCGTGCCGATCGCCGTCGCGGGACATGCCCGGCAGTCCGCCGAGTGGATCGCCCGCAACGCGGATGCCTCGCTCAACTACCCGCGCCCGCTGGGGGCCCTGCGCCTCAGGGCACGGGAGTGGTGGGAGCTGACCGGCGACGCCCCCAGGCCGTATTTGACCCCCATGCAACTGGACCTCACCCGGGATCCGGCGACGCCCGCGGCCCCGATCCGGCTCGGCCTGCACACCGGGAGCCGCCCTCGTCGAGCATCTGCGCGCGATGGGTGAAGGCTTCGCCCGCATCTCGTTCGATCTCCGCCCGGGCGACCGGCCCGTCGAGGAGGTCCTCCACGAGCTCGCCGAGACGGTACGCCCCACTTCCCCTCCCCCGGCACCACCACCGGGACGGGTGCGGCTGGCGTGCTCGCCTCCTGAGGAGGGCCGCGGCGGAGGCCGGGTTCAGCGCAGCGGGTCATACGGCGACAGCTCGATCCCCGCCTCCATCCGCCGGGCGAGACGGGCCGCGATCGAGCCGGCGTACGGACCGACCGTGAGCCCGGACGCGCCGAGACCGTTGACGACGACCAGCCCCTCGATCTCCGGCACCGCCCCGAGCGACGGCCGGATGTCCGGGCCGACCGGGCGGAAGCCGACACGGGTCTCCGCATGGGTGGCGCCGGCCAGTCCGGGAGCCACCGACAGCGCTTCGGCGAGCACCTGCGCCAGTCCTGCCGCGGTCACCCGGTGGTCGAAGCCGGCGTCGTCCTCGCGCGTCGCCCCGACCACGACCCTGGAGTCGTCGAAGGCCAGAAGGTAGTGGTGCGACTCGGGCAGCACTACGGGCCAGTCCGCAGTCCGCGCCCCCGGCAGCCGCAGGTGCACGATCTGGCCGCGCTGGGGCGCGACGCGCACCCGGACGCCGAGGGGTTCGAGCAGGCGCGGCGACCAGGCGCCGGCTGCCGCGATCACGGCGTCCGCGCCGACGAACTCGTCCCCGACCCGCACGCCGCGCACGGCACCGTCGGCGTCGATCGCGGCCGTTCCTTCCGTCAGGCGTGCCCCGTGCCGGACCGCGGCGCGGGTCATCGCGTCACGGACCGAGCGGCCATCCAGGCGTGCCGCTCCCGGGATGTGGATCGCCGGGCCATCGTGCGCGAGGGGCGGGAAGAGGTCACGGGCCCGGCGAGCACTGACGAGCTCCACCTCGCCTGCCGACGGGGACTTCGCGGCACGCTCGGCCACGTCCCGCAGCCTTTCGGCGGCTTCGGCCTCGCTGACCAGACACAGGGCACCCACCTGCCGATACCCGAGGTCGGTCTCCCCGTCTGCGGCCAGCGCCGCCAGCAGCTCCTGGTAGTGCTCGGCTCCGGCCACCGCGATCCGGTACCAGTCCTCGTCGTCCGTCCGGGACGACCACGGGCACACGATGCCCGCGCCGGCCGATGTCGCGCGTCCGGGAACACGCGAGTCCACCATGACCACATCCACGCCGTTGCGGGCCAGGTCATAGCCCGCTGCCGCACCGGCTATCCCGCAGCCGACGACGACTACACGCATCTTCCGCTCCTACCGTCCGCCTGACGTACTGTCACCTACCGGTGCCCATCATGGCCGCATCGCGCCCGGCGCAGTAGCGGGCCTCGGGCCGCGGGGTCCCGGTGCGAGCCCGGGCCGTGGCCGGGTGTGTCACGGGCGTGAGTGTCCTCTCTGCCGCGACCACTCGCGCCCGGAGCGGCTCCCGCCGACCGGGTCCCGATCGCCACGGTCCCGACGGTCATGATCGAGAAGGTGAGGATCAGCGTGGACTTGCGCCCGATACGTCCCCGAGGTGCCCGGCGACGAACGCGCCGATCGGGAAGAACAGATCGACGATCGCGCCGATGGTGCCGGACTGCAGGGATCGGCGTCTGATCTGCTCCGGTGTCAGGGTGGCGGCGGTGGCCATGGGATCTCCGTTGATCGGGGACGAAGCGGGCGGAACGGGGACAGTCGGAGGACGTGCGGGGACGGGGCGGGGCGGCCGCTGTCCCGCCGGGCGGAGTCAGGCGCCGGTGGCGCTCGCGTAGTGGGCGGTCCACGTCAGCGGGGCGCCGGCGCACTTGGCCGCGCGCACGTCACCGGAGCGGGCGCGGCCCTGGAACAGCTCGACGCGGGCGGCCCGGCCGCACAGCTCCCCCCAGTGCCGCAGAGCCTCGGTTCGCGGACTTCCTGGTAGGTGACGGTACGCAGGTACATGCTCACCCACAGGCCACCGGTGCAGCGGGCCGCGCCGCGGGTCGGCAGCACGTGGTTGGTGCCGATGACCTTGTCGCCGTAGGACACACAGGTGCCCTCTCCGAGGAAGAGGGCGCCGTAGGCGTGCATCTTGTCCAGTGCCTCGCAGGGGTTCCCGGTGAGGATCCGGACGTGCTCGTAGGCGAAGGAGTCGTCGATGCGGTAGGCCTCGTCGAGATCGTCGGCCAGGATGATCTGGCCGTGGTCGCGGCAGGCGGGGCCGGCGATGTCGCCGGTCTGCAGCCCGGGCAGGATCTCCTCGACGTGCTGCCGCACCGCGGTGGCGACACGCTCGCTGGCCGTGATCAGGGCGGCGGGCGAGTCCGGGCTGTGCTCGGTGCTCCCTTTCGAGGGCACCTGAACGGCTCAACGTCCCGAGCGTTCCCACATTCTGCAGGTGATTCTTTACTCCGGCCGTCCATGACGCTCGTTCGTGTGCGCAAGCACCTGTGAAACGGACTGCCCCGGCCGGGCGAGCCGTGGCCGCAGGCCGCGAGCCTTCTGGGACCCCGAGGAAGGAAGCACAGGCATGGAGGCGTCCGCACAGATCGGCGTGACGGGGCTGGCGGTCATGGGCCGCAATTCGGCGCGGAACCTCGCCCGCAACGGCTTCACGGTCGCAGTGCACAACCGGACCCCGGGGCGCACCCGGGCCCTGATCGAGGAGTTCGGCCACGAGGGCGCTTTCGTCCCGACGGAGTCGCCGCAGGAGTTCGTGACCGCGTCGGAGCGCCTCCGCAGGCTGCTGATCATGGTGAAGGCCGGCCAGGCCACCGACGAGGTCATCGAGGAGTTCGCCTCGCTGCTGGAGCCGGGCGACATGATCATCGACGGCGGCAACGCGCACTTCGCCGACACCCGCCGCGAGCGGGCGCTGCGCGAGCGTGGCCTCCACTTCGTCGGGAGCGGCGGGGAGGAGGGCGCACTGCACGGCCCCTCGATCATGCCCGGCGGCTCCGCCGAGTCCTACGCCGCCCTCGGCCCCACGCTGGGGAGGATCAGCGCCCACGTCAACGGCGAGCCATGCTGCACCCACATCGGCACCGACGGGTCCGGCCACTTCGCGAAGACGGTGCACAACGGCATCGAGTACGCGGACATGCAGCTCATCGCCGAGGCCTATCACCTGCTGCGGGACGTCGGCGGATACCCCCCACGATCCTCCCCTGAAACGGACGGGCCGGGAGCCCCGGCGACCCACGCGGCGTTCCCCACGGGATGCGGCGCGCCGCATCGGCGCGGGCGGGCGGTCATCGTCGGACACCTTCGGCTTGCGAGGCTGCGCGCATCGAGTGAGGTTGACGGTGGCGCCCGGCTCGGGCTCGGGAGCCACTTGCATTACCCAGCGTCTGCAATTATTGTCCTTACCTGTAAGGCGCTCCTGCATATAGCTGCGTCGTGCGTCCGGCCTCGCCAAGACGCCGCCGTGCTTCCACTGCCACGGCTCCGCCTGCAGAGCCGCCAACCGCAGAGGCATCCCTCCCACTCATGCCTCACCCCGTGCCGGGGATGCCATCAGACCCCGGCAGCACTGATCGAAAAGGCACTTTCATGTCCCTCAAGGAAATCCTTCCCGGCCGACTCGGCTTCGGTACCGCCCCGCTCGGCAACATGTTCCGCGCGATCCCCGAGGAGGAAGCCACCGCCACCGTCGAGGCCGCCTGGGACCAGGGCGTCCGCTACTACGACACCGCTCCCTTCTATGGGGCAGGCCTCTCCGAGCAGCGCCTCGGCAAGGTCATCTCCACCAAGCCCCGCGACGCCTACGTCCTGTCCACCAAGGTCGGCCGCGTCATCCTCGACGAGCTGGAGGAAGGCGCCCGCGACCTCGGCGAGAAGGGCGGGATCTTCGAGCACGGCAACCCGAACAAGATCGTGCACGAGTGGACCGCCGAGGCCACCGAGCGCTCCATCGAGGACAGCCTCAGGCGC
>NZ_BMWA01000025.1 GCF_014650995.1 Streptomyces viridiviolaceus
AGGCCGGAGTCCACCTCGCCGCACTCATCCTCTGGCTCCGCGAACCCAACCAAGATCCTTTGTCAGACAGGACCTAGGGCTCCACGGTTCAAGGCGCCACGGTCTTGGGCTCCACGGTTCAAGGGCTCCACGGTTTAGGGCGGTGCCGCCCGACGGTCTAGGCTCGGCGTCATGTTCTGGCCGATGTTCGCGGTTGCCGTGGGTTTCGTGGGTCTTGCCGTTCTCGCGGTGTTCGCCGTGCGGGTGTTCGTGGAGGCCCGGCGTCTGGGCAGTCAGGTGACGGAATCGGCGCGCCGGATCAACCGGGCCGCGGAGGACCTGGAGCGGGCGGCGGCGAGCGCGGCCCGCGCCGTGGACACCCTGTGAAGGTCCGGATGCCGATACGCGCCGGACGTCCGTGAGTGACGCAGCGGACGTCCGTGAGTTGCGTTTTGGGCCACTTCGCCCTGTCACCCCACAGGTCCCGGCAGGTACGCTGCTGGTCGCGGACCGGAGAACGAGGCCCGGACGCGGACGGGAGTACGCACAGGGATTGCCTCACGTTCACCCCTGAGCGTTACGATCGCTGCACAACACGATCGATCGGACGCATGTCCGACCGGTCGGACAGCACCCCCACCCAGTCGCCTCGGTGAGAAGGTAAAGACTTATGTTCGGAAGGCTCGGCGCCCCCGAGATCATTCTCATCCTCGTCGTCATCATCCTGCTGTTCGGCGCGAAGAAGCTTCCGGACATGGCGCGGTCGCTCGGCAAGTCCGCGCGCATCCTCAAGAGCGAGGCCAAGGCGATGAAGGAGGACAACAAGTCCTCCGCTCCCGCCGACCCGCCGAACACCGGCGAGCAGCCCCCGGCGCAGCGCACCATCCAGGCCGCCCCCGGCGATGTGACCAGCTCCCGCCCGGTCACCGAGCCGACGGACACGACCAAGCGCTGACGCAGGGCCGGTGACCTCCGGCCCGCCGCACGAGATGGGAACGTGGGTTGCTGAAGCCTGCCCGCAAGAAGGAGAAGGATCCCGAGGGGCGGATGCCCCTTGCGGAGCACCTCCGTGAGCTCCGCAACCGGCTCGCGAAGGCGCTGCTGGCCATCGTCGTCGTCACCGTCGTCGCCGCCTTCTTCTACAACGACATCATCAACTTCTTCACCAAGCCGGTCCTCGATTCGGTCGGCTGCTCGAAGTCCTTCGAGGAGCTGGCGAAGACGGCGGACGAGAACCGGTGTGCGCAGATCACGATCAACGGTCTGCTCACGCCCTTCACCCTGGCGCTGAAGGTCTCCCTGATGGCGGGTGTCGTGCTCGCCTCCCCGATCTGGCTCTACCAGTTGTGGGCGTTCGTCGCCCCGGGGCTGCACCGGCACGAGAAGAAGTACGCCTACGCCTTCGTCGCCACGGGCGTCCCGCTCTTCCTCGGTGGTGCCTTCTTCGCCTACAAGGTGCTGCCCACCACGGCGAAGGTCCTGATCGAGTTCACGCCCTTCGGCGTCGACAACCTGCTGCCGCTGGACGACCTGCTCGACCTCGTCACGCGCATGGTGATCGTCTTCGGTCTCTCCTTCGAGCTGCCGCTGCTGCTGATCATGCTCAACTTCACCGGGGTGCTGACCGGCAAGCGGATGCTCGGCTGGTGGCGTGCGATGATCATGGGCATCACGCTGTTCGCCGCCATCGCCACGCCCAGCACGGACCCGCTGACCATGATGGCGCTGGCCGGACCGATCTGGGTGCTGTACTTCGGCGCCGTGGCCATCGCCCTGCTCAACGACCGCCGCAGGCGCCGCCAGGAGGCCCTGGGTCCCGCCGACGACGAGGCCTCCGAGCTGGACCTCACCCCGGAGGACGTCGGCGAGGTCGAGCCCGTGACGGCCAGCCGCGCCCTGCCCGAGCAGGCGAAGACGGAGCGGGTCAACGGCTACGACGACGTGACGTGACGCCACGTGACACACCGTGACGTGACGTGATGTGACGCCACGCCCGGGCCGTGCGTCCCCGCGACGCGGCCCGGGCCCCGCCGGGGCCGGACCCTGATCCGGATAATGATCGTCCTGTTGTCAGTGTGGCCCGGTACGCTCGAAAGCACGATGACAGAGGACCTCTCACCGGCCGAGCGGTACGCGGCAGCCCGTAAGCGCGCTGCCGAGCAGGCCACCGCGCTCGCCTCCTTCCGCGAGATGTACGACTTCGGCCTCGACCCCTTCCAGATCGAGGCCTGTCAGGCCCTCGAAGCGGGCAAGGGCGTGCTGGTGGCCGCACCCACCGGCTCCGGCAAGACGATCGTCGGCGAGTTCGCCGTCCACCTCGCCCTCCAGCAGGGCAAGAAGTGCTTCTACACGACGCCCATCAAGGCGCTGTCCAACCAGAAGTACGCCGACCTGTGCCGCCGCTACGGCACCGGGAAGGTGGGCCTGCTCACCGGCGACAACAGCGTGAACTCCGAGGCCCCGGTGGTCGTGATGACCACCGAGGTGCTGCGCAACATGCTGTACGCCGGCTCCCAGACCCTCCTCGGCCTCGGCTACGTGGTCATGGACGAGGTGCACTACCTCTCCGACCGCTTCCGCGGCGCCGTCTGGGAGGAAGTGATCATCCACCTCCCCGAGTCGGTGACCCTGGTGTCACTGTCGGCCACCGTGTCGAACGCGGAGGAGTTCGGCGACTGGCTCGACACCGTGCGCGGCGACACCCAGGTGATCGTCGCCGAGCACCGGCCCGTGCCGCTGTTCCAGCACGTGCTGGCCGGGCGCCGGATGTACGACCTGTTCGAGGAGGGCGAGGGTCACAAGAAGGCCGTCAACCCCGACCTCACGCGCATGGCACGCATGGAGGCGAGCCGCCCGTCGTACCAGGACCGCAGGCGTGGCCGGGCCATGAAGGAGGCCGACCGCGAGCGGGAGCGCAGGCAGCGCTCCCGCATCTGGACGCCGAGCCGGCCGGAGGTCATCGAGCGGCTCGACTCCGAGGGGCTGCTGCCGGCGATCACCTTCATCTTCAGCCGCGCCGCCTGCGAGGCCGCCGTCCAGCAGTGCCTGTACGCGGGGCTCAGGCTCAACGACGAGGAGGCGCGGGAACAGGTGCGCGCCCTCGTCGAGGAGCGCACGGCCTCCATCCCCCCGGAGGACCTGCACGTCCTGGGCTACTACGAGTGGCTGGAGGGCCTGGAGCGGGGCATCGCCGCCCACCACGCGGGCATGCTGCCGACCTTCAAGGAGGTCGTGGAGGAGCTGTTCGTACGCGGCCTGGTCAAGGCGGTCTTCGCGACCGAGACCCTCGCCCTCGGTATCAACATGCCCGCCCGTTCCGTGGTGCTGGAGAAGCTCGTCAAGTGGAACGGCGAGCAGCACGCCGACATCACCCCCGGCGAGTACACCCAGCTCACCGGCCGGGCCGGCCGGCGCGGCATCGACGTCGAGGGCCACGCGGTCGTGCTGTGGCAGCGCGGGATGAACCCCGAGCACCTCGCCGGACTGGCCGGCACGCGCACGTACCCGCTGCGGTCCAGCTTCAAGCCGTCGTACAACATGGCGGTCAACCTGGTCGAGCAGTTCGGCCGGCACCGCTCGCGGGAGCTGCTGGAGACCTCCTTCGCGCAGTTCCAGGCGGACAAGTCGGTCGTCGGGATCTCCCGGCAGGTGCAGCGCAACGAGGAGGGCCTGGAGGGCTACAAGGCCTCCATGACCTGCCACCTCGGCGACTTCGAGGAGTACGCGCGGCTGCGCCGCGAGCTGAAGGACCGCGAGACGGAGCTGGCCCGGCAGGGCGCCGCCCAGCGGCGTGCCGAGGCGGCCGTGGCGCTGGAGAAGCTCAAGCCGGGCGACGTCATCCACGTGCCCACGGGCAAGTACGCGGGCCTCGCCCTGGTGCTGGACCCCGGCCTGCCCGCCGGGCGGTCCAACGGCCACCGCGGCTTCGAGTACCACGACGGGCCGCGCCCCCTGGTGCTGACCGCCGAGCGGCAGGTCAAGCGGCTGGCGTCGATCGACTTCCCGGTGCCGGTCGAGGCGCTGGAGCGGATGCGGATCCCGAAGTCCTTCAACCCGCGCTCGCCGCAGTCCCGCCGGGACCTCGCCTCCGCACTGCGCACCAAGGCGGGGCACATCCCGCCCGAGCGGGCCCGCAAGAAGCGGTCCCAGGCCGCCGACGACCGGGAGATCGCCCGCCTGCGCAAGGCGATTCGCGCCCATCCCTGCCACGGCTGCGACGACCGCGAGGACCACGCGCGCTGGGCCGAGCGCTACCACCGGCTGCTGCGCGACACCTCGCAGCTGGAGCGCCGGATCGAGGGCCGGACGAACACCATCGCCCGTACCTTCGACCGGATCGTCGCGCTGCTGACGGAGATGGACTACCTGCGCGGCGACGAGGTCACGGAGCACGGCAAGCGGCTCGCCCGGCTCTACGGCGAGCTCGACCTGCTCGCCAGCGAGTGCCTGCGCGAGGGGGTCTGGGAGGGACTCTCCCCGGCCGAACTCGCCGCCTGCGTCTCGGCGCTGGTGTACGAGTCCCGGGTCGCCGACGACGCCATGGCGCCGAAGCTGCCCTCGGGCAAGGCCAAGGCCGCGCTCGGCGAGACGGTCCGTATCTGGGGCCGGCTCGACGCGCTGGAGGAGGAGTTCCGGATCAGCCAGACCGAGGGCGTCGGCCAGCGCGAACCCGACCTCGGCTTCGCCTGGGCCGCGTACATGTGGGCCTCCGGCAAGGGCCTCGACGAGGTGCTGCGGGAGGCGGAGATGCCGGCCGGTGACTTCGTGCGCTGGTGCAAGCAGGTCATCGACGTCCTCGGTCAGATCGCGGCCGCCGCGCCCGTCGATGGCTCGACCGTCCCGAAGAACGCGCGCAAGGCGGTCGACGGACTGCTGCGCGGGGTGGTCGCCTACTCGTCGGTGGGCTGACCGCCGCGGCGGACGGTCCGTCGGAACGGAAACCACTCACCCCTTGCGGTGAGTGGTTTTCGTATGTCCGTACGTCGTTACGACGGGTGTTCGAGTAACTCCGCTGCGTGCAAATGGGTCCGAGGCTACTACCGCCCCGGTGCCCGTTTCAGGCGCTTGCTGAATATGACACGGCGATGATCCGCTCGGACTAAGCTCGCCCGCAGCGCACCGAGTTGAGGCGAATTCGTGCGCTTGTTCCCTATGTGCAGAAGATGCGCACAACTCCCTGACATACCCCCCTGCAAGCTCCCCCATCCCTGCCGATTCGTTTTCAGAGGGCCTACATGGTGAGTGTTGATTCCCCTCCCGGCCGACGCGAACTCCCCTACACGCGGGTGCTGTTGCTGCCGGCCATACTGATGGCCGCGGCGACGGGGGCCGCCGTCGCCCTGGTGACGGAGCCGGCCCGTCCGGCCGTCGTCTGGTGCGGGGCCGTCGCCACGCTCCTGGTGATCGTCGCGGCGGGCGAAGCGGTCCGCCGCGGCCGCACCCTGAGGGCCCTGCGCGCCGAACACACCCGTCACACCTCGTCCCTGGAACGCCGGATCGCCGGCCACCAGGAGGAGATGGCCCGTATCGGCGGCGAGATCCTGCCCGCGGCGATCCGCTACATGCGCAAGGGGAACACCCCCGACGAGGTCATGCGGCACCTGGGCGATCTCGACCCCTCCTACGTCGACCTCGGCGAGCCCCAGCGCAAGCTGATCCGCATGGTGTGCGGCATCGTCGACCACGAGATCGCGATGCGCGAGTCCGGCGAGCGTTCCTTCGTCGACATCGCCCGCCGCGTCCAGGCGATCGTCCACCAGCAGAACAAGGAACTCCGCGAGATGGAGGAGGACCACGGCCGCAACCCCGAGGTCTTCGACGACCTGCTGCGCATCGACCACGGCACCGCGCTGATCGGCCGACTCGCCGACTCCATCTCCGTCATCGGCGGCGGCCGGCCCGGACGCCAGTGGCCCGAGCCGGTCGCGCTGTACAGCGTGCTGCGCGGCGCCATGTCCCGGATCCTCGAGTACCGCCGGATCAACCTGGCCTCCATCGCCAAGGTCAACATCAAGGGAACCGCGGTCGAGCCGGTCATCCACGCCGCGGCGGAACTCCTGGACAACGCCACCCGCTACTCGCCGCCGCACGCCAAGGTGCACGTCACCGCGACCGAGGTGCAGAGCGGCGTCTGCATCGAGATCGAGGACGCCGGCGTCAGCCTCAGCGAGGAGTCCCGCGCCCGCATCGAGGGCCTGCTGGAAGAGGCCAAGCGCGGCACCGACGTGCAGGACCTCGGCGCCCACCCGCGCCTCGGCCTGTCCGTCGTCGGCCGGCTGTGCACGCAGTACGGGATGGACGTCTCGCTGCGGGCCTCCGCGTACGGCGGGGTCCGGGCCATCCTCATCGTGCCGAGCAAGATGATGACCGACGAGCCCGGTGTCGGACTCGCCCACGGCATCGGCGCGACCTCTATTCCGCGCCCGGGCCCGGACGCGCTGCCCGGACCCAACCGCCCGCCCAAGAAGCGCCGTCCCACCAGTCCGCGCATTCCGGCCACGGTCTCCCTTGAGGACGACGTGCCCGTGGTCACCGAGTGGACGGCGGGCGGCCTCCCGCAGCGCCGCCGCCGGGTCAAGATGCCGCTCAGCCAGCGGCTCGCCGAGCAGGCGGCCTGGGAACGGGAGGAGGCCGAGCGCGAGGCCCGCGAGGCCGCCGAACGGGCCCGGAACGGCTTGTCGGTGACCGAGGAGCCCGAGCCCGAGAAGGAGAAGACCGAGGAACTCCCGCCGGGGCACTGGATCGGGGCCTTCTGGGAGGGCCTCAAGGGGCATCCGGGCATCACCCAGGCCCACCAGCAGTCCAGCAACGAGCCGGCCCACGCCCCGGCCGACGACGAGGGGAATCTCAAGTGATCGAGCAGCAAGGCAAGTTCGACTGGATGCTCAGGGACCTCTACGACGGCGTCCCGGGCATCGAGATGATCGTGGTGCTCTCCGCCGACGGGCTGCGCATCGCCCGCTACTCCGGCGACCCGGACGCCGCCGACCGCGTCGCCGCCGCCTGCGCGGGACTGCAGAGCCTGGCGGGTGCCGTCGCCCAGGAGATCCCCACCAGCGACGGCGAGATGAAGATGGTCCTCATCGAGATGAACGGCGGCTACTTCTATCTGATGGCCGCCGGCCCCAACGCCTACCTCGCGGTGCTCTCCGACGTCCGTTGCGAGCCCGGCCGGATGGGCCTCAGCATGGCTGACCTGGTCGCCCGGATCGGCCCCCATCTGACCAGTCCCGCCCGGCGCAACGGGCAGACCGTATGACTCCTCCCCAGCGCCAGAGGCGATCTCCGGGGCAGCCGCCCGCCGTGCCTCCCCCGGCGGACACGCCCCCCAAGGAGGGGGAGCTCCGCAATCCCGAGCGGCTGTTCGTCATCGGCGGCGAAGCGGGCGGGGAGCGCGCCGCCGACCTCGACCTGGTCACGCTGATCGTGGCGCGCGCCGACCCGCCGGTGTCCGCCACTCCGGAGCAGGCGGCCGTGCTGCGGCTGTGCGCCGCGCCTCTGTCCGTCGCCGAGCTGTCGGCCTACCTGAGCCTGCCGTACAGCGTGGTGGCCGTGTTGCTCACCGACCTGCTGGCGGCGGAACTGGTGCAGGCCCGCGCTCCGATCGTCCGCCAGAAGGTCGCCGACCGATCCCTTCTCGAAGCGGTGATGCATGGACTTCAAAAGCTCTGACACGATTCCGGGCCCACGGACGGAGGACCGGCTGCCGCACACGGCCGAGGCCGCCGTGAAGATCGTCATCGTCGGCGGCTTCGGCGTCGGCAAGACCACCATGGTCGGCTCGGTCAGCGAGATCAGACCGCTGACCACCGAGGAGACGATGACCCAGGCCGGCATCGGCATCGACGACAACTTCGGCTCCGCCTCCAAGACCGCCACCACGGTGGCCATGGACTTCGGCCGCATCAGCATCACCGACCAGCTGGTGCTGTACCTCTTCGGCACGCCCGGCCAGGAGCGTTTCTGGTTCCTGTGGAACGGCCTCTTCGAGGGTGCGCTCGGTGCGGTGGTGCTGGTCGACACCCGCCGTCTGGAGGTCAGCTTCGACGTCATGGGACGGCTGGAGGAGCGCGGCGTGCCGTTCGTGGTCGCCGTCAACTCCTTCCCTGACGCGCCCCGTTACCCGGTCGCGGAGCTGCGGACGGCGCTCGACCTGCCCGAGGAGATCCCCATCCTCGACTGTGACGTGCGGCGCCGGGCCTCCAGCCGGGACGTCCTGATGACCCTGATGCGCTTCCTGCACTCCCTCGCCATGAAGGGCGCGCTCACCTGACCCGCGCGGCCGACCAACCCCCTCGACCCACACCTCTGTTGCGGAGCGACACTGTGACGCCTGAACGCCACGCCCCGACCGGAACGGGCGACCCCCTGCTCGAGCCACCGCCCGGCTGCCCCGCGCACGGCCTCGGACCGGGTGGACTGCACCGGCTGTACGAGGCGGACGACCTGGACGAGCTGTACGAGCAGCTGCGGGAGCGGCACGGGCCCGTGGCGCCCGCCCTCCTCCACGACGACGTACCGATCTGGGTGGTCCTCGGGCACGCCGAGAACCTGCACCTGGTGAGCACCCCCGCCCAGTTCTGCCGCGACAGCCGTATCTGGACCCCGCTCAACGAGGGCATGGTCAAGCCCGACCATCCGCTCATGCCGCACATCGCCTGGCAGCCCATCTGCTCCCACGCCGAGGGCGACGAGCACAAGCGGCTGCGCGGCGCGGTCACCGGCGCCATGTCCACCATCAACTTCCGGGAGCTGCGCCGCCACATCAAGCGGTACACCCAGCGTCTGGTCAACCGGTTCTGCGAGGAGGGCCGCGCCGACCTCGTCGGCCAGTTCGCCGAGCACCTGCCGATGGGCGTGATGTGCCATCTCCTCGGCATGCCGGAGGAGTTCAACGACCGGATGGTGGAGGCCGCCCGCGACACGCTCAAGGGAACCGAGACGGCCATCGCCAGCCACGCCTACGTGATGGACGCGCTGGCACGGCTCACCGCCCGACGGCGTGCCCAGCCCCAGGACGACATCGCCGGCCACCTCGTCAACCACCCGGCCGGACTCACCGACGACGAGGTCAGGGAGCACCTGCGCGTGGTCCTCCTGGCCGGCTACGAGGCGACCGTCAACCTCATCAGCAACGTGCTGCGCGTGGTGCTCACCGACCCGGGATTCCGCGCCCAGCTCAGCGGCGGCCAGATGACCGTGCCCGAGGCGGTCGAGCAGTCCCTGTGGGACGAGCCGCCGTTCAGCACGGTCTTCGCCTACTTCGCCAAGCAGGAGACGGAGCTGGGCGGCCAGCGCATCCGCAAGGGCGACGGGCTGCTGTTCGGCATCGCGCCGGGCAACGTCGACCCGCGCATCCGGCCCGACCTCGCCGCCGGCATGCAGGGCAACCGCTCCCACCTCGCCTTCGGCGGCGGACCGCACGAGTGCCCCGGTCAGGACATCGGGCGTGCCATCGCCGACGCCGGCATCGACGCGCTGCTGATGCGGCTGCCGGACGTACAGCTCGCCTGCGCGGAGGACGAGCTGAGCTGGCGGTCGTCGATCGCCTCGCGGCACCTGGTGGAGCTGCCGGTACGGTTCGAACCCAAGCCGCAGCAGGAGGTGACGCAGGAGCCGAGCCACGCCCCGGCCCCGCCGCAGCCCGCGGCCGCCTGGCACGTCGGCACCCGGGAACAGCCGCAGCCGCAGTCACCGCCGGCCCAGAGCCGGCCGCAGCCCGTGCCGCCCGTGGCGGCGGCCGCGACGCAGCCCCAGCCGGTGCCGGAACCACCCCGACCGCTGGGTGCCTGGCAGCGCTTCCTGCGCTGGTGGCGCGGTTACTGACGGCCGGCCGGGGCGGCGGCGCCGGCCCAGTCGTCGTACGACGTCCAGGCCCGCAGGGTACGCCCGCTGCGGAAGCGGTGCTCCCGCCCCGTGACCGGATCGGTGAACTCCAGTCCCCGCGCCAGCAGTTGCAGCGGGCGCCGGAAGTCACCGGCCGGCACGGGTGCGGTCACCACCGGGTAGAGCGGGTCGCCGAGGATCGGCACGCCGAGGGCGTTCATGTGCACGCGCAGCTGGTGGGTCTGGCCCGTGCGGGGCACCAGCCGGTACCGGGCCGGCCCGTCGCCGCGGTGGGCGATCAGCTCGATGTCACTGACCGCATTCGGCTCGCCCTCGACCTCGCGGGCGGTCAGCACCCCGCGTTCCTTCACGATCCGGCTGCGCACCGTGCGCGGCAGGCCGAGCGCGGGTGCGTAGGGGGCGACGGCCTCGTACTCCTTGCGCACCCGCCGGTCGCGGAACAGCGTCTGGTAGGCGCCGCGCTCCTGCGGGCGGACCGTGAACAGCACCAGCCCGGCGGTGAGCCGGTCGAGGCGGTGCGCGGCGGTGAGCGTCGGCAGGTCCAGCTCGCGGCGCAGTCGTGCGAGCGCGGTCTCGGCGACGTGGCCGCCGCGCGGGGTGGTGGCCAGGAAGTGCGGCTTGTCGGCGACGACGATGTGCTCGTCGCGGTGCACGACCTCCAGCGTGAAGGGCACCGGCACCTCGGCGGGCAGCTGCCGGTGGAACCACACGTACATCCCGGGCACGTACGGGGCGTCCGCGGCGACCGCCCGGCCGTCCGCCCCGACGATCAGTCCGGTGTCGAACATGCCGTCGATCACCCCGGGCCCCGCACCGGACAGCCGCTCCACCAGGTGTTCGCGCACGGTCGGCCAGGCCCCGGCGGCGGGCAGCCGCACGCGCACCGGATCCACTCCGTGGCGCTGCCGGAGGGGCGAGGGCGGGGGAGGGGTACGGCGTCTCATCGTGTGCCAGCGTACGAGGCGGAAGCGCGGCACCGGAAAACCGCTGGGCTCGTCACCGGCCTGTTGGCAGGATGCGGATCATGCCCTATCTCACCAGCGCGGTTCTTCCCGCGGGAGCCCTCTCCGGGTCCCGGCAGCCCACCCTTCCCACCGGTGACGGCCTGGTCCTGCGCCCGTGGCGGGCCGAGGACGCGCCTGCCGTCCACGCGGCCTTCCAGGACCCGTTGATGCACCGGTGGCACATCCGCGCCGCCGAATCCGTCGACGAGGTCCGCGGCTGGATCGCGGCATGGCAGCGGGCCTGGGCCGAGGAGAAGGACGTCCAGTGGGCGGTGGCCGACGCGGCCGACGACCGGTTGCTCGGCCGGGTCGCCCTGCGCAACGTCCTGCTCGGCGACGGCGTGGCCGAGGTCGCGTACTGGACCGTGGCGGCGGCCCGTGGGCAGGGCGTCGCAGCACGTGCCACGGCTGCGCTGGCCCGCTGGGCCCTCGACGAGACCGGCTTCCACCGTCTGGAACTCAGCCACTCGGTGGCCAACGAGGCGTCGTGCCGGGTCGCGGAGAAGACCGGCTTCGCCCTGGAGGGCACCAAGCGCAGTGCCCTGTTGCACTCCGACGGCTGGCACGACATGCACCTGCACGCGCGCGTGCGCGGCGACTGAGGTGAGGCGTCCGTCGTCCTACGCGGCGGACGCGCCCTCCTGCTCCGCCTCGATGCGCGCGTTCCACTCCCGCTTCGACGCCTGCCAGCCGTCCTCGTTGTGGCCGAGCCGCCAGTAACCGGAGATGGACAGGTCCTCGCGGGGGATCTGGCGCTCCACTCGCAGCAGCTTGCGCAGCTCCTTGACGCAGCCCGCCTCGCCGTGGACGAACGCGTGCACCCGTCCCTCGGGGAAGTCCAGGGCGCGCACGGCCTCGACCAGGGCCTGACCGGTGGGCCGGCCGGCCCGGTGCAGCCAGACGACCTCCACGTCGGAGTCGATCTTCTGCTCCTCCTGGGGCCCGTCGATCTCCACGAAGGCGAAGGCGCGGGCGCCGTCGGGCAGCGCCTCCAGGGAACGGGCGATCGCGGGCAGGGCGCTCTCGTCACCGGCGAGCAGGTGCCAGTCGGCGGCGGGATCGGGGGCGTAGGCGCCGCCGGGGCCCATGAACCGCACCGTCTCGCCCGGCCGCACGCGCTTCGCCCAGGGCCCGGCGAGTCCCTCGTCCCCGTGGATCACGAAGTCCAGGGTCAGCTCCAGGTGTTCGGCGTCCCACTGGCGCACGGTGTACGTCCGGGTCACCGGCCACTGCTCGCGCGGGAACTCCTCGCGGATGCGCTCCATGTCGAAGGGCTCCGGGTAGGTCACGCCCGCGGCCGGGAACAGCAGCTTCACATAGTGGTCGGTGCAGGTGTCCGCCGGGAATCCGGCGAGCTCCTCGCCGCCGAGCACCACGCGCTGCATGTGGGGGGTCAGCCGCTCGGTGCGGACGACCCGTGCGGTGTGGGGCTTGCGCGGCCTGCGGCCCGGACGGTCTGCCATGACGGCCTCCCTGTTCCCTGAGTTAGGTTTACCTAAGTTAGCACCTTCCCCCCACCTGACACCTCATGGACGAGAGCTGGTGAACGCCCCGCGCAGAGTACGGCTTCCCCTCGGCGGGGTGGTGATTCACCGCGCAAGCATTGCTTGCCCGGGCCGCACCGCTCAGGAGGTGAGTGTCGTCAGCAGCCGTTCCAGGGAACCGCCGAGGCCCCAGCGGGCCGTCAGCTCCGCCAGCGCCGCGGGATCGCGCGGCGTGCGCGGCAGCGCGGTGCCGACCTCGGGCAGCGGTACGTCGTCGGCGACCCGGACGACCTTCGGTGCGACCGCGAGGTACGGCCGCGCCTCGGTCAGCCGCTTGCGCTGCGAGGGCGTCAGCTTCGCCCCGGGGTCGTCCACCGCGGCCATGATCCCGGCCAGGTCACCGAACTCCGCGAGCAGCTTGGCGGCCGTCTTCTCGCCGATGCCGGCCACGCCCGGCAGGCCGTCGCTCGGATCGCCGCGCAGGACTGCCAGGTCGGCGTATCCGCGGCCGTCGACGCCGTACTTCTCGCGCAGTACGGCCTCGTCGGTGAGCTGGAGGCTGCCGACACCCTTGATCGGGTAGAGCACGCGTACGCCGCGGGCGTCGTCGACGAGCTGGTACAGGTCCCGGTCGCCGGTGACGATGTCGACCGGGCCGGCGGCCCGCGCGGTGTAGGTGCCGATGACGTCGTCCGCCTCGTACGCCGCCACGCCCACGCGGGCGATGCCGAGCGCGTCGAGGACGGCCTCGATGACGGGCACCTGCGGCGAGAGCGTGTCGGGCACCTCCTCCACGTCCGGCGCCGTCTTCTGTTCCTCGGCGACGCGGTGCGCCTTGTACGAGGGGATCAGCTCCACCCGCCAGTGCGGCCGCCAGTCGGCGTCCATGCAGGCCACCAGGTGGTCGGGCCGGTGGTCCTTCACCAGGCGGTCGATGAAGTCGAGGAGTCCGCGCACGGCGTTCACCGGCGTGCCGTCGGGTGCCTTCACGGAGTCCGGGACGCCGAAGTAGGCGCGGAAGTAGAGGGAGGCGGTGTCGAGAAGCATCAGTCGTCCGGTCACGCCACGCATCATGCCGCAGCAACGGCGGGGCCTCGGTGCGGCACGGGGTGCGGGCGACGACCCGTGCGGAGGACACGTGTACGGGGCGTGAAGGAGATGTGAACCGGGTCACTCGTACGTTTGACCTCGAGGCAAGGGGGCAGGCGCGCACCCGGGTCGAAGCTGGTTGATGCATTCAACTGTTAGCGAGGCTTCGCATCCCGGCCCCTGTCCCCGACGCAAGAGGTAAGCGTGTCAGCAAGGCTTGAAGCCGAGCACCTGTACAAGGTGTTCGGCAGACGACCCGACCAGGCAGTCGAACGACTGCGCCAGGGCGCCGACCGGGAGGAACTGCGTGCCGACGGCACCACGGCCGCCGTCATCGACGCCTCCTTCACCGTGGAGCCCGGCGAGATCTTCGTGGTCATGGGCCTGTCCGGGTCCGGCAAGTCCACGCTGCTGCGCATGCTCAACGGCCTGCTGGAGCCGACCGCCGGGCACGTCCGGTTCGGTGGCCAGGACCTGACCGAACTCAGCGACCGCGGGCTGCGCGAGGTCCGCTCCAAGAAGATCAGCATGGTCTTCCAGCACTTCGCGCTCTTCCCGCACCGCAGTGTCCGCGACAACGCCGCCTACGGCCTGGAAGTGCAGGGCGTGCCCCGCGCCGAGCGCGAACGCCGCGCCGACGAGGCGCTCGCCCTGTGCGGCCTGGCCGGCTGGGAGAAGTCGTGGCCGGACGAGCTGTCCGGCGGCATGCAGCAGCGCGTCGGCCTGGCCCGCGCGCTCGCCACCGACGCCGACCTGCTGCTGATGGACGAGTCCTTCAGCGCGCTCGACCCGCTGATCCGCCGCGACATGCAGGACCAGCTGCTCGAACTGCAGAAGACCCTGAAGAAGACGATCGTCTTCATCACCCACGACCTCAACGAGGCCATGCGACTGGGCGACCGCATCGCCGTCATGCGCGACGGCCGGATCGTGCAGATCGGCACGGCGCAGGACATCCTCATCCGCCCCGCCAACGAGTACGTCGCCTCCTTCACCCAGGACGTCGACCGATCCCGCGTGCTCACCGCCGGCGCCGTCATGGACACGGAGCTGCGCGGCGACGAGGCCGACTGTGCCTGCGAGACCGCCACGCCCGACACGCCCTTCAGCGAGCTGTGCGCGATCAGCGCGCGCGTATCCCACCCCGTGGCGGTGCTCGACGCCGAGCGCGCCCTCGTCGGAGTCGTCCCCAGGCAGCGCCTCGTCGGCTTCCTGGGCGACGAGCAGGGCGAAGCCGGCTCCTGCGACAGCCCGCGGGGCAAGGGCGGCGAGAAGGTGATGGCCCGTGCCTAGGATTCCGCTCGGCGACTGGGTCAACGACGGGGTCGACTGGCTGCTCGACCACGTGGCGTGGCTCTTCGACTTCTTCAAGGCCGTCTTCACCGGCACCTACGACGGCATCAACGCCGTCCTCCAGGCCCCCGAGCCGCTGCTGCTCGTCGGCATCTTCGCGGTGATCGCCTTCTGGCTGCGCGGCACGCTCGCGGGTGTCCTCACCTTCGTGGGATTCGCCTTCATCGACTCCCTCGAACTGTGGGAGAACGCGATGATCACGCTCTCCCTCGTGCTCGTCGCCACGATCATCGCGCTGGTCGTCTCGGTGCCGGTCGGCATCTGGGCGGCCCGCTCCGACCGGGTCAGCGGCATCGTCCGGCCGGTGCTGGACTTCATGCAGACGCTGCCCGCGATGATCTACCTCATCCCGGCGATCCTCTTCTTCGGCACCGGCGCCTCCGCGGGCATCGTCGCCACCCTGATCTTCGCGCTCGCCCCGGGCGTGCGCATGACCGAGCTGGGCATCCGGCAGGTCGACAAGGAGCTGGTCGAGGCTGCCGAGGCGTTCGGCACCACGCCCCGCAACACCCTGCTGCGCGTCCAGCTCCCGCTGGCGCTGCCCACGGTGATGGCCGGCGTCAACCAGGTCATCATGCTCGGCCTGTCCATGGCCGCGATCGCCGGCATGGTCGGCACCGGCGGCCTCGGCGGCGACGTCAACGAGGCCATCGGCCAGCTCAACGTGGGCCTGGGCTCCGAGGCCGGCGTGGCCATCGTGATCCTGGCGATCTACCTGGACCGGATGACCAGCGCGCTCGGCACCCAGGTCTCCCCGCTCGGCCGCCGTGCCGCCGCCAAGGCGCGCGCCGCCGCCGGGGGCCTGAAGATCTGGTCCTACCGGCCGCGTCCGCAGGTCGCCGTGGTCGGCGTGGTGATCCTCGCCCTCGTGGCCGGCGGCATGGGCATGTTCGGCGGCTCCGGCGACTCCGAGGCCGTCGCCGACGGCAAGAACGTCGGCCAGGGCAAGAAGGTCACCCTCGGCTACGTCCCCTGGGACGAGGGCGTCGCCTCCACCTTCCTGTGGAAGGAGATCCTCGAGCAGCGCGGCTACGAGGTCGAGGCCAAGCAGTTCGACGCGGGGCCGCTCTACACCTCGCTCGCGCAGGGCGACATCGACATCGTCACCAACTCCTGGCTGCCGACCACCCACGAGCAGTACTGGAAGAAGTACGGCAACCGGCTCGACGACCTCGGCTCCTGGTACGACAAGACCTCCCTGGAGCTGACCGTCCCCGCGTACATGAAGGACGTCAACTCCCTGGAGGACCTCAAGGGCAAGGCCGCGGCCTTCGGCGGGAAGATCACCGGCATCGAGTCCAGCGCCGGCGAGATGGCCCTGCTGAAGAGCAAGGTCCTCAAGGAGTACGGCCTCGACAAGGAGTACAAGGTCGTCGACAGCTCCACGCCGGCGATGCTGGCCGAGCTCAAGCGGGCCTACAGCAAGCAGGAGCCGATCGTCGTCACGCTCTGGTCCCCGCACTGGGCGTACAACGACTACGACCTGAAGAAGCTGAAGGACCCCAAGGGTGCCTGGGGCGAGGGCGACGGCGTGCACACGCTGTCCCGCAAGGGCTTCGCCGGCGACGACCCCACGGTCGCCCGGTGGCTGAAGGACTTCGAGCTGGACGAGAAGCAGCTCACCAGCCTGGAGGCCGAGATCAACAAGGCCGGCAAGGGCAAGCAGCAGGACGCCGTCCGTGCCTGGCTGGGGGACAACCCCGGCATCGTCGACAAGTTCGCCCCGGTCGAGGACGGCTCCGGCTCCGCCCCGGCCGAGGCGAAGCGCCCCCTGGACGTGGCCTGGTTCCCCTGGGACGAGGACGTGGCCGTCACGTACCTGTGGAAGAACGTCCTGGAGCGCCGCGGCTACAAGCTGAACCTCAAGCAGATGGACGTCGGCCCCGTCTACACCGGCCTGGCCTCCGGCGATCTCGACCTCAACTTCGACGCCTGGCTGCCCCACGCCCAGAAGAACTACTGGGAGAAGAGCAAGGACGACCTCGTCGACCTGGGCACCTGGTACCAGCCGACCTCGCTGGAGATCGCCGTGCCCAGTTACGTCAAGCACGTCAAGTCCATGGAGGACCTCAAGGGCAAGGCCGACCTCTTCGACGGCAAGATCATCGGCATCGAGCCGGGCACCGGCCAGATGAACCTGCTCAAGACGAAGGTCCTGCCGGGCTACGGCCTGGACAAGGAGTACGAGGTCGTCGACGGCTCCACGCCGGCGATGCTGGCCGAGCTCAAGCGCTCCCTCGCCAAGAAGGAGCCCGTCGCGGTCACCCTGTGGTCACCGCACTGGGCGTACAGCGAGTACGAGCTGACCAAGCTGAAGGACGGCAAGAAGCTCTGGGGCGAGAACAACACCATCCACACCATCGCCCACAAGAAGTTCCCCGAGCAGTACCCGCAGCTCACTGAGTGGATCAAGAACTTCCGCATGAGCGAGGACGAGCTCGGCACCCTGGAGAGCGAGATCAAGGACCGCGGCCAGGGCCACGAGGAGGAAGCGGTGGCCGCCTGGCTGAAGGAGCACCCGGACATGGTCGAGCGGATGACACCGAGGTAATCCGCCACCGTCGTACGGACCGTCCCCGAGGGGCGGGCCCGGCCGCGCCACCTGACGGCGCGCGGCCGGGCCCGCCCCTCGGGCCGTCTCCGGAGGGAGCACGGTAAGGATCCGGACAACCACGGAGCGCCATGCCGCGGCCCGAGCAGCGCCCGGACCGGCGCCCGGGGGCGGGCGGGAACACGCGGAGCCGCCCGTGCCTTGAAAAGAAGGAGGGCCCGGCACGGTGGACAGGCAGACGATCTCGTGGCGTGAACTGTGAGGTCGTGTCCACCGCAGCGTGACGTCGATGTGACGGGCGCATGAAACGGTTTGCCGAACATGCGTAGGGTGCAGAGAACTCATCAAGAGGACGGCGCCCGGGTAAGGGCACAGGGGCGGCACGGCGACGGGCGAAGGAGGGAGCCGGAGCGATGGGCGACCACAAAGACCAGTCCCTTCGGGTGGGCGCGGCCGTACGGCGGCGGCGCCGCGCGCTCGAGCTCACCCTTGCCGTCGTGTCCGCTCGCAGCGGCCTGTCCGTTCCCTTCCTGAGCCAGATCGAGAACGACCGGGCCCGGCCGAGCCAGAGCTCCCTGGAGAAGGTGGCCGACGCCCTGCGCACCACCGCGGTGGAACTGCTCGCCGCCGCCGACCCCGCGTGCAGCGTGGACGTGGTCCGTGCCGAGGAACCCGACCCGGAGCTGGCACCCCGGGTGCGCTCCCTGGTGCGCGGTCACCACCAGATGCACGCCTCGGAGTTCACCGGCGACCATGACGCCGGGCGTGAACTGCAGTACCGCAACGACCAGTTGATGTTCGTCGCCGAGGGTGCGGTGGAGATCGAGGCCGAGGGCCGCGCCTACCGGCTGGGGCGCGGCGACACCCTGTACCTCACCGGCGGGGTGCGGCACCGCTGGCGGGCGACGGTGCCCGACACCCGGCTGATCGTCGTGGCGGTCGCCGAGCACATCGAGGCGGTCCGGGACCGGTCGCGCCGGTGAGAGTCGTCTCCCTGGTGCCCTCGCTGACGGAGTCCGTGGCCCGCACGGTGCCCGGCGCCCTGGCCGGCGCCACCGACTGGTGCACCCACCCGGCCGGACTGGACGTCGTACGCGTCGGCGGCACCAAGAACCCGAAGATCGAGCGGATCCTCTCCCTCGCCCCCGACCTCGTGATCGCCAACGAGGAGGAGAACCGCGCCCCCGACATCGAGGCCCTGCGCTCGGCAGGCGTCGACGTCCTCGTGACGGAGGTGCGGACGGTACCGCAGGCCTTCGGCGAGCTGGCCCGAGTGCTGGCGGCCTGCGGCGCGGGCGCCCGGCCCCGGTGGCTGGATAAGGCGGAACAGGCGTGGTCGGCCCTGCCGCTGCCGGAGCGCCGTACGAGGGCCGTCGTGCCGATCTGGCGCCGGCCGTGGATGGTGCTGGGCCGGGACACCTTCGCGGGCGACGTACTGGCGCGCCTCGGCGTCGACAACCTCTACGCGGGCCACCACGACCGCTATCCGAAGGTGCCCGTCGAGGAACTGCGGGCCGCCGGGCCGGACGTCGTGGTGCTGCCGGACGAGCCGTACCGCTTCACCGCCGACGATGGCCCGGAGGCCTTCCCCGGGCTGCCCCGCGCCCTCGTCGACGGCCGGCACCTCACCTGGTACGGGCCGTCCCTGGCCGAGGCGCCCCGGTCGCTGGGCGAGGCCCTGCGAGCAGCGCGCCGCTGACCAGCCCGCGCGCGGTGTGCACGGCGGCCGTGGCCCAGGCCGCGACCAGGACGACGTACAGCACGACGGTGAGACCGTCGTACACGGCGAGCCCGGTGTGCCGGGCCAGCGCCTCGGCGCCGGTGACGCAGGTGCCCACCGGGAACGTGAACGACCACCACGTCATCGAGAAGCCCATGCCCTGCCGCCGGGCCCGGACGACGTGCGCGGTGGCGAGGCACAGCCACAGCAGCGCGAAGCCCATCACGGGCACGCCGTAGAGCACGGCCAGCACGCCGAAGCCCTCGCCGTAGGAGGCCGGCACGGCCCCGGGCGCCACGTCCGCGAACTTGCCCACGGCGGTCGTGGACTGTCCGAGCGGGCCGAGCACCAGGAACAGCGTCGGGGTGAGGGCGAGCGGCAGCGGACCGCCGGTGATCAGCCGGGCGAAGACGACCGGCAGCGTCACCAGGGTGGCGAGCAGGCTCAGCCCGAACAAGGCGACACACGCGAACAGCAGTGTCTGGCGGGGCTGCCCCGGCGGCAGGTGCGGGACCAGCAGCGGCCCGACGGCCGCGGACACCATCGGGGCGACGAGCGGCAGCAGCCACACCGGGGAGGCCTGCCCCGGCTCGATGCGGTGGCGTACGGCCATCAGGTACGGGACGGCGACCGCCGCCGTGAGTCCGATGACCGTCCCGGCGGTGAACAGCACCGTGGCGAGGGCGACCGCGGCCGGTGTGCCGATCCAGTCCCGGCCGACGGTCACGGCCCCGCCGCCGACGGCCAGCAGGGCCATCGCGAGGCAGCCGTAGAACGGGGCCGCCGCAGGGTCGAGCAGATGGGCCCGGGCCTGGTCGCGGTGGTGCCGCCAGTGCAGGGACCGGGCCACGAGCAGCACCGCCAGCAGCACCAGGGACAGCACCCATACCGCGACGCAGGCGGCGCGCAGACCGGGCACGTGCCCGGGGAGCGCCGACCCGGCGGTGCCGACGATCGCGGTGCCCATGACGCAGGCGTACCAGTTGGGCCCGAGGTGACGGACGGCCGGCGCGCGGCGGGGACGGGTGGCTGCGGGGGAGAGGGGCTGGGCTGCGGTGACCATGCTTCCACGGTTCCGGTGGCCGGGGGCGCCGACCAGGGAGCATGCCTCTATGAGGACATAAGCTGGGGTTATGAGCAGGGTGGGCGGTACCGAGTACGGACAGGACGGAACGGGGCGGCAGGCGGCGGGCTCGCTGGCGCACCGGGTGCCGGATCTCGGGGCACTCGAGCTGCTGCTCGCGGTGGCGCGGCTCGGGAGTCTCGGCGGGGCGGCGCGCGAGCTGGGGATCACACAGCCGGCCGCCAGCAGCCGGATCCGTTCCATGGAACGGCAGCTGGGGGTCGCCCTGGTGGACCGGTCGCCGCGCGGTTCCCGGCTCACCGACGCGGGCGCGCTGGTCACGGACTGGGCGCGCAGGATCGTGGAGGCGGCCGAGGCGTTCGACGCGGGCGCACAGGCGCTGCGGGACCGGCGCGACTCGCGGCTGCGGGTGGCGGCGAGCATGACGATCGCCGAGTACCTGCTGCCGGGCTGGCTGCTCGCGCTGCGTGCCCAACTGCCGGACACCGCGGTGTCGCTGCTCGCCGGGAACTCGGCGGCGGTGGCGGAGCGGCTGCTGTCGGACGAGGCCGACCTGGGGTTCGTCGAGGGCGTCAGCGTCCCGCCCGGCCTGGACTCCGCGGTCATCGCGCACGACCGCCTGATCGTCGTGACGGCACCCGGCCATCCGTGGACCCGCCGCCGACGTCCCTTGGCGGCCCAGGAACTGGCGTCGACGCCGCTGATCCTGCGGGAGAAGGGCTCGGGGACCCGTCAGGTCCTCGACGCGGCCCTGGGCGGCCTGGCCCGCCCCCTGATCGAGCTGTCGTCGACCACGGCCGTGAAGGCGGCCGCCGTGAGCGGCGCGGGCCCGGCGGTCCTCAGCGAACTCGCCGTCGGCGAGGAACTGGCGATGCGACGCCTGGTCAGCGTGCCCGTGGCGGACGTCGCCCTGGCCCGCGACCTGCGTGCCGTCTGGCCGACGGGCCACCGCCCGACGGGCCCGGCGCGACAGCTGTTGTCGCTGACCCGGGGCTGAGGTCCGCGGGCGGGTCTCGCGGTTGCGCGGAGCGGCGGGTGCGGGGCTGTCCGGGGCCCGTCGTGGTCGGCGGGGTCGCATGCGCTCGCACGTGGGCTGAGGTTGCTGGGCGGGTTCGTTCGGGGGCCGTCGTGGTGGGTGCGGGCCGTGTTCGCTCGCATACGGCTCGGTGTGCGATGGCCAGGTCGGTGGGCGGCTGCTGGGGGCGCTGGACGGCGGTGGTGGGGTTCGTCCGGAGGGCGTCGTTGGCGGTGTGGGCCGTGTTCGTTCGCATGCGGCCTGTGCGCGATGGTCAGGTCGTGCCGGGGGCGTGGGCGGAAGTTCGTCCGGGGGCCGTCGTTGGCGGTGTGGGCCGCGTTCCGCTCGCGCGGCCTGCGTGCGGGCCGGGTGACGTCCCGCGTGGGGCCTGCCTACCCGGGATGTGCGTCGCCGTCCCCTGGGGGCGGTCCCGGGCGACGTACGCGCTCAGCGGCAGCCCCGGCCGCATCCACCAGTGCCCGCATCACCCTCACGTCCTCGCCCATCTCCGGATGCCACTGGACACCGAGCACCCATGCGCCGGCGGACGGCAGTTCCACCGCCTCCACGGTTCCGTCCGCCGCGTGCGCCGAGGCGACCAGGCCCGTGCCGAGCCGGTCCACGGCCTGGTGGTGGTACGTCGGCACGAACGTCTCCTCCGCGACGACACCGGCGTACAGCGTCCCCGGCACCGGCGTGACCGGGTGGCCGCCGAACACGCCCACCACCTCGGCGTGACCGTCGATGTGCTGGACGAGCGTTCCCCCCAGGGCGACGTTCAGCAACTGCATGCCCCGGCAGATGCCCAGCAGCGGGACGCGTGCCGCCAGCGCGGCCTCGATCAGCGCCAGCTCCCAGGCGTCCCGGGCCCGGGCGGGCGGGCCGGTGCGCGGGTGGGGCGCCGCGCCGTAGCGGACCGGCTCCACGTCCGGGCCGCCCGCGATGACCAGGCCGTCGAGGCGGGCCACGGTCGCGGCGGCGTGCTCCGGCACGTCCGGCGGCAGCATCGCGGCCAGCCCGCCGGCCCGCTGCACCAGCCGCGGGTACCCGGCCGGCAGCAGCGCCGCCTCCAGCTCCCACACCCCCCAGCGCGCCCCCGGCTCCAGATACGTACTCACGCCGATCAGCGGCCTGCCCGCCATCCGACCTCCCGCAATGGACTCGCCCCACACCTTTGCCGAGAGTGCCGCGGTACGGCAAGACCGGCGGCCGCTCAGGTCAGGAAGCCGCGCAGCAGCGCCGCCGTCCCCGCGCAGTGCTCCCGCATGATCTCCCGCGCCCCGTCCGCGTCCCCGTCGAGCACCGCCTCGACCAGCGCGGTGTGCTGGCGCTGCGAGTGCTCCAGGTTGCGCACCAGCAGCGGGATGCAGTCCAGGAGGTCGTTCACCGTCGCCCGGACCGCCGCGTACTGCGCGGTCAGCGTCGGGGAGCCGCACAGCTCCGCGAGCGTGAGGTGCAGCAGGGTGTCCCGGCGGCGGTAGTCGGCCAGGGGCGCGTCATGGGTGCGGGCCAGCGCCCGGCGCAGCCGCCGCGCCCGCTCGTCCGGCAGCCCGTGCGCGGCGCACAGACCGGCCGCGCCCACCTCCAGCACCTCCCGGAAGCGCAGCACGTCCTCGACGTCGATCCCGGAGACCCGGCGCCGCAGCTCGTCCTCGCCGCCCGCGCCGGCCCGCGGCAGCACGAACGTTCCGCCGTACCGCCCGCGCCGCGCCCGGACCAGGCCCTGGTCCTGGAGCACCTTCAGGACCTCCCGCAGCGTCACCCGGCTGATCCCCAGCCGCTCCGCCAGTTCCCGCTCGGCCGGCAGCCGCTCGCCCTCCGGTACCAGGCCCAGCCGCAGGACCTGCAGGATCTGCTCCAGCGCCTCCTCGAAGCCGTTGCCGGCCCGCACCGGCCGCAGCACCGTCGCGAGCCGGTCCGACACCGGGCCGCCGGGATCCTGCCGAATGCCGCCGGCTTCCTCCGTCATGTGGTCGCGCCCCCTTTCCAAGCAATGGTCTCCAGCAATACCTTATGACCGCCGGGGCCGGTCGTCGAAGCCCGCAGCAGCACTGAGGAGGCTCTCCCGTGGCAGACCGCACACCCCCGCTAGGCGTCGAGGAGCTGCACGCCCTCGTCGCCGGCGGTGACATCGACACCGTCGTCCTGGCCTTCCCCGACATGCAGGGGCGCCTCCAGGGCAAGCGGTTCGCCGCGCGCTTCTTCCTCGACGAGGTGCTCCAGCACGGCACCGAGGGCTGCAACTACCTCCTCGCGGTCGACGCCGACATGAACACCGTCGACGGGTACGCCATGTCGTCCTGGGACCGCGGCTACGGCGACTTCGCCATGCACCCCGACCCCGCCACCCTGCGCCGTGTCCCCTGGAACGAGGGCACGGCGATGGTCGTCGCCGACCTCGCCTGGAACGACGGCACCCCGGTGGTCGCCGCACCCCGCCAGATACTGCGCCGCCAGCTGGAGCGCCTCGCCGACCACGGCTGCACCGCGCAGGTCGGCACCGAGCTGGAGTTCATCGTCTTCCGGGACACCTACGAACGGGCCTGGGACGCGAACTACCGCGGGCTGACGCCGGCCAACCAGTACAACATCGACTACTCGGTGCTCGGCACGGGCCGCATCGAGCCCCTGCTGCGCCGCATCCGCAACGAGATGGCGGGCGCCGGCCTCACCGTCGAGTCCGCGAAGGGCGAGTGCAACCCCGGCCAGCACGAGATCGCCTTCCGCTACGACGAGGCCCTCGTCACCTGCGACCAGCACGCGATCTACAAGACCGGCGCCAAGGAGATCGCCGCCCAGGAGGGCATGTCGCTCACCTTCATGGCCAAGTACAACGAGCGCGAGGGCAACTCCTGCCACATCCACCTCTCGCTCGCCGACGAGAGCGGCACCAACGCCATGGCGGGCGGCCCGGACGACCCGGACGGGATGTCACCGCTCATGCGGCACTTCCTCGCCGGGCAGCTGGCCGCACTGCGGGACTTCTCCCTCCTCTACGCCCCCCACATCAACTCCTACAAACGGTTCCAGCCCGGCTCCTTCGCCCCGACCGCCGTCGCCTGGGGCCACGACAACCGCACCTGCGCCCTGCGCGTGGTCGGCCACGGCCGCTCCCTGCGCTTCGAGAACCGGCTGCCCGGCGGCGACGTCAACCCCTACCTCGCCGTGGCGGGCATGGTGGCGGCCGGCCTGCACGGCGTCGAACAGCGGCTGGAGCTGCCCGAGCCCTGCCCGGGCAACGCCTACACCGCCGGCTTCGAGCACGTACCGACCACCCTGCGCGAGGCCGCCGAGCTCTGGGAGAACAGCACGATCGCCAAGGCCGCCTTCGGCGACGAGGTCGTCGCCCACTACCGCAACATGGCCCGCGTCGAACTGGACGCCTTCGACGCCGCGGTCACCGACTGGGAGCTGCGCCGCTCCTTCGAACGCATGTGAGGCCACTTTTGTCCCACGAGTCATCCGAGCTGCGTGTACTGAACCCGGCCACCGAAGAGGTCGTCGCCACCGTCCCCGCGGCGTCCGCCGCCGACGTCGACGCCGCCGTCGCCCGGGCCGCGCGGGCGCAGACGACATGGGCCGCCCTCCCGCCCGGTGACCGCGCCCGGCACCTGCGCCGCTTCGCCGCCGTCGTCGACGGGCACGTGGAGGAACTGGCCCGGCTGGAGGTCCGCGAGGCCGGGCACACCATCGGCAACGCCCGCTGGGAGGCGGGCAACGTCCGCGACCTGCTCGACTACGCGGCCGGGGGAGTGGAGCGGCTCACCGGACGGCAGATCCCGGTCGCCGGCGGCCTCGACGTCACGATGCTCGAACCGCTCGGCGTCGTCGGCGTCATCGCGCCCTGGAACTTCCCCATGCCGATCGCGGCCTGGGGCACGGCCCCCGCACTCGCGGCCGGCAACGCGGTGCTCCTCAAGCCCGCCGAGACGACCCCGCTGACCGCCCTCCGCCTGGCCGAACTCGCCCTGGAGGCCGGGCTGCCGGAGGGCCTGTTCCAGGTGCTTCCCGGCCACGGCACCATCACCGGCGACGCACTCGTGGAACACCCCGGCGTGGCCAAGATCGTCTTCACCGGGTCGACGAGCGTGGGCAGACAGGTGCTGGCGAAGGGCTCGGCGCTGCTCAAGCGCGTCACCCTGGAACTCGGCGGCAAGAGCCCCAACATCGTCTTCGCCGACGCCGACGTGGAGGCCGCGGCGGCCGCCACCCCCATGTCCTTCCTCGACAACTCCGGCCAGGACTGCTGCGCCCGCACCCGCATCCTCGTCGAGCGCACCGCCTACGACCGCTTCCTCGGCCTCCTCGCCCCCGCGATCGAGTCCGTGCTCGTCGGTGACCCGGCCGACGAACGCACCGAGATGGGCCCGCTGATCTCCCGTACCCAGCTGGAGCGCGTCCGCTCGTACGTCCCCGCCGACGCGGACGCCGTCCGCGGCAAGGCCCCCGAGGGCCCCGGCTTCTGGTACCCGCCCACCGTCCTCACCGGCGTCGATCCGCACGCGCGCGTGGCCGTCGAGGAGGTCTTCGGGCCCGTCGCCGTCGTCCTGCCCTTCGAGGACGAGGCCGACGCCGTCCGCCTCGCCAACGCCACCGACTACGGGCTGTCCGGCTCCATCTGGACCCGGGACGTGGGCCGCGCCCTGCGCGTGTCGAGCGCCGTCCGCGCCGGGAACCTGTCCGTCAACTCCCATTCCAGCGTCCGCTACTGGACCCCGTTCGGCGGGTTCAAGCAGTCCGGCATCGGCCGTGAACTCGGCCCGGACGCGCTGACCGCCTTCACCGAGACCAAGAACGTCTTCATCAGCACGGAGGGCCCCGCACAGTGAGCGAAGACATGGTTTGCCGCAGGCTCGTCGGCCGTACCGCCGTCGTCACCGGGGCCGGCAGTGGCATCGGCCTCGCCGCCGCCCGCCGGCTCGCCTCCGAGGGCGCGCGCGTCGTCTGCGGCGACGTCGACGAGACGCGCGGCAAGGCCGCGGCCGAGGAGGTCGGCGGCACCTTCGTGAAGGCCGACGTCACCGACCCCGAGCAGGTGGAGGCGCTGTTCAGGACGGCGTACGACACCTACGGCAGCGTCGACGTCGCCTTCAACAACGCCGGCATCTCCCCGCCCGACGACGACTCCATCCTGGAGACAGGTCTGGAGGCGTGGAAGCGCGTCCAGGAGGTCAACCTCACGTCCGTGTACCTGTGCTGCAAGGCGGCCATCCCCTACATGCGGCGCCAGGGCAGGGGCTCGATCATCAACACGGCGTCGTTCGTGGCGAGGATGGGCGCCGCCACGAGCCAGATCTCGTACACGGCCTCCAAGGGCGGCGTCCTCGCGATGTCCCGTGAACTGGGCGTGCAGTTCGCCCGGGAGGGCATCCGGGTCAACGCCCTGTGCCCCGGCCCGGTCAACACCCCGCTCCTGCAGGAGCTGTTCGCCAAGGACCCCGAGCGTGCTGCGCGCCGCCTGGTGCACATTCCGGTCGGCCGCTTCGCCGAGGCCGAGGAGATCGCCGCCGCCGTCGCCTTCCTGGCCAGCGACGACTCCTCGTTCGTCAACGCGACCGACTTCCTGGTGGACGGCGGGATTTCGGGGGCGTACGTCACACCCCTGTAGGCGGCGTCCTACAGTGCCCGCATGAGCATGACGCCACCGCCCGGCTGGTACCGCGACCCGTCGGCCCCGCACCAGGAACGCTGGTGGGACGGCACGGCCTGGACCGAGCACCGGCGCCTGCCCGAGGCCCCGGTGCCGCCCGTGCCGCAGCCCGCGCAGCTCTCGCGGCCGACCGTGCCGCTGTTCACGGACGGCGGCCCGGGGCAGCGCCGGCCGGCCGGCGGCACCGGTCGGGGCAAGGCCGTCGCCCTCACCACCGCCGCGGCCGTCCTGGTCGCGGCGATCGTCACCGGCGTCCTCGTCCTCGGCGACGAGAGCGGCGGTCCGGAGGCACAGACCCCGCCCGCCCCGACGACCTCCGCCGCCCCGGCACCGACGAGCGAGGAGCCCACCCCCTCGCCGACCGCTTCCCAGCCCTCCGCCGACGACCCGGCCGTCGTCGAGGACCAGCTCAACGGCATCACCTTCCCGCTGCCGGACGGCTGGGTCAGGCCGCAGTACGTCACCGAGGACGACGTCATGATGACCACGGACGGGACCTACGACTGCCCCGGCGACGGCGGAGTCTGCCGGCACGGCCTCGTCATCTCCCGCACGGTCACGGCCAACGACGAGACCTCCCCGGAGGCGCTCGCCAAGGAGGACATCCAGGACGCGGCCGACGACGCCTACGACCGCGACCTGGTCGGCCGGAAACCGTTCGGCGGCATCGAGTCCCACGCACTCGTCAAGTCCGGGCCGGTCGGGGTCGCCGGACGCGCCGGGTACTTCGTGCGCTGGCGCGTGCGGACGGCCGAGGGCCCGGGCGGGTACGTGCAGTCGATGGTGTTCCCGTCCACCGTCGGCACCGAGTCCCCGATCCTCGTCCGCTACGTCTTCGACGCCGGCGAGGACGGACCGCCGCTCGCCGACATGGACACCATCACCAAGGGCATCCGGCCGGCCGGCGACGCGGGCACGGGCGGCGGCGTGGGCAGCAGCATCGGCCCGACGCGGTGAGCGGCCGGCGGCCGGCGGGCGGCTAGAGGAAGGTGCGGCCCTCACCGCGGTACGTCGGCACCGTCGCCGTCACCGCGTCCCCCTCCACCAGGTGCAGCGCGTCGAACCGCTCGCACACCTCGCCGGCCTTGGCGTGCCGGAACCACACCTTGTCGCCGATCAGCAGGTCGTCGGCGGGTGAGCCGAGCAGCGGCGTCTGCACCTCACCGGCGCCCTCCTGCGGGTCGTAGCGCAGCCCCTCGGGCAGATACGGCACCGGCAGCCGGTCGGCCCCGGCCGCACCCGAGGCGGGGTAGCCCCCGCCGAGGACCGTCACGGCCCCCACCCCGGGGCGCCGCACGACGGGCTGGGCGAACAGCGCCGCCGGACGGCCGCGGAACGACGTGTAGTTGTCGAACAGCCGCGGCAGGTACAGCCCGGACCCGGCGGCGATCTCCGTGACCGCGTCCTCCGCGGCGGTGTGCTGCACACTGCCCGTGCCGCCGCCGTTGACGAACTCCAGGTCCGGCACCACGGCCCGGACCGCCCGCACCACCGCCGCGCGCCGCTCGGCCAGTTCACGGCGGGCGGCGGCCTGCATCAGCCGGATCGCCCGCGACCGCACCGGCCGTCCCGCCACCGCGTCCCCGACCCCGGCGACATGCCCCTCGTACGCCATCAGACCCACGACCTCGAACCCCGGCCGCCGGGCCACCGCGCGGGCCAGATCGGCGACCTCGGCGGGGGAGTGAAGCGGCGAGCGGCGGGCCCCGACGCGCACCCGGCCGCCGAGCAGCCTGAGGGACGTGTCCAACTCCAGGCAGACCCTGACCACTTCACGACCGCCGTCCCGTGCCTCGTCGATGAGCCGGAGCTGCGCCGGGTCGTCGACCATCACGGTCACGGCGGTGGCGAGCTTCGGGTCGGCGGTCAGCTCCGCGTACCCGGCGCGGTCCGCCGACGGATAGGCGAGCAGCACGTCATCGAAACCGGAGCGCGCCAGCCACAGGGACTCGGCCAGGGTGAACGACATGACACCCGCGAAACCGTCCCGGGCGAGGGCCCGTTCCAGCAGGGCGCGGCAGCGCACGGACTTGCTGGCGACCCGGACCGGCTTCCCGCCGGCCCGGCGGACCAGGTCGTCCGCGTTGGCGTCGAATGCCTCGAGGTCCACGATCGCGACGGGGGCGTCCAGATGGGCGGTGGCCCGGTCGTAACGGGCCCGGTCGGCGGCGCGCGCAGTCATGAACGAAGCCTGCCAGACAGGATTACCGCAGGGTAGGGGGACGTTCCGGGCCAATGCCCCGGGCACGTGGACTGGTTCCCCTCCGGGCGGGGGCACGCCGTAGAGTGACGCGCACGCACGGCGGAACGGCTCGGCGTCAGGGCCCGAGGTCCGCGCTGGGATGGCGGTCCGTCCGTGCGGGTATGCGTGCCCGGGACGGCCAGTCCGCACCGGGCCCGGGCAGGAGAACACCGGCCCGCGTCCAAGGAACGGCCCGGGCACGAGGAAACGGGGGGTGCATGAGCACGGAAGCGCGCCGCACCTCCTTCCCACCGCGCCCGGAGACGCCACCCCACACCGACGTACCCCCGCAGCCCGCCACGTCGCCGACTACGGCTACCCCGCCCCACCCCGCCCCCTCGCCGGGCCCGGCCGCGCCACCGCGCCCCGCTGCGTCCCCCCGGGCGGACCTGCCGTCCCGCACCGACCCCTCGCCGGGCCCGGCCGCGCCACCGCACGCCGATTCGCCGTCGTATCCGGAGACCCCGCCGCGCCCTGTCACGTCGCCCAGGGTGGATCTTCCGTCCCGCTCCGATGTCTCATCGGGTGCGGCTGCGTCGCCGCGTGGCGGTGCGGCGTCGGGTCCGGAGTCCCTGCGGGGGATGGTCACGTCGCCCGGGGTGGATCTTCCGTCCTGCTCCGATGTCTCATCGGGTGCGGCTGCGTCGCCGCGTGGCGGTGCGGCGGCGGGTCCGGAGTCCCTGCGGCGGCCGGTCACGTCCCCCGGGGCGGATCTTCCGTCCCGCCCCGACACCTCGCCGCGCGCGGATGCGCCGATGGTGCCCGACGCCCTGCGGCGTCCCGGCACGCCTGCCCACCCCGGCGTTCCGCCGCGTCCCGCCGGGAGCCCGCGGTCGGTCGAGTCGGCGGCGGGCACCGGTGAGCCGGGCCCGCGAGGGGAGTCCGCGCCAAATTCCTCTGAGCGGTGGGGCGCCGAATCCCACGACGGCGGTGCGGGGCGGCCGAGCGGCCCGTGCCGGGACGCCTCCGGCGGACCTGCCGACCGCGAGGGGGATGCGCCCTCGGACAACGGCCACGGCCCTTCGGCTCCGGACGACGGCCCCGGCACCGGCGCGTCCGGCCCCCCGTCCGCTTCCCGGGCCGCCCGGGGCCCCTACCCGACCCTCAGGCCCGTCGCCTCCACGCCCCCGCCGCCGCGCGCCTCGGCCCGTTTCCCGGACGCGCCGCCGGCCCTCGGTGCCGAGGAACGGCGTGACGGTGGTGCGGCGTCCGTGCGGGGAGGTCGTGGCGCCGGTGCCGAGAGCCCGCCGCGCGCCTCGGCCCGTTTCCCGGACGCGCCGCCGGCCCTCGGTGCCGAGGGGCCGCGTGACAGCGGCGCCCGTTTCCCGGACGTGCCGCCGGCCCGCGGTGCCGAGGGGGCGCGCGACAGCGGTACGGCGGAGACCCCGTCGGAGACGACCACCCGCCTGCGCCCGATCCCCGCGCAGCCGGCGCCCGAGCCGACGGGCACCCCGGCGCCCGTTCCCTCCGCGCCCGACCCCGCCCTGTCCTGGAACACCCCGGCGGCGTCCACCGGACGGCCCTTCGTGTCGCTCGGTGAGCCCGAGGGGTACGACGAGCACGCCCGCCCGCGCCCGCTGGGGGGCCGCCTGCGGCCCCAGGCCCTCGCCGCGGCCGTCTGCCTCGTGCTCGGACTCGGCCTCGTCACCGGCGCCGTCACGGGGAGCTGGCTCGCCGGCGACTCCGAGGACGGCGACGCGCGCGGCGTGTACACCGCGGCCGGGGACCTGTGGCACAGCATGCCGGTCGACCGGCTCTTCCCGCCCACCGTGCGGGGCCGGGGCGCCGGACCCGGCGGCGCCGACCGCACCTGGACCCGGATCGCCGTCGCCCCGGACAGCGGCTGCGAGGGCGCCTTCGACCCGCTGCTGCGCAAGGCGCTCGACCCGGTCGGCTGCCGGCGCCTGCTGCGCGCCACCTACACCGACGCCACCCAGAGCCACGTCACCACCGTCGGCCTGCTCTTCGTCAAGGCCGACGCCGCCGCCATGACCGCGCTGGCCGACCGGTTCGAGAAGGAGGGCCTGGCCCGCCGCACCGACCTCATGCCGCTGCCGTACGCCGCGCAGGACACCGCCGCCGCCGGCTTCGGCGCACGGCAGCGTGCCTCGTGGACGGTCTCGGTCCTCACCGACGCCCCCGTCGTCGTCTACGCCGTCTCCGGCTGGGCCGACGGCCGGACCGTCGACGAGCCCCAGTCCGCCGAGGAGGCCATGGAGCCGGACGCCACGACGGCCCCCGCCCAGGCCGGCCTCGGCCACGAGGCGCAGGGCCTCGCCGACCGCGTCGAACGCGCCCTGCGCAAGAACGTCGGCCCGGCCGAGGAACAGTCCGGGGAACAGTCCACGGAGCAGCCGTCATGAACGCCGTCCGCACCCGCCGCGCCGGAGCCCTGAGCCTCCTCGTCGCCGGCGCCCTCCTGGTCCCGCCGGCCACCGCGCACGCCGACGGCATACGCGCCAAGCAGTGGGCCCTCGACGCCATGCACACCCAGGAGGCCTGGCGCACCACCAAGGGCGCGGGCGTCACCGTCGCCGTCCTGGACACCGGCGTCGAGGCCGACCACCCCGACCTCACCGGCAACGTCCTCACGGGCAAGGACCTGGTCGGCTTCGGCGCGAGCGAGGGCGACCGCGCCTGGGCCCGGCACGGCACCGCCATGGCCGGCATCATCGCCGGCCACGGACACGGCCCGGGCGACGCCGACGGCGTCATGGGCATCGCCCCCGAGGCGAAGATCCTCCCCGTCCGGGTCATCCTGGAGGACGGCGACCCGTCCCGCGCCAAGGCCCGCAAGACCCGCGGCAACGCCCTGGCCGAGGGCATCCGCTGGGCCGCCGACCACGGCGCCGACGTCATCAACCTCTCCCTCGGCGACGACTCCGCCTCCGCCCACCCCGAACCCACCGAGGACGCGGCCATCCAGTACGCCCTGAAGAAGGGCGCGGTGGTCGTCGCCTCCGCGGGCAACGGCGGCGAGAAGGGCGACCACATCTCCTACCCGGCCGCCTACCCGGGCGTCGTCGCCGCGACCGCCGTCGACCGCTACGGCACCCGCGCCTCCTTCTCCACCCGCCGTTGGTACGCCACGGTCAGCGCCCCCGGCGTCGACGTGATCATCGCCGATCCCGACCACCGGTACTACGAGGGCTGGGGCACCAGCGCCGCCGCCGCCTTCGTCTCCGGCGCCGCCGCCCTCGTCAGGGCCGCCCACCCCGGCCTCACCCCGGCCCAGGTCAAGAGGCTCCTGGAGGACACCGCCCGCAACGCCCCCGACGGCGGACGCGACGACTCCCGCGGCTTCGGGTTCGTCGACCCCGCCGCCGCCATCGAGGCGGCCGGCCGGCTGAAGCCGGAGGGCCTGAAGTCCGCGGCGTACGGCGAGAAGTACTTCGGCTCCGGTCCCGACGCCGCAGCCCCGGGCGCCGACACCTCGGCCTGGGCGGCGCCCCTGGCGGGCAGCGCGGGCGGCGTCCTGATGGTCGCGGCCGTCGTCCTGTGGCGGGGCCGCCGCGAACGCTACGACGACTTCTGAGCCCCCACCGCGCCGACCGCCCCGTCCTCCCCGGCGAACACGGACACCGCCGCCCTCGCCGCGGCCTCGGCCAGCGAGATCCCCGCCGCCTGGGTGGCACTGCCCCGCGACAGCACCGCCACCAGGTACGCGTGACCGCCCGCCGGCACCCGCCCGATGCTGTTCACCACCCACAGCCCGGTGGTGCTGCGCCGCAGCCAGCCGTTCTTCAGCGCCCAGCCCGCACCGTCGGCCGCCGCCGACACGCCCCACCGCTGACCCTCGGCGATCCGCCCCATGAGCCCCCGCAGATACGCCCGCGAGGACTCGCTCAGCTCCGATCCGTCCGCCCCGAAGACCTGCCGCAGGAGCGTCAGCTGGTCGGCGGCCGTGGTCTGCGTCAGCCCCCACAGGGCACCGTCGCCGCCCTCGGTCCGCGTGAGCCCGAAGCGCTCGTTGGCGGCATCCAGCCCGTCCGCCGTCCCGATCGTCCGCCACAGCGCCGACGCGGAGTCGTTGTCACTTTCCTCGATCATGGCGACGGCGTACGACTTCTCCACGGCGGTCAGCGTCCGCCCCGCGTCCTGCGCCTGGAGCAGCAGTGCCGCCAGGATGTCGACCTTGACGATGCTCGCCGTGTCGAAGACGCCTTCGCCGTACGAGGCGCTGTCGCCGGACACCGGGTCCAGCACCGCCACCGACACCTCGGCGCCCGCCGCCACGGTCACCGACGCCATGGCGTCGGACAGCAGCGCGTCGCGGTCCACCACCGACTCCACCGATGCCTCCCCGCCCACGGGTGCCGAGGCCGACGACGATACCGACACCGGGTCCGGACCCGGGTGCGCGTGCCCGCGTACGTACACGGCCCCGACGACCAGGGCGCCCACGACGGCGAACACGATCAGGGCGGCCCGCACCGGCGCGCGCCGCCTCCGGGACCCGGGCCGGGCTCTGGGGGACTCCATGCCCGCGATGCTTCTGGAGGTGGCTGTGCGGTCCGTGGGGCCAGGGTCAAACGCCGGTCAGAGAACCCTGAGAGGCCGGTGAGGACCGTCGCCCGCCCCCCGATAGGGTCGAGTCCGTGGCGAACAAGAACATTCCCGACTCCGGTTTCTCCGACGACGACGGCTCCGCCGACCCCCGGCTGAGCGCGGCGCTCGCGGCCTGGGCCGAGGACCGCACCGCCATCGCGCCGGTCCTGCGGGCGCTGAAGGGCGCCCGGCTGCTCGTGCCCGTCGTGGCCGTGCTCGGCGAGGTCGAGGAGGACGAGAACGGACTGCGCCGCGAGAAGACCAGCGACATGGCCGTACCCACGCTCAAGGCCGGCGAGCGCACCGCGCTGCCCGCCTTCACGTCCACCGACTCGCTCGCCCGCTGGGACCCCCGGGCCCGCCCCGTGGCCGTGCCCCTGCACCAGGCGCTGCAGGCGGCCGCGCACGAGAAGGCGGACACGGTCGTGCTGGACATGGCCGGACCGGTGCCGTTCGAACTGACCGGAGCGGCGCTGCTGGCGCTGGCCGAGGGCCGTACGACGACCGATCCGCTCGCCGACCCGGCCGTCGTCGAGGCCGTGCGCGCTGCCGTGGCCGCCGAGCCCGCCGTGCTCCGCGCCCACCTCGGGCCCGGACAGGCCGACGGCACGCTGGCCCTCGTCCTCGACCCCGCCGCGGCTCCGGCCGAGGCCGCCCGCGCCGTCGCCGGACGGCTGGCCGCCGACGAGACGCTGAGGGCCCGCCTGGTGCGCGGCCTCGACCTGGCACTGCTGCCGGCCGGGACGACGCCTCCCGGCGAGCCCTTGTACGTGAAGGAGTAGCGGTCTAGCCGTAGACGGGGCCGGTGTACTTCTCGCCCGGCCCCTGCCCCGGCTCGTCCGGGACGAGCGACGCCTCGCGGAAGGCCAGCTGGAGCGACTTCAGGCCGTCGCGCAGCGGCGCGGCGTGGAAGGAGCTGATCTCGGTCGTGCTCGCGTCCAGCAGACCGGCCAGGGCGTGCACCAGCTTGCGGGCCTCGTCGAGGTCCTTGTGCGCCTCCCCCTCCTCGGTCAGTCCGAGCTTCACGGCGGCGGCGCTCATCAGGTTGACGGCGACCGTCACGATCACCTCGACCGCCGGGACCTCGGCGATGTCGCGGGTCATGGCGTCGAAGTCGGGCGTCTCAGGAGGGGTGTCACTCATGCCGCACACGATAGGCGCAGGGCGGCCGCCGGCCGTACTCAGTCTCGGTTAGCCGTTCCCCGGCCGAGCTGCTAACCTTGTGTAACGACCGGTCGGACACGTATGCCCCACGGCATCGGGCCCGACCCACAAGTGGAGGCTTCGAACTCCCACCTGGCCGTCCTCCGGGACGGCGGGTCACCGGTCAGGCGGTCCCGCCCCAGCGGCGGCGACCGGCCCGAAAGCGCGCCCCGCGGTCATCGCGGCGGTGCTCCGGTAGTAGTTCGAGGAGCCCCGCCTGTGATCGTCCGGGGCATTTTTTCTGTCTCGGCGCGGTTAGGTCTAACGAACACAGACGTTACGCGGCTGTCCGCCAGACCGTCGCGTGGTGCTACCGAGGAGGATCCATCAGCGCCGAGCCCCGCATCAACGACCGGATTCGCGTTCCCGAGGTGCGACTTGTCGGTCCCAGCGGCGAGCAGGTCGGGATTGTCCCGCTTGCCAAGGCCCTGGAGCTTGCGCAGGAGTACGACCTCGACCTCGTCGAGGTCGCGGCGAACGCCCGTCCGCCCGTGTGCAAGCTCATGGACTACGGGAAGTTCAAGTACGAGTCGGCCATGAAGGCCCGTGAGGCGCGCAAGAACCAGGCGCACACGGTCATCAAGGAGATGAAGCTCCGGCCGAAGATCGACCCGCACGACTATGACACCAAGAAGGGTCACGTCGTCCGGTTCCTCAAGCAGGGCGACAAGGTCAAGATCACGATCATGTTCCGTGGTCGCGAGCAGTCCCGGCCCGAACTGGGCTACCGACTGCTGCAGCGTCTCGCGGAGGACGTCCAGGACCTCGGTTTCGTCGAGTCGAACCCGAAGCAGGACGGCCGCAACATGATCATGGTCCTCGGTCCGCACAAGAAGAAGACCGAGGCGATGGCCGAGGCTCGCCAGGCGCAGGAGGCCCGCAAGGCGGAGGCGAAGGCCAACCCCGGCCGCTCGCAGAACGCCGCGGACGCCGACGCCGTCAACGCGGAGGCCCCCGCGGAGGCGTGACCCCCGGGACGCCAGTCCCAGGATGTAACCGATACAAGAGCGACGCTCCACCGTGCCCGGTTTTTCGCGACCGGGCACCGGAGCGCCACCGACGAGGAGAGAACGGCGCTATGCCGAAGAACAAGTCGCACAGCGGTGCCAGCAAGCGCTTCAAGGTCACCGGCTCCGGCAAGGTGCTCCGTGAGCGCGCCGGCAAGCGCCACCTGCTCGAGCACAAGTCGTCCCGCGTGACGCGTCGCCTCACCGGCAACGCAGAGATGGCCCCGGGCGACGCCGCGAAGATCAAGAAGCTTCTCGGCAAGTGACGCCACGGCGCCACCACTGAGCGCCGTACGTCAGGACCGGGACCCAATCGTTTCCGGGCCGCGTGAGGACCACCGCGGCCCCGCTACAAGGAGTTAACAAGTGGCACGCGTCAAGCGGGCAGTCAACGCCCACAAGAAGCGCCGGGCGATCCTCGAGCAGGCCTCCGGCTACCGCGGTCAGCGTTCGCGTCTGTACCGCAAGGCCAAGGAGCAGGTCACCCACTCGCTGGTCTACAACTACAACGACCGCAAGAAGCGCAAGGGTGACTTCCGCCAGCTGTGGATCCAGCGCATCAACGCCGCTGCCCGCGCCAACGGCATCACGTACAACCGCTTCATCCAGGGTCTGAAGGCCGCCAACGTCGAGGTGGACCGCAAGATCCTGGCCGAGCTGGCCGTCAACGACGCCGGTGCGTTCGCCGCGCTCGTCGAGGTCGCCCAGAAGGCGCTGCCGGCGGACGTGAACGCGCCCAAGGCTGCGTGACGCTGCGCTCGCTCTGAGCGGACGTGACTGTGCGGACCCGCGGGGTGACCTGCGGGTCCGCTTGCGTCTGCCCTCTTCCGTCGAATCGCGTGTGCGGGCCGGCTGTGGCCGGTCGCGCAGTTCCCCGCGCCCCTGGGGCGCTTCCCCCGAAGGTACGTCGCCATGGTTGCTGCTCCTGAGCTGATCTCCCCCCGCTCGTCGCGCGTGGTCGCCGCGCGACGTCTGGCCAAGCGGAACTTCCGGAGCAAGGAGCGGCTCTTCCTGGCCGAGGGGCCGCAGGCCGTGCGGGAGGCGGCGACACACCGCACGGGTGGCGCGTCCGCGCTCACCGAGCTGTTCGCCACCGTCGAGGCCGCCGAGCGCTACGCCGACATCATCGGCGAGGCCCGTACGGCCGGGGCCCGCGTCCACCTCGCCGCCGACCAGGTCATCGAGGACATCTCCACCACCGTCACCCCCCAGGGGCTGGTCGGGATCTGCCGGTTCCTCGACACCCCCTTCGACGAGATCCTCGCCGCCCGCCCCCGGCTCGTCGCCGTCCTCGCCCACGTCCGCGACCCGGGCAACGCCGGCACCGTGCTGCGGTGCGCCGACGCCGCCGGCGCCGAGGCCGTCGTCCTCACCGACGCCTCCGTCGACCTGTACAACCCCAAGGCCGTGCGCGCCTCCGTCGGCTCCCTGTTCCACCTGCCCGTCGCCGTCGGCGTCCCCGTGGAGCGGGCCGTGGCGGGACTCAGGGACGCCGGCGTCAGGGTCCTGGCCGCCGACGGAGCGGGCGAGGACGACCTCGACGCCGAGCTGGACCAGGGCACCATGGGCGGGCCGACCGCCTGGGTGTTCGGCAACGAGGCGTGGGGACTGCCCGAGGAGACCCGCGCCCTCGCCGACGCCGTCGTCCGCGTCCCCATCCACGGCAAGGCCGAGAGCCTGAACCTCGCCACCGCCGCCGCCGTATGTCTCTACGCGTCGGCACGTGCACAGCGCGCCGCCGGAGGGTGCCGCTCCGTCACCGAGAGCTAGTAGGGTGACCAGCTCGGGGACCCACTCGGTCAGCTGAGAGGTGGGGTACGGGGATGAGCGTCGGCACGAGCAGCGCACCGGCAGCACGGGAGGCGCCGCGCCCAACCGCGCCCCGTGATCCCACCGGCCTCGGCATCGACCCCGACGACCTGCCCGACGGCCTCGTCGTCGCCGACGAGCACGGGCACGTCGTCTGCTTCAACGCCGCCGCCGAACGCATCACCGCCGTCCCCGCGGCCGACGCCCTCGGGCAGCGACTGGAGAAGGTCCTCCCCTTAGAAGACCTCGAAGGCCGCCGCTGGTGGCAGCTGACCGACCCCTACGGCGGCCTCGCCATCCGGGTGCGTCAACCCGAGCGGAACCTGCTCCTGCCCGGCGGGCGGGAAGTCCTCGTGGCCGCCCGCTACGTCCGCGACGAACCGACCGGCCCCGTCCGGCGCGTCGTCGTCACCCTGCGCGACACCGAGGCCCGCCGCCGCACCGAGCGCAGCCACGCCGAGCTGATCGCCACCGTCGCCCACGAGCTGCGCTCGCCGCTGACCTCCGTGAAGGGCTTCACGGCCACCCTGCTGGCCAAGTGGGAGCGGTTCACCGACGACCAGAAACGGCTGATGCTGGAGACCGTCGACGCGGACGCCGACCGGGTCACCCGGCTCATCGCCGAGCTGCTCGACATCTCCCGCATCGACTCCGGGCGGCTGGAGGTCCGCCGCCAGCCCGTCGACATCGGCGCCGCCGTCGGCCGCCACATCCAGGCCTACGTCGCCGCCGGCCAGCGGGCCGACCGGTTCCTGCTCCGCCTCCAGCAGCCGCTGCCCGACCTGTGGGCCGACCCCGACAAGGTCGACCAGGTGCTCAGCAACCTCATCGAAAATGCCGTGCGGCACGGCGAGGGAACCGTCACCATCGACATCACGGCCGCGGCGTCCCCGCGCGAAGGGGAGGACGCCGGCACGTCGGTCACGGTGAGCGACGAAGGCCCCGGCATCCCGGAGGAGTCCATGAACCGCGTCTTCACCCGCTTCTGGCGGGGCAGCAAGCGCGGCGGCACGGGCCTCGGGCTGTACATCGTCAAGGGCATCGTCGAGGCCCACGGCGGCACCATCACCGTCGGCCGCGCCCCCGGCGGCGGCGCCGAGTTCCGATTTACGCTGCCCGTGGCGGCACCGGCGTATCTCGTCTGAGACGGCCGCGGACCCCACGGGCGCATTCGCATTCCTTCACCCCGTTAGACTCGGCCTTTGGCACCTTTGTGTCCCGAAGACGAAAGACGAGCCGGAGACGATCATCCACGAGTCGGTCACGGGGACCATCAGCCAGCCAATCGGAAGCACGGGAAGAGATGTCGGCACCCAATAAGTCGTACGACCCAGTCGAGGTCGAGGCGTTGAAACCGGAAGAGATCGAGCGCATGCGGGACGAGGCGCTCGCCGCCTTCGCCGCCGCGGACTCCCTCGACGCGCTCCAGGAGGCCAAGGTCGCCCACACCGGCGGCACCTCCCCGCTGGCGCTGGCCAACCGCGAGATCGGCGCCCTGCCCCCGCACGCCAAGGCCGAGGCCGGCAAGCGCGTCGGCCAGGCCCGCGGCGCCGTGAACAAGGGCCTCGCGGCCCGACAGGCCGAGCTGGAGGCCGAGCGCGACGCCCGCGTGCTGGTCGAGGAGGCCGTGGACGTCACGTTGCCCTACGACCGGGTACCGGCCGGCGCCCGCCACCCGCTGACCACCCTGTCGGAGCGCATCGAGGACATCTTCGTGGCCATGGGCTACGAGGTCGCCGAGGGCCCGCAGGTCGAGGCCGAGTGGTTCAACTTCGACGCACTGAACATCGGCCCGGACCACCCGGCCCGCGGCGAGGCCGACACGTTCTTCGTGCAGGGCCCGCAGGGCGGCTCGGAGTCCGGCGTCGTGCTGCGCACCCACACCTCGCCCGTGCAGATCCGCTCCCTGCTCGACCGCGAGCTGCCGGTCTACGTGATCTGCCCCGGCCGTGTGTACCGCACCGACGAGCTGGACGCCACGCACACCCCCGTCTTCCACCAGGTCGAGCTGCTCGCGGTGGACGAGGGCCTGACCATGGCGGACCTCAAGGGCACCCTGGACCACATGGTCCAGTCGCTGTTCGGCGAGGGCATGAAGACCCGGCTGCGGCCGAACTTCTTCCCCTTCACCGAACCGAGCGCCGAGATGGACATGCTCTGCTACGTGTGCAAGGGCGCGTCCGTCGGCAACCCCGACCGGCCCTGCCGCACCTGCTCCAGCGAGGGCTGGATCGAGCTCGGCGGCTGCGGCATGGTCAACCCGCGGGTGCTCACCGCCTGCGGCGTCGACCCGGAGAAGTACAGCGGCTTCGCCTTCGGGTTCGGCATCGAGCGGATGCTGATGTTCCGCCACAACGTCGAGGACATGCGAGACATGGTCGAGGGTGACGTCCGGTTCACCCGGCCGTTCGGGATGGAGATCTGATGCGGGTCCCGCTTTCTTGGCTGCGGGAGTACGTCGACCTGCCGGCGACCGAGACCGGCCGTGACGTCCAGGCCAAGCTCATTTCGGCCGGTCTGGAGGTCGAGACGGTCGAGCACCTCGGCGCCGACCTCAAGGGCCCCCTGGTCGTCGGCCAGGTGCTGACCATCGAGGAGCTGGAGGGCTTCAAGAAGCCGATCCGCTTCTGCACGGTCGACGTCGGCCGGGCCAACGGCACCGGCGAGCCCCAGGAGATCGTCTGCGGCGCCCGCAACTTCGCGGTCGGCGACAAGGTCGTCGTGGTCCTCCCCGGCGCCACCCTGCCGGGCGGCTTCTCGATCAGCGCCCGCAAGACCTACGGCAAGACCTCCCACGGCATGATCTGCTCCAGCGACGAGCTGGGCATGGGCGACGACGGCACCCACGGCATCATCGTGCTGCCGCCGGAGACCGAGGTCGGCAGGGACGCCATCGAGCTGCTGGAGCTGGTCGACGAGGTCCTGGACATCGCCGTCACCGCCAACCGCGGCGACTGCCTGTCCATCCGCGGCGTCGCCCGCGAGACCGCCATCGCCTACGGCCTGCCGCTGCGCGACCCGGCGCTGCTCGACGTGCCGGGCCCGAACGCCTTCGGCTACCCGGTCAAGATCGCCGACCCCACCGGCTGCGACCGCTTCACCGCCCGCACGGTGACCGGCCTCAGCCCCGAGGCGCGCTCCCCGATCTGGCTCCAGCGGCGCCTGCAGAAGGTCGGCATGCGCCCGATCTCGCTGGCCGTCGACGTCACCAACTACGTGATGATGGAGCTCGGCCAGCCGCTGCACGCCTACGACCGCGGTCTCGTCCAGGGCACCATCGGCGTGCGCCGGGCCGAGGAGGGCGAGAAGATCGTCACCCTCGACGGCGTCACGCGCACCCTGCACGCCGAGGACCTGGTCATCACCGACGACCGCGGCCCGATCGGCCTCGCCGGTGTCATGGGCGGCGCCAACACCGAGATCGCCGACCACGACGACCTCCAGAACGCCACGTCCGACGTGGTTATCGAGGCCGCCCACTTCGACCAGGTGTCCATCGCGCGCACGGCCCGCCGCCACAAGCTGTCCTCCGAGGCGTCCCGGCGCTTCGAGCGCGGCGTCGACCCGCAGGCCGCCGCAGCCGCCGCCCAGCGCACCGTGGACCTGCTGGTGCTGCTCGCGGGCGGCACCGCCGAGGTCGGCGTCACCGAGATCAGCGCCCCGTCCGCGCCGCGCACCATCAGCGTCCCGGCCGACCACCCGGACAAGGTCGCGGGCGTGACGTACGGCCGCGAGACCGTCGTGCGCCGCCTCCAGGAGGTCGGCTGCGACGTGTACGGGCAGGACGAGCTGATCGTCACCGTGCCGTCCTGGCGGCCCGACCTCACCGACCCGAACGACCTGGCCGAAGAGGTCATCCGCCTGGAGGGCTACGAGAACCTGCCCTCCACGCTGCCGAAGCCGCCGGCGGGCCGCGGCCTGACCTCCCGGCAGCGGCTGCACCGCCGTATCGGCCGGGCGCTGGCCGGTGCCGGTTACGTCGAGGCGCTGAACTACCCGTTCGTCGGCGAGCAGGTCTTCGACCAGCTCGGCCTGGACGCCGACGACCCGGCCCGCCGCGTCGTCAGGCTGGTCAACCCGCTCAGCGACGAGGAGCCGGTGCTGCGCACCTCGCTGCTGCCGGGGCTGCTCGGCGCGCTGCGCCGCAACGACGGCCGAGGCAGCCACGACCTGGCGCTGTTCGAGACCGGCCTGGTCTTCCACCCCCGCGAGGAGCAGCGGGTCGCCGCCAACCTGCCCGTCGACCGGCGCCCCAGCGAGGAGGACCTGGCCGCGCTGAACGCGGCGCTGCCCGACCAGCCGCGCCACGTCGCCGTCGTCCTCGCCGGCGCCCGCGAGCAGGCCGGCTGGTGGGGCAAGGGCCGCCCGGCCGACTGGGCCGACGCGGTCGAGGCCGCCCGGGCCGTCGCCCGCGAGGCCGGTGCCGAACTGATCGTCCGCAAGGGCCAGTACGGGCCGTGGCACCCCGGCCGCTGCGCCGAGCTGGCCGTCACCGTCGACGGCGAGGACCGGATCGTCGGCCACGCCGGCGAGCTGCACCCGCGGGTCCTGAAGGCCCTGGGGCTGCCCGCGCGCACCTGCGCGATGGAGCTGGACCTGGACGCCGTGGAGCGGGTCGGCCACGACACCCCGCAGGCGCCGAGCATCTCCACGTTCCCGGTCGCCACGCAGGACGTCGCCCTGGTCGTCGACGCCTTCGTCCCGGCGGCGGACGTCGAGGCCGCGCTGCGCGAGGGCGCCGGTGAACTGCTGGAGTCGATCCGGCTGTTCGACGTCTACGACAACGCCGAGCAACTCGGTGAGGGCCGCAAGTCCCTGGCGTACGCGCTGCGCTTCCGCGCCGCCGACCGGACGCTGACCGTCGACGAGGCGTCGGCGGCCCGGGACGCCGCGGTCGCACTCGCCGGTGAGCGCACGGGGGCGGTCCTGCGGAGCTAGGCGCCCCACGCGGACCTGGGACGTCGCCGTCATTTCACTCATTCGGGTGACAATCCCGGGCGATCTGGCCCTTCCGGGTCATGCCGTCGACAGAATCGGACCGGCCTTTCGGGGCCGGTCCGATTCTGTCAGGGCCTGACTGGGGGGCCATGGGCATGATCCGCATCAAGGCTGGGGTCCCCCGCAGGACGCGGCCCCGGACGTACTCCCGCCCACCCGCCCACCCGTGTCGGCGTCCGCTGCGCCGGGTGCTCGCGCTGGGACTGCCCACGGCCTGGGGCGCCACCGCGATCACCTACAAGCTGGCCTGTCCGCTCGCCCAGCAGGACGGGCTCGGGGCCCGCATCGTCACCGGTGCCGTCTTCTTCGCCGTCGGCACCGGACTGGTGCTCCACGTCCGGCGGTCGCTGCTGCGCGAACTGCGCCAGGCCCGCCGGGTCGCGGGCGCGGCACAGAGCGCTCTGCTGCGACCGCTGCCCGCGCGCATCGACGGCCTGGACGTGGCCGCCGCGCAACTCTCGGCCGACCGCGGCGCCGCGATCGGCGGCGACCTGTATGAGGCGGTCGGCACCGAGTACGGCGTGCGGGTGGTGATGGGCGACGCGCGGGGTCACGGGCTCGCGGCCATGGGCACGGCCGCCGCCGTCCTCGGCAGCTTCCGTGAGGCGGTGTATGACGAACCCGACCTCGGCGACGTGCTGCGCCGCCTGGACCGCGCCCTCGCCCGGCACCTGCGCGAGCGGCCCCCCGACGGCGCGGCGGCCGAGGAGTTCGTCACCGTCCTGCTGCTGGAGATCCGCCCCGACGGCGAGGTGCGCGCGCTGAACTGCGGCCATCCATGGCCGTACGTACTGCGGGACAAGGACATCGAACCGCTGGCCCGCGCCGACCCCCTCCCGCCCCTCGGCCTGTTCCCGCTGCCGCCCCAACTGCCCGCCGTGCACTGCCGGCACCTGCTCCAGGGCGAGGCGCTCTTCCTCCACACGGACGGCGCGGAGGACGCCCGGGATGCCCGGGGCCGGTTCTTCCCGCTGCCGGAGGTGCTGGCCGACGCCATACGCGAGCAACCGCTGTCACCCGAGGCCGTGCTCCGCAGAATCATCACCGAACTCCTGCGTCACACGGACGGCGTCCCCTCCGACGACGTCGCCCTGTTGATGCTGCACAACGGCAGCTCCCCTCCAGGACCACGGGACGCCGACATCAGCGGCTCCGCCGCGAGGGCGCGACAAGCCACGACGGCGCCGCAGCCGACCACGTACCCGTGACCCCACGGCGCGTAGTCACCCGCGTCGCCGGCGGAGCCGTCCGCCCCGCCACGGAGTGTCGGGCAGGCAGCTGGGCGGACGGCGCAACAACGGGCCACCGCACTGTACGAGGGGGAGCCGGCGGCCCGGCCGGCCTCTTTCGAGGCAGTTCAGTCAACCGGTCCGGGACTCTCCGCAACAGCGCGCGTACAGCGCGGATTCGCGTACTCGGTTCACACCCCGTGTGAAGACCGACCCACTACTCTGACGGCACCAGCCACCCGGGGGGCACCATGCAGCCCAACACTCTGCTCGACGCGATCCTGGACGAGGCCGGGATCTCGCACGCGGGACTGGCCGCGCACGTCAACCAGGCGGGACGGGCGCGCGGACTCTCCCTCAGATACGAACACACCGCCGTCGCCCGGTGGCTGAAGGGCCAGCGCCCCCGTGGCCAGGTGCCCGACCTGATCTGCGAGGTGCTCGCGTCCCGGCTGCACCGGCCGGTCACGCTCGACGACATCGGCCTCGGCGTGCCCGGCGAGCCGGCCGCCGCGCACGTCGGCTCGCTGTCCGGCTTCGTCGAGCGGGCCACCGCACTGTGGCGGTCCGACCAGCAGCAGCGTCCGCACATCCTGGGCGCGCCCGCGCTCACCGGCACCCCCGCCGTGATGCCGGTGTGGGAGTGGGAGAACCCGCCCGAGGACGTGGACGTCTCCCGCGGCGGCCGGCACCGGGTCACCCCGGCCGACCTGGACATGCTGCGCTGCGCCCGCACCCACTACGAGCAGATGTACCGCAAGGCCGGCGGCATAGCGACCCGCGCCCGGATCGTCGGCTTCCTCAACGCCGAGGCCGCTCCGCTGCTGCGCGGCAGCTACACCGACGCCACCGGCCGCCAACTCCACCGTGCCACCGGGGGGTTGGTGGCGGTGGCCGGCATCTGTGCGTACGACTCCGACGCGCACGGACTGGCGCAGCGCTACTTCCACCAGGCACTGAGGCTCGCGAAGGCCAGCGGGGACCGGGGACTCGGGGCCTACGTCATCGCGCTGCTGGTCAACCAGGCGCTGTTCATGCGGGAGTACCGGCAGGCCGTCGCCTTCGCCGAGGCCGCGCTGCGGGCCGCCGGCCGGCACATCACCCCGGCGCTCGCCTCCGACCTGTACGCGATGCAGGCGAAGGCCTACGCCCATCTCGGCGACGGCACGAGCGCCCTGTCCTGCATCCGCCGGGCCGAGCAGGCCGCGGAACGCATCCGGCGCGGATACGAACCCGACGAGACCGGCTACGTCCAGCCCGGACTGGTCAACGTCCAGGTGGCCGAGGCGCTGCTCAGTCTCGGCGAGGTGGCGGCGGCGGCCGAGCACGCCGCGGCGGCCGTCGACAACCCGGCGCACGACCGGGGCCGGGTGCACCGGCTGGCCATGCTCAGCACGATCGAACTGCGCCAGGGCAACGCCGACAAGGCGGTGGCCACCGCCGTGCAGATGGCCGAGCAGGCCCGCGGGATGGAGTCCCAGCGTCTGCGCGACAGACTCCGCGCGGTACGCGAGCACCTGGTGCGCAGCGGCTGTGCGGGGACGGCCGAGGCGGCTGAACTCATCGACGGGGCACTGCGCGTACCGCTGTAACCCCGTGCGCCCATGAACCGGGTCACTGCGCCCACCGCTGCGCCGTGAGCGGCTGCCGTGCGCCTGCTGTCAGACCGTTCCGGCTGCGATATTGCCATCTATTCAGCGGAAGGTGGCAGACCCGTGCAATGGACGAAACAGAACGAGCAAACCGTGTACTCAAACCGCTGGTTCAGCGTCAATCTCGCCGATGTCGCGCTGCCGGACGGCCGGCATCTCGACCACTTCCTCATACGGATGCGGCCGGTCGCCGTGGCGACGGTGGTGAACGAGGCCAACGAGGTCCTCCTGCTGTGGCGGCACCGCTTCATCACCGACAGCTGGGGGTGGGAGCTCGCCGCTGGCGTCGTCGAGGACGGCGAGGACGTCGCCCGTGCCGCGGCCCGGGAGCTGGAGGAGGAGACCGGCTGGCGGCCGGGACCGCTGCACCACCTCATGAGTGTGGAGCCGTCCAACGGGCTCACCGACGCCCGGCACCACATCTACTGGGCCGACGAGGGCGAGTACGTCGGGCATCCCGTGGACGACTTCGAGTCGGACCGCCGGGAATGGGTCCCCCTCAAGCTCGTTCCCGACATGGTCGCCCGCGGGGAGGTCCCGGCCGCCAACATGGCGGCCGCGTTACTCCTGCTGCACCACCTCCGGCTCGGCCAGGACACCGGGCCCTGACCCCCGCTCCAGGGGCGGGTGCCCCAGGCCGCGTCCGCACCTAGCGGCCGAGCGCCTGCCAGACGGCCACGACGAGGGCGCCGACCGCCGTGACGGCCGTGATGGCGGGCAGTGGCCAGCGGGCGTGCTCCAGGGTGACGAGCCGCGTGCTCAGCTCGTCCAGTTCCTTGGCGGTCTCCTCGGTGCGATGGCTGAGCAGGGCCAGCCCGCCTTCGACGCGGGCGTAGGCGACGTCGAGGCGGCGCCGTAACTCTGCGAGTTCTCCAGGGACGGCGGGATGCTCGGGCTCGGCGGTCACGAATCCGCTCCTCTCGTGGTCGAACGGGTGTCGAATCACATCCCTTGCATGTGCATCGTGAGTCAACCCCCCTGGTGGGCGCATGGGGAGAGTGTGCGCGAGGCATATGCGAGCCCGGTGCGCACACGGTGTGTGAATGCCGCGGGCCCGGCACCTGGTCAGGTGCCGGGCCCGGGGAGCGGTCGCTCCTCGTAGTCAGCCGTAGGTGTAGAAGCCGGAGCCGGTCTTCCGGCCCAGCCGGCCGGCGTCGACCATGCGCTGGAGCAGCGGGGGAGCGGCGTACAGCGGCTCCTTGTACTCCTCGTACATCGAGTGCGCGACCGAGGCCACCGTGTCCAGGCCGATCAGGTCGGACAGCTTCAGCGGGCCCATCGGGTGGGCGCAGCCCAGCTCCATGCCGTTGTCGATGTCCTCGCGGCTGGCGATGCCCGACTCGAACATCCGGATCGCGGAGAGCAGGTAGGGGATCAGCAGCGCGTTGACCACGAACCCGGAGCGGTCCTGGGCGCGGATGGCGTGCTTGCCGAGGACCTTCTCCGTGAAGATCTGCGCCCGGCTGAGCGTGCCCTCGGAGGTGGTGAGCGCCGGAATCAGCTCGACGAGCTGCTGCACCGGGGCCGGGTTGAAGAAGTGGATGCCGATGACGTGGTCCGGCCGCGAGGTGGCGACCGCCAGCTTCACCAGCGGGATCGAGGAGGTGTTGGAGGCCAGGATCGCGTCCGGACGCGTCACGACCTGGTCGAGCACCTGGAAGATCTCGGTCTTGACCTGCTCGTTCTCCACCACGGCCTCGATCACCAGGTCGCGGTCGGCGAACTCGCCCAGGTCGGTGGTGAAGCTGAGGCGCGCCTGCGTCGCGTCCCGCTCCTCCTCGGTGATCTTGCCGCGCTCGGCGGCCTTGGCGAGGGAGTTGAACAGCCGGGTCCGGCCGATCTCCAGGGCCTCGCCGGTGGTCTCGGCGACCATGACCTCCAGGCCGGAGCGGGCGCACACCTCGGCGATGCCCGCCCCCATCTGACCGCAGCCGACCACGCCGACGCGTGCGATATCTCCCGAGATGCCGGTCACATCGTCCCTTTCGCTGATCTACGGCTGAGGCAGGTCCGCCGGGGTCCCCGACGCCTGCTCCGATCGTGCACGTTACCTCCGAAGTGCCGCCGATCCCTCTTCCGGGTCGGGCATGCTGAGGTTCCGTACACGGTCCGTGACGGTGCGGATCCGCAGTGTTCTGGAGGTCTCCCCATGGGTCGTGTCTCGCGTCGAGCCTTCGCGGTGGCGGCGTTGTCGGCACTCACGGCGGCGCCGCGGGCGTCGGCGGCACCGGCCCCCGCGGCACGGCCCCCGCGCCGCGCCCTCACCGAGATGCGGGGCATGTGGCTGGCGACGGTGGTCAATCGCGACTGGCCCACCCGGCAGGGGCTGAGCGCGTCGGAGCAGCGCGCCGAGCTGATCCGCCACCTCGACACGGCGGTCCGGTACCGCCTCAACACGGTGATCCTCCAGGTCCGGCCCGCGGCCGACGCGCTGTGGCCGTCGGCCCACGAACCGTGGTCGCAGTACCTCTCCGGCAGCCAGGGCCGGGCCCCGGGCTGGGACCCGCTGGGCACGGCCGTGCGGCAGGCCCACGCCCGGGGTCTTGAGCTGCACGCCTGGTTCAACCCCTACCGCGTCGCCGTGCACGACGACCCGGCCCGGCTGCTGCCCTCCCACCCCGCCCGCAGGCACCCCGAGTGGGTGGTGCGGTACGGCGGGAAGCTCTACTACAACCCGGGGCTGCCCGAGGTCCGGGCCTTCGTGCAGGACGCGATGATGGACGCGGTGGCGAAGTACCCGGTGGACGGAGTCCACTTCGACGACTACTTCTACCCGTACCCGGTGGCGGGGCAGACCTTCGACGACGACGCGGCCTACCGCGCCCACGGCGGCGGCTTCTCCACCAGGGCCGCGTGGCGGCGGGACAACATCGACCGGCTGGTGCGCGAGACGGCTTCCCGCGTGAAGAAGATCCGGCCCACGGCCCGGTTCGGCATCAGCCCCTTCGGGGTGTGGCGCAACGCGGCCACCGACGTACGGGGCTCGGACACGCGGGCGGGTGTGCAGACGTACGACGACCTGTACGCGGACACCCGGAAATGGGTGCGCGAGGGCTGGATCGACTACATCGTCCCGCAGCTGTACTGGAACATCGGTCTGGCCGCCGCCGACTACGCCAAGCTGCTGCCGTGGTGGGCGGAGGTGGCCAAGGGCAGCCGTACGAAGCTGTACGTGGGCGAGGCGCTCTACAAGGCCGGCGACCCGGCGCAGCCCGCCGCCTGGCAGGACGCGGCCGAGCTGTCCCGCCACCTGGCGCTGGCCGAGGGCCATCCGCAGGTGCGCGGGCACGTCTTCTTCGCCGCGAAGGACCTGGCGGAGGACCGGATCGGGGCGATGGCACGGGTGGCGGCCGACCATTACGGGCGGCCGGCCGGCCCCCCGCGCTGAACTACCTCTGCATGTCCTTGTGCCGGATCTCGGAGTCGGGGCCGGGTGAGCACACCGCCTCGTGCCCGTCCTCGAAGCGGACGCGGTACGGGGGATTGCCTTCCTGGCCCATCACTTCGACGATCTCGGCGACCTTGTCGTGTTGGCCGACCACCCGTCCGTGCTGGACGAGCTGGTCGCCCTTGGTTGCGTGCATCTGCGAGGCCTCCTCACCTGTGCGCCGCTCAGCCTCGGGCCCGCTGGGTGACCGCGATGCACACCAGCACCGCGGCCGCGGTCAGCGGGGCAGCCACCGTCAGGTGCTCGCCCAGGAGCAGCACCGACCACACCAGTGTGAGCAGCGGTTGGGCCAGCTGCAACTGGCTGGCCTTCGGGATGCCGATGGCCGCCATGCCCCGGTACCAGACGACCAGGCCGAGGAACTGGGAGCCCGCCGCGACCCACAGCAGTCCCGTCACGCTGTGCGCCGTCAGCTGCACGGGCTCGTGCGCCAGCGCGAGGGCGGCGGCGGGCACGGCGAGCGGCACGCACAGCACCAGCGCCCAGCCGATGACCTGCCAGCCCGGCATCACCCGGGCCAGCCGGCCGCCCTCGGTGTAGCCGGCCGCGCACACCAGCAGCGCCCCGAAGAGGTAGGCGTCGGCCGAGGTGAGGGCGCCGCCGCTCTGCTGCACCGTGAAGGCGACCACGGCTGCCGCGCCCGCCAGGGCGGCCACCCAGAAGGTGCGCGAGGGGCGGGTGCCGATGCGCAGGGCGGACAGCAGCGCGGTCGTCAGCGGCAGCAGGCCGACCACGACGGCGGCGTGCGCGGTGGTCGAGGTCTGCAGGGCGAGCGTCGTGAGCAGCGGGAAGCCGACGACCACTCCGCCGGCCACCACCGCCAGCCCCGACCAGTGCCGCCGGTCGGGCAGCGGCACCCGCAGCGCCAGCAGGCAGCCGCCGGCGATCAGCGCGGCGAGGAGGCTGCGCACGGCGACCAGGGACCAGGGACCGAAGCCCTCAAGGCCCCAGGCGGTGGCGGGGAAGGTGAGCGAGAAGGCGGTGACGCCGAGTGCCGCCTGCAGGGTGCCGACGGGTGCTCCCGTCCGGGCGGACACGCCGCTCGGTTCGCTGACCGCTATCGCCGTCGGGGTGGTAGCGCTACTCTGTGCTCTCATGCAAGAGCGTAGCAGTGTCGGTGAACTGGCGAATCAGCTGCGGCGGGAACTCAACCGCTACTCGCCCGGCGGAAAGCTCCCGTCCAGCCGGGCCCTCGTCGAGCGGTTCCGGGTGAGCCCGGTGACCGTCTCGCGGGCCCTGGCGCAGCTGGCCGCCGAGGGTCTTGTGGTCACCCGGCCGGGCGCCGGGGCCTTCCGTGCCCGGCCGCGCCCTGCCGCCGGGCCCGCCGGGGACACCTCCTGGCAGGAGGTCGCGCTCAGCGCCGACGGCGCCGCCGATCTCGTACCCCGCTCGGTGGACGCCTCCGGTGTGCTGGTCTCGCTGGCCGCTCCGCCGCCCGGTGTCGTCGAGTTCAACGGCGGCTATCTGCATCCGTCGCTGCAGCCGGAGCGGGCGATGGCGGCGGCGCTGTCCCGGGCGGGGCGGCGCCCCGGGGCGTGGGGCAGGCCACCGATGGAGGGGCTGCCGGAGCTGCGGGAGTGGTTCGCGCGCAGCATCGGCGGGGCCGTCACGGCCGCCGAGGTACTGGTCACCTCGGGCGGCCAGTCCGCGCTGACCACGGCCCTGCGCGCCCTGGCGCCGCCCGGCGCGCCCGTCCTCGTCGAGTCGCCCACCTACCCCGGCATGCTGGCCATCGCCCGTGCGGCCGGCCTGCGCCCGGTGCCCGTCCCCGTGGACGCGGACGGTGTGCGGCCGGCCCTGCTCGCCGACGCCTTCCGGGCCACCGGCGCCCGCGTCTTCGTCTGCCAGCCGCTGTTCCAGAACCCGACCGGCGGCGTCCTCGCCCCCGAGCGGCGCGGCGAGGTGCTGCGCATCGCGCGCGAGGCCGGCGCCTTCGTCGTCGAGGACGACTTCGTACGACGCCTCGTGCACGAGGACTCGGGGCCGCTGCCGCGTCCGCTGGCCGCCGACGACCCGGACGGCGTCGTCGTCCACGTCTGCTCGCTGACCAAGGCGACCTCACCGAGCTTCCGGGTGAGCGCTCTGGCGGCGCGTGGTCCCGTGCTGGAGCGGCTGCGGGCCATCCAGGTCGTCGACACCTTCTTCGTGCCCCGGCCCCTGCAGGAGGCGGCGCTCGAACTCGTCGGCTCGCCCGCCTGGCCCCGCCATCTGCGCGCCGTCTCGGCGGAGTTGAAGGCACGCCGGGACACCATGACGTCCGCGCTGCGGATGCACCTGCCCGACTTCGCCCTGCCCCACATCCCGTCCGGCGGCTACCACCTGTGGCTGCGCCTGCCCGACGGCACCGCCGAGTCCGCGCTGACGGCGGCGGCGCTGCGGGCGGGCGTCGCGATCACGCCGGGGCGCCCGTACTTCAGCGCCGAACCCCCGGCCGCGCACGTCCGGCTGAGCTTCGCGGCGGTCGCGGGCGGCGAGGAGATCGCCGAGGGTGTGCGACGCCTGCGCAGGGCCTGTGCGGAGGTCCGGCCATGACGACGGGAGGCGCGGGCACGGACGTGCGGCCGCCCGTTGAACGCTCGACTCCGACCCTCCGGCCTGCGAGCATCCCGGCATGACCGACACGCCGAGCCTGCCCGAGGGCTACGAGATCTCCACCGACCCCGACCGGATCGACGCCGGCCGCGTGCACCACTGGCTGTCCACCGACGCGTACTGGGCGATCGGCCGGCCGCGCGAGAAGCAGAGCCGGGCGATCGAGGGCTCGCTCAACTTCGGCGTGTACGAGGCGCTGACGGGCGAGCAGGTGGCGTACGCCCGCGTCGTCACCGACCGGGCGACCTTCGCCTGGCTGTGCGACGTGTACGTCGACCCCTCGGTGCGGGGCAAGGGCCTCGGCACGGCGCTGGTCGCGGCCGTACGCGAGCATCTGCGGCCGTACGGCCTGCGGCGCATCCTGCTCGCCACGCACGACGCGCACGGCGTCTACGAGAAGCTCGGCTTCGCGGCGCTGGAGCGGCCGGACCAGTGGATGGCGCTCGCCTTCGGTCAGTGAACCGCGGCGCACCCTGGGTGACTCACAGGTAACAGCTCTTGACCAGCGTAGTTTTGCGGCCCACCATCGCCGCATGGCGCTTCGGGTCACGTTCGTCGCCGCCGCACGCAGTTCGCCCCTGCTCGCGGAGCGCTTCGAGGACGACCGGCCGCTGGACCGGGCCGGCTGGGACGAGGTGATGCGCGCCGCCGGTGACCTGCTGCCGCTCGCGGCGGCCGAACTGCGCTACTGCTCGCCGACGCCCCGCAGCCGCGCCACCGGTGACGCCCTCGGCTACGCCCCGCTGGTGCAACTCGCCCTGCGCGAGTGCGACATGGGACGCTGGCGCGGGCTGACGCTCGGCGAGGCGATGGCCCGCGAGCCGGAGGCGGTGGACGCCTGGCTCGCCGACCCGCGCTCCGCCCCGCACGGCGGTGAGTCGCTGCTGGGCCTCATCACCCGCGTCGGCGGCTGGCTCGACACCCGCCCCGTCGAGGCCGACGGCCGCATCGTCGCCGTCGCCGAGCCCTCGGTGATCCGGGCCGCGCTGGTCTACGCCCTGAAGGCGCCGCCCGCGACCTACTGGAACCTCGACGTCCGCCCCTTGTCGACGACCATCGTCACCGGCCGCGCGGGCCGCTGGAACCTGCGCTTCGACCAGGCTGCGGTCTAGCCGGCCCGCCGTCCGGCGCTCCCGGGCGCTCGCGGGCGTAGTCGGTGGTGAGGAGGAGGTCCTTGGCCGGGCCGCGCACGCGCCACACGGTCCGCCAGTGGTCCCGGTCCCGGACGGTGAACTCGCCGCGGTAGAGGTCCGCCGCGCAGGGATGGTCGGCCACATGGTGGCCCGAGGACAGGTCCAGGCCGTGGAACGGGCGGCCGTCCGCGAAGCGCACGTCGGCCGTGCCCGGCGCGGATCCCGGCTCGAAGCGCAGGGTGCGCTCGGCGGGGCGGGTCACGCCCCGCCAGGTGAAGGCGCCGGACTCCCGGCTCAGCAGCCCGCCGCCCGTCACCGCGTCGAACACGGTGGTGCCGTCGAACCGGCCTTCGTCACCGCTCGCCAGATCCCGCACCGACCGCTCGGTGCGCCACCGCCCCGAGAGAAAGGCCAGCACATCGGGCACCGGCCACAACTCGCCCATCTCCGCCCGCCCTTCGCACCGGGTGCCGTCGCCTGACGCACCATTGCCGGCCATTGCTGCGCGACCCATTGACGCGCTTCCACCCCCTCCCTATCTTGCCGTTCGAAGTGCTGACCAACGTCCGATATCTCGAACAATTTCCAGTGAGAGCCGCGGAGTATCCATGTCACGCACCCGCTTCAGACTCGGCCTCGGCGCCACCGCCCTTCTGGCGGCCTCGGCCCTGCTGCCGGCCCCCGCACACGCGGCGGAGGCCGTCACCGACTACGCGATCACCGTCGACCCGGGCGCACGGGGCGCCGCGATCGACGACACGATGTACGGCGTCTTCTTCGAGGACATCAACCGGGCCGCCGACGGCGGCCTGTACGCCGAGCTGGTGCAGAACCGGTCCTTCGAGTACTCCACCGCCGACAACTCCTCGTACACGCCGCTCACCGCCTGGACGCCCGACGGCACGGCCGAGGTCGTCGACGACGACGGCCGGCTCAACGACCGGAACCGCAACTACCTCTCCCTGGGCGCGGGTTCGTCCGTCACGAACAGCGGCTACAACACCGGCATCCGGGTGGAGAAGGGCAAGAGGTACGACTTCTCGGTGTGGGCGCGCGCCGAGAGCGGCACCACCCTCACGGTCACCCTGAAGGACACCGCGGGCACCCTGGCGAACGCCCGCCAGGTCGCCGCGAAGGGCGGCTGGCGCAAGTACACCGCCACCTTCACCGCCACGCGGACCAGCAACCGCGGCCGCCTCGCCGTCGCCACCACCGCGCCGGCGGCGCTCGACATGGTGTCGCTGTTCCCGCGCGAGACCTACAAGAGCCAGCCGAACGGCCTGCGCAAGGACCTCGCCGAGAAGATCGAGGCGCTCAACCCCGGCTTCCTGCGCTTCCCCGGCGGCTGCCTGGTCAACACCGGCTCCATGGAGGACTACAGCGAGGCATCCGGCTGGCAGCGCAAGCGGGCCTACCAGTGGAAGGGCACCATCGGCCCCGTCGAGGAGCGCGCCACCAACGCCAACTTCTGGGGCTACAACCAGAGCTACGGCCTCGGCTACTACGAGTACTTCCGCTTCGCCGAGGACATCGGGGCCATGCCGCTGCCGGTCGTCCCCGCCCTGGTGACCGGCTGCGGCCAGAACAAGGCCGTCGACGACGAGGCGCTGCTGAAGCGGCACATCCAGGACACCCTGGACCTCATCGAGTTCGCCAACGGCCCGGCCACCTCGAAGTGGGGCAGGGTCCGCGCCGAGATGGGCCACAGCAAGCCCTTCGGCCTCACCCACATCGGGGTCGGCAACGAGGAGAACCTCCCGAGGGAGTTCTTCGCCCGATTCCAGCAGTTCCGCGCCGCCATCGAGGCGAAGTACCCGGACATCACCGTCATCTCCAACTCCGGCCCGGACGACTCCGGCACGACCTTCGACACCGCCTGGCAGCTCAACCGCGAGGGTGGCGTCGACATGGTCGACGAGCACTACTACAACAGCCCGCAGTGGTTCCTGCAGAACAACGACCGCTACGACTCCTACGACCGCACGGGCCCCAAGGTCTTCCTCGGCGAGTACGCCTCCCAGGGCAACGCCTGGAAGAACGCCCTGTCCGAGGCCGCGTACATGACCGGCCTGGAGCGCAACGCGGACGTCGTCAAGCTCGCCTCCTACGCCCCGCTGCTCGCCAACGAGGACTATGTGCAGTGGCGGCCGGACCTGATCTGGTTCAACAACCGCGCCTCCTGGAACTCGGCGAACTACGAGGTCCAGAAGCTGTTCATGAACAACACCGGCGACCGCGTCGTCCCGTCGAAGGCCACCGGCACCCCGGAGGTCAGCGGCCCCATCACCGGCGCCGTCGGCCTGTCGACGTGGGCGACCAGCGCGGCGTACGACGACGTGAAGGTCACCTCGGCGGACGGGACGGCGCTCCTGGCCGACGACTTCTCCGGTGACGCCTCGAAGTGGACGCACACCGGCGCGGGCGCCTGGACCGTCCAGGACGGCCGGTACGTGCAGACCGACGCCGCCGCCGAGAACACCATGGTCACGGCCGGCGACCCGGCCTGGAAGGACTACGACCTGCAGGTGAAGGCCACCAAGAAGTCCGGCAAGGAGGGCTTCCTGATCGCCTTCGGCGTGAAGGACACCGGCAGCTACTACTGGTGGAACCTGGGCGGCTGGAACAACACCCAGTCCGCCGTCGAGCAGGCCGTCGACGGCGGCAAGTCGACGATGCTCACCAAGGCCGGCTCGATCGAGACGGGCCGCGCCTACGACATCGACATCAAGGTCCGGGGCCGCCAGGTCACCCTCTACCTCGACGGCCAGGAGTGGGGCAGCTTCACCGACGACAAGCCGGCCGAGCCCTTCCGCCAGATCGTCACCGAGGACGCGCGCACCGGCGAGCTGACCGTCAAGGTCGTCAACGCCCAGGACCGGGCGGCGCGCACGGCCGTCGACCTCGGTGGCGCCGACGTCGCCCCCAGGGCGCGGGTCACCACGCTGGCCGCCGACCAGGACGCGGTCAACACCGAGACGGACACCCCGGTCACCCCGGTGAGCTCGACCTTCTCGGGGGTGGCGAGCGAGTTCACGTACACCTTCCCGGCGAACTCGGTGACGTTCCTGCGGATCAGACAGCGGTAGCCCGCGACGCGGGCCGTGCGGTCACCGCCGAGGCGGTGCCGCCGGCCCGCCGAACGGCGCCAGGACCTTGAACCGCTCGTCGAGCGTGACGGTGGGCGTGATCCGGTGCAGCGCGGCGCGGACCAGGGTGAGCGGGTGGTCGGGGAAGTGCGCGTCCCACTGCTCGTCGTCGGCCACGTGGTACGGCAGCCCACCGGTCAGGCCGGGCGCGTAGGGGTGCGGCCGGAAGTAGTCGGCCGGGCCCACCCACGACATCACCGTCGCCTCGCGCACGCCGGTCGTCGCGCCCTCGGCGGCCTGCACCTTCACCACCGTGCTGCACCCGGCCCTCGGCACGGTCCACGACCCGAGGAAGACCTGGCCGTGCCCGTTCGGCCGGGGCACCTTGATCAGCTGGCGGACACCCGGCACGCCGTCCACCCCACCGGTCACCGCCTCGATCAGCGCGCCGCCGGCCCCGGCCGCGATCCGCGCGAGACCGGCCCGCAGCGGTTCGGGCCGGTCGAGCGGCGCGGGCAGGTCGGGGACCAGCGGGAAGAAGTGGACGGACAGCACCAGTCCGCGCTCGTCGGTCCACACCCCCGCCTCGCGTCCGGTGAAGCCGGTCAGGTCCATGCCGGTGATCGGAGTCATGGGGAGATCATCGCGGGCCGCCGTTCCCGCCCGCACCGGGGGGCCTCACCAGTGGGCGGCGTCCCCGACGCCGGAGCGGGCCCTCGGAACTGGATTGCATAAACGTGCAGCGAAACGTATAGTCATGCCATCCAGGAGGAGGGTTTTCCATGGCGGTACGTGCGGCAGTGGCCGGAGCGAGCGGGTACGCGGGCGGAGAGCTGCTGCGTCTGCTCCTGGCCCACCCCGAGGTCGAGATCGGCGCCCTGACCGGCAACTCCAACGCGGGGCAGAGGCTGGGCGCGCTCCAGCCGCATCTGCTGCCGCTGGCCGACCGCGTCCTGGAGGCGACCACGCCCGAGGTCCTCGCCGGGCACGATGTCGTGTTCCTCGCGCTGCCGCACGGGCAGTCCGCCGCCGTCGCCGAGCAGCTCGGCCCGGACGTCCTGGTCGTGGACATGGGCGCCGACTTCCGGCTGAAGGAGGTCGGCGACTGGGAGCGTTTCTACGGCTCCCCGCACGCCGGCACCTGGCCCTACGGCCTCCCCGAACTGCCGGGTGGCCGCGCCGCGCTGGAGGGGTCCAAGCGCATCGCGGTACCCGGTTGCTACCCCACCGCCGTGTCGCTGGCGCTGTTCCCGGCCTACGCGGCCGGCCTCGCCGAGCCGGAGGCCGTGATCGTCGCCGCCTCCGGCACGTCCGGCGCGGGCAAGGCACCCAAGCCGCACCTGCTGGGCAGCGAGGTCATGGGCTCCATGTCGCCCTACGGCGTCGGCGGCGTCCACCGGCACACCCCCGAGATGATCCAGAACCTCGGCGCGGCCGCCGGCGAGCCGGTCTCCGTCTCCTTCACGCCGACCCTCGCGCCGATGCCCCGCGGCATCCTCGCCACCTGCAGCGCCAAGGCCCGGGACGGCGTCACCGGCGAGTCACTGAGGGCCGCCTACGAGAAGGCCTTCGCCGACGAGCCCTTCGTCCACCTGCTGCCCGAGGGGCAGTGGCCCGCGACCGCGTCCGTCCACGGTTCCAACGCCGTTCAGATCCAGGTCGCGCACGACGCCTCCGCCGGCCGCATCATCGCCATCAGCGCCATCGACAACCTGACCAAGGGCACCGCGGGCGGTGCCGTCCAGAGCATGAACATCGCCCTGGGTCTCGACGAGACCACCGGACTGACGACGATCGGAGTTGCGCCGTGAGCGTGACGGCAGCGAAGGGATTCACGGCGGCGGGCATCGCCGCCGGGATCAAGGAGAACGGCAACCCCGACCTGGCCCTCGTGGTCAACAACGGCCCCCGCCGCGCCGCCGCGGGCGTCTTCACCTCCAACCGGGTCAAGGCCGCGCCCGTCCTGTGGTCCGAGCAGGTCCTCAAGAGCGGGCAGCTGTCCGCCGTGGTCCTCAACTCCGGCGGCGCCAACGCCTGTACGGGCCCGAAGGGCTTCCAGGACACCCACGCCACCGCCGAGAAGGCCGCCGAACTGCTGGGCGTGGGCGCCGGAGAGGTCGCCGTCTGCTCGACGGGCCTCATCGGCGTCCTGCTCCCCATGGACAAGCTGCTCCCGGGGGTCGAGACGGCCGCCGGCCTGCTGTCCGAGCACGGCGGCGAGAAGGCCGCCATCGCCATCAAGACCACCGACACCGTGCACAAGACCTCCGTCGTCACCAAGGACGGCTGGACCGTCGGCGGCATGGCCAAGGGCGCCGGCATGCTCGCCCCGGGTCTGGCCACCATGCTCGTCGTGCTCACCACCGACGCCGACCTGGACGCCGGGACGCTCGACAAGGCCCTGCGCGCCGCCACCCGGGTCACCTTCGACCGGGTCGACTCCGACGGCTGCATGTCCACCAACGACACCGTGCTGCTGCTCGCCTCCGGTGCCTCGGGCGTCACCCCGCAGTACGACGAGTTCGCCGAGGCCGTCCGCACCGTCTGCGACGACCTCGGGCAGCAGCTCGTCCGGGACGCCGAGGGCGCCAGCAAGGACATCAAGATCGAGGTCGTGAACGCCGCGACCGAGGAGGACGCCGTCCAGGTGGGCCGCACCATCGCCCGCAACAACCTCCTCAAGTGCGCCATCCACGGCGAGGACCCCAACTGGGGCCGGGTGCTCTCCGCGATCGGCACGACGGACGCCGTCTTCGAGCCGGACCGCCTCAACGTCGCCATCAACGGCGTCTGGGTGTGCAAGAACGGCGGCGTCGGCGAGGACCGCGAGCTGGTCGACATGCGCTACCGCGAGGTACACGTCGTCGCCGACCTCGCGGCCGGCTCCGAGACGGCGACCATCTGGACCAACGACCTCACCGCCGACTACGTCCACGAGAACAGCGCGTACTCCTCATGAGCACTACTCGTAAGCACACCGCCCTGCCCAAGGCGCAGATCCTCATCGAGGCGCTGCCGTGGCTGGTCCGGCACAACGGCAAGACCGTCGTCATCAAGTTCGGCGGCAACGCCATGGTCGACGAGGACCTGAAGGCCGCGTTCGCGCAGGACGTGGTCTTCCTGCACCACGCCGGCCTCAGACCGGTCGTCGTGCACGGCGGCGGCCCGCAGATCAGCGCCGCCCTCGACAAGCACGGCATCGTCAGCGAGTTCAAGGCCGGCCTGCGCGTCACCACCGAGGACGCCATGGACGTCGTCCGCATGGTGCTGGCCGGCCAGGTGCAGCGCGAGCTGGTCGGGCTGCTCAACCAGCACGGCCCGCTCGCCGTCGGCCTCACCGGTGAGGACGCGCACACCATCACCGCCACCAAGCACCAGCCCGAGATCGACGGCGAGGCCGTCGACATCGGACGGGTGGGCGAGATCACCGAGATCGACACCGGCGCCATCGAGGCGCTGCTCGCCGACGGCCGCATCCCGGTCGTCTCGTCGATCGCCCGCTCCCAGGACGATCACCATGTCTACAACGTCAATGCTGATACGGCGGCTGCGGCACTCGCTGCGGCACTGGGCGCCGAGACCCTCATGGTCCTCACCGACGTCGAGGGACTGTACGAGGACTGGCCGAACAGCGACGAGGTGATCAGCCGCCTCACCGCCTCCCAGCTGGAGAAACTGCTGCCGGAGCTGTCCTCCGGCATGGTCCCGAAGATGGAGGGCTGCCTGCACGCCGTGCGCAACGGCGTCACCACCGCCCGCGTCATCGACGGCCGGGTCCAGCACTCGATCCTGCTGGAGATCTTCACCGACGAGGGCATCGGCACGATGGTCGTGCCCGACGAGAACGAGGGGGATGCCGTATGACCAATCAGGAACTGACCGCGCGGTGGCAGGGCGCGCTCATGAACAACTACGGCACCCCGAGGCTCCCGCTGGTGCGCGGTGAGGGCGCGAAGCTCTGGGACGCCGACGGCAAGGAGTACCTCGACTTCGTCGGCGGCATCGCGGTCAACGCGCTCGGCCACGCCCACCCGGCGGTGGTGGAGGCCGTGAGCAAGCAGATCGCCTCCCTCGGCCACGTCTCCAACCTCTTCATCGCCGAGCCGCCCGTCGCGCTCGCCGAACGGCTCCTGCAGCACTTCGGCCGGGACGGCAAGGTCTACTTCTGCAACTCCGGCGCGGAGGCCAACGAGGGCGCCTTCAAGATCGGCCGGCTGACCGGGCGGTCGCACATGGTGGCCACCCGGGGCGGCTTCCACGGCCGCACCATGGGCGCCCTGGCGCTGACCGGGCAGCCCGGCAAGCAGGAGCCGTTCCTGCCGCTGCCCGGCGACGTCACGCACGTGCCCTACGGCGACGCCCAGGCCCTGGCCGCGGCGGTCACCGAGGACACCGCCCTGGTGATCATCGAGCCCATCCAGGGCGAGAACGGCGTCGTCGTGCCGCCCGCCGGGTACCTCAAGGCGGCGCGCGCCATCACCGCCGCCACCGGTGCCCTGCTGGTGCTGGACGAGGTGCAGACCGGCATCGGCCGGACCGGGCACTGGTTCGAGTACCAGGCCCACGAGGGTGTCCTGCCGGACGTCGTCACCCTCGCCAAGGGCCTCGGCGGCGGGCTGCCGCTGGGCGCCACCGTCGCCTTCGGCCGGGCCGCCGAGCTGCTCCAGCCGGGCCAGCACGGCACGACCTTCGGCGGCAACCCGGTCGCCTGCGCCGCCGGTCTCGCCGTCCTCGACACCATCGCGGACGAGGGGCTGCTCGACAACGTCAAGCGGCAGGGCGAGCGGCTCCGCGCCGGAATCGAGGCTCTCGGCCACCCGCTGATCAGCCACGTCAGGGGCTCGGGCCTGCTCCTGGGTATCGTGCTCACCGAGCCGCTCGCGCCCACGGCACAGCAGGCGGCTCAGGACGCCGGAATCCTCGTGAACGCGCCCGCACCCGATGTCGTACGGCTGATGCCGCCGCTGACCCTCGGCGACGACGCGGTGGACGCCTTCATCGGGGCGCTTCCCGGCATCCTTGACCAGGCCCACGAGGCCCACGGGGACGGACGATCCGGAGAATGAGACGACGATGAGCCAGGCGCAGGAGCACGAGCAGACCAACGGGCCTGCCGTACCGCAGACCCGCACCGCACGCCACCGCCGGATCGTGGACATCCTCAACCGGCAGGCGGTGCGCTCCCAGAGCCAGCTGGCGAAGCTGCTCGCCGACGACGGGCTGACCGTCACCCAGGCGACGCTCTCCCGCGACCTCGACGAGCTGAACGCGGTGAAGATCCGCAACAACGACGGCGACCTGATCTACGCGGTGCCGAGCGAGGGGGGCTTCCGCACCCCGCGGGCACCGCTGGGGGAGTCGGCGAAGGAGGAGCGGATGCGGCGGCTGTCGCAGGAGCTGCTGATCTCCGCGGAGGCGTCCGCCAACCTCGTGGTCCTGCGGACCCCACCGGGCGCCGCCCAGTTCCTGGCCTCGGCGATCGACCAGGCGGAGCTGCACGACATCCTCGGCACCATCGCCGGTGACGACACGCTGCTGCTGATCAGCCGGGAGCCGACGGGCGGGCAGGCACTGGCGGATCATCTGCTGAGGTTGGCTCAGAACGGGCACTGAGCGACGCGACGGCTCGTGCCGTCGGTGGGGTGCGGGTGGCCGGTCGCGCAGTTCCCCGCGCCCCCGAGGCGTTGCGGGCGCGGCCGGCCCGAGCGGCGCTCCCTCCGCTCGAGCGAAGCCGAGAGTGGGGGAGGCGCCGCGCCCACGCGGGCGAGTGGTACGCCGGCACCCCGGCAGCTGCGCCGGTCACTCCGAAACGGGGCTCACCCCAGCCACCCCGCCAAACCCCCCGTGCACCGCACCTCGTCCCCCGCGGTCACCAACAGCGCCTCCACCCCGTCCAGGGACTCCAGCCACCGCAACCCCTCCCGCGCCCCCATCGCGAACGCCGCCGTCGCCCAGCAGTCCGCCCACGTCAGCCGCGGCGCCACCACCGTCACCGCCACCAGATCGGTCACCGCGGAGCGCCCGGTGCGTGGGTCGACGATGTGCGCACCCCGCTCCGCCGAGCCGGACGTCGCGACGGCCAGTTCGTCCGCCCGCGCGGCGGAGACCACGGCCGCCAGCCCGCCCGGACGCAGCGGGTCCGACACGCCGACCCGCCACGGCCGCCCCGCCCCCGGCGTCCCGAGCAACTGCACGTCCCCGCCCCCGTTGACGCTGACGCCCGTCGCACCGGCCGCCGCGACCCGCCGGGCGGCGCGCTCCACGGCCCAGCCCTTGACGATCCCGGTCGGGTCGAGCCGGCCCTGGTACGACGTGCTGAACCAGCCGTCGCTCACCCGCTCCGCCTCCGCGGCCAGCTCCAGCACCTCGGCGACCTCGGGCGCGCACGCGCCGAGGGACAGCTCACCGCGCGCCAGCCGGGAGACCTCGCTGCCCTCCCGGTAGGTGCTGAACACCTCGTCGACCCGGTGCAGCCCGGCGACCGCTTCGTCCAGCGCCGTGCGTACGGCCGTGGGTTCCCCGCCGCGGACGTCGAAGGAGAAGACGGTCCCCATCGTCTCCTCCACCCGGCGCACCGCGGCGGGAGCCTGTGCGGAATCGGCCACGGTGTCAGCCACCGGCCCGGTCCAGTGCCGACTGGAGGGACTGCTTGTATCCGGCGCTGGTGTAGGTGGCGCCGGATACGGCGTCGATGTCGGCGCTGCCGGCGGCGATGGCGGCCTGGTTGAGTCGGGGTACGGCGTCGGCGGTGACCCGGTCGCTCTGCCCTCCCTCGGGCGCCTGCACGGCCTCGGCGCCCGTGATCTTCCCACCGCTGACGGTGACACGGACCTGCACGGGCCCGTACTGGGTCTGCGCGACGGCGCCGGTGAGGGTGCGGGTGCCCTGGGAGCCGCTGCCCGAGCCCTGTCCGTCTGTTCCCTCGCCCTGTCCGCCGCCCTGTCCGGCGGATCCCGCGGCCTCCTCCAGCTTGTCCAGTGCCGACTGGAGGGACTGCTTGTATCCGGCGCTGGTGTAGGTGGCGCCGGATACGGCGTCGATGTCGGCGCTGCCGGCGGCGACGGCGGCCTGGTTGAGTCGGGGTACGGCGTCGGCGGTGACCCGGTCGCTCTGCCCTCCCTCGGGCGCCCGCACGGCCTCGGCGCCCGTGATCTTCCCGCCCTTCACCGTGAGCCGGACCTGCACGGGGCCGTACCGGGTACTGGCCGCGTCACCGGTGACCGTGCCGACGCCCGCGCCCCGCCCGCCCTGCGGCGACTGCGCGGCCACCGGCGGGGCCGCGCCGCCCGCCGCGGAGGCGGAGCCCGGGTCGGAGGCCGGTTTCAGCGACAGCAGCAGCACGATCCCGGACACGGTCGCGGCGCCGGCCAGTACGGCACGCCGGACGGGGTGACTCTTCCTCATCTGCCCTGAGCTCCTGATCCTCGGTCACATCTCGAACGACTCGTGATGGATGCGACGGGCGGGGACTCCCGCGCCGCGCAGCGCCTCGTACACCGACTGGGCGAAACCGGGCGGCCCGCACAGGAAGACGTCGTGGCGGTCGATGTCCGGGATCTTGCGGCCCAGCGTCTCCGGCGAGATGTCCGGGCGCTCCCCGTCCGGACTGTTGACCGCGTACATCAGCCTGGCCCCGCGCTCGTCGGCGATCCGGGCGAGTTCGTCCCACAGCGCCAGGTCCTGGGTGCTGTTGGCCCGGTACAGCAGGGTGATGTCGCCGGACGCGCCGGGCAGCGTCTCGAACAGCGCCCGCATCGGTGTGATCCCGACCCCGCCCGCCACCAGCAGCACCTTCCCGCGGCTGCGGCGCTGCGCGGTCAGCGCCCCGTACGGCCCCTCCGCCCACACCCGGGTGCCGGGCTCCAGTTCGCGCAGCCGGGCGCTGTGGTCGCCGATCGCCTTCACGGTGATCCGGAGCATGTCCGGGCGGGGCGCCGCCGACAGCGAGTACGGGTGGGAGCTGAACCGCATCCCCGGCGCCAGGAACCGCCAGCGGAAGAACTGCCCCGCCTCCGCGCCCATCCGGTGCAGCCTGCGCCCGCCGATCAGCACCGACACGATCCCGGGCGTCTCCTCGATCACCGCCTCGACCCGCATCCGGTGCCGCAGGTTGAGGCGGAGCGGGGTCAGGATCCGGTACCAGACCACGAGCGCGGTCACCGTCCCGTACAGGGCGTACCAGACGGTCCTGGCGACCGGCTCGACGGCGAAGTCGTTGCCGGTGGTCAGCTGGTGCCAGAAGGTCAGGAACACCGCCGCGTAGGTGAGCAGGTGCACGTGGTACCAGGCGTCGTAAGGGATCCGGCGGCGGACCGGGCCGATCGAGAGCAGCCCGATGAACAGCAGCAGTCCGGTGCCGATGGCAGCCTTGCCCATGTCCGGCAGCTGGTTCACGGAGTCGACCGTCTGCTGGACGATGTCGCCGAGGCCCTTGCCGGCCTGCGCCGCGTAGCCCCACATGATCAGGAAGACGTGGGCGAGGACCAGGCAGAGCGTGTAGCGGCCGGTCATGGCGTGCCAGCGGGCCACCCGGTCCGAGCCCACCCGCCGTTCCAGCGCGGGCACCCGGGCCATCTGGAGCACCACGAGCGCCATGAGGTACCCGGCCAGCAGGCCGGTGATCCGGCCCGCGTTCAGGATCCTGCCGGTGTCGTCGGAGATGGCGGGTGTGTTGCGCCACCACAGCCACAACACACCCGCCGCGCCCGCCCACACGGCGAGCAGCAGGGGGACGGCCGGGGAGCGGCGCGGACGGATGCGGCGCATCGTCTGGCGTCGGGCGGCACGGCCGCCGGCGAGCGTGGTGGTCACGGTTCCTCCGTGGGGACTCGGCCCTTGGCCCACAGATACGGGCCGCACCACGCGAGCGTTCAGCCGGTTCCGGTTCTGCCGCCGCTCAGTACCGCGTGATCGCCGTCGCCCCGCCCGACGTGCCGATCGCGAGGTGCGGCTCGGCCGCCGGCTCGGCCCAGTCGAGGATCCGTCGCATCGCCTCGGCCGGCACCGACACGCAACCGGCCGTCGCCCCGCGCCCGTCGACGTGCAGGAAGATGCCCGCGCCGCGGCCGCGCACCGGGCGGTGGTAGTTGAAGCCGACGACCATGGCGTGCGCGTACTGGGCCCGGTAGGTGATCAGATGCTCGGCCTCGGCGGCGCGGCAGTCGGCGGCCCGCGGCTCGGTCCAGCGGTTGTAGGAGCGGGAGCGGTTGTCCTGGCACCACCAGGAGCCCTGCCGCACCGGGCGGTACCGGTACGTCGTCCCGCGCGGCGCCGCCTCGATGCCGAAGGCGTAGGGCAGGTCGTACAGCCCGGTCGGGGTGGTGTTCGTGCCCTGTCTGCGCTTCGTCCCGTCCGCCAGTCCGCCGGCCCCGAAGCGCGCGGGCGCGGAACCGGCCTTCACCCAGCTGCCGCCCCTGAGGTCCCACCAGGTGACGGTGCCCCTGGTCGAGCGGGCGCCCGGGGCGACGGCGGTGATCAGCTGGGTGCCGCCGCCGGTGTCCGCCATCCGGGCCGGCAGCGGCCGGGGCGGTGGCCCGCCGGCGGGGGCGGCACCGAGCACGAGGGCGGCCGCGGACAGGAGGGCGGCGACGGCACCGGGACGCATGGCTCAGACGGTAGACGGAGGCAGCGGCAACGGCAGCCCGGGCAGCCCGTCAAGGCTCGTGGCGACGTGCTCCTTCTTGGTGAAGTACTCGCTGAGCGAGGCGTCGTCCTCGCGGGCGAAACGCTTGCCGTGCAGGTCCCGGTCCGTCTCGTACGCCATGAAGGGCACGGCGTACCCGCAGGTGTCGCGGATGAGCTCGGCCGTCACGACGATGATCGCGCGCAGGCCGTGCGGGGCCGGGTCGATGTCCCTGAACCGGGTGAGCAGCTCCGCGAAGCGCGGGTCGTCACGGAAGACCGGCTCGCCGCGGCCGTGCACACGGACGATGTTCGGCGGCCCCTGGAAGGCGCACCACATGAGGGTGATCCGCCCGTTCTCCCGCAGATGGGCGATGGTCTCGGCGTTGGAGCCGGCGAAGTCGAGGTAGGCCACCGTGCGGTCGTCGAGCACCGCGAAGGAGCCCGTGAGGCCCTTGGGGGAGAGGTTGACCGTTCCGTCGGCGTCGAGCGGAGCGGTGGCGGTGAAGAAGAGGGGCTGTGCCTCGATGAAGGTACGGAGTCTGCCGTCTATGCGCTCATAAGTCTTTCCCATGTCTAACGATTATGGGTTGCACGCGCTGCCCTGTCCGGGGAATCACCGCGGGTCCCGGCATCCGGACACGCCGCGGGCGGCCCCGGCCGGCACCCGTCACAGGATTGACGAATCATGCAGGCTTCTGCATACTCATGCAGACAAGGGTGCGCACTGTGAGGAGAAGCCCGTGACCGAGCGCGTCGTGCTCGCCTACCGCCGAGGACCGGCTCGTCGGCATCAAGTCCCGCGAGGTCTACGAGGCCCCGGGCGTGATCGCCCTGATCACCGCCCACCAGGAGCTGGAGAACGTCACCGTCGAGCGTGAACCGGCCCGCCACAAGCGCCAGGCCAGCAGCGCTGGGGCGAACCGGTCTGCGACGGCCAGTGGTTCTCCCCGCTCAAGCGCGCCCTGGACGGCTTCGTGAACGAGGCCGGGCGGCACGTCTCCGGCGACGTCCGGACGACCCTGCACGGTGGCCGCGCCGTCGTCACCGGCCGGCGCTCCGAGCGGTCCCTGTACGACTTCCACCTCGCCACCTACGGCACCGGCGACACCTTCGACCGGTCCGCCGCCAAGGGCTTCATCGACATCCACGGCCTGTCGTCGAAGATCGGGGCCAGGCCCGACCTGGCACAGGCGTAACCTCGCGTACCACCGACCGACCCTCCCTAGGAGCAACGCAAGTGAGCAGCAACAGCGGTGACGTACGGCTCTGGGGCGGCCGTTTCGCCGACGGTCCCGCCGAGGCCCTGGCGAAACTGTCCGCGTCCGTCCACTTCGACTGGCGGCTCGCGCCGTACGACATCGCCGGTTCGCGTGCCCACGCACGTGTGCTGCACAAGGCGGGGCTGCTGACGGCGGACGAGCTGACCCGCATGATCGAGGGACTCGACCGGCTCGAAGCCGACGTCGCCGACGGCTCCTTCGTGGGCACCATCGCCGACGAGGACGTCCACACCGCCCTGGAGCGCGGCCTGCTGGAGCGGCTCGGCCCCGACCTCGGCGGCAAGCTGCGCGCCGGCCGGTCCCGCAACGACCAGGTGGCGACCCTCTTCCGGATGTACCTGCGCGACCACGCCCGGACGATCGGCGGCCTGATCGCCGACCTCCAGGACGCGCTGATCGGCCTCGCCGAGGCCCACCCGGACGTGGCGATGCCCGGCCGCACCCACCTCCAGCACGCCCAGCCGGTGCTCTTCGCCCACCACGTGCTCGCCCACGTCCAGGCGCTCTCCCGGGACGCCGAGCGACTGCGCCAGTGGGACGCGCGCACGGCGGTGTCGCCGTACGGCTCGGGCGCCCTGGCCGGTTCCTCGCTCGGTCTGGATCCGGAGGCGGTGGCGAAGGACCTCGGCTTCGAGCACGGCAGCGCGGGCAACTCCATCGACGGGACGGCCTCGCGCGACTTCGTCGCCGAGTTCGCCTTCATCACCGCGATGATCGGCGTGAACGTCTCCCGGATCGCCGAGGAGATCATCATCTGGAACACGAAGGAGTTCTCCTTCGTGACCCTGCACGACGCCTTCTCCACCGGCTCGTCGATCATGCCGCAGAAGAAGAACCCCGACATCGCCGAGCTGGCCCGCGGCAAGTCCGGCCGCCTGATCGGCAACCTCACCGGGCTGATGGCCACCCTCAAGGCCCTCCCGCTCGCGTACAACCGCGACCTCCAGGAGGACAAGGAGCCGGTCTTCGACTCCATCGACCAGCTGGAGGTACTGCTCCCCGCCTTCACCGGGATGATGGCCACGCTCACCGTGCACCGTGAGCGGATGGAGGAGCTGGCCCCGGCCGGGTTCTCGCTCGCCACCGACATCGCCGAGTGGCTGGTCAAGCAGGGCGTCCCGTTCCGGGTCGCGCACGAGGTGGCCGGCGAGTGCGTGAAGGTGGCCGAGGCCGAGGGCAAGGAGCTGGACGACCTCACCGACGAGCAGTTCTCGAAGATCTCCGCCCACCTGACCCCCGAGGTCCGGTCGGTGCTGAACGTCCCCGGCGCCCTCGCCTCCCGCGACGGCCGCGGCGGTACGGCGCCCGGCGCGGTCGCCGTCCAGCTCGCCGAGGTCCGGGCGGACGTGGCGGCCCAGCACGAATGGGCGAACGCCAAGAAGTAGCGCACACGCGCGCGTGCGGCCCGGTACGCCGCACGCGCGCGTACCGCACCGCCGACGTCCACGCGCGCGTGCGGGCGGGGCATCCCGGTTAGGTTGGTCCTGAGCCGCAAGGAGCCGACCGAACGGAGCCCGCGATGCCCTTCGCCCGCCTGGCCTCGGTGACGACCCCCACCTGCCACATCGGCCTGGGCCTCGCCGCCGTCGGCCGTCCCGGATACATCAACCTCGGCCGGGACCACGACCTCGGAGAGGACCGCAGCGTCGAGGCGCTGCGCACCCGTACCCACGACCTCCTCGACGCCGCCTACGCGCAGGGCGTCCGCTACTTCGACGTGGCCCGTTCCTACGGCCGGTCGGAGGAGTTCCTCGCCGCGTGGCTCGAGGCCCGCCCCGACGTGGACGACGTGGTCGTCGGCAGCAAGTGGGGGTACACCTACACGGCCGGCTGGTCCGCCGACGCCGAGCAGCACGAGGTCAAGGACCACGGCCTCGCCACGTACGAGCGTCAGCGGGCCGAGAGCGACGCCCTCCTCGGCGACCGGCTCGACCTCTACCAGATCCACTCGCTCACGCCCGACAGCCCGGCCCTCACCGACAAGGAACTCCACGCGAAGCTGGCCGAGGCCGCCGTCGGGGGCCTCACCGTCGGCTTCTCCACCAGCGGCCCGGCCCAGGCCGACGCCATCCGTGCCGCGCTCGCCGTGACCGTCGAGGGCGAGCCGCTCTTCCGTACGGTCCAGTCCACGTACAACGTGCTGGAGACCTCCGCGGGACCCGCGCTCGCCGAGGCGCACGACGCCGGGCTCACCGTGATCGTCAAGGAGGGCATGGCCAACGGCCGGCTCGCCGAGCCGCACGCTCCGGACGTGCTGAAGGCCGTCGCCGAGGAGACGACCCTCGGCTGCGACGCGGTCGCCCTCGCGATGATCCTGCGGCAGCCCTGGGCCGGCGTCGTCCTCTCCGGCGCCGCGACCGTCGCCCAGCTCGGCTCGAACCTGCACGCCACCGTCGTCGACCTCGACGAAGACCAGCGGGCACGCCTCGCCGCGCTCGCCGAGGACCCGTCCGCCTACTGGGAGCGGCGCGCCCAGCTGCCCTGGCGCTGACCGGACACCCGCCCCGACACCTGCCGGACGGCCCCGGAGTGATCGAGCCGTGAGTCACGCATGCCCAGTGTGAGACAAAGATGTCTCACATGGGTTACCGTTGTCTCATGGCCGTCGATCGAGAACAGGTACTGCGCAGCGCCGCGGCCCTGCTGACCCGCAAGTCCACCGCGACCATGGACGAGGTCGCCCGGGCCGCCGGGATCAGCCGGGCCACGCTGCACCGCCACTTCGCCGGGCGCGACGCCCTCGTACGGGCACTGGAGGCACTCGGCCTCGCCGAGTGCGAGGCGGCCGTGGAGACGGCCCGCCTGGACGACGGCCCGGCGGCCGGGGCGGTGCGCCGCCTCGTGCGCGAGATCGAGCCGGCGGCCGGTCTGCTCGCCTTCCTCTACACCGAGAACCAGCTGTTCGAGGGCGAGGAGCAGAACGAGGGCTGGGCCCGCCTCGACGCCCGGCTCACCGCGCTGTTCCGCCGGGGCCAGGAGAGCGGCGAGTTCCGTATCGACCTGACCCCGGTCTGGCTCACCGAGGCGCTGTACGGCCTGCTGGCCTCCGGCGCCTGGGCGGTGACGGAAGGCCGCGTGGCGCGCAACGACTTCACCCACCTGATCGTCGAGCTGCTGCTCGGCGGCGCACTCCGGAGAGAGGAATCATGACCCGCACCCTGCAGGCGGCGAACACGACCGAGGCGGTGAAGCGCCCCGGTCGCTGGGTCGCGCTGTCCGTCCTCGTGCTGGCCGTGCTGCTGGTGGCCGTCGACGCGACCGTGCTCGGTCTCGCGACGCCCTACATCAGCGAGGACCTGAGGCCGTCCGGCACCCAGCTGCTGTGGATCGGTGACGTCTACTCGTTCGTGATCGCCGGTCTGCTCGTCTCCATGGGCAGCCTCGGCGACCGCATCGGCCGCAAGCGGATCCTGCTCGTCGGCGCCACGGCGTTCGGCGCGATATCGGTGCTCAACGCCTACGCGACCACGCCCGAGCTGATGATCCTCGCCCGGGCCCTGCTCGGCGTCGCCGGCGCCACCCTGATGCCCGCCACCCTCGCCCTGATCCGCAACCTCTTCCACGACCCGCGCGAGCGCAGCCTGGCCGTCGGTCTCTGGGGCGCCACCGCGTCCGCCGGTACGGCGGTCGGCCCGATCGTGGGCGGTTTCCTGCTGGAGCACTTCTGGTGGGGCTCGGTCTTCCTGATCAACCTGCCCGTGATGGCCGTCCTCGTCCTCGTCGGCATCAGGATGCTGCCCGAGTCCCGCAACCCGAACCCCGGCCCCTGGGACCTGCTCAGCGTCACGCTGTCGCTGGTCGGCATGGTCGGCGTCGTGTACGCGATCAAGGAGGCCGCCTCGCACGGGTTCGCCTGGACGACCCTGGCCGTCGGTCTGCTGGGTGCCGCCGCCCTCTACGGCTTCGTGCGCCGTCAGCTGACCATGCCGATCCCGCTGCTCGACATGCGGCTCTTCCGCAGCCGCGGGTTCAGCGGCGCGGTCCTGGCCGACCTGCTGACCATCCTCGGCCTGTCCGGGCTGGTGTTCTTCCTCTCCCAGTACCTGCAACTCGTCCAGGGCAGGCCGCCGTTCGAGGCCGGCCTCGCCGAACTGCCCGCCGCGATCGGCGCGGTGGTGGCCGGTCTGATCGCGGGCCGCGCGGCCCGGCGCTTCTCCGTCCGCGCCGTGGTCTCCGGCGGACTCGCGGCCGTCGGGTTCGCGCTCGCCGCGCTGACCGTCATCGGCCAGTCCACCGGCTACCCGCTGCTCGGCACGGCCCTGCTGGTCGTCGGCGTCGGCGCCGGGTTCTCGTTCACCGTCACCGCCGACGTGATCCTCTCCAGCGTGCCCAAGGACCAGGCGGGCAGCGCCTCCGCGGTCTCCGAGACGGCGTACGAACTCGGTGCCGCCCTCGGCATCGCCGTACTCGGTTCGATCGTGACCGGCGTCTACCGGGACTTCACGGGCCCGGCGGGCACCCCGGCCGCGGCGCACGAGTCGCTGGGCGGCGCCGTGGAAGTCGCCTCCGGTCTGCCCGCGCACACGGCCGAGGCGTTGCTGGACGCCGCCCGGCAGTCCTTCGTCGACGGGCTGACCCTCGCGGCCGGTGCGGGTGCGGTCGTGCTGCTGGCGGCCTCCGTCGCCGCCTGGTTCCTGCTGCGCGGACAGCGCCTGGAGGACGGGGTCGAGCACCCGTGACCCCTGGCCGGTGAGCGCCGGGTGTTCCGCCCGGCGCCCGGTCGTCCACACGCCGACGGCGGGCCACTTGCTCAGCGGCCCGCCGTCGGGAGGTTCCGCGGCGTCAGGCCGCCTTGGCCTTGCTGGCGTACATGTCCACGTACTCCTGGCCGGAGAGGCGCATGACCTCGGCCATCACGGAGTCGGTCACGGCCCGCAGGACGTAGCGGTCGCGGTCCATGCCCTCGTAGCGGGAGAACTCCATCGGCTCGCCGAAGCGGACCGTGACCTTGCCCGGCCGGGGCAGGCCCGCGCCCCCCGGCTGGAGCTTGTCGGTGCCGATCATCGCGAACGGCACGACGGGGGCGCCGGTCATCAGGGTGAGCCGGGCGATGCCGGTGCGGCCGCGGTAGAGACGGCCGTCGGGCGAGCGGGTGCCCTCCGGGTAGATGCCGAAGATCCTGCCCTCCTCCAGCACCCGGCGGCCGGTCATCAGCGCCGCGACACCGCCCCGGCCGCCGTCGCGGTCGACCGGGATCATGCCGACGCCCGTGAAGAACCAGGCCATCAGCCGGCCCTTGAGGCCCTTGCCCGTGACGTACTCGTCCTTGCCGATGAAGAAGACCTGACGGTCGCAGACCAGCGGCAGGATCATCGAGTCGATGAACGTCAGGTGGTTGCCGGCCAGGATGACCGGACCGTCGCCCGGGATGCGCTCCGCGCCCTCCACCTGTGGGCGGAACATCAGGCGCATGATCGGTCCGAGCACTGCCTTGATGAGCGCGAAGCGGGACAACGGGCCCTCCGGTGTCGGGATGCGGTATGAGTCTGTGCAGGTGAGGACATTACTCGCGGCCCAGGGGGTCGCGCACGTCGGGTTGACCGAGGTGTTACTCAGTGTTGACGCGTGTTCACCTGCGGTGCCGTGGTGTTGCGCGGCCGTAACGCGAACCCGGGGATGTGAGCCAGGTCGCGTCCACAGGGACCGGCGTCGTCGGTCCGGTGGTGCGGACACGGCCCGGATCGAAGCACGCGCGACGCGCAGACGGCGGGAGGCGCGCCGCTGCGGCCGCGCCGCCGACCCCGTTCGCCTTGCCAGGGCCCCGCGGGAACCCTGCCACGACGGCCGCGGTCACTGGCCGCGTACCCCGCCCGTCCGCCCCCAAGCCGACGGTCTGTCAGACATCCAGGCCCACGGGCCACTCCGCGCCCATGCGACATCCGGCGGCACCCGCGTGTTCCGCCCGCGGTCTCCCGTTCGTCATGTACGCGCCCCTACGATCGGCCCGCACTGACGGGTCAACGGCAGGAGGTCGCTCATGGGAACGCGGGAGTCGGACGAGCAGGCGGGCGGGACCGGACGGCGGGCGCTCCTCGGTGCCGCGGTGCTCGGCGCGGGCGGAGCCGTACTCGGCCTGCCGGGCACGGCGAGAGCCGCCGACGCCCGGCAGGGCGGCGGCCAGGGCGGGCTGAAGGGCCTGCCCGTGCCGACGGTCATCGGTCACCGCGGCGCCAGCGGCTACCGGCCCGAGCACACCTTCGGCGCCTACGAGCTGGCCCTGGACATGGGTGCCGACATCGTCGAGGCCGGTGATCTGGTGCCCACCAAGGACGGTCACCTCGTGTGCCGGCACGAGCCGGAGATCGGCGGCACCACGGACGTCGCGGACCACCCCGAGTTCGCCGACCGCAAGCGCACCAAGCTGCTCGACGGCGTCTCCACCACCGGCTGGTTCACCGAGGACTTCACGCTCGCCGAGCTCAAGACCCTCCGCGCCACCGAGCGCATCCCGGCCAACCGGCCGCACAACACCCTCTACGACGGCCGCTGGGAGATCCCCTCCTTCGAAGAGGTGCTCCGCTGGCAGGACGAGCAGACCCGCAAGCGCGGCAAGCAGGTCTGGATCTACCCCGAGCTCAAGCACCCCACCTACTTCCGCAAGCTCGGCCTCGGCACCGAGGAGCGGCTCGCCAGGCTGCTGCGCAGGTACGGCAAGGACAAGAAGAACTCGCCCGTCATCATCCAGTCGTTCGAGCCCACCAGCATCCAGCGGATGAACAAGCTCGTCGGCAACCCGCTCGCCGTGCTGCTGTCCGGCGCGAACACCCGCCCCTGGGACTTCGCCGAGACCGGCGACCCGCGCACGACCGCCGACCTCATCACGCCCGCGGGCCTGAAGGAGATCGCCTCCTACGCCCAGGGCATCGGCCCCACCCTGGACCTGGTCATCCCGCGGGACCCCGCCGGCAACCTCACCGAGCCCACCACCCTCGTCCGCGACGCGCACCGGGCGGGCCTGATCCTGCACCCGTACACCATGCGCAACGAGAACCCGTTCCTGCCCGCGAACTTCCGCAAGGGCAGCGCCAAGGACGCCTACGGTGACGTCTTCGGCGCTTTCCAGGCCTACTTCGCCACCGGCATCGACGGCGTCTTCACCGACCACCCGGACACGGGACTGCTGGCCCGCGAGGACTTCGTCAACCGCTGAGCGGCACCACCCCGGTTGGGGTGACCTTCGGTCGCCCGGGCAACCCGCCGCCCGGGCGACCGCGTCGCCCTGCATATGACGCACGACCTGGTCACCACCCTTCGACCTCTGCTCACCGCCGAGGCGTCCGCCGAGGCACATGCCTCCGGAGCCGAGCCGGGCGACCTGGAACAGGCGGTCTGGCTGCGCCTTCTGGAACGCCTGGAGGCCGACGGCCCGCCGCACGACCCGCACCGCTGGCTGCGCAGCGCGGTCCGCATCGAGGCCCGCCGCACCCGCCGCACGACCCGGATCGAACGGCCGTACGCCGGTGAACCCGCCGACGCCGCCGAACGCGAACCCGAACAGCTCGCCCTCGCCGCCGCCCGCCGCCGCGCCCTGCGCGAGGCCGTGCGCCGGCTGCCCGGCCGCTGCCCGCGGCTGCTGGAGGCGCTGCTGTCCCCGCAGGACCTGACATACCGGGAAATCGCGGGGGAGTTGGGTATCTCACAGGGCAGCCTTGGGCCGGAACGCTCCAGATGTCTGGGATGTCTACGGCGATTGCTGACGCCGGAGGTTGCGGCTCGCTGAGGACGGGGATAGGAGTGGGGGACCACAGGTGATCAGGTGAGCGGGAGGCATGCGCACATGGGCATGAGCGTGACCATCTCGGCGGCGACCGAGCAGGATGCCGAGCAGATCTTCCGGCTGCAGTACCTCTGCTTCCAGAGCGAGGCGGCGCTGTACGGCAACTACCGCATCGACCCGCTCGTCCAGACCCTTGACTCGGTCCGCGAGGAGGTGGCCGCCGACTGCGTCTTCGTGGCCCGGCTCGGTGACGAGGTGGTCGGCTCGGTGCGCGGCCGGGTGGCCGAGGACGGCGCCGCGTCCATCGGCAAGCTCTGCGTCCACCCCCGCCTCCAGGGGCACGGCATCGGCGGCCGGCTGCTGCGCGCCGCCGAGTCCGCCCTCGCCGAAAAGCACGGTGCCAAGCGCTTCCGCCTGCACACCGGCCACCGCAGCGAGAGCAACCTGCGGCTGTACCGGCGGGTGGGCTACGAGACGGTGGGGACCTCGCAGGGAGCGGACGGCGTCCTCATGATCGTCCTGGAGAAGCCGGCGGGCACCTACGCCACCACGGCCTGACGGGGCGTCACCCGCTACGCGGTGCGGGCCCTGCGCAGCCAGTACAGGGCGGTCAGCGGCAGCAGCACGGGAATGAACAGGTACCCCATGCCGTAGTCCGACCACACGGTCGCGTCGGGGAAGGCGGACGGCTCCACCAGCGTCCAGGTGCCGACCGTCAGGACGCCCACGAGCTCGGCGGCGCAGCACACCAGCGCCGCCTTGCGGGCGGTCTCCCCGCCGCGCACCAGGGTGTACGTGATGAAGCCGTAGACGAGGCCCGCCACCGCGGACAGCGAGTAGGCGAGCGGCGCCCGGTCGAACTCGGTCGCGATCTGGTGCACGGACCGCGAGACGGCACCGACGACCATCACCCCGTACAGCCACACCAGCAGGATCCCGGGCCCGCCGATCAGCCGTGCCCGGGCCGGCTTCTCCTCGGTCGCCGCCACCTCAGCCTCCCCAGATGTCATACAGCCGCACCTCGAGGACGGCGAGGACGACGCCGCCCGCGGCCACCGTCACCGAGCCCCAGCGGGTGCGCTCGGCCAGCGACATGAACCCCGCCGCCGGGACGCAGGCGAAGGCGCCCAGCAGATACGCCACGAAGATCGTCGTGCCCTGCTCCGGGTCATCGCCCCGCGCCAACTGCACGATCCCGACCACCAGCTGGACGAGGGCCAGCAGCGACACCACGCCCATGCCGATGAAGTGCCAGTCCTTCGTCGGCTGGTCACGGTAGGCGGCCCAGCCGCACCAGGCGGCGAGCAGCAGCGCGGCGACTCCGGTCACCAGCGTCAGGACGTCAAGCATGGCAGCGACCCTATTACGGGCCGAAAGACCCGATGCGCGCGGCCCCGCCACACGGCCTCCGCCCGTACCCGCCGCCCTGCGCCGCGCTCACGCCCCGGGCGGCGCCCGGCGGCGGCCGTTCGCCGGCGCGGCGCGGGTCCAGGCCCCGACTCGGGCGGACGTGCCCCGCAGGGGCGTGTGCCCGGGGGCGTGTCGCCCGGCCTGGGCGCCGGGGAGCCGGCACCCCGTCCGCGCCGCCCGGCGGGCAGGCCCTCGACCGGTCGCTGCCGCGCGGGCGGCCCCGTCCGGCAGGACGCACCGGCGCCGTAGGGTCGAGGTCATGAAGATCCACGCGCAAGCCCTCCTGTTCGACAACGACGGAACCCTCGTCTCCTCCCTCGACTCCGTGCGCCGCTGCTGGACGCGCTGGGCCGGCGAGTACGGGATCACGGCCGAGGAGTTCGCCCGCGTCGAGCTGCACGGGCGGCCGGCCGCGGAGATAGCCGCCGACCTGCTGCCCGCCGAGGTCGTGCCGGAGGCCGTCGCGCGGATCGAGAAGCTGGAGGTCGAGGACGTCCCCCATCGCGGCGTGCACCTGCTGCCGGGCACCAAGGACTTCCTGGACGGGCTGCCCGCCGACCGCTGGGCTGTCGTCACCTCGGCCACCCGCCGGCTCGCCGAGGCCCGGCTGGACGCCGTCGGCATCCTGCCCAAGACGCTCGTCGCCGCCGACGACATCACCCGCGGCAAGCCCGACCCCGAGCCCTACCTCCTCGGCGCCCGGGCCCTGGGCGTCGACCCGGCCGCCTGCGTCGTCTTCGAGGACGCCCCCGCCGGACTCCAGGCCGGCCGGGCCGCCGGCATGACCACCGTGGCGTTGGCCACAACGCACCCGGCCGGCGAACTCGACGCCGACCTGGTGGTGAACGACCTCTCGGCCCTGTCGGTACTGGTCACCGACCAGGCTGTGGAGATCTCCCTGCGCGGCTGACGGGCGGCCCAGGGGCCCGCCGGCGTCCACCGCTGTCCACCATGCGGACAGCGGTGTCCGGTCAGGACGATACGTCTGCTTTACTGATCGCATGACCACGACGAGCGACCGCACCCCTGCGACCGAGGCGACGACCACGCCCGGTGCTCGTTGTATGTGTCGAATGTGCGCCTTCTAGAGGGCCCCTGCACCACCTGAGCCTCGCGCCCCGAAGCGAGCGCCCGCTCACGTCCGCCGTCGCGCCCCGCGCACGCGACTGAGCCACGCCCCGCGCACACGTTTCTCCCCGGTTCCATCGCCACCGCGAGAACCGTGCCGCGTTCCGAAGGACCCAAGAACCCCGAAGAACAACGCCCCGTGCCCGGCGCACACACCCGCGCCGCGCACTCGACAGTGACGGAAACCCACGTGATCACCACATCGGGCCTCACCAAGGTCTACCGCTCACGCGGCCGCGAGGTCACCGCCCTGGACGGCGTCGACCTGCACGTCCGCGAGGGCGAGGTCTACGGCGTCATCGGCCAGTCCGGCGCCGGCAAGTCCTCGCTCATCCGCTGCATCAACCTCCTGGAGCGCCCCACCTCCGGCACGGTCACCGTCGCCGGTCAGGACCTCACCGCGCTCGCCGGCCGCGGCCCGCGCGCCGGCAAGGAGCTGCGGCAGGCGCGCAGCCGCATCGGCATGGTCTTCCAGCACTTCAACCTGCTGTCCTCACGGACGGTGCAGGACAACGTCGAGCTGCCGCTGGAGATCCTGGGCAAGTCAGGGAAGGAACGTTCCCGCAAGGCGCTGGAGCTGCTGGACCTGGTCGGCCTCGCCGACAAGGCCAAGGCGTACCCCGCCCAGCTCTCCGGCGGCCAGAAGCAGCGCGTCGGCATCGCGCGCGCCCTGGCCGGCGACCCCAAGGTCCTGCTGTCCGACGAGGCCACCAGCGCCCTCGACCCGGAGACCACCCGCTCCATCCTGACGCTGCTGCGCGACCTGAACCGGCAGCTCGGCCTGACCGTCCTGCTCATCACCCACGAAATGGACGTCGTCAAGAGCATCTGCGACTCGGCCGCCCTGATGGACAAGGGCCGTGTCGTCGAGTCCGGCACGGTCGGCGAACTCCTCGCCACCCCGGGCTCCGAACTGGCCGCCGCGCTCTTCCCCGTGGGCGGCGCCGCCACCGGCGACGACCGGACCGTCCTCGACGTCACCTTCCACGGCGAGGCCGCCACCCAGCCCGTCATCTCCCAGCTCTCCCGCACCTACAACATCGACATATCGATCCTCGGTGCGGCCATCGACACCGTCGGCGGCCTCCAGATCGGCCGGATGCGCATCGAACTGCCCGGCCGCTACGAGGACAACGTCGTGCCGGTCGGCTTCCTGCGCGAACAGGGGCTGCAGATCGACGTGGTGAACGAGGACCAGCCGCTGCTGGTGAAGGAAGGTGCCAAGTGACCTGGTCCGAGATGCAGCCCCTGCTGGAGCAGGCGTGTCGGGAGACACTGGTCATGGTCGGCTGGTCGACCCTGATCGCCGTGGTCGGCGGACTCCCGCTCGGCATCCTGCTCGTCCTGACCGACAAGGGCGGCCTGCTGCAGAACACCGTGGTGAACAAGGTCATCGGCCAGGTCGTGAACATCGGCCGCTCGCTGCCGTTCATCATCCTCATGGTCGCGCTGATGAACTTCACGCGCTGGATCACCGGGACGACCATCGGCAGCGAGGCCGCGATCGTGCCGCTCGCCATCGGCGGCATCCCCTTCTTCGCGCGCCTCGTCGAGACGGCCGTCCGCGAGGTCGACGGCGGCCTGGTGGAGGCCGTGCAGGCCATGGGCGGCAACACCTGGACCGTCGTCCGCAAGGTCCTCGTCCCCGAAGCCCTGCCCTCCCTCATCGCGAGCACCACGACCACGGTCATCGCCCTCATCGGTTACTCGGCCATGGCCGGCACCGTCGGCGGCGGCGGCCTCGGCGACCTCGCCGTCCGCTACGGATACAACCGCTTCGAGACCGGCCTGATGTGGGTCACCGTGGCGGTTCTCGCCGTGGCCATCTCGGTCATCCAGTTCGCCGGCGACTACGCGGCCCGCGCCCTGCACCGCCGCGGCGGACGTTCGGGCGCCGGGCCGAAACTGCGCCTGCTCAAGGCCAAGGAGCCTGCGGCCGCCGACGTCGGCAAGGTCGCGTAACCCCACCCGGACCCCCCGTACCGCCCACCCGTCGCCCGACCACCACCCCCCTCAACGACGGCGCTTCGCGCCGGCACCCCTTGATCAAGGGGTCGCACCACCATCAGGAAAGGCACTTTTCGTGCGTAACACCGCCAAGATCACCACCGCCGTCCTCGCCGCCGGAGCCCTCACCCTCGGGCTCAGCGCCTGCGGCTCGGACAAGGACGCCGCCTCCGACACCTCCGGTCCGCTGGTCGTCGCCGCGACGCCCGTCCCGCACGCCGAGATCCTCACCTACGTGAAGGACAACCTGGCGAAGAAGGAGGGCCTGGACCTGCAGGTCAAGGAGTTCACCGACTACGTCACGCCGAACACGGCGACCGAGGACGGTTCGGTGGGCGCCAACTACTTCCAGACCGAGCCGTACCTCGAGGACTTCAACAAGAAGAACGGCACCCACCTGAAGTCCGTCGCCTCGGTGCACCTGGAGCCGCTCGGCCTGTACTCGAACAAGGCCGACAAGGCCGGTGACCTGAAGAACGGTGCGACCATCGCCGTCCCCAACGACAGCGTCACCGAGGCCCGCGCCCTGCAGCTCCTCGCCGCCAACGGGCTCATCACCCTCAAGGACGGCGTCGGTACCGCGGCCACCACCGCCGACATCACCAAGAACCCGAAGAACCTCAAGTTCAAGGAGCTGGAGGCGGCCCAGACCGCACGCTCCCTGAACGACGTCGACGCGGCGGTCATCAACGGCAACTACGCCCTCGAGGCGGACCTGAAGCCGTCCGAGGACGCCATCGTCCTGGAGTCCGCCGAGAACAACCCGAACGTCAACCTCCTCGTCGTCAAGGAGGGCCAGGAGGACGACCCGCGCGTGCAGAAGCTCGCGAAGCTCCTGACCTCCCCCGAGGTGAAGAAGTTCATCGAGGACAAGTACTCCGGGTCCGTGATCCCCTCCTTCTGATCCGGTCTCCCGCCCGCCACGGGGTCCGCTCCGCATGGGAGTGGACCCCGTGGTGCGGTTGAGTGCTTTCATGCTGCATGCTGGGCAGTTCAGCAGGCCCTGACGTTTTCGAAGGCTACGGAGCGGCGCATGACGAGCACCTTCCCCAACATCTCCATCAGCACGGAGCGGTTGGTGCTGCGTCCCCTCGACGAGGACGACGTATCCGCCCTCGCCGCGATGATGAACGACGAGCAGGTCGCCGCCTGGACCGACGTCCCCCAGCCGTTCACCGAGCAGGGCGCCCGCGCCTGGGTCACCGAGGACGCGCCCGCCGAACGCGCGGCCGGCCGCGGACTGGACCTCGCCGTCACCGAGTTCCTCACCCAGCGCCTGGTCGGCGTCATCCGGCTCACGAAGACCAACTGGCACGTGCGCTCCACCGAGCTGTCGTACATCGTCGCCCCCTGGGCGCGCGGCGAGGGATACGCCTCCGAGGCGGCGCTCGCCACCGCCCAATGGCTCTTCGGCGACCAGAAGTTCGAACGCATCGAGCTGCGCACGGCGGCCGACAACACCGCCTCCCAGCAGGTCGCCCAGAAGATCGGCTGCATCAGCGAGGGCGTCCTGCGCAACGCCTGTATAGCGCACATGCGGACCGACGACGGCACCTGGACCGACGTCCGCACCGACTTCATCGTGTGGAGCCTGCTCCCGGAGGACCTCGAAGGCGCCGCGGAGCACATGACCGACACCGGTGGTTTCGCCGGGTTCACCGACTGGAACTGATCCGGGGGGCGACGACACCCGCCGCGCCCCGCGCCCGCACCGGGGTACCCTCACGGAGCCCGCCCACGCGGCAGCCCCCCGACGACGACCTGCACGAAACCTGGAGACTGACGACGATGGCCGACCGGGTCACGGTGATCGGCTGGGACGGTTCGCCGCTGACCGCCGCGGCACGCGCAGCCCTGGGCGCCGCCACGCTGGTGGCCGGCGCCGCCCACCACCTGGCGCTCCCCGAGGTGCCGCCCGCAGCCGAACGCATCCGCCTCGGCAGCGTCTCCCTCGCCGCCCGCCGCATCGCCGCCCACCGCGGCACGGCGGTCGTGCTCGCCGACGGCGACCCCGGCTTCTTCGGCGTCGTACGCACCCTGCGCGCGCCCGAGTTCGGCCTGGAGGTGGAAGTCGTGCCCGCCGTCTCCTCCGTCGCCGCCGCCTTCGCCCGGGCAGGGATGCCCTGGGACGACGCCCATGTGGTCGTCGCCCACCCCCGCACCCTGCGACGCGCGGTGAACGTATGCCGGGCCCACACCAAAGTCGCGGTCCTCACCTCACCGGGTGCCGGCCCCGCCGAACTCGGGCTGCTGATGGAGGGCATCCACCGCACCTTCGTCATCTGCGAGGAACTCGGCACCGCCCGCGAACAGGTCACCGTCGTCACCTCCGAGAAGGCCGCCGACCACACCTGGCGCGACCCGAACGTCGTCATCGTCGTCGGCGGCACCGCCGGCCCGGGCGCCGCGGCCGACGGCGGCGGCTGGATCGCCGGGCGCGACCCCGCCGCCGGACCGCGTGGCTGGTCGCTGCCCGCCGAGGCCCACGGCGGCGAACTCGGCGAAGGGGAGACCGAACTGCTCCGCACGGCCCAGCTCGCCCGGCTCGGGCCACGCCTCGGCGACCTCGTGTGGGACATCGGCTGCGGCAGCGGCGTCTTCGCCACCGAGGCCGCCCGCGGCGGCGCCGCCGTCATCGCCGTGGACCGGGACCCGGACGCCTGCGCCCGCACCGAGGCCACCGCACGCCACTTCGGCGTCCAGCTCCAGATCGTCCACGGCACCGCCCCGCACGTCCTGGAGAACCTCCCCGAACCGGACGTCGTCCGGGTCGGCGGCGGGGGAGCGGCCGTGGTCTCCGCGGTCGCCGACCGCCGCCCGCAGCGCATCGTCGCCCACGCGGCCACCCGCGACGCGGCCGAACTCGTCGGCCGGGACCTGACGGAACACGGCTACCGGGTCGAGTGCGCCCTGCTGCAGTCCGTCGGACTCGACACCCGAAGCTGGACGGAGACGGAACGGAGTGTCGCGTTCCTGCTCAGCGGGGTGCTTCCGGACCGCGCCCCGTGATCGGCTTGTCGTACTGCCCGGGGTAGGCTGGCGGATTGTTGTACCGCACTCGGACACCCGGCGCAGCGTCGGTCAATGTCCGTAAAAACCCGCCCCTTCCGGGCCGGGTGTGGTACGGCAGAACCGGAGGACGCGCAACGTGGCGCAGTCCACAGCGGGCCGTCGCGGGATCAAGCTGTCGTGACGGGTGAACGACCGCGACAATGCCACTCAATGGCTTTGTCGTCTTTTCCGGCGGGTCGTTCGTGCCGCTGGGCACGCACGCTCGTTCTTCCTACGGGGCGGTCGGTGCGCCGTCCCGGGCGAGCTGGTCGTAGAAGCACTAACCGATGGGCGAGGGGTTACGCATGACCGACACCGGCCAGATCCCGGGCGAGGGGCTGCCGGAGAACGCAGGCATGGTGGAGCAACCGGGCGTCCCCGCGCCCGGCGCGTACACCTACCTCTCCGAGACCACCGCCGAGGACGAGGACCTGTTGCTGCTGCCGGGCGCCCAGAGCGCCTGGGGCAACGAGGTCGCGCCGCCCGCGCCCGAGCCGGTCGTCGAGACCGTGCACGAGCCGGGCCCGCACGAGATGTCCGGCCGCGACAGCGGCTCGGTCGACCTCAGCGGCGTCCGCCTGCCGGGCCCCGGCGCGGAACCCCCGTCCGCGCAGGCCCCGCCGCGCCGGCCGCTGCACCTCGGCCCGCCGGTCCCCGACACCTCCGCTAGCCCGGTCCGCTCCCTCGCCGACCGCGGGCCCGCCGACGCGCCCGCACGGCACGCCGGTCCGCCGACCACCGGTCCCGAGTACCTCGACGTCCCCCACGTGGCCGAGATGCCCCCGCAGGGGGCGGCGCCCTGGGGTGCGCAGGCGGTGGCGCAGGCGCCGGTGAGCGCCGGGGCGGCGCCTGCCGAAACGGTTGTCCCGACGCCGGAGCGGATTCCCGAGCCGGCGGGCGCGGCCCAGGCCCTCGTGACCCGCGTCGCGGCCGAGGCCGTCGCCGCGACGGGAGGGACGCCCGCGGAGGCCGCCGGGTCCGGTGGGACCGACGGGGCCGGGATCCCGGCCGTGGACGAGGGAGAACCCGGCACCGACCCGGGCGCGCGGTCCGCCGGGTTCGCCGCACCCGGTGCCGACGCGGTCCCGCAGGGCGGCGAGGCCGTGGCCGCCGGCGGTCCCGTTCCGGGCGCCGCCCCCGAGGCGGTGCAGGCACCGCAGGACGAGGCCGGCCGGGTCTCCGCCGCCACGCCGGCGCCGGACGCCGAGGCCGCGCCTGCCGAGGGCGTGCCCGCGGAGACGGACGTACCGACGCCCGAGCCGGTGGCACCGGAACCCGAGCAGGTCACCGAGGCCGCGCCCGAGCCCGTCCAGGAGTCCCAGGAGGTCGCCGAGCCGTCCGTCCCGGAGGACACCCGTACGGACGAGTCGGCGCAGGCGTCCGTGCCCGAGCCCGCCCAGCCCGTCGAGGTCCCCGCCCCGCAGCAGGAGCACCGGCTCCCCGAGGCGCCCGCCCCCCAGGACGTTGCGGTACCCGGGACGCCCGGCCCCGAGGCCGGCGCCCCCGTGCCGTCGCCCGCGGTTCCCGCGACGCCGCCCCACGGCGTCGCCGGACAGGCCGTCGAGCCGCCCGCACAGGAAGAGACCGCGCCGCCGGTGCCGGACGCGCACGTGGTCACGGAGCCGCAGTCCGTTACCGAGGCCCAGCAGCCCGCCCAGGGCCCCCAGTCGTTGGCGGACGCGCCGGCACCCGCCGCGGCCGACCCGGCCGCCGTCGCGGGCCCCGGCGCGCCGCAGGAGGCGGACGTGCCGCCGGTCGCGCCCGGGTCCCCGGACGCGGGCGCAGACCCGGCCGGTACGGAGGCGCCGGCGCAGGCACCGCAGCCCTCGGCCGCCGTGCAGCAGCCGGCCGCGGAGCCCGCCGCCCCGGAGCCCTCCGAGGCCACGGAACCCGTCGTGCCCGCGGAGGCCGGCGTGCCCGTGGGGCCCACCGCGCCTGCCGAACACGTCCTGGCCCAGCAGCCGGGCGCTTCCGGGGACGCAGCGGTCGCCGCCGAGCCCGGCGTGCCTGCCGATGCCGTCGTCCGCACGGAGCCCACCGTGCCTGCGGATGCCGTCGCGGCCGATGACGCCGTCGTGCCGATACAGCCCGGCGCCCCCGTGGACGCCCCCGGCGGCCAAGAAGCCCACCCGGACCAGCCCATGGGCCAGTTCGTCCCCGTCGAGGGCCAGGTGCCGACCACCCCGCACCTCGCCCCGACCCCGCCGCAGCCCATCGTCCTGCCCGCCGAGGGCCCCGGGGTCCCGGAAGCCGCCGCCTCCGTCCCCGCCCCCCGCGAGGCCGGGTACGGCGAACCGGGCACCGAGCCCGCACCCGAACTCGTACAGAGCGCGGACGACCTGGACACCCAGGGCGCCGACCAGCACGACCACGAAGACCAGGAAGACCCGCACGACGTGAGCACGGCCGCAGTGGCAGAACCCCGACAGTCCACCGGCCCGGCGGCACCCGCCTACGACGACGCCGAACGCGAGGCCGTCCTGAAGGTCATGCGCGAACGCCGGGACATCCGCAACGGCTTCCGCAGCGACCCCATCCCGCACGAGGTGCTGCTGCGCGTCCTGGAGGCCGCCCACACCGCGCCCTCCGTCGGCCACTCGCAGCCCTGGGACTTCGTCGTCATCCGCTCCGCCGACACCCGCCGAGCCATGCACGAACTGGCGATGCGTCAGCGCGACGCCTATGCGAAGTCCCTTCCCAAGGGCCGGGCCAAGCAGTTCAAGGAACTGAAGATCGAGGCCATCCTCGACACCCCGGTCAACATCGTCGTCACCGCCGACCCGACCCGCGGCGGCCGCCACACCCTGGGCCGCCACACCCAGCCGCAGATGGCCCCGTACTCCTCCGCGCTCGCGGTCGAGAACCTCTGGCTCGCCGCCCGCGCCGAGGGCCTCGGCGTCGGCTGGGTCAGCTTCTTCGACGAGCGTGAGATGGTGCGCGCCCTCGGCCTGCCCGAGCACCTCGAAGTCGTCGCCTACCTGTGCGTGGGCTACGTCGACGAGTTCCCGGACGAGCCCGAGCTGATGCAGGCCGGCTGGTCCAAGCGCCGCCCGCTGTCCTGGGTCGTGCACGAGGAGACGTACGGCCGCCGCGCGCTGCCGGGCGAGGACCCGCACGACCTGCTCGCCGAGACCGTCGCGCAGATCCGCCCGCTGGACGCCAAGGCGCTCGGCGAGGCCTGGGAGCGGCAGAAGCGCATGACCAAGCCGGCCGGCGCGCTCGGCATGCTGGAGATCATCTCCGCCCAGCTGTCCGGCCTGTCCCGGCAGTGCCCGCCGCCGATCCCGGAGCCCGCCGCCGTCGCGATCTTCGCCGGCGACCACGGCGTGCACGCCCAGGGCGTCACCCCCTGGCCGCAGGAGGTCACCGCCCAGATGGTGGCCAACTTCCTGGGCGGGGGAGCGGTCTGCAACGCCTTCGCCACCCAGGTCGGCGCCGAGGTCTGCGTCGTCGACGTCGGCGTCGCCGCCGACCTGCCCGCCACCCCCGGCCTGCTGCCCCGCAAGGTCCGCGCGGGCACGTCCGACATGACCACCGGCCCCGCGATGAGCCGCGAGGAGGCCAAGCAGGCCATCGAGGTCGGCATCGAGACCGCCCGCGACCTGGTCGCCGCCGGCAACAAGGCGCTGCTCACCGGCGAGATGGGCATCGCGAACACCACCGCGTCCGCCGCCCTGATCTCCGTCTTCACCGGCGCCGACCCCGCCGAGGTCACCGGCCGCGGCACCGGCATCAACGACGAGACGCTGGCCCGCAAGACCGAGGTCGTCCGCCGTGCCCTCGAACTCCACCAGCCGGACCCGGCCGACCCCATCGGCGTCCTCGCCGCGATCGGTGGCTTCGAGCACGCGGCCATGGTCGGCCTGCTGCTCGGCGGCGCCTCCCTGCGGACGCCGGTGATCCTGGACGGCGTCAGCGCCGGTGCCGCCGCCCTGGTGGCCCGCGCGATCGCGCCCGAGGTCCTGGCGGCCTGCGTCGCCGGTCACCGCAGCGCCGAACCCGGCCACGTCGCCGCGCTCAACAAGCTCGGCCTGCGCCCCCTGGTCGACCTCGACCTCCGCCTCGGCGAGGGCACCGGCGCGCTGCTGGCCCTGCCGATGGTGCAGAGCACGGCGCGGGCGATGCACGAGGTGGCGACGTTCGACTCGGCGGGCGTCACCGAGAAGTAGCCCGGGCACGGGAAGGGGCGGCCGGCGATCCGTCGCGGCCGCCCCGCCCCGCCGTACGCTGAACGCACCTCCCGTAAAATCCCCACATCTTCTGAACCCGCACGTCAGGGCTGCTCCAGAGCCGCAGCGCCCACCGCCCCGCCAGGACGAGGAGCCCACCCTCATGGCCGAACACCCCGCCTACCCCGTAGGTCTCCGCCTCACCGGCCGTCGCGTGGTCGTCCTCGGCGGCGGACAGGTCGCCCAGCGCCGCCTGCCCGCCCTCATCGCGGCCGGCGCCGACATCCTCCTCGTGTCACCCGAGGCGACCGCCTCGGTCGAGGCGATGGCGGACACCGGCGAGATCACCTGGGAGCGGCGCACCTACGCCGAAGGCGACCTCGCCGACGCCTGGTACGCCCTGATCGCCACCAGCGACCCCGAGACCAACGCGGCGGCCTCCGCGGAGGCCGAACGCCACCGCGTGTGGTGCGTCCGCTCCGACGACGCCGACGCGGCCACCGCCTGGACCCCGGCGACCGGCCACAGCGAGGGCGTGACCGTCGCCGTCCTCACCACGAACGCCCGTGGCCGCGACCCCCGGCACACCGCCGCCATCCGCGACGCGGTCGTGGAGGGCCTGCGCGACGGCACCCTCGTCGCCCCGCACCACCGCACCCGCACCGCCGGCGTCGCGCTGGTCGGCGGCGGCCCCGGCGACCCCGACCTGATCACCGTACGAGGCCGGCGCCTGCTCGCCGAGGCCGACGTCGTCATCGCCGACCGGCTGGGCCCGCGCGACCTGCTCGCCGAACTGCCGCCGCACGTCGAGGTGATCGACGCGGCGAAGATCCCGTACGGCCGGTTCATGGCCCAGGAGGCCATCAACAACGCCCTCATCGAGCACGCCAAGGCGGGCAAGTCGGTCGTACGTCTCAAGGGCGGCGACCCCTTCGTCTTCGGGCGGGGCATGGAGGAGGCGCAGGCCCTGGCCGAGGCCGGCATCCCGTGCACCGTGGTCCCCGGCATCTCCAGTTCCATCTCCGTCCCGGGCGCGGCCGGCATCCCGGTCACCCACCGGGGCGTCGCCCACGAGTTCACCGTGGTCAGCGGCCATGTCGCCCCCGACGACGAGCGCTCCCTGGTCGACTGGCCGTCCCTCGCCAAGCTGACCGGCACGCTCGTGATCCTCATGGGCGTCGACAAGATCGGCAGGATCGCGGAGACCCTCGTCGCGCACGGCAAGTCCCCCGACACCCCGGTCGCCCTCGTCCAGGAGGGCACGACGGCCGCCCAGCGCCGCGTCGACGCCACCCTCGCGACGGTGGCCGACACGGTCGTCGCGCAGGAGGTCAAGCCGCCCGCGGTGATCGTGGTCGGCGAGGTCGTGACCGTGGGCCCGGACGGGGCGGTGTGACGTGGGCGAACTCATCACGGTCGAGGACCCCGACGACCCGCGCCTGCACGACTACACCGGCCTGACCGACGTCGAACTGCGCCGCAGGCGCGAACCCGCCGAGGGCCTGTTCATCGCCGAGGGCGAGAAGGTCATCCGGCGGGCCGGCGAAGCGGGCTACGCGATGCGCTCGATGCTGCTGTCGGCCAAGTGGGTCGACACGATGCGCGACGTCATCGACGAGGCCCCCGCCCCGGTCTATGTGGTGGACCCGGCACTCGCCGAACAGGTCACGGGCTACCACGTGCACCGCGGCGCCCTCGCCTCCATGCAGCGCAAGCCCCTGCCCACGGCGGCCGACCTGCTGCGGACCGCCCGGCGTGTGGCCGTCATGGAGTCGGTCAACGACCACACCAACATCGGCGCGATCTTCCGCTCCGCCGCCGCCCTCGGCATGGACGCAGTCCTGCTCTCCCCGGACTGCGCCGACCCCCTGTACCGGCGCAGCGTCAAGGTCTCGATGGGCGCGGTCTTCTCCGTGCCGTACGCCCGCCCGGACACCTGGCCGGGGGGCCTGGAAGCGGTCCGCGAGGCAGGGTTCACGCTCCTCGCCCTCACCCCCGACGAGCGGGCCAAGGCCCTCGACGAGGCCGCCCCGCACCGCATGGACCGGGTGGCCCTCATGCTCGGTGCCGAGGGCGACGGCCTGTCCCGGCGGGCCCTGGCGGCCGCCGACGAGTGGGTCCGCATCCCCATGTCCCACGGCGTCGACTCGCTCAACGTGGGTGCGGCGGCGGCCGTCGCGTTCTACGCGGTCGTCACGGGGCGCCCCGAGGTGTAGACGGGCGGCCGGTCCGGGCCTTCAGGGCTCAGAGCCCGAACGCCTGCCGGTCCGGGGCGCCGTCCCGTACCTGTACGTGCACCTGCTCCTGCTGCGCCCGTACGTTCCCGCGGTCGTCGCCGAGCCCCCGCGACGGTCCCTGACAGCCCTGCGCCGCGGCGATGCCGAGCGCGACCAGCAGTGTCACGACGACGAACACGAACAACCGCTGCCGCAGCAGGCGCGGATTGGCGGGCCGCCGCCCGGTCCCGGTCGGCCTGGAAGCGGGCCGGCCGCCACCGCGCGGCGCGGGCCGGCCGCCGTTGCCGGAGCGGGTGCCGCTGCGTCCGGCGCCGCGGGGGGCGGGGGTGGGGCGTGACCCCGACCGGGACCCCGTACCGGCGCGGGGGGCACCGCCACGGGAGGGCGAGGCCCCGCGTGAAGGAGCGCCCCCGCGCGCGGGGGTGGGGCCTCCGCGCGACGGGGCGGAGCCGCGTGCGGGAGTCGAGCCTCTCGATCCGGCCGTGCCGCGTGGCGCGGGGGTACCCGCGGGGCCCGGCCGGCCCTGCCGTCCCTGCTGTCCGGGCGGACGCCGCTGCACGCGCTCCGGATAGGTGTCGGCGAGCCGTCCGGTGGGACGGTCCGCCTCCCCGGTGCGCGGCGCGGGCGGCCGGAGGTCCGCCAATCCCTGGGCCTCCCGGGCGGCGATCTCCTTGAGCCGCAGCGACAGTTGCAGCGTGCTGGGCCGCTCGTCCGGGTCCTTCGCCAGGCACGCCCGGACCAGCGGCGCGAGGGCGTCCGGGACGCCGTGCAGCTGGGCCTCCTCGTGCACCACGCGGTAGAGCATCACCTCGGAACTGCCGTGCCCGAAGGGCGAGTCGCCCATCGAGGCGTACGCGAGGGTGGCACCGAGCGAGAACACGTCGGTGGCCGGTGTGACGGCCGCTCCGCGCACCTGTTCCGGGGCGAGGAATCCGGGGGAGCCGACCGCGGTGCCGACGTGCGTGAGCGTCGAGGCGCCGGTCGCCCAGGCGATGCCGAAGTCGATGATCCGCGGCCCCTTCGGGGACAGCAGGATGTTGGACGGCTTCAGGTCGCGGTGCACCACCCCGGCCTCGTGCACGGCTACCAGGCCCTCGGAGAGGGCGGCCCCGACGGCGGCGACGTCGGCCGCGCCGAGCGGGCCCTCGTCGACGACCTTGTCGTGCAGGGAGGGCCCGGGTACGTACTGCGTGGCGAACCACGGCCGGTCCGCCTCCAGGTCCGCCGCGACCAGCCGCGCGGTGCACCCGCCCCGGATGCGCCGGGCCGCCGAGACCTCGCGTGCGAAGCGCGAACGGAACTCCTGGTCCTCGGCCAGGTCAGGGCGGATGACCTTCAGCGCGACCCGCTGCCCCTTCTTGTCGGAGCCCAGGTAGACCACGCCCATTCCACCCGCGCCCAGCCGCCTGTGAAGCCTGAACGAGCCGACGACGCGCGGGTCCTCGCGCCTCAGGCGCATCATCGCCATGTTCATCCCCGCTGCCCGGTCCCTGTGACGTGCCACAGCTTACGTTTCCACGGCCGCCCGCGCGCAGAGGCCGCGCCCTCTCGGCCCGATCGATTGTCAGTGCCCGGTGGGAGAATTGAGGGGTGGTCAGGGAGCGCGTGAGCAGGCGGGTTTCGGTCCGCCCCTGATCGCAACCAGCCGTCGCGGAAGGGGGATTGGGCCCGTGAAGGGTGACCGTGTGGAGATAGTCGTTGACGCCGGTGACACGACGCGCACCTACGAGGTGGTGGCGAGCAGGGCGGGCCGCCGGGTGGAGACGGCGGTCCGTCGGGGCGTGGTGGAAGTGAGCGAAGTCACCAGGAACGGGACGGTGGTGCGTACGGCTCGTTTCATGGCGAACCGGGTCCTGGCGCTGGTCGAGCAACCGGTGCCGCGTGAGGACAGCTCGGAGAAAGCGGGGCAGAGCGGGCGCCCCTTCCGGGAACACCCCGAGACGTAGGACCCGGTCTCCACCCAGGGGAGTACACCGGGGGTGACGGCTCATCCTCCGGGAGGCCCGGCAATCGGTACGAGGGCATGACGTCCGGCGATCGCCGGACGCCTAGATTTGAGGTCAAGCGGCGGGTGCAGCACTCGTCCCCCGAGGTCAGACGCCCGCCGCTGCCAAAGACAACCACAACGGTCAGGAGAGGGACCATGGCCCAGACGGCACCGCGGACGCTGGTCCGCATGCGGGAGCGGCGCCGTCAGGGCCGCCGCCACCCCCTGGTGGCGACGGTCATGGCCCTGCCCCTGGCGGTCCTGCTCCTCCTCGTCTTCGACGGGTGGGAGACAGTGGCCACACAGGCGTCGTCCGTGGGTGTGATGCTGGGGCGCTGAGCGGCGACCCCAGGCCCGGAAGAGCGGTCCGGGCGGGGACATCCATCCATGAAACCCCGTGGGGACGGGGGTGCGGCGGACGGCAAAAATGCCGGCGCAGCTGGGGAGCTGCGCCGGCATTGCATGTGCCCACAACGCGCTCACACGGCTCCGCGCCGCCGCGGGCGGTCCTGCCGCCGTGACCACACGGCCAGCCGCGCCGCCGCCGTGACCGCCAGGCGGTCGCACTGCCGTAACCGCCTGGCGCTGCACCGCCTTCACCGCCAGGCGGTCGCACTGCCGTAACCGCTTGGCGCTGCGCCGCCTTCACCGCCTGGCGCTGCGCCGCCGTAACCGCGGGCAGTCGTGCCGCCTGGGGCGGCACGGGTGGGCGCGGCGGCACCCGGCAAGCGCCGGGCCGCGTGACCCACCCCCGGCCCGCACTGACGCCGGGCACAGGGCGAACGCCGGACCGGTGGTGCCCGTACCACCCCGGCCCGCACCGACGCCGGGCACCGCAGCGAACGCCGGACCAGAGCTGCCCGTACCCACCCCGACCCGCACCCACCCCGACCCGCCCCCCCTGCGCACCGCCACAGGCATACTCACCCCCGTGACCACGGACCTCCTCCCCGCCCTGGCAGACCGAGCCCGGGCCGCCGCCCACGCCCGTACACCGGCCTGCCCCTGCGGAGCAGCCACGCTCGCCGACCGCGCCGACGCCACCGTCGTCCGGCACGCCGGCACCGTCGCCAAGGCCCACGCGCCGGACACCGACCCCACCGAACTCGCCCTCCGTGTCACCGCCGCCGCCCACCTCCCCGACATCCTCGTCCCCCCGCTCGGCCCGACGCCCGTCGATCTGCACGGACGGCTCGTGACCTGCTGGCCGTACGGCACCCCCGTCGACCCGGACGACCCGGACGCGGCACCCTGGGAGGCCGCGGCCGCTCTCCTCGCCCGTCTGCACCGCACCCCGGCTCCCGTGACCCTGCCCCCGATGCGCGGCCCCGCGAAGGCGGCCCGCGCCATCGCCGCCCTCCGCGCCCGCGCCGCCCAGCACCCCGGCGCAGCACCCGTACTGCGCGCCTGGGCCGCCCTGCCCGCCTGGGCCCGCGGTGAGGCCGCCATGCCGGACGCGGCCACCCTGTGCCACGGTGATCTCCACCTCGGCCAGCTGGTGCGCCACCCCGCCCCCGAAGGCCCGTGGCTGCTGATCGACGTCGACGACCTCGGCACCGGGGTCCCCGCCTGGGACCTGGCCCGCCCGGCGGCCTGGTACGCCTGCGGACTGCTCCCGCCCGACGAGTGGACGCGCTTCCTGGCCGCCTACCGCGCGGCGGGCGGCCCGGCCGTTCCGCCGGACGGGGACCCCTGGCCGGCTCTCGACGTCCCGGCCCGCGCCCTCACCGCGCAGACCGCCGCTCGAGCCGTCACCAAGGCGGTCGCGGCGGACCGTCCCCTGGACGAGGTGGAGCGGTCGTTGGTCGACGCCTGTGCGCGTATGGCGTCCGTCGCCCTTGCCTTCCCGCGCAGTTGAGCCACAACTTCGCGAAGTAGGGTGCAACCGACCGCAGCCGGACAGAGTCTGTCCTGGCGATACGCGAAGCAGGACCGACCGGCGAGGAGTTGAGCCGACCATGCAGTGTCCCAAGTGCCACGCACCGATGCACACGTACAACCGCAATGGCGTCCAGATCGAGCAGTGCAGCGGCTGCCGGGGGATATTCCTCGACTACGGCGAGCTGGAGGCACTGACCCGTCTGGAGGCCCAGTGGTCGCAGCCCGCGCCGCCGGCCCCGCCCGCCCCGCAGGCCTACCCGGCCGCTCCGGCTCCCGCCTGGGGCGCCCCGCACGGGCACCACGGCCACCACCGCCACAAGAGCTTCGGGCACATGCTGTTCTCCAGCTGAGCGGACGACGAAGCCCCCGGCCGTTCGAGACGGCCGGGGGCTCCGGTCAGTGTGGACGATACTGGGATTGAACCAGTGACCTCTTCCGTGTCAGGGAAGCGCTCTCCCGCTGAGCTAATCGTCCTCGGGACCACGAACCATCACTCCTAGGAGCGGATCATGGGCACTGCGTGCGCGATACTGGGATTGAACCAGTGACCTCTTCCGTGTCAGGGAAGCGCTCTCCCGCTGAGCTAATCGCGCGGGGATCCTCGCGGATCAAGGTCCTTGCGGACCAGTGGACGATACTGGGATTGAACCAGTGACCTCTTCCGTGTCAGGGAAGCGCTCTCCCGCTGAGCTAATCGTCCTTGGAGGTGGAGACGGGATTTGAACCCGTGTAGACGGCTTTGCAGGCCGTTGCCTCGCCTCTCGGCCACTCCACCAGGAGTGTAGGGGATCGGGTGGATCCCCTGTTCCTGCGAGCGGACGACGAGGCTCGAACTCGCGACCTCAACCTTGGCAAGGTTGCGCTCTACCAACTGAGCTACGTCCGCCTGTCGTTTCGGTCCGCTTGCGCGTCCCGGCGACGTGTTGAACTCTAGCGGATTCCGGGGCCAGCACAAAAACGCGTTTGTGCAGCGTGCTGCGGTGCGTCTGCGCGCGGACGTGGTCAGGGCCTCCGGAAGGACACGTTCGGGTCACCTCCGGGACACCCCGCCTAGACTCGGCCACGTGCTCGACCTCCCTCCCCTCGCCCGCTTCGGCGACCGTCTCGCGACCGGTCTCCTCGACGTCACGAGTGATCCCGCCGCCCTGGACTCCCGTGGTTTCTGGGCCGTGTGCGCCGACTTCGAAGGCCGTCTGACCTGCGCCCGCTTCGGGAGCGTCCGGACGGAGCCCGTCCCCGCCCCCGTGCCGGGCGCGTGGCGCGGACCGGGCGTCGGTGACTGGACGTCCTCGCTCGACCGCGCCGCGTACACCGCAGCCGTCCGCCGGATACGCGCGCACATCGCCGCCGGCGAGGTCTACCAGGCCAATCTGTGCCGGGTCCTGTCGGCGCCCGCGGCCCCCGACGCCGACGTGGACGCCCTGACCGCGTTGCTGGCCCGCGGCAACCCCGCGCCGTACGCGGGAACGATTCGCCTGCCGGATCACGGGGTCGAGGTGGCCACCGCCTCTCCCGAGCTGTTCCTGCGGCGCGACGGACGGGTCGTCGAGTCCGGACCGATCAAGGGCACCGGGCGTACCGAGCAGGACCTGCTGGAGAAGGACTACGCCGAGAACGTGATGATCGTGGACCTGGTCCGCAACGACATCGGACGGGTCTGCGCCACCGGGAGCGTCACCGTGCCCGACCTGTGCGCCGTCGAGAAGCACCCGGGGCTCGTGCACCTGGTGTCGACGGTGCGCGGCGAACTGCGCGACGACGCCGGCTGGGCGGAGCTGCTCGATGCCGCCTTCCCGCCGGGTTCCGTGACGGGCGCTCCCAAGTCGAGTGCCCTGCGGATCATCGACGCTCTGGAGACCGCGCCCCGGGGACCGTACTGCGGTGGCATCGGGTGGGTCGACGCCGACCGCGGCGTGGGGGAGCTGGCCGTCGGCATCCGTACGTTCTGGATCGACCGGGCCGAGGGGCGGCTGCGGTTCGGCACCGGCGCCGGCATCACCTGGGGCTCGGACCCGGAGGGGGAGTGGCGGGAGACCGAGCTCAAGGCGTCGCGGCTGCTCGCGGTAGCGTCGGGGGCGTACGAGGTGACCGGAAGTGGAGAGGCACTACAGACGTGAAGATCTGGCTCGACGGCGGGCTGCAGGACATCGAGTCCGCCCGCGTCTCCGTCTTCGACCACGGGCTGACCGTGGGCGACGGCATCTTCGAGACGGTGAAGGCGGCGGACGGCAAGCCGTTCGCGCTGACCCGGCACCTCGACCGGCTGACCCGTTCGGCCCGTGGTCTAGGGCTCCCCGCTCCTGATCTCGACGAGGTGCGCCGTGCCTGCGAGGCCGTCCTGGCGGCGAACCCCGTGCCGCTGGGCCGGCTGCGCATCACCTACACCGGCGGCCACGGACCGCTCGGTTCCGACCGCGGCGAGCACGGCCCGACCCTGGTGGTCGCCCTCGGCGAGACCGGTCGCCGCCCCGACTCCACCGCCGTGATCACCGTGCCCTGGACCCGCAACGAGCGCGGCGCGCTCACGGGCCTGAAGACGACCTCGTACGCCGAGAACGTCGTCGCGCTGGCCCGCGCCCGTGAACGGGGCGCCTCGGAGGCCCTGTTCGGCAACACGGTGGGGCAGCTGTGCGAGGGGACGGGGTCCAACGTCTTCGTCGTGCTCGACGGCGAGATCCACACGCCGCCGGTCGCCTCGGGCTGCCTGGCGGGGATCACCCGCGCTCTGGTCGTCGAGTGGACCGGCGCCCGCGAGACCGACCTGCCGATGGACGCCCTGGAGCGGGCCGACGAGGTCTTCCTGACCTCCACGCTGCGGGACGTGCAGGCCGTCCACCGGATCGACGACCGCGAACTGCCGGGCGCCCCGGGGCCGGTGACCGCCAAGGCCATGCGGATCTTCGAGGAGCGGTCCGGGAACGACCTGGATCCGTGACCGCGTAAATTCGGCTGCCCTCCGCGTCCGCGGCGGGTAGAACACCCGTGATGACCACGACCCTGCGGCCGACCGAGCCGCTTCAGCGCGCGGCCGACGGGACGCGTTCACGCCGCTACCAGGTGTGCGTGAACAGCCGTCCCGTCGGTGCGATACACCTCGGCACCTCCGCCGCCTTCGGCGACTCCGTGGCCGTGATCCACGACCTGGGCATCGACGAACCCGACCGCCGGCGCGGCCGGGGCACGGTGGCCGCGCTCGCCGCGGAGGAGGTGGCACGGGGCTGGGGCTGCCGGCGGATCGAGGCGCGGGTCCCCGCCGACGCGCAGGCGGCCGTGCGCCTCGTACAGGCGCTCGGCTACGTCCGCCGCAACCGCGGCATGGCCAAGCGGCTCGGCGACACCCCGCCGGCCCTCCCCGCGGGCAGCGGCGCCCGGCCCATGACGCAGGCCGAGTACGACGCCTGGCAGGCCCACGAGTCGGAGCAGTACGCGCGCTCCTGGATCGAGCGGGGCGTGCCCGAGGCCGAGGCGTACGCCAAGTCGCGGCGCGACCACGAGACCCTGCTGCCGCGGGGGCTGGACACCGAGAACATGTTGTTCAGCGTGGTGGAGCACGAGGGCACCCGGGTCGGCGTCCTGTGGCTGGCGCTGCGCGAGGACCAGGCGTACGTCTTCGACGTCGAGGTCGACGCGGCCCACCGGGGCCGCGGACACGGCCGTACGCTGATGCTGCTGGCGGAGACCCAGGCCATCGCCGCCGGCCGACGCGTCCTCGGCCTCAACGTGTTCGCGGGCAACACCGCGGCCGAGCGTCTCTACGAGTCACTCGGCTACGAGACCCTGCACTCCACCTACTGCAAGCCGCTTGTGTAGCGGCCCGTCAGACCTCCCGCTCGGCCAGCAGCCGGTCCGCGATCTCCTCGATGCGCTCGCGCAGCCCCTCCTGGCTCTTGCCGCCGTCGAGCCGCTCGCCGCCGATCACGTACGTGGGGGTGCCGGTCACGCCGATCGCCTTGCCCTCGGCCTGGTCGGCGTCCACGATCAGGATGTGCCGGCCGTCGATCAGCGCCGTGTCGAACTCCTCCGCGTCCAGTCCGAGTTCCCGGGCCACCTCGACGAGGAGGGGCTCTCCCTTGCGGTCCAGCTCCGCGACGCGGTCCAGCACGGCCTCCACGTACGGCCAGCCCCGCCCCTGGGCCACGGCCTCCTCGGCGGCCTGCGCCGCGGCGAAGGCGTGCTTGTGCTTCTCGAGCGGGAAGTGCCGCAGCCGCAGCTCCAGACGGTCGCCGTAACGGGCGCGCAGGGCCCTGAGGTCGTCCAGGGCGGTGTGGCAGTCCGGGCACTGGAGCTCGCACCAGACGTCGAGGACGGCGGCGGGACGGACGGGGGAGGAGTCGCTCATGACCCCAGTCTCCCAGCCCGGCTCCGGCGTCCCAACCCGGACCTCGCCCGGTGCGGACGTACGACCACCACCGGCACCTGGGGAGGAGACGACCCCGGAGATCTCCCTGATGTCGGGCCGGCGCATGGCCCGGCGGGGTTCGGACGGTGCAGGATGGAAGGGACGAAACCCGTACCCGCTGCCCGAGCCCACCCTGGAGGACCGGATGATTGCCGAGACCGTCTGCTCCGCGGTGTCCGCGGCCGGCTTGGGCATCGCGGCGGTCACCGCGTACCGCAGGCGCTTCCTGGCGGCGGCCCGCATCGCCGCCTATGCGCTGATCCCCGTCGGCCTCGTGATGACCGGGGTCGTCGAGTGGCTGGCCGACACCGCGTTCAGTCCCACGGCGTGGGCCGGCTTCGCCGTGCTCGGCGTGTCCTGGTTGCTGTTCCTGACCACGCGCACGGTGGAGCGCCGCCGCGGTGGCACCCGCAAGGAGCGCAAGGCGGCCGCCCGCGGCGCCGCGGAGCGCGAGGCGGTCGTCCCGGCGGCCTCCGGTCCGTCCCTGGGCCCGGGCTCCCGCCCGGCCTCCCGGCCCGCGGGCAAGGCCCGGGGCGAGGACGACTTCAGTGACATCGAGGCCATCCTGAAGAAGCACGGCATCTGAGGGCCCGAGCAGGGCGGACTGAATCGACACAGCGGTCCCTGGTCGTCACAGGGCGCGCCGGAATGATCACAACCTGAACCGAGCATCGAGGAAAACGGCGAGCACCCGCTCATACCGGGCGTGTTGATCGCGTAGGGCGTGGGGACTGCGTCATCATCGCCGGCGAGATGCTGGACAGGACACAGCTGGACACACAGCTGGACACGAGACAGAGCGAAACCGCGCCACCGCAGGACGAACCGCGCGGCTGCCTCTTCGCCCTTTCCCAGCCACCGCTGATGATCTTCCTTGCGGTGATCGGGTGTCTGCTGCTCATGGCTTCGTTGCACGATCTGCTGCTGCTGTGAGCCGTACCCGCGCTCCCCGGCGTCACCCGCCGGGGACCGCGTCGCCGGAGGCGGGCCGGACGTCAGCCCGCGGCCTCCTTGCGTCGCGCCCGGTAGGCGGCCACGTGCAACCGGTTTCCGCAGGTACGGCTGTCGCAGTAGCGCCGGGAGCGGTTGCGGGAGAGGTCGACGAAGGCGCGCCGGCAATCGGGGGCCTCGCACCGTCTCAGCCGTTCCTGCTCCCCGGCGACCACGAAGAAGGCCAGGGCCATGCCGCAGTCGGCGGCGAGGTGGTCGGCGACGGAGGCGCCGGGCGCGAAGTAGTGGATGTGCCAGTCGTAGCCGTCGTGGTCGGTGAGCCGGGGGGTGGTGCCCGCGGCGGCGACCAGCTCGTTGATCAGTCCGGCGGCGGCACGGGCGTCGGGGGCCGCGAAGACGGCGGCGAAGCGTCCGCGGATCTTGCGCACCGCCGAGAGATCGAACTCCGAGAGCACGCCGACATCGCTGATTTCGTGCGTTCGCACAAAATTCTCGAGGGCTGCGACGTCCGGCAGCGCGTCCGGTGTCGATTCGTCCTCCGGTGCGGTGTTCACCAGATCCACCACGGTGTCGAGGGCGCACCGGGTGTCGTGGGTGATCAGCACGTTTCGCTCCCTGGCCTGGGGGTCGGGCGGGCGCCCGCCGATGCTGGCCGATGGTAGTGGCTCCCGGCGCGGCCGGACCGGGTCCGATGACGGCCGCTGGGCGCCGTCGTCACATTCCCGCCCGCCCACGGGCGGACGGACGGGGATGCGACGACGTGGCCGAGCCCGGGTTGCCGGTACAACGGTGCCCGGTCGGCCAGGGTTCCCCCGGAGGGAACGGCGCACGGCCGTGCGTCCGGGCGCACGCGTGCCGACGCCGCCCCACGGAGATCCGCGGGACGGCGCCGGCATGTGCCGTATGCGGTTGTCCTGGCCCGTGCCGTCACCCCGAGTCGACGGCGCCGGGCTGCTTCACGGGGGTCTCGCCCCTAGCTTTCCGCCAGGATGTGCGAGAGCTCCTGATCCAAATCGAAATGCCGGTGTTCCGTGCCGGGGGGCACGGCGGCGTCGGTCCGCTTCAGGAAGGACTCCAGGGCCCGCGCCGGGGCCTCGAGCAGTGCCTCACCCTCCGGGGAGCTGAGGGCGATGCACACGACGCCCTGACCGTGGCTGCGCGACGGCCAGACGCGGACGTCGCCGGTGCCGGTGGGACGGTGGAGACCTTCGGCGAGGAGGTCGCGGGCGAACACCCACTCGACGGTCTCCTCGGCTCCGGTGTGGAAGGTGGCGTGCACGGCGTAGGGGTCGGCCGTGTCGTACCGCAGGCCTGCGGGGACAGGCAGGGAGGACTCGCTCGACACAACGAGGCGCAGGTGCAGCTCGCAGCTGACCGTGGTGTTCATAAGCGCCAGGGCCTTTCGCTCAGTGTGCGCTCGGGGATTCGCACGTCGGCGAAATCGACATGCCACCTACGGTGCCGTTGTAAACCCCTCTGAGTGTTTTGCGTGCCTTTACGTAACTCGTCTGGCCGAGAGATCGTTGTCAAGGTGCGGCCATTCCGGTGACTCGTTTGGCTCGGGTAGGGTTTGGGCGTATGAATACGGGGAGTAGCGAGCCGGGCGAGGTTGCTTTGGCGTCGGACGAGACGAAGCCGGACGGGGCGGTGGGCGAGCAGGGACTCGGCTCCCGCGCGCCTGAATTCATCAAGGCGCGCCGCGCGCTGCACCTGAGCTGGCAGGTCGGCGTCTTCATCGTCGGCCTCGCGGTCGTGGTCGCCGGCGTCATCATGCTGCCGCTGCCCGGCCCCGGCTGGGTGGTGATCTTCGGCGGCATGGCGATCTGGGCGACCGAGTTCGTCTGGGCCCAGTTGGTCCTGCGCTGGACCAAGCGCAAGGTCACCGAGGCGGCCCAGCGTGCCCTCGACCCCAAGGTGCGGCGCCGGAACATCATCCTCACGACGATCGGGCTCGTGATCATCGCCGCTTTCGTCGGCTTCTACGTCTGGAAGTTCGGCTTCGTGATGCCCTGGAAGATCGAGGACCAGTGATCCGCGCCGGGGTGACGGCCGGAGCGCCGTCGCCCCCGCACCGATCGCACCCATGGTCACAGGGACCCCCTGACATGCGGTAATGTTCTTCCTGCGCCCGGGCGATTAGCTCAGTGGGAGAGCGCTTCGTTCACACCGAAGAGGTCACTGGTTCGAACCCAGTATCGCCCACCCGGAACGTCGGCCCATCTGCAACAGTGCAGGTGGGCCGACGTCGTTCGTGGCCCCCGGGGTCGTGACGTCCGGCAAAGTCGTCGCTCTCCGCGGCTGGTGCCAGCAAGCGCTTACCCAAAACGATTCACAAAGCCGTGAGATGTCCGAGGAGGCCTCCTGAAGGTGGCCGGGGCTTCCGCGGCCACGCTCGGGCCGGTCGCGACGACCGGCTGTGGGAAAGCGGCGGCGCCGCGGCCGACGGGACGGTGACGATCCGTTACTCCCGGTGGGTGCCGACGAACGCGCTAAGCGGATCAATCAGTCCATCAGGATCTTCGAGAAGAAGTATCCGAAGATCAAAGTCAAGACGGACTTTCAGGACTGCGCCTCTTTCCGGGGGACGTGCCAGACCCGGGTCGCCGGCGGAAATCCCCCGGACGTTTTCCAGAACGCCGTCGGATTTCTTCGGAAGTACGACAAGAGGGGCATCCCGCTGGACCTCAAGTCCCGGGCCGCCGCGGACAGTCTGAGCGTCGAGGCGGACCCGGGCCGGACCTGGGGCGACTACGTCAAGGCCCTCAAGACGATCCACGACAAGACCGAGGCGCCGGAGGCACGGGCTACTTCAGCTGCTCGGCCGTGCAGACCGGGGACGCCGAGCGGGCCTGGGCGAAGTCGTACGACTCCGAGGGCTACCGGGAGTCGGCGCGACACCGCCGTCCACGGCCTCGCCGCCATCGAGGACCTGGCACTCCTGGGGGACGGGATGCCGTAGCCGGCACGTGACGGGCGCGGGCGTGGGCACACTTCCCCACGTGGACTGGAACCATTACCGATTCCGCAGTCTGTGGACCCTGCCCGCGCCCGTGCCGGCCGTGTACCGGGCCCTGGAGCGGATCGAGGACTACCCGCGCTGGTGGCCCCAGGTGCGCGAGGTCACCCGGCTCGACGACACCAGCGGGATCGTCCGGATCCGCTCGCTCGTCCCCTACGACCTGACCTGCACCCTCCGGGAACGGGCGCGCGATCCGGCCGCGGGGATCCTGGAGGTTTCCCTGTCCGGCGACATCGACGGCTGGGCGCGCTGGACGATCACCGCGCGGGGCACCGGCGCCCTCGCCCGGTACGACCAGGAGGTCGACGTCCGCAAGCCGCTGCTGCGCCGGCTGGCCCTGCCGGGCAGGCCGGTGTTCAGGGCCAACCACACGCTGATGATGCGGGCCGGGCGGCGCGGACTCGGCACCCGTCTGGAAGCGGTTTGAAGGAAAGGCGCCGGGACCTGTATTGTTCAGTGCGTTCCCGGGCGATTAGCTCAGTGGGAGAGCGCTTCGTTCACACCGAAGAGGTCACTGGTTCGAACCCAGTATCGCCCACCGGGAAGGCCGGTCCGTCGCACGACGGGCCGGCTTCTTCGTGTGCGCGCCCCCCGCGCTCGGGCGGTGTGCTCAGGCGGCCGCCGCCGGCAGGTCCGGCCGCAGCGGCCAGGCCGGGTCCACCGCCTCCTCGCTCCCGTTGAGCGCGAACCACGCCTGCAGTCCCCGCGCCTGCCCCGCGTGCCACACGGCCTGCAACGTGTGCAACTCGGCGGGGGAGAGCCGCTCCAGCCGCCCCGCGAAACGGCGCCCCACCGCCCGTACGACCTCCAGCGCGGCCTGGGCGTCCGCCGCCGCGTCGTGCGCGCCCTCCAGGGCGACGCCGTAGTGCGCGCACAGGTCGGTGAGGGTGCGGCGGCCCTTGCGGTAGCGGTCCAGGTGCTTGTCGAGCACCCGCGGGTCGAGGACGTGCAGGGACCTCCGCTCCAGCCAGCGTCCGAGGGAGGAGGCGCGGTGCCGGCGCAACTCCCGGTCCAGCAGCGTGAGATCGAACGGCGCGTTCATCACCACGAGCGGCCGCCCGGCGACGGCCTGCTCGGCCAGCGCCTCGGCTATCTCGTACATCACCGGAGCCGGCCAGCGGCCGTTGCGCTGCAGATGCTCCTCCGTCAGCCCGTGCACCGCCGTCGCCGCCTCGGGCACCGGCACGCCCGGGTTCACCAGCCAGCGGCTGATGCGGGGGCGCAGGCCCGGGGCGTCCTGCACGACGAGGGCGGCCGACACGATCCGGTCGGTCTCGACGTCCACTCCCGTGGTCTCCGTGTCGAAGGCGGCCAGCGGCCCCTCGAACCAGCACGTCATAAGGCACCCAACTCCTCGTCCACACACGGCAGCTGACGCGCCGTCTTCTGTCCCGGTTCGGTGATACCCGGGCTGTTTGCGGCGTACGCCGGAAGGACACAACAGGAGTACGGGTCTTTGCAGTTCAGCGGCCCGCAGCGGGGATACACCAGTTCTGGAAGGCTGTTGGTCATGGCCATAACGCAGCCCGAACGGGGCGGGCTGCTGCCCGAGCGCACGGCGCCCTCTCGCGGCTCCCTCGCCACCACCGCCTGCATGGAGACGTTGCAGGTCGGATATCTGCACGCGGTCGCCGCCGCGGCGGGCTGCTCGCTGTCGCAGCCCTTCCCGGACAACGGCATCGACTGGCACGTCAGCCACAGCGCGCCCGGGCACACCGTCGACGACGAGGTCACCATCAAGGTGCAGCTGAAGGCCACCTATCAGATACCGCCGAACCCGCCGGGCCGCTCCTTCTCCTTCGTGCTCGACAACGAGCACCTGGCGAAGCTCGCCCGCACGCCGGTGTCGGTGCACAAGATCCTGGTCGTGATGATCGTCCCCAGGTCGCGGGACCAGTGGCTGCGTGCCGGGCACGACCGGCTCGACCTCAGGCACTGCTGCTACTGGACCAACCTCGCCGGACATCCGGTCACCGGCCGCCGCCGCACGACGGTGCGGATACCGACCGCACGCATATTCGACGACCGGGCGTTGTGCGAGATCATGACGCGGGTCGGGACGGGAGGGAAACCATGACGCACCGCCCGACCGGCGAACGTCTGCGGGCCGTCCGGCCGCATCCCGTCGACGCCGCCTGGGACGGCCGCCCGCCCGAGCCCGACGCCGTCGACCCGGCCGTGCTCGCCACCCTGCTGCAGCGGCACGGCTGGCAGCGGCGCGGTGGCGCCGCCGGGCGGTACGGCCGCTGGACGCCGCCGGGTCCGGGAGGCGGTGCCACGAGTCTGCTGGTGCCGGTCAGCCGCGCCTTCCCCGACAGCGACGACCTGCTGGGCGAGGCGCTGCTCGCCCTGTCCCGCAGCGCCACGCCCTCCGCCCGGGAGATCCTGGTCTCCCTCGCCGTACCCAGCGACGAGATCCGCTGGTGGCGCGACGCCCCGGCCGGGCCCGCCGACACCGCGCCCTGGACCGCCGAGGAAGAGCTGCGCGGCGCCGCCCGCCGGATGCTCATCGCCGGTGCGCTGGCCACGCACGCGCGTGCGGGCTACTACGGCGCCCGGCACCGCCGCGCCGCCGCCGCGTCCCTGGAGAACGTCCTGGTCGGCCCCGCCCCCGACGGCCGGCGCCTGACGGCGTTCGTGCCCGTCGCCGGCGGCCGCGCCCTCGCCGTACGCCTCCACCAGGCGCTGTACGCGGCGCGCGAGGCCGTCGACTACCGGCGGGCCACCGGCGGCATGGACGCCTTCGACTCGGCCGTCGCGGCAGGCGTCAGCCACGAGCTCGTCGAGGCGCTCGTCGCCCTGGTCCGCGGTACGGAAGGCGCAGGGATCGCCGTCGCATGGGCACCGGCCGCCGGGGTCCCCGAGGGCTGCGCCGGCCTCGCCGAGCCCGTCGAGTTCTCGCCCGGCGACCTGCCCGTCCTGCGCGAGGCAGGCGCCCGCTACCTGCGCGCGGAACCCTCCGTGCCGGTGCGGATCACGGGCACGGTGGTACGGATGCGCAGGTCGGGGCCGCGCGGCGTGGGCACCGTACGGCTGCGGGTGCTCGCCGGGGCCGAGGTCCCGCACGTGCGTCTCACGCTGGACGAGGACTCCTACCGGATCGCCGGCCACGCACACCTCGTCGGGCTGCCGGTGCGCGTGCACGGCCGCCTGGAGAGCCGGGGCGGCTTCCGCAGGCTCAGCGGTGCCCGCGAGGTCGTCCCGGTGCAGGTCGACGACGCCGAGCGGGACCGGCTGATGAAGGCGCTGCAGGAGAACCTCGACTGCTTCGGGGAGGCCTGCGGAGGGGACTGATTTCGCGGTGGGCGGGCCGGGGTCGGTACGATCGCCCTCATGCGTGCGCTCCGGTATGGCGCCGCACCCACCTTCAGTCAGGAGAGACCGGTGTCAGACGTCCGTGTGATCATCCAACGCGATTCCGAGCGGGAAGAACGCGTGGTGACGACGGGCACTACGGCCGCCGAGCTCTTCGCCGGCGAGCGCTCGATCGTCGCCGCGCGCGTGGCCGGCGAGCTCAAGGACCTCGCCTACGAGGTCAAGGACGGCGAGACCGTCGAGGGCGTCGAGATCTCCTCCGAGGACGGCCTGAACATCCTGCGCCACTCCACCGCGCACGTCATGGCGCAGGCCGTGCAGGAGCTGTTCCCCGAGGCCAAGCTGGGCATCGGCCCGCCCATCAAGGACGGCTTCTACTACGACTTCGACGTCGAGAAGCCCTTCCACCCCGATGACCTCAAGGCCATCGAGAAGAAGATGCAGGAGATCCAGAAGCGCGGCCAGCGCTTCTCCCGCCGCGTCGTCACCGACGAGGCCGCCCGCGACGAGCTGGCCGACGAGCCGTACAAGCTGGAGCTGATCGGCCTCAAGGGCGCCGCCGGGCAGGCCGCCGACGGCGCCGACGCCGAGGTCGGTGCCGGCGAGCTGACGATCTACGACAACCTCGACGCCAAGACCGGCGAGCTGTGCTGGAAGGACCTCTGCCGCGGTCCCCACCTGCCGACCACCCGTGTCATCCCCGCCTTCAAGCTGATGCGCTCGGCCGCCGCCTACTGGCGCGGCAGCGAGAAGAACCCGCAGCTCCAGCGCATCTACGGCACCGCCTGGCCGTCCAAGGACGAGCTGAAGGCGCACCTGGACTTCCTGGCCGAGGCCGAGAAGCGCGACCACCGCAAGCTCGGCGCCGAGCTGGACCTGTTCTCCTTCCCCGACGAGCTGGGCCCCGGCCTCGCGGTGTTCCACCCCAAGGGCGGGGTGATCCGCAAGGTGATGGAGGACTACTCGCGCCGCCGGCACGAGGTCTCCGGCTACGAGTTCGTGAACACCCCGCACATCTCGAAGGAGCACCTCTTCGAGATCTCCGGGCACCTGCCGCACTACGCGGAGGGCATGTTCCCGCCCATCCAGTTCGACGAGCAGAACTACCGCCTCAAGGCGATGAACTGCCCGATGCACAACCTGATCTTCAAGTCGCGGGGCCGCTCCTACCGTGAGCTGCCGCTGCGCCTGTTCGAGTTCGGGACGGTGTACCGGTACGAGAAGTCGGGCGTGGTGCACGGGCTGACCCGCTCGCGCGGCTTCACCCAGGACGACTCGCACATCTACTGCACCAAGGAGCAGATGCCCGAGGAGCTGGACACGCTCCTGACCTTCGTGCTCGACCTGCTGCGCGACTACGGCCTGACCGAGTTCGAGCTGGAGCTGTCCACCCGCGACGACTCCGACAAGTTCATCGGCTCGGACGAGGACTGGGAGGAGGCCACGGAGGCGCTCCGCCTGGCCGCCGAGAAGCAGAACCTGCCGCTGGTCCCGGACCCGGGCGGTGCCGCCTACTACGGCCCGAAGATCTCCGTCCAGGCCAAGGACGCCATCGGCCGGTCCTGGCAGATGTCGACCATCCAGGTCGACTTCAACCAGCCCAAGCGGTTCGGGCTGGAGTACACGGCGGCGGACGGCTCGCACCAGCAGCCGGTCATGATCCACCGGGCGCTGTTCGGCTCCATCGAGCGCTTCTTCGGTGTGCTCCTGGAGCACTACGCGGGCGCCTTCCCGGCATGGCTGGCGCCCGTCCAGGCGCTCGGCATCCCGATCGGCGACACGCACGTGCCGTACCTGCGGGAGTTCGCCGAGAAGGCCAGGGCGGCCGGTCTGCGCGTGGAGGTGGACGCCTCCTCCGACCGGATGCAGAAGAAGATCCGCAACGCCCAGAAGCAGAAGGTGCCCTTCATGGTCATCGCGGGCGACGAGGACATGGCGAACGGCGCCGTCTCCTTCCGTTACCGCGACGGCTCGCAGGAGAACGGCATCCCCGTCGACGAGGCCATCGCGAAGATCGCGAAGGTCGTCGAGGAGCGGGCGCAGGTCTGACCGACCGGCGCGAAGGCCCCCGGGAGATCCGGGGGCCTTTCCCTGTCCCCAGGCACGACGCCATATGCTGCACGCATGACGAGTGAGCCGGAGCAGCAGTTGGGAGTGGGGACGCAGGACGCGTTCCAGCGCCTGTGGACGCCCCACCGGATGGCCTACATCCAGGGCGAGAACAAGCCGAGCGGCCCCGGGGCCGACGACGGGTGCCCCTTCTGCTCGATCCCGGCCAAGTCCGACGAGGACGGGCTGATCGTCCGGCGCGGCGAGCAGGTGTACGCGGTGCTCAACCTGTACCCGTACAACGGCGGCCACCTCATGACCGTGCCGTACCGCCACGTCGCGGACTACACCGACCTGACCGATGCGGAGACCGCCGAGCTCGCGGAGCTGACCAAGCAGGCGATGACGGCCCTGCGCACGGCCTCCGGCGCCCACGGCTTCAACATCGGCATGAACCAGGGCACGGTGGCCGGCGCGGGCATCGCCGCCCACCTCCACCAGCACATCGTGCCCCGCTGGGGCGGCGACACGAACTTCATGCCGGTCGTCGGCCACACGAAGGTGCTGCCGCAGCTGCTGGGCGACACCCGCAAGATGCTGGCGGAGGCCTGGCCGGCGGCCTGACCTCCTGCCGGAAGGCCGGCATCATCAGCCCGTCCGGCGATTGAGGACGAGGCCGTTCGGACCGAGGCGGGGTCTGGGCGCAGCCCCCGGCGGCGGTCACACCGACCGACCCGCACTCATTCAGCGCGACCGCCAGGGGCCTACGCGTCGTAGACGTCGGCCTTCCGCGGCGACGGGTCCTGCACCGCCGTGCTGAGGAACGCCGACCGCGTCCCGAACTTCTCGGTGTCCGCGCCGTTCTCCTCCAGCACCCGGATCGCCGCGGCGTGCACCACCCGCAGCACCGGCGTCGCCGCGCGCAGCGCGTCGTCGGCCATGAAGCGGTGCCGCCAGGGCTGGTCGGCCCACGCGTGCCGCAGGCCGAACGGCTCGGGCAGCCCTATCGTGCCGCCGAGCCAGTTCAGCAGCGGCGGATACCAGGTGAGCGGGGCGCGGACGGCGAGCCGTACCACCTCGTTCGTGGTGACCAGCGGGAGCATCACCTTGCGCGTCTCCCACGGCTTGAACGACTTGGCGACCTCCTTCGAGGGGGCCTCCGGTTTGGTCGTGAAGAGGGGGTTCACCGGGCCCAGGGCGTGGCCGGTGACCTCGATGCGCAGGGTCGCGTGCAGCACCGTCACCGTGATCAGCATCGTGATGACCAGCTGCCCGTCCCACAGGGTCCACTGGACGCCCAGGTAGTGCCGGTCACCGGCGCCGAACTGCTGCTTGTTGCAGATGTCCTGTATCGCGTGCGACTTGACCTGGTAGGCCTCGACGTCCGTGCCCTCCGGGCGCGACACCGCCTTGGCGTTCTCCCCGATCGGCGTCACGACCCAGTGCCGTATGGACGGCTTGGGGAAGCCGCCGGTGTTCAGCGGTCCGCGCTCCAGCATCCGCAGCTGGTCGTGGATGGACCGTACGACGTCCCAGCTGCGGAAGGGGTGGATCTCCCGCGAGGGGTCGGCGGGCACCAGTTCCTCGGCGAGCTGCCAGCTGCCCCAGCGCGTGCCCATGCCGAGGATGCCCTTGGGGCCGGCGTAGAAGACGGAGTTCGACTGCTGCTCGGCGCCGAGCCTGGCCAGGGACTGGCGCAGCTGCTCGGCCGCGGTCTCTCCCGGATTGCTGGGGACCGCCTCGGGGACCTTGGCGCCGACGCTGCTGCCCGACAGGAGGCTGTCCCAGCGCTCCCGCAGGTCCCTGGCGGTGCGCTCGCAGATCCGCCGGGCCAGGAACCAGCCGACGACGGGCATCAGGACGGCGGCGCGCGCGTACCAGGCCCAGAAACCGGTGAAGGGCATCTTGACGAGGAACAGCACGGCCAGCGCGCCGACCGCGACGAGTACGGCGGTGGCGAGCGCGCCGGCCTGCTTGTTGTCCGCCTTGGAGACGGTGCTGCGGATCTGGAAGGCGAGCAGCCAGACCAGCAGGCCGGGCAGGAACAGCAGACCGCACACCACCATGACGGCGGTCAGCCGGCCGTCGCGCTCCTTGCGGATGCGGTTGGCGGCCAGACAGTGCTCGACGACCACCTGCGGCTCGGTGCCGAAGGACTGGATGAGGGGCTTGCGGTCGCTGCCCAGCATGCGGTCCACCACCGCGCGGGAGAACGCCTCGCCCAGGTTGGGCCGGAAGATCGTCGCCCAGCTGCGGCCCGCCTTGACCTCGGACTGGTGCCACTCGTTGTCGGCCTTCTTGATCTCCTCCATCGGGTTGTCCCGGTACGCCGCCGAGGCCAGGGCGAAGGTCGCCGTCTGGCCCTCGTCGCCCGTACGCGGCACCTGTGGACCGAAGAAGTCCGCGTAACCGCCGTCAACGGTCATTCCCGCCCCCGATCGCCACCACTGTCGCTTGCGGCCTTCCCGACTTCCCTGTCCCGCACACCTGTTGATCAGGTCATCAGCGTATCCGCAGCCACGGACACGCGTCGCCGGACGCCCGAAAGTGCCCTCCCGCGCGCGGGGCGGCGCCGCGACGCGACGGCGCGCGCCGCGACGCAACGGCGCCCGGTCGCGGCGGAGTCGGGCGGCCGGCGCGGGCAACACCCATGCCGGCCGGGCGAGTTGGGCGTGTGGCCCGTAATCCGGCGGGGCGCCGGCGCGGACGGACTCCGCGCCGGCGCCCCGACGAGCCCTACGACGCGGCCCGCGCCTCCTCGCGCAGCCGCTCCGCGATCTGCGGCGGCATCGGTTCGTGCCGCGCGTACCGGCGGTTGAAGCGCGCCGTGCCGTGCGAGAGGGAGCGCAGGTCCACCGAGTACCGGCCGATCTCGATCTCCGGGACCTCCGCCCGTACGAGGGTGCGCCCGCCGGGGGTCTGCTCGGTACCGAGCACCCGGCCGCGGCGGCCCGACAGGTCGCTCATCACCGCGCCCACGTAGTCGTCGCCGACCAGCACGCTCACCTCGGCCACCGGCTCCAGGAGGTGGATCTTCGCGTCGGCCGCCGCCTCCCGCAGAGCCAGCGCGCCGGCCGTCTGGAAGGCGGCGTCGGAGGAGTCCACCGAGTGCGCCTTGCCGTCCAGCAGCGTGACCCGGACGTCGATCAGGGGATGGCCCGCGGCCACGCCCTTGGCGGCCTGTGCCCGGACGCCCTTCTCGACCGAGGGGATGAACTGCCGCGGCACGGCGCCGCCGACCACCTTGTCCACGAACTCGATGCCCGAGCCGCCGGGCAGCGGCTCCACCTCGATCTCGCAGATGGCGTACTGCCCGTGTCCGCCGGACTGCTTGACGTGCCGGCCCCGTCCGGCGGCCTTGTTCCCGAAGGTCTCGCGCAGCGACACCTTGTGCGGAACGACGTCGACCTGGACGCCGTACCGGCTGCGCAGCCGCTCCAGGGCCACGTCCGCGTGGGCCTCGCCCAGGCACCACAGGACCACCTGGTGGGTGTCCTGGTTCTGCTCCAGCTTCATCGTCGGGTCCTCGGCGACCAGCCGGGCCAGGCCCTGGGAGAGCTTGTCCTCGTCCGGTTTGCTGTGCGCCTGGATGGCCAGCGGCAGCAGCGGGTCGGGCATCTCCCACGGTGCCATCAGCAGCGGGTCGTCCTTGGCGGAGAGGGTGTCGCCGGTCTCCGCACGGCTCAGCTTCGCCACGCACGCCAGGTCGCCCGCGATGACGTGGCTGACCGGGCGCTGCTGTTTGCCGAACGGTGTGGACAGGGCGCCGATCCGTTCGTCGACGTCGTGGTCCTCGTGGCCGCGGTCGGCCAGCCCGTGCCCGGAGACGTGCACCGTCTGGTCGGCGCGCAGGGTGCCGGAGAAGACGCGGATCAGCGAGATCCGGCCGACGTACGGGTCGGAGGAGGTCTTCACGACCTCCGCGACCAGCGACTCGCCGGGATCGCACATCCTCAGCTCGCGCGGCCTGCCGTCGGGCGTGGTCACCTGGGGCGCCTCACGCTCCAGCGGTGTCGGGAAGCCGCGGGTGACCAGCTCCAGCAGTTCGACCGTGCCCAGCCCCTGCCGGGCGCCCTCGGCCGCGGGAGCGGCGGCCAGGACGGGGAAGAACGCCCCGCGCACGACGGCCCGTTCCAGATCCTGGATCAGCGTCTTGACGTCGACCTGCTCGCCGCCGAGGTAGCGGTCCATGAGGGTCTCGTCCTCGCTCTCCGAGATGATCCCCTCGATCAGCCGGTTGCGGGCCTCCTCGATCAGGGGCAGCTGGTCCTCGCCCGGCTCGGACTCCTTGCGCTCGCCGGAGGAGTAGTCGAACAGCTTCTGCGACAGCAGCCCGATGAGACCCGTCACGGGCGCGTGTCCGTCGGGTGCCTGCGGGCCGTGCAGCGGCAGGTACAGCGGGAGCACGGCGTCGGGGTCGTCCCCGCCGAAGGCCTCCGCGCAGATCCGGGTCATCTCCTCGAAGTCGGCGCGGGCCGCTTCCAGGTGTGTGACGACGATGGCGCGTGGCATGCCCACGGCCGCGCACTCCTCCCACACCATGCGGGTCGAGCCGTCCACCCCGTCGGAGGCGGAGACGACGAAGAGGGCCGCGTCCGCCGCCCGCAGACCGGCCCTGAGCTCACCGACGAAGTCGGCGTATCCGGGGGTGTCCAGGAGGTTGATCTTGATGCCGTCCCATTCGACGGGCACCAGGGAGAGCTGCACGGAGCGTTGCTGCCGGTGCTCTATCTCGTCGTAGTCGGAGACGCAGCCGCCGTCCTCCACACGGCCGGCCCGGTTCAGTGCCCCCGCCGTCAGGGCGAGAGCCTCCACCAGAGTCGTCTTGCCCGATCCGGAGTGGCCGACCAGCACCACATTCCGTACGGACGCGGGATGGTCGGCCGCCTGTGCCCTGCCGGCGGCTCCGGGGTGGGTGTGTGCCTTGTCGCCCATGTCCTTGCCTCCCGTGGACGGTGAGGTCACTGTGGGCGCGGACACGCGGGACCGCGTGCACTGGCGGCTCCGGCGACGCCCGCGGTCCTTCGAGCTTTCCACTCCCGTCACGCTGCGTCCATACGAACGACCCGATCTCGCCGCCCGCCGGCACCGGGCCGGGGCTCCGGGTCCCGGCCGTCACCCACCCGCGCGCGTGGCTACGATGGGCCAGCCGGTGGCCAGCAGGGGCCACGCGGCCACACCGACCGTCGGGAAGGCCATGCTGAACAAGTACGCGCGTGCATTTTTCACGCGTGTCCTCACACCGTTCGCCGCGTTTCTCATCCGCCGGGGCGTGAGCCCGGACACGGTCACGCTCATCGGCACCGCCGGTGTGGTCGCGGGGGCGCTGGTCTTCTACCCCATGGGCGAGTTCTTCTGGGGCACGGTCGTGATCACGCTGTTCGTGTTCTCCGACCTCGTCGACGGCAACATGGCCCGCCAGCTCGGCCGCTCCAGCCGCTGGGGCGCCTTCCTGGACTCCACGCTCGACCGGGTGGCCGACGGCGCCGTCTTCGGCGGTTTCGCCCTGTGGTACGCGGGGGGCGGGAACGACAACGTCCTGTGCGCCGTTTCGATCTTCTGCCTGGCCAGCGGCCAGGTGGTGTCGTACACCAAGGCGCGCGGCGAGTCGATCGGCCTGCCGGTCGCCGTCAACGGGCTGGTCGAGCGGGCCGAGCGCCTGGTCGTCTCCCTGGTGGCGGCCGGATTCGCCGGGCTGCACAAGTTCGGCGTGCCCGGCATCCAGTACCTCCTGCCGATCGCCCTGTGGATCGTCGCCGTCGGCAGCCTCGTCACGCTGATCCAGCGCGTCGTCACCGTCCGCCGGGAGTCCGCCGAGGCGGAGGCGGCGGCCGGGCAGGAGACCCGGGGGAGCGAGGCGGCCAAGTGAGCATCCAGGAGCGGCTGTCCGACGCGCTCTACGGTGCCGGCTGGAGCACTGTGAAGAGACTCCCCGAACCGGTCGCCGCACGGCTCGGCCGCACCGTCGCCGACCTCGCCTGGAAGCAGCGCGGCACGGGCGTCAGGCGGCTGGAGAGCAACTACGCACGCGTGCTGCCGGACGCGAGCCCGCAGCAGCTCGCCGCGCTCTCGCGCGCGGGCATGCGGTCGTACCTGCGCTACTGGATGGAATCCTTCCGGCTGCCCGCCTGGAGCAGCGAGCGCATCCGGACGGGCTTCGCCGCGAAGGACCTGCACTACCTGACCGAGGGCCTGGCCGCGGGCAAGGGCGTCGTCCTGGCCCTGCCCCACCTGGCCAACTGGGACCTGGCCGGCGCCTGGGTCACCACCGCGCTGGGAATCCCCTTCACGACGGTCGCCGAGCGGCTCAAGCCGGAGACCCTCTACGACCGTTTCGTCGCCTACCGCGAGGGCCTCGGCATGGAGGTCCTGCCGCACAGCGGCGGCACGGCCTTCGGCACGCTGGCCCGGCGGCTGCGTGACGGCGGCCTGGTGTGCCTGGTCGCCGACCGGGACCTGTCCGCCTCCGGCGTGGAGGTCGAGTTCTTCGGGGAGACGGCCCGGATGCCCGCCGGCCCGGCCCTGCTGGCCCAGCAGACCGGCGCGCTGCTGCTGCCGGTCACCCTCTGGTACGACGACTCGCCCGTCATGCAGGGCCGTGTGCATCCGCCGGTCGAAGTACCCCAGTCAGGTACGCGGCGCGAAAAGACGTCCGTCATGACACAGGCGCTGGCCGATGCCTTCGCCTCGGGTATCGCCGACCATCCGGAGGACTGGCACATGCTGCAACGCCTGTGGCTGAAGGACCTCGACCCGGCCAAGGCCCCGTCGCACCCCCGGCAGGACGCCTCGTGAGGATCGGCATCGTCTGCCCGTACTCCTGGGACGTGCCGGGGGGCGTCCAGTTCCACATCCGCGACCTCGCCGAGTACTTCATCCGCCTCGGCCACGAGGTGTCCGTCCTCGCGCCCGCCGACGACGAGACGCCGCTGCCGCCGTACGTCGTCTCCGCCGGGCGCGCGGTGCCGGTGCCGTACAACGGCTCGGTGGCCCGGCTGAACTTCGGCTTCCTGTCGGCGGCCCGGGTGCGGCGCTGGCTGCACGACGGCGCGTTCGACGTCATCCACATCCACGAGCCGACCTCGCCGTCGCTCGGCCTGCTGGCCTGCTGGGCGGCGCAGGGCCCGATCGTGGCCACCTTCCACACGTCCAACCCGCGCTCCCGCGCGATGATCGCCGCGTACTCCATCCTCCAGGCCGCCCTGGAGAAGATCAGCGCGCGCATCGCGGTGAGCGAGTACGCCCGCCGCACCCTCGTGGAGCACCTCGGCGGGGACGCCGTCGTGATCCCCAACGGGGTCGACGTCGACTTCTTCGCCGAGGCCGCCCCCAAGCCCGAGTGGCAGGGCGACACGATCGGCTTCGTCGGGCGCATCGACGAGCCCCGCAAGGGCCTGCCGGTACTGATGAGGGCCCTGCCGAAGATCCTCGCCGCGCGCCCGCAGACCCGGCTGCTGGTCGCCGGGCGCGGGGACGAGAAGGAGGCGGTGGCCTCACTGCCCGCCGAGCTGCGCTCCCGGGTGGAGTTCCTCGGCATGGTCAGCGACGAGGAGAAGGCGCGCTTCCTGCGCAGCGTCGACCTGTACGTGGCGCCCAACACCGGCGGCGAGAGCTTCGGGATCATCCTGGTCGAGGCCATGTCGGCGGGCGCTCCCGTGCTCGCCTCCGACCTGGACGCCTTCGCCCAGGTCCTCGACCAGGGAGCGGCGGGCGAGCTGTTCCCCAACGAGGACGCCGACGCCCTCGCCGACGCGGCCGTACGGCTGCTGGCGGACCCGGAGCGGCGGGCCGGGCTGCGCGAGCGGGGCAGCAGCCACGTCCGGCGCTTCGACTGGTCCACGGTCGGGGCGGACATCATGTCGGTCTACGAGACGGTGACGGCGGGCGCGGCGGCGGTGGCCACGGACGACCGCGCGACGGGCCTGAGGGCCCGCCTGGGACTGGCCCGGGACTGACCGGCGAGCCCGTCCGGCGTTCGAGGACGAGGCCGTTCAGGCCGAAGCCGGGGCCGGGGGCGGCAGCCCCGGCGACGGTCACCGAGGGACCCGGCCGACCCGGCGGCGCGCCCCGGTAGCCTTGCCGCCCGTGACCGCAACCCTGATCTGGATCCTTGTCGTCCTCGTCGCGATCGGCCTGTACCTGAGCTGGACGGCCGGGCGGCTGGACCGGCTGCACGCCAGGATCGACGCCGCCCGGGCCGCCCTGGACGCACAGTTGCTGCGCAGGGCCTCCGTGGCACAGGAACTGGCCACCTCGGGCGTGCTCGATCCGGCCGCCTCGATCGTGCTGTACGAGGCCGCCCACGCCGCCCGCCAGGCCGAGGAGGAGCAGCGTGAGGTCGCCGAGAGCGAGCTGACCCAGGCCCTGCGCGCCGTGTTCGCGGATCCGCAGCAGGTGGACGGCCTCCGTGAGGCGCCCGGGGGAGAGGAAGCGGCCCACGAGCTGACCGAGGCCGTACGGCGCGTCCCGATGGCCCGGCGTTTCCACAACGACGCCGTGGGTGCGGCCCGCCGTCTGCGCGAGCACCGCAAGGTGCGCTGGTTCCGGCTGGCCGGGCACGCGCCCTTCCCGCTGGCGTTCGAGATGGACGACGAGCCGCCGGCGGCGCTGGTGGACCGGGCGGCCTGACCCGCCGCCGCGCGAAAAGGAGCCACAGCCTTCTCATTGGCCCTTGCTGTGGCCTGGTCCGTTCACGTTTCCTCAGTGCTGAAGAAATCGTCCTTCCCTTCAGTGAGGTCATCCGTGTCCAGCACGCTCTCCGAAAACCAGGCTCCCGAGACCGGCACCGCCCGCGTGAAGCGCGGCATGGCCGAGCAGCTCAAGGGCGGCGTGATCATGGACGTCGTCACGCCGGAGCAGGCGAAGATCGCCGAGGACGCGGGCGCCGTCGCGGTCATGGCCCTGGAGCGGGTCCCGGCCGACATCCGCAAGGACGGCGGCGTGGCCCGCATGTCCGACCCGGACATGATCGAGGGCATCATCGACGCCGTCTCCATCCCGGTGATGGCCAAGTCCCGCATCGGCCACTTCGTCGAGGCCCAGGTCCTGCAGTCCCTCGGCGTCGACTACATCGACGAGTCCGAGGTCCTCACCCCGGCCGACGAGGTCAACCACTCGGACAAGTGGGCGTTCACCACCCCCTTCGTCTGCGGTGCCACCAACCTCGGTGAGGCCCTGCGCCGCATCGCCGAGGGCGCGGCGATGATCCGCTCCAAGGGCGAGGCCGGCACCGGCAACGTCGTCGAGGCCGTCCGTCACCTGCGCCAGATCAAGAACGAGATCGCCCGTCTGCGCGGCTACGACAACCACGAGCTGTACGCCGCCGCCAAGGAGCTGCGCGCCCCGTACGAGCTGGTCAAGGAGGTCGCCGAGCTGGGCAAGCTCCCCGTGGTCCTCTTCTCCGCCGGTGGCGTCGCCACCCCGGCCGACGCCGCGCTCATGCGGCAGCTCGGCGCCGAGGGCGTCTTCGTCGGCTCCGGCATCTTCAAGTCCGGCGACCCGGCCAAGCGCGCCGCCGCCATCGTGAAGGCGACCACCTTCTACGACGACCCCAAGATCATCGCGGACGCGTCCCGCAACCTCGGCGAGGCCATGGTCGGCATCAACTGCGACACCCTCCCCGAGACCGAGCGCTACGCCAACCGCGGCTGGTAAGCACCATGAGCACTCCTGTCATCGGCGTCCTGGCCCTCCAGGGCGACGTCCGGGAGCACCTCGTCGCCCTGGCCGCGGCCGATGCCGTGGCCAGGCCGGTCAGGCGCCCCGAAGAACTCGCCGAGGTGGACGGACTGGTCCTGCCCGGCGGCGAGTCCACCACCATCTCCAAGCTGGCCGTCCTCTTCGGAGTGATGGACCCCCTCCGCGCGCGCGTGCGCGACGGCATGCCCGTCTACGGCACCTGCGCGGGCATGATCATGCTGGCCGACAAGATCCTCGACCCGCGCTCCGGCCAGGAGACCGTCGGCGGCATCGACATGATCGTGCGCCGCAACGCCTTCGGGCGGCAGAACGAGTCCTTCGAGGCCGCGCTCGACGTGAAGGGCATCACGGGTGATCCTGTGGAGGGCGTCTTCATCCGCGCCCCCTGGGTGGAGTCCGTGGGTGCCGCGGCCGAGGTGCTCGCCGAGCACGACGGCCACATCGTCGCGGTCCGCCAGGGCAACGCGCTGGCCACCTCGTTCCATCCGGAACTGACCGGCGATCACCGTGTGCACCGCTTCTTCGCCGACATGGTGCGCGCGTACGGCGCGGCGGAGTCCTTGTAGGATCTCTGCGTTCGTACAAAGACGGGTTACGCGAAGGAGACAGGCAGATGTCCGGCCACTCTAAATGGGCCACGACGAAGCACAAGAAGGCCGTCATCGATGCCAAGCGCGGCAAGCTCTTCGCGAAGCTGATCAAGAACATCGAGGTCGCGGCCCGGATGGGCGGCGCCGACCCCGACGGCAATCCGACGCTGTACGACGCCATCCAGAAGGCCAAGAAGCAGTCGGTCCCCAACAAGAACATCGACTCCGCGGTCAAGCGCGGCGCGGGCCTCGAGGCCGGCGGCGCCGACTACGAGACGATCATGTACGAGGGCTACGGTCCCAACGGCGTCGCGGTGCTCATCGAGTGCCTCACCGACAACCGCAACCGCGCCGCCTCCGACGTCCGCGTCGCCATGACCCGCAACGGCGGCTCCATGGCCGACCCGGGCTCGGTGTCGTACCTGTTCAACCGCAAGGGTGTCGTCATCGTCCCCAAGGGCGAGCTGTCCGAGGACGACGTGCTCGGCGCGGTCCTGGAGGCGGGCGCCGAGGAGGTCAACGACCTCGGCGAGAGCTTCGAGGTCATCAGCGAGGCCACCGACCTGGTCGCGGTCCGCTCCGCCCTCCAGGACGCCGGCATCGACTACGAGTCCGCCGACGCCAACTTCGTCCCGACCATGCAGGTCGAGCTGGACGAGGAGGGCGCCAAGAAGATCTTCAAGCTGATCGACGCGCTCGAGGACAGCGACGACGTGCAGAACGTCTTCGCCAACTTCGACGTCAGCGACGAGATCATGGAGAAGGTCGACGCGTAACGCCGAGCGGCAACGGCGGTTCCGGCGGGCCGGTGGGGACACCTCCTCACCGGCCCGCCGCTCCTGTCAGTGGCAGCGGATAGCCTGGCGGACGTCAGAGATCACCGTCCGCGGACCTCGACCATCGATCGAGGAACCCCGACGGCGATCAGCCAGGTCCGCGAGGGCGGCGGCGGATCAGCCGCGCAGAGGGGAGGGGCGCGTGCGCGTACTGGGGGTGGACCCGGGCCTGACCCGCTGCGGTGTCGGCGTCGTCGAGGGGGTCGCCGGGCGACCGCTCACCATGCTCGGCGTGGGCGTGGTGCGCACCCCCGCGGACGCCGATCTCGGGCACCGCCTCGTCGCCGTCGAGGAGGGCATCGAGCGGTGGCTCGACGAGCACCGCCCGGAGTTCGTCGCCGTGGAGCGCGTCTTCAGTCAGCACAACGTGCGCACGGTCATGGGCACCGCCCAGGCCAGCGCCGTCGCCATCCTGTGCGCCTCCCGCCGCGGCATCCCCGTCGCCCTGCACACCCCGAGCGAGGTCAAGGCCGCCGTCACCGGCAGCGGACGCGCCGACAAGGCCCAGGTGGGCGCCATGGTCACCCGCCTGCTGCGACTCGCCGCGCCCCCCAAGCCCGCCGACGCCGCCGACGCCCTCGCGCTCGCCATCTGCCACATCTGGCGCGCCCCCGCGCAGAACCGGCTCCAGCAGGCCGTGGCCCTGCACGCACCGAAAGCCCCGCAGGCCCCGCGGGCCCCGCAAGCATCGAAAGGCCGTACGGCATGATCGCCTTCGTCAGCGGCACGGTCGCCGCCCTCGCTCCCGACGCCGCGGTGGTCGAGGTGGGCGGTGTCGGCATGGCCGTCCAGTGCACGCCGAACACGCTGTCCACGCTCCGCGTCGGCAAGCCCGCCAAGCTCGCCACGTCCCTCGTCGTGCGCGAGGACTCCCTGACGCTGTACGGCTTCGCGGACGACGACGAGCGCCAGGTCTTCGAGCTGCTGCAGACCGCCAGCGGCGTCGGCCCCCGCCTCGCCCAGGCGATGCTGGCCGTGCACACCCCGGACGCGCTGCGCCGGGCGGTGTCGACCGCAGACGAGAAGGCGCTGACCGCCGTGCCGGGCATCGGCAAGAAGGGCGCCCAGAAACTGCTGCTGGAGCTGAAGGACCGCCTCGGCGAGCCCGTCGGCGCACCGGCCGTCGGCGCACCGGTCGGTGCCGGCTGGCGCGACCAGCTGCACGCCGCCCTGATCGGCCTCGGGTACGCGACCCGGGAGGCCGACGAAGCCGTCTCCGCCGTGGCCCCCCAGGCGGAAGCCGCCGGCGGCACGCCGCAGGTGGGCCAACTGCTCAAGGCGGCCCTGCAGACCCTGAACCGAGCCCGCTGACCGACCACACCCCGAGGCACATCACATGAACTGGGACGACCCGACCGACAACGGCGCCGGCGAGCGGCTGGTGGGCTCCGTCGCCGACGGAGAGGACCAGGCCGTCGAGGCGGCTCTGCGCCCCAAGGACCTCGGCGAGTTCATCGGCCAGGAAAAGGTCCGCGAGCAGCTCGACCTCGTCCTGCGCGCCGCACGCGCGCGTGGCGCCACCGCCGACCACGTACTCCTCTCCGGCGCCCCCGGCCTGGGCAAGACCACCCTCTCCATGATCATCGCGGCCGAGATGGGTGCCCCCATCCGCATCACCTCCGGCCCCGCCATCCAGCACGCCGGCGACCTCGCGTCGATCCTGTCCTCCCTCCAGGAGGGCGAGGTCCTCTTCCTCGACGAGATCCACCGCATGTCGCGGCCCGCCGAGGAGATGCTCTACATGGCCATGGAGGACTTCCGTGTCGACGTCATCGTCGGCAAGGGCCCCGGCGCCACCGCCATCCCGCTGGAGCTGCCGCCGTTCACCCTGGTCGGCGCCACCACCCGGGCCGGCCTGCTGCCGCCCCCGCTGCGCGACCGCTTCGGCTTCACGGCGCACATGGAGTTCTACGGCCCGGCCGAGCTGGAGCGGGTCGTCCACCGTTCGGCGGGCCTGCTGGACGTCGAGATCGACACCGACGGTGCGGCGGAGATCGCCGGCCGCTCCCGCGGCACGCCGCGCATCGCCAACCGCCTGCTGCGCCGGGTCCGTGACTACGCCCAGGTCAAGGCCGACGGCCTGATCACCCAGGAGATCGCCGCGGCCGCCCTCGCGGTGTACGAGGTCGACGCCCGTGGCCTGGACCGCCTGGACCGGGCCGTGCTGGAGGCCCTGCTGAAGCTGTTCGGCGGCGGACCCGTCGGCCTGTCCACCCTCGCGGTCGCGGTGGGGGAGGAGCGGGAGACCGTCGAGGAGGTCGCCGAGCCGTTCCTCGTCCGGGAGGGCCTGCTCGCCCGTACCCCGCGCGGACGGGTCGCGACACCGGCCGCATGGGCGCATCTCGGCCTCACACCGCCGCGCGCGCAGACTGCGGGAAACGGACAACAGGACTTGTTCGGGGCGTGACGCGGCCGTCGCGGCGAGCACACTGGCAGGACCAGGAACCCTGGTGCCATGCTGAGCGTTGTTCCATGCGCGCGGACTCGCTTAGACTCCGCCGATGCCGCCCCTGTCGGCGGTGCACACACCCCCAACCATCAGGCCGCTCACCATCGCGGTCGTGTGAAGGAAGTACCGACCCGTGAGTCTCGTGACCCTCCTCCCGTTCATCGTGCTCATCGGGGCCATGTTCCTGATGACCCGGTCGGCGAAGAAGAAGCAGCAGCAGGCCGTCGAGATGCGGAACCAGATGCAGCCCGGTTCCGGCGTCCGCACCATCGGGGGCATGTACGCCACGGTCAAGGAGGTCAACGAGGACACGGTCCTCCTCGACGCCGGTCCGGGCGTCGAGCTGCTCTTCGCCAAGAACTCCATCGGCGCCGTCCTCAGCGACGACGAGTACAACCGCATCGTCCACGGCATCGAGCACGACCTGAAGTCCGACGCCGACATCGTTCCGGACGACGCCTCCTCCCTCACCGAGACCGACACCTCCGCCACCGACGCCTCCGCCTCCGACGACAAGTCCGTCGACCTCGGTAAGAAGGACTCGGCCGACGAGCCGGCCGAGGACGCCGCGCCCGCCGAGGCGAAGACGGACGAGCAGGCGAAGAAGGCCGACGGCGGCTCCGAGGCGAAGTAGCCGTGCCCCGGGGCGCGTGGGCCAGGCCCGCGCGCCCCGTGTGACGCGCGGCTCGCACGGTATCCCGACACCATGTCATGGCCGCCGGTACGCCGATCCGGCGCGAGGCGGCCCGAGAGGGAGTACGAGAAGGTGGCAGCACCTAAAAAGGGACGTAATGCGAGCGCCCAGAGCAAGCCGGGGCGCTCGCTGGCCCTGATTCTGATCGCCATCGTGGCGCTCACCGGGGGAATGTTCGCCTCCGGACACACCACTCCGCGTCTCGGCATCGACCTGGCGGGCGGTACGAGCATCACGCTGAGGGCGGTGCCCGAGGCCGGCCAGGAGTCGGCGATCAACAAGACCAACATGGACACCGCGGTCGAGATCATGGAACGCCGTGTCAATGGTCTTGGTGTCCAGGAGTCCGAGGTCCAGACCCAGGGCGACCGGAACATCATCGTCAACATCCCCAAGGGGACGAACTCCAAGGAAGCCCGCGAGCAGGTCGGCACCACCGCCAAGCTCTACTTCCGCCCCGTCGTGGCCACCGAGCTCTCCGGCCCGGCCGGGACGGCCAGCCCCACGCCGAGCGCCTCCGGTAGCGCCTCGGGCAAGGCCACCGACAAGGACAAGGCCACCGACAAGGCCACCGACGGCGAGAAGGCGAGCTCGTCGCCGTCCGCCTCGGCGAGCTCCACCACCCAGGGCCGTGCGGCCACCGACGCCCTGAAGGCCGACCCCTCCCCCTCGGGCAGCGCTTCCCCGTCCCCGAGCGGCAGCGCCGCCGGCGACGACAGCAGCAAGCTCCAGGCCGCGTACGCCGCGCTCGACTGCACCGACGAGAGCGCGCGCGCCAAGGCCGGCGACGGCGCCAAGCCGCAGGACTCGACGGTGGCCTGCGGCCAGAACTCGCAGGGCCAGTGGCAGAAGTACATCCTCGGCCCCGCGGAGGTCGACGGCACGGACGTCGACGAGGCCAAGGCCGTCTTCAACACGCAGACCGCCGCGGGCTGGACCGTCACGATGGACTTCACCGACGGCGGCGCCAAGAAGTTCGCGAACATCACCGGCAAGCTGGCCCAGAACCAGTCGCCGCAGAACCAGTTCGCCATCGTGCTGGACAACGAGGTCGTCTCCGACCCGTACGTCAGCCAGGCGCTGACCGGCGGCAACGCCGAGATCTCCGGCAACTTCACGCAGGAGGAGGCCCAGAGCCTCGCCAACATGCTGTCCTACGGTGCCCTGCCGCTGACCTTCAAGGAGGACAGCGTCACCACCGTCACCGCCGCGCTCGGCGGTGAGCAGCTGCAGGCCGGTCTGATCGCCGGCGCAATCGGCCTCGCCCTGGTCGTGATCTACCTGCTCGTCTACTACCGCGGCCTGTCCTTCATCGCCGTGGCCTCGCTGCTGGTGTCCGCGGCCCTGACGTACGTGATCATGTCGCTGCTCGGCCCGACCATCGGCTTCGCCCTGAACCTGCCGGCGGTCTGCGGTGCCATCGTCGCCATCGGCATCACGGCGGACTCGTTCATCGTGTACTTCGAACGCGTCCGCGACGAGATCCGCGAGGGCCGCTCGCTGCGCCCCGCCGTCGAGCGGGCCTGGCCGCGCGCCCGGCGCACCATCCTGGTCTCGGACTTCGTGTCGTTCCTCGCCGCCGCGGTGCTCTTCATCGTCACCGTCGGCAAGGTGCAGGGCTTCGCCTTCACGCTGGGTCTGACCACCCTGCTCGACGTGGTCGTCGTCTTCCTCTTCACCAAGCCGCTGCTCACGCTGATGGCCCGCCGCAAGTTCTTCGCGAGCGGCCACAAGTGGTCCGGTCTGGATCCGAAGAGCCTGGGTGCCAAGCCGCCGCTGCGCCGCACGCGCCGTCCCGCCCATCCCGGCCCCGTCGACCCGAAGGAGGCGTGAGAGATGTCGAAACTCGGCAACCTCGGCGCCCGACTGCACCACGGCGAGGTCGGCTACGACTTCGTCAAGAACCGCAAGATCTGGTACGGCATCTCGATCCTGATCACCATCACGGCCATCGTCGGCCTGGCGGTGCGCGGCCTGCACATGGGCATCGAGTTCCAGGGCGGTGCCGTCTTCACCACCCCGAAGAACATGAGCGCCTCGGTCTCCCAGGCCGAGGAGTACGCGGAGGAGGCGTCCGGCCACGACGCGATCGTCCAGAAGCTGGGCGACGGCAGCCTGCGCATCCAGATCGCGGGCACCGACACCGCGCAGTCGGACCAGATCAAGGAAGCGCTCTCCGAGGACCTGAAGGTCGACGCCGAGAGGATCAACGCCGACCTGGTCGGTCCCAGCTGGGGTGACCAGATCGCCAACAAGGCGTGGCAGGGTCTCGGGATCTTCCTGGTCCTCGTGGTGATCTACCTGGCGATCGCGTTCGAGTGGCGCATGGCGCTCGCCGCGTTCGTCGCACTGATCCACGACATCACCATCACGGTCGGCATCTACGCCCTCGTCGGCTTCGAGGTCACGCCGGGCACGGTGATCGGTCTGCTGACGATCCTCGGTTACTCGCTCTACGACACGGTCGTCGTCTTCGACAGCCTCAAGGAGCAGACGAGGGACATCACCAAGCAGACCCGCTGGACCTACAGCGAGATCGCCAACCGGTCGATCAACAGCACGCTGGTGCGTTCCATCAACACCACGGTGGTCGCCCTGCTGCCGGTGGGCGGCCTGCTGTTCATCGGCGGCGGTGTCCTCGGCGCGGGCATGCTCAACGACATCTCGTTGTCGCTGTTCGTCGGCCTCGCGGCCGGTGCCTACTCCTCGATCTTCATCGCCACGCCGCTCGTCGCCGACCTCAAGGAGCGCGAGCCGCAGATGAAGGCCCTCAAGAAGCGTGTCCTCGCCAAGCGTGCCCAGGCCGCGGCGAAGGGCGAGTCCCCGGAGGATGCCACGTCCGACGGCTCGTTCGACGAGCCCGACGACGCGACTCCCGCGGTCGTCGGCCCCCGCGACCAGCCCGCCTCCCGTACCCGGGGCCGTGGCGGACCCTCGGGGAAGCGCCGATGACCGAGCTCGCAGACATCTCGGCACTCCTGCTCAGCCGCATCCGGGACGTGGCCGACTACCCGGAGCCGGGTGTGGTGTTCAAGGACATCACCCCGCTCCTGGCGGACCCGGCGGCGTTCACCGCGCTGACCGACGCCCTCGCCGAGATCGCCGAGCGCACCGGCGCCACCAAGATCATCGGTCTGGAGGCCCGGGGCTTCATCCTCGGCGCCCCGGTCGCCGTCCGGGCCGGCCTGGGCTTCATCCCCGTACGCAAGGCGGGCAAGCTCCCCGGAGCCACCCTCAGCCAGGCGTACGACCTGGAGTACGGCTCGGCCGAGATCGAGGTGCACGCCGAGGACCTGACCGCCGACGACCGCGTGCTGGTCGTCGACGACGTCCTCGCCACCGGCGGCACCGCCGAGGCGTCACTCCAGCTGATCCGCCGGGCCGGCGCGCAGGTCGCGGGCCTCGCCGTCCTGATGGAGCTGGGCTTCCTCGACGGGCGGGCCCGGCTGGAACCGGCCCTGGCCGGGGCCCCGCTGGAGGCGCTGCTCACCGTCTGACGGCCCTGGTGGCACACCGGAGGCGGGCCCGGAGGAATCCGGCGCCCGCCTCCGGTGTTTCTCCGGTTGACGGCCTTCACACCGGCCAGAAGGCGATCCTGCGACGCCGGATCGCTACCATGGGGTTTCCGGAGCCTGACCGGGGGACCCGGATCGCGCACGAGGAGTCCTCTTGCCAGACGAGGCCCAGCCACTGACCGCCGCCAAGCCCGAGTCCGCCTCGGCTTCCGCGGCGAAGCCCGCGCCGAGCGCGCCGCACGCGAAGAACGACACCCGCGGGCCGCTCCGGCACGCCCAGTCGGCGCCCGTCGACAAGCCGGCCGAGCAGCAGCCGCGACCCAAGCCCGCACCGCCCGAGCGCGCCCCCAACCCCCCTGTCGTCCGCACGCCCGCCGGGCAGCCCTCCCGCACCGGCTCCTCCAACCGCGTCCGGGCCCGCCTCGCGCGACTCGGCGTCCAGCGCGCCAACCCCTACAACCCGGTGCTGGAGCCGCTGCTGCGGATAGTCCGGAGCAACGACCCCAAGATCGAGACGGCCACGCTCCGCCAGATCGAGCGCGCCTACCAGGTCGCCGAACGCTGGCACCGCGGCCAGAAGCGCAAGAGCGGCGACCCGTACATCACGCACCCCCTCGCGGTGACCACGATCCTCGCCGAGCTGGGTATGGATCCGGCCACGCTGATGGCGGGCCTGCTGCACGACACGGTCGAGGACACCGAGTACGGCCTGGACGATCTGCGGCGCGACTTCGGCGACGTGGTCGCCCTGCTCGTCGACGGCGTCACCAAGCTGGACAAGGTCAAGTTCGGCGAGGCCGCGCAGGCCGAGACCGTGCGCAAGATGGTCGTCGCCATGGCGAAGGACCCGCGCGTCCTGGTCATCAAGCTCGCCGACCGCCTGCACAACATGCGCACCATGCGCTACCTCAAGCGCGAGAAGCAGGAGAAGAAGGCGCGCGAGACCCTGGAGATCTACGCGCCGCTCGCCCACCGCCTGGGCATGAACACCATCAAGTGGGAGCTGGAGGACCTCGCCTTCGCGATCCTCTACCCCAAGATGTACGACGAGATCGTCCGCCTCGTCGCCGAGCGCGCGCCCAAGCGCGACGAGTACCTCGCCATCGTGACCGACGAGGTCCAGCAGGACCTGCGGGCGGCCCGCATCAAGGCGACCGTCACCGGACGTCCCAAGCACTACTACAGCGTCTACCAGAAGATGATCGTCCGTGGCCGTGACTTCGCGGAGATCTACGACCTGGTGGGCATCCGCGTCCTCGTGGACACCGTCCGCGACTGCTACGCGGCGCTCGGCACCGTGCACGCGCGATGGAACCCGGTCCCGGGCCGGTTCAAGGACTACATCGCGATGCCCAAGTTCAACATGTACCAGTCGCTGCACACGACGGTCATCGGGCCCAACGGCAAGCCGGTCGAGCTGCAGATCCGCACCTTCGACATGCACCGCCGCGCCGAGTACGGCATCGCCGCGCACTGGAAGTACAAGCAGGAGGCCGTCGCCGGCGCCTCGAAGGTGCGCACCGACGCGCCCAAGTCGTCCGGCAAGAGCAAGGACGACCACCTCAACGACATGGCGTGGCTGCGGCAGCTGCTGGACTGGCAGAAGGAGACCGAGGACCCCGGCGAGTTCCTGGAGTCCCTGCGCTTCGACCTCTCCCGCAACGAGGTCTTCGTCTTCACCCCCAAGGGCGACGTCATCGCGCTCCCGGCGGGCGCGACCCCCGTCGACTTCGCGTACGCGGTGCACACCGAGGTCGGTCACCGCACCATAGGGGCCCGGGTCAACGGCCGGCTGGTCCCACTGGAATCGACGCTGGACAACGGCGACCTGGTGGAGGTCTTCACCTCCAAGGCGGCCGGTGCGGGCCCCTCCCGCGACTGGCTCGGCTTCGTGAAGTCGCCGCGCGCCCGCAACAAGATCCGGGCCTGGTTCTCCAAGGAACGCCGGGACGAGGCCATCGAGCAGGGCAAGGACGCCATCGTCCGCGCCATGCGCAAGCAGAACCTGCCGATCCAGCGCATCCTGACCGGCGACTCCCTGGTGACCCTCGCGCACGAGATGCGTTACTCGGACATCTCCGCGCTGTACGCGGCGATCGGCGAGGGCCATGTCTCCGCGCAGAACATCGTGCAGAAGCTGGTCCAGGCGCTCGGCGGCGAGGAGGCGGCCACCGAGGAGATCGACGAGGCGGTACCGCCGTCCCGGGGTCGCGGCCGTAAACGCCGCACCAGCGCCGACCCCGGTGTCGTCGTCAAGGGCGTCGAGGACGTCTGGGTCAAGCTGGCCCGCTGCTGCACGCCCGTACCCGGCGACCCGATCATCGGCTTCGTCACCCGTGGCAGCGGCGTATCGGTTCACCGCAGCGACTGTGTGAACGTGGACTCGCTGTCCCGGGAGCCCGAGCGCATCCTCGAGGTCGAGTGGGCACCCACCCAGTCCTCCGTCTTCCTGGTCGCCATCCAGGTCGAGGCCCTGGACCGCTCCCGGCTGCTGTCGGACGTCACCCGCGTGCTGTCCGACCAGCACGTCAACATCCTCTCGGCGGCCGTCCAGACCTCCCGCGACCGCGTCGCCACCTCCCGCTTCACCTTCGAGATGGGCGACCCGAAGCACCTCGGTCACGTCCTGAAGGCCGTACGGGGCGTGGAGGGCGTCTACGACGTGTACCGGGTGACGTCGGCGCGCAGGCCGTCGTAACAGCCCCGCGAAGAAGCGGCCCGGCGGTGGGACACACCGCCGGGCCGCTTCCCTCACACGGGCTTGATCAGCCGCCGAACTCCTGCAGGCCCTTCAGCGCCTGGTCCAGCAGCGCCTGCCGGCCCTCGAGCTCCTTCTCGAGCTTGTCGACCTTGGCGTTGTTGCCCTGGGCGCGCGCCTGCTCGACCTGGGACCGCAGCTTGTCCACGGCGGCCTGGAGCTGGCCGGTCAGACCCTCGGCACGCGCGCGTGCCTCCGGGTTGGTCCGGCGCCACTCGGCCTCCTCGGCCTCCTGGATCGCCCGCTCGACCGCGTGCATGCGGCCCTCGACCCTCGGCCGGGCGTCGCGCGGCACATGGCCGATGGCCTCCCAGCGCTCGTTGACCGAGCGGAACGCGGCGCGGGCCGCCTTCAGGTCCCGGATCGGCAGGAGCTTCTCGGCCTCCTCGGCCAGCTCCTCCTTGAGCTTGAGGTTCTCCGCCTGCTCGGCGTCGCGCTCGGCGAAGACCGAGCTGCGCGCCGCGAAGAAGACGTCCTGGGCGCCGCGGAAGCGGTTCCACAGGTCGTCCTCGTGCTCGCGCTGGGCACGCCCGGCGGCCTTCCACTCGGCCATCAGGTCGCGGTAGCGCGCGGCCGTCGGACCCCAGTCCGTCGAGTTCGACAGCGCCTCCGCCTCGGCGACCAGCCGCTCCTTGGTCTGGCGGGCCTCCTCGCGCTGCGCGTCCAGCTGGGCGAAGTGCTGCTTGCGCCGCTTGGAGAACGCCGACCGCGCGTGCGAGAAGCGGTGCCACAGCTCGTCGTCGGACTTGCGGTCCAGCCGCGGCAGGCCCTTCCAGGTGTCCACCAGGGCCCGCAGCCGCTCACCGGCCGCCCGCCACTGGTCGGACTGCGCCAGCTCCTCGGCCTCGGCGACCAGCGCCTCCTTGGCGCCGCGCGCCTCGTCGGACTGCTTGGCCCGCTGCGCCTTGCGCTCCTCGCGGCGCTTCTCCACCAGCTCGACGAGCTTGTCCAGCCGGCCCCGCAGAGCGTCCAGATCACCGACCGCGTGGTGCGCGTCCACCTGCTCGCGCAGGTGCTCGACGGCGGCCAGGGCGTCCTTCGCCGACAGGTCGGTGGTCTTCACTCGCTTCTCGAGGAGGCCGATCTCGACAACCAGGCCCTCGTACTTGCGCTCGAAGTAGGCCAGCGCCTCCTCGGGGGAGCCTGCCTGCCAGGAACCGACGACCTTCTCGCCGTCGGCCGTACGCACGTACACGGTCCCCGTCTCGTCGACGCGGCCCCACGGGTCGCTGCTCACAGCGCCTCCTCCACATGATGCCTGCGGAGGGTTTTGCCGCCCCCGGGCATCGTCCACAGTTTCGTCACGGCCAACATAGGCGACCGGCGGGTGGCCTGTCCGCATCCCGCGCGACCGAAATTCCGCAGTTGGGGGTCAGGATTTGGTGACGGTCGCCTTGTCGATCACGACCGTCGCGTTGGGCGCTCCGTCACCCGCGCCGGTGCTCTCACCCGCGGCGGCGATCTTCTTCAGCACCGTCATGCCGTCCTTGGAGATCGTCCCGAACGGTGTGTAGCTGGGCGGCAGCGGACTGTCCTGGTACGCGAGGAAGAACTGGCTGCCGCCCGAGTCCGGCTGGCCGGTGTTCGCCATCGCCACCGTGCCCGCCGGGTACGTGTTGCCCTTCAGGCTCTTGTCCTTCAGGTTCTCGTCCGGGATGTTGTAGCCCGGACCGCCGCTGCCCTGACCCGTCGGGTCACCGCACTGCAGGACGAAGATCCCGTTGGTGGTGAGCCGGTGGCAGGCGGTGTGGTCGAAGTAGCCCTTGCCGGCGAGGAAGTTGAACGAGTTGACGGTGTGCGGCGCCGCCGACGTCTTCAGGTCGATGTCTATGTCGCCGCAGGTCGTCGAGAGCGTCATCGCGTACTTCGCCGACTTGTCGATGGTCATCGCAGGCTCCTTCTTCCAGGTCTGCGTCTTGACCTTGCCCTCGGCGGGCTTGTCGCACGGGTCCGGCGCCTTGCTGGTGGGCGAGGCGCTCGGCGTGACCTCCGCGCTCGCGTTCGCCTTGCCGTCGTCGTCCTCGAGGACCCCGGTCGTGTACAGCGCGAGGCTGCCGACCAGTACCACGCCGAGCACCGACGCGATCACCGCGTTGCGCATACGCGCCTTGCGCCGCGCGGAGGTACGTCGCTGCTGTTGCCGCAAGAACTTCTCCCGGGCGAGCTGACGCCGCCGCTGTTCCTGGCTGACCACGGGGTTCTCTCCTCATGCGTCGTGTGTGCCGACCGGTACGCGTGCGCGCGATGAGCCGACCGCCTGCGTGTAGCCCCGTACGGTATATGGGTTCGCTGAGGAATCGGCACCGCCGGTAGGCTCTGACCAGGGCGCAGCCCGCCCGCAAGCCCACCCGTACCGACACAACGAAGGACGATCGTGCTCATTGCCGGGTTCCCCGCCGGGGCCTGGGGGACGAACTGCTATCTCGTCGCCCCCGCCGCCGGTGAGGAGTGCGTGATCATCGACCCCGGCCACCAGGCCGCCCAAGGAGTCGAGGAAGCACTCGCCAAGCATCGGCTCAAGCCCGTCGCCGTCGTCCTCACCCACGGCCACATCGACCACGTGGCCTCGGTCGTCCCGGTGTGCGGCGCGCACGACGTGCCGGCCTGGATCCACCCCGAGGACCGGTACATGATGAGCGACCCGGAGAAGGCCCTCGGCCGCTCCATCGGCATGCCGCTGATGGGCGAGCTGACGGTGGGGGAGCCGGACGACGTCAGGGAGATGGCCGACGGCGCCAGGCTCGAACTGGCAGGCATGGAGCTGACGGTCGCCCATGCGCCGGGCCATACCAAGGGGTCGGTGACCTTCGGCCTGCCCGAGGCGGCGGACATCCCGCCGATCCTGTTCTCGGGCGACCTGCTGTTCGCCGGCTCCATCGGACGCACCGACCTGCCCGGCGGTGACATGGCCGAGATGCTCGACTCGCTGGCCCGCGTGTGCCTGCCGCTCGACGACTCGACCGTGGTGCTGTCCGGCCACGGCCCCCAGACGACCATCGGCCAGGAGCGCGCCACCAACCCGTATCTGCGGCAGGTGGCCGCCGGCCAGGGCGCCCCTCAGGCTCCCCGACGAGGAATGTGACGAGAGACCTTCCGTGAGCACCTTCAAGGCCCCCAAGGGCACGTACGACCTGCTGCCGCCGGACTCCGCCAAGTACCTGGCGGTCCGCGAGGCGATCGCGGCCCCCCTGCGGGGCTCCGGCTACGGCTACATCGAGACGCCCGGCTTCGAGAACGTCGAGCTGTTCGCGCGCGGTGTCGGCGAGTCCACCGACATCGTGACCAAGGAGATGTACGTCTTCGAGACGAAGGGCGGCGACCGGCTCGCCCTGCGCCCGGAGACGACGGCCCCCGTGCTGCGCGCGGTCCTGGAGGCCAACCTGCACAAGGCGGGCAACCTGCCGGTGAAGGTCTGGTACTCGGGCTCGCAGTACCGCTACGAGCGCCCGCAGAAGGGCCGTTACCGCCACTTCTCGCAGGTCGGTGCCGAGGCGATCGGCGCGGAGGACCCGGCGCTGGACGCCGAGCTGATCATCCTGGCCGACCAGGCGTACCGCTCGCTCGGCCTGAGCCAATTCCGGATCCTGCTCAACAGCCTGGGCGACAAGGAGTGCCGTCCCGTCTACCGGGCCGCGCTGCAGGACTTCCTGCGGGGCCTGGACCTGGACGAGGACACGCTGCGCCGCGCCCAGATCAACCCCCTGCGCGTCCTGGACGACAAGCGCGCGGAGGTGCAGAAGCAGCTGACGGAAGCCCCGTTGCTGCGCGACTACCTGTGCGACACCTGCAAGGCGTACCACGAGGAGGTCCGCGAGCTGATCACGGCGGCGGGCGTGGCCTTCGAGGACGACCCGAAGCTGGTGCGCGGCCTGGACTACTACACGCGCACGACCTTCGAGTTCGTCCACGACGGTCTGGGCTCCCAGTCCGCGGTGGGCGGCGGCGGCCGCTACGACGGCTTGTCCGAGATGATCGGCGGCCCCTCGCTGCCCTCGGTCGGCTGGGCCCTCGGCGTCGACCGCACGGTCCTCGCCCTGGAGGCGGAGGGCATCGAGCTGGACATCCCGGCCGCGACCTCCGTCTTCGCCGTTCCGCTCGGCGAGGAGGCCCGCCGGGTCCTGTTCGCCAAGGTCACCGAGCTGCGCAAGAACGGCGTCGCCGCCGACTTCTCCTACGGCGGCAAGGGCCTCAAGGGCGCCATGAAGAACGCCAACCGCAGCGGCGCCCGCTACACGATCGTGGCCGGCGAGCGCGACCTCGCCGACGGCGTCGTCCAGCTCAAGGACATGGAGTCCGGCGAGCAGACGGCGATCGGCGTGAACGAGATCGTGGCGGAGCTGGAGTCGCGGCTCGGCTGACCGTTCCTTACGCCGACGGGGCGCGCGCGTTCGTTCGTGCGTGCCCCCGTCGAACGGGCGGCGGCCGGAACGCAAGGCCCAGGGGTGATCACCGGTGCGTCTTGTGTTCATCGAACAGTGGCTTTACAGGCAGGTACGGCACAATGGCACTGCCCGAAGCAGACCCCGACCCTCGAACGACGGAATCGGCGTGATGAGCGAGACGACAGTGAAGGACGCTTCCAGCGAGCCCGAAACCGCGCCGGCACCCGGCGCCGGCACCCGGCGCACCGAGGGCGGCAGCCGTGCCCTCGCCCTGCTGCTGGTCATCACGGGCGCGGCCGGAGTGCTCGCCTCGTGGGTCATCACCCTCGACAAGTTCAAGCTGCTCGAGGCGAAGGTCGCCGGCACCACGTTCACGCCCGGGTGCAGCCTGAACCCCGTGGTCTCCTGCGGCAGCGTCATGGAGAGCGACCAGGCCGCGGCCTTCGGCTTCCCCAACCCGATGCTCGGCCTGGTCACGTACGGCATCGTGATCTGCGTCGGCATGAGCCTGCTCGCCGGGGCACGCTTCCCGCGCTGGTACTGGCTCACCTTCAACGCGGGCACCCTGTTCGGTGTCGGGTTCTGCACATGGCTGCAGTTCCAGTCCCTGTACCGGATCAACGCCCTGTGCCTGTGGTGCTGCCTGGCCTGGGTCGCCACCATCCTCATGTTCTGGTACGTGACGTCCTTCAACGTCCGCAAGGGCTTCCTGCCCGCGCCGAACTGGCTGAAGGGCTTCTTCGGCGAGTTCGGCTGGGTGCCGCCCGTGCTGCACATCGGCATCATCGGCATGATGATCCTGACCCGCTGGTGGGACTTCTGGACCGGCTGACGGGCCGGCCGACGGCGCCCGCCGCGTTGTCAGTGCGGTGATTTAGGGTTTTGGGCGTGGAGCCCGACCTGTTCACCGCCGCAGCCGAAGAACGCCAGGAGAAGGACCCGACCGGCAGCCCCCTCGCCGTGCGGATGCGTCCGCGCACCCTCGACGAGGTGGTGGGCCAGCAACACCTCCTGAAGCCGGGCTCGCCCCTGCGCCGGCTGGTCGGCGAGGGCGCATCCGGCCCCGCCGGCCCCTCCTCGGTGATCCTCTGGGGACCGCCCGGCACCGGCAAGACGACCCTGGCGTACGTCGTCTCCAAGGCCACCAACAAGCGCTTCGTGGAGCTGTCCGCGATCACCGCGGGCGTCAAGGAGGTCCGCGCGGTCATCGACGGCGCCCGCCGCGCCGTCGGCGGGTACGGCAAGGAGACCGTCCTCTTCCTCGACGAGATCCACCGCTTCAGCAAGGCCCAGCAGGACTCCCTGCTCCCGGCCGTCGAGAACCGCTGGGTCACCCTGATCGCCGCGACGACCGAGAACCCGTACTTCTCGGTGATCTCCCCCCTGCTCTCCCGCTCCCTCCTGCTCACCCTCGAACCCCTCACCGACGACGACGTCCGCGGGCTGCTGCGCCGCGCCCTGACCGACGACCGTGGACTGAAGGGCGCCGTCTCCCTCCCCGAGGACACCGAGGCCCACCTGCTGCGCATCGCCGGAGGCGACGCCCGCCGGGCCCTCACCGCCCTGGAGGCCGCCGCCGGAGCGGCCCTCGACAAGGGCGAGAGCGAGATCGGCCTGACCACGCTGGAGGAGACGGTCGACCGTGCCGCGGTGAAGTACGACCGCGACGGCGACCAGCACTACGACGTCGCCAGCGCCCTGATCAAGTCCATCCGCGGCTCCGACGTGGACGCCGCCCTGCACTACCTGGCCCGGATGATCGAGGCCGGCGAGGACCCCCGCTTCATCGCCCGCCGGCTGATGATCTCCGCCAGCGAGGACATCGGCCTCGCCGACCCCAACGCCCTGCCGATCGCCGTCGCGGCCGCCCAGGCGGTCGCCATGATCGGTTTCCCGGAGGCGGCCCTCACCCTCAGCCACGCCACCATCGCCCTGGCCCTCGCGCCCAAGTCCAACGCCGCGACGACCGCCATCGGCGCCGCTCTGGAGGACGTCCGCAAGGGGCTGGCCGGGCCGGTGCCGCCCCACCTGAGGGACAGCCACTACAAGGGCGCGGGCAAGCTCGGCCACGGAGAGGGATACGTGTACCCGCACGACCTGCCCGAGGGCATCGCCGCGCAGCAGTACGCCCCGGACGCCCTGAAGGAGCGCACGTACTACACGCCGACCCGGCACGGTGCCGAGGCCAGGTACGCGGACGCCGTGGAATGGACCCGCAATCACCTCGGTCGCAAGCGGTCGTGAACAGCCTGTAGACTGCTGCGAAGCGCTGAGTCCCGTGTCCGGCCCCTTCCGAGGGAAACCGGCACCACCAGAGCGGGACAACCAGCCGGAGACCCGGTCCGCCGGATCTCCAGGAGCGTCGCGCACCGGCGAACGGTGTCGCGGGCCGCCCACCACCGCCCGGAGCCCCGGGACCGGTCGGTGGGCCACTCGCGTGCTGCACGTATGTGCCCAGACCAGGGGAGCGGCTGCCCGGCAGGTCCTTCACGGACCCGCGGGGTTTCCCCGGCTGCGGATGCGACCTCCCGTAACCCTGGTGAGCCGACCCATACGGAAAGTGAAAGAGACAGTGGCGAATCAGTCCCGCCCCAAGGTCAAGAAGTCGCGTGCCCTCGGTATCGCGCTGACCCCGAAGGCCGTCAAGTACTTCGAGGCCCGTCCCTACCCGCCGGGTGAGCACGGCCGCGGCCGCAAGCAGAACTCGGACTACAAGGTCCGTCTGCTGGAGAAGCAGCGTCTGCGCGCTCAGTACGACGTCTCCGAGCGTCAGCTGGTCCGCGCCTACGAGCGCGCCTCCAAGGTTCAGGGCAAGACCGGTGAGGCCCTGATCGTCGAGCTCGAGCGCCGCCTCGACGCGCTGGTCCTGCGTTCGGGCATCGCCCGCACGATCTACCAGGCCCGCCAGATGGTCGTCCACGGCCACATCCAGGTCAACGGCCAGAAGGTCGACAAGCCGTCCTTCCGCGTCCGTCCGGACGACGTCGTGCAGGTCCGCGACCGCTCCAAGGACAAGACGCTGTTCACGATCGCCCGTGAGGGTGGCTTCGCCCCCGACGGTGAGACCCCGCGCTACCTCCAGGTGAACCTCAAGGCCCTGGCGTTCCGCCTGGACCGTGAGCCGAACCGCAAGGAGATCCCGGTGATCTGCGACGAGCAGCTCGTCGTCGAGTACTACGCCCGCTGACCCCAGCCGGACGTTCAGTACCCAGCGGTACCTCAGCCCGTCGTCTCCCCGCCCCTCCGGGTGGGCGAGGCGGCGGGCTTCGCCGTGGGCGCACCCGCCGTCGCACCCCGCCCGGCCCGGCGCGGCGCCGGCAGTGACGCCCGCACGCCGGGCCGGCGCAGCGCCCGGGACACCCCCTCCGCGAGGCCCAGCCGGGCCCCGTGCCGGACGCACTGCTCGTACCGCTCGTCGCCCAGCCGCTCACGGGCCGTCGCCTCGCACAGCTCGTGCGGCGCGTTGTAGTGCGCCGAGCCGAACAGCGGCAGGCCCACCGACGGCCACATCCGCTCCGCCGCGCCCTGCAGCACCGCCGCCTCCTCCGGGTCGTCCTCCGCCACCGTGACCAGGGCGAGGAGTTCCACCGCCAGCACCGTGCCCAGCAGGTCCCGGAAGTCGTGGGCACTGTCCAGGCAGCCGGTCAGCAGCTGCCTGGCCCCCGCCGCGTCCCCGTCGCTCCAGGCCGCGTAGGCCAGCACGTACAGCGCGTACGCCCGGACCCAGCGCTCGCCGTGGTCCTCGCACACCCGGCGCACGTCCTCGCACAGCCGCACCGCGTCCGGCAGATCGCCCTGGAACGCCCGCGTCATCGCCAGTTCCACCTGGCCCATCAGCACATTGCTGTTGAGCTCCCCGATCTCCCGGTAGCGCCGCAGCGCCGAGCGCAGCAGTGTCTCCGCGCGCGGCATGTCGTCCGAGACCAGCGCCAGGCAGCCGGTGCGGTGCTCCGCGTACGCCAGCGCCGTGGCGTTCGAGGACCGCTCGGCCTCCTCCCGGCACTCCTGGAGCGCCGCCAGCGCGGGCACCGTGTCGCCCTGGAGGATCGCCACATGGGCGAGCACCCAGAGCGCCTTCAGCCGCGACCGGTCGCCCGCCGTCCGCTCCGCGTCCAGCCGGACCGCCTGCTCCAGCCAGCGCCGCCCCTCCGACAGCCGTCCGCAGCCGACCCAGTGGAACCACAGGCAGCCCGCCAGATACTGACCCAGATGCGTCTCGGCCGGTTCGGCCAGGCAGTACTCCAGGGCGACGCGCAGATTCGGCAGCTCCACGTCCACACGGGCGGCGACCTCGCTCTGGCGCGGCGAGAACCACTCCAGCTCGCACCAGGTCGCCAGGCCCACGTACCAGTCACGGTGCCGGCGCCGCAGCCGCGCCGCGTCGCCCGTCGCCTCCAGCCAGTCGGCGCCGTACGCCCGGACCGTGGCGAGCATCCGGTAGCGCACCCCCGCCGGGGTCTCCTCCACGGTCAGCAGCGACTGCGCGACCAGGGCGGACAGCACGTCGAGCACGTCCTCGGCGGCCAGCCCGCTCCCGCTGCACACGTACTCGGCCGCGTCCAGGTCGAACCGGTCGGCGAACACCGACAGCCGCGCCCACAGCAGCCGTTCCCGTGGCGTGCACAGCTCGTGACTCCAGCCGATCGCCGTGCGCAGCGTCCGGTGCCGGGGCGGCGCGGACCGGTCCCCGCCGGTCAGCAGCCGGAACCGGTCGTCGAGCCGCTCCAGCACCTGCCCCGGCGACAGCACGTCCAGCCGCCCGGCGGCCAGCTCGATCGCCAGCGGGATGCCGTCGAGGCGCCGGCACAGCTCTCGCGCCTCCCCGTCGTCGCCGTACGCCCTGTTCCGCTGTGCCGCACGGACCGTCAGCAGCTCCACCGCCTCGTTCTCGCCCAGCGGTGCCAGCGGGAACAGCCGTTCGCCGGCCACGCCCAGCGGGCGGCGCCCCACCGCCAGCACCCCGAGGCCCGGCGCACGGCCCAGCAGGTCGGTCACCAGCGCGGCGCAGGCCTCGGCCAGGTGCTCGACCCCGTCGAGGACCAGCAGCAGTTCGCGTTCGGCGAGGTGTCCGAGCAGCGCCTCGCGCGGCGGCCGGGTGGTGTGGTCGGTCAGGCCGAGCGCCTCCACGACCGCGTAGGCGACGAACTCCGGATCGCGCAGCGGGGCCAGCTCCACCCGCCACGCCCCGTCCCGGTGCGCGGCCCGCGCGGCCGCCCGCGCCGCCAGACGCGACTTGCCGACGCCGCCGGTGCCCGTCACCGTGACCAGCCGCGAGGCGTCCAGCGCGCGGACCAGGCCGGCGAGTTCCGTTCCGCGCCCCACGAAGGCGTCGAGCTCCAGGGGGAGATTGCCGTGCGGGGACGTGCCGTCGCGCCGTTGATCTCGCATGGGACACGGAGCGTACTGAACCGTGTTCACTCCGTACAAACGCTTCAGGCAACTCCACCGCGCGCGGACGGTAATCCGGTACGGAGCTCCGTGCCCGGCGCGATAGGCTCGGTGCACGACTTTCTCGATGTTCAGCGACGTTTTCAGGGAGCGGGTGCACACAGTGTCCGGTGGAGAGGTTGCCGGGATCCTGGTGGCCGTCTTCTGGGCGATCCTGGTCTCCTTCCTCGCCGTCGCACTGGCGAGGCTGGCCCAGACGCTCAGGGCGACCACCAAGCTCGTGGCGGACGTGACCGAGCAGGCCGTCCCGCTGCTGGCCGACGCCTCCACGGCGGTGCGCTCCGCCCAGACCCAGATCGACCGGGTCGACGCGATCGCCTCCGACGTCCAGGAGGTGACGTCGAACGCGTCCGCACTGTCGACCACCGTCGCCTCCACCTTCGGCGGCCCCCTGGTCAAGGTCGCGGCCTTCGGCTACGGCGTGCGCCGGGCGCTCGGCGGCCGCAAGGAGGACATGCCGGCCAAGGACCCGAGGCGTACCGTGATCGTGGGCCGGACGATTCCGGCCGCACGGCGGACGAAGCGGAAGAAGGACTGACTCAGAGATGTTCCGCCGTACGTTCTGGTTCACCACCGGTGTCGCCGCCGGAGTGTGGGCCACCACCAAGGTCAACCGGAAGCTGAAGCAGCTCACCCCCGAGAACCTCGCCGTCACGGCGACCAACAAGGCGATCGAGGCGGGCGGCCGGCTCAAGGACCGAGCGGTGGAATTCGCCCTCGACGTCCGCGACAACATGGTCCAGCGGGAGGCCGAACTGGGCGACGCGCTCGGGCTGAACGCCCCCGTCGACCGCGAACTCCCCGGACCCGGGCGCTACGCCGCCATCGAGAACCGCAACGACCCGACGTACGTCGACAGGACGACGTACTCGTACAACCGGAATGAGGACCACTGATGGAGTCGGCCGAGATCCGCCGCCGCTGGTTGAGCTTCTTCGAGGAGCGCGGTCACACCGTCGTCCCTTCGGCGTCGCTCATCGCGGACGACCCGACTCTGCTGCTGGTCAACGCGGGCATGGTGCCCTTCAAGCCGTACTTCCTCGGTGAGGTCAAGCCGAAGTTCGCCCGCGCCACCAGCGTGCAGAAGTGCGTCCGTACGCCGGACATCGAGGAGGTCGGCAAGACCACTCGGCACGGCACGTTCTTCCAGATGTGCGGCAACTTCTCCTTCGGCGACTACTTCAAGGAAGGCGCCTGCAAGCTCGCCTGGGAGCTGCTGACCAGCCCCCAGGACAAGGGCGGTTACGGCCTCGACCCCGAGCGTCTGTGGATCACGGTCTACGAGGACGACGACGAGGCCGAGCAGATCTGGCGCGACGTCGTCGGCGTGCCGGCCGAGCGCATCCAGCGCCTGGGCAAGAAGGACAACTTCTGGTCCATGGGCGTGCCCGGCCCCTGCGGCCCGTGCTCCGAGATCAACTACGACCGCGGCCCCGAGTTCGGCGTCGAGGGCGGCCCCGCCGTCAACGACGAGCGGTACGTGGAGATCTGGAACCTGGTCTTCATGCAGTACGAGCGTGGCGAGGGCACCGGCAAGGAGGACTTCGAGATCCTCGGTGACCTGCCCAACAAGAACATCGACACGGGCCTCGGCCTGGAGCGGCTCGCCATGATTCTGCAGGGCGTGCAGAACATGTACGAGATCGACACCTCCATGGCCGTCATCAACAAGGCCACCGAGCTGACCGGCGTGGCCTACGGCCACTCCCATGCCTCGGACGTCTCCCTGCGCGTGGTCACCGACCACATCCGCACCGCCGTGATGCTCATCGGCGACGGCGTCACCCCCGGCAACGAGGGCCGCGGCTACGTGCTGCGCCGCATCATGCGCCGCGCCATCCGCAACATGCGCCTGCTCGGCGCCACCGGTCCGGTCGTCAAGGACCTGATCGACGTGGTGATCCACATGATGGGGCAGCAGTACCCCGAGCTGGTCACCGACCGCGAGCGGATCGAGAAGGTCGCCCTCGCCGAGGAGAACGCCTTCCTCAAGACGCTGAAGGCCGGCACCAACATCCTGGACACCGCCGTCGCCGACACCAAGGCCGCCGGCGGCAGCGTCCTGCCCGGCGACAAGGCCTTCCTGCTCCACGACACCTGGGGCTTCCCGATCGACCTCACCCTGGAGATGGCCGCCGAGCAGGGGCTGTCCGTGGACGAGGACGGCTTCCGGCGTCTGATGAAGGAGCAGCGGGAGCGCGCCAAGGCCGACGCCCAGGCCAAGAAGACCGGCCACGCCGACCTCGGCGCCTACCGTGAGATCGCCGACCGAGCGGGTGCCACCGACTTCATCGGCTACACCGACACCGAGGGCGAGTCCACCATCGTCGGCATCCTCGTCGACGGCGTCTCCTCGCCCGCCGCCACCGAGGGCGACGAGGTCGAGGTCGTCCTCGACCGCACCCCGTTCTACGCCGAGGGCGGTGGCCAGATCGGCGACACCGGCCGGATCAAGATCGACACCGGTGCCGTCATCGAGATCCGCGACTGCCAGAAGCCGGTCCCCGGCGTGTACGTCCACAAGGGCGTCGTCCAGGTCGGCGAGGTCACCGTCGGTGCCAAGGCCCACGCCTCGATCGACGCCCGCCGCCGTACGGCCATCGCCCGTGCCCACTCGGCCACCCACCTCACCCACCAGGCCCTGCGCGACGCCCTCGGCCCGACGGCCGCCCAGGCCGGTTCCGAGAACCAGCCGGGCCGCTTCCGCTTCGACTTCGGCTCGCCCTCCGCCGTTCCGACGGCCGTGATGACCGACGTCGAGCAGAAGATCAACGAGGTGCTCGCCCGCGACCTGGACGTCCAGGCCGAGGTCATGGGCATCGACGAGGCCAAGAAGCAGGGCGCCATCGCCGAGTTCGGCGAGAAGTACGGCGACCGCGTGCGCGTGGTGACCATCGGCGACTTCTCCAAGGAGCTGTGCGGCGGCACCCACGTGCACAACACCGCCCAGCTGGGCCTGGTCAAGCTGCTCGGCGAGTCGTCCATCGGCTCCGGTGTGCGCCGCATCGAGGCCCTGGTCGGCGTGGACGCCTACAACTTCCTCGCCCGTGAGCACACGGTGGTCAACCAGCTCACCGAGCTGCTCAAGGGCCGTTCCGAGGAGCTTCCGGAGAAGGTCGCCGCCATGCTCGGCAAGCTGAAGGACGCCGAGAAGGAGATCGAGAAGTTCCGCGCCGAGAAGGTGCTCCAGGCCGCCGCCGGCCTCGCCGAGTCCGCCAAGGACGTGCGCGGCGTCGCCCTGGTGACCGGCCAGGTCCCGGACGGCACCACCGCCGACGACCTGCGCAAGCTGGTCCTCGACGTGCGCGGCCGCATCCAGGGCGGCCGGGCCGCCGTGGTCGCCCTGTTCACCGCGGTGAACGGCAAGCCGCTGACGGTGATCGCCACCAACGAGGCCGCCCGCGAGCGGGGCCTCAAGGCCGGTGACCTGGTCCGCACGGCCGCCAAGACCCTCGGCGGCGGCGGTGGCGGCAAGCCGGACGTCGCCCAGGGCGGCGGCCAGAACCCCGCCGCCATCGGCGAGGCCGTCGAGGCCGTCGAGCGGCTCGTGGCGGAAACCGCCAAGTGAGCGGCACGGACAGCGACCAGGCGGACGGCCCGGTGATGCGCCGCGGCCGTCGCCTGGCGATCGACGTCGGGGACGCCCGTATCGGGGTCGCCTCGTGCGACCCCGACGGGATCCTCGCCACTCCGGTGGAGACGGTCCCCGGCCGCGACGTCCCGGCGGCCCATCGCCGCCTCGGACAGTTGGTCGAGGAGTACGAGCCCATCGAGGTCGTCGTCGGTCTCCCTCGCTCCCTCAAGGGGGGCGAGGGCCCGGCCGCGGCCAAGGTCCGCGGCTTCGCCCAGGAGCTGGCCAAGCGCATCGCGCCCGTCCCCGTACGCCTGGTCGACGAGCGGATGACGACCGTGACGGCCGGCCGGGGACTGCGCGCTTCGGGCGTGAAGTCCAAGAAGGGCAGATCGGTCATCGACCAGGCAGCCGCTGTGATCATCCTCCAGCAGGCACTGGAATCCGAACGGGTGTCAGGTAAAGCACCCGGCGAGGGCGTCGAAGTGGTCATCTGATCGCGATACGGTAACGTTCCGCGCGATGCGGCGGCATTCGAACAGCCCCCGCACAGCAAGAGGCGGAACGGAAGCCGGTCCTTCCAGCCGCGCGTTCCGCCGCCTCGCGGCTCTAGGGGATCGATGACTGAGTATGGCCGGGGCCAAGGCTCCGAACCGTGGCATCCGGAGGACCCGTTGTACGGGGACGGCGGATGGGGCGGACAGCAGGCCCACGCGGGCCGGCAGTCCCCCTACGGCGGCCAGCCGCAGCAGCAGTATCCGGAGCAGCCGCAGCAGCCGCAGTACGGCGACTGGGGCGACGGCGGACAGGCCGCGTACGGTCAGCCGCAACAGCAGTACGGGCAGTACGGCGGGCACCAGCAGCAGGGCTACGACCAGCAGCAGTACGGGGCCCAGGCACAGCACCAGCAGCCCTATGACGACAGCAACGGCTGGGGCTCCGGCGCCCAGCCGCACGTCCAGTACCCCACCGATCCGTCCGACCCCTACGGGCAGCAGAACGCGGGCTACGGCGCGGAGCAGCCCGACTTCTACGGCACCCCGGACGCGTATCCGCCGCCGGAGCCGCCCGGCCGTCGGCGCGCGGAACCGGAACCGCAGCGCACCGACTGGGACCCCGGCCCCGACGAGGGGGAGCACGCCTTCTTCGCGGGCGGGAACGACCGGGACGACGACGCCGAGGACGGCGGCGGGCGTGGCGACCGGAGGGGCCGGGGGGCCAAGAAGCGCCGCAACGGATGCGCCTGTCTCGTCGTCTGCCTGGTGCTCGGCGGCGGCGTGGCGGGAGTCGGATATTTCGGCTACCAGTTTTACCAGGATCGTTTCGGCGCCGCCCCGGACTACGCGGGCGACGGCAACGGCGAACAGGTCACCGTCACCATCCCCAAGGGCGCCGGCGGATGGACCATCGGGCAGGAGCTCAAGGACAAGGGCGTGGTCAAGAGCGTCGACGCCTTCGTCGCCGCCCAGCAGAGCAACCCCCGGGGCAAGTCCATCCAGGACGGCGTGTACACGCTGCAGAAGGAGATGTCGGCCGAGAGCGCCGTCGAGCTCCTGCTCAGCCCGGAGAGCCGCAGCAACCTGATCATCGCCGAGGGCAAGCGCAACGTCGACATCTACCAGCTCATCGACAAACGCCTGGAAGTCGACACGGGCACCACCGCGAAGGTGGCCCAGACCAAGTGGAAGAGCCTCGGCCTGCCCGACTGGGCGATGAACCACGAGAACGTCAAGGACCCCCTGGAGGGCTTCCTCTACCCGTCCAGCTACTCGGTCGCAAAGGGTCAGAAGCCCGAGGACGTGCTGAAGCAGATGGTGGGCCGGGCGACGGAGAAGTACGAGGAGCTCGGCCTCGAGACGAAGGCCGACAACCTCGGCCTCGAAGGGCCGTGGCAGCTGCTCACCGTGGCCAGCCTCGTCCAGGCCGAGGGCACCAGCCACGACGACTTCCGCAAGATGGCCGAGGTCGTCTACAACCGCCTCGAGCCGGGTAACGAGCAGACCAACGGGATGCTCGAGTTCGACTCCACGTACAACTACATCAAGAACCAGAGCAAGCTCGACCTGTCCCTCAGCGAGCTGCGCAACTACGACAACCCGTACAACACCTACTACACCAAGGGCCTGCCGCCCGGCCCGATCAGCAACCCCGGCGAGGAAGCGCTGAAGGGCGCCCTCGACCCGACCGACGGCGGCTGGTACTACTTCATCTCGCTCGACGGCAAGACGAGCGAGTTCACCAAGACCAACGAGGACCACCAGAAGTTGGTCGACAAGTGGAACGCCTCAAGGAACAACTGATGTCCGCACGCCGCCGAGCCGCCGTTCTCGGCTCCCCCATCGCCCACTCCCTCTCCCCGGTGCTGCACCGCACCGCGTACGCGGAACTGGGTCTGGAGGGCTGGACGTACGACCGCTTCGACGTCGACGAGGAGGCGCTGCCGGGCTTCTTCGAGAAGCTGGGCCCCCAGTGGGCGGGGCTGTCGCTGACCATGCCGCTGAAACGGGCGGTGATCCCGCTGCTCGACGAGATCAGCGAGACGGCAGCCTCCGTGGACGCGGTGAACACCGTCGTCCTCACCGAGGACGGCCGCAGGACCGGCGACAACACCGACATCCCCGGCATGGTCGCCGCCCTGCGCGAGCACGGCATCGAGAAGGTCGAGACCGCGGCGGTCCTGGGCGCCGGTGCCACCGCCTCCTCCGCGCTGGCCGCGCTGGCCCGTATCTGCACCGGCGAGGTCGTCGTCCACGTACGCAGCGAGGCGCGCGCCGCCGAGATGCGCGGGTGGGCCGAGCGGCTGGACGTCGAGGTGCGGATCGCCGACTGGGCCGACGCCGCACAGGCGCTGCGCGCCCCGCTGGTGGTCGCCACCACCCCGGCCGGCACCACCGACGCGCTCGCGGCGGCGGTCCCGGAGATGCCGGCGACCCTGTTCGACGTGCTCTACGACCCCTGGCCGACCGCGCTCGCCGCCCGCTGGTCCGCGTACGGCGGGGCCGTCGTCGGCGGCCTCGACCTGCTCGTGCACCAGGCGGTGCTGCAGGTGGAGCAGATGACGGGGTGTGCCCCGGCGCCGCTCGCCGCGATGCGAAAGGCCGGCGAGCAGGCTCTCGCGGACCGCTAGGATCCGTCCGGTTCCGCAGGGCGTGGAACGGGAGGGGAAAGCGTTCCATGTCCACGGACGTGTCTCTGGCGTCTGCCAAGAGCGAGGTGTTCGAGGCCCTGCTGGGCTTCCTGCCCGACTGGGTACAGATCACGGTGCTCGCCCTGGTCGTGCTCGCCGTCGTCGCGACCTGGGTGGTCAAGCTGCGGCGCAAGCTCGCCCACCGGCGCGCCCTGCGCGGCGGACAGCCGGTCCACGCGGCGGCGCAGTACGGTCAGGGCCGCGGGGCCGACCACCTGGGGGCGTACGCACCGCGGCAGCGGGCACAGCAGGGGAGCGGCGCCGACCACCTGGGCCCCTACGCGCCGCGGCAGCAGAGCGGTGCGGACTTCCTCGGGTCCTACGCACCCGGGCAGCAGCGCAACGGCTCCGCCTGATCCCGTCGCGTCCGCCAGATGGACCGGCGGCCGGGTCCGCCGACCGGACGTGGGAGGATCGGAGGTGGCGGGCCGGCACCGCGCACCCGGTCACGCCGTCGCCGTGCGCGAGGAGACGCGTACGCAGGGCAGTACCGGGCGCGAGCACTGAGGAGCACCGTTGAGCAGGTTGCGCTGGCTGACCGCGGGGGAGTCCCACGGTCCCGCACTCGTCGCGACGCTGGAGGGTCTGCCC